>JAFBIW010000009.1 GCA_021531865.1 Butyricicoccus pullicaecorum | reverse complement strand
AAATGGGGCTTTATTCTGGCCTGTATCGGCTCGGCAGTCGGCATGGGCAACATCTGGCGCTTCCCGATCATGGTCTCCAAGTTCGGCGGCCTGACCTTCCTGATCCCGTACTTTATCTTCGTCGTTCTGATCGGCGCATCCGGCGTCATTGAGGAGTTCGCGCTCGGCCGCTGGGCGGCTGCCGGCCCGGTCGGCGCGTTCGGCAAGTGCACCGAGGAGCGCACCGGCAGCAAGACCCTCGGTCAGGGCATCGGCGCGATCCCGATCATCGGCTCGATGATGCTCGCGATCGGCTACACCGTCGTTCTGGGCTGGATCTTCAAGTACTGCTTCATGGGCATCTCGGGCGGTCTGTACGCGCTGGGTACCGACATGGGCAGCATCGGCGGCGCGTTCGGCGCGACCGCGCCTGAGGCGCAGACGCTGGGCGAGGCGGTCGGCATGATGGCCTCGAGCAGCTTCTTCGGCATCGGCAACGGCGTCTGGCAGCTCATCGGTCTGGTCGTCTCCCTGATCATCATGGCGATGGGCGTCGCGGGCGGCATTGAAAAGGCCAACAAGGTCATGATGCCCCTGCTGTTCTTCCTCTTCGTCGCACTCAGCATCTACATCTTCACCCTGCCCGGCGCTTCCGACGGCTACAAGTACATTCTGACCTTGAAGCCCGCCGGTCTGCTCGATCCGCAGGTCTGGATCTTCGCATTCGGTCAGGCGTTCTTCTCCCTGTCCATCGCGGGCAACGGCTCGGTCATTTACGGTTCTTACCTGTCCAAGTCGGAGAGCATCCCCAGCTCGGCGCGCAACGTCGCCCTGTTTGACACCCTCGCCGCTCTGCTGGCTGCTTTCGTCATCCTGCCCGCCATGGCGGCAGGCGGCGCTTCGCCCGAGGCCGGCGGCCCCGGCCTGATGTTCGTCTACCTCGTCAATGTCTTCAACGGCATGGCGGGCGGCCGCATCGTCGGTATGATTTTCTTCATCTGCGTTCTGTTCGCAGGCGTGTCCTCGATCGTTAACCTGTACGAAGCGCCCGTTGCCTTCCTGCAGGAGAAGCTCCATCTGGGCCGCATCCCGGCCGTCGCCACCATCGGCATCATCGGCGCGGTCGTTTCGATCGTCATTCAGCCCTGGACCTCTCAGTGGATGGACGTCGTTTCGATCTACATCTGCCCGCTGGGCGCGCTGCTCGCTGGCATCATGTTCTTCTGGGTTCTCAAGAAGGAGACCGCGCTGGATGCGGTCAACGAGGGCGCAGACAGGAAAATCGGCAAATGGTTCTATCCCCTCGGCAAGTACGTCTTCTGTATCGCCGCGCTGGTCGCTCTGATCGCGGGCGCGATGCTGGGCGGCATCGGCTGATCCCGACTGAAACACACAATATTCACGGCATTGCCACTCCTATACTTCCCTAAAACAGCAAGCCCGCAGGGTCTCCCCTGCGGGCTTGCTGCATATGGCGGCTGTGTATCCCGATGTCAACTCGGGACGCAAAAAAGAATGGACGCGGAAAAGTCCCCCCGCATAAGGGCATCAACCGAAATCGTTCACAAGCATGAATCAAGGCCGACAGATGTAATTCTGGCGGCCTTGATTTTGCTCTTCGGTCTTCTCTTTGGACATACTCACGCGCCGTTGTGTTCGCTTTGAACTGGGTGATACATATTATTTAAGCTGGCATGTGACCTATGTGATGGATAACCCAGCTCTTGCCTTACGGCAACAAAACTTTTGTCATATTGAGTATAGAGTTTGACAGCTCTCATTCGTTCTTCATAGGAATACACGGACGGCCACCTGTTCTACTTATTTTTGCCCAAGATTTCGTCCCCCGTAGTTTTCAAATAAATTTCCTGGTTTTGCCACGCCATTTCACCCCATGAGGGCGTTGCACAGGCGGTAACATGGTTGTGCTGCTGAAAATGCGGCGCAGCCATTTTTACATTTTGCAAACAAAACATTATCATTTCGCAAACATAACTTCATCACTTTTCTAACAATCGACTTCTAAACTAATAGCACGAAATCAAAAAGGAGGGAAAGCGGATGATACCTGTTGTAGTTGCCGTAGTCGCTGTTGCCGCAATTGCGGGCGGAGTGATTTACAAGAAACGCAAGAAGTGACAGCTTAACACGGGAGCCGCCTTTACCATGCACATGTCGTTTCCAGCTTGCAACGCTATACCTACTCCGCCAAAGAGCAGGAGGAGGTCAAGCGGCTTCGCAAGAAATATATGCCCAAGGAAGCTGATAAAATGGAGCAGCTGCGCAGGCTGGATCGGAGCGTTACCAGAAAAGGCACTGCGGTTTCCATCGTTGTGGGTATCATCGGCGCATTGACCCTGGGCATTGGGATGTGCTGCGCCATGGTTTGGATGGGACAGTGGTTTGTTCCCGGCATTGTGATCGGGCTTGTGGGGATCATCCTGGTTTCTCTCACGTACCCATTGTATACCCATATCACCCAAAAGGAGCGCGAAAAGGTGGCGCCTGAGATCCTGCAATTGATCGATGAACTGATGAAGTAGGCATATTTTTGTTCGTCGGAAAAATTGCGCAGTTCCATCCAAAAGGGCAGCCCATAATTGGCGACTTTAAGAGCATTAGCTCCTGGCAGAAAACTGCCCCATACTCGGTCCGTTCTTGATGGCGCAAGCATCGCATTTTGATGTCAAAATGCCACTTGCAGGGGAAATCTCCTGAACCCAATGCCGCCCGCGGACAGACTTTGCACATATGCGCCCACCACGACCTGAACCGGAGAGGCGAATGGTAACCCCCGCCTTTCGCCTTGTGCCGCCCCGTGTGGCCTCTTTCGGGCAGAGGCAGGCCCGCCCACCGTGCTGTCTGGAGCTGACACGGGCAGTGTGTAGCCGAAATCGGGTTTTGTGAATTCGCAAACCCGAACAAGAAAACACAGCAGACGCCCCGGAAACAGAAAGGCCCCGGAGGGGTATCGTAAACACGATACCCCTCCGGGGGTTCCGGACACCATGCAACATCCCCCTGTCAGGGGGCAAAACGTCCATTCTTTTTTTATTTCGTCAGGAAATGATGTAAGGCGGCGGCGACGCCGTCCGCGTTGTTGTCGGGTGCGATGAAGTCGGCCGCAGCGCGCACGCAGGCCGCGCCGTTGCCCATGGCGACCGCCGCGCCCGCCGCGTGCAGCAGGTCGAGGTCGTTCTCGGCGTCGCCCATCGCGATCGTCTGCGCCGGATCGATCCCGCGCGCCCGGCACAGCCAGTGCAGCGCGTTCCCCTTCCCGGCGTCGGCCGACAGGGCTTCAAAATTGTCCGTGCCCGAGCTTGTGACCTGCACGCCGGGCAGGTCGGGCAGGGCCGCGCGTGCCCTCCGCACGTCTTCGGGCGCGCCGCAGGCCAGGAGCTTGGTGACCGTTCCGTCCCGCGCCTCCAGATCGTCGACCAGCGCCTCATGGACATGGTACCGCGAGCGGTCGGCGCGGAACCGGTTCACGCCCGCGAAGATCACGTCCTCGGCTGTCGGGGTCAGCCAAACCGCGCCGTCGACATAGCACATGGCCGTCAGGCCGTACGCCTGCGCGACCCGGATCAGGGCGGCGGCCTGCGCCGCCGGAAAGCCCCAGACCTTGCGGATCTCGTGGGTATAGGCGTCCGCGACCATCGCGCCGCCCTCGCAGATGAGGTCTGGGCCGCAGCCCGCCTCCCGGGCGAACATCGCCGCTTCGTACAGGCTGCGCCCGCTGGCGACGATCACGTCCAGTCCCTGCGCCCGCGCCTCGGCCACCGCCGCCCGGTTGCCGGGCGACACGTGCTTTTCACGGTTCAGGAGGGTGCCATCCAGATCGACCGCAGCCAACCGAAACCGGCTCATGCTTCGCCTGCCAGACGGGCGCGCACGGCTTCCATCGTGGGCATGGCCGGGATTGCGCCCCGACCGGCCACGTTGAGCGAGGCGACCGCGTTGCCGAAGCGGGCAAATTCCGCCGCCTCCGCGGCGGTCAGCTCGGATGGACGCTTGCCGCTCTGCGCCAGACAGAACAGGAAGCCGCCCCAGAAGGAGTCGCCCGCGCCGGTCGTATCCACGGTGTGTGCCTTGAAGCCGGGCACGCGGATCGGCTCGGGGTCGGACGCAACGCGCACGAGCGCGCCATCCGCGCCCAGCGTCACGACAACGCAGGAGATGCCCTGCGCAACCAGCCGGGCGGCGGCCTCAGCCGGGTCGGCCGCGTCGGTCATGAGCGCGGTCTCCTCGTCCGAGAGCTTCATAACGTCGACCTGCGGCAGCACCGAGCGCATGACCTCGCGCGCGCGGTCGCGGCTGTCCCACAGCAGCGGACGGTCGTTCGGGTCATACGCGATGATCGCGCCCGCCTCCTTGGCCAGCCGGATGGCGGCCAGCGTCGCGCTGTGCGCCGGTTCGTCGGTCAGCGAAAGCGAACCGAAGTGCAGGATGCGGCTGTCCGCCAGCAGCGCGTGCGGCAGATCCTCGACCGACAGGCGGGTGTCCGCGCCCGGCTTGCGGGCGAAGGAGAACGTGCGCTCGCCGGACTCGCTCAGGGAGACGAAGGCCAGCGTCGTGAAGGTGTTCGGGTCGATCTGCATGCCGCTGGTGTCGATGCCGATGCCGCGCAGGGTGTCGATCAGGAAACGGCCGTGCATATCGTCGCCCACCCGGCCGATGAAGGCCGCGCTGCCGCCCAGACGGGTGACCGCCGCGGCGACATTGGCGGGCGCGCCGCCCGGATTGCGGGCAAAGAGCGCCATGCCGGTCTCCGCGCTGATGCCGCTTTCAGTGAAGTCAATGAGGGTCTCGCCCAGTGCTGTTACGTCAAACATAAAATACCTCGCTTACAGAACGTACCGTCCCTTACAGGGTGCGGTCCTGCGCCGCGTCGATGTCGGGATCGGTGTAGATGTCGAACTCATCCCGGCTCTTGGTCGAGAACTCGGAAACGATGCAGCCCTCGGGGCCGGACTGGAACCAGTGCAGGGTGTTCGGGAAGATGGTGTACTGCTCGCCCGGGTGCAGGACGACCTCGTGGCGGCAGGTGAAGTACTGTGCGCGATCCTTGGGCGGAACGGCCTTCATCGTGGTCTCGTCGCAGTTCGGCTCGCCCTCGACATAGAGGTAAACGAGGCCCATGCGGCAGCGGAAGGTCTCCTCCTTGCCGATCTCGCCGCAGACGGGCGGATGGCGGTGCTCCGGGCAGGTCTGTCCGGGCAGCAGCACCAGCTCCTTGGCGCAGCAGCGTTCGGTATTGACGTACTCGATCAGCTCGAGACCGATCTCATCGACGCAGCCCAGATTGTACTCGGCAACCTGAAAGGCGTCGCGCTCGGCCTGATTGACCACGATCCCGGCCTTCTCGAAATACTCCATGGAGGCCGCCTTCAGACGGTCATAATCGGCTTTATTCAGCATAGTAAGTACTCCCTTTCTGTTTTTGATTATATCACATTCAATAATGCAATACCAGCGTTTTGATTTCAAACGGGCCGAAGGTCAGCATATCGCCGGCCGGCGTGCCGTTTTCCTCGAGCAGGTCGGTCTCCTCGGCCGAACGGATATAGCCGGCGTAGTGCAGCGCGGTCTGCGTCCGGCCGCCCTCGCACTCGTACAGGCGCACGACAAGGGCGCGCGCGGCGGTCTCGTGCAGGGGCTTGACCGACTCGATGACGATATTGGGCGCATCGGCCGTGACCGGCGCTTCGGGCAGCGTCCGCGCGCCCGGGAAGACGAGCGCCGGGCTGTTCAGGGCATAGGCCGGACGGACGACGGCTTCGGCCGAGAGCGGGCCTTCATGCGGCAGGAAGACGTAGGTCACGTCATGCACGCCGCTGTCGCCCGTCAGGTCCGGACGGCAGCCCGCCTTGTGCAGCGAGAGCCGGATGCTGCCGCCGCGCACCGATACGCCGTATTTGCCGTCGTTGAGCAGGGCGCAGCCGTAATGCGGCTCGGACAGGTCGGTATATTTATGGTTGCAGACCTCGAACATGGCCTGTTCGATCGAATGATTGCGGGTGGTCGGGCGCTCAATGTGACCGAACTGGATCTCGTGCGACGCAAAGCGGGTGCGGATGTCGGTATCGAACGCGACCTTCAGGAAGCGGTGCTTGTCATCCCAGTGCATCCGCGTTTCAAACGCGATCTCGGGACGGCTCGCGTAGAAAACAACGTCCTGCTCGAGCGTCGAGCGGTCGGTAAGCTGATAGCGCAGGCGGAATCGCGCCTGACTTGCACCCACGCTGACGGTCTCGCGGGAAAGGAGCTTTGCGGTCGGATGGAACCGATCCTCAACGGTGTCCGGATCGACGTCCCAGTTATCCCACATCCACGGCACGTCCTCGGCCAGCACGAAGGTGTTGAGCGGCAGGCCGCGCCGCAGCTCCCGTCCGACGCGCTTGTCGACGAGGGAGGCGAAGCCGCCGTTTTCGTCCCAGCGGACGGTGTAGAACGGAGTCTCCAGACCATCCTCCGTGACCGTAAAGGGCACGTCCGGCGTGTCCGCACAGGTGGACGGCGCAAGATGCACCGTGCCCATTGCAGGCAGAGAAACACCCTCCACGGCGGTCACGGTCTGACCGAATACGTTCGTCACGGTCTGGCCGCCCGGCTGTGCGCCCGGCAGATACAGGGTGTCGTTCCGGGCGAAGCCCAGCGGGTTGACGACGGTGAAGCCCGCGCCCTGCGCCCCGACCGTTTCGGCCTGCATCCCGCGCACGGTCGAAATCAGCGCGTTCATCTCCGCGATGCATTCCTCATGCACCCGGGTGATCGAGCTGCCCGGCAGGATGTCGTGGAACTGATTTTTGAGCAGGGTTTCCATGCACGGACGGATGGCCGTGTCATCGGCGGGCACATCGCGCGCGACCGCGTCCAGCACGGTCAGCAGCTCAAGGTCGTGCAGGGCGACCTCGGCCTTGCGGTTGTTGCGCTTGATCTGGTGGCGGTTCGTCAGGGTGCCGCGGTGCAGCTCGAGGTACAGCTCGCCCGCGTAAACCGGTACGTCATGCGCCTCGCGCTCCATTTCCTCGGCAAATTCGGCCACCGAGCGGTGTTCGGTGCGCGGACAGCCGTCCAGATCGGCCTCGCGGCGCACCATTTCGATGTGCTCGAACTGCGGCCCGCCGCCGCCGTCACCGTAGCCGTAGGCAATCAGCTTGCGGCGGCTGACGTGCTTGTTCTTGCTCTCCTGCGTGAAATTCGGGTCGTCATTGCCGACCGTGTAGCGCAGCAGGGTCGCCGGTTCGGGTTCGCAGTGGGTGGCGTTGAAGTGGGTGAAGACCCGGCTGCCGTCCAGACCCTCCCACCAGAAGGTGTCATAGGGGAACACATTGGTGTCGTTCCACGACAGCTTGGTCGTGAAGAAATAGCGCACGCCGCTCTTGCGCATGATCTGCGGGATGGCCGCGCTGTAGCCGAAGGTATCGGGCAGCCAGAAGTTGTTCGAGCGGATGCCGAAGTGCTTCTGGTTGTACTTCTGTCCCCAGAGGAACTGGCGCACCAGACTCTCGCCCGAAACCATATTGCAGTCGCACTCAACAAAGACCGCGCCGCCCGGCTCGTACCGGCCTTCCGCGATCTTCTCCCGCATCTTCTCGAACAGGGCGGGATAGTGCCGCCGGATCATCTCGGTGTGATAGGCCGAGCTTTGGAAGAAGCGGTATTCGGGGTACTCGTCCATCAGGCGGACGGCGTTGGCATAGGTGCGGGCGCACTTGCGGATGGTCTCGTCGACCGGCCAGAGCCACGCGGTATCCATATGGCTGTGACCGATGACCGCCGTAATCGGTGCCGAATCGGCGTTTTTCGCCGCCAGCAGGGGCTGGAGCCGTGCGTCGGCTTCCAGCAGACCGTCGCGCCAGTCGGGCATGTGTTCGGGGTCGGCCGGACACAGACCGACGACGTCATACACCCCGCGCATGAGGTCGCCCCGGCGGAAGCTGTCCGCCGGCAGGGCGCGCAGCAGGGAGCAGACGACGCGCAGGTCGGTGACGAAGCGCAGCACGTCCTCGTCGCGCCGGGCGATCTCGACCTTCTCAAACACATGGCTGCAATTCTTCAGCCCGGTGTCCTCGTAGGGCTGGCAGCCCGGAATGTAGTGACCGGCGTAGTATTCAAAGTCGAAGCGCAGGGTCTCCCCCGCCGCCGCGCCCGGGGTGACCCGGGCGGCGTAGTGGTTGCCGTGCGTTTCATAGGTGTATTTGTTCGTGAAAATGGCGTGCGGCACGCCGTTTAAGAAAAGGAAGCCCTCCCAGCCGCCCAAACGGGGCAGGATGTAGAGGGGCTGTCCGGCCTGCTCGGCGGGCACGGTGTAGCTGCCGCGCAGCCACAGGTTGCCCCATTCCGCGCCCCATTTGTCGCCCGCCTTCATCGGGCGGTAAGGCACGCCCTCGGGCGGCGTGCGCAGGTGCTCCCGGCATTCCCAGCCTTCCATGGACAGCTCGGCCACCGGGGGAAAGAGATAGTGGTCATAGACCTTGAGCAGGCGCTCGGCCTTGTTCAGCACGCGCGCGAGCTGTTTTTCCTGTGTCATAATGCCTCCAAAATAAAGCTGTAAATCCCAAACGGGGCAATCGGGAAGGACATCTCCCCTTCTGCAGGCGTTCCCGCCGCACTTCCGCGCAGATCGACCGGACGGATGCGCCGGCCGGGCGCCTGCAGCGTGCCGGTGCGCGCAGTCAGCGCGGTATCACGCAGACGCAGCCGCCAGCCCGCTTCGGTCGGGCAGAGCGCCATGACCTGCACGCCGTCCGGCAGGGTCAGACCGGCCTGCGCCGCGCCGACGGGCAGAACGCGTGCGCCCTGATCGAGCGCCAGCGCCCGGGCATAGACCGCGCCGCCGCACGCCCCGGCATAGCCGAACAGCGTGAAGTCCCAGTGCAGGTCGCCGCCGATCCACTGCGGGAAATTGGTGCCCCACATGTTATTATACAGGTTAAAATACAAAATAGGAGTACGTTCCTCATATTCTCTGCGGAATTTATGGATGCCGGTCTCCCCGATCGCGCACAGCGGCGCGTCCCGGGTGACGACGGCCAGACCGCCGGCCTCGTCCTCGGCGCACGCGAAGGCTTCCAGACAGTACAGCGCGTGGTTGGCACAGGATACGATGTCGTGCGCCGGGTCGATGAGGTCGCCGTTTTTATTGAAGCGATAGCGCGGCGCGTCGGCCGCAAGCGGCAGAGCCAGCGAGCCCGACTCGATGTACGGGGTCTCCTCTTTGCCGTCCAGCGCGACCCGGACGAACAGCTCGTCGCCCTCGGGCGGGAGGGCAACCGAAACTCGGATTTCGCGCGCGTCGCCGTAGGCTGCGGCGGCTTCCGAGCAGTAACGCAGGGTCAGGGTATAGCCCGCGGTCTCGATCCCGGTGCAGACCGGGCGGAAGGTGCGGTGCGGGCAGTCGGGATAGTTGTCCCGGCCATAGTCGCGCACGCCCCAGTCCGAGAAGCGGTAGGCGACCGAACGAAGGTACTCGGTCAGGTCGTCGATGCCGTACACGTCGTACTGGTAGGCGAACACGCCCACGCCGTCCCGCTCGCGCGCGAGCGTTCGGCTCAGCTTCTTGTCATACAGCTCGGTGATGACGCCGCACGCCCGGTCGAGCGTCAGGCGGTAGCGGTGGTTTTCGAGCACGTTTTCGGGCGCGGGATAGGTCTTGGTTTCCGGCTTGACCGCCGCAAGCGCGGGCACGTCCCGCACAAAGACCCGCTCCCGCCCGGCCAGACACAGCGCACCCGGCAGACCGTCCGCATCCGCCCAGCCGGTGAAGGACGCGCCGTTCGGGTTGAGGACGGCGTCCTCCCCCGCCCCGGCACAGGCCAACGCCTCAGCCGCCGCGTCGGCGGCCGTCTGCGCCCGCTCGGTCTGCTCCTGCCACGAAGCCTCCATCCGGCGGTATTCCGCGCTGTCCTTGGCCGCGCGGAAGGCGTTTTTCTCGTAAACGCGGCCGGGCTTCAGGCCGATCTTGACGTCCAGACCCCAGGTATGCTCATCGAACAGCGCCAGCGCGTCGCCCGCCCGGTCGCGGGCCGCGGCCAGCGCTTGCGCGTCGCCGCCCGCGGCGAAGACCGCCGCCCCCGCCGCCGTCA
Source organism: Butyricicoccus pullicaecorum (assembly GCA_021531865.1). Taxonomy (GTDB): domain Bacteria; phylum Bacillota; class Clostridia; order Oscillospirales; family Butyricicoccaceae; genus Butyricicoccus. The sequence goes on along the minus strand of JAFBIW010000009.1, from coordinate 105,207 downwards.
GGTCGCGCCGCGCCTGCCGCACCTGACCGACCTCGGCCGGGTAGCTGCCCGCGCCGTGGATCCAGCTATCCGCCAGATCGCCCGTGACGACCGGCACATCGGACAGGTCGCATGCGGCCAGCGCATGATAAAAGTCGTCCATCGTGCCGCAGACGATCTCGGCGTCCGGGCAAATTGCGCGCGCCTCGTCCGCCAACCGGCGGATCATCTCGGCGCTCTGCGGGCCGCAGTTATCGTGGGTGTGCATGAGCGCCATCCAGACCGGATAGGGCCAATCCTCGGGCGGACGCAGCGCCGAGCCGTAGCCGCCCTTGGAGTACATGGTCAGCACCCGTCCGCCGTCCGGCCCCTCCCAGAAGAACAGGCGGGGCACGGCGGGCGGCGTCTGGAACTCATTGCAGCCCAGATGCAGGAATTTAACGCCCGCGTTTGCCAGCAGCATGGGCAGAGCGCGGCCGTGGCCGGGCACGTCGGTCATCTTGGCACTGACCGGCAGGGGCAGGCCGTACTCCTTCGAGAGCCGGACGGCGTATTTCAGGCCGTCGGCCGCGTCCTCCAGACTGCCGAAGTCAAAGTGCGAGGTGAACGGCAGGGCGTGGAAGGCGATCTGCCCGTCCCGGATGAGCCGGTCGAGTGAAGCGCGCTTTTCCTCGTTCTCCTGCATGACGGTCAGCGGCCACGCGGGCATCGTCCAGACATAGCGCAGCTCGCCCATGTCGGCCGTGCCCTCACAGGTCTCGATGACCTCGGAGAGCATACTGCCCGCGTACTGGCCGATTACCTCGCGCGAGAGCTTGGTGAAGCCGATATCAAAATGTGTTTTAAAAACCAGAAAAATTTTCATGTTCCAATCCATCCTTACGCAAAATAAATCGGGTTGGAGATCAGGAAGGTCTTCCCCTGCCGCACAAGCTCGAAGCGGACGAAGCGGGCGGCGGGGAACGCGCGGGTCAGTTCGATCCGGTAGACGTCGGGCACGCAGACGATTTCCTCCGTATCCCGGTCGGTCAGGATGCGGATGACGTCGCCCCCGCGCAGACCCTCGAACCGAATGACGGTCTCGGCGCCCGCGGGCGCGGTCTCGCCCAGAATCGCGCCGTCCGCCTCCGCCCACAGGGTCGGCGCGTCCCGATCGAGCGTCAGGTAGCCGTTGCCGCCCCGGACCGCCGCCAGAATATCGCGCGGGGCGCGGGACATGGCGTACAGGGCAGTCGTCGGCAGGCCGATCTGACCATACGGGCGCGGGCGGTGGAAGTCGCTGCCGCCGATGACCGGGATCTTCTTCCCTTCGCAGAGCCGGTCGTGCCACCACGCCAGACATTTTTCACTGGCGTCCGCGACCGCGCCGCCGTTGACCAGCTCGATGACGTCATAGCCGCCCTCGTCCATGCCGAAATGCCAGCCGCAGAAGGGGCAGAACGGATGGTTCAGGACGATGACCGCGCCGTTTTCACGTGCCTCTGCCAGCTTCGCCCACGCTTCCTCTTTGGAATTGACGCAGAAGGCGCTCCCGAACGGCCGCGCCACGCCCAGCAGACCGGCGTGACCGTCATAATGTGTCCATTCGGTGCCCGGCAGAACGGTGATGCCCGGCACGTCGGGCGCGGACAGGTTGTGGGCGTAGTTGTTGTGGTCGGTGATGAAAATATAGTCGAGTCCCAGACTTTTCGCGGTCAGCGCGGTGTCCCGCACCGACATACAGCCGTCCGAGCCGAGCGTGTGCATATGGGTGTCGCCCTTGAGCAGAACGCGCTCGCGGTAGGTGAAGGTCACGGTGTAGGCGACCGTCACGCCCGGGTCTTCGATCTTGTACGCGCCCACGATAATCGCCCACTCGCCCGGGTCGGTGTCGGTGCGGGCGTAGCCCTGCGCGCTCTCGAACGCCGAAACGTAGATGTGCGTGCGATCCGAGCCGGATGCGCCGACGTAACCGCCGTGTGCATCGCGCAGAGCGAGGTCGACGATATTCACCTCCTGCCGCAGGGTCACACCGTCCGCGCCCGACGTTTCCCGATGGCGCGGATAGGCATACTCGATGTCGATGCGGCAGACGTTTTCGGGCACAGAGAAGGGCAGCTCGTAATAGGTGCGCTCCTTTGTTTTGGGGATATATTCCTGAAAGGTGATCTGAGAGGTTTTCACGGGGATATCACTCCTTGCTCGCGCCCAGCGTCATGCCCGAGAGCAGGAAGCGCTGCGCGAAGACGTAAATCAGCAGCAGCGGAACGGTCGAAATGACGATCGTCGCCATGATGGCGTTGTTCGGCGTCTGCGCCGCGCCCGACTGCGACGCATCGTTCAGAATCATGGCGCGCAGCATCAGCGGCATGGTGTACTTGTCCTGATCGGTGATCAAGGTCGCGGGCAGCATGATCGAATTCCACTTGCCCACAAATTCGAGGAAGAAGACGGTTGCCAGACCGGGCTTCGAGATTGGCAGATAGATCTGGCCGAAGATGCGCAGCTCGGACGCGCCGTCCAGACGGGCCGATTCGGCCAGCGAATAGGGCACCGAGGTGAAGTAGTTGCGCATGAGCAGGATCGAGAAGCCCGAAATCAGGCCGTTGACAATCAGGCCGGTGTAGCTGTTGAGCAGGTGGAGCTGCTTGTTCATCTGGTAGACCGAGATCAGGGTCAGGTCGCCCGGAATCATCATGGTCAGCATGATGAACGAGGTGATGCTCTTCTTAAACGGCAGCTCGCGCTGGATCAGGACATAGCCCGCGAAGGCGGACAGGACGACCTGAATGACCGTCGCCACGGTCGAGACAAAGAGCGAGTTTAAGAAGGGACGCGCCAGCTTGGTGACGCGGAAGACGTACTCATAGCCCTCGACGCTGAAGCTCTTCCACCACAGCTTGATGCCCGAGGCCGAGGATTCCAGAATGGTCGAGGTGGAAACGACGATGACGTTCCACATCGGGATGAACATGATCAGGAAAAAGAATCCGAGCAGCAGCCAGCAGACAAAGCGCTGCGGCAGGTTCATCCGGTTTTCCAAAGGATTTTTCTTTCGCATGATCTCTTCTCCTTTTAATCCTCGTAGGTGTCGTCATAGCGGATGGCCTTGCGTACAACGGCCGAAATGATCAGCGTGCCGATCAAAACCAGCGTTGCGCCCGCCGTCGCCGGGCCGACCTTGAACTGCGTGATGCCCTGTGTATAAATAAGATACAGCAGGTTGCGCACCTTGTCCAGAATGGACGAGGTGCCCATAATAAAGATCTGGTCGAAGTTGCGCAGCACGCCCATCGCGCCCAGCACGGTGACGACCTTCATGGTCGGCACGATATTCGGAATGGTGATCTGGAAGATCTGACGCAGGCGGGAGGCGCCGTCGATCGAGGCCGACTCATAGATCGAAGGGTCGATGCCGACGATGGCCGCGAGGAACAGCACGGCGTAGTAGCCCGCGCCCTTCCACGCGCCCGTGAAGATCATGATGACGCGGGCGTACTGCGGCTCGGACATGAAGACGATCGGCTGGAAATCGCCGCGCGAGATCATGTCGAGGAAGCCGTTGACCATGCCCGAGGGCGAGAACAGCATCATCCACAGGCCGCCGACGACCGACCACGAGAGCAGATACGGAATGTAGGTGACCGACTGGATGACCGACTTGAGCACCTTGCTGCGCACCTCATTGAGCAGCAGGGCGATCGCCAGACCCCAGACGAACTGGAGCATAAAGGTGCCCACGCCGACGATCAGCGAGTTGATGAACGCCTGACTGTACAGCGGGTTCGACAGAACGCTGATGTAGTTGTTCAGACCGCAGAAGGTCGCGCCGCCCAGCATTTTGACGTCCTGAACGCTGTTGACCAGACCGAGGGCGAGCGGATAATAGGAAAAAACAATGAAATAGGCCGCGATGGGCAGCAGCATGGCATAAACGAAGCGATGCTTCTTGATCTTCTTCCATGTGATCGGCTCACGCGGCGGCTTGACCGCCTTCGTCTTACGCAAAATGATGTACCCCTTTCTATTTTGCAGTACCGGCATACAAAAAGAGAGCCGGAAAATCTCTTTTTCGATCTCCGACTCTCTTTCACACGCTTAGAATTCCGTTTGGTTCCGGGCTTACTTTTCCGTCAGGCCCAGGCTGACCAGCTCCTTGCGCATGGAGGCGAGGCCGTCCGCAACAGAGACGTTGCCCTTGATCATTTCGATGCCCCACTTGCCGACGGTGGTCTTGTAGGTGGTCTCGTCCGGGATGATCCGGTCGATGCGGGCATAGGGCAGGTAGGTCAGCGCTTCCTCTACGCCGCGGTTATAACCGAGCGGATTGACAAAATCCTTGTAGATCGGAACGGGTGCGCCATGGTCGTTCGCATGGTCGGCGCCCAGCGCGGTCTGGGTGTAGGTGCTGCCACTCTTGGTGTAGTCGTTGCCCTCGATGCCGATGGACAGCAGCTCGCCGCCCTCCTGCGTCGCGAAGTACTCGAGCACCTTGATCGCGCCGTCTACGTTCTTGGCGTTGGCCGGTACGGCGAACAGGGACGCGCCGCCCTTAACGAGCATGTACTCACGCTCCGAGCCGGCCGGCGTCTTGCAGCCCGGCAGGTTGACGATCTCATAGTCCGCGTCCGCGACGCCGTCGGCGGTCGCATGCGCGTTGTGCAGGCCGGTCCACATCGCCCAGTCAACGACGACACTCGTCTGCTTGGAGGAAGCCTCCATCTTGGCGCGCATATCCTTGGTCTTGTCTACAAAGGAAGCGGGATCGAGCAGCTTTTCGTCATACAGCTTCTTGAACCACTCCCAGACCGGCGCGGCTTCGTCGGTGGAGTACGGAGAATAGGTCTTGCCGTCGGCCTCGTCCACAACGACGCCGTTCTGCAGGCCGAGAGAGGCAAACCAGGGCTGCAGGTCGTAGGACTCGGACATGACGCAGTTGAGCGGATAGTAGTCCGCGCTCGCATTGGCCGCGCGCAGCGCCTTGAAGACCTCGTAATAGCCGTCCAGCGTGGGCTCGATCGACTTGTAATCAATGCCGACCGCTTCCAGATCGTTCTTGTTGAGCTGAACGACACGGTGCAGCTCCTTCTTGTTGAAGCCGGCGTAAACCTTGCCGTCGACCGTGATGTCGTCCCACTCCTGCTGGTCGATGTTGTTCGACAGGATGTCGGAGGCCTTGACACGGTCGGTGATGTCCATCAGCGCGCCCTGCTCGACCAGATTCATGTACTGGCTGGCGCCGATGTAGATGAGGTCGTACTCCTCGCCGCCCTGCAGCTTCTGCATCAGGACGTTGTCATAGTCGGAGGCGGGCTTTTCCATCTGCACGTCCAGACCGGTCGCTTCGCTCAGCGCCTCCTGGAACAGCTTCATCTCGGCGTCATCCTTGCCGCCGGTGACGTTGCACAGGATACGGACGGAGCCGGAGGGCTCGCCGGTCTGCGCCGCGCCGCTGTCAGCCGCCGCATTGTTGTCGGCAGACGCGCTGTCCGAATTGCCGCCGCAGCCTGCCAGCAGGCCGAGCAGCATGGAGCTTGCCAGAACACCGGATACAACTCTGTTAAACTTCACAAAAATCATCCTCTCATTCTCTCATGTACTATGCAGGTTTTCCTTGTGTCATTATAATATCATACCAAATATATTTTGTAAATATATATCCTGTATTTTCTTTGTTTGGAATATGTAAAATCGAAAAACATTCCTTATTTGATTGAAATCAATAAAAAACCGCCTGTAAAACGGCTTTTATTCTTCCGTTTTTCAGGCGGTATTATTTTAAATATACTTTATATCATAATTAAGTATATTCATTTTGTACAGAAGCGGCTCAGGTCGTACGTCCCTGCATGAACAGGCCGGGCACCAGACAGTCCTCCAGCATGGGCGTGCCGTTGTTCAGGCGTTCCTCCAGCATCTCGACCGTCTTGGCCGCGATCGTGTGCTCGTCCTGCTTGACATGGGTGAAGGTGAAGCCGCCGGGCGCAAGATAGTCCTCGTCCACGCAGCAGGCCCGCAGGCCGTCCGGCCCCAGCTTGACGCCCTCCAGCTCGGCCGCGGCGACCAGACTGGGCAGGATGCCGAACTCGGTGCAGATCAGGCCGTCCAGCCCCGCGCCCTCCTCGCGCAGGAAGGTGCGCAGGCGGGAAATGACCGGCGTTTCCGGCCGGTTGTCGGTCATGGCGCGCGCCGAATAGACGAAGCAGCTTGGGCTTTCGGGCAATCCGAATTCCTCCAGCTTGCGGCGGCAGCCCTCGACGCGCTCGGCCAGCGAGGACGCGCCCGAGGGGTCGATCGAAAACATGCCGATCCGGCGGCAGCCCCGCTCGTACAGGTGCTCGGTCAGGCAGGCCGTCGCGCCCGCATTGTCCGTCCGCACCGAGGGCACCGGGATGCCTTCCAGCCTTTTATCAATCAAAACGACCGGAAAATCGTCGATGATCAGGCGTAGAATGGTCGTGCTGTAGTGGTTGCCGTGGCAGGGCATAATAATGAGACCAGCTACGCCCAGGGAAAGCAAAAATTCGATCTCGCTGGTCTCGCGCTCGCGGTCGCCATAGGAATAGCGCACGCACAGGCGGTAGCCGCGCTCGGTCAGCAGGCGGTCGATCGCATACAGCATATCGAGTCCGTAGGGCGAGGCCACGTGCTCGAGGATCATGCCGATCAGCCGCGCGGAACGCGCGGGCGCGGGCTGGGTCTGCTCATCCTCCTTGACGAAGGTGCCCTTGCCGGGCACGCGGCGGACAAAGCCCTCCTCGGCCAGCATCCCGAACGCCTTTTTGACTGTGATCGCGCTGATGCCAAACTGACGGCGCAGATCAGCCTCGGGCGGCAGCTTTTCGCCCGGCTGGTATTTTCCACTTTCGATGTCCTCTTTGACTTGATTATATAATTTCAGATACAGGAAATTCCCTTCTGCCATGATCCTGTTCCCCCTCGTTCCGGTCTCGCCGGGCTCTGTCCCGCCCAGCGCAAAGTAAAGTATACTTTTTATCTTATTATTCTATATTCCTTCGGCTTTGTCAATCCCCTTTCCGGTATCACGCCCCTGTTTTTCCCCTGTTTTTTCTGGAAAATCAGCAATTTATACAGAAAACAGGCTATTTTTTTGGATTGTCACACAGGCGAAAGCATGATACAATACGTCCAGATCAGATATATTTAATCATATCATATTTATATGTTCACAAGGAGGTCTGCGGTATGCTGCACACGCTGCATAACGATCAACTTTGGGTGCAGGTCAGCGCGCACGGCGCGGAACCGATGCACCTGCGCGACAAAACCGGAACCGAGCTGCTCTGGCAGGGCGACCCGGCGGTCTGGCCCCGCCGCGCGCCCCTGCTCTTCCCCTTCATCGGCCGGCTGAAAAATGAAACCTACACGGTCGGCGGGCAGGCGTACCACATCCCGATCCACGGCTTCGGCCCGGACAGCGACTTTACGCCGGTCGAACAGTCGGACACCGCCCTGACCCTCCGCCTGATCGATTCGGACGCCACCCGCGCCCAGTATCCCTTTGCCTTCCAGCTCGACGTGCGCTTCACGCTGGACGGGAACCGGCTGACCAAGGCGTGCACGATGACAAACCGCTCGGACGTGCCGCTGTCCTACGAGCTGGGCGGTCACGAGGGCTACCGCGTTGCGCTGGCGGCCGACGAATGCGCGGCCGACGCCTACATCGACTGCGGCGCAGAGACCGTGCTGCATCCCTACTGCAGTGACGAAGCCCTCTACCTGCTGGACAAGACCCGCGAGGTGCCGCTGGAAAACGGACGGCTTTACCTGCGCCCCGGCCTGTTCGATCAGGACGCGCTCATCCTCTCCGACCTCCAGCAGCGGTCGCTGACGCTGGTGCAGGCGCACGGCCAGCGGCGGATCACAGTCGATTTTGACGATTTTGATTATGTCGGCATCTGGAGCCATCCGACCATCCCGTCCGATTATGTCTGCATCGAGCCTTGGAGCAGCCTGCCCGATTTCCACGCGCCCGGCACCGAGCTGACCGAAAAATGGGGCGTGCGCACCCTCGCGCCCGGCGCGTCCGAAACCCTGCGCTACACGGTAACGGTCGAAGCCTGAGTTTTTCTCATACCCCTCGTTGTATCTCAAAAACGCCGCAGTCTGCGGCGTTTTTTGTTTTCCGGTCGTCCAAAGCGTGCAAAAAAAACGGCCGGCAGTCTGCCGGCCGTATCCAAAAGGAAACGGATCTTATCAATATATTATAAAAAACATCTTAAATGGAGGGGCCGTCGTCAATGTCGATCTCGCCCTTGCCCGCGTGCTTGGAGGACCATTCCCGCTCCAAGGCAGGCCAGTCGCGGGTCTCAAGCAGCTTCGTCCACTTCTCGGAATCGTCGTCCTCGCTCCACGTGTAATCGTGCGAGTTGGTCGCCTCCTGAATCGCCTCGTAATACCACGCCGAACGATCGGCATTGTCCGGCCAGGTAACCATCTTTTTCAGCATATGGTCGGCGTCCGGGCCGCGCTCAAGTACGTTGTTGATGAGCGTGACCGCCTCGGCGCGGGTGATCGCGTTGTCCGGGCGGAAGGTGCCGTCCTTGTAGCCGGTGATCCACTTCTCCGCCGCCGCCTGATTGATGAGCGCGCGCGCCCAGTGGTTCGCGGTGTCGGTGAACCGGTCGCGGCCCTCGGACGGGTCGGACAGGAAGCGCGCCGCGATCGCGGCAAACTCCGCGCGGGTGATGTTCGCGTTCGGGCGGAACGTGCCGTCCGGATTGCCTACGAGTATGCCCGCGTTTGCCACGGTCGAGACCGCGTTGTTGTACCACGCGTCCGGGGTCACATCGGGGAAGCGGTTGGAGGTGCACCAGTACGCGTCGCGCGCGTCATCGGTCAGCAGGCGGAAGAAGATCGCCGCGACCTCGGCGCGGGTGATGTTCGCGTTTGGACGCACGGTGCCGTCCTCGGCGTAGCCCACGATGTAGGCGTAGTGGTCGCCCTTCTCCAGATCGGGCGTTTTGTCATCGTCCTTACTGCTGTTCGAGGAGCCGCTGCTCGACCGCTTGTAAAATTCCGCGGTCACGGTGTAGGTCTTGCCGCCCGCAGCGTTCCGGATGGTGAACGGCGCAAGCGTCTCTTCACCCGATACGAAGCCGTCCGTTTCATTCGTCCAATCCTTCGTCCAACCGTCAAAGCGGTAGCGGGAGCTGCTACGCTCGACCTGCGAGCCGCGCGCCGGCGCGTCACCCGTGACCGTCCAGCCGCCGTTCGGGTCCTTGAGCGTGACGACCTCCTTGACCGTGCCCGTGATCGTGCCGCCGGTCTCGCTCTGGTAGCGAATGGTGACCTGATATTGGTCGGGCACGCCGTCCGGCTGGTCGAGGTCTGCGCCGCCGCCGATCTCATCGGGCGCGTAGTACAGCTTGAGCACGTTCTGCGCTTCGTCCGCGCCGACCGTCAGCGTGTATGGGTCTGCGTGGTCGTAAGCGTAATGTCTGTCCTCGACCGTGGCGAACGGCTGCTTCGCAAAGTCTCCGGCGGCGAGCACCGTGCCAAGCTCCCGGTAGTCGCGGTCGTTGACCGCGAACGGCGCGGCCGCATCGATAAGATAGTGCTCGACGGTGAAATACGCCGTCTTCTGCACACCGGTGAAATGCGCGGTATAGGTAATCTCGTCGCCGCCGTACAGGGTCTGGGGTTCAAACGGCGTGACCGCCCCTTCTTCTGCGCCCTTCGTCCAGCATACAAACGTGAAATCGGTCTTGGGCTCGGGCGTGACGGTCTCGGGCGTGATCTTGCCCAGATAGCGTCCGGCCGCGTCGTCCTGTTCGGTCAGCGTGAAGACCTGCACGGTCGGGCCGGAAAGCGTCCCGTTCGGATCGGAAGTGAACTGGATGACCGCCTGCTGATAGTCGGGCACGCTGTCGCCGCCAGTCAGACTGTCCGGCTCATACCGGTCGGCTATCTGCGCCCCGTCCTTCCACGCATCCAGCGCGTAATACAGGTCGATCGTGGTCGGAACGGTCAGTTTTCCGTCCGCCGGAGCGGGCGTGATCTTGGTACCGCCCGTGAGGAAGAGATAGGTCAGGCCGGTGTCCGGGAAGGTCACCTTCTGACACAGATGCTGATACAGGGCAAGCAGCGTCGTGCCCTTCTCCGCCGAAAGGTTGCTGATATCGACCGCCCGATCGTCCTCGCCGTCCGCGCCGATGTAGTGCTGACGGATGGTATAAGTCACATAATCGGCCGGGATGTCCTTCCATCCGGCGTAAAGCTTCAGATCGTGATAGAGCCGGGGGGACGTGGTGAACACGACCGGTTCGGTGCAGGCCGCGTCATAGTACCAGCCGGTGAACTGCTTTCCGGTGCGCACCGGGGACGTGCCGATCTGCACGATGACCGTGCCCTTTGCCATCGTCTGCGCCGCCGTCGTCCGACCGGTGTTCATGGTATAGCCCGCGACGTCGCTCTCCCACGCGCCGCCGTTCGCGTTGTAGGTCAGGGTGCACGGCTTCTCCGTCCAGACCGCGTAAAGCGTGATGACCTTGTCGGTGTTCGCGTTCCCGGCAGCGACCGTATAGCTTGTCAGCGCAGTATCTGCGTCGCTTGCCAACGCCCAGCCGTGGAAGTCGTGGGTCGTGGAGGCAAAGCCCGACCTGTCCTTGAGCGTGACCGCCGCACCGGCCAGATAGGATGCGGTGTCAGTCGGGGCCGCGCCGGTGACGCTGTTCCCCGCGCCCGCGTTCAGGTCGTACACGATCGTGTACTTGTCCTCCAATACGTCCGCCGTGTCGTTCTCGTTCGTGTCGTAGCCCCAGACGGCGTAAACCGTCGTGTCGCCCGCAATGTCGATCGCGGTCACGGTCACGGGCGCGGTATCGTCCTTGCTGTAAATTTTGGCGTCCTTCTCGACCGTCCAGCCGATAAAAACGACCTTTTTCCCGTCCGCGTCCGCCTCGTGCACGGGCTTCTGCGTGCTCAGCGTGTAGCTCTTCTGCGCCGTCAAGCCTTCGGCCTTGGCGGGTGCATCCGTGCCGCCGTTTGCGTCGTAGGTCAGGCTGTACGTCGGGATCGGAGTGCAGGCAACCTTAAATGTCACGGTCTTGCTGCTGCCGCTTTTCAGATTCCAGCCGCCCTCATACACGTATGTGATCGTCCGGGTTTCCGAAGCGGGCGTATGCGTCTCCCTGGTGTCCTTGTCATATGCCTGCACAAAGCGGTCGGACTTGACCGTAACCGTGCACTCCAGATGGCGGTCTGCCACGCAGGAAGCCAATGTATAGTCGCCGTCCTGCAAGACCTGCTCCGCCGAGCCGGCATGACCGGCGGACGCATTCGTGCAGGCAACGACCACGCGCACATCGGAGACGTCCGGCTCTCCGGCTGCGCTCCACTTGGCGGTCAGCGTCAGATCGCTGCCCTGGATGACGACCTTGCCCCCGGCGGGGACCGAAGCGTTGTCCCCATAGCCCGTGCCCGTAATCTTCCAGCCGTCAAAGACATAGTCCTCGCTGAGCGCCGCACTCACCGCGTCGTCGGCAGGCTCCTGCGTCGTGACCTTCTGATTGCGCTTGAGACCGGTCTGTTCGGACGGAACGTCATACGATGAAAGTTTGCCCGCCAGCGCACCCCAATCGTAGGTAATCCGATAGGTCGCCGGATCGGCCATCACTTCCACGAGCAGGTAATACGGATAATACTGATTTGGCCCATCCCCCGCGTTTCCCAATGCGTACTGAGGCTTTTCCGTAGGGTAAAAAGCGCTGAGTTGATTATGCGAAAAGTCCTTGCCCGTGACCGCATACCGGATTTCGGCGGAATAATCGCCGTTTTCATCCGGTTCGACCTCCACGCGGTCGTTATATTTTGTGATGCCGCAGTCCTTATGATTGCCGCAGACCAGACGGTAGGACGACAGATAATAGCCCTCTTTGACGCGGATGATGAATTTCCCCTTGATCGCCTGCCCGGCGTTGGCGGTTGTATTGTCATCCAACGCCTCCTGCGCGGTTTTTTTGGAAGCCGCATAGGCCACGTCGGCCGATCCGGCCGTGACAGTGACGAGTGACGGATCCTCCACCGGACTGTTCTTGTCAAAGCCCCAGTACACCGGCCACCAGTCAACATACGAACGGCCTGTCGGCCGCCCCAACCTTTCCCTGTCGTCCCAATCAAGCGCCAGCGCGCCGCCGGACAGCAGGGTCAGCAGCATGACGGCCGCCAGCAGACCGGCCATCAATCGTTTCTTCATAGTTTTTCCTCCTAACATGTTGGAATATCTATCCGATCAACACTATGCAGGGCAGGCCCGCACAATGATTGCTTTCTCACCCGTCCTGCGTCCAGCCGATCATGCACTGTTCCTTTTCCGGCAGCCGGTCGTGCGCCTGCTCGACAAGCTTTGTTTCTCTCTCTATCGTTTCCATGTTGATCTCTCCCGGCTTTGATCTGATTGCAAAATCAATATTTTGTCGTCTGGTCCCTTTCAGAATACCGCGTAAAATTCCCGAAAACGCGCGAAACGTGTCGTCTCTCTCCGGGCAAGCGAAAAAAACAGGCGCAGAAGACCGTTCTGTCCGAAATCGCCTCTCAGCAGGTCGGTCTTCTGCGCCCGGAATCCGGAAAACGCACGGATGATGTTTGATGTTTCGTCATAAAATGACAAAAAAGCGCCCTGCGTACCGATTTCGGTACACAGAGCGCTTTTCAGATTCCGTTCGGTGCTCAGCCGTGCTCAGGGCGCGGGCGTCCAGCGGACAAGGCGCGTGCTCAGGCGGTCGAGCAGGCGGTTGAGCACAGTGATGACGGCGGCGACCAGAAGAATTCCGGCCGCAACCTTGGTATAGTCGGCGTAGTCCGCGAATTTGCGGATAAAATAACCCATGCCGGTGCGGGAGCCGAGCATCTCGGCCATCGTGAGCAGCATGAACGAGGTCGAAAAGGACTGCCGCAGGCTCATGAGCATGCTCGGGAACAAATAGGGCACGACGACCTCGAAAATCGTCTCCCGGCGGCTCAGGCGCAGCATCTGCGCCGTGTCCAGCAGGGTCTGATCCAGATGGGCGGCGCGCTCGGACATTGAAAGCAGGGTGGGCAGAAAGATGCCGATGAAGATGACGGCGGCGGCCGCCGCGCGGAAGCTGGGCATGACCGCGACCAGATAGGGCGCGTAAATGATGGGCGAGACCGGCGTGAGCACGCGCACGGCCGGGAGCACCGCCCCGCGCAGGCGCGGACTGCGTCCGACCGCCATGCCCGCGACCGAGCCGAGCGGCAAGGCCAGCAGAAAGCCGACGGCGAGCAGCCCCATCGAGGACAGCACGCCCGCGGCCATCTCGGCGCGCTGTGTCCAGAACACCGCGAACACGGCTTCGGGCGTGGGAAACAGGATCGGGTCGGCCCAACCGAAATGGGTCACGGTCTGCCAGACCGCGAAAAAGAGGAACAGCAGTGCGCCCACGTCGCCCGCCGCGCGCGCATTCTTCCCGCGCACGCATGAAACGGCTACAGCCGCTTCGATCAGGCAGAGGGCCGCGAGGAACATGGCCGGGCTGTGCTTGCCGCCACGTGCGCCAGTCAGGCAGAGCAAAACGCAGAGCAGAAACAGCACATGGGCCAGAATCGGACGGTGTTTCACGGCGTTCCCTCCTGTTCCGACTGATAAAAGAGCGAAATGAGCGTCTTGCGCAGGCCGCAGCAGGCGGGCGAGACGAGCACGTCCTCCTCCCGGCGCGGCCGGGTGAAGGGCACGGGAAAGCTCGGGCCAACCCGTCCGGGATAGAGGAAGATCACCCGGTCGCCCAACAGCAGCGCCTCATCGATGTCATGGGTGACGAAAACGACGGTCGGGCGGGGCGCGGCGCTCTCCCACAGTTCGGAGAGCAGGCCGCGCAGAGCGGTGCGGCTCTTGTGGTCGAGCGCGGAAAACGGCTCGTCGAGCAGCAGCAGCTCGGCCTCGGTCGCCAGCGCAGCGGCCAACGCGGCACGCTGGCGCATGCCGCCTGAAAGCTCGCACGGGTACTTGTCCGCCCCGTCCTCCAGCCCGACCGCGCGCAGCAATTCCTGCGCACGCGCCGCCGCCTCGGCCCGGGACAGGCCGCAGGTCTTGCGCGCGGCGAAGGCGACGTTCTTTGCGACCCGCATCCACGGGAACAGCCCGGCGTGCTGGAAGACCAGCGCGGTGCGCACGGGCGCGTCGATGAGCGGCCGGCCGCCGTGCAGGATCGCGCCGCCCGTGGGCTGGGACAGCCCGGCCAGCAGGCGCACGAGAGTCGATTTGCCGCAGCCCGAGGGGCCGACCAGACAGACGAATTCGCCCGGGCGGATGGTCAGCGAAACGTCGGACAGCGCGCACCGCGCCTGCGCACCCGCGGCCGAGGGATAGGCGAAGGAGACCCGATCCAGTGTCAATTCCTGCATGGCGGTCAGTTATTTTCGTCGAAGGCGGTTTTCAACGTGTCATAGGCATCCCAATCGGGGTAGCGCGCGTGCATCCGCGCGAGCGCCTGCGCGTACACGTCCGAATTGACCGCTTCGCCCAGATCCTCGGGCGCATCGGCCGCGATATCGCCGTTTGCACGCATGCTGTCGTAAAATTCCTCACAGCGCACCGCCATCGGGTCCATCGTCACCTTCATGACCCCGTCGTACAGGCAGTTTTCCACATATTCCGGCTCCAGACCTGAATAGGCGGTCAGGGTGTCGATGCACTGCTGCGGCTCCTCCAAATAACGCTTGTAGGCTTCGAGGTTTGCGGTCTGGAAGCGGATGTACGGCTCGGGATTCTCCCGCACGGCCTGCCCCGAAGCGGTCTGGCGGCAGCAGACCGCGTTGGGCGCGTAATCGGCCACGTCAAACGCAATCACCAATCCCTGCTTCTGTGCGTTCTGCCCGAAGCCGCTGTTGACAAAGCCCACGTCGGCTTCGCCCTTGCTGACGGCCTCGACGACCGACTGCATACCGTCCAGCTCGACAAAGGTCACGTCCTCGCCCGGCGTGATCCCAGCCTCGCGCAGCTTGGCCTTCATGATCATGTGACCGGTCTCAGGGCGCACGCAGGCGACCGTCTTGCCCCGGAAGCCCTCGAGCGACGCGTAGGTCTCCTGCACCTCGGGCTTACAGACCGCCTGACTGCCTTCAGCGATCGTACCGCCGAAGATAACGAGGTCGGCGCCCTGCGCATAGAACGTGCAGGTCGGGATCACGCCGAAGGGCAGGATGTCGAGCTTGCCCGCGTTGATCGCGACAATGCCGTCATTCAGGCTCGAAATGTCCGAAAAAGTAACGTTCAGCCCCTCTTTTTCGTACAGCCCCAGCTCGTGCGCCAGCACGACCATGGACGACTTGATGCCGGTGCCCATCTGGCCGACGGACAGGTCATAGACCGTGTCAGCGGCGGTGTCGGAAGTGGTGTCGGCAGCCGTGTCGGCGGCAGGCTCAGCGGACGGATCGGTCTGTCCGCCGCAGGCGGTCAGGGAACCGAGCAGACCGGCCGCGAGCAGGACGGCCAGCAGGCGTTTGCAATGCTTTTTCATATACATTCTCCTTTTGGATCGTGGAATCTGTTGGCAGACAACGTCATATACCAGACCTTATCTGCTATCCAGCGATAGTATAGCAAACCGCCGCCGCCCGCGGCAAGGAAGCATCCTGCTATTTTTGGTACAATCTTGCCGAACATGCCCCGTGCCTGCGAATCCTGTCGATTTCCGTTCATTTCCAGCCCGGATTTACATATTTCCCGCCGGAACACAGATACTACCTCCACCGCGAAAGAAATACCGATTCTGGGAGGCTGACTGATATGAAAGCAACGGGCATTGTGCGCCGCATTGACGACCTGGGCCGCGTCGTCATTCCCAAGGAGATCCGCCGGACGATGCGCATTCGCGAGGGCGACCCTTTGGAAATCTACACCGACCGCGACGGCGAGGTGATCTTTAAAAAGTATTCCCCGATGGGCGAGCTGGGCACCTTCGTCAGTGAGCTGGCCGAGGCGCTGTCGCGCACGGCCGGGCTGTCCTGTGCGATCTGCGACCGGGACGCGGTCATCGCGGCGGCGGGCGGCGCGAAGAAGGACGTATTTGAAAAGGCGATCTCGTCCGATCTCGAGATGCTCATGGAGCAGCGGCACATCTATGAGCACACCGGCTCGGACGCCGGGATCAGCGTTTCGGGCAGCGACCCCTATCATGTGCTGGTGGCCGCGCCCATCATCACCGAGGGCGACGTCACCGGCTGCGTGGCCTTTCTGGCCGACGACGACGCGGCCAGACCCACCGAGGTCGAGGCCAAGCTGAGCCAGACGGCGGCGAATTTCCTGTCCCGCCACGTGACGATGTGAGCCGCAAAAAATGCTGCCCCGGTCATCGGGACAGCATTTTTTCAGCCGCCGGACAGATGGCAGAATCCCCAGAACACAGATGCGGATTTTGTCAGGATTCATCGCTTGCGGCGGCACGTCCATGGACACCGGCAAGGCCATCGGCATCATCGTCAACAACCCTGAATTTGCCGACGTGCGCTCCCTCGAGGGCGTCGCGCCCACCAAGAACCGCACGGTCTTCACCATCGCCGTTCCCACCACCGCGGGCACCGCGGCGGAGGCCACCATCAACTACGTCATCACCGACGTGGAGAAGAAGCGCAAGTTCGTCTGCGTGGACGTCAACGACATCCCGGACGTCGCCATTGTCGATCCCGACATGATGTCCAGCATGCCCAAGGGTCTGACCGCCTCGACCGGCATGGACGCCCTGACCCACGCGATCGAGGGCTACACCACCAAGGCCGCCTGGGAGCTGGCCGACTGCCTGAACCTCAAGGCCATCGAGCTGATTGCCAAAAATCTGCGCGGCGCCGTCCAGAACGAGGACGCCGGCCGCGAGGGCATGGCGCTCGGTCAGTTCGTCACCGGCATGGCCTTCTCGAACGTCGGTCTGGGCATTGCGCACTCGATGGCGCACACGCTGGGCGCGGTCTATGACACCCCGCACGGCGTCGCCTGCGCGATGATGCTGCCGATCGTCATGGAATACAACGCCGAATGCACGAGCGAAAAGTTCAAGGATATCGCCGAGGCCATGGGCGTCGACACCACTGGCATGGATCAGGCCGCCTACCGGCAGGCTGCGATCGACGCGGTGCGCAAGCTGTCGGTCGACGTCGGCATCCCGACCAAGCTCGAAGCCCTGCGCGAGGAGGATCTCGATTTCCTGGCCGAGTCCGCCTTCGCTGATGCCTGCTGTCCGGGCAACCCGCGCGAGACCTGCGTTGAGGATCTCAAGAACCTGTTCCGCAAGCTGATGTAACACCGGCTGTTTCCCCCGCATTTTCGCAAAGTATATTCTGTTTTTTGAAACTTTCGTGTATCGTTTCCCCCTCCGACCACTTTTTCGAGGGTGACCCGGAAAACCTGTTCGCTTTCGTGCGGGCGGCGAAGGAGTGCGTCTACTGAAAGTCAGACGCAGCCCGGCGTCCCGTCACGTGATAATGTGCGCAAAAAAAATGCTGCCCCCATCATTGGGACAGCATTTTTTCATTCAAACGACTCTTAAATCAGCCGGGCGTCGGCCGACAGGCCGGGCAGGGCGCGCGCCAGCGCGCGGGTCAGCACAGGCGCAAGCGCGAGCTGGAGCAGGATGCCGGGCAGGCCGGTCACGACCGAGGTGATGACCGAGGCGGGCGCGGCGCAGTCCATGCCGAACAGCGCACCGCCCGCGAAAAGCGCCAGCGCGTACACCAGCCGTCCGGTAATCTGTGCGCCCAGCAGGGCGGGATACAGCGGAAAGCGCCGGGACAGCGCACCCGCCGTCAGGCCGTAGGCCGTCAGCTCACAGACCATGAAGGGCAGGATGGCCGCGGGCGGCATCCCGGTCAGCAGGGCGGACAGGATGGGCGTGAGCAGGCCGACCGCCGCGCCGTATAACGGGCCGAGCAGCAGGCCGCAGATCAGCACCGGCAGGTGCATGGGCGAAAAGACCGACGCGGCCGGGCGGCCGCCCACCATGTGAAAGATCTGGGGCAGCAGCAGACCGAGCGCAAGCAGCATAGCCGCCGCGCACAGCCGCCGGGTGGAAAAACGTTGCATGGGTCACAGCTTCCTTTCCGGAGTATTGTCAAAGCGTTCGAGCGGTTCATCCGGGCCGGGCGGCTCGAACTTGGCGTCCATCCGGTCGAGCAGCTCGCCCTCGATCCGGTAGACCCGGCCGGGCGCGTCCCGCAGGGCTTCGTTGCGCCGGGACAGGCGGGTCAGCCGCACGGTCTCGTCCGATTCGACGAGCACCAGCCGGTGCGGCACGCCCGCGCGGGTGAAGTACGCCCGGGCCGCGTCCCGCTCGGCGCGCAGCCAGAAGCCGTAATCGACGACCGCGTCCACGCCCAGACCGTCGAGCTGGACGGCCAGCGAGAACAAATAGGTCAGGCATTTCATTGCGGTGCGGTCGTGCGCCCCGCCCAGACAGCCGTCAAACACGGTCAGCATCAGGTCGTCACACGAGAGCACCGCCGCGCCGGTCTCCCGGTGCAGGGTCTCCGCCAGCGCGGTCTTGCCGGCCGCGACCCGGCCGCATAATACGGTAATCATATCCGAACCAGCTCGTAGTTCCGGGTGCCCAGCCCCAGCTTTTCGCCGTGCTCGAGCGCACTCTGCCAGTTGGTGTCCGGGTGCGCGAGGTGGAAGTGGTCGGGATGTTCCGCGTCCTCGCAGCAGTGGCCGTGCGCCATCTGGTCGGTCAGCGCGGTGTTCGGACAGATCGGCATGGCGTTGACCGCGTCCGCGCAGGCCTGATCGAGCGCAATCGGGTCAAACGAAGCGAACATGCCGACGTTGGGCACGATGGCCGCGTCGTTCTCAGCGTGGCAGTCGCAGTTGGGCGACACGTCGCACACGAGCGAAATGTGGAAGCAGGGACGGCCGTCCACGACCGCCTTGGTGTATTCGGCAATCTTGCGGTTCAGGATGAGGTTGCTCTCGTCGCTGGCGGGCAGGATCGCGTCGCGCGGGCACATCGCCATGCAGCGGCCGCAGCCCACGCATTTGCTGTGATCGATCGACGCCTTTTTGTCCGCGACCGTGATCGCGCTGTGTGCGCAGATCCGGGTGCACATCCCGCAGCCGACGCAGTCGGGCGTATGTACCGAGGGCTTGCCCGCCGAGTGCATCTCCATCTTGCCCGCGCGCGAGCCGCATCCCATGCCGATATTCTTGAGCGCACCGCCGAAGCCGGTGTTCTCGTGCCCCTTGAAGTGGGTCAGCGAGATGAACACATCGGCGTCCATGACCGCCCGGCCGATCTTGGCCTCGGTCACGTATTCGCCGCCCGCAACCGGCACATAGACCTCGTCCGTGCCCTTGAGGCCGTCCGCAATGATGACGTGACAGCCGGTCGAAAAGGGCGAAAAGCCGTTCAAATAGGCCGAGTCGATGTGGTCGAGGGCGTTTTTGCGTCCGCCGACGTACAGGGTGTTGCAGTCGGTCAAAAAGGGCTTGCCGCCCTGCGCCTTGACATAGTCGGCGACCGTCTTCGCCCAGTTGGGGCGCAGAAAGGCCAGATTGCCCGGCTCGCCGAAGTGCAGCTTGATCGCCGCGTATTTCCGGTCAAAGTCGATCTGATTCATACCCGCCCGGTCGAGCAGCCGCCAGAGCTTCTGCTGTAAATTTTCGGTCAGCGTGGTGCGGAAATCCGCAAAATATACCTTGGATGGTGTTGCCATAGGTCTCATTCCTCCGTCTCCGTCCGGGCGCGCGGCCCGGCGCGTATCATCTCATATGCAGTATACCACAGGCGCGGATTTTCCGCCAGACGGACTTTTTCTCGCTGTGCCATTGCGGCGGCGGCAAAAAACCAGTATAATACATGGTAGAATCGAGAATTTGGGGCGGGCGACCGCCCGCCCTACAGAGAAAATTTTTTACAGAGAAGAGGAACTATAGTTATGGATCGTATGATCGGTACCGTTTCCCGGGGCGTTCGCGCGCCCATCATCCGTCAGGGCGACGATCTGGCGCAGATCGTGGTCGACTCCGTACTGGCCGCCGCCGAAAGCGCGCCCTTTGACATCCGCGACCGCGACGTCATCGCCGTGACCGAGGCCGTCGTCGCCCGCGCGCAGGGCAACTACGCCAGCGTGCAGGCCATCGCCAAGGACGTCTCCGCCAAGTTCGGCGACGACACCGTAGGCGTCATCTTCCCCATCCTCAGCCGCAACCGCTTCGCCATCTGCCTCAAGGGCATTGCGATGGGCTGTAAGAAGATCGTGCTCATGCTCAGCTACCCCTCCGACGAGGTGGGCAACCACCTGATCGACCCGGACGAGATGGACGAGAAGGGCGTCAATCCGTGGTCGGATGTGCTGACCGAAGAAAAGTACCGCGAACTCTTCGGCTTCAAGCCCCATGTCTTCACCGGCGTGGACTACGTCGATTACTACAAGAAGCTCATCGAGGAGACCGGCTGCGAAGTCGAGATCGTCTTTGCGAACAATCCGCGCGCCATCCTCTCCTACACCAAGAGCGTACTGGCCTGCGACATCCACACCCGCCAGCGCACCAAGCGCAACCTGCTCAAGGCGGGCGCGGAGAAGGTCTACTGTCTCGATGAGATCCTGACCGCCCCGGTCGACGGCTCGGGCTACAACGACCGCTTCGGCCTGCTCGGCTCCAACAAGGCCACCGAGGAGACCGTCAAGCTCTTCCCCATCCACTGTGACGAGATGGTTGCCCGCATCCACGACATGATGCTTGAAAAGACCGGCAAGAACGTCGAGGTCATGGTCTACGGCGACGGCGCGTTCAAGGACCCGGTCGGCAAGATCTGGGAGCTGGCCGACCCGGTCGTCTCCCCGGCTTACACCGCCGGTCTGGAGGGCACCCCGAACGAGGTCAAGCTCAAGTATCTGGCCGACAACGACTTCGCCGACCTGTCGGGCGACGCGCTCAAGGACGCGATCAAGAACTATATCCACGAGAAGGACGAGAAGGCCGCCAGTCTGGTCGGCACGATGGTCACCCAGGGCACCACGCCCCGCCGCCTGACCGACCTGATCGGCTCCCTCGCCGACCTGACCTCGGGCTCGGGCGACAAGGGCACCCCGATCATCTATATTCAGGGCTATTTCGACAACTATACCAAGTAAACAAGCAACCCAAAAGCGAAGACCCGTCTCAGATCGAGACGGGTCTTTTCGCTTTCGGAATATGGGAATCTAAAAGGTGCTGTCAGCTCAGGTGTTGCCGTAGACGTGCGCGCCGAAGGTGGTGTGGGTCAGCGCCTTGCGCAGCGCGGGCGCGAGCAGCAGGGCAAAGACCACGCCGACCGCCGCGTTGAACAGCGAGGACGCGATATTGACCGAGCAGGCGACCAGCGCGGGCTTGAGCGCCGAACCGGCAACGACCAGCGTGCCGACCTTGGTGAAGATGTACATGGCCGAGTAGGAGTACGCGCCCACGATGGCCGCGACGACGTTGCGGCCGAACTTGCGGCCCTGCGCGCCGCCCCAGTGCGCGATCGTGCCGCACAGGAACGCCATGATAAAGTAGCGGATGAAGGTGATATACGCCTCGGGCGCGAAGACCGGGTCGGTCAGGTCATACAGGGCGCAGCCGATCGCCGCGGCCAGACCGCCGCGCCAGCCGCCCAGCAGCAGCGCGCCCAGGACGCACACGCCGTTGCCCAGCTTGACCATAGTGGTGCCCGCCGGAGACGGGATCTCGATCTTGAAGAAGAACGTCGCGACGAAGACAAACGCCGCCATCAGTCCGATTGCAACAATATCGTAGATGCCGATTCCCTTTTTCTGGTTTTTCATCAGAAATCCCTCCTGATTTGGTTTTTTTCTATGCACACAGTCTACCAGCGTACTGACCTTTTTGAAATAGCCAGTTTTGTCATTTTTTATAGGGTCAGAATAATTTTCCGCTCCTGCGGTATGCTAACGGAAAGAGCCGAAAGGAGCGTTTCGATGAAACTGACAAAAGCGGAATACAACCGCCTGCTGACCCGCCGCGCCCCGGCCTCCCCGCTCGCGCGCGACATGGTCTGGGCGGGTGTTGTGGGCGGACTGATCTGCGTCGTCGGGCAGGCCGTGACCGAATTTTACAAGGCGCGCGGACTGGGCGAGGACGCCTATCCGGCCGCGACCGCCATCACGATGGTCTTTCTGGGCGCGCTGCTGACCGGCCTGCACCTGTACGATAAGCTCGCAAAGCGCGCGGGCGCGGGCACGATCGTGCCGATCACCGGCTTCGCCAACGCGATCGTTTCCCCCGCGATGGAGTTCAAGTCGGAGGGTCTGGTGCTCGGTCTGGGCGCGAAGATGTTCGCCATCGCCGGGCCGGTGCTGGTATATGGGATCAGTGCCAGCGTCATTTACGGTATTATTCTTGTGTTATTGCAGAGTGTTTAGAACTATCTGATCACAAAGCAAACATCGCGGTCAGGAAACCCTTTTGGAATCCTGACCGCGATGTTTTTCTTTGGCGCTATTTTACAACGCGCCCTTTCGCAGGGCCGATTTACGGATTCAAACTCTTTACGAAGTTCATAAGCATCTGTGCAACCTGTGCGCGGGTGGCGTTGTCTTTGGCGCCCAGCAGACCGTTGCCGTAGCCGGTGATAATACCAGTTTCGTTCGCCCAGCGCATGGCCTCCAGCACATAGCCACTGATCTGGTCAGCGTCGGTGTAGCCGTCCAGGCTGTGGTCGCTTGTCGGACTTCCGGCATAGCGCCAGAGCATGACGGCCAACTGCTCACGGGTGATGTTTCCGTTGGGATTGGAGCCGTCGGACATGCCGTTGGCCTTTGCCCATTCCATGCCATTTTCGTACCATACGCTGCCGCCGGAGGTGTCCTCGCCGTCGAATCGGGCAAGGACAGTCATCAGCATGGCGCGGGTCATATATGGATGTAAATGATTATCCCACATTTTCCGACAAAATTCAACTGCGCTGCCTGCCGGTAAGGGGTCTGCTGCAACATGCAGCTTCCGGGTCGAATTTCAAGCGGACGGCAAACTGCGCAAAATGACCGTCCCGGACGGACACCGGGCGGCAATCCGCACAAAAATGCGTCCCGATCGGGGCGTTCGGACGAGCATTCCCCCAAATTTTACATTCGCTACTTGACATTCGACGAAAAGAAGATATTCTATAATTACATCGCAACAAAGACCGGCGCCGCCCTCCCCACACGGGATGCGCGGCACGAGCATACAGGAACAAAGGCGTTCCGGCACACAGGCAGAGGTGTGTCCGGAGCGCCTTTTTTTATTTTCCTTCCCGGTCTTTTCCACGCTTTGTGAAAGGGGTTAAATCTCATGCAAGAAACCAGCAAAATGGACGGTCCCCAGCGCGGCCTCTATTCCCCCGCCTTCGAGCACGACGCCTGCGGCATCGGCGCGGTGGTGGACATCAAGGGCCGTAAGAGCCATCAGACCGTCGACGACGCGCTGAAAATCGTCGAAAAGCTGGAGCACCGCGCCGGCAAGGACGCGGAAGGCAAGACCGGCGACGGCGTCGGCATCCTGCTCCAGGTATCCCACCGCTTCTTCTCCCGCGCTGCCCGCGAGGCCGGCATCGACCTGCCCGGCGAACGGGACTACGGCGTTGGCATGTTCTTCTTCCCGCAGGACACCCTCGGGCGGAATCAGGCCAAGAAGATGTTCGAGATCATCATTGAAAAGGAGGGCATGACCTTCCTCGGCTGGCGCGCCGTGCCCACCGAGCCGGATATCCTCGGCTCCAAGGCGCGCGCCTGTATGCCCTGCATCGAGCAGTGCTTCGTCAAGCGTCCGGACGGCGTGCGCCGCGGTCTCGACTTTGACCGCCGCCTCTATGTCGCCCGCCGCGTCTTCGAGCAGTCCTCGAGCGACACCTACGTTGTCTCCCTGTCCAGCCGCACGGTCGTCTACAAGGGCATGTTCCTCGTCGGCCAGCTCCGCCGTTTCTATCCCGATCTGCAGGCGGCTGACTACGAGACCGCCATCGCCACCGTGCACTCCCGCTTCTCGACCAACACCATCCCGTCGTGGGAGCGTGCCCATCCCAACCGCATCATCCTGCACAACGGCGAGATCAACACCATCCGCGGCAACATCGACCGTATGCTCGCCCGCGAGGAGACCATGTCCTGCCGCGCCCTCGCGGCCGATATGGACAAGGTGCTCCCGGTCATCAACGGCGAAGGCTCGGACTCGGCCATGCTGGACAACACCCTTGAGTTCCTGATGATGAGCGGCATGGAGCTGCCGCTGGCCGTCATGGTCACCATTCCCGAGCCGTGGCGCAATGAGGGCAGCATCGACCGCTTGAAGCGCGATCTGTACCAGTATTACGCGATCATGATGGAGCCGTGGGACGGCCCGGCCTCCATCCTCTTCTCGGACGGCGACTGTCTGGGCGCTGTGCTTGACCGCAACGGCCTGCGTCCCTCCCGCTACTACGTCACCAAGGACGACAAGCTCATCCTGTCCTCCGAGGTCGGCGTGCTCGACATTCCGGCTGAGAACATCGTGCAGAAGTCCCGTCTGGAGCCCGGCCGTATGCTGCTCGTCGACACCGTACAGGGCCGCATCATCGGCGACGCCGAGCTGAAGGCGACCTACGCCGCCCGCCAGCCCTACGGCGAGTGGCTCGACCGCAACCTCGTCCGCCTGCAGGATCTGCCCATCCCGAACCACAAGGTCGAGACCTATGACCGCGAGGCGCTGCCCCGTATCCAGAAGGCCTTCGGCTACACCTATGAGGACGTGCAGAACACCATCCTGCCGATGGCGCAGACCGGCGCCGAGCCGACCGCCTCAATGGGCATCGACATCCCGCTCGCCGTGCTCTCCCAGCACGACCAGCCTCTATTCAACTACTTCAAGCAGCTCTTCGCGCAGGTCACCAACCCGCCGATCGACGCCATCCGCGAGGAAATCGTCACCGACACCACGATCTATCTGGGCGACGACGGCAACCTGCTCGAGGAAAAGGCCGAAAACTGCCGCGTTCTGCAGGTACATAACCCGATCCTGACCTCGACCGACATGATGAAGATCCGCTGCATGAAGAAGCCGGGCTTCCATGTTGAGACCGTTTCCCTGCTCTACTATAAGAACACCCCCTTGAAGCGCGCCCTCGACCACCTGTTCGTCGCGGTCGACCGCGCCTACCGCAACGGTGCGAACATCATCATCCTGTCCGACCGGGGCGTGGACGAAAACCATGTCGCCATTCCCTCCCTGCTGGCGGTCTCCGCGATCGAGCAGTACCTCGTGCGCACCAAGAAGCGCACCGCCGTTTCGATCGTCCTCGAGTCGGCCGAGCCGCGTGACGTGCACCACTTCGCCACCCTGCTGGGCTACGGCGCACGCGCGATCAATCCCTATCTGGCGCATGAGACCATCGGCCGCCTGATCGCCGACGGTCAGCTCGACAAGGACTACTACGCCGCCGTCGACGACTACAACAACGCCGTCCTGCACGGCATCGTCAAGATCGCCTCCAAAATGGGCATCTCGACCATCCAGTCCTACCAGTCCGCCCAGATTTTCGAAGCGGTCGGCATCAACAAGGAGGTCATCGACGCCTACTTCACGAACACGGTCTCCCGCATCGGCGGCATCGGCCTGTCCGGCATCGAAGCCCTCGTTGATCACAACCACACCAAGGCCTTCGACCCGCTCGGTCTGGGCACCGACGATACCCTCGATTCGCTGGGCTATCACAAGGCACGCTCGGGTCAGGAAGACCACATGTACAACCCGCAGACCATCCATCTGCTCCAGCAGTCCACCCGCCGGGGCGATTACGAGCTGTTCAAGCAGTACACCGCGCTCGTCGACGACGAGACCAAGCCGCACACCCTGCGCGGCCTGCTCGAAATGCAGTACAGCGACCATCCGGTGCCGATCGAGGAGGTCGAGCCGGTCGAGTCGATCGTCAAGCGCTTCAAGACCGGCGCGATGAGCTACGGCTCGATCTCGCAGGAAGCGCACGAATGTCTGGCGCAGGCCATGAACATGCTGGGCGGCAAGTCGAACTCGGGCGAGGGCGGCGAACGCCCCGAGCGTCTGGGCACCGACCGCAACTCGGCCATCAAGCAGGTCGCCTCGGGCCGCTTCGGCGTCACGAGCGAGTACCTCAACTCGGCCAACGAAATTCAGATCAAGATGGCGCAGGGCGCGAAGCCCGGCGAGGGCGGCCATCTGCCCGGCAAGAAGGTCTATCCGTGGATCGCCAAGACCCGCCACGCCACCCCGGGCGTTTCCCTGATCTCTCCCCCGCCCCATCACGATATCTACTCCATCGAGGATCTGGCTCAGCTCATCTATGACCTCAAAAACGCCAACCGCCGGGCACGCATCTCGGTCAAGCTGGTCTCCGAGGCCGGCGTCGGCACGATCGCTTCGGGCGTTGCCAAGGCGGGCGCACAGGTCGTCCTGATCTCGGGTCACGACGGCGGCACGGGCGCGGCGCCCCGCACCTCGATCCAGAACGCCGGTCTGCCCTGGGAGCTCGGTCTGGCCGAGACCCATCAGACTCTGATGAAAAACGATCTGCGCTCGCGCGTCGTCCTCGAGACCGACGGCAAGCTGATGAGCGGCCGCGACGTCGCCATCGCCTGTATGCTGGGCGCGGAGGAATTCGGCTTCGCGACCGCTCCGCTGGTCACGATGGGCTGCGTCATGATGCGTGTCTGCAACCTTGACACCTGCCCGGTCGGCGTCGCTACCCAGAATCCCGAGCTGCGCCGCCGCTTCTGCGGCAAGCCCGAGTATGTCGCGAACTTCATGCGCTTCATCGCGCAGGAGCTGCGCGAGCACATGGCCAAGCTGGGCGTGCGCACGGTCGAGGAGCTGGTCGGCCGCACCGACC
Organism: Butyricicoccus pullicaecorum; assembly: GCA_021531865.1. Taxonomy (GTDB): domain Bacteria; phylum Bacillota; class Clostridia; order Oscillospirales; family Butyricicoccaceae; genus Butyricicoccus. Next base: position 78,424 of record JAFBIW010000009.1, on the reverse strand, counting down.
TGCTCAAGATGCGCGAGCACGCGGTCAACGACCGCGCGGCCTCGGTCGATCTGTCGGCCATTCTGGACAATCCCTACGCGGGTCAGAAGGTCAAGTGCCACTTCGACCCCAAGGACGTTTACGACTTCAAGCTCCAGAACACGGTCGACCTCAAGGTGCTCGAGCGCCGTCTGGGACGCGCCCTCGAGACCGGCGAAAAGGCCGAGGTCTCGATCGCGGTCACCAGCACCGACCGCGCACTGGGCGCGATTCTGGGCAGCGACATCACCCGCCGCTTCGGCGACAAGCTGCCCGAGGACACCTTCACCATCCACTGCACGGGCGGCGGCGGCCAGTCCTTCGGCGCGTTCATCCCCAAGGGTCTGACCCTGCGCCTGACCGGCGACTCGAACGACTACTTCGGCAAGGGTCTGTCGGGCGGCAAGCTGGTCGTTGTCCCGCCCAAGGACAGCGCCTTCACCCCGGCGGATAACATCATCATCGGCAACGTCGCCCTGTACGGCGCGACCTCGGGCAAGGCCTTCATCGAGGGCGTTGCGGGCGAGCGCTTCTGCGTGCGCAACTCGGGCGCTTACGCCGTCACCGAGGGCGTGGGCGACCACGGCTGCGAATACATGACGGGCGGCCGGGTCGTCGTTCTGGGACGCACGGGCAAGAACTTCGCGGCCGGTATGTCCGGCGGCATCGCCTACGTCTGGGACAAAAACCGTGACCTCTATCTGCGCCTGAACAAGTCGATGGTCTCGATGGACGCGGTCACCGAAAAGCACGATATCGCCGAGCTGCGCGCGATGATCGAAGCACACGTCGCCGAGACCGGCTCGGCTCGGGGCAAGTACATCCTTGAGCACTTCGAGGAGGAGCTGCCCTGCTTCAAGAAGATCCTGCCGTATGACTACGACCGGATGCTGCGCACGATCGGCAAATACGAAGAAAAGGGCATGTCCCGCGAACAGGCGGAGATCGAAGCCTTCTATGCCAATACCAACGGAAAGGAGGTGGGCTGACATGGGACAGACCGGCGGATTTCTGAAGTACGACCGGGAGCCAAATCCCGGTCAGACCCCCGAGGAGCGCATCCAGCACTGGAACGAATTCCATGACCGCCTGCCGGACGCCGAACGCCGCTGTCAGGGCGCGCGCTGCATGGAGTGCGGCGTGCCCTACTGCCAGTCCGGCATGGTGTTAAACGGCATGGTCTCGGGCTGCCCGCTGCACAACCTGATCCCCGAGTGGAACGATCTGGTCTACACCGGCAACTTTGATCTGGCCATGCGCCGCCTGCACAAGACCAACAACTTCCCCGAATTTACCGGCCGCGTCTGCCCGGCGCTCTGCGAAGCGGCCTGCACCTGCGGCCTGAACGGCCAGCCGGTCACCATCCGGGAAAACGAGCTGGGCATCATCGAGGACGCCTTCCGCGACGGCCTCGTCCAGCCCCGCGTCCCCGGCCACCGCACCGGCAAGCGGGTCGCGGTCGTCGGCTCCGGCCCGGCCGGTCTGGCCTGCGCCGATCAGCTCAACCAGCGCGGCCACAGCGTGACCGTCTTTGAGCGCGACGACCGTCCGGGCGGCCTGCTGATGTACGGCATCCCCAACATGAAGCTCGAAAAGCAGATCGTGGACCGCCGCATCCAGCTCATGACCGCCGAGGGCGTCACCTTCGTGACGAATACCAACGTCGGCAAGGACAAGAAGGCGGCTGAGCTGCTGCGCGAGTTCGACGCAGTCGTCCTGTGCTGCGGCGCGAAGCACCCGCGCGACTTACAGGTCGCAAACCGGGACGCGCACGGCGTTTACTTCGCCGTTGATTTCCTTTCAGCCAACACCAAGAGCCTGCTCGACTCCAATTTCGCCGACCATAAGTACGTCGATCCCAAGGGTAAGCGCGTCGTCATCGTCGGCGGCGGCGACACCGGCAACGACTGCGTCGGCACCTGCATCCGCCACGGCTGCAAGTCGGTCGTTCAGCTCGAAATGATGCCCAAGGCGCCCGAGACCCGCGCCGAGAACAACCCGTGGCCCGAATGGCCGCGCGTCTGCAAGACCGATTACGGTCAGGAAGAGGCCATCTCGGTCTTCGGCGCAGACCCGCGCATGTATCAGACCACGGTCACCGAGCTTGTGACCGACAAGAACAAGAAGCTGACCGCCGTCAAGATCGTCTCGCTGGGCGCGGACCGCAAGCCGGTGCCCGGCTCGGAGCAGACGCTCGACTGCGACCTGCTCATCATCGCAGCCGGCTTCCTCGGCTGTCAGGCGTATGTACCCGACGCCTTCGGCGTTGCGCAGACCCCGCGCACGGTCGTCCAGACCGAGGCCGGTCACTACGCGACCAATGTGCCCCGCGTCTTCACCGCCGGCGATATGCACCGCGGCCAGTCGCTCGTCGTCTGGGCGATTGCCGAGGGACGGGGCGCGGCGCGCGAGGTCGACGCCTTCCTCATGGGCTACACCAATCTGTAACACCCGTACTTTTCCACACTTTTCCGATATTTCCCCACTTTTTTTCAATTCCTGTTTTCCATCTTTTCCTTTTGCCCCCCTTTCCTTTGGCGGCGCTTCACACACGCTGCGCAGCGCCGCCTGTTTTTTATTTCTCTTCTCTGCAAGGAACCGGACACGATTTTCGTGTCCGGTTCCTATTTTTCTGCGGTGCTTTTTTAGAAAAGGAAGACCCCTCGCTAAAAAACATGCCACCGGCATATTTTTTACCCGATGCTCGGAAATCGCATCGGGCCGCTCAACTCGCCGCCGCGCGCCGTACCGGCGCATCAAACGGCGTCGGCTCGTCCCTGCATGGAACCGGACGTGTTTTCACGTCCGGTTCCTATTTTTCTATCTCTTATTTTTCTGCTGCACCGCTTGACAAACAAACGAATGTTCGCTATGCTGAAAGAAATGATCGGAGATGGTTTTCATGCAGCAGCAAAGCCTGTTTGACGCGCCCGACGACCGGCCGCTCGCCAGCCGGATGCGTCCGCGCACGCTCGATGAATTTGTGGGGCAGACCCATCTGCTCGGCCCGGGCAAGATTCTGCGCACCCTCATCGAGTCCGACCGGGTCTCCTCTATGATCTTCTGGGGCCCGCCCGGCGTGGGTAAGACCACGCTCGCCCGCATCATCGCGGGACGCACCCGCGCCGCCTTCATCGACTTCAGCGCGGTCACCTCGGGCATCAAGGAGATTCGCGCGGTCATGCAGCAGGCCGAGCAGAGCCGCCGGTTCGGGGAAAAGACCATTCTGTTCGTCGACGAGATTCACCGCTTCAACAAGGCGCAGCAGGACGCCTTTCTGCCCTATGTCGAAAAGGGCAGTATTATCCTGATCGGCGCGACGACCGAAAACCCGTCCTTTGAGGTCAACGCCGCGCTGCTCTCCCGCTGCAAGGTCTTCGTCTTAAACGCGCTGACGGCTGACGAGCTGACCGGCCTTGTGCGCCGCACGCTGACCGACCCGCGCGGCTTCGGCGGAACGCGGGTCGTCATGGACGACGATCTGCCCGGGCTGATTGCCGCCTTTGCAAACGGCGACGCGCGTACAGCGCTCAGCACGCTTGAAATGGCCGTGCTCAACGGCGACCGGGCGGCGGACGGGACGGTCACGGTCAGCCGCGACCTGCTCGCCCAGTGCACCTCCAAAAAGTCCCTGCTGTACGACAAGACCGGCGAGGAGCACTACAACCTGATCTCCGCCCTGCACAAGTCCATGCGCAACACCGACCCGGACGCGGCCGTCTACTGGCTGGCGCGGATGCTCGAGGCGGGTGAAGACCCGCTCTATGTCGCCCGGCGGCTCGTCCGGTTCGCCAGCGAGGACATCGGCATGGCCGACAGCCGGGCGCTCGAGGTCGCCGTCGCAGCCTATCAGGCCTGCCACTTCCTCGGGATGCCCGAGTGCAGCGTCCACCTGACCCACGCCGTCGTTTATCTCTCCCTCGCGCCCCGCTCGAACGCCCTCTACACCGCCTACGAGACAGCCAAACGGGACGCGCTGACCCAGCTCAGCGACCCGGTGCCCCTCCAGATCCGCAACGCGCCCACCCGGCTCATGCGCGAGCTGGACTACGGCAAGGGCTATATCTACGCCCACGATACCGCCGAAAAGGTGGCCGATATGGACTGCCTGCCCGAATCCCTGACCGGAAAACGGTACTACGAGCCGACCGAATCGGGCAGCGAAGCCCGCGCGAAAGCCCGGCTGGATGCGGTGCGCGCATGGAAGGAAGCCCGTCGCAAGGAACGGGAGAAATAAAATTTTTCAAGCTCCCCTCTTTTCTCCGGGCGCGAAATGGGGTATCCTGATAGAGGAACAAAAAACCCGAAAGGAGATCATACACATGGGATTTTTTGACCGCTTCTCGCGCGGCAAGGCGGCGGACACGCTCTCTCCTGCGGAAGCCAAGCAGATGATGGACGCGGGCGCCGCCACCGTGCTCGATGTGCGCGAGCCGGATGAGTACGCGGGCGGACACATTCCGGGCGCGGCGCTGCTGCCGCTGGGCGAGGTGCGGGCGATGGCGCCCAGCCTGCTGCCCGACCGGGACGCGCCGGTGCTCGTCTACTGCCAGTCGGGCCCACGCGCCACGACCGCCTGCGGCATTTTGCAGAAGCTGGGCTATACCAAGGTCTATAACCTCGGCGGCATCGCCCAGTGGCCCTACGAAATCGAGGACTGAAAAAAGCCGGATGCGACTGCATCCGGCTTTTGCTCTGTCCTTCACCGTCTCTGCGAGACGTAAACGGTGAACAGCTCCTTGACCCGGGGATAATAGCTGCGGCTGATCGGGATGATCGCGCCGTTCTGCAGGGTAAAGCCCGAGCGGCAGAAATCCGTCACGTACCGCAGGTTTACAATGTAGCTGTTGTGACAGGGCCGTCCGCGCTCCGTCCAGTATGCCGCGACCGCGCGCGCGGCCGCCTGCGCATCCTCCCGCTGGTCATCAAAAATGGCAATCTGCACCGTGTACTACCCCCTTCCATCCCGGAAGGCTCCTTCCGGGTTTCTCGTGACTGGGTCCGCACGCGGCGCCCGGCTCGGGCGGCGTTCTCCGCCGCGTTTCCGCCGTCCGGGCTGGCTCTGCGCGTGTCCCAAAATACAGAAGCCCTTAGTGTGAATCTATTTTACCAGACTTTCTTCCGTTTGTTTCCTCTCGAACAAAAAAAGCAAGGATTCTGTCAAAATCGGCAGGGGATGCGGCGAAGCCTTCGCCTGTATTTCCTAAAAAAGTACAAAAAAGCCGCCGGAAATGACTTCCGACGGCATTTTTTGCGTTGTGAGAACGTTCCGTTCCACCCGTCCGGAGACGCGCGCGCTTATGCGTTCTCCATGATCGCCTTGGCGGCGGTCTGGGTGCCGGAAAAGAAAATTTGCAATATTATACGCCGATTCCCAGCGGGGAGAAGAAGATATAGACCGCAATCACACAGATCATAACAACGATCGAGACGATCTTTCTGTATTTCCACGGGGTCAGATCCACAGCCTTCACATCTTCCTGTTCCCATGCCTGCATGGTCGGATTCTGCTTTTTGTTTCTCCGGTCGAGGAACGCCATGATCAGCAATTCGATCGGCCAAAGGACGGCAACCGCATACAGGTAATGCATCGTACCGGCGCCGCCCGGATACGACGGCCCGATCAGCATAAACAGACCGTATACCACGATATGGAATACCATGATCAGCTTAGCCGTATATTTGGGCAGATACTTGAAGAAAAAGCCGCCGAACACCGCAGACAGCACCGGCAAACCGATCAGCATGACAAAGGAGTCCAGGAAGGTTTTCAGACCGGCCGGGAAGAAATACACCATCGGGCCGACAATGGTAGTCGCGACCGCAAATACAATGCCGATCTTCTTGCCGACGCTGACCAACTTATCCCCGGAAGCATTGGGATTGATGTACTCATGATAAATATCCATGGTATACATCGTATTCACCGAGTTGAGCACCGAGTTGAAGGAGGACAGAATCGCGCCGAACATGACTGCGGCGAAAAAGCCCATCAACGGTGCAGGAATGACCTGCGTCACCAATTGAGCTTGTCCGCATGGTTGGCGACCAGATACTTCCAGCCATCCAGAATGGCGATCGCATTTTCGCTGCCCGCCGCGTGACCCAGCACGTTCAGCGCGAAAAACGGGATCATCAGGCCGCCGATCAGCAGACCGACTCCATTGACCGTATCCGATACCGCAACCGCCTTCAGGCCGCCGAAAATCGCATAGATCGAACCAACCACACTGATCGCAACGCAAAGCACGCAGATCGACTGGAATTTCGTGATCCCCAGCCAATCGGACAGGTGAAAGATATTTTCAAACACCAGCGAGCCGGAATACAGAATGACCGGAATCTGTACAACCAGATAAAGGACAATATATGCGATGCAGAACCACAGCTTGGTGGAGCGGTCAAATCGCAGGCCGATCAGCTCCGGGATGGTGGTGATTCCGCTTTTCAGATACCGGGGCGCCGCCCACAATGCCAGCACGATCAGTGCGGTAGCCGCCAGAACCTCGAACGCCATCGGGCTCATGCCCACCGCCCAGGTCTGACCGTTCGTGCCTACAAGCTACTCTGCGGAAAGATTGGTCAGCAGCAGGGAACCTGCAATCACAAAGCCCGGCAGGCCGCGGCCCGCCAGAAAATAACCGTCTGCTGTGGTCTGATCGTCCCCTTTGGTCTTCACATAGGAAATGACCGCGACCAGAACGGTAAACGCCACAAATGTGAATATCGTAAATGCCATGACTATAAATCCCTCTATTATTTCATCCTATTCCATTAAGAAAGGCCGGAAAATCAATTTTCCGGCCTTTTTCTGTTGCTCTGTGTTCAGCAGTTCTCCATAATCGCCTTGACGGCGGTCTGGGTGTCGGTCAGCGGGAACAGCTCGTAGCCGACACGGCCGGTGTAGCCGCAGGCCTCGAGATGACGGATGACCTTCTTGTAGTTGATCTCGCCCGTGCCCGGCTCGTGGCGGCCGGGGGCGTCAGCGACGTGGATGTGGCCGAACTGATCGCAGTAGTTCGAGATCGTATCGCAGATGCAGCCCTCATTGATCTGCATGTGGTATACGTCGTACAGCAGCTTCAGGCGGGGAGAGCCGATCAGGCGGCAGATCTCGGCGCCCATCTGGGTGTACTTGAGGAAGTTGCCCACGTGGTCGGTCGTGATGTTGAGGGCTTCGAGGTTCAGGTTGATCTCCTCGGCCTCAGCGATCTTGGCGCACTCGAGCAGCATGTCGTACATCGAGCACAGCTTGACGGTATCGGACAGGTCGTCATAATGGTTGACAACGATGCCGCCGTCGCCCAGCGCGTTCGAATGAATGGTCACGCTGGCAGCGCCCACCTTCTTGGCAGCCGCGATGGACTGCTTGAGGTAATCGATGTACTTTTCCTTGTGGGTCGGGTCGACGAGGGAGTAATCCGCGTCGCCATTGAAGCCCGAAATTGCGATACCGGCCTTCTCAGCGGCCTCGCGGGTCGCGTCGAGGTCGCGCACGCGCCAGTCCCAGAACTCTACGGCTTCAAAGCCGTCGTTCTTGGCTGCCTGGAAGCGCTCGAGCCAGGGCAGCTCGGTATACAGGGTGTCGATGCAGGCGCATTTTCTCAGTGCCATCTTATTCTACCTCCGAGATCTTGACCGGGCGGCCCTCATGCAGGGACTTGGTCGCAGCCGCTGCCATCAGGACAGGGTACAGGCCGTCCATGCCGGTGACCGGAGTCTCCTTGTCGTTCGCAACCGCATCGGCAAAGGCCTGCATCTCAGCGACGAACGCGCCGGTGTAGCGGTCCCACATGACCTTGTACGCGGTGCCGTAGGTGGTGCCGTCGGCCGTGGACAGAACCGCGGTGTTCGGGATATCGTTCTCGTTCTGCGCGCAGCCCTCGGAGCCGAAGACCTCGACGCGCTGGTCGTAGCCGTAAACTGCCTTACGGGAGTTGTCGATGACGCCGATCGCGCCGTTCTCGAACTTCAGGGTAACGACAGCGGTATCAACGTCGCCCGCCTCGCCGATGCCGGGATCGACCAGAACGGAGCCCATCGCGTTGACCTCAACGACCTCGGAGCCCGCCAGGAAGCGCGCCATGTCGAAGTCATGGATCATCATATCGTAGAAGATGCCGCCAGAAACCTTGACATAGGATACCGGGGGCGGCTCGGGGTCACGGGAGGAAATCTTGATGATGTTGACCTTGCCGACCTTGCCGTCGCGTACCATCTGGTAAACGGCGTTGTGGTTGTGGTCGAAGCGGCGGCAGAAACCGATCTGCAGCTTGACGCCGGCTTCCTTGGCAGCGTTGATCGCCTCATGCACCTTGTTCAGATCGTAGTCGATCGGCTTCTCACAGAAGATGTGCTTGCCGGCGTGCGCGGCCTCGATGATGTACTTGGAATGGGTGTCGGTGGACGAGCAGATCAGAACAGCCTCGATCTCGGGATCGTTCAGGATGTCGTTCGCGTCCTTGGTGGTGTTCGGGATGCCGTACTGCTTGGCAAACGCCTCGGTCGCCTCGTTCATGAAGGGGTCCGCGATGGTCTTGATCTCCATCTCGGGTACGAACATCGAAATATTCTTCGCGTGAACCTTACCGATACGGCCCGCACCAATGATGCCTACTTTCATGGTATCTCTCCTTTTTTGCATATTCGTGGATGGGTGTGATTTATGTAGACGCGGCGATCGGACAGGCTCGTCCGCTCCGCGCGTCGTTTCGAGGTTGAATAGGGAGACGCGGTCGGGCGGGGTGGTTAAACCCGCCCGCGCGTCAGGGTTGGGAGCCGGCGCGTGGGGAACGGGGTGGTTACGCCCGTTCCGCGCGCCTTTTGCAATGACCGGGGGAGGGTTGCAGGCTCCCCCGCTGTGTCTGGTAGGAAAAGAGATTAAGAAAAGAGATTACTGTTATGAAAATTTGAGAGACAGACCGCCGCTTTGACGGTCAGTCGGGGAAATCCGTTTGATCTGTTCTCCGGATATACGGCTGATACTCAGCCGAGGTAGCTCTTGAAGCGGTCGATACGATCCTGCGCGTTGTCCTTGGTTACGATCTCCGTGCCGGTGTCAACAAACGCGTCCGGAGTCTCGCCCTGCAGGGTCTTAACCATGGTCTCGACGGCCTTGTAGCCGATGTCAAAGTTGTTCTGCGCCGCGGACATGGTCAGCTCGCCGTTCAGAATCGCCTCACAGGCGGACTGCTGGCCGTCGAAGCCCAGGAATACGGTGTTTTCATAGGCCTTGTTGCCGCTCTCACGCGCGGTGCGGGCCGCAGCCAGCGCCATATCGTCGTTGTTCGAGCAGATGATCGCGATGCCCTCGGGATGCTTGGACATGATCGCTTCCATACAGGTGACCGCGAGGTCAGCCGTCGCGTTGGCGTACTGGGTCTCGTCCGACAGGAACTCGCCGCCGCACTCGGCAATGCCCTCGGCATAGCCTTCCATACGGGCGGTGTTGGTGGCGTCGCCCTGAACGCCCGCGATCTCGATGCACTTGATCTCGGTCCAGCCGGCCGCCTTGGCCTGCTCGACCGCCGCGATGGCGCCCTGCTTGGCCGCTTCCTTGTTGCCCGTGCCGACGAAGGACAGGCACTTGTCGGATTCGATGTTGGTGTCGAACGCGATGACCGGCTTATCGGTGTTCGCGATCATAGTGGCGACCGCCTCGGACTGCAGCGGCGCGATCAGATAGCCGTCAAACTCGGGGTTGTTCAGGTCGGTCTCCAGCATGTTGAGCTGCTCCTCGTAAGAGGTCTCGGACGGGGGGCCCTTGATGGAGAGCTTGACCAGATCGGGATGCTCCTTCTCGTAGGCCTCAGCGCCCGCCTGGATGATCTTCCAGAACTCGGCCGAGCCGGTCTTGAGAATCATCGAGACGTTGTAGGGGCCTTCCTGCGCGGCTGCCGCGCCGGTGTCCGCCGCCGCGTCGGCGCCGGTGGTGTCGGCTGCGCCGGTGTCACTGCCGCCGCAGGCGGTCAGGGACAGCGTCATTGTGCCGGCCAGCAGAGCTGCGATCCAACTTCTTCTTTTCATTTTTTACGCTTCCTTTCCGTTTCTCGTTTTTCGGGATAGGGGAAATTGCGATCCCCGGCGCTTCCGAACCGGCGCATCGATCCATCACCGCCGCCGGATGAAGGAGGTCTCCATCCGATGTGTGCACTTTCCGTGTACACCGGGCTTCCAAGTACAGCCGTTGCAAATCGCGCAAAACCTGCAAATTCCGGCGTTTTTCAGGTTCTCTTTCCTTCTCTCTTGTCGTCGTTTTTCGGTTTCATGTGCTTTGCACGTTCTGTGCTTTTGTTGCTTTGATTATAGCCGACCGGACGGTGCGCGTCAATATCCCGATTTCCCTCCCTCAAAAATTGACGGACGGCTTTCCTCTGATTTTCCGCGAATTTTATGCCTGATTTTTACATACGATATCAAATTTTCGTAACTTTTTCCCGGTTTTCCGTCATTCATCCCATTTTGTTCTTTGTTTTCTGTCCACTCTCCACAAATACTTTCTGTGTGTTTATTCGTTTAAATCGTGGAAGATATTCCATTTTTCAAATGATTTCATATAAAACGATAGGTTATTTTTGAAATAATACCCTGTTATTCCTTCATTTTTCCAATATGTGCTTCTGCACACACTTATGATATAAATCCCGTTTTTGCAACCGTTCTTCCGGTTTATCCCGCCATATTCTCCGATCCTCTCCTTGTGTGTGCCTCCTGATTCTGTGCATTGCACGCATATTCACAGCGTTCTGTGCATTCTCCAGGCCGAAGCACAGACGGAAAAATCCGTCCGCCGCTCTTTCCTTCCGCCCCGCTTCTATGGTATAATCAGGATATCAGCAAAGCTCCGACCCGCGGCAGCGAATGCGCCGCAGCGAATCCTTAGGGCTTGCAGGAGGGAGATGCAGTTATGGAACAGCGTCTGTTCAGCAATTCACACATCCTGGCCTGGCTCCAGTATTTTTCCGAGCACACACCGGTAGATCTGGAAAAGGTCAAAATTCTGGATATCACCCGGAAAAACAAGAATCTCATCCCGACGGTGGAATCCCACACCGCCGTTCTGGTCTTCACCGAGGCCGGACACCCCGATATCTTCTATAAGATGTGGGACGCCGGTCTGGGCGAATGCGAGGTCTGGTACAACGAAGGCTCCGACCCGTCCGGCCCGATCCTGCACAAGCCGCTCAAGGATATGATCAACCGCGGCATCAATGCATCCGCCGGTATGCTCATCCTCAACCCCAAGGCACGCTCGACCTACAAGATCGGCATGCGCAACTCGAGCTTCTCGCGCGGCTCCATCCACTACGTCGGCAGCGAGATCCGCGCGGTCATCCTGAACAAGATGCACCTCGACGTGGGCGACACGGTCTGCATCGTCAGCGGCGAGAGCATCGCGGTCGAATCGGCCATCCTCGCGCCCGAGGGCACGGTCATCGCGGTCGAGTACAATCAGGCCGACCGCAGAACGCTCGAGGAAAACGCGAACCAGTTCGGCCTGAACAACATTTCCATCATCGACCATGTTGACGATCAGTCCATGGCCGATCTGCCGGTGCCCTCGCTGGCCTTTCTGGTCGCCTCGGCCAGCCTCGAGCAGGAGATCGACTGCCTGCTCCGCCGCAATCCCCACATGGAGTTCGTCATCTACACCCTCGACTTCCGCTGCGCGGCCTATCTGCCCGCCCTGTTTGAGGAGCGCGGCATCGGTGAAACCGAGGTCATCCAGATCGCGGTGTCCAAGCTGGGCAGTAAGAACAATTTCGTCTGCGAGCCTGCCCCGTGGATCGTCACCGGTCAGGCATAAGCCCCGAACTCCGCCAAAATATACCCATAAACACGCCAAATTTTGTCTATTTTGTTCGTTGACATTTTTTGGACGCACAGGTATACTGATTTTACAATTTAACGCACCAAAGACTTTGATGGAGACAGTAAGGCCTGACGGAACGCCGCAGAGAGCCGGTGGTTGGTGAAAACCGGCGTAAGTACGTCCGCGCCCGAATATCACTCCGGAGTTTCGGCCCGAACCGGTCTTTCCCCCGAAGTAGGCGCTGACGGCCTTCCCCGTTATCGGAAGCGCGTATGTTCCGTACGCTGTAACGGGTGGTTTTCTGATGTCGATTTTCGGCGTTCGTCCCTTTACAGGGACGGACGCCTTTTCTTTTTTCACAAATACAGGAGGAATTACGAAACCATGAAAAGCATGACCGAGATCCGCTGGCACGGCCGCGGCGGCCAGGGCGCCAAGACCGCCTGCCTGCTGCTGGCTGACGCCGCCTTCGCCTCGGGCAAGTATGTCCAGGGCTTCCCCGAATACGGCCCCGAGCGCATGGGCGCGCCCATCACCGCCTACAACCGCATCAGCGACGTACCCTGCACCGTCCATTCCAACATCTACGAGCCTGATTTCGTCGTCGTCGTGGACGAATCCCTGCTTTCCTCGGTCGATGTGACCGCCGGTCTGAACCCCGAGGGCGCCATCGTCATCAACTCCCCCCGCGACGGCGAGGCCCTGCGCCCCCTGCTGCGCGGCTACACCGGCCGGGTCTACACGATCGACGCCCGCCGCATCTCGGAAGAACATCTGGGCGGCTACTTTCCCAACACCCCGATGCTCTCGGCCATCGTGCAGGTCAGCCGCGTGCTGGATCCCGGCCGCTTCATCGCGGACATGGAAGCGTCCTTCCGCCACAAATTCGCGACCAAGCCGCAGGTCATTCAGGGCAATATGAATTGCCTCATCCAGTCTATGAAGGAGGTGCACGGCGCATGAGCCGCAGCGCAAAGGATATCAATGAACAGTCCCCCTGGCAGGAGATGACGCCGGGCGGCGAAATTTACGAGGGCGGCACCGCCCGCCTGACCCTGACCGGCGAGTGGCGCTCCAACGTCCCGGTCTGGGACCCCGAAAAGTGCAAGCAGTGCCTGCTGTGCGCCCCCTACTGTCCGGACGCTTCCATCCCGGTCAAGGACGGCAAGCGCCTTGACTTCGATTTTGACCACTGCAAGGGCTGCGGCATTTGCTACAAGATCTGCCCCTTCCAGGCCATCCGCATGGAACAGGAGGTGCGCGCATGAGCTTCCGCGAACGTCTCTCGGGCAATGAGGCCATTGCCTACGCCATGCGGCAGATCAACCCCGACGTCTTCGCCGCTTTCCCGATCACCCCTTCGACCGAAATCCCGCAGTACTTCGCCCAGTACGTCGCGAACGGTCAGGTCGACACCGAGTACGTGACCGTCGAGTCCGAGCACTCCTCCATGTCCACCTGCGTGGGCGCGGCGGCCGCCGGCGCCCGCGCCGTCACCGCGACCTCGTCCTGCGGTCTGGCGTTCATGTATGAAATGCTGTACGTCGCCGCGTCCGCCCGCCTGCCGATCACGCTGGCCTGCGTCAACCGTACCCTGACCGGCCCGATCAACATCAACAACGACCACTCCGACTCGATGGGCGCACGCGATACCGGCTGGATTCAGATTTACGCCGAGAACAACCAGGAGGCCTACGACAACTACTTACAGGCCATGCGCATCTCCGAGACCCCGGACGTGCGCCTGCCCATCATGATCTGCCAGGACGGCTTCATCACCTCCCACGCGGTCGAAAACATCCTGCTTGAAGAAGATTCGGCTGTCAAGCGCTTCGTCGGCGAGTGGAATCCCGAGCATGCCCTGATCGGCCGCGACCATCCGCTCGCGGTCGGCCCCTACGACACCTGCCCCTACTGCATGGAGCACAAGGTACAGCAGGCTGAGGCCATGAAGAACGCCAAGCGCGCCATTCTGGACGTCGCCGCCGACTTCGAGCAGACCTTCGGCCGCAAGTACGGCCTGTTTGAGTCCTACCGCATGGAGGACGCCGAGGTCGCCCTCGTGCTGATCGGCTCGACCGCCGGCACCGCCAAGGCCTGCATCGAAAAGCTGCGCGCCGAGGGCGTCAAGGCCGGTCTGATCAAGATCCGCGTCTTCCGCCCCTTCCCGATGGAGGAGATCGCCCAAGCCCTGTCCCATGTCCAGGCGGTCGCCGTCATGGACAAGAGCGAGGGCAACTCGGCCTGCGGCGGCCCGCTGTTCGCTGAGGTGCGCTCGGCCTGCTACGATCTCGAAACCCGTCCCAAGATGATCAACGTCGTCTACGGTCTGGCCGGACGTGACTGCGCGGTCGAAGATGTGGAAAAGGTCTACCGGCACCTGCTGCACATCCTCGAGACCGGCGAGACCGGCCCGCGCTACCTGCACATGGGCCAGCGCAGCAGCGAACAGGAGGTACTGTAACCATGGCATATAATCATAAAGTTGAGCTTTCCAAGCCCGAGCGCTTCGTCGGCGGTCACCGCCTGTGCGCCGGCTGCGGCGCGGGCATCGTCTGCCGCGCCATGACCCGCGCCCTCGACGAGGGCGACAAGGCCGTCATCTGCAACGCCACCGGCTGTCTGGAGGTCTCCTCCTTCCTGTATCCCTACACCGCGTGGGAGGACAGCTACATCCACTCGGCCTTCGAAAACGCCTCCGCCACCTGCGGCGGCGTCGAGGCGGCCTACAATGTCTTAAAGCGCAAGGGCAAGATCGACGACACCTACAAGTTCCTGACGATCGGCGGCGACGGCGGCACCTATGACATCGGCTTCCAATCCCTGTCGGGCGCGATGGAGCGCGGTCACGACATGACCTACTTCTGCTACGACAACGAAGCCTACATGAACACCGGCATCCAGCGCTCCTCCTCCACCCCGCGCTTTGCCAACGCGACCACCTCCCCGACCGGCTCGGTCTCGCTGGGCAAGACCCAGAACAAGAAGGATCTGACCGAGATCATGGCCGCGCACAACATCCCCTACGTCGCACAGACCACCTTCATCGGCAACATGAAGGACTTCCACGAGAAGGCCCACCGCGCAATCTACACCCCCGGCCCGGCCTTCGTCAACGTCATGGCCCCCTGCCCGCGCGGCTGGCAGTACAAGCCCGAGCTGCTGCCCGAAATCTGCAAGATGGCGGTCGAGACCTGCGTCTGGCCGCTCTACGAGGTCGTCGAGGGCGAATGGCGGCTGAGCTATGAGCCGCGCCGCAAGCTGCCCGTTTCCGAGTTCATGAAGCTGCAGGGCCGCTTCAAGCACTGCTTCAAGCCGGGCAACGAGTGGACGATCGAGGCCGCGCAGAAGTACGTCGACGAAAAGTGGGAAAAGCTGCTCTCCAAGTGCGTATAAGCCTGTCCGGTTTGTCTGATAAATTTTTCTTATTTTAATCATATTTTCTCAATTTGTGCAGTTCTTTTTCTCCGTCCTGAGAATTTTTCCAGTTTTTTGTGCAAAAATTTTCTTGACGGTCGGGCCGCGCCCGGGTAAAATAATGGCATAATGATTGAGCAAAGACGCCAGTTTTCAAAGCTGGCGTCTTTTTTTGTTTTCAGGAGGATTTTTGCCATGAATTTTGAAATTGCAGAGCGCTTACAGGGCGTGCATGGCTCGATGATCCGCGAGCTGTTCAAGCTGGGCGCAGACCCCAATATGATCTCGTTCGGCGGCGGCAACCCGGCGGCCGAGACCTTCCCCACCGCCGAGATTCACGAGATCGCCGAACGGGTGCTGCGGGAAAACCCGGTCTCTGTGCTGCAATACGGTCTGAGTGAGGGCTACACCCCGCTGCGCGAGACCATGAAGGCCTATCTGGCCAAAACCGAGGGCTTCGACTTCGAGAAAAATGAGCTGTACATCGTCTCGGGCGGCCAGCAGTGCGCCGATCTGACCACCAAGGCGCTGGTCAACGCGGGCGACGTCGTCTTGACCGAGGACCCGGCCTTCGTCGGCTGTCTGAACACCTTCCGCAGCTACGGCGCAAAGCTGGTCGGCGTGCCCATGCAGGCCGACGGCATGGATCTGGAGGCGCTCGAGCGCCAGCTGGCCGCCCATCCGGACGCCAAGCTGCTCTACACCATCCCGAGCTTCCAGAATCCGACCGGCGTGACCACCTCGCTCGAAAAGCGGAAGAAAATCTACGAGCTGGCCTGCCGCTATGACGTTGCCATTCTCGAGGACAACCCCTACGGTGAGCTGCGCTTCGCAGGCGAGGCCGTGCCCACGCTCAAGTCGATGGATACCGAGAGCCGCGTCATCTACGCGGGCAGCTTCTCCAAGGTCATGGCGCCCGCCTTCCGTCTGGGCTTTCTCGTGTTCGACAAGTCGCTTGCGCCCACGATGAGCGTGGCCAAGCAGTGCACCGACGTGCACTCCAACGTGCTGTTCCAGTACATCTGCAACGAATATATGCAGCACTGCGACTACGCCGGTCATATCAAGGCCGCGCGCGCCTGCT
Organism: Butyricicoccus pullicaecorum; assembly: GCA_021531865.1. Lineage (GTDB taxonomy): Bacteria > Bacillota > Clostridia > Oscillospirales > Butyricicoccaceae > Butyricicoccus. The sequence continues at coordinate 62,093 of JAFBIW010000009.1, read as the reverse complement.
ACGCCCAGAAGTGCCGCCGGATGCTTCGCGGCATGAAGGAGCATTTCCACCCCGCTGTGACCTTCGGCCAGCCCGAGGGCGGCCTGTTCGTCATGGCCTTTCTGCCGGACGGCATGGACTCGTACCCCTTCGTGCGCGAGGCCATCGCACGCGGCGTACTGTGCGTGCCCGCCGTCGCCTTCTCCCCGGATGAAAGCGCGGTCTGCTCGGGCTTCCGCCTGAACTACTCCACGCCGACCGACGCGCAGATCGACGAGGGCGTCCGCCGTCTGGGCGCGCTGACCTGGGAATGGATCGAAAATCACAAGAAAGGATGACGCAAAATGGATACAAATATGAAGGTCAAGGCGTTCACCGCCCGGCCGGATGAAATGGATCTCTTCGCCTACTACGGTGAAAAGTTCGGTTTTTCGATGGAATACTGCCCGGAAGACCTGACAATGGACAACATAGAATCGGCGCGCGGCTTTACCGGCCTGTCCTGCGTCGGCACCTGCGACCTGAGCCGCCCGGCGCTCGAGCGGCTGGCCGGAATGGGCGTGCGCTATCTCAGCCTGCGCACGATCGGCTACGACAACGTCGATGTGGACGCGGCGCGGGAGTTGGGTCTGCGCGTCTCGCACGCCAGCTACTCGCCCTACTCGGTCGCAAACTACACGGTCATGCTGATGCTTATGTGTATGCGCAAGGCGCTCTACATCATGATGCGCTCCCACACGGCCGACTACTCCCTGCGCGCCGCGCAGGGCCGCGAGATGCAGAACATGACGGTCGGCATCATCGGCACCGGCAAGATCGGACGTGCAGTCATCCAGAATCTGAGCGGCTTCGGCTGCAAAATTTTGGCCTATGACCCCTACCCGCCCAAGGGCGGCCTGCCGGGCGTCGAATTTGTCCCGCTCGACAAGCTGTACGCCCGCGCGGACATCATCGCCCTGCACACGCTGTTAAACGATGAGACCTACCATATGATCAGCGACGAGGCCATCGCCAAGATGAAGCCGGGCGTCATCCTCATCAACACCGCGCGCGGCCCGCTGGTCGATACCAAGGCGCTGATCGCCGGCATCGAAAGTGGTAAGATCGCCTCGGCCGGCATAGACTGCTTTGAAGACGAGGACGGTGTCATCCGCACCGACCACAACTACACCGACCTCATCCAGAACCACGACCTCATCATCCTCAAGTCCTTCCAAAACACCATCGTCACCCCGCACGTGGCCTTCTACACCGATCAGGCCGTGCAGGACATGGTCTTCTCCTCCCTCGAGAGCCTGCACCAGTTTGCCGCAGGTCAGGACGCGCCGCTCGCGGTCGTTTGACGGCAGGAGGAACACCGGCTTGAAGAGAATGGAGGCGACCGTATGATCTCCCAGATCCTGTTCCAGCAGATCGCGATTATGTTCCTGATCCTGTTCTGCGGCTGGGCGCTGTGCAAGCGCGGGCTGATCGATCCGGACGGCGCGCGCGGCCTGAGCAACGTCCTGCTCTATCTGGTCGTGCCCTGCGTCGTCATGCGGTCCTATATCACTGAATTTTCGTGGGAACGCCTGCGCGATCTCGGCCTTTCGGCCGTTCTGGCCGTCATTGCGCTGGCGCTGGCCTTTCTGGTCTCCCATCTGGTCTACGGCACGCGCGACCGCACCCGGAACTTCGCCTCGGCCTTCTGCAACGCGGGCTTCATCGGCATCCCGCTGGCGCAGGCGGCCTTCGGCGCAGAGGCGGTCTTCTACATCGCGGCCTTTACCACCCTGCTCAACCTGCTGCAATGGACCTACGGCGTATGGGTCATGACCGGCGAGCGGAAGTTCATGGCGGCGAAAAACGTGCTGACGAACCCGGTCACAATCGCGCTGGCCGTCGGTCTCGTGCTGTTCTGCACCGGCCTGACCCCGCCCGCCGTCGTCACCCGGGCGATGGACGCGGTCGCCGCGCTCAACTCCCCGCTGGCCATGCTGGTGCTGGGCACATCTCTGGCGCAGGCCGACCTCAAGCAGGTCTTCACCGAGCCCGGCCTGTACCGGATGAGTCTCGTCCGTCTGGTGCTTGCTCCCGCGCTCACGCTCGCAGTCTTTTGGCTCCTGCCGGTCGGCAGTCCGACGCTGCGGCTCGTCACCCTGATCGCGGCCTGCACGCCCTCGGGCACGATGAGCGTCATCTTTGCGCAGAAGTTCGGCTGTGACGCACCGCTGGCATCCCGCGCGGTCTGTCTGTCCACCTTGCTGTGCATTCTCACCGTTCCACTGATGATGGCGCTCGCCGGACGGCTCATCGCGTAAGTACATTCCCAATGTCCAATCCCCACAGGCAAGAACGCCTGCGGCAGTCATCCACCACGGTTATTTTTGAAGGAGTTATTCAAATGGCAAAGAACACACCTGCACCCGCGCGCGAAGCGTGGACATCCAAATGGGGCTTTATTCTGGCCTGTATCGGCTCGGCAGTCGGCATGGGCAACATCTGGCGCTTCCCGATCATGGTCTCCAAGTTCGGCGGCCTGACCTTCCTGATCCCGTACTTTATCTTCGTCGTTCTGATCGGCGCATCCGGCGTCATTGAGGAGTTCGCGCTCGGCCGCTGGGCGGCTGCCGGCCCGGTCGGCGCGTTCGGCAAGTGCACCGAGGAGCGCACCGGCAGCAAGACCCTCGGTCAGGGCATCGGCGCGATCCCGATCATCGGCTCGATGATGCTCGCGATCGGCTACACCGTCGTTCTGGGCTGGATCTTCAAGTACTGCTTCATGGGCATCTCGGGCGGTCTGTACGCGCTGGGTACCGACATGGGCAGCATCGGCGGCGCGTTCGGCGCGACCGCGCCTGAGGCGCAGACGCTGGGCGAGGCGGTCGGCATGATGGCCTCGAGCAGCTTCTTCGGCATCGGCAACGGCGTCTGGCAGCTCATCGGTCTGGTCGTCTCCCTGATCATCATGGCGATGGGCGTCGCGGGCGGCATTGAAAAGGCCAACAAGGTCATGATGCCCCTGCTGTTCTTCCTCTTCGTCGCACTCAGCATCTACATCTTCACCCTGCCCGGCGCTTCCGACGGCTACAAGTACATTCTGACCTTGAAGCCCGCCGGTCTGCTCGATCCGCAGGTCTGGATCTTCGCATTCGGTCAGGCGTTCTTCTCCCTGTCCATCGCGGGCAACGGCTCGGTCATTTACGGTTCTTACCTGTCCAAGTCGGAGAGCATCCCCAGCTCGGCGCGCAACGTCGCCCTGTTTGACACCCTCGCTGCTCTGCTGGCTGCGTTCGTCATCCTGCCCGCCATGGCGGCAGGCGGCGCTTCGCCCGAGGCCGGCGGCCCCGGCCTGATGTTCGTCTACCTCGTCAATGTCTTCAACGGCATGGCGGGCGGCCGCATCGTCGGCATGATCTTCTTCATCTGCGTTCTGTTCGCAGGCGTGTCCTCGATCGTTAACCTGTACGAAGCGCCCGTTGCCTTCCTGCAGGAGAAGCTCCATCTGGGCCGCATCCCGGCCGTCGCCACCATCGGCATCATCGGCGCGGTCGTTTCGATCGTCATTCAGCCCTGGACCTCTCAGTGGATGGACGTCGTTTCGATCTACATCTGCCCGCTGGGTGCGCTGCTCGCCGGCATCATGTTCTTCTGGGTGCTCAAGAAGGAGACCGCGCTGGATGCGGTCAACGAGGGCGCAGACAGGAAAATCGGCAAATGGTTCTATCCCCTCGGCAAGTACGTCTTCTGTATCGCCGCGCTGGTCGCTCTGATCGCGGGCGCGATGCTGGGCGGCATCGGCTGAGTTTCCAACCATCTCAACCCAAAAGCCCCGGACGCAACAGCGTCCGGGGCTTTTTTTGCCTTATTCGGTGATCTCGTGCACCCGGATCCACTCGAGCAGGCGCTCGACGGCCGGGTTGTGGTTATCCGCCGCCCAGCTCACCTCGAAATCCATGACCTCGGGCGCGCCGTCCTGCCGGAACAGCGGGACGATGCGCAGATTCTTGGTGCCGTGGAAGTAGCGCACGGCGTATTCGGGCAGGATCGCGATGCCGAAGGCCGCCGAGACCATAAGCAGAATGTTCTGCACCTCTTTTTCGCGGCCGATGATGTTGGGCACGAAGCCGCCCCGGTTGTAGCAGAGCATGACCTCCTCGGCCTCGTCGTTCGGCCGTCCCTTGGGCTGCATGATGATAAAATCCTCACCCGAAAGGTCGCGGTAGGTCAGCTTCTTGCGCCCGGCCAGCGGGTGACCCGGATACAATACGGCCATCATCGGATAGGACTTGAGCCGCCGGTGGCTGAGCGCCGGGTAGGTCTGTATATAGGGCGACAGGTTGAAGGCCGCGTCGCACGCCCCGTCCTCGAGCAGGCCGTACAGGCGGCTCATGTTCTCCCGGATCAGCTCGATCGAAATATTCGGATAGGCCTCGTGGAAGCCGCGCAGGGTCTCGGAAAACAGGCTCTGCTCATAGCCCCGGATGAAGCCGATCGTGATCGTGCCCGAGATGCCCGCCGCCGCCGTGCGCGCCAGCTTCTTGGCCTCCTCCGCCCGGAGCAGGAGGGTGCGCGCTTCATTTAAGTACACCTTTCCCGCTGGGGTCAGGGAGACATGGTGCTTGTCCCGCAGAAAGAGCGCAACGCCCACCTGCTCCTCGAGCGCCTTGATCTGCACGGTCATCGTCGCCTGCGTGATGAAGCACTTCTGCGCGGCGCGGGTGAAGTTCAGGGTTTCCGCCGCCGCGACGAAATATTCGAGCTGCCGTAAATTCATGACCGCTTCCTCCCGTCATTCGTTTCATAGCTTTTCTCTATTATAAAATCTTTATTTTTAATTGGCAACCCCTTCCAAATTAAGATATAATGGTTTTTGCAAGCTACCAAGTGAGGGGGATATTATGAGCAAATTCAAAAAATTCTATGAAGGCACCTACGCGCGCTACATCCTGCCCGGCGTTCTGCTGCAGTCCGTCCTGATCGGCGGCGGCTACGCGACCGGCCGCGAGATTTACTCCTACGGCGCGAAATTCGGCGCAATGGGCTGGATCGCCGGTCTGACGATCGGCATCGGCTTCGCGCTCTTCGCCTTCCTGACCTTCGAGATCTGCCGCATCTATAAGGTCTACGATTACAAAAACTACATCAAGCAGGTCATCGGGCCGCTCTGGCCGGTTATGGACATCCTGACTATCCTCATTGCCATCCTGCTGATCGCCGTCATGGCCGCCGCCACCGGCAGCATCTTTGAACAGGCCGGATTGCCGAACTTCCTCGGCTCGGTCGTCATCGTCCTGCTGTGCGGCCTGCTGAACTTCAAGGGCTCGGCCTTCATTGAGAAGTTCGAGTCGATCGGCACCATTCTGCTGTACGGCGGCTACATCCTGTTCACCATTCTCGTGCTGGTCAAGCGCGGCAGCCACATCGGCGAGGTCTTTGCCACGATGGACACCAGCGCCTACGACGGCAAGGTCACCGTCATGCTCTGCATCTGGACGGGCATCCTCTATGTCGCCTACAACATCAACTCGATCCCGATGGGCATGTTCTCCCTGACCCGCCAGACCAAGCGCCGCGAGACCCTGATTTCGGGCCTGATCGCCGGTCTGCTGATGGTCATTCCGTGGTTCCTGTCCTACTTCGCCATGATGTGCTTCTACGGCGATCCGACCATCGTCGGCGCGGACGTACCCACGCCCTGGCTCTCGATGATCACCTCGATCAACGGCGGCACCTGGCTCGTCGTTCTGTTCAGCATCGTCATGGGCTGGACGCTGGTTGAAACAGCCACCGGCTGCATCCACATGATCATCGACCGCTTTGACGTCGCCCTGACCGAGCGCGGCCAGGCCCGCCTGAGCGACAGCAAGCGCGGCATCATCACCGTCATCACCCTGATCGCGGCGCTGCTGCTCTCCCGCATCGGCGTCGTCACCCTGATCGAACAGGGCTACACCTACCTGTCCTACGGCTTCATCCTGTTCTACCTGCTGCCCACCCTGCTGGTCGGCGGCTACAAGATCATCCGCCACAAGGATTAACCTTTTTATGTTCTGAGGAGAGAAAAAACCATGAAATATGTCGGTTATTACAACGGCGAGCTCGGCCCGCTCGAGGAAATGAAGATCCCGATGCTCGACCGTGCGGTCTACTTCGGCGACGGCTGCTACGACGCGACCACCTTCGCGAACAACCGCATCTTCGCCGCCAAGGATCATCTCGACCGCTTCTACAATAGCTGCCGCCTGCTCGAGATTCCGTTCGAGCTGTCCCGCGAGGAGCTGACCGCTGCCCTCCAGCAGTGCATCGACGCCAACGAGTGCGACCACGGTATGCTCTACTGGCAGTGCTCCCGCGGCACCTACTTCCGCGACCACAGCTTCCCGCCCAAGGAAGTCAAGCCCAACCTGATGATCTTCACCGTACCCTGTGAGCTGATCCCGATGACCCAGACCTTCAAGCTCATCTCGATGGAGGATACCCGCTTCCTGCACTGCAACATCAAGACGCTCAACCTCATCCCGAGCGTCATCGCTTATCAGCGCTGCATCGAAGCCGAATGTCAGGAGACCGTCTTCCACCGCGGCGAGCGCGTCACCGAGTGCGCCCACAGCAACATCCTGATGCTGAAGGACGGCGTCCTCTGCACGCCCCCGCGCGACAACCTGATCCTGCCCGGCATCACGCTCAAGCACCTGCTGATGCTGGCCGAGCAGAACGGCATCCCGACCCGCGAGGCGCCCTTCACAATGGACGAGCTGCGGAATGCGGACGAGGTCATCGTCAGCTCCTCGGGCGGCCTGTGCATTCAGGCGACCGAGCTGGACGGCGCGCCGATCGGCGGCCGCGACCCCAAGAACCTCAAAACCCTGCAGGACGCCTACACCGCCTATTACGCGCAGGACGTACAGGGCTGAGAACCTGCAAACCAGACGCACACACGCTGCGACCGCAAGGCCGCAGCGTGTTTTTTTTGATCTCTGCGACCTTTCTTAACAATTTACCGCTTTATTTTTTTGCATTTTCGGGGTATGATGAAAGATAGAGTAAACTTCTGGAAAGGATCGAATCAACATGACTAAGATCGACATTATTTCCGGCTTTCTGGGCGCGGGCAAGACGACCCTCATCAAGCGCCTGCTGGCCGACGCGCTCAAGGGCGAGCAGGTCGTCCTGATCGAGAACGAATTCGGCGAAATCGGCATCGACGGCGGCTTCCTCAAGGACGCCGGCGTGCAGATCACCGAGATGAACTCGGGCTGCATCTGCTGCACGCTGGTTGGCGACTTCGGCAAGGCGCTGCGTGAGGTCATCGAGACCTATCACCCCGACCGCATCCTGATTGAGCCCTCGGGCGTGGGCAAGCTGTCCGACGTCATCGCCGCCGTCCAGCGCGTCGCCGCGCACGAGCCGGTCTCCCTCAACAGCTTCGTCACCGTCGCGGACGCGCAGAAGGCCAAGATGTATACCAAGAACTTCGGCGAGTTCTTCCTCAACCAGATCGAGAGCGCGGGCGCGATCCTGCTCTCCCGCACCCAGTTCGTCAAGGAAGACCGTCTGGCGCAGGTCGTTGACCTGCTGCGCCAGCACAACCCGAGCGCCCGCATCGTCACCACCCCGTGGGATGAGCTGACCGGCGCACAGCTTCTCTCCGTCATGGAGGACAGCCACTCGCTGGCCGCCGATATGCTGGACGAGATTGTCGCCGAGGCCGAAGCGCACGCGCGTGAGCACGAGCACGAACATGAGCATGAACATGAACACCATCATGACCACGATCATGACCATGAGCACGAGCATGAACACCATCATGACCATGAGCACGAGCATGAGCACGAGCATGAGCACGGCGAGCACTGCACCTGCGGCTGCCACGACCACGACCATGCGCACGACCACGAACACGAGCATCATCATCACCATCATGCCGACGAGGTCTTCCAGAGCTGGGGCCACGAGACCACCCGCAAGTTCACCGAGGACGAGATCGCTTCCATCCTGACCGCGCTGGGCGACATCTCGCTGGGCACTGTGCTGCGCGCCAAGGGCATCGTACCCGCCGTCGAGGGCGAATGGATTCACTTCGACTTCGTACCCGGTCAGTCCGAGATCCGCCGCGGCCCGGCCGACTACACCGGCCGTCTGTGCGTCATCGGCGCCGATCTGGACACCGACCGCATCGAAGACCTGTTTGGGGTGTGAGCCATGCAGGAAATTCCGGTATATCTGTTTAACGGCTTTCTGGAGAGCGGAAAAACCACCTTTATTCAGGAAATTCTCGCCGATCCCAACTTTACCGAGGACGAGCGCAGCCTGCTCTTCGTCTGCGAGGAGGGCATCGAGGAATACAAGCCCCAGCTCCTGCACGACGCACGCACCGAGGTCGTCTATATCGAGGACGAGTCCGATCTGACCCTCTCCTTCTTCCGCGAGCAGGCGCGCAGGTTCAAGCCCGACCGCATCCTCATCGAGTTCAACGGCATGTGGGAGCTGAATGCCTTCATCGAGACCAAGCTCCCGCCCGAGTGGCCGCTCTATCAGGTGGTCGCGACCGTCAACGCCGAGACCTTTGAGCTGTATTCGAACAACATCGGCCCGCGCATGTTCGAGCACATCACAACGGCCGACCTCGTCGTCTTCAACCGCTGCACCGACGCGCTCAAGGACATGCTGCACAAGCGCAACATCCGCGCGATGAACCCACGCGCGACCATCTTCCTCGACGACGTCAACGGCGGCTCAGAGGACTACCGCGACAACATGCAGATGCCCTTCGACCTCGACGCGCCGGTCATCGACATTTCGGACGAGGACTTCGGCCTGTGGTACGTCGACGCGACCGGCTCGCCCGAAAAATACGAGGGCAAGACCGTCCGCTTCAAGGGCATGGCCTACAAAGCGCCCAAGCTGCCCAAGGGCGAGTTCGTCCCCGGCCGCTTCGCGATGGTCTGCTGCGCCGAGGACGTGACCTTCGTCGGCTTCATCTGCCGGGGCGCGGATACCTCCAGGATCGCCGACAAATCGTGGGTCACGGTCACCGCGAAAATCCACATCGAGTCCAACGCACACTACCGCGGCGACGGCCCCATCCTCTACTGTCAGTCCGTCGAACCGGCACAAAAGCCGCAGGAGGAGATCGTTTACTTCAACTAAACATCCCTTCCGACCAGACACAAACGCTTTCGCGCGCATCCAAAAAGATGCGCGCTTTTTTGTGCAAAAAAACGTTTTTTGCCAATCATGATTGACATCATTTTTCAAATTCGATATAATATAAACATCGAAAACGTTTACGTAAAATATTGCAAAGATTTTCGGGTCCCGTCTGCCCAGCCGGGCGGGCAATGCGGCCCTTCCGATAGGAGCGATTGTCAATGAGTCAGGAATTTGATGCGATCTTCTTCGATCTGGGCGAAACGCTGCGCATTCTGCACCGCGACGCCGCCTACGAGGCCGACGCGCGGCGCAAGATCGCCGTCATGCTGGGCTGGACGGGCGATCCCGAGGTGCTTGGCCGGATTCTGGATGAGCGGTACGAGGTCTACCGCAAGTGGGCGTTCGACAACATGGCCGAGACCGCCGAGGTCGAGCTGTGGACCCGCTGGATGGCCTACGATTTCCCGCGCGAGCGGGTCATCCTCAACGCCGTCGACCTCTCCTTCCAGTACCGCCAGTCCAAGGGCTTCCGCCTGCTGGTGCGCCACGGCTACGAGACCATCACCGAGCTGCACCGCCGCGGCTACAAGCTGGGCATCATCTCCAACCTCATCACGACGCGCGAGGTGCCCGACTGGCTGATTGCCGACCGGCTGGCCCAGTATTTCGATGCGGTCGTCCTCTCGGCTGTCTGCCGCATCCGCAAGCCCAGCCCGGATATCTACCTGCTGGGCGCCGAGCAGATTCAGGTCGATCCGGCCCGCTGCGCCTATATCGGCGACAACTTCAACCGCGACGTGACCGGCTCCAAAGCCGCGGGCTTCGGCCTGAACGTCATCTATACCAACCCCGAAAAGCTCGAAAAACAGCTAAAGACGGTCTCGGACGCCAACCGGCCGGACGGTCTGGTCTACGATTTCCTCGAGCTGCTTGACGTGTTCCCGGGTGCGCCCTGCTTCAACCCGGACGCCATGCGCCCGATCTGACGCACAAAGGAGGTCTATCTCATGGCAGAATTTCTTCACGGCGGTGACCGGCTGGCCGAGGCCGTCCGCGCGGCCTATGCCGACGGGCAGGCCGACTACACGATGGAGCCCCTCTCGCGCACCGAAAACGGCGTGCCCTACGGCAAGGTCAAGGATGGCGACGCAGTCATCTTCTGCTGCCGCCGCGGCGAGCGTGAGATCGAGCTGACCGATGCCTTCACCGATCCCACCTTTCAGGGCTTCGACCGCAAGCCCCTTTCCGATCTCGATTTCACCATCCTCACGATGTATCACGATAAGTACGCCGGCCGCCTGCCGATCGCCTTCGCCCCGGCCAAGGTCGATCATCCGCTGGCGCAGGTCGTCTCCGAGGCCGGCCTGACCCAGCTTCACACGGCGGAGTCCGAAAAGTTCGCCCATGTCACCTTCTTCTTCAACGGCGGCTACAACGAGCCGTTCCCGGGCGAGGACGACGTGCGCATCCAGTCGCCCAAGGGCGTGCCCTTCGATCAGGTGCCCGCGCTCAAGCTGCCTGAGGTGGCCGACACGGTCATCGGCGGCATCGAAAAGGGCTACGATTTCATCGTCACAAACTTCGCCAACGGCGACGTCATCGGCCACACGGCCAACTGCGACGCAAAAATCGAAGCGGCGCACCATGTCTCGACCCATCTTGAGCGCGTCGTGACCGCCGCCAAGGCCGCGGGCTACGTCATCGCAGTCACGGCCGACCACGGCAACCTCGAAACCATGCTGACCCCGGCGGGCAAGCCGCACGTGGCGCATACCACCAACTTAGTTCCTTTCATCCTCATTGACCCGGCAACCGACCGGGCACTCTCCTTAAACGACGGTTCCCTGCGTGATGTAGCGCCGACAGTCCTTCAGGCTCTCGGCCTCACGCAGCCCGCCGTCATGACCGGCCACAGTCTGGCCGCCGGACACGACTTCGGCAAGAACCGCAAAATGCTGCTGATCATTCTGGACGGCTGGGGCTTCGGCGCGAAGGATAAGACCGACCCCATCTTTCTGGGCGATACCGCCTATTGGGACGCGCTCTGCGCGGCCTATCCGCCGAGCTGGCTGCAGGCCTCGGGTACCTATGTCGGCCTGCAGGACGGCAAGACCGGCAACTCCGAGGCGGGTCACAGCAATCTGGGCGCGGGGCGCGTCGTCTTACAGGATGACGTCCGCCTGAACGCCGCCATGCAGGACGGCTCGTTCGAGCAGAACGAGGTCTTCCTGCGCGCGATCGAGGGCTGCCGTCAGCGCGGCGCAGCACTCCATCTGCTCTTCCTCCTCACCAAAAAATCCTCTCATGGTTCCATCGATTATCCTCTCGCGCTGGTCAAAATGGCGGCAGATCTGCCCGAGGTATATCTGCACGTCATTTTCGACGGGCGCTCGACCGAGCCTGGCTCGGCCCCGGCGCTGCTCGAGGAATTCGACGGCATGCTGGAAGCCTGCGGCTCCAAGGCGCAGATCGTGGACGGTATCGGACGCGGCATCGCGCTCGACCGTGACCTGAACTGGGCCAAGGTGCAGAAGGCGTACGACCTGATGACCGGGGGCGTTGGCCGCACCTACTGAGTTTTGTCCACCTGTGCGCCGCAAGGCGCAAATTCATGATGCTTCTCTTCCATAAACCGCTGAAGGGCAGTCCCGGGTTCGGGACTGCCCTTTGGCGTAACATGCAAAAAAGCAGGCGCTTACGCGCCTGCTTTCGCTGTTTTATCGGGTTTTTCGCCCTGACGGATGCCGTCTGCGGGCTGCTGACCGGTCTGTTCCGGTGCGGCTGCGCCGTCTGTCGGCGGCTGCATATTTCCACGGTCACCGCCCGGGAAGCCGCCGCCGCAGCGCCTGATAGTCGCCGTGGGAAATCTCGTGCTTCAGCTCATGTCGGGGCTGCACGTCCATGATATCCTCCTCCTTTTTTAGGCTGCCTTGAGTATATCCACCCTGTGTGACGGGCGCATGAAAGGTTTGTGTAAATTCCGTGTAAAAAAAGCACCCTGTCCAGAAAGGACGGGGTGCTTTTCGCTGTGCTGCATGGATTTAGTCCGCATCCGGCCAGCCCGCGCGGCGGGCTCGGGCGACGTTTTGGGCGATGCGGTCGAGGAAGGCCAGATACTGCCGCCGCTCGTCCGGGGTGAAGCTCTGCAGCTCGATCTCCTCCCATTCCGAAAAAGCGGCGTCCACCTGCCGCAGGGCGGCGCGGCCCGCGTCGGTCAGCGCGACCAGCTTTTCCCGCTTGTTGCTCGCGTTGACCGTGCGGCGCACCAGCCCCATCGCCTCCAGCCGGGCCAGCAGCTTGGCCACCCGGCCCTTATCCAGCTCGAGCCGCACACACAGCGCGTCCTGATTGCAGGTGCCCAGCACCGAGATCGTGTGCAGGCTGAAGGAATCGGCCGGCGTCAGCCCGAGCGTACCCAGACGGCTGCGCACAAAGCTCTGTTCGGCCCGCCGGATCACGCCGTTGGCACATATCATGGTTGCTTCCCTCTTTCTGTTGCAATAATCAACTATTTCCTGCTTCCATTATACGCCGGACGGCGGCGCGGCGCAAGAGCGCAGCAAAAAAACCGGACAACTGTCCGGTTTTCCGCTGTACGCACCGATTGGGATGTTACTGCTGCACAAAGGTGATGACGCCGCTGTGCGACAGGTTGGGGTCGAACGAGAAGCCCAGCCCGTCGAACGCGACCAACCCGGCCGGGTCGTCGATCCGGTTCCGGATGATGTATCGCGCCATCGCGCCCCGGGCCATTTTGGCGACCGCCGCCAGACAGCGCAGCTTCCCGCCGCGATAAGTCAAAAATTCGCAGGTCAGGAAGGTCTCGTCCGGCCGCAGATGGGCCGTGACCGCCCGGCTGTACTCCGCCGAGGCCAGATTGATGACCGGCTGACCGGCCGCGAAGACGTCGTCATGGATCTTGCTGCCCCAGAAACGGTACAGGTTCTGTCCGCGCGGACGGCGGCACAGCTCCAGCCGGTAGGGCCGCACCGCGTCCAGCGGACGCAGCGCGCCGTAAAACGACGAGATGATGCGAAGATGCTCCTGCGCATAGCGCAGGTCATCGTCAGTCAGGGTGTCCGCGTCCAGATTCTTGTAGGCCAGTCCATCGTAGGCCAGAATCGCAGGCGCGCCGCCCTCGGGCTGCCATGCGGCGAAATCCGCCGCCGCCCGGAGCGCAAGCTGCGGACTGATCTGCATGGCGCTTTCCAGCTCATACGCCGGCATGTCCCGCACGAGGTCATACAGGGCGCGGGTCTCGTCCATGCGCGCGGGCACGGTCGACGCAGCGTCGCGCTGCGGCGCGGTCCGCATGTTCTTCGCGGGAGATAAAATGGCAAGCATCGTCCCCGCCTCCTTCCGCTGTGTTAAAATCTACTCTTATTGTAACTTCTGCGCGCCATAATTGCAAGCGGTTTCCCTTGCATTTCGCGGGATAAACTGCTACAATGACATTTGAATTGTAAAAAGAGGGGAAATTTGCTATGGAATCCATCCGCACGCGGCGCGTTTGTCCGCCCGCGCTGGCAAACGGTCTGTTCCTGACCGCCGCCGGCGCCTATGTCGTCGGCCTGTTCGGGCGCATGAGCTACGCCGCCGTCATGGCCGAGCTGATCGCACGGGAGGGGCTGAGCAAGCCGCAGGCCGGGCTGATCGGCACGCTGTTCTTCGTCGTTTACGGCGTGTGCCAGCTCCTTTCCGGCTTTCTGGGCGACCGGATCAGCCCGAAAAAGCTGATCTTCACCGGCGTGACCGGCTCCGCCCTGCTCAATCTGGGCATGGGGCTTTCGGGCGCGTCCTACCCGGTCATGCTGGCGCTCTGGACGCTCAACGGCGTGTTCCAGTCCCTGCTGTGGTCGCCCGCCGCCCGGGTCTTCTCCGAGATGCTCCCGCCCGACTGCCGCAAGCGTGCCTGCTCGAACGCGGGCGCGACCTATCCGATCGCGACGATCGCGTCCTATCTCGTCGCCTCCCTGCTGCTCCGCCTGACCGGCTGGCAGGCCGAGTTCCTGCTCTCCGCCCTGCTGATGCTGCTGGCGGCGGCGATCTTCTGGCGGCGGATGTCGTATTATGAGCGCGAGACCGCGCAGAACGGGCCGGTCGAGCAGATCACGCTGAGCGTGCAGGAGCGGGGCGCGAACGGCAGCCTCATCGCCATCCTGATCGTCTCGGGCACCCTGCTGACCGTGCCAGGCGCGGTCTCGCTCGGCCTGCTGCGCGACGGCCTGCAAAACTGGGTGCCCACCTATCTCGACGAGTGCTTCTCGCTGGGCGCGGCGCGGTCGGTCGCCCTGTCGGTCGTCCTGCCCGCGTTCAATCTGGCGGGCGTGTACCTCGCCAAGTGGCTGGCCGCGCGCTATATCCGCAATGAGCTGCTGGGCACCGCCGGATTCATGGCGGCGGCAGGCGGCGCACTGGCCGTCCTCTGCCTGACCGGCACGGCGCACGCCGGGCTTTCCCTCTTTTTGATGACCTTTTCCTCGACCGCGCTTGTGGGCGCGAACCAAATGATCATCAACCTGCTGCCCATCCACTTCGGCGCGGTCGGCCGGGCGTCCTCGGTGACCGGCGTGTTCAACAGCGCGTGCTACCTCGGCTCCGCCCTGTCGTCCTACGGCGTGGGCTTTGTCTCCGACCGCTGGGGCTGGACGGCCGCGATGGCCTTCCTACTCTGCTTCGCCGTGCTCACGCTGGTGACCTCGCTGGCCGGGGCGCGCCGCTGGGGTCGCTACCGCCGCGACATTTAAAATTTTACAAAGGCTTGCTTGTTTTTTTCCCGATTTTTCCTCATAATAGTTTCCGAACGGTTTCTACCGTTTCTTCGCATCGGAAAGGAGTACACACAATGATCGAACAAACTGAGCCGCTTGCCGAGCTGCGCGGCAAGAAAGGCTTTATCTGCGATATGGACGGCGTGATCTATCACGGCAACCGTCTGCTGCCCGGCGTCCGGGAATTTGTCGAATGGCTGATCCGCGAGGACAAGCGCTTCCTCTTTCTAACGAACTCGAGCGAGCGCTCGCCCCGCGAGCTGCAGCAGAAGCTGGCCCGCATGGGGCTGGACGTCAGCGAGGATCATTTTTACACCAGCGCACTGGCGACCGCCGCCTTCCTCCAGACGCAGTCGCCCGGCTGCTCGGCCTATGTCATCGGCGCGCCCGGCCTGCTCAACGCCCTGTACGATGTGGGCATCACGATGAACGACGTCGATCCGGACTACGTCATCGCGGGCGAGACAACCGGCTACAACTACGAAACCATCGTACAGGCGGTGGGCTACGTCCAGCGCGGCGCGCGCCTGATCGCGACCAATTCCGATCTGACCGGCCCCTCCGAACGGGGCATCATCCCGGCCTGCCGGGCGCTCGTCGCGCCGATCGAGCTGGCCACCGGCAAGAAGGCCTACTATGTGGGCAAGCCCAACCCGCTGATGATGCGCACCGGCCTGCGCCTGCTGGGCGTGCATTCGAACGAGGCCGTCATGATCGGCGACCGCATGGACACCGACATCGTCGCGGGCGTCGAGACCGGTCTGGACACCGTGCTCGTGCTCTCGGGCTGCACGACCCGGGAGGAGGTCGAAAACTACGCCTATCGCCCGCGCCACATCTTAAACGGCGTCGGCGAGATCCCGCCCGCCGAATAAGCGCACATATGAAAAATCTCCCTCTATGTAGGGAGATTTTTTTCGGTCAAAGAACGGCTGCGGACACGCAGACCGCAGCAGGCGCGGCCGACTGCGCGGGCTCGTGCTTCTGCACCCAGCCCATGCCCAGTCCGATCAGGATGAGGATCACGCCCACGACGAACATGATCTTCTGCTTTGTGGTCTTCACCTTGCTCCCTCCTCCACGGAAAACAAAAGGGCTGCCGGAGGCAGTCCTTTTTTGAATGCGGTCAGGTCAGATCCTTCTTCTTCATGAAGATCCATGCGCAGACGCAGCCGACGACCGCGATCACGCACGGAACCCACCAAAACTGCGCCAGCGGCAGGGCGTTGTTCTCGATATTCATGCCATAGAAGCCGAAAATGATGTTCGGGATGGTCATGATGATGGTGATGACGGTCAGCACCTTCATGATGATGTTCAGGTTGTTGGATACGACCGAGGCGTAGGCGTCCATCGTACCGGCCAGAATGCTTGAATAAACACCGGCCATCTCGTTCGCCTGCCGGATCTCGATGAGCGCGTCCTCGAGCAGGTCGCGATCGTCCTCGTACAGCTTGAGGATGCGTCCGCGCAGCATTTTTTCCATTGTGACCTCGTTGCCCTTCAGCGACGCCGAGAAATAGACGAGCGACTTGGACAGATCGAGTAATTGCAGCAGCTCCTCGTTCTTGAGCGAGTCATACAACTGCCGCTCCAGACGGGTGTAGTCGCGCTCGATCATGCGCAGACTGCGCAGGAACATGCCGGCCACGCGCAGCAGGATCTGTAAAACGAAGCGGGTGCGCAGCGCGGTGTGGATGTCGCGCACCTTGTTGTTCGAGATCGCACGCAGGACGTCGGTGTCCTGCAAGCAGACCGTGATGACCGCGTCGGACAGCACGATGATGCCCATTGGCAGGGTGCCGAAGATCTTGGATTCGTCCTGCTCGACGTTGGATTCCTCGAGCGTTGGGATATCGACGATCAGCAGGGTCTGATCCTCCTCGATATCGACACGGGAGCTTTCCTCCGGGTCGAGGGCGGCGCGCAGGAAGTCTTCCTCCACGCCCGTGGCCTCGAGCACACGGCTGAATTCGTCGGACGACGGGCAGATCAGGTTGATCCAGCAGCCCGGCTCATAGCCCGCGACCGGCGCGACCCGGCCCGCGTCCGATTTGAAATATTCGACCATAGATTACCGCCTTTCTGCGGCGTATCAGACCGGTACCTCCGCCCGGGGATGCGACGCGCCGCAAATCTGTTTCATGTACCGTTTTCGACTCGGTTCCGGACTCACGGAATTCATCACATCCTTTTCCTGAAATCAAATGATCGTTTGGTGTTTTCCCTGCAAGCGGGCAAAAACAGCCCTGATACAGGGCTGTTTTGTTATGTCTGCGCGGGGAATCAGTTGTTGTGGTTGAAGATCTTCATGATGGTGTCGAAGGCGTCGTCATCGACCGAGGACTGCGCCTGCTGGGACTGCTGCGGCTCGGCCTTCTTCGCGCCCGAGAACAGGCGGGAGGAAGCGGGCGCGGCTGCCTTGCCGGCCACGGCCTGACCGTCCGGGCCCTTGGCCGAATCGGGGATGGTGTCGAAGCCGGTCGCGATGACAACGACGCGGATCTCGTCGTCCAGCTCCTCGTCGATCGAAGCGCCGAAGATGATGTGCGCATCCGGATGCGCGGCCTCCTGTACCATACCGGCGGCGGTCTCGATTTCCTCGAGGCCGATGTCGGCCGAGCCAATGATCGAGAGGATGACGCCGCGGGCGTTGTCGATCGAGGTCTCGAGCAGCGGGCTGGAAATTGCCATCTGAGCCGCCTCAGCCGCCTTGTCCTTGCCGGCGGCGCGGCCGGTGCCGATGTGGGCGAAGCCCGCGTCCTTCATGACCGAGGTGACGTCCGCGAAGTCGAGGTTGATGAAGCCGGGCACGGTGATCAGCTCGGAGATGTTGGCAACCGCCTGACGCAGAACGCCGTCCGCGATGTCGAACGCGTTCTTGAAGGTGATCTTCTGCTCGGAAACGAACTTCAGGCGCTCGTTCGGGATGATGACGAGAGAATCGACGTTCTCACGCAGGTTCTCGATGCCGTACAGCGCCTGCTCGAGGCGCTTCTTGCCCTCGAACGCAAAGGGGCGGGTGACGACGCCGACGGTCAGCATGCCCATGGAGCGGGCGATCTCCGCGACGACGGGCGCCGCACCGGTGCCGGTGCCGCCGCCCATGCCGGCGGTGATGAAGACCATGTGCGCGCCCTCGATGGCCGCAGCGATCTCGTCCTTGCTTTCCTCAGCCGCCTTCTGGCCCTTGGTCGGGTCGGAGCCTGCGCCCTGACCCTTGGTGATCTTCTCACCGATCTGGATCTTGGTGGGCGCCTGCGAATACGCCAGCGCCTGCTTGTCGGTGTTGATGGCGATGAACTCAACGCCCTGAATGCCGCTCGTAATCATGCGGTTGACTGCGTTGTTGCCGCCGCCGCCGATGCCGATGACCTTGATGTTGACTACATTGTCCAATCCTGCTTCAAACTGAAAACCCATTGTTGCCGTCCTCCGTTAATTGCTCAAAAGATGCGAATTTACTCTATTCTGAAATGCGCTGAATTTCGAAAAATCAGGGAATGGGACCGAGTTGTCCCGATTTATAATCATTTTACAGCGTTTGCGGCCATTTGGCAAGACGCTACGCGGATTTTGTGAAAAAAACTTACAATTTCACCGTTCCGCGTACATTCACGACGTTCCTTCGCCGTCCGTTTCGCCCGTCTCGTCCTCCTCGTCCGCCCCGACGTGCTGGAGCGTTGCCTCGCCGCGCGCCGTGCGGCGCACCTGCGCGGTGGTCAGGCTCATGTCGGTGACGGCCTGTCCGGCCTTAGACAGGTCGATCGTGCCCTTGTCCGAGGGCGAGAACAGCTCCTGATCCATCAGCTCACGCAGCATGGCGAGCTTCTGCGCCAGATCCTTGGCCTCGCCCACGCAGACCGCGTAGCGGCCGTCATACTGGAACCAGATGCGCTCCCGATTTTTGAGGTTATAAAGCTGTACCTTGTCGAGGAAGCCGTTTTCGTCCAGCGCAGCCATCAAAGCCTTGAGGTCGCTGAGCACCTCGGGCTGCTCGACCGTCAGCGGCTGGCCGGGCGCCGCGCCCGCCGTGTCCAGTCCCAGCACCTCGGCGATGCCGGAAGCCGCCTGCTCGTTCGTCTTTTCGAGCACGCGCGCGTCCCGGTCGAGGATGAACCAGCCGCCCTGCTTGCCGTTGACCGCAGCGGCGGGCACGGCCTCGGTGACGTTCAGGATCAGCTTGTCCGGCAGCGTGCGGGTCACGCGCACGTCCGAAAAGTACGGATACGCCGCCTTGACCCGGCGCGCGCCCCGCCAGCTATCGCAGAAAAACATGTTTTCGCCCGTTTTGACCCCGAAGGTGGCCAGCACGTCGGCGGCCTTGTAGCGGGTCAGACCCCGGAACTCGATCGCGTCGATCTGGAAAAAGGCGGTCAGGGCGAACAGACTGCACGCGGCGGTCAGCAGGGCGGCGAACACCTTGGTCAGCCGGGCGCGGCGATCCTTGCGGCGCACGATGCGGCGCAGCCGCTGGGAACGCGCGGCCTGACTGCGTGGGTCGGACGGCACCGGGCCGCCCGCCTGCCGGGTCGTGACCGCCGCCTTCTGCGGGCGCATCCGACGGCCGGGGTCGCCGACCTGCACCTGCATCCCGGCGCTCTGCCGCCGGGCGGACGGCTTTCGTTCAGTCTGTCCGGACGGTGCGGGCGCAGCCGGTGCACGCGCAGCCTGCCGCTCGGTCTGTGTCCCGGCCGGGACAGCGAAGCGATCCATGCCGGTGCGCTTCTGCCCGGACGGACGCGCCGCGTTCGGCCGTTTCCCGGCCGTCCTCGTTTGTTTCTTTTTGGATGCGGATTTCTTCTTTGCCATTGACGGAACCCCTGTATTGCTTCAGGCTGCGCCCCGGCTCACCGGTGCACCGCCTCCAAAATCTGCTGATAAATCTTTTCGCCCGCGTCGAGCTGGGCGAGCTTGGCCGCCGCGCGGCCCATTTCAGCCCGCTTTTCGTCGTCGCTCAGCAGCCGCTCGGTCATTTCGAGCAGCTTCTCGGGCGTCGTCTCGTTCTCGAGCAGCACCTCGCACGCGCCCGCGTTTTCGAGCGCGCGCGCGTTCTTCTCCTGATGGTTCTCCGCGACGTAGGGCGAGGGCACCATGATCGACGCCCGGCCGAGTGCACACAGCTCGCCGATCGTGGCCGCGCCCGCGCGGCAGATGACAAGATCCGCCGCCGCCATGTAGTCGGCCATATCATAGATGTATTCGGTCAGCTCGATCGTGGAGTTTTCGAGCTGCGCGCCCTGCTCCCGCGCCATCTGCGGCAGCCACTGCCATGCCGCCGCGCCGGTCGCGTGGACATGGCGGAAGCGGGTGCCCTTTTGGGTCTCGAGCGCCAGCATGCCGGCCATGTGTTCGTTCATGTATTTCGCGCCCATCGAGCCCCAGAAGGAGACGACGAGCTTTTCGTCATCGGCCAGCCCCAGCTTTTCGCGCGCCTTCCGCCGGTCAGCGAAGACGATCTCGCCGCGCACGGGCGAGCCGGTCAGCACGACCTTCTCTCCCCCGCCGACGAGCGCGCGCGCTTCCTCAAAGCAGATGAGCACCTTGTCGGCCTTCCTGGCCAGCATTTTGGTGGTCACGCCCGGGAGGGCGTTGACCTCGAGCAGAACGGTCGGGATGCCCAGCTTCTGCGCGGCCGAAACGACCGGGAAGGAGGCATAGCCGCCGCAGCCGATGACAACGTCGGGCTGGTAGGTGCGCAGCAGCTTCCTGGCCTTGGCGCGCGAGGCGTTCGCCGTGCTGAGGGCACGCAGGTTGTAGCCGATGGCCGACAGGCTGAGTGAACGGCGCAGGCCGACCGCCTCGAAGGTATCCAGCGGGAAGCCCTCGCGCGGGACGAGGCGGGATTCGATGCCGGTCGCGGTGCCCGCGAAGCGCACCTCGGTATCCGGACGCTTGGACTGGAAATAGCGGGCGATGGCCAGGCCGGGGGTCACATGGCCGCCCGTGCCGCCGCCGGTGATATACAGCTTCATGATGTTCCGTTCTCCTTTTTTCGATCAACGTTCGATGGGGCGGCCATGTCTGACCGCCCTCGGATTATCCTTTTTGTTTGTCGCTCGGGCGGATACGCCGCGAGATGTTCAGCATGATGCCCATTTCGCCGAGCTGCATGAGCAGGGCGGTGCCGCCGTAGCTGAAGAAGGGCAGCGACGCGCCGGTGACCGGGAAGATGCCGGTGACGACGAACATATTGACCAGCGTCTGGATCGCCAGCTTGGTGGCGATGCCCGTGCCGATCAGGCAGCCCAGCTTGTCGGGCGCGTGGAAGGCGATGAAATAGCAGCGATAGATGAGGTAAGCGAAGAGCAGGACGACGAGCAGCGCGCCGATGAAGCCCATCTCCTCGCACCACGAGGCAAAGACGAAATCGTTCTGGGGTTCGGGCAGATACAGATGCTTCTGCCGTCCCTGCCCCAGCCCCAGGCCCCAGAAGCCGCCCGAGCCGATGGCCGTCTGGCTGTTCGCGCCCTGCCAGCCCTTGTTACGGAAGACCTCGGGGTCAAACGGATTGATCCACGCGACGATGCGGGCGTTGGCGTAGCCCTGCGTCGAAATATACCAGTACGCGGCGGCGCCGCCCAGAATGCCCAGCGGGATAAAATACCAGATCCGCATACCCGCGACCAGCAGGATTGCCAGACCGATGCCGAAGATGATGACGGTCGCCGACATGTGCGGCTCGAGATACAGCAGACCGGCCACAGCGACCAGCGCCACGAAAAACGGGAGCACGTTCCGAACCCTTCGGATGCCGTCGCCCATCTGTACGGCGTAATGCGAAAACGCGATGATGATCGTCAGCTTGGCAAGCTCGGAGGGCTGGAACTGGCCGACGACCGGCAGGTTGATCCAGCGGGTCGCGCCGTTGGCATTTACGCCCACGCCCGGGATCTTGATTGCGAGCAGAAAGATGACCGACACGACGATCAGCGTCTTGATGATCAGGCCGTTCCGGAACCGGGAGAAATTGTGATAGTCAAACTCGGAGATGAACAGCATGGCGATGAAGCCGACCACGGCGAAGAAGGACTGCCGCTTGATGAAAAACAGGCCGTCATCGAATTTGTTCATCGCAGTGACATAGCTGGCCGAAAACAGGGCGATCAGACCGACCGTGAGCAGCAGCGCCACGCCGAGGACAGCCGCGCCGTCCACCTTGCCCGGCTTGGGCAGCGAGCTTTTGCGGCTGCGGGGACGCATGTGCCGCGGGCCGCCGCGAGTGGATGTGGGATTTGCAGCCGGCATGGCGGCCTCCTTTCAGAAAAACAGAAACTCAGAAAATCAGGAACCAGGACAGCAGGCAGAGAACCGCCGTCGCTCCGGCGAACACGAAGACGATCTTTTTCTCGCCCCAGCCGCACATCTCGAAATGGTGGTGGATGGGCGCCATCTTGAACAGGCGCTTGCCGTGGGTGGCCTTGAAATAGCCCACCTGCAGAACGACCGAAACGGTCTCCATCAGATAAATAAAGCCGACCGGCAGGAGCAGCAGCGGATTGCCGACCGCGAAGGCCATGCCCGCGACCGCGCCGCCCAGAAAGAGCGAACCGGTGTCGCCCATGAAAACCTTGGCCGGGTTGAAGTTATAGATGAGGAAGGCCAGCAGCGCGCCGACTGTGGCCGAACCGAAGACCACCGCGCCCGCGTTGCCCTGACAGACGGCCAGCGCGGTGAAGAAGATCATGACCGGAACGGTCACGCTGGCAGCCAGACCGTCGATGCCGTCGGTCAGGTTGACCGCGTTGTTCTCGGCCACAATCGCGAAGATTGCGAACAGCATGTAGACGATCCACGGCAGGTGCAGCTCGACGCCGGTGCCCGGAATGGGCAGGGCGACCGCGCCATTCGCGCCGCCGGGCAGCAGACCGCTCAGCCGCACGAGCGAGATGAACACGCCCGCCACGACGACCTGCAAAATCAGCTTCTGCTTGGGCGTCAGACCGGCATTTTCCTTCTTTTTGATCTTCGCCCAGTCATCCACAAAGCCGACGCAGCCGTAGGCCAGCGCCAGCAGGAGCACCGAGAAAAAGCCGACGCCCTGCATGCCCCAGCCGAACACGCCCAGCAGCGCGCCGACCGCCAGCATGGAGACCGTGATGCCCAGCATGAACATAAAGCCGCCCATCGTCGGGGTATACTGCTTGTTCATATGCCACTTGGGACCGATTTCCAGAATTTTCTGTCCGAATTTCTCCTTTTGCAGCCAGCGGATGATCGGCTTGCCGGTCACGGCGGTCAGCACGAACGCGATCGCCGCCGCGATCAGGATGGTTCTCATCATGTTTCAACTTCCTCCCCCAGGAACAGTTTCAGTGCATTTTCCATTTTCATCGAGCGGCTCCCCTTGAACAGCAGGGCGTCGCCCGGCTGCGCCGTCTCGCGCAGCGCCTCGGCCAGCGCCGCATGGCTGTCGAACAGGCGGATGCGCTCTTCCGCCATGCCCCCTTCGATTGCGCCCGCGCGGGTGTATTCCGAGCCTGCGCCGTAGAGGTAGACAAGATCGGCTGCCGCTGCCGCCGCGCGGCCCGCCCGGCGGTGTCCCTCGGGCGCGTAGTCCCCCAGCTCGCCCATGCCGCCCAGCACCGCGATACGCCGCTTGCCCGCCATCGACCTCAGCACCCGCAGCGCGGCCTCCATCGAATCCGGGCTGGCGTTATAGCAGTCCTGATAGATCAAAAATCCATTTTGTTCAAACTTTTTCTCGCGCATACCGACCGGGCGGTAGGCGGCCAGACCGTCGGCCAGCTCGTCGCCGTCCAGCCCCAGCAGCCAGCCGCACGCGGCGGCGGCCAGCGCGTTCGTGACATTGTGCGTGCCCTGCGAGGCGACCGCGACCATCCGCTCGCCCTCCGGCCAGATCAGCTTGAAGCGGAGCGTGCCGTCCGCGCAGGAAATCTCCTCGGCGCGGAAGTCGCAGGCCGGATTTTCCTTGCCGAACCAGACGATCCGGCCGAAAAGCCGCTCCCGCTGCTCCCAGAGCAGGGGTTCGTCGCCGTTTAGGACGGCGATGCCGCCCCGCGCGGCCAGACCCTCGAGGATCTCCATTTTGGCGCGGCAGATGCCCTCGCGCGAGCCGAGAAACTCGATGTGCGAGGTGCCGATCATCGTGATGACGGCCAGATTGGGCTGGCCGCAGGCCGCCATGGAGGCAATCTCACCGAAGGCCGACATGCCCATCTCAAAGACGGCGGCCTCGGTGTTTTCGTCCATGCGCAGGGCGGTCAGCGGCATACCGACCGTGTTGTTGTAGTTGCCCTCGGTCTTGAGGGTGTCGTACCGCTCGGACAGGACAGCCGCGATCATCTCCTTGGTCGTGGTCTTACCGACCGAGCCGGTCACCGCGACGACCGGGCAGTCGAACTGCGCCCGGTAGCCGCCCGCCAGATCGAGCAGCCCCTGCCGGGTATCGGCCACGTAGAGCGCGGGCACGGGATAGGTCTCGTCCGCCCGGTGGGTCATGACGGCGGCCGCGCCGCGTTCGATGGCCTGACCGATGAAGTCATGGCCGTCGAACCGCTCGCCCGCCAGCGCGATGAACAGGCTGCCCGGCCCGGCCTCACGTGCGTCCCGGACGACGTTCGTAATGACCGCGTCCACGCTCGCGCGGCCGTTTGTCCATTCCGCCGCCTGCGATAAGGTAAATTCCTGCATCGTATATCCTTCTTTTTATCTGAAAATCAATATTTTATTTCTGAAAATAGTCCTGCACGATCTCGCGCTCGTCCATGTGGTGCTTGACGTGGTTGATCTCCTGATAGGTCTCGTGCCCCTTGCCCATCAGGACGATGACGTCGCCCGCCTGCGCAATGTCCATGGCATGATGGATGGCGGACGGACGGTCGCAGATGGCCTCGACCGGCACCTTGGCGTCCTGCATACCGGTCAAAATCTCGTCGATGATGGCCTGCGGCTCCTCGGTGCGCGGGTTATCCGAGGTGACGATGCAGTAATCGGCCAGCTCGGCGGCGATACGCCCCATGATCGGGCGCTTGGTGCGGTCGCGGTCGCCGCCGCAGCCGAACACCGCGATGACCCGACCCTTGGCGAAGCCCTGCACGGTGCGCAGAATGTTGTCCACGCCGTCGGGCGCGTGCGCGTAGTCGATGAGGATGGTGTAATCGGTGTCGGTCGGGACGACCTCGGCGCGGCCCTTGACGCCGTGCGCGGTCGCGAGCGCCGCCGCGATGCGGTCAGCCGGCACGTCCAGCGCCAGACAGATGCCCATGGCGGTCAGCGCGTTTTCGACCGAGAAATGACCCGGGATGCCCAGGCGCACGGGCACAGTCTGACCGCGGAAGGCCGCGCGGAAGGTCACGCCGTCGGCGTGCAGGGCGATGTCCGAAGCGGTCAGGTCAGCCTGCTGATCGGCCTGCGCCGAGAAGGTCAGGCAGGGGCAGGCGGCGTCCGCCAGCATCTGCCCGGCGACCGGATCGTCCGCGTTGATGACGCCGGTGTCGCACATGGAAAACAGCCGGGCCTTGGCGCGGCGGTATTCCTCCATCGTATGATGGAAGTCCAGATGATCCTGCGTCAGATTGGTGAACGCGCCCACCCGGAAGCGCACGCCGCGCACGCGGTCAAGCACGAGCGAATGGGAGGAGACCTCCATGACGCAGTGGGTGCAGCCCGCGTCCGCCATGCGGGCGAACAGGGCCTGCAGCTCGTAGGATTCGGGCGTTGTGCGCTCGGTCGGGACGATCTCGTCGCCGATCATGTTCTGATTCGTGCCGATCAGGCCGACCTTGTGCCCTTCGGTCTCCAGGATGTGCTTGACGAGCGTGGTCGTCGTGGTCTTGCCATTCGTGCCGGTCACGCCGATCATGGTCAGCCGGTCGGCCGGGTGACCGAAGCGGTTGGCCGCCAGATCGGCCAGCGCGGCGCGGGAATTTTTGACCACGATCGCCGGAATGCCCTTCCCGGCCTCCTCGCACAGCACGGCGGCCGCACCCTTGGCGAGCGCCATGCCGATAAATGCGTGGCCGTCAGTCGCGTAGCCCCGGATGGCGACGAACAGGTCGCCCGGCTGCACCGAACGGGAGTCATAGCGCACCTCACCGATCTCGGTCTCGAGATCGACGGCGGACGATTCGATCGGAATATTTGCTAACAGTTGACGCAGTTTCATCATGCTTCCCTCATTTCAAACGATCTGGTTTTATCTGTCGTTAACGCCCTGCGTATTGGAGAATTCGACCTCGATGACCGTACCCACGTTGACCTTGGCGCCGGGCGCCGGGTTCTGCTTGACGGCCGTGGTCTGCCAGTTGTACTTATTCGTGGCAACGCCGGTGCGTTTGAGATAGAGATTGTTGTTTTTCAGGCGGTATTCGACTTCCTCCGGGCCCTGACCCAGCAGGTTGGGCACGGTGACCTTTTCGGTGGTCTTGGTGCGGTCGCCCAGATAAATGAGCATTTCGCTGCCCGCCGGGATCTTGACGCCCGCCGAGGGCACCTGATCACTGACGGTATCGCCCTCGCCCAGGAACCGGCAGGTCAGACCCGCGTTTTCGGCGGCGGCCTGCGCCTCCTCCCTGGTCAGCTCGACGACGCGCGGCACAGCCAGCTCGCGGCGGTCGGCTTCGTCGTCGGTGTAGACCGGCTCGACGCCGATGTAAGGCAGAACCTCGCTCATGATACGGCCGACAACGGGCGCGGCGATCGCGCCGCCGCCGTGGGTGGCCTCATAGGGCAGGTCGGAGATGATGACGAGTACGGCGATCTGGGGATCGTCGATCGGGGCGACGCCCACGAACGAGGCGGTAAAGCGCTGCTCGTCCAGCGGGGTGCCCGGGGTGGACAGCTCGGAGGTCGCGGTCTTGCCGCCGATGCGGTAGCCCGCGACGTAGGCGTTCTGGCCGGTACCGGCCGAAACGACCTGCTCCATCGCCGAGCGCATATAGGCCGAGGTCTCGGCCGAGATGACCTGCCGCTTGATCTCAGGCTCGAAGGTCTCCTTGACCGTGCCGTCCGGATAGCGGATCTCCTTGACAAGACGGGGCGTTTTCAGCTTGCCGTCGTCTACGATGGCGCAGACGGTCGAAAGCATCTGGATGGGCGTGACCTTGAAGCGCTGGCCGAACGAGGCCGTCGCCAGCGTACTCTTGGTCTTGCGCAGGGTCTCGACCGCGTGCATCTGGCTGTTGCGGCCCTGCGGCTCGCCCGGCAGGTCAATGCCGGTCGGGTCCATCAGGCCGAACGCATCGAAATATTCAAAGAACTTATCCGCGCCCAGCTTGAAGCTGATATTCATCATCGCGACGTTGCACGAGTTCATCAGCGCCTGCGTCAGGGTCTGGGCGCCGTGACCGCCCTTCTTGTGACAGCTGATCGAGGTCTTGGAGTCGACCTGCAGGCGGCCGCCGCAGACGAAGCTGTCGGTCTCCTTGACCGCGTGCTCCTCGTAGGCCGAGGCGACCGTGAACAGCTTGAAGATCGAGCCCGGCTCATAGGAATCGGACACCGGGCTGATGCGCCACATCTTGTAGAGGATCTCGGAGCGCGCCTCGCCCAGCAGCTTGGTCAGCTCCTGATTTTCGCGCTGGGCGTCGGTCAGGTTTTCCGCGCCGCCCTCGGCGTACCATGCGTCCGAAAGCGTGATATTCGGGTCCATTCCGGCCTCGGTCAGCTTTTCCGCGACGTTTTCCTTCAGCTCCTCGAGCAGGTGCTCGCTCGTGATCGTCTTCGGCTCGTTGACATCGTACTCGGGCAGGTTGGCCATGGCCAGCACGTCGCCCGTCTTGACGTCCATGACGATGCCCGAAACGCCGCCCGCCGCCTCGGGGTTGTCAGCCAGCGCGGTCTCGCACTGCTTTTCGACGATCTCCTGAATTTTGGAGTCCATCGCCAGCACGACCGAGTTGCCGTCCTGCGCGGGGACGTACTGCTCGGCCTCGACCGGCAGGTTATCGCCCGCCGCGCTGCCCGCGCGCACGACGCGGCCGACCGAACCGGCCAGCTCGCTCTCGTACTGGGCCTCGATGCCCCAGCTTCCCACGCCCTCGGAATTGAGCTGTCCGACGACCTGCGAGGCGAAGGAGCGCAGCGGATAATAGCGGTGGTAATCGGACTGGAAGCCGTAGCCCGTGTAGAGGTAGGCCTCCTCGGTGTACCGGCCGCCGCCCGCCTTCTTGATCTCGGCGCGCTGGGTGTAGTATGCCTCGCGTGCCGCCTGCACCTCGGCGCGGATCTGGTCGGTGACCTCCTTCTCCACGCCCGAGGCGACGGTCAGGCCGCCGTAGTTCTCGTCCTGCACCTGTTTTAAGACGGTCTCGTAGCTGACGTCCAGATATTTGGAGAGCAGCTTGGCCAGCCGCTCCTGCTGCTCCTCCTTGGAGTAGCCCAGCACCTTGTCGTTGATGTCCTCGTCATACACCAGCTTGGGGTAGACCTCAATGCGCTCGGTGCTGGCCGAGACCGCCAGCTCGACGCCGTTCGAGTCCAGAATGGAGCCGCGCTTGGGCGTCAGGATGGTGTCGCGGGTCTGGAGCTTGTTGGCCCAGCTATTGTAATAATCGTAGTGATATACCTGCATCCAGAACAGCCGCACGATGACGGCGAGGAAGCCCAGGGTGCAGGCCAGAATGGCCATCCATTTCAGGCGGGTGCGCATCTGCCCGCCGGGGCCTTTGATCGGCATAAGCGTGATTCCTCCGAGATAAATTCCTGCGTAATTTGGAAAAAAGAGGGAGTCAGAAGTGCTGCACACCTCTCACTCCCGTAGTATCTATCCTATTGCGGGGCTCAGCGCAGATATTCCAAAATCGCGGTGAAGCCGCGCACCAGCCCGCCGACGGCGCCGCTGATCGTCGCGGTGTCCCGGCTGACCTCGATCTCGTCCGGGCTGGACAGCTCGAGATACTCGACCTGGGCGGTGCCCAGCTTGACCATACCAAGCGTATTTTCGGCGTAATCTGCGATAAAATCCGCA
Source organism: Butyricicoccus pullicaecorum (assembly GCA_021531865.1). Taxonomy (GTDB): domain Bacteria; phylum Bacillota; class Clostridia; order Oscillospirales; family Butyricicoccaceae; genus Butyricicoccus. Next base: position 33,278 of record JAFBIW010000009.1, on the reverse strand, counting down.
TTGTACTGCTGCTCGTACTTGCTGGTGAGCGCGACCTGCTCACTGGCAAGATCCTCGAGCGTGGCCTGCCGCTCGCTGATCTGGTTGGTGAGCTGGGTCAGGCGCATCTGGGAATAGATCATGCCGGCGCACATGAACACGACAAAAATGCCGCAGAACAGGCGCGCGGGCGTCACCAGACGGATCTTCCGGCGCATACGGACCCCCCTGGCCCCTTTTTTCTTTCCCTTTTCCGGTTCGGCGCCGGCGGACGACCGGCGCTTTTTGTCACCGCCGGCAAAGCGGCTGGTGTCCACGCCGTCCTCGTCCAGCCGGTAGGCAACGCTTTCGCGGCTTGCACGGACCATGCTTCAGGAACTCCTCTCAATTGATAATACCCTGTGCGGCGGGCGAAAAGCTGACCATTACCGGCCGTCCGCCCCGAGCTTCTCGCACACGCGCAGCTTGGCGCTGCGGGCGCGGGCGTTCTCGGCCACCTCCCGGCTGTCCGGGACGATGGGCTTTCGTGTGATGATCTTGACCTTTGGCTTCTTGCCGCAGACGCAGACCGGGAAGTCCTTGGGGCAGGTGCAGCCCTGCGCGGCCTTCTGGAAGGCGGTCTTGACGATGCGGTCCTCGAGCGAATGGAAGGTGATAACGGCCAGCCGTCCCTCCGGCTTCAGCACGTCGATCGCCTTATCCATCGCTTCGGCCACCGCGCCCAGCTCGTCGTTGACGGCGATGCGGATGGCCTGAAACGACCGTTTGGCCGGGTGCTGCTTTTCGCGCAGCGCCTTGGCCGGCATGGCCGATCGGATGATCGAGACCAGCTCGAGCGTGGTCTCGATGGGTTTCTTTTCACGCTCCCGCTCGATCGCGGCAGCGATCAGGGGTGCGTAGCGCTCCTCTCCGTACTCGAAGAGGATGCGGCGCAGCTCGTCCCGGCTCCAGCCGTTGACCACGTCGTAGGCGGTCAGGCTTTGCTGCCGGTCCATGCGCATATCGAGCGGCGCGTCCTGCATATAGGAAAAGCCGCGGTAGCCCTCGTCGAGCTGGGGCGAGGACACGCCCAGATCGAACAGGATGCCGTCCGCCCCGGAGAAGCCCTCCCGGGCGAGCACCTCGTCCAGGCGGCGGAAGTCGCTCTTGCACAGGCGCACCCGCTCCCGCACGGGGGCGAGCTTTGTTTCGGCGTTCTGCAGGGCCTCGTCGTCCCGGTCGATGCACAGGAGGGTGCCCCCCGCGGTCAGCCGGTCGGCGATCTGCCGGGAGTGACCCGCGCCGCCCAGCGTCGCGTCGATATAGACGCCGTCGGGACGGATGCGGAGCGCGTCCAGACAGGGCGCGAGCAGGATGCTGATATGGAAAAATTCGTTCATAAGATCAAAAACCAATGTCCTCCATGGCGGCCGCGATGCGGTCGTCCGTGATGGCGCCGCTGTACGCTTCCCAGCGGGCGGCGTCCCAGATCTCGGCGTGGGCGGCCGCGCCGATGACAACGACCTCCCGTTCGATCCCGGCGTACCGGCGCAGGCCGGCGGGCAGCAGGATACGGCCCTGACTGTCCAGCTCGACGTCGGCTGCGGCGGCGAAGAAAAACCGCTGCAGGTCGCGGGCCTTGGACATGGGCAGCGCGCGGATCTTTGCTTCGAGTGCGTCCCATTCGGCGGCGGGATAGGCGGCGATGCAGCCGTCCAGCCCTTTGGTGACCGTGAAGCGGTCGCCCAGCGCGTCTCTCAGCCGGGCGGGGACAAACATCCGCCCCTTGGCGTCGACGGTATGCTCATATGCGCCCTTCATCCGGCCTCACCTCGCTTGTGCGGAATGGGAAATTCCGGAGATTTCCCCCACAATCCTCCACTCTTACTTTATTATAGACGGTCTGTTACTGAATTGCAACCCCTATCTTCTGTCATTTCCGAATTTTTGGATATGAAATTCGTACATATTCTGCCAATTTTATCGATTTTTGCAATTTTTCGTACGTTTGTTCGGACGCAGGCCGAAAACGGACGGGGCGCGAAAAGGCCAAGGTTACGAAAGACGCAAAAAAGTCCGCCCCGGAAAGGGACGGACTTTGAAACAGGCAGAAACTGCACGGGAACGCCGCATACCTTACTTGGCGGCGTTTTTGAAGCGGGCACGGGCCTTCTTCATCTCGTCAAGCGAGACAGCCAGCGACTCCTCCGAGCGCTTGAGGGTGTCCTCACAGTACTCGTTCGCGGCGCGGCGCAGCTCGCGCGCCTGAATCTCGGCGTTTCCGACGATCTCCTTGGCCTTCTTGCGGGCCTCCTGGACGATCTCGGTCTGGCTGACCATGCGGCGCGCCTCCTCCTCGAAGCGCTGCTTCATGGTGTCCAGCTCACGCTTGCCCGAGGCCATCATCTCGTTGCGTTTTTCGACGATGTCGGCGGCCATTTTGATGTCGGCGGGCAGCGAGGTGCGCAGCTCGTCAATCAGGTCGAGCATGCGCTCGCGCTCGATGACGCACTTGTCGCTCGAGAGCGGAAGCGTCCACGCCTCCTGTACCATTTCCTGTATGCTGTTGATCAGTTCTTCGATTGCAGCAGCCATTTCTCAATCTTCCTTTCGCATTCGTTTCAGGATCTCCGTCTCGATCTCGGGGGAAACAAAGTCGCGGATCGAGCCGCCGTGGGCGGCAATGTCCTTGACGACCGAGGAGGAGAGATACATGTATTCCGCGCTGGTCATGAGGAAGGTGGTATCCACGTCGGGATTGAGCTTGCGGTTTGCCAGCGCCATCTGGAACTCGTACTCAAAATCGGAGACTGCGCGCAGACCCTTGACGATAGTGCATGCGCCGCGCTCGGCGGCGTAGGCAGCCAGAAGGCCGTCAAAGCAGTCTATTTCCACATTGGGCAGGTGCCCGGTCACGCGGCGCAGGAGGGCGGCGCGTTCTTCGGCGGTAAACATCGGCTTCTTCGTCTGGTTGTGCATGACCACGACGATCAGACGGTCGAACAGCGCGGAGGCGCGCTCGATAACGTCCAGATGGCCGAGGGTCACCGGATCAAAGCTGCCGGGATAGATCGCAGTTTTCATTGGTCTGTCCCGTCTTCCTGATCGTTCCGAACGATCGTGATTTTAATCGTGCCATAGCGGTACTCCCGACCGACGGCCAGACCGGTCACGATCTGGTCTTCTACCGCACTTTCGCATACTATTATACCATCCTTCGACAAAATGTCAAACCTTTCTATGTCATAAAGTGCGTCATTCAGGATTTTTCCGCCGTAAGGCGGGTCCAAAAAGATCAGATCGAAGCTCCCCGGCCGCCGGGCGGCGAGAAAGGCGGAAAATTCCCCCTTATGCAACACCGCGCGGTCGTCCACCCGGGCGGCGGCGATATTCCTGCGGACGGTCTCCTGCGCCGTGCGGTCGTGGTCGACGAAGTCGCAGCGGGCCGCGCCCCGGGACAGGGCCTCAATGCCCATCTGGCCGGTGCCCGCGAACAGGTCGAGCACGCGCGCGCCGCGCACGTGGTTCTGGATGATGTTGAAAATGGATTCCTTGACCCGGTCGGTCGTCGGCCGGGTGTTCATGCCGGGCACCGGGGTCAGCTTTTTGCCCCGCGCCGTGCCGGAAATGACGCGCATAGTTTATATTTCCTCCGTTTTTTCGTCTGGATGATAGAACGCCTGAATCCGCTCGGCCGTCGTGCGGGGCACGATGCGTGCCAGCTCGTCGAGCGAGGCGGCGCGGATGTTCTCGATGCTGCCGAAGTGGCGCAGCAGGTCGGCGCGGCGCTTTTCGCCCACGCCCTCGATCTTGTCGAGCGAGGAACCGCGCACCTTTTTCGTGCCCAATTGGCGGTTGTAGGTGATCGCGAAGCGGTGCACCTCCTCCTGCATCCGGCCGATCAGGGCGAAAACGGCCGGAACGGTCGAGATGCCGAACTCGCGCCCGTCGGGCGCGACCAGACCGCGCGTGCGGTGGTGGTCGTCCTTGACCATGCCGAAGCAGGGCGTCGTCACGCCGAAGCTGTCCAGCACGCGCTGAGCCGTGCGCACGTGCCCCAGACCGCCGTCGATCAGGAAGGCCGAGGGCAGCGGGCAGAACTTCTCGTCCCCGTCCTTCCAGTGCTGCAGGCGGCGGGTCAGCATTTCGGCCATCGCGGCGTAGTCATCCTGCCCCTGCGCGGCGCACTCGATCTTGAACTTGCGGTAGCGGCTCTTTTTGGGCCGGGCGTCCTCGAAAACGATCATCGAGCCGACCGTGTCCTGTCCGGCGAAGTTCGAGATATCGTAGGCCTCGAGCAGGGTGGGCGGCTCGGGCAGACCGGTCATCTCGCCCAGCAGCTCGAGCGACTTGAGCCGCCGCTCCTGCCCGGTCTCGACGCGCAGGATCTCCTCGCGGGCGTTCTTCTCGGCCAGCCGCACGAGGTCGTGCCGCCGTCCGCGCTGGGGCACGGCAACCTCGACCTTCCGCCCGGCGATCGAGGACAGGAACTCAGCCACCGCGTCCATCTCCTCGATCGGATTCGAGAGCAGGACGGTGCGGGGCGCGGCGTTGCGCAGGGCGTAATACTGCTTCAGAAAGGCGCCCAGCGCCTCGCCCGCGTCGGCCGCGGTCACGCCGTCGAGCAGAGTGAACTCCTTGTCGTGCAGCGCGCCGGTCAGGTAATGCAGGACGACCACGCAGCCGCGCGTCTGCCCCTGCACATAGGCGACCGCGTCCAGCTCGGAGAACGCGCCCGCGACCACCTTCTGCTTTTCGCCCAGCGCGCGCACGGCCTTCATCCGGTCGCGCAGGACGGCGGCCTGCTCGAAGCGCAGCGCCTCGGCCGCCTCGTTCATGCGGGTCTCGAGGTCGCGCACCAGCCCCTTGTAGTTTCCCTCGAGCAGGGAGACCGCCTCCCCGATCCGCGCCGCGTATTCCTCCGCCGTCACGCCGCCCGTGCAGGGCGCGATGCACCGCCCGAGGTGGTGGTTCAGGCAGGGGCGCTCCTTCCCGATGTCGCGCGGAAACACCCGGCGGCAGGTGGCCAGCCGCAGGGTCTCGGAGATCGTGTCGATCGCCTGCCGCGCCGCCCGGCGGCTCGAATAGGGGCCGAAATAGCGGTCGGCGTCGGCCGCGGGCTTGGAGACGATCGAAAAGGTCGGGAAGGGCCTCGAGGTCGTGACCTTGATATACGGGTAGCCCTTGTCGTCCTTGAGCAGGATGTTGTACTTGGGCTTGTATTTCTTGATCATCGCGTTTTCGAGCACGAGCGCCTCAAACTCAGACTCGGTCACGATAATATCAAAGTCCCAGATCTGGGAGACCATGCGGATGGTCTTGGGGCTGTGCCGGGAATCGGACTGAAAATACTGGGAGACCCGGTTTTTCAGCGCCTTGGCCTTGCCCACGTAGATGACCTGCCCCGCCCGGTTCTTCATGATATACACGCCCGGCTCATAGGGCAGGCTGAGCACGCGGGTCTTCAGTTCTTCAAAACGCTCGGACAAGGGTCAGGTCTCCTTTCGTCATGGGGCTTGCGGGAAAAGAAAAGCACCGCTGACGCGGTGCTTTTTTGAAGTGCCGGAAAAATATCAGTCCGAGAAGTTGGAGGTGATCAGCTCGACCAGCGCGCTTACCGCCTCTTCCTCGTCCGGGCCGTCAGCGATCAGGTTGATCGTGGTGCCCTTGGTGATGCCAAGAGACAGGATGCCGAGCAGGCTCTTTGCATTTACGCGGCGCTCTTCCTTCTCAACGAGGATGGTGCTCTTAAACTCATTTGCCTTCTGAATGAAAAAAGTTGCCGGTCTTGCATAGAGACCTACCTGGTTGGTAACCTGTACTTCTTTCGAATACATTTCCTCATCGCTCCCTAATTTAAAGTTTTATCAGATCTTCGATCCATACAGCCAATTTTCAAGTTACTTATAGAATACCGTTTTTTTGTCTTTTCGTCAATCCCAATTTTTGCACAAACCCTACCTGAAAGGCTGAAACGATTTGTAGAAAATAGACGGATTTTGCACGATTCATCCGGAAACAAGGACAAATGAGACGGAAATCGGCCGGAATTTCGCATGATTTTGTATACTTTTGTGTACTTTTGTTTATTTAAACTCTACGACGGTGACGCCCATTTCTCCCTCGCCGAACACGCCGTTACGCACGGTTTTGCAGAATTTATTGCGTCTTAAGTGATTCTGGATGGCGGCGCGCAGGGTACCGGTGCCCTTGCCGTGGATGATGCGGACGGTGGGCAGCTTGCTCATGAGGGCGGAAGAGATGAACTGATCGACCTCTAAAATGGCCTCCTCGGCGCACAGGCCGCGCACGTCGATCTCGCTCGGGGTGGTGGCGACGCGCAGCTCGCGCACGCCGCCCTGCCCGGCGCGGAAGGTCTTTTGCGGCTTCTGCTTCTCCTTCTGCTTGCGCACCGGGCGCACCTCGTCGGCGCGGACGGTCATCTTCATGATGCCGGCCTGCACGGTCAGGTTGCCGTCCTTGTCGGGCGCCTTGAGGACGGTCGCGGTGACGCCCGAGACGTTCAAAAGCTGCACCTCGTCGCCCGGTGCGAGAGGCTTCTGCTCCTCGGGCGCGACCGTGCGCTTTTCGGTCGATTTGCGGCGCAGCTCGGACTCGGTCTGGGTGATGACACCGCGCAGCGCGGCCTTGGCCGCCGAGAGGTTCTGCTCGGCCGCGCCCTTCTGGGAGCGTTTCTTCATCTCGTCCAGCTCGTCGAAGACGGTTTCGGCCGTCATGCGCGCGTCCTTCAGGATGCGGTCGGCCTTGAGACGGGCGGATTCGAGGATGCGGTCGGTCTCGTCCTGCGTCTTGTCGCGCAGATTTTCGGCCTTATCGCGCTCGCTCTGGGCGGCGGCGCGCAGGCGCTCGGCCTCGGCCTTGTATTTTTCAAGCTGACGGCGTTCCTTCTCCAGCTCGGCCAGAACGTCCTCGAACCGGGTGTTTTCGGTCGAAATCTGCTCCTTTGCCCGCTCGAGGATGACCGGCTGGAGTCCCAGCCGCGCGGCGATCGCAAAGGCGTTCGACTTGCCCGGGATGCCGGTCAGCAGCTTGTAGGTCGGCCGCAGGGTGGAAACGTCGAACTCGCACGAGGCGTTTTCGACCCCGTCGGTGGTCAGCGCGAAGGTTTTCAGCTCGGAATAATGAGTGGTCGCGGCCACGCGCGCGCCCATCTGGCGGGCGTAGGAGATGACCGAAACGGCCAGCGCCGCGCCCTCGACCGGGTCGGTGCCTGCGCCCAGCTCGTCGAACAGGACGAGATCGCCCGGGGCGCACTTCTCCATGATCGCAACGATCGTCTTCATGTGCGCCGAGAAGGTCGAAAGGCTCTGCTCGATCGACTGCTCATCGCCGATGTCGGCGTAAACGTGGTCAAAAATGCAGACCTCGGACAGCTCGCTGGCCGGGATGTGCAGGCCGGACTGGGCCATCAGGCAGAGCAGGCCGAGGGTCTTGAGCGAGACCGTCTTGCCGCCCGTGTTGGGGCCGGTGATGACGAGCGTGTCATAGTCCCCGCCCAGCGCGATGTCGATGGGCACGGCGGTCTTGGGGTCGAGCAGCGGGTGGCGGGCACGCTTCAGGCTGACCGCGTAGCCCTCGACCAGGTGCGGCTCACAGGCATTGAGCTTGAAGGACAGGCGGGCGCGGGCGAAGATGAAGTCGAAGGTGGTCAGCGCGTCGTAGTCCTGCCGGATGCTCTCCGAGCAGGCCGAGACCTGCGCTGACAGGTCGGCCAGAATGCGCTCGATCTCCTGCTGTTCCCGTCCCTCGAGCACCTTGAGCTGGTTGTTGATCTCGACGACCTGCGCCGGCTCGACGAACAGAGTCGCGCCCGAGCCGGAGGTGTCGTGCACGAGACCGGGCACGTCGCCCCGGTGCTCGGCCTTGACCGGCACGACGTAACGGCCGTTTCGCTGGGTGACGATGGCCTCCTGTAAGTATTTTGCGCGTTCGCCCGAAATCATACGACCGAGCGTCTCGCGCACGCGGCCGCCGATCCGGCGCATCTCGCGGCGGATGGAGGCCAGCTCGGACGAAGCGCCGTCAGCGATCTCCTCCTCGGAGATAATCGCGGTCGTAATCTCCTGCTCCAGACTGCGGTTGCCCGAGAGCAGGCGGCAGATCGGGGTCAGGGAGGTCTTTTCCTCCTGCTCGGCAAAGTATCCCTGCATCAGCCGGGCGGTCTGTAAGAGCGACGCGACCTGTAACAGCTCGCGCAGGTTGAGCGCGCCGCCCACGTCGGCCCGGCGCAGAGCGGCGGTCACGTCCCGGATGCCCGACAGGGCGGGCGAGCCGTTTTTGACCATCATATCCTTGGCGTCGGTCGTCTGGCGCAGGTGGAGGGCGACGTCCTCCGCGTCCTCGGACGGACGCAGGGCAAGCGCCAGCTCCCGGCCCCGAGCCGAAACGGTCTCGGCGGCCAGCATATCGAGCACGGTGAAATACTCGAGCGTCCGCAGTGATTTTTCAGATAATCGGTTCATAATTCCAATGCTCCAAAGCGATACAAATAAAGATTACGGAAAAAGGGAATGGTAAAAATTCAGGCTGTCGAAGCCGCGCTCCGCCCGGCAGAGGGCGTATTCCTCGCAGATACGCGCGAGCTGGTCGCGCGACGAGCCGCCCAGCGCGAAGGCGAAGACGCGCGGGATCTCACATTGCAGGATATGCGCCAGCGCGGCCAGCGTGCCGGGCAGCAGGCGGACATAGCCGGGCGCACCCAGCCGGCCGGCGCAGGCCGTGCACCGGCTGACGCCGTCGCGCGGGGAAAACCAGACGTCCTCCCCGGTCGGGCCGCCGCAGGCCGCGCAGCCGGTCAGCGCGGGATAGAAGCCGGTCTCGGCCATCAGCCGCAGCTCGAACGCGGCCTTGACCAATACCGGGTCACGTTTCTGCTCGGCCACCGCCCGCAGAGCGTAAAGCAGCAGACGGGTGACCGCCGGCTGCTCCTCGTCGGTGTCGGTCATGTGGGCGGTCAGCTCGGCCAGATAGCAGCACATGGCGTAGGTCTCCATGCTGGCCGTCACCCCCCAGAAGGAGGTGATGAGCTCGGCGGCGTTGAGCGTGTATTTGTTCCGGGCATGGTAAAGCGTCAGCTCGCTCCAGCAGAACAGGCGCACCGCGTTCGACTGCCTTCCGCCCCGCCGCCGCACGCCCCGGCACAGCACCTCGATCCGCGCGCCCGACTCGGTCAGGACGCTTATGTACCGGTCGCTGTCACCGAAATCGGTCTCGCGGAGGACAAGACCCTTGACTGTCAGATGCTCCATAGCCCTTCCTTTCGTCGGACAGGCCGCGGTACAGCAGATAGGCCGCGGGCTCGCCGGTATAGATAAACAGATTCCAGAATTCCTGAAGATCCATGTGCGCTCTCCCCTTTCACGGCTAGCATAGCCGGGATCGGGAGAGAATATAAGCGGAAAATATTTGCGAAAGTGGACATCATTCGTCCTGATAGCCAAAATTGCGCATCTGATACTGGTTATTTCGCCAGTCCTCCTTGACCTTGATCCACAGATTCAGGTAGACCTTGCCGCCCAGATCGCGCTCGAGGTCGCGGCGGGCCAGCTCGCCGATCTTCTTGAGCATCGCGCCGCCCTTGCCGATGATGATGCCCTTGTGGCTGGCCTTCTCGCAGTAGATCGTCGCGTGAATTTCGGTCAGGCCGTCCTCCCGGGTCTCCATGTGCTCAATGCCGACCGCCACGCCGTGCGGCACCTCGCGGTCGAGCAAAAGCAGCATTTTCTCGCGGATGACCTCGGCTGCGACCTGCTTTTCGGGCTGGTCGGAGACCATGTCCTCGGGGAAAAGCTGGGGGCCTTCGAGGGCGAATTTCTCAAATTCGGAGAGCAGCGCATCCAGACCCTTGCCCGTGCGTGCCGAGACCGGCACGACGGCGGCAAAGTCATGCCGCGCGGCATAGGCCGCGATGACGGCCAGAAGGGCCTCGTTTTTGACGGTATCGACCTTGTTAATGACCAGCACGGCCGGGATGCCCGCCGCCTCGATCTGGCGGATCAGGCTTTCCTCGGGCGCGCCGATGTTCGCCACCGGCTCGACGACGAGCGCGGCCGCGTCCACCTCGGACACGGTGTCCTCGACCACCTTGACCATGTAGTCGCCCAGACGGGAGCGCGGCTTATGCAGGCCGGGCGTGTCCAGAAAGACATACTGACAGCCGTCCTTGTTCAAAAGGCCGGTGATGCGGGTGCGGGTGGTCTGGGGCTTGTTCGAGACGATGGCGACCTTGCGGCCGACCAGCTTGTTCGTCAGAGTGGATTTGCCCACGTTGGGGCGGCCGACCACCGAAATGATCGCAGTTTTCGTAATTTCCATTTATTTTTTCCTTCCAAACGCAAAAATAAACCACAGGGCGGCGGGGATGCTGAGCAAAAGCAGGCCGGCCAGCCATGGCGCGGTAAGTAATATATGCCAGATGCGCGTCAGAACGGGCGCGCGCAGGAAAAACAGAGCGCCCACGACGACGCAGGCCAGCGCGCACAGGAAGACCGCCGCCGCCGCGATGTCCTTGGCGTCGCGCACGGTCGGGTCGTAGCCCGAGGCCTTCCAGTCGCACAGCCGCTCGACGGCGGTGTTCATCAGCTCGGCGCCCATCATCACGCCGAAGCACAGCGCCAGCAGGGCGCATTGTATGGCGGACAGCCGCCCGAGCAGGGCGAACAGGGTGACATAGGCCGCGGCGGTCAGATGGATGCGGAAGTTGCGCTCTGACCGCATACACAGCCGGATGCCGCGCAGGGCGTAGGCAAAGCTCTGGCGGAGCTTGCGAATTTCATGTCCCATCAGCCGCGCACCAGACCGAGCGAAGTCAGGTTCTCCTCCTCCTTGCCGCGCATGAGCAGGCGGTCGTCCTCCTCCCGCTCGTGGTCGTAGCCCAGCAGGTGCAGAACCGAATGGACGGTCAAAAAGCCGCACTCACGCGCGACCGAGTGGCCGAAATCGGCGGCCTGCTCGCGGGCGCGGTCGTAATTCAAAATCATATCGCCCAGCATGACCCGGCCGCTCTCGGGATCGGCCTCGAGTTCTTCCTCGGGCTCGCCGTTATAAAACTCGTACATCGGGAAGGAGAGCACGTCGGTGACCGCGTCCTTGTCCCGGTATTCGCGGTTCATCTCGCGGATGGTCTCCCCGTCCACGATGGTGACGTCGACAAAGGCGTCGAAGTCCACGCCCTCGCTCTCGAGCACCCGGAGCGCGCATTTGGTGATGAGCGCGCGCAGCTCGTCCTCGTTTTCGACCGCCGCCTCGGCGGTCACACGGATCTCATGGTTCATTTTCTTCCCTCCAAACGGCGTCTGAACGTATGGCTGGGCGCGGGCTTGTCCGGATTCGGACGCGCCGGGCGAACCGGGCGCTCCTCCCGCACGCGCGGCTTCTTCCGCGCCTCATAATCGGCGTAGGCCTTGACGATGCGCTGTACCAGCTCGTGGCGGACAACGTCCTTTTCGGTCAGGTAGCACTGGGCGATGCCCTCCACCCCGGCCAGCACCCGCGCGGCCTCCTTGAGACCCGAGGTCTTGCCGTCCGGCAGGTCAATCTGGGTTACGTCGCCCGTGATGACCGCCTTGGAGCCGAAGCCGATGCGGGTCAGAAACATCTTCATCTGCTCGGGTGTGGTGTTCTGCGCCTCATCCAGAATGATGAAGGAATCATCGAGCGTGCGGCCGCGCATATAGGCCAGCGGCGCGACCTCGATCGAGCCTTTTTCCATATGCTTCTGGAAATTTTCCGCGCCCAGCATGTCGAACAGGCCGTCGTAAAGCGGACGCAGGTAGGGATCGACCTTGCTTTGCAGGTCGCCCGGCAGGAAGCCCAGCTTTTCGCCCGCCTCGACCGCCGGGCGGGTCAGGATGATGCGGGAGACCTGCTTGTCCCGGAAGGCGGCGACGGCGGCGGCGACGGCCAGATAGGTCTTGCCCGTACCCGCCGGGCCGATGCCCATCGTGACCGTATTCGCCCGGATGGCCTCCATATACTGCTTCTGGCCCAGGGTCTTGGCCTTGACCGGCTTGCCCTTGGCCGTGATGACGAGCACGTCGCGCCCCATCGCGTGCACCTCGGACTCCCGTCCCTCGCGCGCCAGACCGATGACGTACTGCACGGTCTGCACGCCGACGGTCTCGCCCCGGCGGGCCATCTCCATCAGCGCGGAAAAGACCCGCTCGGCGACCGATACGGCCTCGGGCTCGCCCGAAATTTTCAGCTCGGTCTCCCGGCTGACGACCGAAACGCCCAGCTCGCGCTCGATGAGCTTGATGTTCTCATCGAACGCGCCGAAAATGCTGATCATCAGCCCGACCTGCTCCATCTGCATGGTTTTTTCAATCATAATCTGCTTGTGGTCCTTTCAGGATGGGCTTTCCGCGAGCTCCGGCTCGGGTTCGGGCAGGGGCGTCTCGTCGATCACCTCACAGGCGATCTGCTCGACGCACGCGGCGTGCAGGGTCAGGCGCACCGCGCCCTCCTCCTCCTGCAGCTCCCAGCCGGTCTCCCCGACCGTGCCGTCCACCGTCTGCGCCAAGCGGTTAAAATACCGCCCGGCGGCGGCCTCGGCCGCGGTCTCGGCCCGCTCGGTCACCGGTACCGGCTCGTAGAACCGATAGGTCTGGCGGACGACCGAGACCGGCAGCGAAAGATAAGGGCCGATGGAAAGCCTTGTTTTTTCTACTATTTTATCACAAGTCCCCCCGGCAATACCACTCCCAAAATACAAATTTACACGCCTTGTACCCAAAACCAGCGCGTACTGGGTCTTCTGCGCCCCGGTGTAGCGTTTTTCGAGCCGTTCGGTCGGGCAGAGGACGGTCTCGCGGTGTTCGGTGCGCGCCATGATCCGCCCCCGGCCGGGCGAGTGGTGGTATAGTCCGCCCTCCCGGGTGGGCGGCACGACCGGGGACACCAGCATTTGTCCCTGCGTGACGACGTCCCCCGTTTTTACGAGCGTCTGTCCGCCCGTTACCTCGAGTGAGACGATCACCCCGTCCCGCGCGGCGACCAGCCCGGTCAGCGCGTCCTCGTCCCGCATGGAGGGCGCCGGCTCGGCCCTGTCGGCCACGACGCGCAGGGCGTTGCCGATCCTGGTGAAGGTCACAACACCCGCTTCAGGCAGTCCGGTCTGCAGGGCCTCGCGCACCCGGTCGACGTCCACCCCGCGCAGAGGCGCGCCCGCGTAGACCCCGTTCTCCCGCAAAAGCGCCCGCAGGCGGCCGACCGGCACGCCGGGCGCGGCACAGATCTCGAGCACCCAGAGGAAGTTGCTCAGCACAAAAAGCAGTACGGCCACCCCGGCCAGTCCGGCGGTCAGGCTCCACCGCTTGCGCACCCGCGCCAGAAAAAACGGCCCGCCCCGGCGGGACAGCAGATGGACGCGGCAGCCCGTGCGCCCCATCAGATGCCGCAGGCGGCGGAAGTCGGACAGGGACATCCGGGCGGTGATCTCCCCGGGCGCGGGACGCTCGATCCGCCACAGGCTGATCCCGCCCCGCATACAGACGTTCAGAAAGCGTTCGACCGACGCGCCGCGCACCCGCACGCGCACCTGTCCGCCCGCCCACTGCAAAAAATGACTCAGCATGGCTCGTTTCCTCCCGCCTGCCCCAGCTCGACCGAGTGGATCTTCCCCTCTATGACCGCCTCGGTCAGCGAGAGCGCCGAAAGCCGCAGGCCGGTTCCAGTCACCCGCACCTCGCTGCCGCCGCAGGCGATGCGCACCAGCGTTTCCCCGTATTCGGTCACGCCCCGGTGGTTCTCGAGCACCAGACGGCGGTCGCCGGTCAGCTCCACACGCGGCAGACGGTCGTCCAGCGTCTGCGCCGCCCCGTCCGCCGCCTGCCTGAGATCCTTCAGGTGCATCGGCTCACCTCCTTTTCGCGCGGTCTTTCTGTCCTTCTATGGTATTCTGTCCGTCATGAAACTATGCCGCGCGGCATAAACCGTCAGTGGGGAAGCCGGTCTTCCCACGCTGCTTTCCGGAGGTGCCGCCATGCGCAAGCCGTCAAACCTCGCCGCCCTGCTGGCGGGCGCGCTCTTTCTCGCCCTCATCCCCTGTGCCTCCGCCGCCGCGCAGGGCGCGGACGAGGGGCTGTCCATCGCGCTGGGCACGGCTGTGCCCGCCCTGTTCCCCTTCTTCGTCGTCAGCGGGCTGATGGTCTCGACCGGGGCCTGCGCCGCGCTCGGGCGGCTGCTTTCGCCCCTCATGTGGCGGCTCTACAGCCTGCCGGGTGCGGCCGCCGGGCCGCTCGTCCTCGGCCTGACCGGCGGCTACCCGGTCGGCGCGCGCACCGCCTGCGGCCTGTACCGCCGTGGCGAGCTGACCCGGGACGAGGCCGAGCGCCTGCTCGGCTTCTGCAACAACACCGGCCCGGCCTTCATCGTGGGCGTGTGCGGCGCGGGGCTGCGCGGCAGCGTGCAGGACGGCGTTCTGCTCTATCTCATCCACATTGCTTCCGCCCTGCTGACCGGTCTGGCTATGACGCGTTCGCCCGACAAGGGCGTCCGTCCGCCCGTCCACCGGGCGCGGGACGGGGCACAGCCCGATCTCAGCGCCTGTCTGGTGGACGCGGTCGAGTCCGCCGGGCGCTCCTGTCTCAAAATTACAGCCTTCATCATGCTGTTTTCCATGCTCCGGCGGGTGCTGCTGGACACCGGCCTGCTGAGCATGCTCAGCGTGCTCACCCGTCCGCTGAGCATGCTCACCGGTGCGCCCGCCTCGGCAGAGCCCGCCCTGCTGACCGGCCTGCTCGAAATGACGAGCGGCCTTGTCCTGCTGCCCGAGTGCGCCGGACGCGCCGTTCTGCCCTGCATGAGTCTGCTTTTGGGACTGGGCGGCCTGTCCATCCTGTGCCAGACCCTCTCGGTCACGGCTGAGCACGGCCTGTCCCTGCGCCGCATGGTCTGCGGCAAGCTGCTGCACGGTCTCATCGCCGCCGTGCTCACCGTCCTGTGGCAGTCGGCCGCGCCCCGCTCCGCGCCCGTTTCCGCCCCGTCCGCCCTGCCCGTCCTCTGTCCCCCCGCCGTTTCGGCAGGACTCCTCCTTCTTTCCGTTTTGTTCACAATTTGTACTGGAAAACGTAGGCGGGATACAGTATAATAAGGGCATATCATCTGAGTTTTTGGAGGTTTGCCCAAATTGAGGCTGAATCGTTTTCTCTTCCGAAAAAATATCGAGCCGTGCTGCGCCTACTGCGCCCACGCCGTCCCGCTCGACGACATATCCGCCGCCTGCCGGAAAAAGGGGGTCGTCCCTCTGACAAACGCCTGCCGCGCCTTCCGGTACGACCCGCTGCGCCGCGTGCCGCCCAAGCCCGCCGTCATCCGCGGCAGCTTCACCGACGAAGACTTTCTGCTGGAGGAGGAGCCGGAAAAATGAATCTGCCCACCCTGCGGCGGCGTCTCTGCGCCGTCTTTTTGGCCGTCGTCTGCCTGCTGACCCTGTGCCCGTCCGCGTTCGCGCTGAACGATCCCAACATTCAGGCGACCGCTGTTTATCTGGGCGACCCGATCACCGGTCTGCCCCTCTACGAAAAAAATGCCGAGGAGCGCCGCTACCCAGCCTCGACCACCAAGATCATGACCGCCCTCGTCGTTTTGGACAATGTGCAGGATCTTGACCAGAAGGTCACTGTCCTCGCGTCCGACTTCGACGGCGTGCCGTCGGACGGCTCCAAGGCCGGCTTTGTCGTGGGCGAGGAGGTGCCGGTCATCGACCTGCTCTACGGCCTGATGCTGCCCTCGGGCAACGAGGCCGCCAACACGCTGGCCCGCTTCGTCGCCGGGTCGGTGCCCGCCTTCGTCCAGCGCATGAACGACCGCGCCCTCGAGCTGGGCTGCACCGGCACCCACTTTGCCAACGCCAACGGCCTGCACGACGACAACCACTACACCACCGCGCACGACCTGTTCCGCATCACGCAGGAGGCCCTCAAAAACGAGACCTTCGCCGAGATCGTCAACACCGCGCAGAAAAACCTCTCCCCGACGAACAAGGCCGCCGAGCACCCGAACGGCAAAAACCTGTACATCCTGACCACAAACCAGCTCATTCTCTCGAGCGGCAGCAAATATTACTACGCCTACGCCAAGGGCGTCAAGACCGGCCACACCTCGCAGGCCGGCTACTGTCTGGTCGCCGCTGCCACCAAGAAAAAATCCTCCCTGATCTCGGTCATGCTGGGCTGCGAACGCCCCAAGGGCGCCGACCAGCCACTGACCTACCAGCAGACCAAGGAGCTGTTTGAATGGGGCTACGCCAATTTTTCGGCCAAAACCCTGATCGAAAAGGGCGCCGAAATTCAGGAGATTCCGGTGCGGCTCTCGACCGACACGGACAAGCTCATGCTGGTCGCGGGCGACGATCTGAGCGCCACCGTCCCGAATGACTGCGAGCTGTCCGACTTTGAAACCCAGATCACCGTCCCGGACGACGTGACCGCCCCGATCACGGCCGGGCAGAAGATCGGCACCCTGACGCTCGTGAAGGACGGCGTGACCTACGGGCAGGTCGATCTGCTCTCCCTCTCCGAGGTTTCCCTCTCCGAGGTGCTCTATTACGCCGACCTGCTCGAAAACTTCTTCCGCAGCGGCCTGTTCAAGATCATTCTGGTCACCCTCATTCTCCTGCTCATCTTCTATGTCGCGGTCTACATCATCCGCGAACGCCGCCGCCGGCAGCGCCGCCGCGCCATGATGCGCTCCAAGCGCGCCCGGATGGAGCAGTACGAACGCGACCAGAACCGCGAAAACAAATGATCGGAGGCCTGTCCCCATGGCGGACACAGAAAAAAACAAGATCCCCTTCCGGTCGATCGTGACCGGACTCATCGTCCTGCTCGTCTGGGTGGGCGGCTACTTCCTCTTAAGCCACTTCACCGGCTCCATGCGGCTCGATTCGGACGCCGACGTCGCCGCCGCGCTGGCGCAGGCCAACCAGACCGAAGCGGTCACCGTTTTGGAGACCGCCGAGGCGGACGGTCTGCGCGCCGTCCTCTTCGACCCGGGCACGCCGGGCGACCGCGCAGACGACGGGCTGGCCCTGTTCGTCCCCGACCCGGTCTTCCGCTCGCGCTGGTGCTACGCCGACGCTGTGCCGCAGGACGCGGCTGCGCCCCTGACCCTGTACACCTCGGTCAGCAAAAAGGGCGACCCGGCGCGCGGCGCCAGCGCCCTGTGCGTCATTTTCGGCACCGAGGTGCCCGATTCGGTCACCGGCTGCACCCTCTGCTTCGATGGTCAGCCCTCGGGCGAGCCGATCGCGGTGCAGGGGCCGTCGGTGCTGGCGCTCGCTCACCGCGACGCGACCGAGGATCGCTTTACAATCGAAATTTCATAAAAAAAGAGCCTGTCGGACAGGCTCTTTTTTTTGTTCTTTTTACCGCTTTTTCAGGCGGCGGCGCAGCTCCTCGCCCGCGCGGCGGTACTTCGCCGAGCGCATGGTCGGGTTGCCGCGCACGATCCACTTGGAATCGGCGCGCATGGCGCGGATGCGCGCGTTCATGCGGTCTTCCGCCTCCTGCACGGCGAGATAGAGCTGCAGGCGGCTCTCCTCGGCGGCGGCCAGAATGCGGTCATGCTGCTCCTGCGAAGCAGCCGTGATCTGCGCGCGGGCCTCGGCGTAGACCGCTTCCAGCTTGGCGCGGGCCTCGGCGGCCTCGGCCATGAGCTGACTGCCCACCTCCTTCTCCCGCGTGGCTTCGGCAACCTGCGCCAGCCGTTCCTCGGCGATCTCGTTCATGCGGGCACGGGCTTCGGCGGACGCCGCCGCCAGCTTCTCCCGGGTCTCGGCCGCCTGTGCGGCGAACTGCGCGCGCAGGTCGTCGATCTCGACGCGCATCTTTTCCAGCTCCTCGATGAGCTTTGCCAGATTGAGGGCGGTGCGGGTCGAAACGATGACGTCCCAGACGAAATAGGCCGTCACGCAGCCGGTGAGCACCAGCGTCCAGACCGGGGTCAGACAGGCGACGAGCCACGCGACCGGACGATGCAGCGCATAGGGCAGGGCGAGCGAGAGCGCGCCCCACGCCAGCGAGGATTGCAGGCAGATGCGCCCCTGAAACTGGAACCGGTGCTCGGAGTAGTCCCAATAGCGCACCTTGAACAGGGTCTCCATGAGCACCCCAACGACGTACTCGAACGCGGTCGCAACGATCATACCGGCAAAGAAAATGAGCACGGGATGGCCGTCGAGCGGCAGGGCGACGTGCAGCATGATGACCGCGCCGAAGCCGTAGATTGGCAGCATCGGCCCATGCAGGAAGCCGCGGTTGACCAGCCGCCGCTGCTGCACCGAAACCACCGTCGACTCGAAGATCCAGCCGAAAACACAGTAAATATAGAAGATAAGCGTCCATTGGACGGCGGAATAGTTATACATCTTGATCCTCCCCTGTCCGGCACAGCTCGGCGTAAACGCCGCCCCGCGCCAGAAGCTCCGCGTGTGTGCCCTGCTCGGCCACGCCGTCCTCGGTGAGCACGACGATCTTGTCCGCGCCCCGGATGGTGCTCAGGCGGTGGGCGATCGTGAGCACGGTGCGCCCCTTGGCCAGCCGGGCCAGACTCTGCTGCACCAGCCGCTCGCTCTCGTTGTCGAGCGCCGAGGTTGCCTCGTCCAGCAGCAGGATGGGCGGGTTTTTCAGGAAAACGCGGGCGATCGAAATGCGCTGCTTCTGTCCGCCCGAGAGCTTGACGCCCCGCTCACCCACGTAGGTGTCATAGCCGTGCGGCGTCGCCATGATAAAATCGTGCGCGCCCGCCTGCCTGGCCGCTTCGATGACCTCGTCCCGGGTGGCGTCCGGGCGGCCGTAGACGATATTCTCGTAGATCGTGCCCGAAAACAGATAAACGTCCTGCTGCACCACGCCGATCTGGCGGCGCAGGGACTGGAGCGAGAGCGTGCGCACGTCCCGCCCGTCGACCAGCACGCGGCCGCCGGTCACATCGTAAAAGCGCGGGATCAGGTTGCAGATCGTGGTCTTGCCGCCGCCCGAGGGGCCGACCAGCGCCACGCTCTGTCCGGCCGGGATGTCGAGATTCAGGTGGTCGAGCACCGGGGTGTCCGGGTCGTCGGCATAGGAGAAGGAGACGTCCTCGAAGCGGATGTCGCCCCGCACCTGATCGAAGCGCAGAGCGCCCGCCGGGTCGGTGATATCGGGCGTTTCGTCCATGATCTCAAAAAACCGCTCGACGCCGGTGATGCCGCGCTGAAACTGCTCGGTGAACTCGACGAGGCGGCGGATGGTCGCCAGCAGGGTGGTGACATAGAGCACGTAGGCGGTCAGGTCGGCCGGGTCGATCCGTCCCTGCACGAGGAACAGACCGCCCGCGACGATGACGGCCAGATACATCAGGCCGTCAAACGACCGGGTGGTCGCGTGGAACGCGCCCATCCAGAAATAGTTCTCCCGCTTGATGCCCAGCCATTTCTGGTTGCCTTCGGCGAACTTTTCCTCCTCGCGCGCCTCCGCCGTGAACGACTTGACCACCCGCACGCCCAGCAGGCTGTCCTCGACCTGCGCGTTGATCTCGCCCACCTGTGTGCGGTTTTTGCGGAAGGTGGCGCGCATTTTCCCATTGAAAACCGCCGAGCAGACGATCATGAACGGCACAATGGCGAAGATGATGCAGGTCAGCGGGACGTTGATCGTGCAGAGCACGACAAAAGAGACCAGAATTTTCAGCCCGGCGATGAAAAATTCCTCCGGACAGTGGTGGGCGAACTCGGTCACGTCGAACAGGTCGGACGTGATGCGCGCCATGATCTGCCCGACCTTGGTGTTATTATAATAGGTAAAGGACAGACTTTGCAGGTGATGGAACAGAGCGGTGCGCATGTCGGTCTCGATGCGCGCGCCCATGACATGCCCGATGTTCGACATGAAATAATAGGCGACCGCGTCGACGACACGCAGAACGAGGTACAGCCCGGCCACCCGGCCGACCAGCCCGACCGAAAGCAGGGCGGGCTGATCCATGCCGACCTGACCCAGATAGCGCACCAGCATGGGCAGGAGCACGTCGCACAGGGTGGTCAGCGCGGCGCAGAACAGGTCGAGCGCCAGCGTGGGCCAATAGGGTCTGAAATAGGGCGCGAAGCGCCGCAGCAGTCCAAACGTCGATCGCTTTTGCAAGCGTATCCCTCCTTATATGCAGACAGATTTTCCGATTGTCTCATTTTATCGCATTTTGGGATGCTTGGCAAGTCACAAAAGCCCGGTGTTGGGCAAAGGCAGATGCTTTTGCATCCGGGGCGGCTTTTTTTCATGCGCCCGCCAAATGTTCCGAAAATGTTTTCTCTTTTTCCGTTTTTCTGTGGTATAATGGTCATGTATCCGTGCATACTCAAATTTTCCATTTACAGGAGGTCCTGCGGAATGAAAAACTTTACATACTGTGCGCCGACCAAGGTCGTGTTCGGCCGTGACATCGAGCCCCAGATCGGCCCCGAGCTGAAGGCGCTGGGCGCGACCCGCGTCCTCGTCCACTTCGGCGGCGGCTCGGTTCAGCGGAGCGGTCTTTTGGACAAGGTACTCTCCTCCCTCGACGCGGCCGGTCTCTCCCACATTGAGCTGGGCGGCGTCTCCCCCAATCCCAAGCTCTCCTTCGTGCGCGAGGGCATCGAGCTGTGCCGCCGCGAGGGCGTGGACTTCCTGCTGGCCGTCGGCGGCGGCTCGGTCATCGACTCGGCCAAGGCCATCGGCGTCGGTCTGGCCACCGGCAACGATCCGTGGCAGTACGCCTCGACCGGCACCCGTCCCGAGCCGCACGAGACCTTCCCAGTCGCGACCGTCCTGACGCTGGCCGCCGCGGGCAGCGAAATGTCCAACTCGGACGTCATCACGAACGACCTCGTCACCCCGTGGGTCAAGGTCGGCATCACCTCGGAGACCGTCCGCCCGGTCATCTCCTTCTTAAATCCCGAAAACACCTTCACCGTCTCCAAATTCCAGACCGGCTGCGGCATCGTTGACATCATGATGCACACGATGGAGCGCTACCTGACCGGCGAGGGCAACGCCATGCTGACCGAGCGCCTTGCCGAGGCCATCCTGACCACCGTGCGCGACGCAGGCCGCCGCGCGATCAACAACCCGCGCGACTACGACGCGCGCGCCGATCTGATGTGGGCCTCCTCCCTGTCCCACAACGACCTGACCGGCTGCGGCAAGACCCGCAAGTTCCCCGTCCACAAGCTCGAGCACCCCTTCTCCGCCCTGCACGACAACATCGCGCACGGCGCGGGTCTCTCCGTCCTCTTCCCGGCCTGGGCCAAGTTCGTCGTCCGCTATGACACGATGAAGTTCGCCCAGCTCGCCGAGCGCGTCTGGGGCTGCCCGATGGACTATGACTGCCCCGAGCGCACCGCCCGCGCCGGTATCGACGCGATGCAGCGCTACTTCATGGAGATCGGCATGCCCATCCACCTGCACGAGCTGGGCATCCTCCCCAAGGACTATCAGCCCATCATCGACCTGACCACGGCCAAGGGCCCGGTCAAGAGCTACATCGATCTCGGCCCCGAGGAGATCCACGCGATCTATCTGCTGGCCGAATGACCGCCATTCCGGGCGGATTTCAACGAAAAGAGGTACCATACTGCATATGAAGCGATTTTCCTCCCGTTTCTGCGGCGCGGCGCTGGCCGTTTCGCTCGCGCTGACCGGTCTGTCCGCGCCCGCCGCGGCGGCGGGCACGATCTCGGTCACGCTGGACGATCAGCCCATGGCCTTCACCGACGCCCGTCCCCTGATGCGCGACAGCCGCACCTTTGTCCCCTTCCGCGCGATCTTTGAGGGCATGGGCGCGTCGGTCGGCTGGGATCAGACCACCCGCACCGTCACCGCCCAGCGCGGCGACCGCACCGTCAAGCTGACCATCGGCCGCAAGGCCGTCACGGTTGACCGCGCGGGCGCCGATCGCTCCTTCTCGACCGACGCCGCCCCCTTCATCGAGGGCGGGCGCACCTACGTCCCGATCCGCTTCGCGGCGCAGGCGCTGGGCGCGGCCGTCGGCTGGGACAACCCGACCCAGACCGTTCTGCTGGTCGATACCGAAGCCATGATGCAGAACAGCGAATTTAACGGCCAGTTCAGCACGCTGTCCGATATGCTGGCCTTCGCCGCCGCGAACGCGCCCGTTTCGCCCCGCGCCGTGACCGGTATGCTGACCGGCAAGCTGACCTTCCACACCGCGATGGGCGACATCCCGGTCGTTCTGAACGGTAATCTGGCAGGCGCGGAAAGTCTGGACGCCGCCCAGTTCACCGGCACGGTCGCCTGTGACCGCACCGCCATCGAGGCCGCCATCACGATGAACGAGGGACAGAACGTCATCGGCGACGAGGTGGACAGCCTGCTCAAAAAGCTCGAAAACCTGTCGCTCGAGGCCATCCTCAGCCGGGTCGACGGCAAGCTCTACCTCAAGTCGGACGCGCTGACCGAGATCGGCATTCCGGCGGGCACGTGGGCGATGAAGGATCTCGACATGACTGATTCGCTGACCGCCGTCAAGAATCAGGACGCGATCGACTTCGTCTGCGCCCGCGCCCAGCAGCTTGACCTCAAGCTGGGCAGCTCGGCTCATGCTGTGCGGCAGGTCGTCCTCGGCCTGTCCGATCTGGCCGCAGGCCGCCCCGATCTGGATGATCCCGCCGTCGTCTCCCTCGGCCTGTCCGACGGCACGGACGACCTGCTGCTGACCCTGACCCCGGGCGAATCGCTCGAGGCCAAGCGCTGCACCGACACCGCCGCGCTGACCACCACCCAGCGCGCGGACGGCACGACCCTCACGCTGACCGAGGAACGCGACGGCTGCACGACCGACGTGCGGCTCGATCTGGTCAACGCGGGCGCCGCGTCCGCACCCGCCGTCCGCCCCGCGTCTTAACGCCTGGTTTTCCCCTCCTCCCGGCCCTTTTCTCCAAGAGGGTCGGGATTTTTTTGCCTGTTTCATGCCGAATAAGATTGCATTTCATGGGAAAACATAGTAAACTGAAAGATGTATTCTGAAAAATCTGCCTTGTCCGCGAAGTCGCGCAAAAGTGTCGATTTTCCGCGGCCGCAATTGTGCAGTTTCATGCTTGATAAAACATACCGCTTTGGTGTATATTTAAAGCAGAGAAAATCTCTCCCGAAGGAGGAAGTCATAAAAATGAGCAGATTCGTCTATGCTGACAACGCGGCGACCACGCCGATGTCCGAATCCGTATATAAAGCGATGCAGCCCTACCTGACCGAGTTCTACGGCAACCCGTCCTCGCTGTACCGCGTGGGCCGTGAGGCCCGCCGCGCGATGACCGAGGCCCGCATGAAGGTCGCCAAGGCGCTGGGCGCGGCCGAGCCGAACGAGATCGTCTTCACCGGCGGCGGCTCGCAGGCCGACAACCTGGCCATCCGCGGCTACGTCAAGGGTCGCTCGGCCAAGGGCAGAAAGCACATCATCACCTCCAAGATCGAGCACCACGCCGTCCTCTACACCTGCGAGGCGCTCGAAAAGGAGGGCTATCCGGTCACCTATCTGAATGTTGACAGTCAGGGTCGCATCGACCTCGACCAGCTCAAGGAGGTCATCTCTGACCAGACCGCCATCGTCTCCATCATGGCGGCCAACAACGAGATCGGCACCATTCAGGATCTGAAGGCCATCTCCGAGATCGCCCACGCGCACGGCGCAGTCTTCCACACCGACGCGGTGCAGGCCGTCGGCCACATGCACCTCGACGTGCAGGCCATGGGCATCGATATGCTCTCCCTGTCCGGTCACAAGTTCCGCGGCCCCAAGGGCATCGGCGCGCTGTACGTCCGCCGCGGCATCGCGCTCGAGCCGCTGGTCTACGGCGGCGGTCAGGAACGCGGTCTGGCCTCGGGCACCGAAAACGTCGCGGGCATGGTCGGTCTGGGTCAGGCCATCGAGGACGCCACCGGCGAAAACCTCGACCGCAAGATGGGCTATGTCAAGGGTCTGACCGACAAGCTGGTCGAGGGCATCATGAAGATCCCCTACACCCACTACACCGGCGACCCGGTCAACCGTCTGCCCGGCACCGCCTCCTTCGTCTTTGAGGCGATTGAGGGCGAGGGTCTGATCCTCCGTCTGGACAACGCGGGCATCTGCGGCTCGACCGGCTCGGCCTGCTCGACCGGCTCGCTCGATCCCTCCCACGTGCTCATGGCCATCGGCCTGCCGCACGAGATCGCCCACGGCTCCCTGCGCCTGACGCTGGGCGAGCAGAACACCCCCGAGGACGTCGATTACCTGATCGAAAAGGTCGCTGAGGTCGTCGCCGGTCTGCGCGCCATGAGCCCGGTCTGGGTCGACGGCAAGCCCGACCTCTCGGCTGCCACCGATCTGCACAGCCACCACCACTAATCGTACCCGATCCCGGCCCTTCCAGCCGGTTTTGATCTCAAAATCCTACATCAAAGGAGCTACACGCTATGGAATACAGCGAAAAGGTTTTTGACCACTTCACCAACCCCCGCAATGTCGGCGAGATCGCGGACGCAAACGGCGTCGGCGAAGTCGGCAACGCCAAGTGCGGCGACATCATGAAGATTTACCTCAAGGTTTCGGACGACGGCATCATCGAGGACGTCAAGTTCAAGACCTTCGGCTGCGGCGCAGCCATCGCCACCTCCTCCATGGCCACCGAGATGGTCAAGGGCAAGTCCCTCGAGGACGCGCTCAAGCTGACCAATCAGGCCGTCGCCGAGGCGCTGGACGGTCTGCCCCCGGTCAAAATGCACTGCTCGGTGCTCGCCGAGGAGGCGCTCCGCTCGGCCATCGCGGACTACTACCGCCGCCAGGGCAAGGACCCCGAGGCCATTCTGGGCTGCTCGGGCGACTGCGCCGCCTGCCACGGTGCGCAGTAAGCACAACGCAAGTTTCATATCAGCGACGCATACAATAAGGGCAGATGAAAATCTGCCCTTTTGGCGTCCCCGGAAAACAGTGTCCCCGAAAAATCCGCTGCGCGGACAAAGGAATCGGTATGGAAGAAATTACATTAAGTATTACAAAACTAAAAGAGTACGCAGAGTTATTAAATGGTCTGCAATCGGGCGCGACACCCGCACTGGCTGTCGGCCTGCCCCCAGCCGCCAAGGCCCAGCTTGCCGCCGCCCTGCGGCTCGAAACCGGCCGCCCCGTGCTGGTCGTGACCGACGAGGACAACGCCGCCCTGCGCATCGCGGGCGACCTGTCCGCCTTTTCCGGTCTGCCGGTCGTGCACATCCCCGCGCGTGAACTGACCATGGCCGGGATGGAGGGCATGTCCCGCCAGTACGAGCAGGCGCGCATCGCCGCCCTTGCCGCCCTGTCCGACGCGCCGCTGGCCGTCGTCTCGGCGGCCGCCCTTGTGCAGAAGACCCTGCCGCCCGAAACCCTCCGCGCCGCCTCGTTCACCCTGTCCCCGGGCGACCTCATCCCGCTCGACAGGCTGACCGACCGGCTGGTCACGGCGGGCTACCGGCGCTGCGCACAGGTCGAAGGCCCGGGTCAGTTCTCGATCCGCGGCGGCATTCTGGACGTCTTCCCGCCCCGGTCGGACGCGCCCGTGCGCGTCGAATTCTGGGGCGACGAGATCGACTCGATGGCCTATTTCGACGTCGGCTCCCAGCGCCGGGGCGACGCAGTCGACCGGCTGACCTGCCTGCCCTGCATGGAGACCCTGCCGGCCTGCGCACCGGGCGGCGTCGCCGGTCTGTGCCGCGCAATCGAAAAGGCCGGGAAGTCACGGCGCAAAAAGCACGCCGAGCTGGCCGAGCATCTGGCGCGGGACGTGGAACGTCTGACCGAGACCGGTTCCCTGCCTGCCGCCGACAAATATCTGCCCCTCATCTATCCGGACGCGGCCACGCCCCTCGACTATCTGCCCGAAAACACGCTGTTCGTCATCGACGACACGCCCCGCCTGCGCGAAGCCGTGCGCGGCTACACCCTGCGGCTGGCGGGCGACCTGACCGCGCTGGCCGAGCGCGGCGAGCTGCCGCAGGAGCCGGAGGGCTTCGCCCTCGACTTCCCCGCGCTGGCGCGGATCTGGAAGGAACGGCCGGTCGTGCGGATGGACACCTTTTTAAATTCCGTTCCCGAGCTGGAGCCCAGAACGCTCGTCAGCTTCACGGTCAACCAGATGAACGCCTTCGGCGGCTCCTACGACATGGCGGCGGCCGACGTGGCCGGATTCCTCCGGCAGGGACGGGCGGTCTGCGTGGTCTGTTCGTCTGCGCTGCGCTGCCGCAGTATGCGCGAGGCACTCGAGGCGCAGGGCGTCGACGCGCCGGTCACCGACCGTCTGCCCGCCCCCGGGCGCGCTCACATCCGCGAGGGTACGCTCTCAGCCGGTCTGGAATACCCCGGTCTGGGGCTGATCGTCCTGACCGAAGGGCGTGCCGCCACCCGGCGCAAGCCGGTCAAGGGCAAAAAGTCCAACCGCGACCGGGTCAAGAGCTACACCGACCTGACCCCGGGCGATCTGGTCGTGCACGAGCACCACGGCATCGGCCGCTTCATTGGCATGGAGCGCATGGAGGTGGACGGCGCGGCGCGCGATTTCATCAAGATCGCCTTTGCGGGCACCGATTTTCTGTACGTCCCAGCCACCTCGCTCGACCTGATTTCCAAATACATCGGCGGCGGCGAGCCCGAAAAGGTACGCCTGAACAAGCTGGGCGGCGCGGACTGGTCGCGCGCCCGCACCCGCGCCAAGGCGGCGGCCAAGGAGCTGGCCGCCGGTCTGCTCCAATTGTACGCCCAGCGCGCCCGGCTGAAGGGCTTCGCCTTCCCGCCGGACGACGTCTGGCAGCGCGAGTTCGAGCAGGCGTTCCCGTTCGACGAGACCGAGGATCAGCTCCGCTGCATTCAGGAGATCAAGGAGGATATGGAATCCGACCGCCCGATGGATCGCCTGCTCTGCGGCGACGTGGGCTTCGGCAAGACCGAGGTCGCCCTGCGCGCGGTCATGAAGTGCATCCTCGCGGGCAAGCAGGCCGCCATTCTGGTGCCCACCACCGTGCTGGCGCGCCAGCATTACCTGACCGCCGTGCAGCGTTTCGCGGGCTATCCAATCAAAATTGAGCTGATTTCGCGCTATAAGACCGGCTCAGAGCAGAAAAAGATCCTTGACAAGCTCCAAAGCGGCATGATCGACCTGATCATCGGCACGCACAAGCTGTTTAACAAGAAGATCAAGTTCAAGGATCTGGGGCTTCTCGTCATCGACGAGGAGCAGCGCTTCGGCGTGAGCCACAAGGAGACGCTCAAGGAGCTGTCCAGGCAGGTCGATGTGCTGACCCTGTCGGCCACGCCCATCCCGCGCACGCTCAACATGGCGCTGTCCAACATCCGCGATATGTCCACGCTGGAGGAGCCGCCCAGCGACCGCTGGCCGGTGCAGACCTATGTGCTCGAGTACAACGACGCGGTCATAAACGACGCCATCCGGCGGGAGCTGGCGCGCGGCGGACAGGTCTATTATCTGCATAACTATGTCGAGTCCATCGAGCGTACCGCTCTGCGCATCCAGAAGGACTTCCCGGACGCCCGCATCGGCATCGCCCACGGCAAGATGCACATGCGCGAGCTGTCGGGCGTGATGACCGCGATGAGCGAGGGCGAGCTGGACATTCTGGTCTGCACGACCATCATCGAGACCGGCATCGACATTCCGAACGCGAACACGCTGATCATTGAGGACGCCGACCGGATGGGTCTGGCACAGCTTCACCAGATTCGCGGCCGCGTGGGCCGTTCGAGCCGCCACGCCTTCGCCTATCTGACCTTCCGCCGGGGCAAGGTGCTCTCCGAAATCGCCCAGAAGCGGCTCTCCGCCGTGCGCGAGTTCGCCGAGTTCGGCTCGGGCTTCAAGATCGCCATGCGCGACCTCGAAATCCGCGGCGCGGGCAACGTGCTCGGCCCCGAGCAGTCGGGTCACATGATGAGCGTGGGCTACGACCTCTACCTCAAGCTGCTCGAGGAAGCGGTTTTGGAGGAAAAGGGCGAAACGCCGCCCCAGCGCGTCGAATGTGCGGCCGATCTGACCCTTTCGGCCAATCTGCCCGCCGATTATGTAAACGATCCGGGACAGCGCGTCGATCTTTACCGCCGCATTGCGCTCATCCGCTCGGAGGAAGGCCGGAGCGACCTGCTCGACGAGCTGATCGACCGCTACGGCGAGCCGCCCGCCGAGGCCATCGCCCTGCTGGACATCGCGCTGCTGCGTTCGCAGGCCAGCGCGCAGGGCATGACCGAGATCCGGCAGGCGTCCGGGCGGCTGATTCTGACCTTCGCGCAGGCCGATTTCCGCCGGCTGTCCACCCTGTGCGGCGACCCCGACTTCAAGGGCCGGCTGCTGCTCAACGCAGGCAGTCAGCCCTATGTATCCCTGCGGTTGAACCCGGGCGAAACGCCCCTTGTGATGGTGCAGACGCTGGTGAAAAAATACGCGGAGACCGCCCAGTTTGCCGCGAACGCGGCAGCAGCCGAATAAGAAAACAGCTTCGCGGTTTTCCAAAACGCTTCGCCAGCCTTCTCGAAGGCTGCGGATTCCAAAGGCAGAGCCTTTGGCGCGCTCCAGCCGCGCAGGCTGGCCGCCCGCCGCAGCGGGCGGAACACCCCGTTGAAAAATCCGTGTCCGCCCGGATTTTTCATATAAAATGATTCATATAAAATCCTCCCCGAAAGGAAGTCGAAATTCCATGCTGTTCGTTTGCTATCCCAAGTGCACCACCTGCCAGAAGGCGCAGAAGTGGCTGACCGCGCAGGGCAAGCCCTTCACCGTGCGCGACATCAAAGCGGAGCATCCCGCCGAGGCCGAGCTGCGCGACTGGCACGCCAAAAGCGGTCTGCCGCTCAAGAAATTTTTCAACACCAGCGGCCAGCTCTACAAGTCGATGGAGCTGAAAAACAAGCTCCCCGACATGACCGAGGACGAGCAGTTCGCTCTCCTCGCCTCTGACGGGATGCTCGTCAAGCGCCCCATTCTGATCGATGGAGAGACCGTCCTCGTCGGCTTCAAGGAGGCCGATTGGGCGGAGAAGCTCCGATAAACAGAAAAAAACCGTCCCAACCGAATGGGACGGTTTTTGTGTTAAACTAAAAATCCCGGCTTCAACAGCCGGGATTTGCATTTTTCGGGAAATGAAAAATCCGGGCGGACACGGATTTTTCAAAGGGGATTCCGCGTCCTGCGGGACGCGGCCAGCCTGCGCGGCTGGAGTGCGCCAAAGGCTCTGCCTTTGGAATCCGCAGCCTTCGAGAAGGCTGGCGAAGCGTTCTCTGTTCCGCGCCCTGCGGGACGCGGCCAGCCTGCGCGGCTGGAGCGCGCCAAAGGCTCTGCCTTTGGAATCCGCAACCTTCGAGAAGGTTGACGAAGCGTTTCGAAAACCGCGAAGCGGTTTTCTTTATTCGGCCGCGGCCGTATCGTCGGTCTCGCCGCCGATCAGGTTCATCAGGTTCTCGTAGGTCGCCTCGCCGTAGTTCTCGGTGTGCTCGATCTGCGCGGCTTCCAGCTTGCTGCTCATTTCCTCGTCAAAGCTCTTGCCCGCCAGCTCGGTGATGATCTGCGTGCGGATCGCCTGATTCGCGTCGTCCATAAGCTGCTCGCCGGTCAGCGGCTCACGCTGGATGATGTGCCAGCCAAAATCGGTCTTGACCAGCTCGGGCGAAATCTCGCCCGGCTCCAGCGCCTTCGCGCCCTGATAGAACGCATCGACCATCTCACCCTCGGTGAACACATAGCCGTCCGGATAATACTGCATGCCCGGGTCTTCGTTATACTGCGCGATCAGCGTGTCGAAATCCGCACCCGACTTGGCCTTCTCCAGCACCTCGTTGGCCTTGGCCTGCGCCTCGGTCAGCGCATCGCCGGTCAGCTCGTTGCCCTCGTCGTCGGTCGAGGAAATCAGCACGTGCTTGGCGCACACATAGTCCTCGTTGAACTTCGCGACCTGATCGGCCAGCGGAACGACCGTGCCGTTTTCGCCGTAGTACGCGTCCTCGATCGCGTCCAGATAGGCCGAAGCCGCGACCGTGTTGTCATAGATCTGCTCGGTGAAGCCGTTCGTCTCCATCCACTGCTCGAACATCTCCTGTCCGCCGATCTGGAGGATCGAAATGTGCTTATCCTCATACGCGTCCTCACGCGCCTGACGGGACAGCTTCAGCCCAAGCTGGTTGAACTCATTGTTTACGACGCGCAGATACGCCGCCTGCTGGTCGGCCATATCAAAGAGCTGCTGGATGAACATATCGCTCGATTCGCCGTTCCACATCGTGTCGGCGTCGTAGCCGTACATGGCCATGACGCTCTCCATATAGGACTTGTTATACTTCAGATAGGCCGTGTATTCGTCCTGATGGACCGGGTCGCCGTCCACCGTTATCATGACCGGCTCATTCGATTTCACAGGCTTGTACTTGATGTTCGGGATGCCGTAGGTCAGGGTCACGCCCGCGCACAGGGCGGAGACGACGGCCATCGCGGCAAGCCGCTTGCCAAAGGTCTTGATCATGGTTCTATGTCTCCCTTATGTATTTGCGCCGCTCGGGCGGCGCTCAGTTCTTTTATTATAGCATTGACGCGCGGAAAATACAACGCAGTACACAAAATCGTCACATAAATCGATCGAGAAAACTGTGCGCGCCCGCCTCGTCCCGCCAGCCCAGCACCTTTTTGACATTGACCGACTTGACCGCGTTCAGAATATTGGCCTCGATCTGCGGATTTTTCGCCGCCAGCTCGGCGATGAGCGCCTTGATCTCGGCCCGCTTGGTGTCGCCCTCCCTGGTGTGCGCCGGGCAGGCACAGGGCAGGAAGGTCAGGCCGCAGGCCCGCGTCCAATCCAGCACGTCGGCCTCGCGCGTCAAATACAGCGGGCGGATCAGCTCCATGCCCGGATAATTTTCGCTCGTCAGCCGGGGCAGCATGGCCTGCACCTGACCGCCGTAAATCAGTCCCATCAGGACAGTCTCGATTGCATCGTCATAGTGGTGCCCCAGTGCGATCTTGTTGCAGCCGCGCGCCGCCGCCTGCGCGTACAGGTGACCCCGGCGCATCTTAGCGCACAGGAAACAGGGATTCTTCGCCGCGTGCCGTCCGGCCACGCGCAGCACGTTGGTCTCGAAAAATTCAACCGGCAATCCGAGCCGCGCCATATTTTCCTCGATCTGCCGCCGGTTTTCAGGCGCGTAGCCCGGATCCATCGCCAGACAAAGCATTTCAAACGGCACGCCGCCGTATTTCTGATAATCGCGCAGCAAAACAGCCAGCAGCGCCGAATCCTTGCCGCCCGAGATGCACACGGCGATCTGGTCGCCGGGCGCAATCAGCCGGTATTCCCGCACCGCCCGTACAAACGGGTCGCGCAGCCGTTTGGCAAAGCGCGTGTGCAGCATGGTTTCCAGCTCTTCCATCCGATCCCCTCCTGTTCCTTTCCATCATGCCAGAACCCGGCCCAAATGTCAAAGATTTTTTCATACTTTTTACCGTTTCGAGGCTTTGTAAATATTGCATAAATTTTTCTTCAACATTTTATGTATTTAGTACGGGTCGATTGTTGCATTTTTATAGTCCTGGGTGTATGATATGGACAGTAAAAAAACAGCGAACAGAAAGGATTGAGTGGAACAATGAAGTTTGTAGATTTCCTCACGAATCTGGCACAGGCTGGTCTGGCGGCCGAAATGCCTGGTATGCGTATGTATGACCGCGCCCCCTACCGCACCCGCAAGTAAATTCCCCCGCATCCAGCTTTACGAAACGATAACCCTTCGATTTATTGGAAAGGATCTATATATTATGAAGTTTTTTGACATTATCAGTGGCATGATCGAAGCCGACACCATGACCATGATGCCCTCCATCAAGGGCATGCGCGAGACTGTAAAGCGCACCAAGTAATTTAGCCACTATCCCTTTTCTCTACCTTCTCTTTCTCTTTTTCAAGGAAAGCGCGTCCGCAGCAAACGGGCGCGTTTTTCTTTTATTTATGCAGAATCATGCGTATTCGTCCGTTTTCCGGTCGGGCACCGGTTCGCCGCGCAGAAAGCGCAGGCAGTTCAGGCAGAACCGGGCGGGCGACTCACCCGCGAGGAAGTGCGAACCGGGCTGGATGGCCAGCACAGCGTGCGGCAGCGCCTGCGCGATCGCGCGGGTGTGAGACGGGCGGATCATGTCGCGGTCGCCCGCAAGGACGAGTGTGGGCGCGTCAATGCGCGCCAGATCGGACAGCGTCACGCCGTAGTCCCGGGTCATCAGTGCGAGCACGTCGCGCTTCTGCGCAAGCGCCGGGGAAAAGGGTGCGCCCAAGGAGAGCAGGCCGACGGTCGGATAGAGCGGAAGCTGCGCCCACGGCACGACCGCCAGCATGTCCACGTTCGCGCCGTTTAAAATCAGACGATCCACAGCCTGTGGATCAGTCAGCGCGAACTTGATCGCCAGATTGCCGCCGTCCGAGAAGCCCAGCAGATGCGCACGTGAAATGCCGAGCGCGTCCAGCACCTGCCGCAGATCATCCGCCATGCGGTCGAAGGTCAGCGGCCCGCCGCCCCGCCCGGAGCGGCCGTGTCCCCGGCTGTCCACCGCGATGACCCGGTAAAAACGGGCAAAATACGGAATGCAGTCCCGGAAATAGGTGCTGTCCTCCCCGTTTCCGTGCAGCAGGATCAGCGGCGCACCCGCGCCCCATTCGTAACAGCAGATGCACGTATCATCCACGCGGATAAAGTGCGGCCGGTTAAACATAAACGTTCCCCTCCTCGGTCAAATATTTCTAAGCGCATCGGATTGCTTTTTTCATGATTTTATGATATACCGGAATCATGAAAAACGCGAGCAAAATTTGGAGAATTACCCATGCAAAAACGCCGGTCTCGAATGAAACCGGCGTTTTCATTGATAAAAAAGAACAGGACCTTTCGGTCCCGTCCTTTTCCACTTTCCACTTTTCCAGAGAGCTGAAAAGACGATCACAAGGATCGCCTTTTCAGTGTGCGCGCTGCGTTATCTTCCCGGGCCGTCGCCAGCCAAGTATTGTCACCGTAAACGAGCTTAACTACTGTGTTCGGAATGGGAACAGGTGTACCCTCGTCACCAATAGCACGCACTATTCAATTTTGGACTCTGCACACCTAGCTCGAATCACTTGTCGAATTAAATCGCTTCATCCAAATTTCAGGTTGTACCCTGAAAACTGAACAGTAACTACTCGCATTTCAGCATTTCGAGATTGTTTGCCTAATTCATTTAGGTCAAGCCCTCGGCCTATTAGTATCAGTCCGCTGCACGCATTACTGCGCTTCCACTCCTGACCTAT
>JAFBIW010000046.1 GCA_021531865.1 Butyricicoccus pullicaecorum | reverse complement strand
ACAACGAGAAAGCTTGAAAAGACGAACCTGAAATTCCTTTTGGGAACTACCCAAGAGTAAATCGGTGGAAGTCGTAAATCCACTTAAAATAAGACGACAACGTCAGACTCTAAAGTCGATTAAATGAGCTTTGGCTCTTTTAATACAATTTTTAGAGAGTTTGATCCTGGCTCAGGATGAACGCTGGCGGCGTGCCTAACACATGCAAGTCGAACGGAGTTAATTAGGAAAGTTCTTCGGAACTGGAATCTTTAACTTAGTGGCGGACGGGTGAGTAACGCGTGAGCAATCTGCCTTTCAGAGGGGGATAACAGTCGGAAACGACTGCT
This sequence comes from Butyricicoccus pullicaecorum, assembly GCA_021531865.1. GTDB lineage: Bacteria > Bacillota > Clostridia > Oscillospirales > Butyricicoccaceae > Butyricicoccus. The sequence goes on along the minus strand of JAFBIW010000046.1, from coordinate 49 downwards.
AATACCGCATAATGCATTGAATTCGCATGTTTTTAATGCCAAAGATTTT
>JAFBIW010000045.1 GCA_021531865.1 Butyricicoccus pullicaecorum | reverse complement strand
CAGCGGACACGTGAAACCCGCTGGGAAGATGGGGGGACCATCCTCCAAGCCTAAATACTACTCAGTGACCGATAGAGAAGCAGTACCGTGAGGGAAAGGTGAAAAGGACCCCGGGAGGGGAGTGAAACAGAACCTGAAACCTTGTGCCTACAAGCACCGAGAGCACGTTTATGTGTGATCGGGTACTTTTTGTAGAACGGTCCGGCGAGTTAATGTAAGTAGCAAGCTTAAGGTACTGGAGTACCGGAGGCGCAGGGAGACCGAGTCTGAATAGGGCGAATAAGTTACTTGCATTAGACCCGAAACCGGGTGACCTATCCATGAGCAGGCTGAAGCGGTGGTAAGACACCGTGGAGGGCCGCACCCACGTCCGTTGAAAA
>JAFBIW010000044.1 GCA_021531865.1 Butyricicoccus pullicaecorum | reverse complement strand
GTGGGGCAACAAGAAGTACATGAATATGAAGCACTTAGAGGCAACTCTGGAAGACGTCTCTATTGCCGGCTGACCTCTTTCAGCTGGAGTCTGCAAACTAATTTGCGCATAACTCTTGACAGCACCAAAACGACCCGGTGGGTCGTTTTTCGGTAAGGCTGTGGCCGACTTGCTCGGCCAAGGCCCAAACAAGAGTGCACCGTCCCGGAATGGGAACCATACGACTTTCAAACAAAATAAAAGCGGCGATCCTTCGATCACCGCTTTGTTGATGTGCGCGCTGCGTTATCTTCCCAGGCCGTCGCCAGCCAAGTATTGTCACCGTAAACGAGCTTAACTACTGTGTTCGGAATGGGAACAGGTGTACCCTCGTCACCAATAGCACGCACTTACTTTTCTTTTCCGGAAAAGAAAAGCGAATTC
>JAFBIW010000043.1 GCA_021531865.1 Butyricicoccus pullicaecorum | reverse complement strand
ACGGTACAGTAGGCGCGAATAAAAATTCAATTAAGATTATTGGTGAGGCGACGGATAATAACGCGCAGGCTTACTTTGCCTACGATAGCAAGAAGTCTGGTGGTTTTACTATTTCTCATTTGCGTTTTGGAAAGCAGAAGATCCGTAAGCCCTACCTCATTACGCAGGCGGATTTTGTAGCGTGTCATAAGTTTACGTACCTTGAAACCTTTGACATGCTCAAAACGCTCAAGCGTGGAGGGACCTTTTTGCTGAATGCGCCGTACAGTGAGCATGAGGTGTGGCATCACATACCCATAGAAGTCCAGCGTCAGATCATTGAAAAGGAGGTGAAGTTTTACGTCATCGATGCGATTTCTATCGCTCAGAAGG
>JAFBIW010000008.1 GCA_021531865.1 Butyricicoccus pullicaecorum | reverse complement strand
AAAAGTGAACTTCTGTATCTGCAAGAATTCCAATCTATGGATCACTTCAAACAGGAGCTCGTTGAATATCTCGATTACTACAACAACCACCGTATCAAGGCAAAGCTTAAGGGCTTGCCGCCTGCTCGTCACAGACAACAAGCCCTTTCGGCTGCTTGAACAATTTTTACTTCGAAATATTGTCTAACTTTTTGGGGTCACTTCAAAACGCCATGCTTTTTCCTTTTTTATTCCATTTTATTCCATTTCGAGCCGATACCAGCGCGGCGGTTCGCAGGGCGTGAAGCCCCGGAAGTCGCGCACCGCCTGCGCGTAGCGAAGCTGCATCCGCCGCACCTCGCCGGGCGCGCGGCGGGCGGCCCACTCGATCCGGGCGAGCGCGCCGCAGGCGGTGTGGTAGGCGAAGGCCTCCCAGAATTCCGCCGGCGGTTCACCGCCGAAATAGCCGTCGAGCTGCCCGTTGACAAAGGGCAGGCTGTGTAAGACCGAGACTGCCTGTGCGCTCTCAAAATCCTGCCAGCGGTCGCCGGCCAGACTGCGGCCGAGGTCGACAAGCCCGAGCTTGCCCTCCGGCGTTATCACCATGCTGCCGGCGTGGAAGCCGCCGTGCAGGCAGGCCAGCCGGCGGGGCGGGGTCACGCGGCGCGAAACGAAGCGGAGCACGGCTTCGTCCCCGGCCATGCGCGCGCCGCAGAAGCGGTAGCGGTTGAGCATGCTCAGCTGCCGCGACACCTCGCGCGAGGCGGCCGCCCGCTCGCCCGGCTCAAGCGGCACCGAATGGATGGCGGCCAGCGCGCGCCCGGCGTCCTGCCCCAGCCGGTACTGCATCGCGTCGGGCAGGCCGGGCAGGGCGGCGGTCAGGCGTTCGCCCTCCACCCAGGTCAGAAGCTGGTAGACGTGTCCGCCGGTCAGGCCGAAATCGACCGGACGGGGCATCGGAAAGCCGAGCGCCTGAAAGCGCTCGAGCCGGTTGAACGCGGCGTATTGTTCCTCCGCCCGCCCGGCGTCCGCCGCGCAGAGCAGCAGATGCCGCCCGGAATGGGTGAGGATCTCGTAGGTTTCGTCGTGCGGTCCGACCGGGGACGCCGGACGGACCTTGCGCCAGTCCGCCGCGCCCGGTACGCCGCGCAGCCAGCTTCGTGTCATGATGCGGTTTTTTTCCTTTCCGGTGCTCAGCGTGCTCAGGGCGCGATTCCCTGCATGAGCATGTCGATGTAGTCCTCCGCGCACAGGCGCTTCCGCCGCACAATGGGCGGATGGGGCAGGGCGATGAGCATGCTCACGATGATCTGTGGGTCGGCGTCCGACCGCAGCTCGCCCGCCTCCTGCGCCTGCATGACGGCGGTGCGCAGCGTGCCCCAGACCTCCTCCAGATAGCGGTGCGCCAGCTCGTCGCAGATCCGGAGCGAGCTGGCCTCCTGCCGGAAGAGCGCCATGCCGTGCTCTCCGATCTGATCCATCAGCCGTTCGAGCATCCGGATGTACTGGATGGCCTTCGTGCGGAAGGGAGTGTCGGCGTTCATGATCGCGCCGACCTCCTCTGCAATCCGATTATACATCATTTCGCCCACCGCTTCAAGCAGGGCGAGCTTGGAGGGAAAATATTCGTAAATCGTGGACTTGCCGATCCCGGCGCGGGCGGCGATCGCGTCCATGCGGGCGCGCTCGAAGCCGCAGCGGCAGAATTCATCGATGGCGGCGTTCAAAATGGCCTGCCGGCGGCGGGCACGGATATCGTTCATGACGGCGCACCCTCCTTTTCCGCTCCGGCGCGCACGGGCGTGCCGTCGGACGGGCCTGCGGGCGGCTCGTGCCGGTCACGGCGGTCACGGCGGGCCTGCCGCCGGGCGGCGAACCGTTCGCCCAGACTGTCGACGAGCGAATAGTAGACCGGGGTGAACAGCAGGGTGATGACGGTCGAGACGATCATACCGGTGATCATAACAATGGTCATCGGGCGCATCATCTCCGAGCCTTCGGCGTTCGAGAACAGCATGGGCAGGAGACCCAGAATGGTCGTCAGGGTGGTCATGAGCACCGGGCGGATACGGCGCGGGCAGGCGTTCATGATCGCCGTGTCCTTGTCCTCGCCCCGCCGGCGGCGGATGTTCGTGTAGTCGATCAGGACGATCGAGGCGTTGACGACCGTACCGGCCAGCATGATGACGCCGATGAAGGCGAGCATCGAGATCTTGCTGCCGGTCAGCGGCAGGGCGAAGAGCGAGCCGAGCAGACCGACCGGAAGGATCATCATGATGATGACCGGCATGATGAAGGACTCAAACTGGCTGGCGAGGACGAAATAGACCAGACCGAGCGCGACGACCAGCGCGTAGGCAAGCTGGCCGAAGGAATCCATCATCTGCTCCATCTCGCCGCCGGTCTCATAGGTCACGCCCTCGGGCAGCTCGAACGCCGCGAGGGTTTCCTCGACCGCCCTGTTCATATCGACGATCTCGACGCCGTCCGCCGCGCCCGTGATCGTCACGGTGCGGCTCTGGTTCAGGCGGTTGATCGTCTGGGGCGCGAGCACGGTGTTGACCTCGGCAACCAGAGAAAGGGGCACCGAGCCGCCCGTCTGGGTCGGGATCATGACCGAGCGCAGGGCGTCCAGACTGGCCGACGAGCGGCTGTCGCCCTTGACGCTGACCGTGATTTCCTCGCCGTCCACCTTGAGCCGGGTCGCGCTCTGGCCGGACAGCTCGCCGCGCACGGCCTGACCGACCGAAGCGGCCGTCAGGCCGAAGCGGGAGGCGTTCGCCCGGTTGAGCGTGATCTCGACCTCGGGCACCTCGTCGGACGCCGAGCAGGCGACCTCGACCGCGCCGGGCAGGGCGGCCAGACGCTCGGTCAGGCGGTTTGCCGCGTCGGTCAGGGTGTCATAGTTGTCGCCGCGCAGAGTGACCGAGATCGCGTCGCCCGTCATGGCCGACATATCCATCATGCCCGACGAGCTGACCGAAAATTCCGCGCCCGCCACGTCGTTCAGGCGGCGGCGCAGATCGGCGGCGATCTCCTCGGCGCTGCGGTCGCGCGCCTTCTTGCCGACCAGATTGATCGTCACCGACGCGCTGTTCGACGACGAGGTCGACATCATGCTGGTGCCGCCCGTCGAATAGTACACATTGTCGATTTCGGGCGTGTTTTCCATCGCCAGATCGACCACGCGGTCGGCCATGGCGGACACATCCTCCAGCTCCGCGCCCACGGGCAGCTCGACCGAGATCGAGATCATGCCCTGATCCATCGAGGGAATCAGCTCAAAGCCCGCCGCGAAGATCGACAGGCCGAAGCAGACGATCAGCGCAAACGAAATCATGACCGCCACCCGGCGGTGGGTGATGAAATAGTGCAGAAGGGACTTGTAGCGGCGCATAAGCGGCCGGTCGGAGATGTCCCTGTGCGGATCGGCCGCGCGGATGCTGCGCTTGCCGGTGCGGTCGAGCAGGGTGTAGCACAGCAGGGGCACGAGGGTCAGGGCGATGACGAGCGAGGCCAGCAGCAGCGAGCAGATCGTGATGCAGAACTCGCGGAACATCATGCCCGCCAGACCGCCCGACAGGCCGATCGGCAGGAAGACCGCAACCGTCGTCAGGGTGGAGGCCGAAATGGACAGCGCGACCTCCTTCGCGCCCTCGACGCAGGAGTCCAGCCGGTCAAAGCCGTCCGCCCGGTAGCGGAAGATGTTCTCCAGCACGACGATCGAGTTATCGACGATCATGCCGACGCCCATCGCAATGCCGCCGAGCGACATCATATTCAGGGTGATGCCGGTCACCTGCATGATGAGAAAGACCGAAACGATACAGATCGGCATCGAAATCGAGATGACCGCCGTCGCGCCCAGATCGCGCAGGAAGGCGAACAGGACGATGGCGGCCAGCAGGACGCCGAAAACGATATTCTGAATGACCGAATCGACGGTCATGTTGATGAAGTCGCTCTGATCCATGAGCACCGACCAATTGAGCGTGGGCAGGTCGGCGGTGACCTCGTCCAGCGCCTTCCTGGCGCGGCTGGCGACCTCAAGGGTGTTGACGTCCGACTGCTTGTTGACCGAGAGCAGGATGCAGGGCTCGCCGTCGATCTTGGCGATGGCGGTCTGATCCTGCGGCACGAGCGCGACGTCGGCCAGCTCGCCCAGACGGACAGAGCCGCCGGTCGGCAGGGTGATCAGGGTGTTGGCGATGTCCGCGACCGAGCCGTACTCGCCGTCGGTGCGCACCGAGAAGGACTGTGCGCCGCTCGAAACCGTACCGGCCGGAAGGGCGATGTTCTCCGCCGCCAGCATCTGCGCGATGTAGGAGACCGAGATGTGATACCCGGCCAGACGGTCGGCATAGGTACGGACAGCGACCTCGTTCTGATAGCCGCCCGAGACATCGACCGAGGCCACGCCGTTGATGCGTTCGAGCGCGGGCTGGATATCGTCCTCCGCGATCTGCTGGAGGGCGGCCAGATCGGCGCCCTTCAGGCCGACGACCATGACCGGCATCGAATCGACGTCAATCGCCATGGTGATCGGGGCGTCCGCGTCCTCGGGCAGGTAGCCCTTGACCCGGTCGATGCGGTCGCGCAGATCGACGAGCGCCTCGTCCATGTCGGTGCCGTCGGCAAAGGTGACCATGACCATCGAGGTGCCCTCGGAGGAAATCGACTGAATCTCATCCATGCCCGAGACGCTGGCGCAGGCCGATTCGACCGTGCGGGTGACCAGATTCTCGACCTCCTGCGGGCCTGCATTGGTATAGGTGGTGTAAACGACCGCCATCGGCAGCTCAATGTTGGGCATGAGCGCCAGCGGCAGCGAGGTAAAGCCCATCACGCCGAATACGACGATGAGCACATAGGCCATGATCGTCGTGACCCGGTGCTTGAGGCAAAATCCGGCCAGATTCATTGCGCGGCCTCCCCGGAGACGATCCGTACCGCAGCGCCGTCGGACAGGTAGCTCTGTCCCTTGACCACCAGGGTCTCGCCGCCCGACAGCCCGCGCGTGACCTCGGTCACGCCCGCACCGACCACACCGGTCTCAATTTCGACCTTGTGCGCCGTCGTGCCCGTGACGGTATAGATGTACTGAATCTCGCCGTTCGTCAGAATCGCATCCGACGGGATGGTGACCGTGTCCGTCCGCCGGTTCGTGAAGAAGGTCACGTCGGCAAACGCGCCGATCGGGTAATTGACGCCCGACGGGGTGTACAGGCGCACCTCATAGAGCGAGGTCTGCGCGTTGGAGGCGGGCGCGATCTGGGCGATCTGGGCGGTGAACGGCTCGGGCGAGACCGCCGCGACGGTCACGCGGGCCGCGTCGCCCACCTGAATCTGGCTGAGCAGCTCCTCCGAGACCTGCACCGAAACCCGGGTGCGGCCGCCCTCGGCAATCAGAATTGCCGGGCCGCTCTGTCCGGCCATGCCGCCCTCGGTGATGTTGACCTGAGTGACGAGACCGTCACAGGGAGCGGTCACCGTGCCGCCCGAGGCCTGTGCGCTGATCTGATTCATCGAGGACTGAATCTGCGCGAGCGAAGCCTTCTGCTGGGCGGTGGCCTGCGTCACGGCCGACTGCGCCTGCGCAAGCTGGTTCTGCGCCTGATCGAGCTGCATCCGCGCCTGATCGAGCTGCATCTGCGAGGCCGCGCCCATGTTGAACAGGGTCAGCGTATTGTCATAGTTCGTCTGCGCGGTGTCGACCGCGGTGCGCGCCAGCGGAATGGCCGACTGGGCGCTTGCGATGGCCTCGTCGGTCATCTGCTTGGTCGCGGCGTAGCTCTGCTGGAGCGCGCCGTAGGAGCCGGTGATCGTCGAGGTGTCGATCGTGAAGAGCACCTGACCCTTTTTGACCGTGCCGCCCGCGACGGCGTTCAGGCGCGTGACCTTGCCCGCGACCGTCGGGACGACCGCCACCGCCGAATCCGCGATGATCTGACCCGAGATCAGGTTTTCATTGGCCATGTCGGTGCGTTCGACCGTCTGGGTCTCGACCGCTGTGCCGGCCGGCGCGGACGCGGCGGGCGCGTCCTCCTTGCCGCAGCCAGCCAGCAGGAGCAGGCCGGCCGCCGCCGCGGCCAGCACACGTTTTGTCTGTTTCATCGTTCCCCTCCGCTTATTTCATCGCGGCCGACGCGCTGCTGAGCACGCCCTTGACCGCCCATTCATACTGCATATACGCGGCAAACAGGTTGACCTGCGCCAGCTTGACGTCGGTATCGACCTTGGCCTTGTCGAGCTGGGCTTCGATCAGGTCGTTGCGCGAGATCATGCCCCGGTTGTACTTGGTCTCAGCGACCGCCAGCTTGCGCGCCTCCAGGGTCTGGTTCTGCCTGGCGACGGTCACGAGCCGGTTTTTCTCAGCCACGTCGCGGAACAGCTTGCGGAAGGACTGCTCAAAGGACTGCTCGGTGCTCGACAGGGTATATTCGGCCGCGCGGATCTTGTTTTTGCGGCCGTCGTCGCTCTTGTCGAGATCCTTCGCGTCCTCGAGCGCCTGCTCGGCCTTGTAAATGTCGTAGCTCGCGCGTTTGCCGGCGGCAAGGTCGCGCTCGAGGTTGAGCGCGGCGAGCTGCGCGGTATCCAGCTCGGGCAGGCCGTCCAGCAGGAAGCCCTGCGATGCCGGGCGGCCGAGCAGCAGGTTGAGGTCGCCCTTGGTGTTGCGCACGCTGAGCTTGAGCGTTTCCAGACCGCTGTCGGCCTCGAGCTTGGCGGCTTCGACCTCGGCCACATCCAGATCGGAGACCTGACCCATCTTGTAGCGGGTCTTCATCTCATTGACCTTGATGCCCAGCAGGTCGATCTGCTGCAGCAGCAGGACGTAATTCTGCTGCATGGTCGCCAGACCGATGTAGGCCGTCTGCGCACCCATGACGATCTGATCCTCGATGTTCTCAAACTGCCGCTCATACGGCTCGTAATCGGTGTTTTCGAGGGTTTCGATCTGATCCTCGAGCTGGCCGATCTGCGCCTTGAGGGTCGCGATCTGGCTCTGCAGGGAGGCGATCGTGCCCGCGCCCAGCGCGGTCTGGTACGGGATGAGCGCCGCCAGACCGGGTACGGCATCGAGCTGAGACAGGGCACCCATCGAGTCCTCGATGTTGTCCGAAAGCGCCTCAAACCCATCGACCTCGGCCTCGAGATAGTCGATCATATCCTCGAGGTCTTCAATCGCCTCGTCGATATCGACCGCTTCGATGCCCGCGAGAGTCTCCCGGTTGGACAGGACGGTCAGGTTGTTCTGCCGCACGAGCGGCTCGACCGCGGCGTAGGTCAGCACCTCGACCGCGGCCAGCTCGGGGTCCTGCGCACGCAGATAGGCCGTGATCTCGGCCTGACTCATCGTGGGGACGGTGTTCTGATAGGGCGTATAGCGGTTCCCGTCCGGGCCGGTCAGGCTGCCGTCGCTGTTCCAGACCGTGCCCGCCGGGAAATTGGGCGTGCCGTCCGCGTTCCATGTCGTGCCGGGCGGATACGCGCCCGCCGAACCGGCGGTCTGGGTGGTCTGGGCCGACGTGCTTCCCGTGCCGCCAACGTCCAGCCACGCCGGGATCTGCGCGGCGTCCGCGGCTGCCGCCGTCGGCCCGAGGAGCATTGTTCCGGCCAACGCAGCGGCGCAAATGCGTTTTTTCATGCAGGTTCTCTCGCTTTCTGTTCGTGAAACGGGCGGTTTCGCCGCCGTTTCGGCTGTGCTGTCAATTTCCGACCGACCGGTCGGTCGGGTTCAATTGTATTATACGTCCGGTCAATTTTTCGGTCAACCGGGATTTGGAAAATTCACAAAAAAAATACAACCCGCAGGTGCAGCGTGCCCTACAGCAGCTCTCTCGAAATGATGCTGGTGCGCACGTGGATGACCGGCTCGGCCGGGCGGCGGCCGCGCACGAGCAGATCATACAGGGCTTCGACCGCCCGGCGCGCCTGCCCCGAAAAGTCCTGGTCGATGATGAAATCGACCCGTCCCTCGCTCAGATAGTCCCGGGCGTAGGGCGTTAAGTCATTGCAGACGACGTGCACCGGCTGGGGCGCACGCGCCCGCGCGAGCGCGTCCATGCAGCCGCGCACGCTCTCATTGGCCATGTACACCCCGCGCAGGCGCGGGTTGCGCCGCACCGCATCCAGCACCCCGTCGTAGGTCAGGTCGTACCGCTCGATGCACTCGATGACGTGCGCGTGCCCCACGTCGCCCTCCAGCTCGTACAGCCGCTCCAAAAAGCCCTCGACCCGCAGGCGGTGGGCCGTGAACTCCCGGTTGCCGCACACAACAAGGACGTCCCCGCCCGCCAGCACGGGCACGAGCAGTCCGGCCGCCGCCCGCCCCGACTTGACCAGATCCTGCCCGATGTGGCAGACACGCGCCGAGCCGGGTACGTCCGAATTGCAGGTCACGACCGGCACGCCCGCCCGGCTCAGCCGGTCGATCTCCTGCTCCATCGGCGCGGTGTCCGCCGCGTTGAGCACCAGCCCGCCGACGCCCAGCGCCTCCAATTCCGCGATGCACTCGCAGTATTCCTTATTCGACCGCCCGCGCAGCTCACGCGCCTCCACCCGGAAGCCCGGGTCGCCGATCCGCCGCAGCGCTGCCCGGATGCCCCGCCGGGTCTGCTGGGTATAATATTCCGCCCAGCTCGGGATGATGAATCCGATCGTTCTCCCCCGCCGTCCCGGCTTCTCCTGCCGCCGCTGCGCCGGGGTCTGATAGCCCAGCTCGTCAATCGCCCGCTGGATGCGGGCCCGCACCTCGGGCGCGACCGACGCGCGGCCGTTCACCACCCGGTCGACCGTCCCGCGCGACACGCCGCAGCGGTCTGCAATCATCTGTGAGGTCACTTTCATTGCCCTGTTTCCCTCCCGGTTTCGCTGTTTTTCACCCCTCCATCCTATCACGCGCCCCGTCTCCGCGCAAGCGCGCCGCCGTGCATTTTGCAAATTTGCACATTGCACACGGGAAGTCCGGACAGGATGTCATTCTTTTTCGTCACAATGCACAATCTCTATTCTTAAATTTCGTATAATTCACAAAATTTAACTATCCTACTTGTCCCGTTTCGCCGCAGGTTTTATAATAAGAACAGTGAATGAGCTTGGTAAAAGAGCTTAAATTCAGAACAAAAGGAGATATGTGTTATGGCTAATTTGAAGATTGGCGTCGTTGGCTGCGGCCGTATCGGCAAGCTGCACATCGACAACCTGATCAACGCCATCCCCGGCGTAGAGGTCGTTGCAGTCGCTGACCCGATGATCGACAAGTCCGGCGCGCGCGACTGGTGCGCTGCCCGCGGCATCACCAACGTTTCCGCCGACTACATGGATGTTATCAACAACCCCGAGGTAGACGCGGTTTTCGTTTGCTCCTCCACCGATACCCACTCCATCATCTCTCTGGCTGCCATCAACGCCGGCAAGCATGTATTCTGCGAGAAGCCCGTTGACTACGACGTAGAGAAGATCAAGGCCGTTATGGCTGCTGTTGAGGAGAAGGGCGTTAAGTTCCAGGTTGGCTTCAACCGCCGCTTCGACCACAACCACAAGGCGGTTGCCGACGCGGTTAAGTCCGGCAAGATCGGCGATCCCCACATCGTCATCGTTTCCTCTCGTGACCCTGAGCCGCCCCCGGCATCCTATGTCGCTGTTTCCGGCGGTATCTTCTACGATATGATGATCCATGACTTCGACATGGTTCGCTACGTCACCGGTTCCGAGGCTGTTGAGGTCTCCGCTGTCGGCTCCTGCCTGGTTAACCCCAACCTGCAGGAAGAGTCCGGTATCCCGGACGTTGACACCGCTGTCGTTACCCTGAAGATGGCCAACGGCTGCATCGCTGTCATCAACAACTCCCGTCAGGCTGTTTACGGCTACGACCAGCGCGTCGAGGCCTTCGGCTCCAAGGGCATGGCTTCTGACGGCAACGACCTGATCAACACCACCACCGTTATGACCGTTGACGGTGCGCACTCCGAGAAGCCGCTGTGGTTCTTCCTCGAGCGCTACAATCAGGCCTTCATCGAGCAGGTCAAGTACTTCGTTGACTCCGTTGTCAACGACAAGCCGGTTGTTGTCGGCGCGATCGACGGCCTCCGTCCGGTTCTGATGGCTCAGGCCGCGACCGAGTCCTGCCGCAACGGCGGCGTTTACGTAAAGGTTCCGGAATAATTTCCGCCTCTTTACCGTCGCTCATCTGTTACAACGAAAGAGCCGCCCAGCCGGGCGGCTCTTTTTTTTGATCAAAACCTTGAACCGTTCTCCCCCGCCCCGGCTCTTACCTACAGAAACGCCGAGAGGAGGGATGCGACCCATGAAGCCAAATGAAAGGAGGACGCACTGTGACGCACGCGATGACCGCGGCCGGTGAGACCGCGCCGCTCGATTTCGATACGCTGTTTGAAACCTATCAGACCGAAGCCCTGCGGGCGGCCTACCTGATCTGCGGCAACCGCGCGGACGCCGAGGACGCGGTGCAGGAGGCCTTCGTCCAGTGCTACCGCCACCTTGACGCGCTGCGCGACCCCGAAAAGGCCAAGGCGTGGCTCTTCCGCATCCTGACGCGCACCGCGTGGCGGGTGTCGGGCAAAAGCCGCCGCGAAACCCCGGTCGACGACCTGTACGCCGGGTGCGAACCGGCCGGCGAGGACGCCGAAGCGCCCATTCTGCGGGCCGACCGGGCCGCGCAGATCCGCCGCGCACTCGCCCGGCTCGAGGTCAAGCAGCGCACAGCCGTGGTGCTGTACTACTATAACGGCCTGTCCGTCCGCCAGACCGCCCGCGCGATGGGCTGTCTCGAGGGCACGGTCAAATCCCGCCTGTACCACGCGCGGGAGAAGCTGAGAACGATTTTGGAGGTTGATTTCGATGAAATTTGATACCTATCTGACCGAAGGAATGCAGGAAGCCGCGCGTGAAGTCACGCCCGACCCGGCTCTGCGCACCCGGGTGCTCGCGCAGGCGCGCGCCGCCAAGCCTTCCCGTCTGACCCGCCGCACCCGCGTAGTCGCCACGCTGGCCGCCGTGCTCTGTCTGGCGACGGGCGCCGCGCTGGCCAACAGCCCGGTGGTCTCGCTGGTGTCCGGCTGGATGCCGGACGCGTCCTATACTTCGATCGCGGACGAGGCCAGGATGGAGGCCAAGCTGGGCTATGACGTCCGCCTGCCCGAAGCGCTGACCGAGGACTTCACGCTGACCGAATACGAGGTCGAACCGGTCTCCATGCGCGACAGCGCGAATCACGAGGTCGGCTCCTATCTGACCCTGTGCGCGACCTACCGCAAGGGAGACGAACGGGTCTATCTGAATGCCGCGCGCACCGAGGACGAGCCCGCGTCCGACACGCTGAGCGACAAAACGCTGGTCGAGACCCGTGAGGTGGATGGCGTGACCGTCACCTACCGCGAGATCCCGACGGCCTGCCTGCCCGCCGACAGCACCGAGGACTTCACCGCGGAGCAGTACGCGGCGGAGGAACGCGGCGAGATGTTCCTGTCGGTCGGCTCGGCGGAATACGAGGAAACGATCTATCAGACCGCCGGATTTGAGCTGGACGGCGTGGCCTACTCGATCGGCATGCACGATTCCATGGCCGACTGGTCGTCGGAGGACTTCTTCACCGCCGCACAGACCGTCATCGAAGCCGAATGAGAAAACCGCAAAGCGGTTTTTCCAAAAGCTTCGCCAGCCTTCTCGAAGGCTGCGGGGTCTTGGGGCGGCGCCCCAAGTCGCCCATCGCAATGGGCGAAATCCCCTTTGAAAAATCCGTGTCCGCCCGGATTTTTCATAACATGAAAAAAAACAAAATCCCGGCTGTTCAAGCCGGGATTTTGCATGGATACACCGATATTTACGCGCTCAGCAGGACGAACATGACATAGGTCACGACGGGCACGGCCGAGAGCAGGGCGACCAGCGCCGCCGGGCGGTTCCTGCCGTCGTTCGTCGTGCACAGGGTGCGCACGAGCACGAGCGCGGCCAGCGCCGAGACCATGCCCAGCCCGATCAGCAGCTTGGCCTGCGGGGTGAACACGTAGAGCTGGCGGTTCCAGTACACCAGATCGGCCAGCAGCAGGACGGCGAAATTGAAGATATTCGACCCGACGATGTTGCCGATCATGGCGTTGAAGTTGCCGATGCGCGCCAGCACGAAGCACGAGATCATCTCGGGCAGCGAGGTGGCGATGCCCAGCAGGATCGCGCCCGCGAAGGTCGCGCCCCAGCCCAGCTCGGTGCCCAGATAGTCGGACGCGTAGGTGATGAGGATGGACGCGATGACGAGCAGGACGGCGTAAATGACAAACCGCACGACGACCGCCCGGAGGGTCAGCGGGCTGACGTCCTCCTCGTCCGCCGTGTCCTCGTCGCCCGACATCTTGCACACCGACCAGAGGTACAGCCCGAAAATGACGAGCGAAATCAGGCTGACGCCGCCGAAAAACAGGCTGTTGTCCGCGATCATGGCAACCATCAGGATGCCGTAGACGATGAGCACGCAGACCGCCGTGGTCAGGTGGCTGCGCGTGACCTTTGCCCGCATCAGCCCCTTGAACGACAGCAGGAAGACCGCGCCCAGCACGAAAACGTTGAACAGGTCGGAGCCGAGCAGATTGCCGATGACCAGCTCGGGCTTGCCGATCTGCGCGACCGAGGTGATCGAGGTGAACATTTCAGGCAGGGACGTGACCGCCGCCAGCATGACGCCGCCGATGAAGGCCGAGGCGAGGGAGGTCTTCTTGTCCAGCAGATCGACGTAATAGCCCAGCCGCGCCGAGAAAAAGATGACGCAGGCGGCCAGCAGCGCGTAGCCGCAAAGCACCAAAACCATAAAAATCAAGCTCTCCTTTTTTTCAAATCCGCGGGGAGGGGTCGTTAAAAAAAAGACCTGTGCCCCCCAAACGGAGGCACAGGTCTGGTCATTTCAAACTACGCCGGACGTCCTCACGCGGGACGCCATGCTTGTCGCACGCAGCTACGGAAAAAAATCCGCCGACTACTCCCCTATGTCTGATAGTGATTCTAATATAGCAGACTTTCGGGCGGAAGTCAACCATTTTCCGTCCATTTCCGTCCCTGCCAGCTATTCCGGCGGGCAAGCTCGCGGTCGATCGCGTTCAGCACGGCGCGCTTGCGGCGCGTCCAATCCGGGCCGACGAGGGCGTCCGCCGGGCCGTCCCCGGTCAGGCGGCCGATGACCGTCCGGGGCGGCAGCACCTCGAGCTGGTCGCAGACCGTCTGCACATAGTCCTCCATCGTCTGGAACACGGGCGGGTGCGCGGCCAGCGGCGTACCGCGCAGCACGTGCAGGGCGTGGAGCTTGACCCCGTCCGCGCCGAGCGCGGCGACGGTGCGCGCCGAATCAACCATATCCGCCCGCGTTTCCCCCGGCAGGCCGTTGATGAGGTGCACCCAGACCGGGATGCCCCGCGCTTTGAGCCGGGCAAACCCGGCGGAAAATTCCGCGAAGGTCTCGCAGCGGTTGAGGGCGGCGTTCGTGTCGTCCCGCGCGGTCTGCAAGCCCAGCTCGACCGTCAGGTCGGTGCGGGCGGCGTATTCGGCCAGCAGGCCGGCGATTTCCTCGGTCACGCAGTCGGCGCGGGTAGCGACGGCCAGCCCGACCGCGCCCGGCAGGGCGAGCGCCCCGTCATACAGCGCACGCAGCCGCGAGACCGGCGCATACGTCCCCGAAAAGGACTGAAAATACGGGATATACCGGGCGTCCGGCCACTTTTTCAGTGTTTCGATGCCCGCCGCGTACTGCGCCGCCAGACCGGTCAGCCCGTCCGGGATCTGGTCGCCGCTGCCCCGCCCCGAGCAGAAGGCGCAGCCGCCCGCGCCCTTCGTCCCGTCCCGGTTGGGACAGGTGAAGCCGCCGTCGAGCGGCACCCGCGCCACCCGCCCGCCGTAACGGTGCTTGAGGGCGTAGGAATAGGCGTGGTAGCGCCGGTTGTCATCCGAAAACGGGAAGGGATTTTCCCCCATTGCGCCCTCCTTTCACGGGGTGAAACAGCAGAAAACCCGGCTTATCGCCGGGTTTTTCTGAACCATACTGCTTACTTGGTGCCGAAGATGCGGTCGCCCGCGTCGCCCAGGCCGGGGACGATGTAGCCGTCCTCGTTGAGCGCGGGGTCGATCGCGGCGGTGAAGATCTCGACATCCGGATGCTGGGACTGCACCGCGTCCAGACCCTTCTGGGTGGACAGCAGGCACATCAGCTTGATGTGCTTGACGCCGCGCGCCTTCAGGCCGGTGATGGCCGCGACAGCCGAGCCGCCGGTGGCGACCATGGGATCGATCAGGATGACGTCCCGCTCCGCGATATCGACCGGGAGCTTGGCGTAATACTCGACGGGCTGGAGGGTCTCGGGATCGCGGTAGAGACCGAGATGGCCGACCTTGGCGGCCGGGATCAGCTCGAGCATGCCGTCCACCATGCCCAGACCGGCGCGCAGGATGGGCACGAAGGCGATCTTCTTGCCGGTGATGACGCGGGCCTTGGCGTGCGCCAGCGGGGTTTCGATCGTGATCTCCTTGACCGGCAGGTCGCGGGTGGCCTCATAGCACATGAGCATCGCGATCTCGCGGGTGGCCTCGCGGAATTCCTTGACACCGGTCTGCCGGTCACGCATCAGGCTGAGCTTGTGCAGGATCAGCGGATGATCCATAACATGAATCTGTGCCATTTTTCTTCTCCTTTTTTATCCCAAAAACATCATTCCTTGAAGTGCTTGGCCTCGATCGCGTGGATCTTCTCACGGCGCATGGCATGACGGCCCTGCTCGGTTTCGGCCTCGAGGAAGGCCTCGACCATCTCGGCGGCTTCGCCGGGGCCGGTGATGCGCTCGCCCAGGCAGAGGATCTGCGCGTCGTTGTGCATGCGGCAGTACTTGGCCGCGAAGTGGGTCTGGCAGGCCGCCGCGCGGATGCCGGGCACCTTGTTCGCCGCGATCGAGATACCGATGCCCGAGCCGCAGATCAGGATGCCGCGCTCGTGCTTGCCCTCGATGATCGCGTTCGCGACCGCCTCGGCCGCGTCCGGATAGTCGTAGCGCTCGGGCGAGTAGCAGCCATAGTCGGTGAACTCGTACTTATCCTTCAGCATCTCCATGAGCTGAACCTTGAGCGCGTAACCCGCGTGGTCGTTACCAATTGCAATCGTCATTTCAAAATACCTCCGTCACTTCTGTGAATTTTTCATCCGGATCCGCTCCGCCTGCGGGCGGCGCAGATAGACCGCGTCGAGCGCCTGCGCCGAAAGGGTCTCGCCCCGTTCGAAGCGGGGCAGGGCGGCCCGCGCCACGCCGTACGCCCCGGGATAGACCAGATGGGAGGGCGCCAGCGTGAGATACGGACATGAGTCAGTAAGTTTAGTATAGCACAAATTCGCCCCGTCTCCAACCAGTATTTCGGCATTTTCCCGGATTTCCTCGCCGAGGGCGTCGATGGTCAGGGCGCGGTCGGGCACGAGGCGCTCGGGGCCGTCCGGGGTCAGGCGGAAGCGGGCGTTGTAGACCTGTCCGGCGCGGGCGTCCATGACGCAGGAGACCGTGCCGGTCTGGCCGAGCAGGTTCCACGCCATGGCCTCGAGGGTCGAAACGCCAACACAGGGCCTGTCCGCCCCGAAGGCCAGCCCCTTGACCGTCGCCACGCCGATGCGGATGCCGGTGAACGAGCCGGGGCCGGCGGCGACGGCGAAGCCGTCCACGTCGCGCGGGGTCAGGCCGCAGTTTGTCAGAAGCTGCTCGGCCATGGGCAGCAGGGTGCGGCTGTGGGTCAGGCCGCAGTTCTGGAAGGCCGAGGCAATCACCTTTTCGCCCTCAGTCAGGCAGACGGCGGCCGAGACCGCCGAGGATTCAAAGCTCAAAATTTTCATGCTGTTTCTCCGATTTCCAAAATGCGCGTGTCGTCCGCCGCGCCGTAGGTGATCTGAACCGTCCGGTGCGCCTCGGGCAGGAGCGCGCCCGCGTTTTCGCTCCATTCGATGAGCAGGATGCGCTCGCCGTCCAGATATTCCTCAAAGCCCAGCTCAAACAGGGCTTCCTCGTCCAGAATGCGGTATAAATCAAAGTGGGCGACCATGCCGCCCGGCGCGTCGTATTCGTTCGCGATGGCGAAGGTCGGGCTGGTGACCCGTCCTTCATAGCCCAGACCGCGCAGCACGCCGCGCGCGAAGGCGGTCTTGCCCGCGCCCAGCTCGCCGTCCAGCGTGACGACATCGCCCGGGCGGAGCGTCCGCGCAAAGTCCGCGCCCGCCTGCTCGGTCTCCTCGGGGGAATGCGTTGTCAGACGCAAGAGATCCCCTCCTTTTCAGTCATTTCACATATACCAATATGATAGCACGCGGGACGGCAGGGGGCAAGACAAAAAAAGAGCCGCCAAACTGCGGCTCTTTGATTTTTCAGCCGTCCAGACGCTTCATCAGGACGTTTTCGGTCACGTCGTCGCGGTAAAGCGCCGGGATCTGGGCGACGCGGCGGTAGCCCTGCGACGTATAGAGTGCGCGGGCGCGCGGATTGAAGCCGCTGACGCAGATGAACATCTGCCGGGCGCCCATCTCGCGGCTGACCCGCTCGAAGGCAGCGAGCAGCTTGTGCCCCACGCCCATGCCGCGCCAGCCCTTCTTCACGCCCAGAAGCGCCAGATAGGGCCACGCGCCGAACATGCCGTACCAGTCGCACTGCATCAGGCCGACGGCCTCCCCGGAGGAATTCTCCGCCGTCAGCAACGCGCCGCGCGCGAGCGCGTCGGTCAAAACGCCGCGCAGAACGGATTCGTCGGGCGCGTAATAATGGTCAAACAGCGCACTGTCGCGCATCACGTCCACATAATCCTCGAGCCGCGCGGGATCGCCCGGCCTGATCCAAACCTCCATGCCGTCACATCCTTTCTGTGCTCAGTATACCATGCGAAAGCCGCCCCGGCAAGCGCGTTTCACCCAGAATTCTGTCCAAAAATGCGGGTCTTGTTTTGACGCGGACGGGACGAAAAAGAGCCGCGGAACCGCGGCTCTCTTTGTGTCGGATTGTAAATTAAAACAGGCCGGTGATTTTGCCGTCTTCGGTCACGTCGATCGCCTCGGCCGCCGGCTTCTTGGGCAGGCCGGGCATGGTCATGATCGCGCCGGTCTCGCAGACGACGAAGCCTGCGCCCGCCGCCAGACGGGCGGTGCGGACGGTGATCGTAAAGCCGGTCGGACGGCCGAGCAGGGCGGCGTCGTCCGAGAGCGAATACTGGGTCTTCGCCATGCAGACCGGCAGGTCGCGGTAGCCCATCGCCTCGATGTTCGCCAGCTCCTTGGCGGCGGCGGGCAGGATGTTGACGTCGGCTGCGCCGTAGATCTGGGTCGCAATCGCGCGGATCTTGTCGGTCAGCGGCTGCTCCAGCTCGTAAATCGGGTGGAAATCGGCCTTGTCCTCAGCCAGCACGGCCAGAACCTCCTCGGCCAGTGCCTTGCCGCCCTCGCCGCCCTTGGCGAAGACCTCGGACAGGGCGACGCGCACGCCGCGCGCCGCGCAGTGCCGGCGGATGAACTCCATCTCCTCCTCGGTATCGGTCGGGAAGGCGTTGATCGCGACGACGACCGGCAGGCCGAACTTCGCGATGTTGTCAATGTGTGCGTCCAGATTGACAATGCCTGCCTCGAGCGCCGCGACGTTCGGCTGGTTCAGGTCGGCCTTGGCGACGCCGCCGTTGTACTTCAGCGCACGGACGGTGGCGACGAGAACGACACAGGACGGGGTCAGACCCGCCTTGCGGCACTTGATATCGAGGAACTTTTCCGCGCCCAGATCGGCGCCGAAGCCGGCCTCGGTGATGGCGATATCGGCCAGCTTGAGAGCCATCTTGGTGGCCTGCACGCTGTTGCAGCCGTGCGCGATGTTGGCGAAGGGGCCGCCGTGCATCAGGCAGGGCGTGCCCTCGAGGGTCTGCACCAGATTGGGCTTGATCGCGTCCTTGAGCAGGGCGGTCATCGCGCCGTCGGCCTTGAGGTCGCGCGCGTAAACCGGCTCACCCGCGTAGTTGTAGGCAACCAGAATGTCGCCCAGACGCTTCTTGAGGTCGGCCAGATCGTTCGCCAGACACAGGATCGCCATGACCTCGGAGGCGACGGTGATCATGAAATGATCCTCGCGCGGCACGCCGTTGGCCTTGCCGCCCAGACCGATCGTGATGTTGCGCAGCGCGCGGTCATTCATATCGAGCACGCGGGTGAAGATGACCCGGCGGGGGTCGATGCCCAGCGCATTGCCCTGCTGCATGTGGTTGTCGAGCATGGCGCAGAGCAGGTTGTTCGCCGCCGTGATCGCGTGCATATCGCCGGTGAAGTGCAGGTTGATGTCCTCCATCGGGACGACCTGCGCCCAGCCGCCGCCGGCCGCGCCGCCCTTGATGCCGAAGACCGGGCCGAGCGAAGGCTCGCGCAGGGCGATGATGGCGTTCTGACCCAGCTTGGCCATGGCCTGACCCAGACCGACGGTCGTTGTGGTCTTGCCCTCGCCCGCCGGGGTCGGGTTGATCGCGGTGACCAGCACCAGCTTGCCGTCCGGCTTGTCCGCCAGCCGCGCCCAGGTGTCGCTCGTCAGCTTGGCCTTGTACTTGCCGTACAGCTCCAGCTCGTCGGCCTCCAGCCCGGCCTTGGCCGCGACCTCGGTGATCGGCAGCATCTGGCAACTCTGTGCAATTTCAATATCTGTCATCATGGGAATCTACCTCCATCTGTTCCGGCCTGCGCCGCACACGGCGCGTCTTCTATTTTATATTTTTCATTATAGCATATTTCGTCCCAAAAGAACCGAATTTCCCCTCGCTTTTCCGCCGAAAATGTGGTATCATAGATTGCGTTCCTTTATGGAATATATCTATGTCTGCAAAGGAGGCCGTGCTATGAGGCCGCTGCGCGCCATCGCGCACTATTTCCGCAACACCGACCTGTATCTGCTGCTCCTGACCCTGTGCTGCTCGGCGTACAGTCTGGTTCTCGTCAACTCGGCCACGGCGAACAGCATCCTGCACGACCGCTACCTGACCGTGCAGGCCGCCGCCATCGGCATCGGCGTCGTCGCCTTCATCCTCATGTCCCTCGTCGATCTCGAGTCCCTCAAGCGCTATTGGCGCATCCTGCTCGTCATCAACATCGCTGTACAGCTCTCGCTCGCCTTCGTCGGCGACAGCCACGGCGGCAACCGGAGCTGGATCGACCTTGGCTTCGTCTCCGTCCAGCCAGGCGAGATCGGCCGCATCGTCTTTATCATCACCTTCGCCGCCCACCTCATGCTGGTCTACGAGGAGATCAACCGCTGGCAGACCCTCATCGGTCTGGGCGTGCACGCCGGTCTGCTCTTCGGCGCGATCGTCGCCGCCCAGCACGACGCGGGCGTCGCCCTGAGCTATCTGTTCATCGCGATCGTCATGATCTTCGCCGCGGGCATCTCGTATAAGTGGGTGCTGGGTGGCGTGGTCGTCGGCCTGTCCTCCATCCCCTTCATCTGGCAGGCGCTCAGCGGCAACCGTCTCGCCCGTATCCTCGTCCTGCTCGATCCCTCGATCGACAACCTCTACCCCGACAAGGACTATTATTACCAGACCGCGCAGAGCAAAATCGCCATCGGCGCGGGACAGCTCACCGGCTCGGGCTACATGCAGGGCTTACAGACCCAGTACGACAAGGTGCCCGCCAACCACACCGACTTCATCTTCACCGTCGCGGGCGAGGAATTCGGCTTCCTCGGCGCCATGCTGGTGCTCGTCCTGCTCGCCCTGCTCATCCTGCGCCTGTTCTACGTCAGCTACCGCGCCGGTTCGACCTTCTCCGCCCTCATGACCGTCGGCATCGCAGGCATGTTCCTCTTCCAGACCTTTGAGAACATCTTCATGTGCCTCGGCATGTTCCCGGTCATCGGCCTGACCCTCCCGCTGTTCTCCTACGGCGGCTCGTCGGTCGTCACGATGTACGCCGCGCTCGGCGTCGCCGCCGGCGTGCGGATGCGCGAAAAACCAAGCTGGCTGCAACGGTAAAAAAAAGAGGACGCTGTCCTGCTTGACAGCGTCCTCTCCCACCGGTATAATATTGGTGTAAAGCAGACCGTTTCGGTTGGCTGACATTACAGTTGTATTTCTAATAAGCTAGAAATAAACCGCTCTGTGCCAGAGAGCGGTTTATTTCTTTATGGCTTCTACGATCTTGCGAATTTCTTCGAAGATCTTCAGGACAATGTACAGGCCAAGGATGACGTACATCGCATTGCTCATAAAGCGCCTCCTCCTTTCATTCAGGAAGAAGGCTTGTGCCGACTTCCCATTCGTTCGGGGGTAGTCAGCCAACCGCTCTGCTGCTCTGCCTTTATTGTATCAGTTTTCGACCGGTTCCGCAAGGAATAAAAAGCGGTCTCCCGTGCGGGAGACCGCTCTTTTTTATGCCTTTTTGACCGGTTTACCGGTAGGTTTCGTCCCAGACGGCTGTGCCCGCCGCGAGCGAGGCGGGGACGTCCAGCACGCGCTGGTTTTCGCTGCCCCGGAAGCGCAGGCTGATGTTCCGCTCGGCCTCGACAAAGCGGCCGTCAACCAGCAGGTCGAGCTGCGAAAGCAGCCGCAGAACAAACGGGTCGGGCAGGGTAAGAAGCTGCTCGAAGGTGTAGCCGGTGTAGGCCATGAGCCGCTTTTTGCCGCCCAGCGCGTCCGCGACCGCGCACAGCGCTTCGGCCTGACAGAACGGCTCGCCGCCCGAGAAGGTGACGCCCGAAAGCAGCGGGTTTTTCAGGATATCGGCCGCGAGGACATCGCTGTCGATCTCGGTGCCGCCCGCGAAATCGTGGGTTTCGGGGTTGTGGCAGCCCGGACAGGCGTGCGGGCAGCCCTGTGTGAAGATGACATACCGCAGGCCGGGGCCGTCCACAATGGACTCACCGATCGTGCCCGCGACGCGCAGCGTCTTTCCCATCCCTTCAGGCCGAGCGGCTGTCGGTCAGGGAGCAGCAGGAGACGTTGTGCTTGACGCGGTCGTGCTCCTCCGCGCGCTTGCCGTTGTTGAAGCGGTCGAGCGTGCCGACGAGATAGCCGGTGATGCGGCGGATGCGCTCAAAGCCGACGCCCTCGCCGACAACCTGTACGCCGTCTACTTCGGTCACTTTAAATTCCTTGGTCATAATCGGTTCTTCCTTTCTTCAAATGCAATACTTCTGACAATGATTGGCTTTATAACGGGTTGACCTGCCGGTCGGCCTCCTCGTTGGGGTCGCCGTGGTAGCCCAGTGTGGTCGAATTGAGGTGGCGGTACAGGCCGAGCTTCTGGAGCTTCTCAATCGGCACGCCCTCGCCCTCGCGCCGTCCGCAGCGCGGGCAGGTTTCGCCGATGATGCCGGTGTAGCCGCAGATCGGGTCGCGGTCGATCGGGTGGTTGATCGCGCCGTAGCCCATGCCAGCCTCCTTCATCGCGCGCACGACGGTCTCAAACGCTTCGAGGTTCTGGGTCGGGTCGCCGTCCAGCTCGATGTAGCTGATGTGGCCGCCGTTCGTCAGCGCGTGGTAGGGCGCTTCGCGGCGGATCTTCTCAAAGGCCGAGATCGGATAATAAACGGGCACGTGGAAGGAGTTCGTATAGTAATCGCGGTCGGTCACGCCCTCGATGACGCCGTACTTCTCGCGGTCGATGCGCACGAAGCGGCCGGACAGACCCTCGGCGGGCGTGGCGATCAGGGAGAAATTCAGGTGATATTTCGCGGTGGCCTCGTCCATGCGGTCGCGCATGTGCTTGACGATCTCGAGGCCGAGGTTCTGCGCCTCGTCGCTCTCGCCGTGATGCACGCCGATGAGCGCCTTGAGGGTCTCGGCCAGACCGATGAAGCCGCAGGTCAGGGTGCCGTGCTTGAGCACCTCGCCGACCGTATCGTCCGGGTCGAGCTTTTCGGAATCGAGCCAGACGCCCTCGCCCATGAGGAAGGGATAGTTGCGCACCTTCTTCTGGGACTGGATCTTGAAGCGGGCGAGAAGCTGGTCGATGACGAGGTCGATCTTGCGGTCGAGATCCTCGAAGAAGAAGTCGATGTCGCCGTGGCTGCGGATCGCGATGCGGGGCAGGTTGATCGAGGTGAAGCTCAGGTTGCCGCGGCCGTTGACGATCTCACGGGTGGGATCGTAGGCGTTGCCGATGACGCGGGTGCGGCAGCCCATGTAGGTCGCCTCGGTCTCAGGATGGCCGGGCTTGTAATACTGCGCGTTGAACGGTGCGTCGAGGAAGGAGAAATTGGGGAACATCCGCTTGGCGGAGACCCGCATGGCCAGCTTGAACAGGTCATAGTTGGGGTCGCCCGGGTTGTAGTTGACGCCTTCCTTGACCTTGAAAATGTGGATCGGGAAGATCGAGGTCTCACCGTTGCCCAGACCGGCCTCGGTCGCGAGCATCAGGCACTCCATGACCAGTCTGCCCTCGGGGGAGACGTCGGTGCCGTAGTTGAGCGAGGTGAAGGGCACCTGCGCGCCCGCGCGGGAGTGCATCGTGTTGAGGTTGTGCACGAGCGCCTCCATGGCCTGATAGGTCGCGCGGCGGGTCTCCTTGACCGCGTACTTGCGGGTGAAGCGCAGCGCCTTCTGGGCGGTGGCTTCGTCCATGTGTTCCTCGAGATGGGCGAGGACGGCCTCGTCGAAGCCGTTGCCGCCCGCAAACGCGGCGGTCCTGCCGGTCTCCTTCTCGGCCTGCGCGATGATCGACTTGCTCATCAGCTCGCCGTCCTCCTGCTCGAGGTAGATCTCGACGGCCTTGGTCAGGTTATTGGTAAAGGCGCGGCGGAAGGTCTTGGCGACGCCGGGCGCCATCGAATAGTCAAAGTTCGGAACGGACTGACCGCCGTGCTGGTCGTTCTGGTTGGACTGGAGCGCGATGCAGGCCAGCGCCGAATAGGAACGGATGTCGTTCGGCTCCCGCAGGAAGCCGTGGCCGGTCGAGAAGCCGCCCTGAAACAGGCGCAGCAGGTCGATCTGGCAGCAGGTGGTGGTCAGCGTGAGGAAATCGAGGTCGTGGATGTGGATATCGCCCTCGCGGTGGGCCCTGGCGTGCTCGGGGTCGAGGATGAACATATCATAAAACTGCTTCGCGCCCTCGGAGCCGTACTTGAGCATGGTGCCCATGGCGGTGTCGCCGTCGATATTGGCGTTTTCGCGCTTGATGTTGTTCTCGAGCGAGGATTTGAAGGTCAGATCCTCGTAGACCTTCATCAGGCGGGTGTTCATCTCGCGCACGCGGGTGCGCTCGTCGCGATAGAGGATGAACTTCTTGGCCGTGCGGGCGTGTCCGCTCTTGACGAGCACCTTTTCGACCATGTCCTGAATCTGCTCGACCGTCGGGACGACCTCGTCCGAGCCGGCCTCAAGGTTGGCCGCGACCTGCCGTGCCAGCGCGGTCGCCATTTCATAATCGCTTCCGCCGTTGGCCTGCGCGGCCTTAAAAATCGCATTTGCGATCTTATCGAGTTCAAAAGCCGTGCGGCGGCCGTCTCGTTTGATGATCTCCCTTATCATAGTGCCGGGGTACTCCTTCCAAATCTATCGTTGTGATGTTTCCATCTTTTGTTGTGTCTCCGCAAAGGGTGCACCATATCTTGTATTGGGACAAGCGCGGTGCAACTAATAATATAGCCCTCCCGGGGGCGCTTGTCAAGAGTGCGCCGCCGAAATTGGCACATTGCCGATTCTGCGCCTGTTTTTTTGGCGATTGTGGGAGAGCCTTGCCAGTTGACAGGGGGGAACGCTGTGGAAGGGCTGTGCATAGGCTGTGGAAAAGGAGTGATACGATGAACTGTGAAGGCTATATCCTGCGGCAGAGCTATCCGCCCGTCGTGCCCGGCCGGTGCGACCGGGCGCTCGTGCGCCGTCTGTTTTCCGCCTACGGCGGACAGGACGGCGAGATGACCGCGATCGGTCAATACGCTTACAACAGTCTGATCACCGGAATGCAGGGAGAAGATGAAATTTCCAATCTGTTTTCCTGCATTTCACAGGTCGAGATGCATCATTTGCGTTTGCTCGGCCAGCTCATTCTGGCCTATGGCGGCGATCCCGGCCTGCTGTCCTTCCGGGGCGACCGCAAGATCTGGTGGTCGGGCGACTTTGTGCACCATTTGAAGCAGTCCGACCGGATGCTGCGCGAGGCCATCGCGGGCGAGCAGGCGGCCATCCGGGATTACGGCTCGCTGCTGAAGCTGATGCCCGACGACGGCAACCGGCCGGTCATCGAGCGCATCCTGACCGACGAGCACCACCACGCCGCCCTGCTGAACCGGCAGCTTCGGGGCGGGGGAAAACGCACCGCGCCGTAAAACGGCGCGGCGGTTTTCTGTCGTTTATTCTGATGCTCGGTGCACGCGGCCGTTCCCAGGCGGGGCGTAGGTATCGGTGCGGGAGCGTTCATTGCGCCCCGGTCAGCGCTTCCCACACGTTCCACGCCGGGTCGGTCGGGATCGCGCCCAGCCGCCAGACCGATACGCCCGTCACGCCGAACATCCGCGCGAGCGCCAGCTTATCGGAAACACTCTGCCCGTTTTCGTACCAGAGCACGTTCGTGTTTCCGGAATCATCGAGGTAAACCATGTACGGGTTGCGGTAGGTCTCCGAATAGGTGACCGTGGTATCGGGCTGGGCCAGCCGCTTCAAAATCGTCTCCTGCGCCGGGTGGTTGGCCTGCCGGTTCGTGACCCGGCCGTCCGCCAGCGTCCAGCCCGCCGTCCCGCTCGTGCTCACGCCCAGCGCCAGCTTGTCCAAATCGGAAACGCCGGTCTCGGGGTCGGTCACACAGCGCAGCGCGTAGTAAATCTCGTCAAACGGGGTGACCGGGGTGGTCGTGAAGCCCCGCGCCATCGAGGCGTCATCCATCGTGACCGCCGCGTAGTCGTGCGCCATCAGGATGACCTTGTCGGCCGCGTCGCCCAGCGCGCGGTAATCATAGGCGTCGAAGTACGCGCCGCCGCGCCGGATGACCGGGGACACGCAGACATAGACCGGCTTCTCCCCCAGCGCGGCCTTCAGCTCGCGCACGAAGGCGGTCAGGCCGTTCCGCAGCGCTTCGCCCTTCATGCCCTCGAAGTCGACCGTCACGCCCGCGTATGCGCCCGATTCGACCTGTGCGGTGAGCTGGCGCACGACCTCCGCCCGGGCGGACGGGTCGGGCAGGATGGCCTGCGCGGCGGTCTGGTCGGTCAGCTGCACGGCCAGATTGGCCGGCACCCCGGCCTGCGCGAAAGCATCGACCGCGTCCTGACTGCCGTCCGGCACCCGCCACGTATTGCCGTTTTCGCCCGTCGTGTTCAGATAGGGCGCACCGTCCTTCCACTCCAGACGGCTCCAGCCGAACGAGACCGCGTCCATCTCCGCCCCCAGCGCCCGCTGGCTCCACGACGAAATCGCGTAGAAGCCGTGCAGCCAGTCGGTTTCGCTGTGCGTCCGGTCGTACAGGCGCATCATCATCGCCGCGGCCTCCTCGCGTCTGGCCGTGCCCGACGGGTCGAAGGTATCCGCCGACTTGCCCTTGATGATGCCGCAGTCATAGGCAATCGCAATCGCGCCCTTGTCGGCGGTCACGTCGGCAAACGGGATGGACAGGCCGCTGTTCTGCCCGGCCAGGGTGTGATAGCCCAGCGCGTCCACCAGCATGACGGCCATCTCCTGCCGGGTGATCGCCGCGTTCGGGCGGAACGCGCCCGTTTCGGTCACCGCGCCGTGCGCCCGGGCGGTCTCGACCTCGTCATAGTACCACGCCGACGGGGCGACGTCCGAAAAGCTTGCCGCGGCGGGTACGGTCAGCTCCCAGCCCATCAGCCGGTCGAGCATGGTGACGAACTCCGCCCGCGTCAGGCTCCTGCCCATGCCGAACTGTCCGTTCCCCACGCCCTGCATGATCCCGGTCTCGGTCGCCTGCGCGACTGCCTCGGCCGCCCAGCCGGACGCGGGCACGTCGGTATAGGCCGCCCCGGCCATTGCCGTCAGGCCGGCCGTCAGCGCCGCCGCCGCCAGCGCGGCGCGTACCAATTTCTTTCCTTTCATATATGTCACCCTCCTTACCCCTCCATCATACACCCGTCCGCCGGTCGGATGTCAGCGAATTTGTGAATTTTTGGCATCCTTTTGGCATCCGGACAGAAAAACCGTCCCCCGAAGCGAGGGACGGTCAAGTCTTCTGAAAAGTATGCGGAACACTTCCATTGGGAGCGAAGCGACATTCTATTTCAAAAAAGCCGGAGCTTCTCTGGCTTTTTTACCCCGACCCCAGCGCCGCGTCGGCGCGATTCCGGGGGTACAAGGTGAATTGGCCGTCAGGCCAAGAGAAGGCGGCCTGGGCCGTCAAAAAAGTTTCGAGTGCCCGCAGGAACTTTTTTGTATCTAGGGGGTATTGGATACCCCCTGGAAGTTATTTGTCTTCTCTGGCCGCCTTGGCGACAACGCCGCTCAGGGCGATGAGGGCGATGAGGTTGGGGAAGACCATCAGGCCGTTGAACAGGTCGGACAGGTTCCAGACCAGGCTGACCTTAAGACCCGCGCCCAGCATGACGAACAGAACGACGATCAGCGCGTAGATCCGGGTCGCCTTCTGGCCGAACAGCGCCTTGACGTTGACCTCACCGAAGAAATACCAGCCGATGATGGTGGAGAAGGCGAAGAACAGCATACAGATGGCGATGAAGATCGAGCCGAAGGAGCCGAAGGCCTGACTGAACGCGTGCTGCGCCAGCGTCGAGCCGCTCTCGCCGGTCGACAGCGCGCCCGAGGTCAGGATGACGAGGGCGGTCAGGGTCAGGATGATGAAGGTGTCGATGAAAACGCCCATCATGGCGATGACGCCCTGATCCTGCGGCCGATCGACCTTGGCCAGCGCGTGCGCGTGCGGGGTCGAGCCCATACCGGCCTCGTTCGAGAACAGGCCGCGCGCGACGCCGTAGCGCATGGCTTCCTTGACGGTCACGCCGAGCACGCCGCCCGCGAACGCCTCGGGCTTGAACGCGCAGACGAAGATGAGCTTGAGGGACTCCAGCAGGGCCGCGTGGTTGATGCACAGGATGATGACACAGCCGATGATGTAGAACAGCGCCATCATGGGGACGACCTTCTCGGTGAAGGAGGCGATGCGCTTGACGCCGCCGAGGAAGATGAAGGCCGCGATGATCGCAACGACCACGCCCACGATGCGGGGATCGACGCCGAAGGCGTTGTGGAAGGCGTCACCAATCGAGTTCGACTGCACCATATTGCCGGTGAAGCCCAGCGCGAAGATGATCGCCAGCGAGAAGAAGCCCGCGAGGAACTTGCCGAACGCGCCCGGGAAGCGCGCCTTGATGTAATAAATCGGGCCGCCGGTGACGCTGCCGTCCGCGCCGACCGTCTTGTACTTCTGCGCCAGCACGGCCTCGCCGTAGATGGTCGACATGCCGAAGAAGGCGGACAGCCACATCCAGAAAATCGCGCCCGGGCCGCCCGAGGCCAGCGCGGTCGCGCAGCCGGTGATGTTGCCCGTGCCGACCTGTGCGGCGATGGCGGTCGTGAGCGCCTGGAAGGAGCTCATGCCGTCATGACCGGCCTTCTCGCCGTTTAAGTTGATCGAGCCGAACAGCCGCTTCATGCCCGGGACAAACTTGCGGATCTGAATGAAGCCGGTGCGGATCGTGAAGAGCACGCCGGTGGCGACGAGCAGATAGAGCAGCAGGTTGTTCCAGACAAAGCCGCTGACCTTGTCCACCCATTGAGCAAGCAAATCCATGTCCATTTTTAATGTTACCCTTCCTTTTTTACCCCGATCAAACGCAAGAAAAAAAGAAAAAGCGAAACCGCACCCGTCTCTGCAATCGGGTTCGCCTCGCTCTGTTTTTCGCAGGAGAAACGCCGGACGTCCCCTGCGGCCGCGTCCCGATTGACGCGGGAAAAATACAAGATCCATCCGTGTTTTCCAACTCTGTCCTTTTGCCTGAGAGATTAGCGGCGGGGCCTGCCCCATCGCCTTGCACCTTCGGCACTCAATTTCTGAGCTTCTCCAGAGCCACATCCGTTTATAGTCCTTATCCGGTCTGGCCGGACACCTGAGAGTTTTACTCCGTCGGTAAGCGCACGCGCTTTTTCCTAAAAACTTCGTTTGTCGGTATTGAATTTATGAGAACAGGTTATCACAAAACCGGTGTGCCGTCAAGCGAAACCGCAAAAAATTCTGTCAAAACAGGAAAAAACCGCACGGAACGTGCCGTGCGGTCTGGTTTTCCGGAAAAATCGCGGCTTATTCAAACGCGACCTCGACCGAATCGAACTTGCCCATCTGGCCGACGACCAGCTTGACGAGGTCGGTGATCTTGGTCTGCGCGTCGGTGATGACGCCGCGCTCGGCGGCGGTATTGACGTCAGCCTCCTTGCGGTCGGCGCAGAAGCCGCTGAAGTCGGTCAGCGAGATGGCGCGGAAATCCTTGTCGTCGGTATCGAAGACCGAGACGCTGGATTCGTCGATCTCGTGGCTGCCCACGGTGACCTGCGGGATGGTGACGGTGACCTTCTTGCCCTCGATCTTGACCTTTTCCTTCGTCAGGTTGGAGGTATCCGAATAGAACTTGATCGCGCCGTTGTACGAGATCGTGAACGTGCCCACGCTGGCGGCGTCGCTCCAGCCGTAGAACTCGTTCTGGTCGGAATAATGGGGCATGGCGGTGTAGCTGTACTCAACCGCGGCGAGCTGACCCGCACCCTTGAGCGCCTCAGCGATCTTCTCGGGCTTGACCGCGGATGCGCGGCTCTTCCCCCAAATCGCGCCCGCGCCGAAGATGATCAGGAAAATCACGACGACTACGCCCAGCACGGTGAGCTGGCGCTGCATGGCGATCTGCTTCTTGGTTTTCTTTACGGGATGACCCGTCTTTTTGGTAGGCATGCGTTCTCCCCCTTGCGAATTACACTCTATCCTAATTTTACAGGAATTTCGCCCGGAAATCAATTCAGATTCGATGAAATTCACAAAGTTTTCAGAATTCGTCCCCGGGTATGACCACCCGGTCGCCCATGATCGTGCAGACCGGCGCACCGGTCAGGGGCATTCCGGTATACGGTGTGTTGATTCCCTTGGAATAATACGTTTTGTATACCTTCTCGCAGTCCCAGTCGAGCACGGCCAGCTCGGCGCGGTTGCCCGGGACGATGGCCTTGCCCGCGAAGCCGTAAATTTCGGCCGGGTTTTTGGACATCTTCTCGAGCAGCGCCAGCTTGGACAGGCGGCCGGTCTGGACGAGGAAGGTGTTGCAGACCGAAAAGGCGGTCTCCAGCCCGGTGATGCCCGAGGGCGCCTTGTCGAAGGGACGCGCCTTTTCCTCCGCCGTGTGGGGAGCGTGGTCGGTCGCGATGAGGTCGACCGTGCCGTCGATCAGTCCGGCGATCAGCGCCTCGCGGTCGGCCTCAGTGCGCAGAGGCGGGTTCATGCGGGCGTAGGTGCCGTGGGTCAGCACCGCGTCCTCGGTCAGCGAGAGGTGGTGGGGTGTGACCTCGCAGTAGATGCGTGCGCCCAGCGCCTTGCCCGCCCGGATGAGGTCGATCGTGCGCCCGCTCGAAATGTGCTGGAAGACCACCCGTGCGCCCGTGCGCAGCGCCAGCGCGATGTCCCGCGCGACCATGGCTTCCTCGGACGACGGATGGGCGCCGGGCAGGCCGAGCTGCCGCGCGGCCGCCGAGCCTGCGTTGACGCCGGGCGAAAAGACGAGCGACTTGTCCTCCTCGTGGAAGGAAAGCAGGGTGTCCTGCCGGACGGCTTCCTCCATCGCACGCAGACAGAGGGACGCGTCGGTCAGGTTGACGCCGTCGTCGGTGAAGCCGGGCGCACCCGCCGCCAGCAGGGCGGCAAAGTCGGTCAGCTCCTGTCCCTTCAGCCCCCTGGTGATCGCGCAGGCCTGCCGGACGTTCACGAAATCCCCCGCCGCGTGCGCCTGCGCCTGCACATAGCGCAGCGTTTCCTCATTGTCACAGGTCGGCAGGGTGTTGGCCATGCACACGACCGTCGTGAAGCCGCCCGCGGCCGCCGCCCGCATACCGGTGCGCACATCCTCCTTCTGGGTCTGCCCCGGGTCACGGAAATGAACGTGGGTGTCGATCAGACCGGGTGCAACCGTGCGCCCGGCCGCGTCATAGACCGCCGCGCCCTCGGCCGAAAGCTCGCGCTCGACCGCGCGAATCACGCCGTCGTCGCCGATCAGAATGTCCCGCCGCCCGTCCAGACGGGTGTAGGGATCGAGCACCTGCGCGTTTTTGATGAGCAGCATAATTGTTACCTCCAAAATCTGTAAATCGACGAAAAAGAATTCCAATAGGAACTTTTTTGTAGATAGGGGGACGAGCCAGCGTCTTTTCAATGCGCCTTGGGCGCACGCTGGCGAGTTGAGCGGCCCGATGCGATTTTCGAGCATCGGGCAATGAATATGCCGGTGGCATATTCATTCGCGAGGGAATTGGATACCCCCTATCAGGTTCCTATCATGTTCCGGTCAACCGTCATGACCGCGCAATACCGCTTGTCGCGCGCGCGGAGCGCCGTGCGGATCTGCGCCAGCAGCTCCTGCGTCTGCTCGCTGTCGTAGTCAAACGGGACGAGGATGTCGAAGATCAGATTGATCTGCCGTTCGCCCTCGACGACCCGGAAATCGTGCATACTCAGCCGCTCGTCGAGCTTGCCCAGAATGTCGGTGACCGTCTCCCGCATCCCGTCGATGCGCGGGTTGCCCACCGTGATCGGGTCCATGTGGATGACGGTGTAAACGCCGGTCTTCTCCCAGACCAGCCGCTCGGCCTCGTCGATCAGCTCGTGCACCGCGACGATATCCGCCGTGTCGGGCACCTCGGCGTGCAGGGAGGCCAGCGACTTGCCCACGCCGTAGTTATGCACGATCAGGTCGTGCACGCCCACGATGCCCGGACAGCCGCAGACCACCCGCTCGATCTGCGCCGCGATCTGCGGGTCGCCCGCCTGACCGATCAGCGGGCTGAGGGTGTCGCGCGCGATGCCGAAGCCCGCCCACAGGATGAACAGGGCGACGAGCACGCCCACCATGCCGTCCACCGGCAGGGTGGTGAACCGCCCCGCGACCATGCCCAGCAGGACGACGCCGGTCGTTACGACGTCATTTAAGCTGTCCTGCCTGGCCGCCATCAGGGTGGGCGAGTCGATCAGCGTGCCGATGCGCTGGTTGAACACGCCCATCCACAGCTTGACCGCCATCGTCAGCGCCAGCACCAGAACCGTCACCGCCGAAAACGCGACGGGCGACGGGTGGAGGATGCGGTCGATCGAGGTTTTCAGAAACTCAAAGCCCACCATGCAGATGATGAGCGAGACGATCAGCCCCGCGATGTACTCGGTGCGGCCATAGCCGAAGGGATGCTGCGCGTCCGGCTTGCGGCTCGACAGCTTGAAGCCCACGATCGAGATGAGCGAGGACAGGCCGTCCGACAGGTTGTTGACCGCGTCCGCCGCGATCGAGATCGCGCCCGAGGCCAGCCCGATTCCGAGCTTGGCCGCGAACAGCACCAGGTTGCACGCCAGACCGACCGCGCCCGAAAGCACGCCGTAGGCCTCACGCACCCGGCTGTCCTTCACATTGTCCGCATTGCGGATGAACCGGTGAATCAGAAAATTTGTCATACTGTCCAGAGTCCTTTCGAATACAGCAGGTATAATATACCGGCTGTAATTGCGATTTGTAATATAAAGATCGCCGGGATGCCCAGCATGAACCGCTTGTGCAGGGTCTTGTGGCGGCAGCACTTCATCGCCAGCCAGGTCAGCGGACAGCCGCCCAGCCAGCAGTACAGAAAGAGCGTGCGCTCGCGGATGCGGCGCCTGCCGTGCCGCGCCAGCCATTTGTCCAGAACGACCGCGCCCGCGCCCAGCAGGTTGACCGCGGCAAGGTAAATGAGCACGTACTTCATCATGTTGTTTCCTCCGTTGATCCTTCCTATTATAGCAAATATTGTCAGCTTTCACAACGCCCGCCGGGCAAAAACCCGAAATCGGTTGCTGAGCCGACAAAATCTGCTATAATAAAACATAAGAAACCGGAGAATGGGGAAGCGGCTGTGCAGAATGAACGATTGATCTATCGAACTCTTGGAAAACTCAGAACAGATTATCTGGAGCAACGGTTTGGCAGGCTGCAAACAGATGAACTGATTATCACGGAAGAACGTCTTTCGCACATTCTGCAGCGACATCCGGAGGATGCTGCGCTATTTGAAACATACGGCGCGGATACTGCATGCAACCCGGACATGGTATTGGTCGATGAAAAGCATATCGGAACGGTGTTCATGGTCAGGCATCTGCCGCAAACAAATTTAAATGTTGTTGCAAGGCTTGCGCTCGATACAGATGATGCCGGCCGGAAAAATTCCATCATGACATTCTACCGGATCAGAGCGAAGAATCTGCAGAAACTCGCAAACAAAAGCGAAATTCTTTACAGAAAAGAATAACTGTGCTATAATAGACATACAGATAAACCGGTATTTTGAAGTAGAGACCGTGCTGCTACGCACCCTTTGGGTCAAAAGAAATGCGGGAAGGGGCACACCCGCCAAAATACCACAGATTCGGACGCAGGCGCTTCGTTTTCGAAGCGCCTTTGTCATATCCCGGAAGCGCCTGCCGCCGCTTGAATCCGGGACGCAAAAGGTGTATGATGATACTATCATTCCAGTACCCATGCAAGGAAACGAAGGGAGACCCGCCATGACCATCCGCCGCCTGCTCTGTCTCACGCTGGCAGTCCTGACCTGCACGATCAGCGCCCTCGCCCTCGAGCCGCCCGCCCTGCGTGAGGAAATCTACGGCCTCGAAGCCGTGCTCTACTGCGCCGAAACCGGCCAGACCCTCTACGAAAAGGACGCGGACGTCCCGGCGCCGCCCGCTTCGGTCACCAAGCTCATGACCGCCCTCGTCGTGCTCGAGCACGAGCCCGACCTCTCCAAAACGACGACGGTCTCCGAATCCGCCGTCGACATCGAGCGCGACTCGACCAACATCGCCCTGACCCCGGGCGAACAGGTCACCCTCGAGCAGATGCTCTGCGCCACCCTCATCAACTCGGCCAACGACGCGGCCAATGTGCTGGCCGAAGCCGTCGGCGGCACGCAGGAGGAATTCGCCCGGATGATGAACGACCGGGCCTACGAGCTGGGCTGCACGGGCAGCCACTTTGAAAACGCGCACGGTCTGGACGCCGACGGCCACGTCATGACCGCCCGGGACGTCGCCCGGATCGCCGCCGCCCTGCTCGAGGACGACCGCTTCGTCGAAATCTCGGGCAAGCTGGTCTACACCATGGAGCCGACCAACAAGCAGCCCGAAGCCCGCACGTGGTACACCAAGCAGCGGATGCTCCGCGCCGATTCGGCCTTCTACAACCGCTACGTCATCGCGGGCAAGAACGGCTACACTACCAAAGCGCAGCACACCCAATGCACGATCGCCCGCAAGGACGGCATGACCCTCATCGCGGTCTCGATGGGTTCCTCGGACAACATGTACTACCCGTGGCGCGATATGCGCACCCTGTTCGCCCTCGGGCTGGACAACTACCGGCTTGTGACCCTCACGGGGGAACAGACCGCCGCGCTGGCCGGGCAGGCCGGGGTGACCGGCGTCGACCCGGCCGCCTGCGCCCCCGTGCCGGTCGTCGTGCCGGTCGAAGCCGGGGTGGACAACCTGAGTCTGTCCGAAACAGCCGACCCGGCCGGCATCCGCACGATCCGGCTGACCCTGGCGGGCGAGACCGTCGATCTCGCGCCCATGCCCTTCGCCCTCGCGCCCGACGCCGAGCTGGTGCTCAAGACCGAGGCCGAGGGCCCGTCCGCCGCGCCGTCCGCAGCGGACGCCGCACCGCAGAAGCTCTCCTTCGACCCGACCAAAATCGACTGGATGAAGGTGTTTTACGGCGCACTGGCCGTCGTGGCCGCCTGTATTCTGGGCTTCCTGTTCCTCCTCATCCGGAGCATCCTCCGCGTCCACCGCAGCCGCAAGGAGCACGCGGCGCGGCGGCGTGCCGCCGCCGCCGAACGCGCCCGGCAGACGCCCTCGGCTGAGGATCGCTTCGCGGTCGGGGGACGCGACCCGGTCGCGGAAGCCCGCGCCCTGCTGGACGGGGAGCCGGAGGACGCCGAGCCGTAACCGAAGCTGCATCATGCGTGCATAAAACGTGCATAAAAAAAGCCCCGGAAGCTGTTCTTCCGGGGTTTTGGTTTGTCTGTTTATGCCGTCACGCGGATCGGGGCGTGCTCGCTCTCGTAGGCGATGTTCACGACCGACAGGACGAGCATGGCGGTCACGCGGGAGATGTACTCCAGATCGCTGCCGATGCCGTGGGCGGGCAGGGCGTGATACCTGTCGTGCAGGGCCTCGATGCGGGCAATCAGGCTGTCCACCGTGTAGGCCGGGAGCACCGGCTCGATGAACCGCTCGTAGCGGGTCTCGGTCAGCCTGCGGCGGATGGTCAGCGCGATGCGCTTTTCGTAGATGTAGTGCGCCAGCAGGTTGTGGTCATAGATGTCGTCATTGTGCGGATAGCAGAAGAAATCGGTCAGGTAGTGGCAGATTTCGCCCAGATCGACCGAAAGGTCGCGGCCGTTCTGCGCACGGATGGTGTAGGTCTCGCAGAAGGCGCGGAGCTTGTCCATGACCTCGTCGAACATGAGGGACGGATAGTGCCGCTTGGTCAGATAGGTGCCGGTCAGGTCGGGCTTGAGGTTGCCATAGCAGAAGGCGGCGTCATCGAAGGAGACGCCCATCGTCTCCCGCACGTGGGAAAGCAGCAGACCGGCCACATAGGTATGCGAAATGGAATCCATGAATTTCCTCCAGACTGTGCCATGCGGTCTTCTCTCCCCCGCACAGCGGTACACATTCTCTCTCTCTTCTGCTCCGGTGTTCGGGCAGCCGGATCGGGAGCAGCTCCCGAAACCGAATCCATTATACCACAGCCGGTCGGATTTGTCATGGTAAATTTACAGGTTTTTTTGTAAATTCCAAACATTTTACCCATCCGTAACCGTTTCAAAAGAAAATGTCATCGTTTTAGCGGGCGCGGAAGGCCTCGCTCTTGAAGCGCACCTTTCCTTCGAGCGCGGCGCGCAGCTTTTCGCACATGGCCTCCCGGTCGGCGTTGAGCGTACCGGCCAGATTGACGTAGTTCGAGGCGTGGTTCGCCCGGAAGACGCTGCCCTCGCAGTCGATGTGCTCGAGCAGCACGAGGGTCTCCTGCGCAATCTCGATTGGGTTCATCAGGTAGAACCGTCCCTCCTGCCAGTCCCGCATGAGGGGGGTGGGCAGCTCGAACAGCAGGGTCAGCAGGCCGATGTACTCGGGCTTCATGCGCGAGAGGGCTTCGGCGGTCTTGACCGCGTGCTCCTCGGACAGCTCGGTCGAGCCGAGACCGGCGATGCAGGTGACCGACAGCTTCATCCCCGCCGCCTTGACCATCAGACCGGCGCGGACGATCTCGTCCGCCGTCTCGCCCTTGTTGATCCGGGCAAGGACGGTGTCCGAGCCGGACTCCAGCCCCAGATAGATCATGTCGAGGCCGAGGGCGTGCAGTTCGTCCAGCTCGGCCTGGGTCTTGACCAGCACCGACTTGGGCGAGCCGTAGCTCGTGACCCGCTCGCACTCGGGAAAGCGCTTCTTGATATAGCGCAGAATCTCGGCCATGTGCTCCGCCCGGCACATCAGCGCGTCGCCGTCGGCCAGAAAGATGCGCTCGACCCGGCGGTACATCCGCCGCGCCTCGTCAAAGTCGCGCTTGACCGCCTCGAGCGGCCGCACGCGGAACTGCTTCTCCTTATACATATCGCAGAAGGTGCACTTATTGTGGCTGCACCCGATCGTGACCTGCACGATCAGGCTGTACGCCTCGGACGGCGGGCGGAAGACCCGGCCTTCGTATTCGATCATCGGTATTTCCTCCTCAAAAACAGGCTTGCGCCGCCGAAGCGACTCCGGCGGCGCAAACAGCATGACTTCGTTTTACTTTTCTTCCTCGGACGCCGCCGGGGCTTCCTCGGCGGGCGCTTCCTCGGCGGGCGCTTCCGCAGCCGCTTCGGCTGCGGCCTCAGCCGCCGCCTCGGCGCACTCCTGCGCACAGGAGCAGGCGCCGCAGTCCGGGTCGTCCCCGGTGCAGCCCTCGCTCATCATCTCGTCCAGCTCGTTCATGGCCTTCAGCTCGGCCTCGTGATAGATTTCCTCGCGCTTCTTCTTGCGGATCAGCGCCGCCGCCAGCGCACCCGCACCGGCCAGCGCACCCATCAGAGCCACGCCGTAGCCAACTTCTTTTTTCATGATTTCGACTCCCCTCCATACAAGATTGGATACATAGACTTTATCATACCGCCGCCCGGCTGTCAATGAACGGGCGGGCGATTTTGCGCCGGTTTATCTGCCCAGCTCGTAGGCGCGGGCGATGCATTTATCGCTCGCTTCGGCCAGAATCCCGGCGAAATCACGCGATTTCAGGACGTTCACCGCCTCGATCGTCGTGCCGCCCGGCGAGCAGACCTCGCGGGTCAGGGTCTCGGCCGACTTGCCGCTCTGCAGCAGCAGCGCACACGCGCCGATGCAGGTCTGGCAGAACAGGCGCAGCGCGTCGTCCGCCGGGACGCCGTGCGCCGTGGCCGACTGCACCATCGCGTCCGCGAAGGCGTAGACATAGGCCGGGGCCGAGCCGTTATAGGGGATGATCTCGTTGAGCATGTCCTCCTGCTCGAACACGGCCGTCACGCCCATCTGGTCGAACAAGTTCCGCACGGCGGCAAGCTGTTCCTCGGTCGCCGCCCCGTTCCTGACGAGCGCGGACGCACCCTTGCCCAAAACGAGGGGCGTGTTCGGCATGACCCGGATGATCGGACAGTCCGCGCCCAGCGCGGCCTCGATCCGGGCGAAGGGCACGCCCGCCGCGATCGAGATGACGACCGGCTTGGGCTGGGTGCGCACGGCGCGGAGAGCGCCCAGCACCTCGTCGAAGTTCTGCGGCTTGACCGCCAGCAGGACGGTGTCGCACGCGGCGTACAGGCCGGTGTAGTCGTCGGTCACCGCAAAGCCCTGCGCCGCCCGCGCCGCCCGTTTCTCGGGCGTGCGGTTGAAGAGCAGCACCCCGTCCGCCGGGCACAGCCCGGCGCGTACCGCGCCCGCCGCAATCGCCATGCCCATATTGCCCGCGCCAATGACGCCCATCCGATATCGTTTCATCCAAAAGACCCTCTTTGCTTTACAGGTGTAAACTTTTAAATCATTATAACAAACCCGCCCGGAAAACGCAACCGCGCATCCGCCCTGTTCACAGAAACTTTTCCGTTTCCCGGTCAGGCGATAAGCTTTTGCAGCAGCTTATCGCCCGTCACGTCCTCGGTGATGTTGAACCGGTTCAGGCCGTACAGGCAGGCCGGGTCGCCCTGCGTCAGGGTGTTCGCGCCCTCGTGGATCGTGACGGTCACCCGGACGCCCTGCTCGCGCAGCAGACCCTCGGTGACCCCGTTGTGCAGGCCGAAGGGATAGGCGAAGGCACGCACCGTCCCGCCCAGACCGGCTTCGATGCCCTCGGCCGAGCGTGCAAAGTCCGCCCGGAAGGCCGCGATATAGTCGGTCAGGCTCTCGCCCGTGCGCGGGAGCACGCCCCGGCGGTAATGCCCCCGGTCGAGATTTGTGACGTTGTGCATGTCATAGGTGTGGCTTCCAATGGACAGAATACCCTTGTCCGTCCACGGCTTCGCGTCCGCGAACGAAAAATGCGGGATGATCGGCACGCCGGTGTCCTTGTAGGTCGATTTGCCGACCGAAACACCGATGACGAAAATCGTGCCCTTCAGGCCGTTTTGTTCCAGAACGGGCGCGGCAAAGTCCAGATTGCTCTGGTAGCCGTCGTCAAAGGTGATCCAGACCGGCTTTTCGGGCAGGGGCGTCCCCTCGTCCACAAAGGCGATGAGGTCGTCCGCCGTGACCGCGGTATAGCCCGCCCCGGCCAGCGCCGCCATCTGCTCGGCAAAGCGGGCGGGCGAGACGATCATCGCCGACGCGCCCGGGTCCTCGCGCAGGTGGTGGTACATGAGCACGGGCACGCGGGCGGTCTGCGCCGTCCCGTCTGCCGCCCCGGCCGCGCCGGTCAATGCCGCCGCCAGCAGGACGCACAGCAAAAGCCGCAGGAATCGCTTCAAAATCAGTCTCCTCCGTTTCTCGATATATGATTCAGTATACCATATCCGACCCCGTTTGAACAGGGCGGTATGCTGGGAAAATTTCCCGCCACCGGCCGCGTTTCCCCCGCAATTCGCCCGTTTTCAGACCCTTTCGCCCGGACGGACGGTTGACAATCCGCCCCGGCTGGTATACGATATCCTCGTCATCCAAAAAATCAGCCTGATTCAAAAAATCAGCTTTATCAGGAAAGGAACACTATGCTGCAAGAATTTTCCCGCTCCGCCCTGCTGCTGGGCGAAAACGGCATGGAGCGGCTCGCGCGGGCGCACGTCGCCGTCTTCGGCGTGGGCGGCGTCGGCGCGGCGGCGGTGGAAGCGCTCGCCCGCGCGGGCGTGGGCGCGCTGACCCTGATCGACAACGACACGGTCTCGGTCACCAACCGCAACCGCCAGCTCGTCGCGCTGGCCTCGACCACCGGACACCCCAAGGCCGAAGCCATGGCCGCCCGGGTGCGCGACATCAATCCGGCCTGCCGGGTCACCCCGCTCGCGCAGTTTTACACCCCCGAAAGCGACCTCGACCTGACCCAATTTGACTATATTGTGGACGCGATCGACACGGTCACGGCCAAGCTCCACCTGATCGAACAGTGCGACAGGCTGGGCGTGCCCCTCATCTGCTCGATGGGCACGGGCAACAAGCTCGATCCGACCCGCTTCGAGGTCGCAGACATCTACAAGACCTCGGTCTGTCCCCTCGCCCGGGTCATCCGGCAGGAGTGCAAAAAACGGCACATCAAGCGGCTCAAAGTCGTCTTTTCGACCGAGGAACCGGCCAAAATCCCGCCCGAGCGCTACGCCCTCTGCCCGGGCGACAGTAAGGGGACTGCCGGGCGGCCGGTGCCCGCGAGCGTCTCGTTCGTCCCGCCCGTGGCCGGGTTCATCCTCGCGGGCGCGGTCATCCGCGACTTAACGGAGGGGATCTCATGAATATTTTAGTCAGCGCCTGCCTGCTCGGCATGGACTGCCGCTATGACGGCACGCACGCCTACTGCCCCGCGCTTGAACAGCTCATGGCCGAGCACGTGCTCATCCCGGTCTGCCCCGAGCGGCGCGGCGGGCTTCCCACCCCGCGCGTCCCGGCTGAGCGGCAGGGCGAACGGGTCGTCACCCGGGACGGGGACGATGTGACAAGCGCGTACATCGCGGGCGCACAGGAAGCCCTGCGGCTGGCGAAGCAGTACGACTGCCGCTACGCCATCTTCAAGGAGCGCAGCCCCGCCTGCGGGTCGGGCGCGATCTACGACGGCAGCTTCTCGTCCCGGCTCATCCCGGGCGACGGCGTCGCCGCCCAGCTCCTGCGCAAAAACGGCGTCATCGTGCTGGGCGAGAGCCAGATCAGTGCGCTCGTGAGCAGGTAACAAAAGGAAACAAATATGGAAACAGAAAACAGCCCCCGGGCTGTTTTTTTGTGTTTCATAGGTGTTTCCATGCAGGGCTGTGGGCGACCGGGGACGGGAGCGGCCGGGAAAATAGGGGGACGCGGGGGCGCTGCGGAGCAGACAGCGCCCCGCTCCCAGTTAGATATCTATTATATATCTATAAGGGCGAGAAACCTTGACCTTTTGAGAGGGTTTATGATCGAACATTTATTCGTATTCGAACGTATGTTTTGGTAAAAATATCGAATTTCTGTTCGTATTTTGGTGTGGAAACCCGCATATCATCGAACACGTGTTCTGTTTCGCCCTGCACGGGTTCACGTCGGAACTGCACGAAATCACCTACGTCTTTGCACGAAATCAGGTCGGAATTCGGGTGCGGTTTGCGCCCCCGCCCCGCCATTCTCCCGCCCGGCGATGCCAAATTTCCGCCCGCCCGTTCGTGCAAAACGAACAAACGTTCCTCCTTCTCTTGACATTTCCCCCGCTTTATGGTATCATAAATTATCGAATAGATGTTCGATAATTTGGGGGAAAAAGAGCCGCCCATACGGGCGGCTCTGTATTTCGCTTTGCAGATGCGGGTCGGGAAGATTACTCCTCCGGGCTGTACAGCGCCTGCAGTCTCTGCAGGTGTGCATAGCGCTTGCCGGCCTCGGTCTCGGACTTGGCGAAGAGCTCCTTCGCACGATCCGGGAACGAACGGGTCAGCGCGGAGTAGCGCGCCTCGCCCATCAGGAAGTCCTGATAGCCCTCGGTCGGCGCCTTGGACTCGAGCACGAACGGGTTCTTGCCCTCGGCCTTGAGCTGCGGGTTGAAGCGGAACATGTTCCAGTAGCCGCAGTCGACAGCCTTCTTCATTTCCTTCTGGCAGTTGGTCATGCCGCCCTTGATCGAGTGCATCTCGCAGGGCGCGTAGCCGATGACCAGAGACGGGCCGTGGTAAGCCTCGGCCTCCGCAATCGCCTTGAGGGTCTGCGCCGGGTTGGCACCCATCGCAACCTGAGCGACGTAAACATAGCCATAGGACATGGCGATCTCGGCCAGAGACTTCTTGCCGATCGCCTTACCGGCCGCTGCGAACTGCGCAACCGCACCGATGTTGGTCGCCTTGGAAGCCTGTCCGCCGGTGTTGGAGTAAACCTCGGTATCGAATACCATAACGTTTACGTCCTCGCCGGAAGCCAGAACATGATCCAGACCGCCGAAGCCGATGTCGTATGCCCAGCCGTCGCCGCCGAAGATCCAGATGGACTTCTTGGCCAGATATTCCTTATCCTTCAGGACAGCCTTGCAATCCGGGCAGCCAGCCTCTGCACCCTTCTCGAGCACAGCAACGAGCGCCTTGGTCGGAGCGGCGTTGGCCTCGCCGTCGTCCTTGGTGTCGAGGAAGGCAGCAATCGCAGCCTTGGCTTCCGCCGGGGTCTGCTCAGCCGCCGCCATCTCTTCGAGCTTGGCGATCAGGCGGTCACGGATGGCCTTCTGGCCATAGTACATACCCAGACCATGCTCGGCGTTGTCCTCAAACAGGGAGTTCGCCCAAGCCGGGCCCTTGCCCTCCTGGTTGACGGTGTACGGAGAGGTAGCAGCCGGGCCGCCCCAGATGGACGAGCAGCCGGTCGCGTTGGAGATGTACATACGGTCGCCGCAGACCTGAGTGATCAGGCGGGCGTAAGCGGTCTCAGCACAGCCCGCGCAGGAGCCGGAGAACTCAAGCAGCGGGGTCTTGAACTGGGAATCCTTGACCGACTTTGCAGATGCCATATCGGCCTTCTCGGAGACCTCGGCAACCATGTAGTCGAATACGTCCTGCTGGGCAGCTTCCTGCTCCTGCGGAACCATGGTCAGGGACTTGGTCGGGCAGACGCCGACGCAGACGCCGCAGCCCATGCAGTCGAGCGGGGAAACGGCCATGGTGTACTTGTAAACGCCCTTGCCCTTGCCGGCCTTGATGTCTACGATGCGGGCAGCCGCGGGCGCCTTGGCAGCCTCGTCCTCGGTCAGCGCGAACGGACGGATGGTCGCGTGCGGGCAGACATAAGCACACTGGTTGCACTGGATACAGGTCGCCTCGTTCCAGGTCGGAACGGTAACGGCGACGCCGCGCTTCTCGTAAGCGGCAGCGCCCTGCTCGAAGGTGCCGTCGACGTGCTCCTCGAACGCGGATACCGGCAGGGAGTCGCCGTCCATGCGGCCGATGGGCTGCATGAGATCCTCGACCATCTTGACGGTCTTGGCACGGCCCTTGAGGGTCTCGCCCTTGGGCGCGTCCTGCGCGTCCGCCCAGTCCGCCGGAACGTCGATCTTGACGAACGCGGTCGCACCGGCGTCGATGGCCTTGTGGTTCATATCAACAACATCCTGACCCTTCTTCAGGTAGGACTTGGTCGCGGCTTCCTTCATGAAGCGGATGGCGTCCTCAGAGGGCATGACCTTGGCCAGCGCGAAGAACGCGGACTGGAGGATGGTGTTGGTGCGCTTGCCCATACCGATCTCGATCGCCAGATCAATGGCGTTGATGGTGTAGAGCTGGATGTTGTTCTTGGCAATGTAGCGCTTCTCGGAAGCGGCCAGATGATGGGCCAGTTCCTCGGGCGTCCACTGGCAGTTGATCAGGAAAACGCCGCCCGGCTTGACGTCGCGCACGATCGGGAAGCCCTTGGTGATGTAGGACGGGTTGTGGCAGGCGACGAAGTCGGCCTTATTGATATAATAAGGAGACTTGATCGGCTTGTCGCCGAAGCGCAGATGGGAAACGGTGACGCCGCCGGTCTTCTTGGAGTCGTACTGGAAGTACGCCTGAACATACTTGTCGGTGTGGTCGCCGATGATCTTGATGGAGTTCTTGTTCGCGCCGACGGTGCCGTCGCCGCCCAGACCCCAGAACTTGCACTCGGTGGTGCCTTCGGCCGCGGTGTTGGGCGCGGGCTT
The DNA here is from genome assembly GCA_021531865.1 of Butyricicoccus pullicaecorum. Lineage (GTDB taxonomy): Bacteria > Bacillota > Clostridia > Oscillospirales > Butyricicoccaceae > Butyricicoccus. Next base: position 73,912 of record JAFBIW010000008.1, on the reverse strand, counting down.
CTCCTCGAGGGAGAGGTAGGTGACGTCATCGGTGATGCCGATGGTGAACTGCGCCTTGGGCGCGTCCTTGGCCAGCTCCTCGTAAACCGCGAAGACGGATGCCGGCGGGGTGTCCTTGGAGCCCAGACCGTAGCGGCCGCCGGTAACGACGATGTCGTTCATGCCGGCGTTGCGCAGGGCGGTGACGACGTCCATGTAGAGCGGCTCGCCCTGGGAGCCGGGCTCCTTGGTGCGGTCGAGGACAGCGATCTTCTTGGCAGAAGCCGGGATGGCGGCGATCAGCTTGTCAGCCGCGAACGGACGGTACAGGCGAACCTTGACAAGACCGACCTTCTCGCCCTTGGCGGTCAGGTAGTCGATGACTTCCTCGGCAACGTCGCAGATGGAGCCCATCGCAACGATGACGCGCTCGGCGTCGGGTGCGCCGTAGTAGTTGAAGAGCTGGTAGTTCGTGCCCAGCTTCTCATTGACCTTGCCCATGTACATCTCAACGATGGCCGGAACGGCCTCGTAGTACTTGTTGCAGGCCTCACGATGCTGGAAGAAGACGTCGCCGTTCTCGTGCGAGCCGCGCATCACCGGGCGCTCCGGATTCAGGGCGCGGGCGCGGAAGGCGTCAACGTCGGCCATATCGCACATATCGGCCAGATCCTTGTAGTCCCAAACCTCGATCTTCTGAATCTCGTGAGAGGTACGGAAGCCGTCGAAGAAGTTGATGAAGGGCACGCGGGACTTGAGGGTCGCCAGATGGGCGACAGCGGACAGGTCCATAACCTCCTGCGGGTTGGTCTCGCAGAGCATGGCGAAGCCGGTCTGACGGCAGGCCATAACGTCGGAGTGGTCACCGAAGATGTTCAGCGCGTGAGACGCGACGGTACGGGCGGAAACATGGAATACGCAGGGCAGCAGCTCGCCGGCGATCTTGTACATATTGGGGATCATCAGCAGCAGGCCCTGAGAGGCGGTGTAGGTGGTGGTCAGGGCGCCGGCGGCCAGAGAGCCGTGCACGGTACCGGCCGCGCCTGCCTCGGACTGCATCTCGACGACCTTGACGGTGGTGCCGAAAATATTCTTCTGGCCAGCAGCAGCCCACTGGTCAACATTGTCTGCCATGGGGCTGGAGGGGGTAATCGGATAGATACCCGCGACCTCGGTAAACGCATACGACACGTGCGCCGCAGCGGTGTTACCGTCCATGGACTTCATTTTTCTTGCCATGTTTTGGAATCCTCCTTGGTGGTATTACGGATTGAAAAAGAAAAAGAGAGTCACCGGGCCCCGTGCGCCCGGGACGTAAGCAAAATACGTTACCGAAGCTATTTTATCACATCCCGGCCGCTCATGTAAACCGCTGATTGTGGGAAATCCGCAAAATTTTCTGTGAATCTCAGAAAAAGATTGTAAAACCGACCGAAAGTGTATTATATTGTTATCAAGAAACTGGTAACTTTTGGGAGGCGCGGCATGGTTTCTCTCGTTCACTCCGCCGGTCTGACCGGCATCGACGGCCGTATCGTCACGGTCGAATGCTTCTTTTCGGGCGGGCTGCCCCGTCTGGACATCGTCGGACTGCCCGACAAGGCGGTCTCTGAGGCGGGCGAGCGCGTGCGCGCCGCCGTCAAATCGGCCGGGTTCGACTGGCCGGTCTCCCGGCTGACCGTCAACCTCGCGCCCGCCGACATGCGCAAGGAGGGGCCGGTCTACGACCTGCCCATCCTGCTGGCCGTGCTGGCCGCGTCCGGGCAGATCGACCCCCTGCCCGAAAACGCCGTCTTTCTGGGCGAGCTCTCCCTGACCGGGGCGCTGCGCCCGGTCGCCGGGGCGCTTGCGATGGCGATGGCCGCGCGCGCGGCCGGGTGCCGGACGGTCTACCTGCCCGCCGAAAACGCGGCCGAGGCCGCCTACGCGCAGGGGATCACGGTGCATCCGGTCGCGTCGGTCGGGCAGCTCCTTGCCCATCTGACCCACGGCGCGCCCCTGCCCGAGGCCGGGCCGCCGCCCGCGCCCGACGAACCCGCCGAGCCCCTCGACTTCGCCCATGTGCTCGGGCAGGAAAATGTCAAGCGCGCCCTCGAAATCGCCGCGGCGGGCGGGCACAACGTCCTGCTCTCCGGCCCGCCCGGCTCGGGCAAGAGTATGCTGGCCAAGCGGTTCCCTTCCATCCTGCCGCCCCTGTCCGAGGACGAGCGGCTTGAGGTCATCCGCATCTGGTCGGCCGTCGGCCGGGGCGCCGAAGCCGCCCGCATGGCCGGACGCCCCATCCGCGCCCCCCATCACACGACCGCCCCCCAGGCCCTCGCGGGCGGCAGCGGCCCGGGCGGCCGTCTGCCCCTGCCGGGCGATATGTCCCTCGCCCACAACGGCGTGCTCTTCCTCGACGAGTTCCCCGAGTTCCGCCGGGACACCCTCGAAACCCTGCGCCAGCCCCTCGAGGATCACGTCGTCTCGATCTCGCGCGTCGCCGGTCGGGTCACCTATCCCGCCCGCTTCCAGCTCATCGCCGCGATGAACCCCTGCAAATGCGGCTGGTACGGCACGCCCCGGTGCACCTGCCGCCCCGAGGCCGTCCAAAAATACCTCTCCCGCCTGTCCGGGCCATTGCTCGACCGCATCGATTTGCAGGTCGCCGTCCGACCCGTGTCCTATGAGGCGCTCGCCGCCCGGGGCACGCAGGCCGAGGAACCCTCCGCCCGCATCCGGGAACGGGTGCGCGCCGCCCGGGCGCGGCAGGCCGCCCGCTTCGCCGGGAGCGGCGTGCGCTGCAACGCCGACATCCCCGCCGCCCGGATGGCCGATTTCTGCCCGCTCGACCCGGCCGCGCAGGCCATGCTGGCCGCGGCCTTCGACCGGCTCGGGCTGACCGCCCGCGCCTACGACCGCCTGCTGCGCGTTGCGCGCACGGTGGCCGACCTCGACGGGGCGGACGTCATCTCCGCCGCCCATCTGGCCGAAGCCCTCAGCTACCGCGCCGTCGACCGCGCCCTGCCCGGCTGACCGCGCCGGTCAAAACCGCCGTTTCCCCGGTCATTTCTGATTACATCCTGTGATGACCCGCCGCTTTCCCCAGCGCTGTGGACAGCCCTGTGGACAGTGTGCATAACACCCGCTTTCCCCGCGATTCGACAGGATGCGCCCGGTTTTTCCGCCCAATTTTCCCAAAAAACTTGACTTTTTCCTGTAACCATGTTGTAATCAATGTGGATAACCTTTGATTCTGACACTTTTCGGCGGCTCCGCCCGCCGTTTCTTCCGTTTTTTCCAGTCCGAAAGGAGACTGATTCCCATGCGCAAACGGCTGACCCGCGCCCTCTCGGGCCTGCTGACCGCCGGCCTCGCCCTGTCCTGCCTGCCCGCCGCCTCCGCCCTGACCGGCGTTTCCGGCTGGGCACAGGGCGACGTCTCCGCCGCAGGCGCCGCCGGGCTGATCCCGGACAGCTTCGCCCCCCTCCCGGCCAAGGAGCCGATCACCCGCGCCGAGTTCTGCGCGGTCGCCCTCCAATTGTATGAAACCGCCCGCGAGACCACGGTCAAACACACCAAAAAGGTCTATTTTGATGACTGCGCCGATCCGGCGGTCAACACCGCCTGCGAAATGAAGCTGGTCTCCGGCCGGGCGGACGGCTTCGACCCCGACGAGCCGGTCACCCGGCAGGATCTCTGCGTCATCCTCGACGGCGTGCGCAATGCCTGCGGGGCGGACGAACCCGATGAAGCCGCCTCGGCCGACAACTTCCCCGACTCCGGCTCCCTGCGTTCCTACGCGGTCGAAGCGGTCGAGACCATGCTGGCCGCGGGCGTCATCCGGGGCGTGGACGTCTCCCTGTCGAGCGACCCCGAGGCCGACGGCCGCCGCATCACCGTGCTCTCCCCGCAGGGCACCGCCACCCGCGAGCAGGCGCTCATCATGGCCGGACGCTTCCTCGACGCCTTCGAGATCGAGCCGGAGCCTGAACCTGAGCCTGCGCCGGACGAGTCCGATTCCCACCTGACCGACCTGATTGACGGCCTGCCCCCGATCAACCTCCTCATGGCCGACCCGGTTCCGGTCGCGGGTGAGAAGAACGAAAAGCTCGTCGAGGTCTTTGGCGAATCGGCCGCCCGCTACACCGAGCGCGAGGAAGCCGAGGCGCACATGGTCGAAATCACCGTCCCCGTCTGGACGCTGACCGCCGGCGGCGAAAAGAAGGCCTCCACCCGCACGATCACCGTGCACGAGGCCCTCGCGGACAAGCTCGAAGCCGTCTTTCAGGAGATTTTTGAAGGGGACGAGCAGTTCCCCATCAAGGACGCCGGCGGCTACGCGTGGCGGTCGAACGCCCGCTCCGAGCACCGGCAGGGCACCGCGATCGACATCAACTACGACGAGAACATGGAGTGCAGCATCGACGCGGACGGCAACGTCACCCGGATCACCTGCGGCTCCTACTGGAAGCCGGGCGAAGACCCCTATTCCATCCCCGCCGGGGGCGACGTCGTGCGTGCCTTCGCCAAATACGGCTTCGCGTGGGGCGGCGACGCATGGACTTCCAAGCGGGACTATATGCATTTTTCCTATTTCGGAACCTGATTTTTCCTACATATTTGACAAATTTGTGGACGTTGGCCAAAAGTGCCTGCGTCCACTGTGTTTTTGTGGTATACTTTTAAGCAGAGAATAATTCTTTATTGAATGGATTTTATCGGCTTTCCAAGGATTCGACTGGAGGGAATCGAAACATGCTGAAAGCTACCCGCAGAATGCTGGACTATTTCGACCAGAAGGGCATGCGCTATCACGCCGAGATCGACCGCACCAAGAGCGGCAAGGACATCGTCACCGTCACCTACACCGCCCACAACCTGCCGCAGATCCGCTTCCGCGTCATCGTCGATATCGACGGGCGGGACGTCGGCATCCGCGTCTGGTCGCTCTGCCGCGCCGAGACCCGCGCGCAGGCCGTCGCCCTGATCGCAACGCTCAACGAGCTGAACAACACCTACCGCTGGTACCGCTTCTATCTGGACGACGACCGCGAGGCCGCCGCCGATCTGGACGCGCTCGTCACGAGCGAGACCATCGGCCCGGTCGTCTATGAGCTGATTCTGCGCGGCGTGAGCATCATCGACGAGGCCTACCCCAAAATGCGCCGCGCCCTGCTCGACGACTGAAAGCACGCAAACGAAAAGTCCGCCCCAATCGGGGCGGACTTTTTTGATTGCATGCCGCTTCGCTCCCTTTGCGGGAGTGTCCCGCACGTCTCCCTCGCGCGGGGCAGGGCGGTTTTGCGTACAAAAAAACCACGTCTGACCGTTTCCCGCGAAAGTCAGCGTGGCATTTCCATACGCCGGCTCTTACCGTCCCTGCTTGTGTCGATAAGGCCGCTTTTACTTGGTGCTGGGCTGGTGTCCCGAAGCATCGCCGTAGATCAGGTCGTCGATGTCCGGACGCTCCGGCCCCTGCGGCCGAATGGAAATCTTCATGTTTCCTGCCTCCTTCCTTCTCATTGCATGTTATGTGCATATCGAGAGATTGTTTCTTTTCTCTGAATATACCACACGCCGGGCGAAAGCACAAGTTAAATTTGTGTAAATTCTACAACAAAATTCGAAGAGGTTCCGCACGGTTCGGTAAAAAAGGGTTAAAAAATCCCCCGCTCTGCCGATGCGACCCATTATAATAACCTGCACGAACGAGCAGGTGGGTTTCCTATCCTGAACCGCTGCGCTTCCAACTTCCGCTTTTTGAGGGCGGGAGGCCTGCACTTGGAACGGGAAACATCTTCGGAATCCCTGATACATAATGTGGGTTTAAAACGAGCCGCTGTCAAACATCGCAGGGGGTTGGGGCAAAAGCTGTGAGGGGGGGAGATTTACTCGCCGTCCGCCTCGGGTTCGTCGTCGTCTTCGTACATGTCCTCGACGCGTTCCATGACGATATCGAAGACGCGATCGGCCTCGTCGTCGTCCTCGACGGAGACGAGAACCTCCTCGCCGTCCTCCTCGACGACCTTGAGAATGACGACCTCGGCCTCCTCGTCCACAGCCAGCTCAGCCGGGATGAAGGCCATGTAGGTTTCGCCGTCGACCTCAACGGTATCGATGTGCTCGAACTCTACCTCATTGCCGTCCTCATCGGTCAGCACGACGTAGTTGTTGCCGAAATCTTCGCTCATGATCGGTTCCTCCGTTAACAAGAGTATATGCCGCGGGGCGGCGTTTGATTCCTTTTACTGATATCAGGATACCTGAAAGCGCGGGATTTTTCAATGGGTTTTTATGAAAATTTATCAAAAACTTTGAGTGCCCGCGATCTGTTTTCATCACTTTACACCCATTCCGGGCGGTTTGTCAAGCCCCCGGCGAAAAATTACCGTTTCCGCATGAAAAAGTGTGAAATACCGCTTGACAAAGCCCGGTTTTGCTGTTATAGTATATCAGTAAAAACAAAGCAGGCGTGCCCCGGCCCGCCTCACCCGCCGCTTCCGCAAACGGGTTTACACGCAGCGTCCCTCTCCCCTCGGAGCTTCCTCCCCGGGCGGCGGCGCGCAGGTAAGCAGGTTTCGGACAGCGCGGCTGTCCGTTTTTTATTTTGTTATCAACCTTTCGTTTTCACAGTTTGGAGGTGCGTGCGCTATCAGCAGCATGGAACATCAGATCAATGAAGAAATTCGCGACAAGGAGGTCCGCCTGATCGCTGACAACGGCGAGCAGCTCGGCATCGTTTCCGCCCAGAAGGCGCTCGAAATCGCGATCGAAAAGGGTATGGATCTGGTCAAGATCGCGCCCCAGGCCCAGCCGCCTGTGTGCAAGGTCATGGACTACGGCAAGTTCCGCTTCGAGCAGGCCAAGCGCGAGAAGGAAGCCCGCAAGAACCAGCGTGTCGTTGAGATCAAGGAGATCCGCCTGACCCCCGGCATCGACGTCGCAGACCTCAACGTCAAGGTCGGCCACGCCTGCCGCTTCCTCAAGGGCGGCGACAAGGTCAAGGTCTCCGTCCGCTTCCGCGGCCGCGAGGTCACCCATTCTTCCATCGGTCTGGAGTTGCTTCAGCGCTTCGCAGAGCAGTGCACCGAGTTCGGCACTATGGAAAAGCAGCCCAAGCTCGAAGGCCGCCACATGCACATGTTCCTGGCCCCCAGGAAGGATAAGTAAAACCCAAAGGCGCATCCCCTTTTGGGTGCAACATTAGAGAGGAGTTTATTCGAAATGCCCAAGATCAAGACGCACAGCGGTGCAAAAAAGAGATTCAAGGTTTCCAAGAGCGGTAAGATCAAGCGCGATCATGTCGGCCGCCGTCACATTCTGACCAAGAAGAACACCAAGCGCCTGCGCCACCTCCGCAAGGAAGGCTTCGCAGACAAGACCAACGTAGCAGAGATCAAGCGTCTTCTGCCCTACGCGTAATCATTTTCTTTTTTTCAGATTTCAACAGGAGGCTAACATAACATGGCAAGAGTTAAGGGCGCGATGATGTCGCGCAAGAGAAGAAAGAAGATCCTCAAGCGCGCGAAGGGCTACTTCGGCGCCAAGTCCACCCACTTCAGAACGGCCAATCAGGCGGTCATGAAGTCCCTCAAGTACGCTTACATCGGCCGTAAGCACAAGAAGCGCGACTTCCGCCGTCTGTGGATCACCCGCATTTCCGCTGCCTGCAAGGCCTGCGACATCAACTACAGCCGCTTCATGAACGGTCTGAAGAAGGCCGGCATCGAGATCAACCGCAAGATGCTGTCCGAGCTGGCCATCAGCGATTCCGCCGCGTTCGCCGCGCTGGTCGAGAAGGCCAAGGCTGCGCTCTGAGTCGGCGTCTGACCGGATTTTTGAAATAAAAAGGACGTCCCGAGGGACGTCCTTTTTTTGTGCGCAGAATCGTTCGTGCAGCGGCTGGCGTTGTTTTCTTTTAAGAAACGAATTTTCTTGTCAACCCAAACCGGGGAACCTACGGTTCTTGAGTTGGGGCCTTGGCCGAACAAGTCGGCCACAGCCTTACCTAAAAACGACCCACCGGGTCGTTTTCTTAACGGTAAGGTCCGTCCGGTCGTCGACCACCAGTCTGCGGACTGGTGGATCGCGCCGGAACTCCGCGAAGGGCACGAACATCATCCCTGCATCGACGGCCACTGTGAATCAACACGCGTGGATGCTTGCGCGAGCCTTCATGGAGGGTGAAACATTTGGTGCAGGGGTATTTTTCGGCAAAAGAAAATGACCGCCCTGCCATAAGTCGGTCATTTTCCAAATGACAGTCGTGGCATAACCGTCTATTCGGCTGTGCCCCTTCTTTTTTATGATAACACGCTCGGCGGACTGTGTCAAGGCGGCGCACGCTGCGCGGATGCGCAAACCGTGATCAAGATCCCGTCATGAAGCACCGCACGTTTGGAGGGAACGTCACATGATCATGCCATGGAATCGCAGGGAGGCTGCGGTCACGATGGATCTGAAGCAGCAGGCTGAGATTCGTGATATTTTGGCTTCACACGGGATTGAATATCAGGTCAAGACGACAAGCCTTGCCCGCCGCCGCGGACAAACCGGCAGTCTTGGGCTTGACCTGGCCTATGCCTATGAATATAAAATATATGTGCATCAGAAGGATTACGCGCAGGCGAGCCGTTTGCTTCAAAAGTAACCTTCTGCGTCGCCATCAGCAGAAAAAGCATCCTGCGGACAAAACAAAAAGGACGATTCGAAAGAATCGTCCTTTTGATGGAGCGGATGACGAGGCTCGAACTCGCTACCTCCACCTTGGCAAGGTGGCGCTCTACCAGATGAGCTACATCCGCATACCGTTCTTTGTGTTTGATCACTCAGAACGATATTTATTATAACAGCAGATACCCGGCAAGTCAAGCACTATTTTTCATTTTTCTAAAAATTTTTCAGAAAACTTCTCTCGCCCCAAACCGGCGGTTTAATAGCCGAGTTCCTCACCGATGAGCACGATCTCATAGTGCCGCATCCGCGCGGGCGGCGCCATCAGCACGGCCATGGCGCGGCAGATGCGCTCGGGGCTGCGGCAGTCGTGGCATTTGCCGTCGACCGCGCACGGCGTGCGCTTGCCCAGCCGCCTGGCGTTCAGCGGCGCGGCGATCGTCCGCGCCCGGCGCATGGCGCTCGTCAGGTCGGGCGTGAGCTTATTGACGCCGCAGACGACGTAGCAGGCGTCAAACCCGTACAGCGACCCGGCGACCCGGTTGCACGTGCCGTCGATGTTGACGATCTCGCCCATAGCCGAGACCGCGTTGGCCGAGGTCAGGTACACGTCGCCCGAGGTGATGCCCGCGTCGCCCTTCCAGTGCCAGTGCACGTCGGCCTTGTCCCGGAGCGCGTCATACACGCCGAGCGCGTCCAGCGTCACCGAGCCGCCGAAGGCGACCGACTTCCCCGCGCACCGGGTCGTCAGATAATCGGCGGCCTGCGCCGCCGTGGCGCAGAAGGTGCAGGTGAAGCCCCGCGCCTCGAACGCGCGGCAGGCCTCGTCGAGCTGGAGCCGGTCGAGCAGGGTGATGAGTTCCTCGGGGGCTTCGACCAGATGCTCCGCCCCCGCCGCGACGAGCGACTCCCGGCTGCGGAAGCCCCAGAGCGCGCCGACCGCCGTCACGCCCGCGCTGCGGGCGGTCTGCATATCCACGTCGCTGTCGCCCACGTACAGCACTTCCTCGGGCGCAGCGTCCAGCAGGCGCAAAATCTCGCGCGTCGAGGTCGGATCGGGCTTGCGCGGCACGCCCGGGCGCTCGCCCAGCGTCACCGCCATCTGCCCGGGAAAATAATGCGCGACCAGACGGCAGGTCGCCGCGTGGTACTTATTCGACAGCACCGCCATGCGCACACCCCGGCGCGTCATGCCCTCGATGACGGTCGGGATGCCCGCGTAGGGGTGGGTGCGCTCGACCAGATGTGCGTCGTAGTGCGCCTGAAAATCGGCAAGGCAGGCGTCGATCAGCCCATCGTCCGCCCCTTCGGGCAGGCTGCGCGCGATCAGGCGGCGCACGCCGTTGCCCAGCCGCTGCCGCACGTCTTCCTCGGTCAGCAGGGGATAACCCCGGCGGCGCAGCGCGGCGTTGACCGCCCCGGTCAGGTCGCCCAGCGTGTCCAGCAGGGTGCCGTCCAGATCAAAAATGACCGCTTTGATGCTCATATGCTTCAAAAATACCTCTTTTCATGGAAAAAACACGGACGACAGCGGGCTGCCGCCGTCCGTGCCCGGTTTGTGTGTTTGTTATGCTTCGTCCGCCGCTTCGGCCGGCTCGAACCGCTTGAGGAAGGCGCTCGCCTTGATCATCAGCGCGGCCTGCTCGGCAACGTCCGTCCAGTACTTGCGTGCGCCGTAGTCCATCGACGGCTCGATCTCGCGCAGCTCGACATCCTCGGGCGGCGTGTTCTCGAAGACGGCGGGCACCTCATGATAGCGGCGGGTGACCTCGGTGACCTTCCGCAGGAAGCCGGCCACCTCGCGGTTGAGACCGGCCGCGCGCACCCGCCACGACCAGTTCGAGCCCATCGTGCCCGGCACGTTCATGCGGGCGTCCGCGCCCAGATTGAGCACGTCCTGCATCGAGACCATCGCGACCGACGCGGGCGAGTCGAACAGGCTGTGGATGGCCGCCCACGCGAGGGGCTCCTTGCCGTCCCAGCGGATGTAATCCCTGGCGAACTGCGCGTCCTCGGGCGAGCAGACGTCCATGATCTGCTGGCAGATCGTCTCGGAATCGTGAGTCGAGGTGTAGACGATCGAGTTGACCGGATAGTTGTGCGGCAGGTGGAGGTTGTCGTCATAGCGGTTGAAGCCGAAGATCATGACGCGCATGCCCGGGAAGCCGGTCGATTTCAGCAGGGCGCGCACCGCGTCGGTGATCATGCCCAGATCCTCCGCGATGATCTGTAAATCGGGCAGGGCGGCGTGCAGGGCGCGGAAGAGCTTCATGCCCGGGCCCTTGCGCCAGACGCCGTCGACCGCGGTCTCGGCGTCGGCCTCGACCTCCCAATAGGCCTCGAAGCCCCGGAAATGATCGATGCGGATGACGTCGAACAGGTCGGCGTTCTGCTTCAGACGCCAGATCCACCACGCGTAGCCCGTCTTTTCGTGCGCCTTCCAGTCGTAGACCGGGTTGCCCCAGAGCTGGCCGGTTGCCGAATAGTAATCCGGGGGCGCGCCCGCAACCTTTTTCGGGCTGTAATCGGGATTCAGCTTGAACAGCTCGGGGTGCTGCCAGACGTCGGACGAGTCGGGCGCGACGTAGATCGGGATGTCGCCGATGATGCGCACGCCCGCGCGGGCGGCGTAGGCACGCAGGGCGCCCCACTGCTCATAGAAAACAGCCTGTAAGAAGACGCGGAAGTCGATCTCGTCGGCAAGCTCGGCGCGCACGGCGGCCAGCGCCTCGGGATCGCGGCTGCGCACGGCCTCGTCCGGCCACTCCCACAGGGGTGCGCCCGCGTACTTTTCCTCGCGCAGCGCCATGAACAGGGCGTAGTCCTCGACCCAGTCGGCCGCGTGCGCACGGAAGGCCGCCACCGCGCCCATGACCCGGGGCATTTCTCTGGCGCGGGTGTAGGCCCGGCGCAGGAGGGGATAGCGCAGCTCGGTGACGGTGACGAAATCGACCCGGTCGGGGTTCCAGTCGCGGTCAGCCGCCGCGACCTCGTCCGCCGTCAGCATCCCGTCGGCCACCAGCTTGTCCAGGTCGATCAGCAGCGGATTGCCCGCCGCCGCCGAATAGCACTGATAGGGCGAATCGCCGAAGCCGGTGTGACCCAGCGGGAGCACCTGCCAGTACCGCTGTCCGGCCAACCGGAGAAAATCAACAAAATCATATGCCGCCTGTCCCAGCGAGCCGACGCCATGGGGAGAGGGCAGCGAGGTGACGTGCAGGAGCACGCCGCTCGAACGGTCAAATGCCATGTGGTTTCAGTCCTTTATCGTGTGAAATTGTGGGGCTTTGCTGACTTTATTATACAGACTGGGCTCGATCGTGTCAATTTTACTTGCAGGGCCGCGGCAAATTCGCTATAATAAGGACGATATCCAGTGAAAAAGCGGAGGAATACTGCGCATGAGAATGCGGAAAAAGAAAAATCTGGACGTGCGCCTCGCGCGCTGCGCGTCCGTCATGGTTGCCGACCCGGCCGCCTGCCGGGGAAAATGGCGCGAATTGTTCGGCAATGACCACCCCGTCCGGCTCGAGATCGGCTGCGGCAAGGGGCGGTTCATTCTGGAGACCGCCAAGCGGGAGCCGGACGTCAACTTCGTCGCGATCGAACGCGAGGAGGGCGCCCTCATCATGGCGACCGAGAAGGCCATGGCCGAGGAACTGCCCAACCTGCGGTTTCTCTCGTTTGACGCCGCCGCGCTGGGCGAGATCTTCGCCCCGGGCGAGGTCGACCTCATCTACCTGAACTTTTCCGACCCCTGGCCGCCCAACCGCCAGCGCAAGCGCCGCCTGACCTGGCGCGCCTTTCTGGCCGTGTACGACGAGATTTTATCGGAGGACGGCGCGATCTTCTTCAAGACCGACAACCAGCGCCTGTTCGAGTGGTCGCTGGGCGAGCTGTGCCAGAACGGCTGGCTGCTGCAGAACATCTCGCTCGACCTGCACAACGCGGACTACGACAATATCATGACCGAGTACGAGGAAAAATTCTCGGCGCAGGGCTACCGCATCTACCGCGTCGAAGCGCGCAAACGCATCGAGAAAAATATGCTGAAATAACAAAAAAACGCGATTCCGCTTGATGGAATCGCGTTTTTCTGCTATAATCTGCCTGTGAAGCAAATTTCATTTCTTCCGGGCGCAGCCGCGCCGCGGTAGGCGGTCACGTCGCTTTCCCCAGGCAGATTTTCTCCCGAAGGGAGGTGACGCGCATGAACATTACATTTTCAGAGCTTTGTCTCTTTTGTACCATGCTCATTGCGTTTGCCGATTTCATTTTGAAATATTTCGGCAATAGAAAATGACCGCCCCTGCTACAAGTCGGTCATTTTTCTAATGAAGGCTGTGGCGTGACCGTCTACCGGCTGCGCCTCTTCTTTTATTATCTTACCATCGCGCCCCGGCTTTGTCAAGCCGGGGATTCTTTATTTCACGCCCAGACGGCGCTTGAGGCCTGCAAGGGTGATATTTTCGACCAATTTGCCGTCGATTTTGACGTTGGGCGCGGTGCGGCAGGCGTGCATACAGCCGGTCTTCCGGTACATCCACGTCCCGTTCAGAAAGGTCTGACCGTCCCGGGCGCCCAGCTCGTCCTCCAGATACCGCCGCAGAGCCGCGCCCCTGCCCCGGCAGGCCGCGCCGCCGCAGACCGTCAGGGTGTGCGCGCCCCCGCCCAGCCGCAGGTCGGGGATGCGCTTGGCCACCGCCTGCAAATAGCCCGTTCCCACGCCCAGGGCTTGGGCGACCGTCTGCTGATCGTCCCCGGTCAGCGTCCCGCCGCAGGCCGTCTGCGCTTCGCGCAGGCAGGCAATCAGCGCGGTCTGATCCCGGGGCGCACCCTGCGCCCGGTAATACGCCGTGATCTCATGCAGGGTCTCGTTTCGTGTTTCCTTATTTGTTTCCTTCTCTTTCATGGAATCAGCCTCCAAAGCTCCCGCTCGAGCCGCACGCCCCAGCGCGGGTCGTCCCCCGCCGCCGCCGTGCCCGCGATGCACGCGCCCACGAAGTCGGCCGCGCACTGCGCGGCGGCGGTCAGCGCCTGCCCGCGCAACAGACCGCCCAGCAGCACAGCTGCGAACAGGTCGCCCGTGCCCGGGTAGTACGCGCCGACACGCGCGTTACGCGCCTCGCCCGTCTCGCCGCCCGCGCAGCACAGGGTCACGAGGGTGTCCCCGTCCGACAGGCCGGTCATGACCGTCCGTGCGCCGTAGGTCTCGGACAGCCGCCTGACCCAGTCCCGCGCCTCGTCGAGGCTCCCCGGCGCGTCGTCGGGCGCACGCCCCAGCAGGACGGCGGCTTCGGTCACGTTGGGCGTGATGACGTCGGCCTGACGGCACAGCTCGGCCATGCGGGCAACCAGCGCGGGCGTATAGGTCTTATAAATTTTTCCGTTGTCGCCCATGACCGGATCGACCAGAAAAATCCCGTCCGGCGTCTTCCGCGCCGCGCCCGCCCGGACGCGGTCGGCCTGCGCGGGCGAGCTCAAAAAGCCGCTGAGCACGGCGTCAAACCGCAGCTCCAGCCCCTCGTAGTGGGCGATGGCCTCGCCCATCCAATCGGTCAGATCGACCGTGCGGAAGCCCTCGATCCCGGTGTGGGTCGAGAACACGGCGGTCGGCACGGGCACGCACTGGTGCCCCATCGCGCCCAGCGCGGTCATGACCGGCGCGAGCGCCACCCGCCCCATCGCGGTCAAATCGTGCATCGCCAGCACTTTTTTCTGTTTTTCCATCCGATCTCCTCCGTTCGCGTGCATTTCTTTCACCTTTTCAGCATACGATTTTTGGTGCGTCCCGTCAAGACCCCTTGCCAAAAGCCGGGTAAAATGATACGATATGACTGTATCCCGTGATTTTCCCACCCCTGAGAAAAGGAGCTTCTATGCGCAAATTTTTCCGGACGCTCGCGCTGGCGCTGGCCTGCGCCGTCCTTCTGACCGCCCGCTCGGGCGCGGCCGACACGCCCGCCGCCGCCGAGGAAATGCGCGGCGTATGGGTGTCCTCGGTCTACAACCTGGACTTCCCCGCCGCCCCGACCACCGATCCCGACGTTCTGCGCGCCGAAACCGACGCAATTCTGGACAACTGCGTCAAATGGGGGCTGAACGCGGTCTTTTTACAGGTGCGCCCGACCTCGGACGCCCTCTACGACTCCGACATCTTCCCGTGGAGCAGCTGGCTGACCGGCACGCCCGGCGCCGCCCCGGCGGACGGCTTCGACCCGCTGGCCTACTGGGTCAAGGCCGCGCACGCGCGCGGACTCGAGCTGCACGCGTGGATCAACCCCTACCGCATCACCAAGGGCAAGCAGGCCGCCTATGACGCCCTCTCGCCCGACAACCCGGCGAAGCGCCACCCCGAATGGGTGGTCCAATACACCGACGGCAACTACTATTATAACCCCGGCCTGCCCGAGGTGCGCGACCTCGTGACCCGGGGCGCGGTCGAGATCGCCGAACGCTACGACATCGACGGCCTGCACATGGACGACTATTTCTACCCCGGCTCGGACTTCGACGACGGGGCGGCCTACGCCCGGTACGGCGCGGGCTTCTCCAGTCTGGCCGCGTGGCGGCGGGACAACGTCAACCAGCTCGTGCGGCAGCTCAACACCGAGCTGCACGCAGTCAAGCCCGACCTCGCCTTCGGCATCAGCCCCTCGGGCATCTGGGCGAACCGGAAGACCGACCCGCGCGGCTCGGCGACGAACGGCGGCGAGCACTACGTCCAGAACTATGCCGACAGCCTGTACTGGATCGAAAACGGCCTGATCGACTACATCATTCCCCAGATTTACTGGGAAATCGGCAATCAAAACGCCGATTTCGCGACGCTGGCCGACTGGTGGAACCGGGCGGTTGACGGCTCAGACGTCGATCTTTACATCGGCATGGGCGCCTACCGCTGCGCCGACAGCCCCTCGGGCGTGTGGACGACGACCGACCCGCTCTTCGCCTCGATGAACTACCTGACCGGCTGTCCGCAGGTCAAGGGCTGCGTCTTCTTCCGCTATGGCTCGATCCCGGCGGTGTCCGGCATGGCGAGCCGCCTGACGGCGTGGTACAACGGTGACCACAGCGCCCCCGCGCAGGATTTGCCCGGCGTAAGCGCCGCCGAGAAGCGCCGGTTCTCCGACGTGCTCTCCCTCTTCCTCATCTCGATGATCCGATAACAAAGAAGGGTATTTTTCCATGCAGGTTTTTGAAAAGGACTATGAACTGACCTACAGCCACATCGACTGGCGCGGGGTCTCCCGCCCCTCGGCGGTCTTCGACTTCATGCAGGACGCGGCCACCCAGCACGCCCGCTTCTGTCACCTCGACCGGGACGACATCGGCGCGATCTGGGTGCTCTCCCGGATGCGGCTCGAGCTCGACCGCCCGCTGCGCCCCTACGAACGGCTGCATCTCACCACCTTCTGCGCGGGCATCAAGGGGGCAAGCTGGCTGCGCGCCTTTGACTTTTCGGTGGACGGTGCGCCCGTCGGCCGGGCGATTTCGTCGTGGGTGGTGCTCGAGACCGGCTCCCACCGCATCCTGCGCCCCTCGTCCGTGCCGGGCGCGGCCGACTATGCCTGCTCAGACCGCCCGACCCTGCCCATGCCGGGCAAGCTGAGCCTACCCGAACTGACCCACAGCCACGACCACCCGGTGCGCTACTCCGACCTCGACGTGAACCGTCATTTAAACAACGTCCGTATCGCGGCTCTGGTTTCGGACGCGCTCGACCCGGGTGCAAACGAGTTCGTGAACACCTTGCAGATCAACTACACCGCCGAAACGCCGCCGGGCGCGGTGCTCTCCCTGTCCGCCGCGCGGGAGGGCGCCGCCTTCGCCGTGCGCGGCGAGGCCGAGGGCCGCGTCCGCTTTGAGGCCGCGGGCACGCTCGCGCCCCTGTAACCCGTTGGTTTTCTTCCGGAAGGAGGTTTTTTTCATGGCATTTCCCGACGATATCCTGACCGCCATCCGGTCGGTCTGCCCGCCCTGCCGCGTCATCCTCTACGGCGAAAAGCGCACGCTGGCCACCGACAAGCTCAAGGCCGCCAGCTTCTGCGTCATCGTCCGCGACGGCGCCGACCGCCAGAGCCTGCTGACCCGGCTCTATCTGGCCGTGCCCGCCGAGCTGCCCGTGCAGCTCACCGTCTACACCCAATCCGAGTGGCGGGAGCTGACCGCCGATCCCACAAGCTACGCCGCGTGGATCAGCCGGAAAGGGCGGGTGCTCTATGAGCAGGGCGCGTAAGGGCGGGCGGGACAGCCTGTATTACTACAAGTGGCTGGACAAGGCGCTGGGCGACCTGCAATGCGCCCGCATTCTGCTGACCTGGAACGGCGACCCCTGCAACGTGGCCTTCCACTGCCAGCAGGCCATTGAAAAGGCCCTCAAGGGCTATCTGCTCTTCAAGACCGGCCGTCACTTCGACGGCCACAACCTGACCTATCTGTGCCGGCAGGCCGTCCAGCAGGACGACCGCTTCACCGAATGGCTGGACGAGAGCGCCGCTCTCAACAACCTCTACATCGAGACCCGCTACCCGACCGACCTCCCCCTTGCGATCGACGAGGCGTCCTGCCGCCGCTATCTGACGATGGCCGAGAACATGTTCGCCGCCATCCGGCAGGAGCTGTACGAGGGCGGGAGACCGCACCCGGTCAGATGATCCCAAAATACAAAAATCCGCATGGAGCGCTTCCATGCGGATTTTTTTCGTCTCTTTATACGGTCTGCACCGCGACGGTCTCGCCGTCGCTCGTCAGGTGTGCGCCCGCGATCGGGCGGTCGCACGCGGCGATGATCTCGGCGGCGAGCGCGTTTTCGACCTCCTTTTCGATCAGGCGGCGCAGGCTGCGCGCGCCGTACTTGACCGAAAACGCCTTCTTCGTCAGATAGGCCGTCAGGCTCTCGTCCCAGGTCAGGCGGATGCCGCGCTGCGCGACCGCGTCGCGGAGCTGCCCCAGCAGAATGGTGCAGATGCCGCCGAAATCGGTCTCGGAGAGCGGGTTGAAGGCGATGATCTCGTCGATGCGGTTCAGGAACTCGGGGCGCATCATGCCCTCGAGCGCCTTGAGCGCCCGCTCCTTGCCCAGCGTGCCTGCCGTGCCGCCGAAGCCGACCGAGGTGGTTTTCAGCTCCGACCCGGCGTTCGAGGTCATGACGATGACCGTGTTCTCAAAGTTGACCTGCCGTCCGTGCGCATCGGTGATCCGGCCGTCGTCCAGAATCTGGAGCAGGATATTGAGAATATCGGGGTGCGCCTTTTCGATCTCGTCGAACAGGACGACCGAATACGGGCGGCGGCGAATCTTCTCGGTGAGCTGACCGGCCTCGTCATAGCCGACGTAGCCCGGGGGCGAGCCGACCAGACGGGAAACCGCGTGCTTCTCCATATATTCGGACATATCGAGCCGGATGAGGGCTTCGGGCGTGTCAAACAGATCCTCGGCCAGCACCTTGACCAGCTCGGTCTTGCCCACGCCGGTCGGGCCGACGAAGAGGAAAGAAACCGGCTTGCGCTTGGGCGAGATGCCCGCGCGGGAACGGCGGATGGCCGTCGCGACGGCCGAAACGGCCTCGTCCTGCCCCACGATGCGCTGCTTCAGGCGCTCCTCCATGCCGGTCAGGCGGCCCAGCTCCTGCGCCTGCACGCGGGAGGCCGGGATACCCGTCCACAGCTCGATGACCCCGGCCAGATGCTCGGTGGTCAGGACGGGCGCGGGGCGCATCCGGAGCTGGTCGAGCCGGTTCTGAATCTGCAATTCACGCGAGCGCAGACGCGCCATCTGGGCGTAGGTCTCCTCGTTCTGCTCCTGCTGGAGCAGCGCATCCTGCTGCGCGCTGATGCCGTCCAGCTCGTCCTGTAAGGCCGGGCCTTCGCTGATTGTCGGTTCATCCAGATTCAGGCGGGAGCAGGCCTCGTCCAGCAGGTCGATGGCCTTGTCGGGCAGGTAGCGGTCGGTGATGTACCGCTCGGAGAGGACGGCCGCTTCGCGGCAGATTTCGTCCGGAATCCGCACGCCGTGGAAGCTCTCGTAGTACGAGCGCACGCCCATGAGCATTTCGACGGTCTGCTCGACCGAAGGCTCGGCGATCGTGACCGGCTGGAAGCGGCGCTCGAGCGCGGCGTCCTTTTCGATATATTTCTGATATTCGGCGAAGGTGGTCGCGCCGATGACCTGAATCTCACCGCGCGAGAGGGCGGGCTTTAGGATATTGGCCGCGTTCATCGCGCCCTCGGAGTCGCCCGCGCCCACGATCGTGTGCACCTCGTCGATGACGAGGATGATGTTGCCGAGCTGCTTGACCTCGCTTATGAGTCCCTTGACCCGGCTCTCAAACTGGCCGCGGAACTGGGTGCCCGCGACGAGGGCGGTCAGGTCGAGCAGGTGGATCTCCTTGCCGCGCAGCTTGTAGGGCACCTCGCCCCGCGCGATGCGGATGGCGAGACCCTCGGCCACGGCGGTCTTGCCGACGCCCGGCTCACCGATCAGGCAGGGGTTGTTCTTCTGACGGCGGTTCAAAATCTGGATGACCCGGTCGGTCTCCTTTTCGCGGCCGATGACCCGGTCGAGCCGCCCCTCCCGCGCCTTGCGGGTCAGGTCGTCGCAGTAGCTCGTCAGGTACTTGCGCTTCTTCTTTTCCTTCCGCGCGGCAGCGTCCTCTTTCTTCCTGCCGCCGCCCAGCGGGAACAGCCGGAAGGGCGCTTCGGGCGCGTCCTCCGCCGCCTCGGCGGGCAGGTTTTCGTCCCCGGTCTCGCCGGCCGGCGCGTCCGGGTCCTCGCCCTCGTCGCCGTCCTCCATGTCGGGGCCGGCGGGCATGAGACTGCTCAGGTCTTCAAACGAGTTGATCTCGGACGAGAGCATCTCGAGGTTTTCATCGGTCAGCCCCATTTGCTCCATCATCTGGTCGAGGGGCTTGATCCCCAGCGTGCGCGCGCATTTGAGGCAAAGCCCCTCCTGCGTGGTGTTTTCGCTGTTCGTGGGGTCCATCTTCGTAATGAAGATGACTGCGACGTTCTTGCCGCAGCGGGAACACATGGGCATCTGCATGATAACAATTACTCCTTAAATCACGGGGAAATATGCCAGCAGCGTCCGCAGGACAACCGTTTTTTCGATCGTCTCGGGCGGCAGCCAGCCGAGCGGCCCGAACAGCTCGGGTCGGAGCGTTTTGGTCAGCCAGAGAAGCAGCAGGGCGAGGGCCGCGCCGCTCAGGAAGCCGAGCGCCGCGCCCGCGGCGCGGTCGAGCAGGCCGACCGGCGGGAAGCGGGTCAGCAGGCGGGCGGCGTTTCCGGCCAGCTTGAGCACGACGGTCAGCGCCGCGACAAAGACCGAAACGAGCAACAGGAAGGCGACGCCCTCGGCGAGCTGGGCGGCGGTCTGCGCCGCGCGGGCTTCGGCGTCGGCCAGCAGGGCGTCCGCCGCACCGGCGGGCAGGCCGTTTTCGGTCAGGTAGGCGGCGGCGCGCCGGGTGAACAGATCATGGGTCAGCGGCTCGACCACGGCTCTGGCCACGGCGGGCGCGCACCGGCGGGCGAGGAAGGTCGCGCCCAGCACGGTCGCCAGCCGGCCGCACAGGCTGAGCAGGGTGCGGATACAGCCGCGCTGGGCGCCCAGCGCGACGCTTGCGGCCAGAAAGGCCAGCAGGACGAGGTCGGGCAGGTTCAGGCAGCCGCGCACAAGCTCAGTCAGGGTTTGCGTTGTCATCGGTGAACTCCTCGGAACGCGCGCTCGAAGCCGTCACGCGCTGGGCATACTTGGGATAATAGAGCCACGCGCCGCCGTCCTCGGTCAGGGTGACGCGCTGGGCGGCCGCGGCGCTCCCGTTCTTCCAGTCGGGCTTCATCGCGCCGTCGTAGACATAGAGGCCGTTTGCGGTCAAAACGCCCAGCCGCCCATTGACATAGGACAGGCTCTGCGGGTCGGACGAAAGCGAGAGCGTCGCCCGGGCGGCGCCCTCCTTGTCGTAGCGGGTGACGGACGCACGCTCGGTGCCCGAAAACGAGCGCTGGGCGACGACGAAGCCGTCGTTTCCGAAGGCGAAGCCCAGCAGGTCGGCGGCGGCGTAGGAGGCGGCGGCGGTCTTCGCGCCCGTGCGCCGGTCGACGGCGTAGGCCGCCTGATCGGTCACGACCGCGACCCGGCTGTCGTCCAGCCAGCGCACGGTATAGCCCACGGCCGAGCCGAGCGGGACGGACGCGCGGACGGAATCGGCGTTCAGGTCAAAAAATTGCAGGGTGGTCTCGAGCTGTGCGCCGTTCTGCTGGAAGGTCAGCGCGCACAGGTGGGTGCCCGAGGGCGAAAGCGCGGCGTCCTGCACGTAATAATCGGCCGAGCGCCAGCGCCACAGGTGGTGGTCGTCCTCCCGGCTGACCGTCGAATAGACGGTGACCGCGCTTTTGTAGCCGACCTCGTCGGTGACGACGCAGAATGTGCCCTCCGAGCCGAGCGAGGCGGTCACGATGGGCGAGCGCAGGGTCAGGCCGAAGACGGTCGAGAGCGGGGAGCACAGGGAGAGATTGTACGCGCCCCGGTCAAAGGCGAGCAGGTAGCCGCCGTTCGACTGGAGGGCGGGCGAGGCGTAGCCCATCGCCTCGATCTGCTGGGACGCGCCGCCCAGATGGATGACCGACAGCCCCTCGTCGTCCAGCACGGCCAAGCCGCCCGCGATGGGCGCGGCGGCGCCGGCCGAACCGGCGGGGTAGATGACCGTGCCCTCGGCCACGCCGTCCGAGCCGGTCAGCGCGGTGCGGACGATGCGGAAATTCTGAACAATCGACGCCGGGGTGAACAGGGTGAAGTGCACCGCGGTGAAGAGCAGGATGCTGACAGCCAGCAGCCAGCCGGTCATGGAGCGCAGGCGGGTCAGGCGGCGCAGCTTCAGGCTCTCGGCCGCCAGCAGGAGCTGCTTGCGCTTCCTGGCCGACCGGGGGAAGGCGACCAGATTCTGTTTTTCGGGCACAAGATCAACTCCTTCCGCTCCCGCACGGGAGCACATGCTATGATTATACCGGATTTCAAATCACGAAATATGAACAATCTTGAAATTTGGCGGGAAAACCGCTCATTCGTTCAGCCGCAGGGGGGCAAGCTCGGGCGTATCGTCGTACCACAGCCGGTTCATGAACAGGCCGCAGGCGGGCAGGGTCGGCCCGGCCAGCTCGCGGTCGCGGCTTTCGAGAATGCGCGGCACGTCCTCGGGCGCGAGCTTGCCGCTGCCCACGTAGAGCAGGGTGCCCGAAATCGCACGCACCATGTTATAAAGAAAGCCGTCCCCGCAGACCCGGATGCGGATGAGGTTATCCGGGCAGGGCTCGACCTCGCACCAGAAGATCGTGCGGACGGTCGATTTGACCGGCGTGCCCACCGAGCGCACGGCGTTGAAGTCGTGCGTGCCGACGAAATACTGCGCCCCCGCCTGCATCCGCCCAAGGTCGAGCGGATAGTGGTAGCGGTAGGCGCGGCCGACGCGGAAGGGGTCGCGCATCCGCGCGGGATAGACGTAATAGGCGTATTCCTTTTTGGTACAGGAGAAGCGGGCGTCGAAGCCGTCCGGCACCTCTGCCGCGCCGTTGACCGCGATGTCCTCGGGGAGCTGTGCGCCCAGCGCGAGGGGCAGGCGGTCGAGCGGAATCGAACAGTCGGCCTTGAAATTGGCCAGATATTTCCGGGCGTGCACGCCCGCGTCCGTCCGTCCCGCGCCCGAGACGTAGGTATCACATTTTAACAACTGATTGACCGCTTTGGTCACGGTTTCCTGCACCGAAATGCCGTTTTTCTGCACCTGCCAGCCGTGGTAGGCCGTGCCGACATAGGACAGGGAAAGGGCGATGTTCATGGGCGTCACCACCCGAACCGGCCGAGCACGATGACCGCGCCGAACACAGCCGCCGAAATCGCGATCGCGCCGAAGTCCACCCGGCCGAGTCTCAGCTGCTTCATGCGGGTGCGGCCGATGTCGCCCCGGTACAGGCGGCACTCCATCGCGACGGCCAGCTCGTCCGCCCGGCGGAAGGCCGAGATGAACAGGGGCACCAGAATGGGCACCATCGCCCGGGCGCGCTGGATGAGGTTGCCCGAGTCAAAGTCCGCGCCGCGCGCCTTCTGCGCCGAGATGATCTTCTCGGTCTCCTCGATCAGGGTCGGGATGAAGCGCAGGGCAATCGACATCATCATGGCCAGCTCGTGCACGGGCACATGAATCTTCTTGAGCGGCCCGAGCAGCAGCTCGAGGCCGTCGGTCAGGTCGATCGGAGAGGTCGTGTAGGTCAGCATCGAGGTGCCGATGATGAGCAGCAGGATGCGCACGACCATGAGCACGGCGACCTTGATGCCCGCGTCGGTCACGTGCAGGAAGCCCAGGCTCCACAGCTCGTTGCCCGGCGTATAGAACAGGTTGAGCACGGCGGTGAAGGCCACGATGAAGACGACCGGCTTTAAGCCGCGCACGACCATTTTGGGCGCAATGCCCGAAATTTTGATGATGGACAGGATATAAAGGGCCAGCAGGGCGTAGGAAACCGGCCCGGCGGCCAGAAAGAGGGTGACGATCATACAGACCACAAGGGTCAGCTTGACGCGGGGATCGACCCGGTGTACGGCGCTCGTGCCCGGGAAGAACTGGCCGATGGTGATATCTCGAAGCATGGTTACCGTCCCTCCTTATACGCGCGGATGGCGCGCACCGCGTCCTCGACCGTGTAGATCGAGGGGTCGAGCGGGATGCCCCGGCGGTTCAGCTCCCGGATGACCTTGGTGATCTCGGGGATGTCCAGACCGGCCGCGACGATCTCCTCGGCGTGCGCGAAGACCTCGCGGGGCGTGCCGCAGAGCATGACGTGCGCCTGATTCATGACGAGCAGGCGGTCGGCCATGCGGGCGATGTCCTCCATCGAGTGGGAGACGATCAGGACGGTCGCGCCGGTGCGCGCGTGGTAGTCCCGGATCTGGGCGAGGATTTCGTCCCGGCCCGCCGGGTCGAGACCGGCGGTCGGCTCGTCCAGAATGAGCACGGCCGGACGCATGGCGATGACGCCCGCGATGGCGACCCGCCGCTTCTGACCGCCCGACAGGGCGAAGGGCGACTGCCCGGCCATCGACGGGTCAAGCCCGACGAAGTCCATGGCCTCGGCCACCCGGGTCTTGATCTCGCTTTCGGACAGACCCATATTGGTCGGGCCGAAGGCGATGTCCTTGGCGATCGTTTCCTCAAAAAGCTGATATTCGGGGTACTGGAAGACCAGACCGACCTCAAAGCGGGTCTTGCGGCTGCACTTGCCCTTCTCGTCCCAGATCGAGCGGCCGTTCAGCAGAACCTCGCCCTCGGTCGGCTTCAGAAGGCCGTTGAAGTGCTGGATCAGGGTGGATTTGCCCGAGCCGGTGTGCCCGATGACGCCCAGAATCTCGCCCTTTTCGACCTGAATATCCACATGGTCGAGCGCCGTGCGCTCGAACGGGGTGCCCGCGCCGTAAACCTGGGTCAGGCCCCGCGTTTCTAATATATAAGACATAAATTACCTCTGTATCGGTGATTTTTGTTTCATTTTTATCGCTTCAGGTACTTTTCCAGCGTGTCCGCGCACTCGGAGACCGAAAGCGCGTCGATCGGCAGGTCGCTGCCCGTCTGGTTGTTCAGGTCGAACAGCACCTCGATCGTCTGCGGCACGGTCAGCCGCGCTTCGCGCAGGGTGTCGACCTGCGTGAAAATCTCACGCGGCGTGCCGTCCATCAGCACCCTGCCCGCGTGCATGACGACCACCCGCCCGGCCTGCACGGCCTCGTCCATGTGGTGGGTGATGAGCACCACCGTGATGCCGAACCGGCGGTTCAGCTCCCGGATGACCCGCATGACCTCCCGGCGTCCCGCCGGGTCGAGCATGGCGGTCGGCTCGTCGAAGACGACGCAGCGCGGCATCATCGCGATGACGCCCGCGATGGCCACCCGCTGCTTCTGTCCGCCCGACAGCTTATGGGGTGCGTGGCGGCGGAATTCGTACATATCGACGGCCTTGAGCGCGTCGTCCACCCGGCGGCGGATCTCCGCCGGCGGAACGCCCAGATTTTCGAGCGCAAAGGCGACGTCCTCCTCCACGATCGTCGAGACGATCTGGTTGTCCGGGTTCTGGAAGACCATCGCGCAGGTCTTGCGCACCTCGTAGAGCTTGTCCGGGTCGGCGGTGTCCATCCCGTCGATCCAGACCTTGCCGCCCGAGGGCAGGCGGATGCCGTTGAAGTGTCCGGCGAGCGTCGATTTGCCCGAGCCGTTGTGGCCGAGCACGGCGACGAACGCGCCCCGCGCGATCGACAGGTCGATCCCGTTCAGGGCGAGCTTGGGCGTGCCGTCCTCGCTCGGGTAGGCGTAGGTCAGCCCCTCTGTTTTGATGATTTCAGAATGATTCATGTTCCATCCTCATTTTTTGCCGCGCGCTCCGGCGCCGTGGTACAGCTTGCGTGCGCAATGCCGTCCCCGGACGGGACGCGGGGCAGGTTTTTACATTGCGATAAACCGCGCCGACGAGCCGCACGGCAGCACCAGACCGGTCGACTTGACCGGCAGGCCGATCTCCTGCGACTCGATGCGGCCCCGGTGCTGTGCGCCCGCCGTGATGCCCAGCAGGTAGCTCATGACCGAGGGCGCAAGGCCGGTCGAATAGCTCGAAATCAGCACGAAAAGGGGCTGATCGGACAAAAGCTGCATGGTCAGCGCGACGAAATCGGCCACGTCCTCCTCGATCTTCCACGTTTCGCCCGAGGGGCCGCGTCCGTAGGAGGGCGGGTCCATGATGATCGCGTCGTACCGCCGCCCGCGTCGGAGCTCGCGCTGGACGAACTTCTTGCAGTCGTCCACGATCCACCGGATCGGCTTGTCCGCCAGACCCGACGAGGCCGCGTTCTCCCGCGCCCACTGGGTCATGCCCTTGGACGCGTCCACATGGCAGACCGACGCGCCCGCAGCCGCAGCCGCCAGCGTCGCGCCGCCCGTGTAGGCGAAGAGGTTCAGCACGCTGACCGGACGGCCTGCGCCCCGGATCGTATCCATGATAAAGTCCCAGTTCGTCGCCTGCTCGGGGAACAGGCCGGTGTGCTTGAAGGACATCGGCTTGAGCTGGAAGGTCAGCTCCCGGTACGAGATCGCCCACTGCTCGGGCAGGCGGCGGATCTCCCACCTGCCGCCGCCCGAGGACGAGCGGTGGTACACCGCGTTCGCCCGGCGCCAGACCGCGTCGGCCTCGGCGCGCGGCCAGATGGCCTGCGGGTCGGGTCGCTGCAGGAGCTGGCTGCCCCAGCGTTCGAGCTTCTCGCCGCCGCCGCAGTCGAGCACCTCATAGTCGGTCCAATTGTTCGCAATCCACATGGCTTGTCCTCCCGGTCGGTTTTTGAGTCGGTTTCTTTTACGCTCCGCTTGATTACATGGTTACATTTCATTGTATCACCAAAACGCCTGTGATTCAATTCCTTCCGAACCAAAATGCGACCCGCCAAACCCCTGCTTTTCGGGCAAAGAGACGACCGGGACGGGCAAAAGCTGCACCCGACCGGTTGGGAGCGGTGGAAAATGACGGTTTTCCGCCCCGGACGGTTGCAACCGGCCGAAAAGACTCGTATAATGAATAGAAAAAGCGCACCGCCGCGCCCGCTCGATTGGGTGCGGACAACACAAGGAAGGGATCTCATGCAGAAAAAGGTCTCGTCCGGACAGGGGCGCGGCTGGACGGCCCTCGGGCTGCTGCTGGCCGCGGCGGGCGTGGGCGTCGTCAGCCTGCTCCTCGCCACCGGGCCCTATGGCCGGACGATGTTTTACAGCTATTTTGCCCATCCGGGCATCGTTATCTTCAATCTGGCGCCCGT
Source organism: Butyricicoccus pullicaecorum (assembly GCA_021531865.1). Lineage (GTDB taxonomy): Bacteria > Bacillota > Clostridia > Oscillospirales > Butyricicoccaceae > Butyricicoccus. Next base: position 47,437 of record JAFBIW010000008.1, on the reverse strand, counting down.
CATGCTGGCCGCTGTCCTCGGCTGGTTCCTGACCGGACGGGCCTGGGCGGGCTACGCCCTCGTGGGCGCGGCCGTCACCGCACTTTCCGTTGCCAACTATTTCAAAATTTTATTCCGCAGTGACCCGGTCGTCGCCGCCGACCTCGGTCTGGCGGGCGAAGCCGCCAACATGGCCGGGCGGTACATCGACTCGCTGAGCTGGAAGGTCATCTTTGCCGTCGCCGCCTTTCTCACCGGGCTGGTCTTCCTCGCCCTGTGCTGCCGGGCACGCCCCGCCGAGACCGGGCGCGGACGGCTCATCGGCTTCGCCCTGCTTCTCGCCCTGACCCTCGGGCTGGGACGGCTGTTCTGCGGCGGCGGCTACATCACAAATGTGGTCTGGTACCGCTGGACGGTCAACGAAGACCTCATCAACCGCTGGTCGGCCACCCAGCTCTACATCTCCAAGGGCTTCGTCTATCCCTTCCTGCACTCGATCCCGGGCGCGGCTGAGCAGAAGCCGAACGGCTACAAAAAGTCCGAGGCCGAGGCCATCCTCGCCGCCCACCCGGACGCGGACATCCCGGACGATCAGAAGGTCAATATCATTTCGATCATGCTCGAGGGCTTCAACGACCTGACCGTCTTCGCCGACCTCGACCTCGCCGCCGACCCCTACGCCGCATACCACGCGCTCGAGGCCGAAAGCTACACCGGGCGGCTCGTCACCAACATCTTCGCGGCGGGCACGGTCAACACCGAGCGCTGTCACATCACCGGCATGACCGATTTCGGCAATCTTCGCACGAACTGCTGGTCGTACGCCCGCTATTTCGCCTCGCAGGGCTACCACACCGAGGGCAGCCACCCCAGCCACGACTGGTTCTACAACCGCAAAAACGTCAATGAATATCTGGGCTTCGACGACTATTATTTCCTGGAAAATCATTACGCCGACCTGACCGGCGGCGAAACCGCCATGGACGACGTCTTTCTGCCCGAGCTGTACGCCCTGCTGGACGAGAACGAGGGGCGGGACAAGCCCCTGTTTTCGTTCAACGTCACCTATCAGAACCACGGCCCCTATCCGACCGACCGGCTGAAATATGACACCGAATACGTCAAAAAGGGCGTTTATTCGGACGAAAGTTACTACATTCTGAACAATTATCTGGGCGGCGTCGCCCAGACCGCGCACGAGCTGTCCGCCCTCGCCGCCCGGCTGGCCGACGACGAGCGCCCGGTCATTCTGATCTTCTACGGCGACCACAACCCGTGGCTGGGCGACGAAAACAGCGTCTATAATGAGCTGGGCGTGGACTTCGACCTGGACACCGTGGACGGCTTCCTCAATTACTACGCCACCCGCTACGGCATCTGGGCGAACGACGCGGCCAAGGCCGTGCTTGGAACCGATTTCATCGGCGAAGGCCCGGCCATCGGCCCCTATTTCCTCATGCCCCTGCTGTTCGACCTGTGCGGCTGGGAAGGCCCCGCCCTGACCCAGCTCGCCCGTCCGCTCATGACGCGCGTGCCGGTCGCGAACAACGCGGGCGTGTTCCTGTGCGACGGCAGACTGTGCTCCGGCCTGCCGGACGACCTCACCGACGCGTGGCGCGATTACAGCTTCGCAAGCTATTTCCTGCGGAAGAACCCATAGTGCGGTATTTTTCCCGTTTTTTTGAATAATAATACAATAGGTATATAAATTACAAGGAGTTATATATGTCCGATTTTCTGCCGATCTCCCGGGCGGACATGGAGGCGCGCGGCTGGTATTACTGCGATTTCCTGCTCGTCACGGGCGACGCCTACATCGACCACCCCTCCTTCGGCACGGCGATCATCTCGCGCGTGCTCGAGGACGCGGGCTTCCGCGTCGCCATCCTCTCCCAGCCCGACTTCCGGGATGAAACCGATTTCGTTTCGATGGGCCGTCCGCGCTACGCCGTGCTCATCAACGCGGGCAACATCGACTCGATGGTCGCCCACTACACCGCCGCCAAAAAGCGCCGCCACGACGACGCCTACACCCCGGGCGGGGTGGGCGGCAAGCGCCCCGACCGCGCCGTGACCGTCTATTCCATGCTCGCCCGCCGCGCCTTCCCCGATGTGCCCATCTACATCGGCGGCATCGAGGCCAGTCTGCGCCGCTTCGCCCACTACGACTACTGGAGCGATCAGATCATGCCCTCCGTCCTGTCCTCCTCGGGCGCGGACGGCCTGATGTACGGCATGAGCGAGCACGCGGTCGTCGCGCTGGCGCGCAATCTCAAGGCCGGAAAACGGGGCGCGGACGCCGTGCGCGAGATTCGCGGCATGGCCTATTTCGACCACCCGGACGCCGAAATTCCGTTTCCGGCCGTCGATTGTCCGTCCTATGAGGACGTTTTGGCCGATAAGGCCGCCTACGCGCGGTCGGTCAAGCTGCAATACGACGAGGCCGACCATGTGCGCGGCCGCGCCATCCGCCAGCCCCACGGCAAGCGCGTGCTCATCCAGAACCCGCCCGCCCTGCCGCTGAGCACGGCCGAGATGGATCACGTCTACGGCCTGCCCTTCATGCGCACCTACCACCCCTCCTACGAGGCCGCGGGCGGCGTGCCCGCCATTCAGGAGGTGCAGTTCTCGATCATCCACAACCGGGGTTGCTTCGGCGCGTGCAACTTCTGCGCCCTCGCCTTCCATCAGGGGCGCTACATTCAGGCGCGGTCGCACGATTCGGTCGTGCGCGAAGCCGAGCAGATCGCACAAAATCCCGACTTTAAGGGCTATATTCACGACGTTGGCGGGCCGACCGCGAACTTTCGCTTCCCCTCCTGCAAACAGCAGGAACAGCACGGCCTGTGCAAGAACAAGCGCTGCCTCTTCCCGCAGGCCTGCCAGAACCTCGAAGCCGACCACCGCGATTACCTCACCCTGCTGCGCCGCCTACGCGCCGTCCCCGGCGTGAAAAAGGTCTTCGTGCGCTCGGGTCTGCGCTATGACTACATGATGTCCGACCGCAACGACGAATTCTTCCTCGAGCTGGTCAAGTACCACATTTCGGGGCAGCTCAAGGTCGCGCCCGAGCACATGAGTGATAACGTTCTGTATTATATGGGCAAACCTTCATTTTCTGTATATGAGAAATTCCGCGAACGCTACGGACGCATCAACGAAAAGCTGGGCAAAAAGCAGTATCTTGTGCCCTATCTGATGTCCTCCCACCCGGGCGCGACGCTGGACGACGCGATTCTGCTGGCCTGCTACCTCAATAAAGTGGGCTATATGCCCCAGCAGGTGCAGGATTTTTACCCCACGCCGGGCACGCTGTCGACCGCGATGTACTACACCGGGCTGGACCCGCGCACGATGCAGCCGGTTTATGTCGCCAGGACCGCCGAGGAAAAGGCCATGCAGCGCGCCCTGCTCCAGTGGCGCAGACCGGACAAGCGGCCGATCGTCGTCGCAGCGCTCAAAAAGGCCGGGCGCGAGGACTTGATCGGCTTCGGCAAGGACTGCCTGATCCGCCCGCTGCCGGGTGAGCACTGGCAGAAACCGGCTGAGCACGGCAAGAAGAAGGCTGAGCACGGCGGGCGGAAGGCTGAGCACGGAAAGACCCGGCCTGAGCACGGCGGACGCAAGGCTGAGCACGGTGGGCGCCCGCCCAAGCACGGCGGCAGACCGGCTGAGCACGAAGCCCCGCGCAGAACGGTCGGCCCCAGGAAGGGGCGGAAGCGCTGAGCACGGCGCGGAGCACGATCTGTGGAACAAAAAAAGAGTCTCCCGAGGGAGACTCTTTTTTTTGGATGGTTAATCCTTATTTTCGTCCAATGCGAGGGCATAAAGCGCGTTTTTCTTGACGCCGAGGTCGGCCGAGACCATCTTGACCGCGTCCTTGAGGGTCTCGCCCGCCTCGATGCGGCGGGCGACGGCCGCGAGCGCACGCGCCATCCGGTCATCCGCCCCGTCCGCGTCCGGCAGGTCGGGCGCACCCGCGACGATGAGCACGAACTCCCCGCGCGGCGGCGTCTCCGCGAAGTAGGCGACCGCCTCGCCCAGCGTCATGCGCAGGGTCTCCTCGTGCAGCTTGGTCAGCTCCCGCGAGAGCGAGACCGGGCGCGCCGCGCCGAAGGCGGCGGCGAGATCGTCCAGCGTCTGCCGCAGCTTGTGGGGCGCTTCGTAGAAGATCATCGAACGTTTTTCGCCCTTTAAGCTGTCCAAATGCTCCCTTCTGGCCTTTTTATTGACCGAAAGAAAGCCCTCGAAGCACCAGCGGCCGGTCGGCAGGCCGGAGGCCGCGAGGGCGCAGACGGCGGCGCAGCAGCCGGGCACCGGGATGACCGGCACCCCGGCGGGGGCGCACAGGGCGACGAGATCCTCGCCCGGGTCGGAGACGGCGGGCGTGCCCGCGTCGGTCACGAGAGCGCAGGATTCGCCCGCCAGCAGGCGGGCGAGGATTTCCTCGCCGCGCTGGCGGCGGTTGTGCTCATAGTAGCTGACGAGGGGCTTCGCCGGCAGGTCGAGCGCGGTCATCAGCTTGCGGGTGACCCGGGTGTCCTCGGCCGCGATGAAGTCGACCTCGGACAGGGTCTGCCGGGCGCGGGGGGAGAAATCGTTCAGGTTGCCGATCGGGGTGGCAACCAGATATAAAGTTCCAAAAGCCATATGTTACACCTCTGAAAACGTGTTTTTCTCGACTTTTTCCATCGTTTCGGGAAAGCCGTAGATCGCGCGGTATTCGGCGGTCAGCGCGCCCGATTCGTCCCGCACGAGCAGGGGCGGCTCGACGGTGAGGCCGTCCGCGCCGTCCTTGCGGCAGGCGACGAGCACGGCCGAGGGCGGCTTGACCGCCGACTGGTGGACAAAGCGCATCCGCTTGGGCGTCAGCCGCCGGGCGCGCAGGGCGTCGAGCAGAGGGCAGAGCCGCTCGGGACGGAAGACCAGTGCGCACCGTCCGCCCGTGGGCAGCGCCCATGCGATCGCCCGCGCCACGTCGTCCAGCCCCGCTTCCCCGTCCTGCCGTGCGGCGGCGCGGGCCGCGCCCGCCGCGTCCTTCCCCGTCCCGACCGCGAAATAGGGCGGGTTGCAGACGACGTAGTCCATGCTGCCGTGCGGGATGTGTGCGCGGATATCGCGCAGGTCGCCCTCGCAGACGGTCACGTTTTGCAGGCCGTTGGCCGCGATGGATTCGTGGAAGAGCGCCGCCGGGCCGGGCTGCAGCTCAAGGCCGGTGACGGTCAGGTCATCCCGCCAGCACAGGAGGGCGAGCGCCCCCGTCCCACAGCCCAGATCGAGCACCCGGGCGCGGCGCGGGATACGCGCGAAGGCCGAGAGCAGGACGGAATCCTGCCCGAGCTTGAAAAACCGGTCGTCCTGATAGAGCGTCAGCCCGTTCGGCAGGCGTTCGGCCGTGCGCATGAAAGTCCCCCTCTCCCGGAAAAATAATCTTATACGGTTTTCATGATAACAGAAGGGGATGCGCCTGTCAAACTGTGCAGGTTTTCGTTTGACAAACGGGTGCAAATCTTTTAGACTATATATAATATCTCTTTTTTCTTTTAAATCATAAAAACAGACTGAAATTATGTGATACAGAGGGTAGTGAACGTGAAAAAAGTAATGCTTTATGAGCACGGCGGCAGCCTGAACCACGGCTGCGAGGCGCTCATCCGGACGATCTCCGCCATCACGAAGGAAAAGACCGGCGCAGCCGTCACCCTGTGCTCCTACGCCCCGCGCGAGGATCACGCCTGCGGCATGGACGGCGCGGTGGACGCGATCGTGCAGAACGATCAGGTGCTCCGCCGCTTCTCCCCCGCCTGGTTCGTGTACCAGTTCGACAAGCGCGTCACCCATTCCAAGGCGCTTCAGGACAAATTCCTGACCGAAAAGACCTGTCTGCGGCTGGCGAAGGAGTGCGACGCGGTCGTCGCGGTGGGCGGCGACAACTACTGCTACAACAAGGGGCAGCAGTTCTGGCCGACCGACCGCGCGCTGCGCAAGCAGGGCGCGAAAATGCTGCTCTGGGGCTGCTCGATCGAGCCGCGCGACCTCGATCCCGTCTTCACCGCCCAGCTCGACTACTTCGACGTGCTCTGCGTGCGCGAGTCGATCTCGGCGGACGCGCTGACCGAGGCCGGTCTGGGCGGGAAGGTGCGCCTGATCCCCGACCCGGCCTTCACCCTCGAGACCATCGAAAAGCCCCTGCCCGCGGGCTTCCGGCCGGGCAACACGGTCGGCATCAACGTTTCGCCCATGATCATCTCGAACGAGGAGCAGGGCGGCGCGACAATGGCGAACTATGTCGCCCTCATTGAGCATATTCTGAAAGACACCGACATGGCCGTCGCCCTCATCCCGCACGTCGTCTGGAGCTACAACGACGACCGCGAGCCCCTGCGCCGCCTGTACGAGCAGTTCAAGGACACCGGCCGGGTCGTGCTGATCGAGGACGCGGGCTGCCGCGAGCTGAAGGGCTATATCGCCCGCCTGCGCTGCTTCGTCGGCGCGCGCACCCACTCGACCATCGCGGCCTACTCCTCCTGCGTGCCCACCCTGGTCGTGGGCTACTCGGTCAAGGCCAAGGGCATCGCGCAGGATCTGTTCGGCTCCTACGAGCACTACGTCCTGCCCGTGCAGGAGCTGCGCCGCCCGGGTGAGCTGACCGCCGCCTTCGACTGGCTCATGGCGCACGAGGACGAGATCCGCGCCCGGCTGACCGGGATCATGCCGGACTACCGCGCCCGCGCCATGCAGGCCGGCGACGAGCTGGCCGCCCTGATCGGCTGAGTTTCCCCTTTCCACCATTTTTCCAATTCCCAAAGAAGGTATTTTTTATATGTTTCTCCGCGACCTCATCGAAGACGCGCGCTCGATCCGCGACCGTGACCCGGCCGCCCGCTCGACCGCCGAGGTCTTCCTGCTCTATCCCGGCTTCCACGCCGTCATCTACCACCGCCTGACCCACTGGCTCTACCTCCACAAGCGCTTTTTCCTCGCCCGCATGATCTCCCAATTCGCCCGCACGATGACCGGCGTTGAGATCCACCCGGGCGCGACCATCGGCCGCGGCCTGTTCATCGACCACGGCATGGGCATCGTCATCGGTGAGACCGCCGAGATCGGCGACTACTGCACGATCTACCACGGCGTCACCCTGGGCGGCACCGGCAAGGACACCGGCAAGCGCCATCCCACCATCGGCGACAACGTCCTCATCTCGACCGGCGCCAAGGTGCTCGGCCCCTTCACCGTCGGCAATAACTCCCGCATCGGCGCGAACGCCGTCGTCCTGCAGGAGGTTCCGCCCAACTCCACCGTCGTCGGCATGAAGGCCCGCGTCGTCAAGATCGACGGTCAGCGCGTGCCCTCCTTCGACCTCGACCAGATCCACATGCCCGACCCGCTCTCGCAGGAGCTGTGCCGTCTGGAGCACCGCGTCTACGCCAACGAACGCCGCCTGAACGCCAAGGACGCCGCCGCGCAGGCGGATTCCGCCCCCGCACAGGCCGAACCGCCCGCCGGCGAAAAATAATTTTTGAAAATCTATACGAGAATGGTTTACATTCCGTCCCGCTTCCGTTATAATGAGACCAGAAGATGACCGCGGGCCGCTCTGCCCGCGCAGAAATGACAACTTTGCAGGGAGGGTTTGCCATGATCCAAACCAAACAACGGCAGATCATTTTGGAAACGATCCGCGCAATTGACAGCCATCCCACGGCAGATGAGCTGTTTCAGGCCATCCGGCCCAAAATGCCGACCATCTCGCTGGCTACCGTTTACCGCAACCTGAATTTCCTCGCCGAGGCCGGTGAGATCCGCAAGCTGTCCATGCCCGGTATGTCCGACCGCTTCGACTGGCAGCTCGACCCGCACGACCATCTGGTCTGCGAGACCTGCGGCCGGCTGTTCGACTTTACCCTGCCGGTTGATCTGAAGGACATGATCGGCGCGGCCTCCGGCATGGAGGTCAAGCGCTACACGCTGGTCGCGCGCGGCGTGTGTCCGGCCTGCGCCGCAAAAAAGCACGCGCCGTCGTGACAAAAACCCATGAAAAAAACGAACCGCCCATCGGCAGTTCGTTTTTTTGTTATCATTCGATATTCTGTTATAAAATGATCAGCTCGATCACAAAGACGACCGCGCAGGCCGCGCAGGCGACCTGAAACAGGCTTGCGCCGTACCACGCGAGCAGGGCGGCGGCCAGCAGACCGGCCGCGGCCGAGACCGTGCTCCCGGTCGCGTCCAGAATGGCCGGGAAGGTCATGACCGCCAGCGTGACATAGGGCACGTAGTACAAAAACGAGCGCAGGAAGGTGTTCTTGATCTCCCGCCGGATCAGGGTCAGGGGCAGGACGCGAATGAGGTAGGTGACCGCCGCCATGACCAGAATGTACAGATAAACGTTACGCATCGGCTTCCTCCTTGACCGGGAACAGCAGGGCCGCGCCGCCCGCGATCAGGACGGTCAGCACGATAATCTTCATACCGGACGAGACCGCCGACAGGACAGGCAGGCGGGAAAACAGCAGGCTGGCCGCCATCGACAGGACGACCACCCCGGCCAGCACCCGGCTGCGCCGCGCGGGCGGCAGGATGACCGCGAGGAACATGGCGTACAGCGCGACCGAAAGGGCGCTGACGATGCGCGCGGGCAGGACGTTGCCCAGAATGACGCCCAGACAGGTGCCCAGCGCCCAACCGGGCGCGGCGACCGAGACCGCGCCGAAGCTGTAAAACGGGTTCAGCCGGTCGGCCGCGCCGACCGAAATGCCGAAAATCTCGTCGGTGATCGTGTAGCCCAGCGCGAGGCGCTGCCACATCGGCGTTTCAGGCGCGATCTTCTGACTCAGCGCGCACGACATGAGCAGATACCGCAGGTTGATGATGAGCTGGCTCGCCGCCATCTCCAAATACGACGCGCCCGCCGCGATGACCGTCAGACCGGCGAACTGCCCCGCCGAGGTCAGGTTCAGCAGGCTCATGACCGTGGCCTGCACCGCCGTCAGGCCGTCCGAACGGGCGGCGATGCCCAGCGTGAAGGAGACGGCCAGATACCCCAGACCGATCGGGATGCCGTCGCGCAGGCCGCGCCGGTACCACTCCATGGCTCCCATCCGCATATGTTTCATTTCTCTCCTTTGATTTTCAGATGTGCGTCCCTCTGCCGGACGCTCCGTGTTATTATAGCATTTCCGCGCGGAAATGTAAAACCCCGAAAAAGCGCGAAAAAAGCGCAGGCCCTTCGGGCCTGCGCCTTCCTTTCGCCCCGTGCGAAGAAGGGATTCGCGGTTTGTATGGTCTGTCGCCGCCTTTTTACTTGCCGGCAGCGCGCAGCTCCTCGGTCGCACGGCGAACGGCGGCCTCGCCATGCGCGCGGCGCGCGTTCATCTCGTTGACCAGTTCAATGAAGATGCCCATGCTGTCCAGTTCCCTCCCTCGTTCGTATTTCCATGCGACTATCATAATCGTTTGGCGCATCGAATACAAGACGCAAAACCGACAAAACATAACCAAAAATTACTCACAAATTGTGCAAGAGGGCGAGGACAGCAGGATTGGATCAATAAAGCCGCAAAATCGGTGGAATTTACCATGTGCCCGGGCACATTTTCCCGGAACGACCGGCTCAGACGTTCTCCGCGCAGTAGATCGAGATGTTGGGACTCGCAGTATTCAGCTCGGGCTGCTTGCCCTTTTGGAGCAGCTCGCGCAGGAGCACGAGGGGCAGATAGCCCTGCCGGTAGATGTCCTGCGAGATCGCCAGATCGACCACGCCCTCGCCCAGCAGGCGGCGGGTGTTCTCCGAAACGTCGTGGCAGATGACCCGGATCTCGCCCTGCCGTCCGGCCGCCCGGATGGCCTCCGCCCCGCCCGCGACCGACTGGTTGGCCAGATAGACGGCGGCAAGGTCGGGCGTGCGCTGCAAGACCTCGGCCACCTTGCGGTAGGTCGTGTGGTAGTCGTTGAAGGTCTCGACGACCTCGATCTGCCCGGCGCCGAAGCCCTTCTCCCGCATCCGCTCGCAGAAGCCGTCCAGACGGCTGCGGTGGCCGTTGAACTCCAGATTGGCGACTGTCGCCAGCAGCTTCGCGTCCTGCGGGATGCACTTGCTCATCAGCTCGGCCGCGATCCGGCCGCTGCGGCGGTAGTCCTGCCCGATGAAGCACAGGCGGCGGCTGGTCGGCAGGTCGGAGTTGAACGTGATGACCGGCACGCCCTGCTCGGCCAGCTCGTCCACCCGGGCGGCAATCGCCACGTCATCCAGCGCGCACAGCGCGATGCCCTGCACGCCCCGCGCCGTCATCTCGCCCAGCAGCTCGATCGCCTCGCGCGGGATGTCGGTCTGACAGGCCGCGACCTCGACCTGCACCTTGAAATCGGCCAGCTCCTCCCGGGCGGCGTCCACGCCCCGCATGATCTCGGTGCGGAAATGGTGGTCGAACGAATTGGGCAGGATGACGCCCAGCTTGACCGGCTGGAAGGTCTGCTCGACCGGCTGCGCGGCGGCGCGCGCGGCCGGGGAGAGGTAGCCCAGCTCCTGCATGGCGGCCAGCACGCGCTGGCGCACCTCGGCGCGGACGTAGGAACGGTTGTTGATGACGCGGTCGACCGTGCCGCGGGACACGCCCGCGCGCTCTGCGACCATCTGGATGGTGGGCCGTTTGCCCATAGCGATCACTTCCCCTGTGCTTTCCGCCGGACACACAGGCCCGGCGGGTCGTTGCACTCATTATAGCACGGTTTCTGTGCGTCACACAGACTCTTTCGCTTTTTTCCGAAAAATCATCGAATTGTATGAAAATCTCTTCCCGTTCCTGTTCATTTTGCGGAGAGCTGCCCGTGCATTCTATTTTGTGTGCAAAAAGCACATATCCGGTTTGGTCACGATTTTGCCCGCTTTTCCTCCGGTTTCTGCCCGCATACAGTCGATCTTTGGTTTCATTTTCCGCAGTTCAAAGGCACAGAACCGGGGAAACCGACGGGTTTTTGCGCAGTCTGCACGAAAAACAAACCGCAGAATCAGCAGAATCCCGAAACCCCCTCGAATCAGACCGAAAACTGCTCGATTTTCAGCCGTTCCCGCCCGACCGTTCGACGGACGGTGCAAAATTCCATCCGTCAAAATGCCGGGACCGTCCGGGATGTGTGCAAACGGGATTGACAAAGCACACACCGCCCGCCTATAATCAAGCCATAAAAAGCACAGACGGTGCAGGTGCACAGGCCGAGGGCCTCCCCGCCGTCCCATATAGGAGGTAACTGATTATGAAATTCATGCGTTCCGCCTGCATCGAGCCGATGTATTCCGAAATTCCCTTCCTTGACCGCTTCCAGGCCGCCAAGGACGACGGCTTTGAGTTCGTCGAGTTCTGGAGCTGGACCGACAAGGATCTGGACGCGGTCAAGGCCGCGGCTGAAAAGGCCGGCATCGGCATTTCCGGCTTCAACGGCGACGCCGACTACTCCCTGATCGACCCCACCCACAAGGAAAAGTACCTCGATTTCCTGCGCCAGTCGGTCGCGGCCGCGCAGAAGATCGGCGCGAAGAGCGTCACCATCCACTCCAATGCGCTGGGCGACGGCGGCATTGTCGTCAACCACTATGACGAGCTTTCGGACACCGTCAAGCTGTGCTCGATGTACGATATGCTGCTCGAATGCGCCAAGATCGCCGAGGAAAGCGGCATCGCGATGAACCTCGAGCCGCTCAACATCACCACCGACCACGTCGGCAACTTCCTCGCCCACACCCAGATGGCCGCCGAGATGACCCGCCTGATCGGCTCGCCCATGCTCAAAGTGCTCTACGACGTTTACCACATGCAGCTCAACGAGGGCTCGCTGTGCGACACCATCCGCGCCTACGCCGACCAGCTCGGCCACATCCACGTCGCCGACGCCCCGGGCCGTCACGAGCCGGGCACCGGCGAGATCAACTACGCGAACGTCTTCGCCTGCCTCGAGGCGGTCGGCTATACCGGCCGCATCGGCTTCGAGCTGATGCCCAAGACCGACACCGCCACCGCCGTCAAGGCCATCATGGCGTTCTGAGAAACGAAAAGCGAAGCATCCAAAAAGGGTATGCGTCCGACGGGCGCATACCTTTTTTTTACCGCTTCGTTCCATCCGGATTCTGTTCCGCCGTCTGCCCCTTGCTTTTTCCCCGGAAATGCTTTATCCTTAAATGGAACAGAAATCGCAGCAAAGGATGGTTTTCCGCTTTATGAAATATGATCTGATCGCGCTCGACCTCGACGGTACCGCGCTCGGCCCGGGCAGCGTCGTCCGACCCGCCGTGCGCGAGGCGGTCGCGTGGGCCCGCGCCCGGGGCTGCCGCGTCGTCATCTCGACCGGCCGCATCTGCGGCGAGGCCGCCGAGTTCGCCGGCAAGCTGGGCACAGACGACCTGATGGTCACCGCCGGCGGCGCGACCCTCTCCTCGGCCAGCCGCAACGCCTGCACCATGCGCATCTCGATTCCGTGGGAACCGGCCGTCCGCGCCGCCGCCGTGGTCGAGCGCATCGGCATGACCTCCATGATCTACGCCGCCGAAAGCCTGCTCATCACCCCCTACGACGAGATGTATTTCAGCCGCTACAAGACCAACGAGGGCTTCCTCGAAAGCAAGCAGGTCGAACGCTCGGTCGCGGAATACATCGCCACCCAGCACCTTTCGGTCGACAAAATTTTCTGCCGCTCCCGCGACCCGATCCTGCTCAACTTCGCCCGGCGGCAGATCGAGCGGATCCCCGGCGTGCGCGTCATGAGCTCGGCCGACGACAACATCGAGGTCATTTCCCCCCTCGCAGACAAGGGCCGCGCCCTCGGTATGCTCTGTCAGGAGCTGGGCACCTCGCTCGACCGGTGCATCGCCATGGGCGACAGCGAAAACGACCTCGAAATGCTCGCGGCCGTCGGGATGCCGGTCGCCATGGGCAACGCCACCGACGAGGTCAAGCGGCTCGCGCGCTACATCACCGCCACGAACGCCGAGGACGGCGTCGCGCAGGCCATTTATCACCTGCTGGGCGACGGATTGTAACCAAATTGGCATTGTAACCGTGCGCGGTTCATGTTAGGATAAAGAAGAACGGAAAGGCGGTGTTTTTGGAATGAAATGTCCCTATTGCGGCGTACATTATATGGAGGACGAACGGGAATGCCCGGTCTGCGGCAAGCGCAGTCCGATCTTCGGCACCAAAAAGCGCGGCACGTCCCACCGGCACCGCACGCTCGAGGATACGCCGACGACGACCTGCGCCCACGTCGACGACCGCGACCGCAGAAGCCGCGATTCCGGCCGGGACACCAGCGCCTATCCCTCCATCCGCAAGCCCAAACAGCAGACAAAATCCGCGAAAAAGTCCAAAACCGCGTCCTCCAGGGCCAAGCCCGCGCCCTCGCTCTCCGGAGCGGCCGAGCGCCGGGAGAAGGAAAAGCGCGGCCTGCCCGTCAAGCTGATCATCATTCTGATCGTCCTGCTCCTGAATTTCCTGCCCTTCCTCATCGAGCTGGCCGAGGATCTCTTCCACCGCGTCCCCGACTTCGGGAGCGGCGCGCAGGAGATCATCTACCACGTAACGCCCGAGATGGAAGGGGCGGAGCCCGCCGTCTATATCGACATGGACGAAATCGAATGGGAAGTCGGATAAAAACGACATACATACAAAAAAAGAGCCGCTTTGCGGCTCTTTTTGTTTTACTCGAGATTGAGCTTATTCGTCAGCACGTGGTTGGTCACGCCGCAGAAGATCGCGGTCTTGACGAGGTAGGCCAGCACGGTGAGGATCAGCCCCAGATGCAGGCACAGCGAGCTGTTCATCGCGCTCGTGAGCTGGGTCAGCCAGTAATCGAGACCGGTCGCGTTGGCCACCGTCACGAAAATCCCGAGCAGGGCGCTCAGCGCGGTCGAGATGACCAGATACCAGACGAAGGACATCGCGACCCGGTGCTTATTCGACAGGTGACCCAGCGCCATCGCGGCGTAAAGCTGGGCGATCTGACCGGTCACGCAGAACAGGCCGACGAGCAGGCACTCGAGCACGGCCAGCGGCCAGCTCGGGAAGTTGCGGAACAGATCACGGAAGCCGCCGAGCCAGTCGACCGCGAAGAAATCGACGAAGTTCAGACCCACGCTCATCAGGATGAGCACCGAAACGACGCCGACGACGCCCGAGAGGATGGTCATGACCGTCGCGCCGGTCAGCTTGCTGAGCACCAGCTCGACCGGACGGACGGGCAGGGTGTGCATCAGATAGCCCTCGTCGCAGAGCAGACCCTTATAAAACCGCTGAACGACCGCCATGATCGTCACAACGCCGACCGCGACGCACAGGCCGAAATAGACCATCATGGCGATGACCTCCGGTATGCCCATGCCGCTGTTGAGCGATATGCCCATGAGCACGCGGTTGATCACGGCGACGGCCAGAATCGCGCCGTAGAGCGGCAATAGGCCGCGCGTGAGCGATTTCATCTCATATTTCATCAGTTTTCCAAACATTAGAGGTCACCTCCCTGATAGGGTACCGCGCGGAAGATCTCGCGGAAGAGCTGATCGACCGACTTGCCCTCCAGCTCGCGGATGTGATCGACCGTGTCGTGGCGGACGACGTGGCCGTTCTGCAGGAAGACGGCCTCGTCCAGCACCCGCTCGACGTCGGCGATCAGGTGGGTCGAGATGAGCACCGTGCCCGACTCGTTGTAGTTCGTCAGGATGGTGCTCAGGATGAAGTCGCGCGCCGCCGGGTCAACGCCCGCGATCGGCTCGTCGAGCAGGTAAAGCTGGGCACGGCGGCTCATGACCAGCACGAGCTGCACCTTCTCCTTCGTGCCCTTCGACATCGTCCTGATGCGGTCGCCCGGGCGGATGTTCAGCGCGGAGAACATCTCCGCCGCCTTTTTGCGGTCAAAGTCGGCGTAAAAATCGGTGAAAAAGTCGACCAGATCGCTCGTTTTCATCCAGTCCGCGAAGTACATGCGGTCGGGCAGGTAGCTGATGACCGACTTGGTATAGGGGCCGGGCAGGGCGCCGTCGATCAGCACCTCGCCCGCCGTCGGGCGGAGCAGGCCGCATAATAATTTGATCATCGTGGTCTTGCCCGAGCCGTTCGGCCCCAGCAGGCCGACGATCTTGCCCCGGCCCAGCTCGAGATCCACGCCGTCCAGCGCACGCTGGCTGCCGTAGAGCTTGGTCAGGCCGTGCAGGCGGATCAGCATTTCATCCATTTCATTTCCTCCTTCTTTGCATGAGCAGGGACGCGGCTTCCTCCTCCGAGTAGCCCAGCGTCGCCATGCCGGTCACATACAGCTCCATCTTTTCCTCCGCCAAGCGGCCGCGCACCCGGCCGACCGCTTCCGCGTCCTCGGTCACCGTGCGCCCCGCCGTGCGGTTGGTCGCGACCAGTCCGTCCGCTTCGAGCTGCGCCAACGCGCGCTGCAT
The DNA here is from genome assembly GCA_021531865.1 of Butyricicoccus pullicaecorum. GTDB lineage: Bacteria > Bacillota > Clostridia > Oscillospirales > Butyricicoccaceae > Butyricicoccus. The sequence goes on along the minus strand of JAFBIW010000008.1, from coordinate 32,025 downwards.
CGTGTTCGGGTTGACGCCGGCCTCGGCCGCCAGCTCCCGCACCGGCGGCATCCGCGAACCGGTCGGGTATACGCCGGAGACGATGCGCTCGGTGAGCTGTTCGGTGAGCTGGAGCCAGATTGGACGGTCGTCCGTCAGTTTCCATTGCATGTTCCGCCCTCCTTTGTGTTTATGTATTAAGAGCTTAATACAAATATACAATGGTACACCCGATTTGTCAAGGGCTTCCTTCCAAATTTTTTCAGAATACAAAAAAGGCTCCCAAACGGGAGCCTTTTTGTGAAAATATTCGATATTTTATTCGCCCATGACCTGAAAAACCACGTCGCGGGTGCGGTCGCGGGTGTCGCACTCGACCAGCGTCAGGTTCTGCCACGGGCCGACCGTGATGCGGCCGTTCACAAAGGGGACGACGATGAAGGGCGAGAGCAGGGCGGCCTTGATGTGGGACGAGCCGTTGTCGTCGTGCCACGTGTCGTGGTGGTGGTAGTAGATGACCCGGCCGCTCTCGTCAGTATAGGGCGAGAACACGTCCATCGCGGCCTTGAGGTCATGCTTGACCATGCCCGGCTCGTACTCGAGGGTGGTCAGACCGGCCACGCCGCCGGTCGTAAAGCCGGTGATCGTGCCCGACGAGATGCCCTTCTCCCGGCACGCCTGCGAAACGGCGTCCTGAAAGTCCTCGGTAATGTCAATCATGCCCATGTGGGCCTTGGTGCGGTAGGTTTTGGTAACGGTGAATACTGCCATGGGTAGCCTTCCTTTTTAATACATAATGTAATCAGAGACAGAGCAAATACTGTCCGTATAGCGTCTGTTCCAGCTCATGACCCAGCCGGTGAAGATCGTCCACGTCGATATAGCCCCGGTTGTAGGCGATTTCCTCCAGGCAGGCGACGTAGCGGCCGGTCTCGTCCTGCACCTGCTTGACGGCCTGTCCGGCGGTGAGCAGGTTGTCGGCCGTTCCGGCGTCCAGCCAGACGAAATCGCGGTCGAGCTTGATTACGTGGAGTTGATCCCGGCGGAGATATTCCAAATTGACATCACTGATTTCCAGCTCTCCGCGTGCCGAGGGCTTCAGCCCCCTGGCGATCTCGATGACATTGTTGTCATAGAAATACAGGCCGGGGATGATGTAATTGGACTTGGGCAGGCGGGGCTTTTCCTCGATCGAGATGGCGCGCCCCTCCTCGTCGAACTCGACCACGCCGAAGGCGCGGGGATTGGCGACGTAGTAGCCGAAGACGGTCGCGCCGCCCTCATGCGCCTTGCGCACGGCGCGCGACAGGAGCTTTTCGATCGACAGGCTGTGGAAGATGTTATCGCCCAGCACGAGGCAGACCGAATCCCCGCTGATGAAGCGCTCACCGATGAGCAGGGCGTCGGCAATGCCGCGCGCGACCTCCTGCACCTCATACGAGATATTCACGCCCCAGCGCGCGCCGTTGCCCAGCAGGCGGTAAAACGGGCCTTCCTCTCCGGGCGGGATGATGATGAGGATATCCTTGATGCCGGCCTGCATCAGGACAGCGAGGGGATAGTAGATCATCGGCTTGTCATAAACCGGGAGCAGGGGCTTGCAGGTCGGGCGGGTCATGGGATAGAGGCGCGAGCCTTTTCCGGCGGCCAGAATGATTCCTTTCATAAGATTCCCTCCAGATATACGTTCCGAACGGTGTTGCTATATCCTTTTCCTAGCTACAGTATAACACAGGCGGCGGGCGAAAAACAGTATTTCAGAAAAATTTAACAAAAACGGACGGGGCTTCCCGCGGGGAAAAAGAATGGTAAAACGCGGTCGGGTATGATATAATAGGAACGTATGACCATGATACGGCGCGGCGCACCGCACCGTTCCCCAAACACGACCATTCCGCTGTGGAGGTAACAGAAATTATGAACGTATTCCATGCCATTGTGCTGGGTCTCGTGCAAGGTCTGACCGAGTTCCTGCCCGTTTCCTCGTCCGGTCACCTGACGCTGGCGCAGACCCTGTTCGGCCTGTCCACCGAGAGCGACAATATGCTCTTCAATGTCCTGCTGCATTTCGGCACCCTGCTCTCGGTCATCGTCGCCTTTTGGAGCGATATCCGTGAGCTGATCGTCGAATTTTTCCGCTGGGCGGGCGCGGGCTTCAAAGTGCAGAACCAGCCCTACCGCCGCTTCATCATCATGCTGCTGCTGTCCGTCCTGCCCATGTTCGCCATCCTGCCCATCAAGAGCTGGATCGAGGCCGCGTTCCAGTCCCCCCTGCTCGTCGGCTGTATGCTGCTTGTGACGGCCGCCATCCTGTACTTATCCGAAAAGTTCCCCAAGGGACACAAAACCGAGAAAAACGCCCGCTATCTGGATGGTTTTGTGGTCGGCGTGTGCCAGTGCTTCGCCGTCCTGCCCGGCCTGTCCCGCTCGGGCACCACGATGATCGCCGGTCTGTCCCGCGGCTTCTCCCGCGATTTCGCCGTCCGCTTCGCCTTCATCATGTCCCTGCCCGTCATTCTGGGCGCGAACATTCTGGAGGTCGGGGAGGCCGTCGCGACGGCGGGCGGCAGCGGCGTGCCGGTCTATGTCTATCTCGTCGGCGTCATCGTTTCGATGCTCTCCGGTCTCGCCGCGATCAAAATGGTGCGCTTCGTCGCAAAACGCGGCAATTTCCGCGTCTTCGTCGTCTATTGCACCGCCATCGGCCTCATCACCATCATCGCCTCGCTGGCGAAAATGATGATCTGACCCTGTTTTTCGCACATTTCCCGTACATTTCCTGACACAGAGGTGAATTTATGGCATCCAGATCCACAAAATCCGCCGCCTCCGGCCGCAAAAAGTCCGCCGGTAAGGCCGCTTCCGACGCCGCGTCCAGGAAGCGTGCCGCCCGTGCGCCCGCTGCCGAGCCGGTCGAGCTGATCAGCCTGCCCCGCGAGGTCTGGGCGGGCATCTACGCCGTGCTCGGCCTGATCGCGGGTGTGGCCGTCTTCAAGAGCGACGGCTTCGTCCTGCGGATGCTGCGCACCGCGATCACCTCGCTGTTCGGCTGGGGACTCTATCTCTGGCCGGTCGCCCTGCTCGCGCTGGCCGCCCTGCTCTTCTACCGCCGCGAGAAAGGCCCCGTCCGCCTGCGCGGCGCGGCCATCGCCCTCGTGCCCGTGCTGTCGGGCGCATTCGTGCACGCCCTGCTCCGCGCCAACCAGTACGACCTGTCCATGCGCACGCTGGGCGACCTGCTCCGCGACGGCGCCAACCTGCACGCGGGCGGTCTGCTCTCGGGCGGGCTGTACATCCTGCTCGAATGGGCGTTTTCCTCGATCGGCGCACTCATTCTGGTGCTGGCCGCTCTGTGTGCCGACCTGATGGTCGCTCTGCGGCTGACTCCGGGCGTCATCTGGGAGGCCATCCGCCGCCCGGCGGACTACGAATACGAGAGCGAGGAGGAGCGGGCGTACTATGAAGACCCGATCTCCCTGCCCAACGTCCACGTCGCCGCAGCCGAGCGCCGCGCCGCCCGCGCCGAGCAGAAGCGCCGCCGCGCGGCCATCGACATCCCGCTCGACGACGGGCCGATCCCGTCCGACCCGGACGACCCCGCGGGCGACGGCCTGATCGAACCCAAGCTGCCGCCCGACGCCGTCCTGCGTGCGCAGGACGCGCGCAACGACGCCCGCGCCCGCACCGAACCGGACGACGCGGACGACGGCGACCCCTTCAGCGACATCCTCTCCCTGCTCGAAAACCGCGACGCGGTCGCGCCCGGGGAGGACATGCCCGCGCCCGCCGCCCCGGCGGGCGACGATACGCCCCCGTGGGAGGAACCGGCCGCGGCCTCCAAAAAGAAGAAACCCGAAACGATCTCGGACAAGGAGCAGGCCGCGATGAGCGCCGCCATGGACGAGAGCCAGAAGGCCCCCGCGCCCGTCTATTCCTATCCGCCCATCGACCTGCTGAAGCCCGCCAAATCGGCCGCCAAGGGCAACGTACAGGCCGAGCTGACCGAAAACAGCCAGCGTTTGATCGACACCCTCCAGTCCTTCGGCGTGGACGCGACGATCATCGGCATCGTGCGCGGCCCCTCGGTCACCCGCTTTGAGCTGACCATCTCCCGCGGCGTCAAGTTCAGCCGCATCACCGCTCTGGCCGACGATATCGCCCTCTCGCTGGGCGCGGTCTCGGTGCGCATCGCGCCCATCCCCGACAAGGTCGCCATCGGCATCGAGGTGCCCAACAAGGCGGTCACGATGGTCTCCATCCGTGAGGTGCTCGGCTCGGACGCCTTCAAAAACGCGTCCTCCCGCGTGGCCTTCTCGGTCGGCAAGGACATCACGGGCGCGCCCGTCATCGGCGACATCGCCAAGATGCCCCATCTGCTCATCGCCGGTACGACCGGCTCGGGCAAATCGGTCTGCATCAACTCCATGCTCATTTCCCTGCTCTATAAGTCCACCCCCGAGGAAGTCCGCCTGATTATGGTCGACCCCAAAATGGTCGAGCTGGGCAACTACAACGGCATTCCCCACCTGCTCATCCCGGTCGTCACCGACCCCAAAAAGGCCGCAGGGGCGCTCAACTGGGCGGTCGGCGAGATGGAACGCCGCTATAAGCTGTTCGCTGACAATCAGGTGCGCAAGCTCGAGGACTACAACGCCCTCATGCGCCGCAAAAAGGCCGAGGCCGCCGAGATCGAGGGCGGCGCGCCCGAGACCTACGCCGTCCTGCCCCAGATCGTCATTGTCATCGACGAGCTGGCCGACCTCATGATGGTCGCCGCCAAGGAGGTCGAGACCTCGATCTGCCGCATCGCGCAGAAGGCGCGCGCCGCCGGTATGTACCTGATCGTCGCCACCCAGCGTCCGTCCTCCGACGTCATCACCGGCATCATGAAGGCCAACATTCCCTCGCGCATCGCCTTCGCCGTCGCGTCCCAGATCGAATCCCGCATCATCCTCGACCAGACGGGCGCCGAAAAGCTCATCGGCAAGGGCGACATGCTCTACGCCCCGCTGGGCGAGGGCAAGCCCCAGCGTATTCAGGGCTGCTTCATCTCGAACGACGAGATCGAGGGCGTCATTGAATACATCAAGTCCAACGCGACCGCCGAATACAGTCAGGAGATCCTCGAGCACATCGAGAAGCAGGCCGACGCCCAGTCGGGCGGCGGTTCCTCGGGCGACGGCGGCAGCGAGGAGGACGAGATGCTCATGGAGGCCATCGACGTCGTCATGGACTGCGGACAGGCCTCGGTCTCCATGCTCCAGCGGCGGCTCAAGCTGGGCTACTCCCGCGCCGCGCGCATCGTCGACCAGATGGAGCAGCGCGGCATCGTCGGCCCGTTCGAAGGCTCCAAACCCCGCCAGATCCTCATTTCCAAGGACGATTGGCGCGAAATGAAGCTCCGCCGGCAGGATCTGCCGTAATTTTTTCATTGTTTCAGGAGGTTTTTTATCATGGCATTGCAGAAAGTTGACGTAAACACCCTTTCCTTCAACCCCTTCCAGATGATCGGCAAGCAGTGGGCTCTGCTGGGCGCGGGAGACGCGGACAAGTTCAATATGATGACCGTCAGCTGGGGCGGCGTCGGCGTGCTCTGGACCCGCCCGACCGTCAGCGTGTACGTGCGCGAGAGCCGCTACACCAAGACGTTCATCGACAACGGCGACACCTTCGTCCTGACCTTCCTCGAGGACGGCCACCGCGACGTGCTCAATACGCTCGGCTCCAAGTCGGGCCGCGACATGGACAAGATGCACGATTCCGGCCTGACCCCGGTCGCGGTCGAGGGCGGCGTGACCTTTGCGGAGGCCGAGCTGGCCTTCGTCTGCCGCAAGCTCTACGCGCTCGACATGCCGGCGGAGAACTTCATCTGCAAGGACATCCTGTCCCAGCACTACGCGAACGGCGATTACCACACCATGTACGTCGGCGAGATCATCGGCGTGTACAAGAAGGCGTAAACGGTTCGGAAAATAAAAAAAGACCGCCGAAGGGCGGGTGTTCGTAAAACAGTGTTAGCCAAATAACGCGAAATGAGCATCTGTCAGACGGGATTGGTCAACGAAAAAACACGCCATATTCCGCTTCAAAGGCTGAGTATGGCGTATTTTTCTGCCTATTTGCGTTTCCCTTTTTCATGCGGATCATATGGCTTTGCCTGTTGATTTTTCCTTGAAGATATTGTATACTTTATTCAGAACAAACGATTCGAATAAAGGGTGGTGATTCGATGGCGAATTACACAGAAGCGCAGTGGAATGCAAAAAAGGCTGAGCTTATGGAAAAGTGCTTCAATGGCTTTGCTGAATTGGGGTTGCACGGCACAGGCATTCGCATCCTTGCGAAGCATTGTGGCTACAACGCATCCATGATTTATACTTATTTTGAGGATCTGGACGATCTCATCGTCCAATCCACCGAATACTGTATGAGCAAGGTAGAAGATGACTTTATGGCGAAAGCCCCCACGGACGTGGAAGACTTATGGCGGTTCATTGACGAGATCCCATATTGGACGGCAGAGAAGCACGGAAAGAAGTACAGACTGATGTATCAGGTGTACACCCACCCAAAGTACAGGGAATACGGCCAGAAATTCTTCAAAGGCGTAGACCAGCGGTATACTGAATACGCAAAGAGCCTTGAGCCAAAGCTGGGGATTCCCTACGAAAAGCTGACGCCGCTGATTTTCATTCTGATAAGAGCCTGTGTGCATTACGCGCTCTTTGAGGATGAATTCTATCTGAAATCCCAGATTGAAGTGCTGAAAGAAACGCTGGAATTATTTGTGATGAAGTACAATCCGAACGCGATCCAAAAGGAGGGCTGAAAGACATGAAGAAACGACTGTTGAGCATCCTGCTGACCGCCTGCCTGCTCATGGGGCTGCTGCCGACGACAGCGCTGGCTAGCTCGGTGACAAACGTTACCTATTATAACTGGAATAGCAGCACAAAACAACCGGAAGCAAAAAGCTGTTCAAGCGCCACCTTGGTGGAAGACAGCACAGACAAGGTCATGTGGAACGATGGCTGGTATGTGGCGCAGGGCAGCGTCACCATCACCAGCGGCGTCACCATCACCGGCGACGTCCACCTGATTCTGGCAGACAACTGTGCCCTGACCATCGGCGGCGGCATCCGGGGTGAGGGAAACCTGACCATCTACGGCCAGAGCGAGGGCACCGGCCGGCTGATTGTCAATGGCGGAATGTACGGCATCAGCGTCAGCAGCCTGACCATCAACAGCGGCACCGTCACCGTCGACAGCAAGGAGGTGAGTGGTGATGGCGCAAGCTACGTCATCTGTGCCAACAACATCGCTATCAACGGCGGTCATGTGACCGTCACGGCTCCCGGAGGCCGTGCGCTGAGCACCAAACCGACCCTGCCCACCACCTATTGGTGGCGCACCAACGCGGGGGAACTGTTTACCAAGGATGAGGGCGAAGCGAAGGAGTGTATTTATGAGAGTACCTATGTGGAGATTTGGAACACAGTGCCCACCGATGCTGTTCTGACCTACGGCATCGGTCTGGATGTGAGCGGTACCCATACCTTTGACTCCGCTGATGTGGGCTACGGCGCTCAGACGCCCAAGACCGTCACCGTGCGCAATACCGGCACCGGCGCCACCGGCCCTTTGACCGTGGAGCTTTCCGGCGAGAACGCAGACGCATTTACCGTAAGCAAGTCCAGCATCGATAGCATTGCCCCCAGCGACTCCGACAGCATCGGCGCCGACAGATTCACCGTGGTTCCCAACACCGGCCTGCCTGCCGGTACCTACACGGCAACCGTGACCGTTGACGGAGACTTGGTGGATGCCCAGAGCTTCACCGTGCGTTTCACCGTAAACGCGCCCGCAGTAGTCGTCCCCGAGAACTATGTCTTTAACATTGCGGCGGGCACCATCCGGATCCTGGACGGCGACGCGGCAGGCACGATCAAGGTCGCATACGGCGACGGAAAGACCACGCCGGACTTTGCCCCCTCCCAGGAGATCACCGTCACCGGCTCGTTCGTTATTTCCAGCGCCACCAAATATATCGGCAAGAGCCTGAAGGTCGAAACAGGCCTGCCCGTGAAGATCCGGATCAAAAATTTGACCATTAACAATAACGAGACTTTTATCATTCCTAATATAGGCGCCTATGAGGCCATGGTTCTCCTGGGAAGTGAGAAGACCGGCAAAGCAGACGTGATCCTGACCCTTGAGGGCACCAACTACCTCAGGGGCGGCAGAGATTGCGGCGGCATTGAGGTCGGAGAGGGCCACACCCTGACCATCCGGGGCAACGGCGCCCTGACTGCGCAGGGCTATAGCTCCCCCTATGATTATAGAGTTAGCTCCGGCGCCGGCATCGGCGGTCATGCGGCGAGCAACTGCGGCACGGTCACCATTGAGAGCGGCACGGTCACCGCTATCGGCGGGGACAGCGCGGCCGGTATCGGCGGCGGTTTTGCCCAGGGGTCCGTTGGCGGCAATGGCGGCAACATCAACATTTCCGGCGGCACGGTCACCGCCACCGGCGGCGAGGACGCGGCCGGCATCGGCGGCGGCTCAAATCAAGTCGGCAAACCGGGACACGGCCTTGGCGGCAACGTCACCATTACCGGCGGCACCGTCATCGCCACCGCTGGCAGCGATGAAGCGGACGCTATCGGCGGCGGAAGGGGTCTCGGCGGGGAGACCAAGGGAACCGGCACACTCACGGTCAACGGCGACGCATGGGTAGGCTGGACGGGAACAACCAGCACGAACAAGTCCTTTATCCGGGGCGTTGTTTTAGGCGTGGTTTACGGCAATGTCACCCTGACCAAGGACCGTACCCTCACCAGCGGCTTCGGCGTTCTCTCGATCCGTTCAGGTGCCAGCCTGACCATTCCCAAGGGCAAAACCCTGACCATGGAAGACGGTAATACCGATATTCATGTGAAGGGTACGCTAATCAATTACGGCACCCTTGCCTTGAACGACGCAAGCAGCGTAATTGACCTGAAGGATGGTACGCTAACCAATTATGGCACCCTGACCGGCTCCGGCTCCATTACGCCGGAGGAGAAGAAGCTGACCTACGCGGCGCCCCCCAGCGCGCCGGAGATCGCTTCCGTAAGTGCAGACAGCATTACGCTCCAATCCATCCCCGGTGCGGAATACAGCAAGGACGGCGGCGCCACATGGCAGACCAGCCCCACCTTTAGCGGCCTGACGACGCAGACCGCGTACACCTTCTACGCCCGGTACGCGGGCAACAATTTCTATCATACGTCCGCCCCCAGCGCAGACGGCACCACCCAATACACCGCTGAGAACGCGCCCACTGTCGGCAAGGGCTTCCACATTGACTATACCCGTCAGAGGATCACGCTGAACGCCGGCTATGAAGCGAGCTGGGCAAACTTCGGCGCTCTTGTCGCAAACGACACCTTTATTCCTGAGTTTTACCTCGGTAAGAATCTCTATATCCGCAAGGCGGCCAGCGGCAATACTCCCGCCAGCCCGGCAATGGCGAACAGAATTCCTGACCGACCCGCCGCGCCCACCGATGTTGCATACGAGATCGACTATGTCAACGAGAAGCTTTCGTACGATGACAACACCTATCGAGTGTACCGCATCATTTTTGGGGAAGAACAAACCGTTATCAGCGGCAAGACGTTCTATCCAGGTGAAACCTATTATGTCTGCACAAGAGCAGTCGAAGAAAAGTCTTTCGAGAGCAAACCGCTGGATCTTTCGATCCCCGACCGGCCAGCCGCGCCGGACAGCTCTGCGTATGTCATCAACTTCCGCAGCGAGACGATTTCTTTCGACGACAGCATCTATGAAGTGACCGAATATAACAAAACCCGCCCAAAAACCATTTTAAACGGCGACACTGTGACTCCCGGCAAAAGCCTCCGGATCTACAAAAAGGCAGTCGCCGGAAAGTCTTTCAAGAGTTACCCTCTGATCGTTAATCTTCCCAACCGGTTCGATGTGTCTTCCGACGGTGAAACCAGCTCCACCACGACCACAACGAAAAATCCCGACGGCTCCACCACCACGACCGTGACCGACAAGATCGCCGGCACCGTGACGGAGACCACCAGGAACACCGACGGCAGCACCACCATCGTGGAGACCAAGAAGAACGGCACCGTCACCGAAACGACCAAAATGGCGGACGGAACCACCGGCACCGTGGTCACTGCCAAGAACGGCACCATCACCGAGGTCAAGTCCAGCATCTCCTCCTCTGCCGCCAAGGAAGCCTTTCAGAACCACGAGACCGTGACTTTGCCCGTGGAAGTCCCCGCTGCCGGCAGCACCAAGAATGCTCCTGCCGTGGAGATCACCGTACCCAAGGGCACTGGCCTTGTCAGGGTAGAGATCCCCGTGGAGGACGTCACTCCCGGCACCGTGGCCGTCATCGTGAAGGCGGATGGCACCGAGGAAATCGTCTCTACCTCCATGGTGACGGAGAACGGCATCGCCCTGACGCTAACCGGCTCCACCACTGTCAAGATCATCGACAACACCAAGAGCTTCTCTGACGTACTCGTCTCCAATGTGTTCTATAACGAGGTCTGCTCTATAAGCGCCCGTGAGATCATGGTAGGCAGAACCGATGAGAAGTTCGACCTGCGTAGCAACCTGACGCTGAATCAGCTCTCCAACGTGGCGGCCCGTATCAACGGCGCCGTGGACGTCAAGGACTACAACGGCGGTATCGCCTGGGGAGAGGCCAATGGCCTGCAAACCGGAAATGAGTCCGCTACCCGCGGCGATATGCTGGAGGCGCTGTACGTTGCGGCAGGCTCCCCCGATGTGACGGATACCAGCAGCCTGTCCAGGTTCCATGATGCCCTCGCCATCCCTGACGACATGAAGCCGGTCGCGGCCTGGGCGGTCCAGAACGACATCCTGAAGGGCACCGTTGACGGCAAGGCCAACCTGAGTGCCAACGTCACCCGCGGTCAGGCCTGCGCACTGGCCGGGCGGACGTTGAACACCCTCGGCTAAAGGGAGTACCCTTCCGGCAGCATTACGAAGCAGGAATCCCTCGTACGTCGGCGAGATCATCGGCGTGTACAAGAAGGCGTAAACGCCCAAAAGAAAAGCGCCTTGACAAAGCCAAGGCGCGGGCGTATACTGAAAATACGGAGGACACCACATGCGGTGTTTTACCTCCTCAAAAGAAAAGAGCCATAGAAATGACCGTCAACTTTGCGAGGGTGAGCGGTCATTTTCTATGACTGGAGATTTTCCACACCAGCTCTATGATACAAACGATGAGCATACAGAAAGCAAAAAGGCCTTCATATGTGACCATAAGTATCACCTCCTTCCTCTGTTCAGAAGGATGGAGGTAAAAACAACCGCTGCCGTTTCGGTGTTCCCGCAACAGACAGACTACGCTTGTCTATATCATACATGGCTTGTCGGTCTCTGTCAATGAATCATTACGGGAAATAAACACGATACCGGTTATTTTTGCTGACAAAAAAGAGCCTCAGAAGAGGCTCTTTTGTTTTGCATGGTTTATACATACCAATCGTCCGGGAGGGGTTCGGGGCGGCGGGCGGCGGCGGCGTAGCGCGCCGGGGTCACGCCGGTCTCCCGGCGGAAGACCTTCCCGAAGTAGCCCGCGCTCGAAAAGCCGGTCGCGGCCGCGACCAGATCGAGCGTCGCCTCCGGGCTGCGCAGCAGCCGCTTTGCCGCTTCGATGCGCACCTGCGTCAGATATTGGCCGGGCGGCATGCCGACCGCCGCCGAGAACACCCGGATCAGGTGGTTTTTGCTCACCATCAGCCGGGCGGCGAGGTCGTCCACCCCGTACAGATAGGCGTACTCCTGCGCGATGATCGCCATGGCGTCCTGCACGAGGGGCGGATAGGCGGGCGCGTCCGCCGGGGCCGACCGGCCGTAGAGCTGCATGAGAAGCTGATAGGCCTCGGCCGAGGCCGTCATCGCGTCCACCGGACGGCGCAGCGCTGCCGCCGCGGCGCGGACGGCTTCGCCGCCCCGCGGGAAGTACGGCCCGCCCTGCGCGAGGGTCTCGCCCAGCAGGGACGCGGTCAGGCCGCCCGCCAGCGCGAGCACATCCGCCTGCCAGTCCTCCTCGGCTGTGAACACGGGCGCGTCGCCCGGCGGCAGAAGGAGCGCCCCGCCCGGGGACAGGCGGCACGCGCCCGCCTCATCCGCGCGGCAGAGCACGCCGCGCGCCGGGGCCAGCAGCAGATATGCGCCCGCTTCGGGCGCGGGCAGCTCAATTTCTTCCGATGTGCCCGCGCACAAGCAGACAAAAACCGGCCAAACAGCCTGTTTGACCGCGTCCGGCGGCGTGGGCAGGGTGATCTGTTCCATGGCGTTCACCTCCCAAAGAGGAAAGGCCGCGGCCGGACGGGAGAGGCATCCGTCCATACCGCGGCGAAACAAGTGAAAATCAGTTGCAGATGGTCTTTTCGGTTTCCTGATCGAAAATATGCATCTTATTGATGTCGATCGCGAGCTTGACCGTGTCGCCCGACTGGATGCGGGCACGCGCCGGGGTACGGACGGTGACCGAATGGCCGGCGCACGCGCCGTACAGATAGATCTCCGCGCCCATCAGCTCGGCCAGATCGACCTGAATCTCGACCAGGCTCTCGGAGGAAGCCTGAACGAAGACGTCCTCGGCGTGGATGTCCTCGGGGCGGACGCCCAGAACGACCGGCTTGCCGACCCACTGCTCAAAGACGTCGTCGCCGCCCTTGCCGCCCGGGATCGGGATAGAGTAGCCGCCGAACTCGACGCAGTAGCCGCCCGCCTTCCTGGCGATCTGCGCGTCGATGAAGTTCATCTGGGGCGAGCCGATGAAGCCCGCGACGAACATATTGCAGGGCGAATCGTACAGATTCTGCGGGGTATCGGCCTGCTGGATGATGCCGTCCTTCATGACGACGATGCGGTCGCCCATGGTCATGGCCTCGGTCTGGTCATGGGTGACGTAGACGAAGGTGGTGTCGAGCTTCTTGTGCAGCTTGGTGATCTCGGTGCGCATCTGGGTACGGAGCTTGGCGTCCAGATTGGACAGCGGCTCGTCGAGCAGGAAGACGGCAGGGTCACGCACCATTGCACGGCCCAGCGCGACGCGCTGACGCTGGCCGCCGGACAGCGCCTTGGGCTTGCGGTCGAGCAGGTGCTCGATGTCGAGGATCCTGGCCGCCTCATGCACCTTCTGGTCGATGATGTCCTTGTCGACCTTGCGCAGGGTCAGGCCGAAGGCCATGTTCTTGTAAACGGTCATGTGGGGATAGAGGGCGTAGTTCTGGAAAACCATCGCGATATCGCGATCCTTGGGCGGAACGTCGTTGACCAGCTTGTCTCCGATGTACATTTCGCCGCCCGAAATCTCCTCCAGACCGGCGATCATACGCAGGGTGGTGGACTTGCCGCAGCCGGACGGGCCGACCAGAATGACGAATTCCTTATCCTTGATCTCGAGGTTCAGGTCGGGGACGACCTCAACATTTCCCGGGTAAACCTTCTTCAGGTGACGCATGGAGATGCTTGCCATGACAGGGGACTTCCTTTCTCTGTTTCAATTTTTTATTCCGTGTTACCGGCGCGGGGCCGGTCTCTCTTTCTGATAACAGGATAACACGGCCGCCGGTCGGCAACAATAGTCAAATATTGATAAACATGGAATTTCTTTCGCATTCCTCAAAAATGCAAAAATACCGGCCGAAAATAGTATGTGAAAGTGCACAAAAAGGTATATTGGTTTTTGGAGACCGGGAAAGTGTTGATTTGGATGGTACAAAATTGATCTATCAGGCTTCCCCGCCCTTCTATATCTTGTAGCCGGGGTGCGAAAAAATTTCTAAAAATAGTGATTGACAAGCGGGTGCGAAATGGATATAATGTAATAGTCTCAGGAAACCCGCGGGTGTAGTTCAATGGTAGAATGTCAGCCTTCCAAGCTGAACACGTGGGTTCGATTCCCATCACCCGCTCCATTCTTCCATGCGTCGCGGTGCGGAATTTCCCGGGGCACTCCCCAGCAGGGATTTCCTATGCGCCAGTAGCTCAGTTGGATAGAGCAACTGCCTTCTAAGCAGTAGGCCGGGGGTTCGAATCCCTCCTGGCGTACCATATTTTATATATGGTGGGTGTAGCTCAGTTGGTTAGAGCGTCAGATTGTGGCTCTGAAGGCCGTGGGTTCGACTCCCATCACTCACCCCATATTCGATACCCTTTGACAATGCGCTGCCAACGCAGCGCATTGTCCATACAAGGGCAAAAACGCCCAGTGTTTTCTATATTGGGGCGTAGCCAAGCGGTAAGGCAGAGGACTTTGACTCCTCCATCGCTGGTTCGACTCCAGCCGTCCCAGCCAATTTCTTTTTTCGTCCCTGCCGATCCCTTCTTTTCTATGGTTCATTAGCTCAGTTGGCAGAGCACCTGCCTTTTAAGCAGGGTGTCCGGGGTTCGAATCCCCGATGAGCCACCACTATTTTTCCAATCACTCATCGGGATTCGAAAGCGTCGTCCAAAAAAATGTGCCGGTGGCACGTTTTTCGACGCGTGGCTTTCCCGCAGGAAAGCGAATCCCCGATGAGCCACCACTATGTTTTTAATTCTCATAAGGATTCGCTTTTGAATCCCCAATGAGCTGCCATATTCTTCGGATGTTTAGCTCAGCTGGAAGAGCATTCGCTTGACGTGCGAAAGGTCACAGGTTCGAGCCCTGTAACATCCACCAAATAAAAAAGACACATCCGTCATGGGTGTGTCTTTTTGTTTTTCGTTCATACGGAGGCTGACGTTTTTTTCTTTAAGGAACGATTTTTTTCCCAAACCAAAACCGGGGAACCTACGGTTCTCTGGTTTTGGATTCCGGTCTCCCTTGTGCCTGTCTCGGGCGCGGTTACGCTCTGTCCGGTCGTCGTTTTACCAAGTCTGCGGACTGGTAAAACGCGCCGGAACTCCGCGAAGGGAGCGCCGGAAGCCCGAAAAGCGTACGTCGAGGTGAAAGCTCTGCCACTGTTTGGGGCACGGCAGTTCACAAGAGGGGCATAGGTGCATAGGTAAATGGAAACGTTCATGCGGCGACTGGAGTCTTGTCCGAACGCGCCGAAGGCTTTGGCGTTCTCGGCCGCGCGCAGCGCGGCGATCTGTTCCCGGACAAGGGCGGGCTTTCCTTCATGCATGAGAGCATACCGCCTTACGGAACGTGAAAATGGAGACAAATGCGAAAAAAAGCGCCTCCCGGAAACTCCGGGAGGCGCTTTTGGGAAAACAAAATATGGGAAGGTCAATCCTCCCGGCACGCGCCGCAGCTCGCGCGCTCCGCGATCTCGCAGGCCAGGGTCAGGGACGAGATATCGTGCGCGCCCTGCATACCGGCCAGACGCTCAATCGTCTTCTGGGCGATCTGATCCATCGGCTGGCGCACGGTGGTCAGCGGCGGATTGAAGCGGCGGGCCATCGAGTTGTCGTCAAAGCCCAGCACCGAGATATCCTCGGGCACGCGCTTGCCCACCTCCTGCAGGCGTGCGATCGCGCCGGCGGCGAGGTCGTCGCTGAAGGCGAAGATGGCGGTCAGATCGGGGCAGCGCTCCAGCAGGGGCGTGACGCCGCGGTAGCCGTCCTCGAAGGTCATGCCGCCCGCCTGCACCCGTTCCTCGGGCATGGTCAGGTGGGCGTCCTCGAGCGCCTTGCGGCAGCCGGTCAGGCGCTGAAAGCCCGAGCTGATCGCGCGGGACGCGTCGGACAGGAAGCCGATGCGGGTGTGACCCAGACCGATCAGGTAATTGACGCCGTCATAGGCGGCCATCATGTCGTCAATATGGACGGCGGAGAACCGGCGTCCGGCGGCCAGACCGCCGCAGACGACGACCGGCATATTCCGGCGGCTGAGCGCGTCAGCCAGCGGGAACTCCACGCTCTCGTGCAGCAGGATGACGCCCATCGGCTCGCAGGCCGAGATCAACGCGAGGGTGTTCTGGGGATTGGACTCGTCCATCGGCAGGATGATCAGCCGCTTGCCCATGTGCTCGGCGTGGGCACGGAGCTGCTCAAGCATGTCGTTGAAGAAGCACTGCCGGAAATTGGGCACGATCACCGCGATGACCGAGCTGGTCTTGCGGCGGCCGCGGAAGGAATCCGGCGGGGCATAGCCGGTCTTCTTGGCCATCTGCTCGATGCGCAGGCGCACCGGCTCGCTGATCGAGCCGCGTCCGCTGAAGAAACGGGACGCCGTTGCGGGCGACACGTCGCATAATTTCGCAAATTCTCGAATTGTCATATTTTTCGCCAACTTTCTCTTGTCCGCATCGCGTCGCCGGACATCGGCTTGGGCGCGGGCACACGGATCTTATTTTCTGGCTGCTGCGGGCGGCCGAACTCTCCGCAAAAAAGCGCACGTTTCAAATCGGATCCGGAGCAGAGGTTTGCTGCCGGTTCGAGGCGCGTCAAAAAAAGCCGCCCTTTCCTGAAAAAACTGCTTCTCTGATGATACATTACCAGATTTTGTGCGCGGTCACAATTGACGAAACGCACAACCTTTGTTGCGAAAATATATTTTCACAAAAAAACCCGATCAAGCAGGGGGATTTTCCGGGAAAGCGCAGTCAAACAGACGAAAACCGGGGCAAAGCGAGCCGACCGGCCCGCACGCGGAAGCAGGACGTGTTTCCGATATCCGAATGACCGCCCGTATGCGGGCAACTGGGGGATCACCCGGCTGTCTGCGGCACGATTTTTCGCTGTTCGTCTTCATTATAGCACAATCAAATCATTTTGTATTCGGATTTTCGGAAAAAATGGTAAGGTTTTCATAGAAAGCAAAAGCCTTCCGTCGCAGACGATCTGACGGGGGCGGAGATGTACAAAAAAAGAGAGCTTTGGTGCACGGTGTTTTCGGAAGAAAAGCCGCCGGGACTTTCGTTTTAACAGGTCGTGCGCGCGGCGGCTGGCGTTGTTTTCTTTTCAACAAAAACCGGGGAACCTACGGTTTCCCCGGTTTGGGTTGGCAGAAAAATGTTTCATCGAGGCTGCCGCATCTGCGTCAGTCTCACGCTGCGCGTATGCCGGATGGCCTTCCACTCCAGATTCGGCTTGAACAGGCAATACACGTTGATCGGCACCCAGCTCAGGATAAACAGCCAATAGGCCAGCACGCCCTTAGCCATCGCCAGCACCGGCTTACGCTCGAGCACGATGACGGCCAGCGCCAGCAGCACCGTGCCGACGAACGACACCGCCGCCGACAGCATCGGCTGATAGAGCATATCGCTGTACGGCGCGAGGTCGAAATGGATGCGCAGCGCCCACAGCATCCCGGTCATGATGAGCGAGATGACGTACAGCACCTGGGTCAGCGGCGCGAGCAGGAACAGAAGCTGGTCGAGCCGCGCCCGGGCGTTGCCCCGTGCGGCCAGAAGCTGGCCGCCGTAGACCCGCAGGCACTGATACAGGCCGACCGACCACCGGCACCGCTGCCGCCACGACTGCGCAAACGTCAGCGGCTGCTCGTCGTAGGTCTTGGCCGCGGGCACCCACGCCACCCGCTCGCCGCCCAGAATGCACCGGGTCGTAAACTCGATGTCCTCGGTCAGCGTGACCGTGTTCCACCCGCCATGCGCCCGCAGCCAGTCCATCGAGACCATGAAGCCGCTGCCGTTGACCACAGCCGACAGCCCGACGCACGCCCGCGTATGGCTGAACAGGCGGTTGACCATCCAATAATAGATCGAATAACAGGACGAAATCGCGGTATCGGTCGGGTTTTTGCTGTCCCGGTAGCCCTGCGCCGCCCGTGCGCCCGCGCACCACGCGTCGTTCATCGCGGCCAGAAAGCCCGGGTCGACCAGGTTGTCCGCGTCAAACACGCAGACCGCGTCATATTTGTCCGTCCGCATCAGCGCGGCGATCACCTGCCGCAGCGCATCGCCCTTGGCCCGCACCGGATAGCGGCATTCAAAGATCTGTGCGCCCGCGCGCGCCGCCGCGCCCGCCGTGTCGTCCGTGCAGTTGTTCGGGATCACGATGACGTCGAACAGCTCCCTTGGATAGGCCTGCGCCAGCAGGGTCTCGACCAGATTCCCGACGACCGCCTCCTCGTTCCGCGCCGCCGCCAGCACCGCGAACCGGCACCGGGGCGCGCTGTGCGGGTACTTTGGCGCACGCCCGAGCGTATGCGGCAGAAACAGGCCGAAATAAACCAGATATATGACCGAAACCGCGCTGATCAGCCAGATCGCGGCGTTTAAAAACGGCATTGCATCCATTTCGTTCTCCTCCTTTTTTCATTCCGCTTCTGATTTTTTGTTTGGTTCTCAACTGTACTATTCGTATTAACACAGTTAAACTACACCATTTTCTTCCGCCTGTCAACCGAGTTCATAAATTCTTAATCATATTTTCATCAAATTGTAAGAATCTGTGCGTTTCCATCCGTTTTTTCCCCGCTTCCGCTTGTATCTGACGGCGGACTTTGCTACAATAAGAAGGAATCCAGAATTTTTGTATGAAACGGAGTTTTGCTATCATGACCAATCCGATCGTCACCATCGAAATGGAAAACGGCAAGAAAATGACCGTCGAGCTTTACCCCGACGTCGCGCCCAACACCGTTAAGAATTTCGTCAGCCTCTGCAACAAGGGCTTCTACAACGGCACCATCTTCCACCGCGTCATCCCCGGCTTCATGATCCAGGGCGGCGACCCCGAGGGCACCGGCATGGGCGGCCCCGACTACTGCATCCGCGGCGAGTTCACCGCCAACGGCTTCCAGAACGACCTGCTCCACACCCGCGGCGTCATCTCCATGGCACGCACCATGGACCCGAACTCCGCCGGTTCCCAGTTCTTCATCATGACCACCGACTCCCCCCACCTCGACGGCCAGTACGCCGCCTTCGGCATGGTCACCGAGGGCATGGACGTCGCCGACGAGATCGTCAACACCAAGCGCGACTACCACGACCGTCCCCGCACCCCCCAGAAGATGGTCTCCGTCACCGTCGAGACCTTCGGTCAGGACTTCGGCGAGCCCGAAACCGTCTGATCCCATCCAAGAAAGGAAGCGGGAACGATGCGCTTTTCCAACCGCGATAACTTCATCATCTCCGCACCCGGCGCGATGGACACCGAGCCGAGCAGTCTCGAATCCATCATGGCCGGCAACGCGGCCGGCGCGCGCGGCTGTCTGCTCCCCGTCGACTCCACCAGCGACGGCATCACCCTGGTCTGCGACGAGGGCTTCTACCCCTCCCGCGACGGCGAATCGCTCAAAACCTGCGAGCACGACTATATGACCCTGCGCGCCGCCTTCCCCCGGATCGTCTCCTTCGGGCAGGCGCTCGAGCTGGCCAAGTCCTGCGCCGCCAAGGTCGGCGTCGAGCTGCGCCACCCCGCCGCCGCCGCGCAGGCCCGCGTCTCCCTCAAATATTCCGAATATGTCGAAAACGCCTATTTCTGCGGTCTCGGCCTGAACGATTCCATGGAGCTGGCCGCCCGCTACCCCGACCTGCAGGTGCTCGCCGGGCTGGACAAAGCCCCCGACGACCCCGTCGTGCTCGTGCGCCAGTGTCAGGAGGCCGGGCTGTTCGGCCTGCGCGCCGCCCCCGCCCTGCTCTCCCCCGAGCTGTGCGAGGAGGCTCTCCGCTGCGGCCTGTTCCTCGCCTCGACCGCCACGCAGGATACCGACGTGCTCTCCGACCTGCTCGCGCGCGGCGTCAACTTCATCGAGACCCTCCGTCCCGATCTGGCCTACGCCCTGCTCCCCCAGCCTACGTTTGAATAATGATGCGCGGCGCACGCCGCGCTCTGCAAGCGCCAACGGCGGTTTCCGACTCGGGAACCGCCGTCTGTGTGCGCGGGCACATTCGGATATCTCTATTTTTTGAATTTTTCCTGCACACACGTGTGCCCGAGCACACACCCTTCAAATTTCTCCCCCGGAGGAACCCTGTTTTGGCTGATATTACTGTACAAAACCTCACAAAATATTACGGCGACCGGCTCATCCTCTCCGACCTCACCTTCGACATCCAGCCGGGCGAAAAGGTCGCCATTTTGGGGCCGAACGGCGCGGGCAAGACCACCTTGCTGCACATTCTGGCCGGACGCCTGCCCTATGACGGCGGCCATGTGTCCATCGGCGCGGGGCGCACAGTCGGCGTCATCGACCAGATGCCCGACTACCCCGCCGCCGCGACCGTCGAGGACGTCCTCCGCACCGCCTTTGTGCGCGTGCACGAGGTCGCCGCCCGGATGGCCGAGGTCGAGGCCGAAATGGCACGCCACCCCGAAAACGACGCCCTGCTCCGCCAATACGGCGCTTTGCAGCAAAAACTCGACGCTTTGGGCGGCTATGACCACGATTATGAGGTCGATAAGGTCGCAAACGGTCTGGATATCACGCCCGCCCAGCGCGCCCAGCTCTTCGGCCAGCTCTCGGGCGGCGAGAAAACCCGGGTCAATCTGGCCCGCATCATCCTCGAGCAGACCGACGTGCTCCTGCTCGACGAGCCGACCAACCACCTCGACCTCGACGCCGTGCGCTGGCTGGGCGACTACCTCGAAACCTACGCCGGCACCGTCGTCACCGTCTCCCACGACCGCTATTTTCTCGACCAGTGCTGCGACCGCATCCTCGAGCTGCACGACAACACCGTTGATTTTTACGCCGGTTCCTACTCCTATTACGCCGAGGAGCGCGAGCGCCGCTACGCCCAGCGCATGGCCGAGCACGAAAATCAGATGGCCGAGCTGAAGCGGCTCGAGGCCACCGCGCGCAAAATGCACGAGCACGGCACCGAAAAGCTGGCCAAGCGCGCCGCTTCGATTGAGAAGCGCATCGCCCGTATGAAGGTCACCGACCGTCCCAAAAAGGACAAAAAGATGTCGGTTTCCTTCGGTGATCCCAATTACGAGACCGAAGATGTACTGAAAGTACGCGGTATTACAAAGAGTTTTGGAGATCGGAAAATATTACAGGATGTTACCTTCAACGTCCGCAACGGCGAGCGCGTCGCCATTCTGGGCGACAACGGCGCGGGCAAAACCACCCTGCTGCGCATCCTGCTGGGCGAGCTTGAACCGGAAAGCGGCACGGTCAAAAAAGGGCAGGGTCTGCGCCCGGCCTACCTGCCCCAGCAGGTGCACTTCCCGCACGAGGGGCGCAACCTGATCGACACCCTGATCTACGACAAAAACGTCACCATGCAGACCGCCCGCAACCGGCTGGGCGCGTTCCGCTTCTCGGGCGAGGATCAGCTCAAGATCGTCAAGACCCTCTCGGGCGGCGAAAAAAGCCGCCTGCGGCTGTGCGAGCTGATGTACGACCCGCTGAATATGCTCATTCTGGACGAGCCGACCAACCACCTCGACCTGCTCTCCCGCGAGTGGATCGAGGAAGCCGTCGAAGCGTTCACGGGCACATTGCTCTTCGTCAGCCACGACCGCTACTTCGTTTCCCGCTTCGCAACCCGGGTCATTTACCTCGAAAACGGCACTTATACCGACTTTTTGGGCAATTATGAGGCGTTTTTGGCCTTCCGCGAACGGCAGAAGGCGGCGGCCGCCGCCGTGCCCGCGCCCGAAGTCCCCAAGGCGGCTGTCGAAAAGCCCAAGCCCAAGGGCGGCACCAAGAACATCGCCAAGCGCGTCGCCGTGCTGGAGCGCGAAATCGCCGCTTTGGAGGAAAAAATCGCCGGTTTGGAGACCGAAATGGCCGAAAACGGCGCGGATGCCGGTCGTCTCATCGAGCTGATGGGCGAGAAGGAAGCCGCCGAAGGCGAGCTGATGGACAAGATGACCGAGTGGGAAACGCTGGCCGAGCAGATCGAGTGATATGTGCCCGGGCACATACCGTATTTCCACCCCATATCTGTGAAAGGAAGCCTGGAATTGATGCAGAAATCGTGCAGATTATGGTTCGTTTTGGCTGTTATCCTCCTGATTCCCGGACTTTTGTGTCTGACTTGGCGTCCGATCCGGTTTGGCACGGTCTTTTTCGGCGCGCTGGCCGTCGGCTGCGCGGGGGAGGGGCTGTGTGTGCGCTATGCCGAAAAGCACAAGGCCGCGCGCGTCCTCGCCCGGATCGGATGTGCCCTGTTTGTGCTTTTTCTGATCTCCTTCGTTTGGATTCAGGGATTGATCGTATCAGGCGAACACGCTGACCCGGAAGCGGTGAACGCCGACTATCTTCTGGTATTGGGCGCGCAGATCTACGCCGACCGCCCCTCGGCCACGCTGGCCAGCCGGCTGGACACGGCGGCGGATTTTTTGGAAGCGCACCCGGACACGCAGGCGATCCTGTGCGGCGGGCAGGGGGATGACGAGCCCATGCCCGAGTCCCACATGATGGCGCGCTACCTGACCGAGACCTGTGGGATCGACCCCGCGCGGCTGTTGATCGAAGACCGGTCGCGCAACACGATCCAGAACATTGCGAACGCAAAAGACGCGTTTTCCCTTGAAAATGACCGCTGTGCCGTCCTGACGAGCGAATTTCATCTGGCACGGGCGCGCCGCCTGATGGCGCACGCCGGACTCGATCCAGTCGGTGTGCCCGCGCCAACGCCCTATGCCGCCCTGCGGCTGGTCTGCCATCTGCGGGAGTATTGCTCAACACTCGGTCTGATTCTGAGTGGACGGTATTTTTGATATTTTCAGGAATGAAAAGTTGATTTTTCTTTTGTTTTCATCATTTTTTGACACGTTTGAGGAATTCACCTATGCTTGACAAACTGGACGCGCTCGAAGCGCGCTTCGATGAACTGGAAGCCCGGCTGGCCGCGCCCGGCCTGTACGACGACCCGAACACGGCCGCCGCCCTGCTGCGCGAGCGCAACCGGCTGGAGCCGGTCGTTTCCGCGATCCGTGCCCGGGCACAGGCCATGCGGCAGGCCGAGGAAGCCCGCGAGCTGCTGGCCGACCCCGAGCTGCGCACCGTCGCACAGGAGGAGCTGGACGCGGCGCAGGCCGCGCTCTCCGAACTGGATGAAAAACTAAAGATTTTGCTTCTCCCGCGTGACCCCAATGACGATAAGAACATCATCGTCGAGATCCGCGCGGGCGCGGGCGGGGAGGAGTCCGCTCTGTTCGCCCGGTCGCTCTACCGCATGTATACGATGTACGCCGACAAACGGGGCTGGAACACCGATTTGATCTCAATGAACGCCACCGAACTGGGCGGCTGCAAGGAAGTCATCTTTCAAATTCTGGGCGAAGGCGCTTATTCTCGGCTCAAGTTTGAGTCGGGCGTGCACCGCGTCCAGCGCGTGCCCGAGACCGAAAGCCAGGGCCGCGTCCACACCTCGACGGCTACGGTAGCGGTTCTGCCGGAAGCGGAAGAAGTAGATTTTAAAATTGATCCAACTGAACTCAAAATAGATACCTTTCGCTCGTCCGGTGCGGGCGGTCAGCATATCAACAAGACCGAATCGGCCATCCGCATCACCCATCTGCCGACCGGTACAGTCGTCGAATGTCAGGACGAGCGCAGCCAGCACAAAAACCGCGACAAGGCCATGCGTGTGCTGCGCACACGGCTGTACGAGGCCGAATGCGCCAAGCAGCAGGCCGCGATCGCGGCTGAGCGGCGTGCACAAGTGGGCACGGGCGACCGCTCCGAGCGCATCCGCACCTACAACTTCCCTGAAAACCGGGTCTCCGACCACCGCATCAAGCTGACGCTCTACAAGTTGGGTCAGTTTCTGGACGGCGATATGGACGAGGTGCTCGACGCACTGGCAACCGCGGACACCGCGGAAAAGCTGCGCCGGCAGGGGGAAGGCTGAGCACGGGTTCTTCGGCGTCAGAACAAACCGCCGCACCTGCGCATAAGCTGAGCACGGGCTGCTTCATTCGTGTATCGGTTGAGCACGGGTGCCGTGATACGCATTTTCGTGCCGTTCCGAATTGATATGTCTGAGCACGCATATATTAATCTCATTTCATTATATTACTATTTGTAATATAATTCATTCTATTTATCCGTCTATTTGTAATATATTGAATTTATATAACAGGAAGTGTACTCCATGAACACCATACTGCTTGCCGCCGACGAGGCGGGCATCGCGCAGGCGGGACGACTGCTGGCCGACGGGCAGGTCGTGGGCATCCCGACCGAGACCGTGTACGGTCTGGGCGCGAACGCGCTGGACGGCGCAGCCGTCCGGCAGATCTTCGCGGCCAAGGGCCGTCCCTCCGACAACCCGCTGATCGTCCACATTGCGGATTTTGAACAAATTTACGATCTTGTGACCGTTGTGCCCGAGCACGCGAAGCGTCTGGCGCAGGCCTACTGGCCCGGCCCCATGACGATCATCCTGCCCAAGGCCGCCTGCATTCCGGATGAGGTCTCCTGCGGGCTGGACACGGTCGGCATCCGCCTGCCGTCCCACCCGGTCGCGCGCGCGGTCATCCGTGCGGCGGGCGTGCCCATCGCCGCGCCCTCGGCCAACACCTCGGGACGACCCTCGACGACGACGGCCGCGCACGTCATGGAGGACATGCAGGGTAAAATTTCGGCCGTGCTGGACGGCGGCGCGTGCGCGGTCGGCGTGGAATCGACCGTCATTTCGCTGGCAGGGGAGCGGCCCCGGCTGCTCCGGCCGGGCGGCGTCTCCCACGAGCAGCTCGAAGCCGTGCTCGGGCCGGTCGAGATCGACCGCGCGGTCACGCAGAAGATCGGGGACGACGTGCGCGTCTCCGCACCCGGCATGAAATACCGCCACTACGCGCCCCACGCGCCGGTCACGGCGGTGTGCGGCGACCCCGAAAAGGGCGCGGCTTACATTGCGGAGCACCTGAGCACGGGCGCGGGCGTCATCTGCTTCGACGAATACGCCGACCGCTTCGCCGGGCATATCGTGCACCGCATCGGTGCGGCCGACGATCTGGGTGCGCAGGCGCGCCACATCTTCGACGCGCTGCGCGCCTTCGACGAGACCGACGTGACCGAAATCTGGGCGCAGTGCCCGGACGATGCCGGTCTTGGGCTGGCGGTCGCAAATCGGCTCAAAAAAGCGGCTGGATTCCATGTAATCAATGTATAAAGGCCGAAAAAGGTTGTGATTTTTCGATGAAGCTATATGGACTGACCGGTGGCTCGGGCGCGGGAAAGAGCGCTGCGGCGAGCATGCTCACGGCGCGCGGCTTCGGCTGGGTGGACGCGGACGCGGTGTACCGCGCGCTGTGCCAGCCGGGCAGCGAGCTGCTCGCCGTGCTCAACCGGGCCTTCGGCGGCGTGCTCACGCCCGAGGGTGCGCTCGACCGGCCCCGGCTGGCGGCGGCGGTCTTTTCCGACCGTGCTCAGCTTGCGCGGCTGAACGAGATCGTCAATCCGCGCATCTGGGCGGCGAGTCAGGCCGCGTTCGAGGCGCTCGAACAGGATGGCAAAACCCGCATTTTATATGACGCGCCCACCTTATTTCAGGCCGGTTTCGACCGGAACTGCGACGCGGTCATCGGCGTGGTCGCGCCGCGCGCAGTGCGCATGGCGCGCATCATGGCGCGCGACGGGCTGAGCGAAGGAGCAGCGGCGGCGCGCATCGACGCGCAGCCGGACGAGGCGTTTTACCGCGAGAGATGCCGGTACATCCTCGAAAACGGCGGCGATCTGGCCGCGCTGGAAGCGCAGATAAACGCGCTCTGCCGGG
Source organism: Butyricicoccus pullicaecorum (assembly GCA_021531865.1). Classification (GTDB taxonomy): domain Bacteria; phylum Bacillota; class Clostridia; order Oscillospirales; family Butyricicoccaceae; genus Butyricicoccus. The sequence goes on along the minus strand of JAFBIW010000008.1, from coordinate 6,400 downwards.
CGCTGGATGCGGATGAAACTACATAATTTCTACCTTTAAAGGAGTGTTTTATATGTCTTCCGAACTTTTTTATGACAAAAAGCCGGGCTTTGACAAGGCCAACAAGGCGGCTGTGATGGCCTATGCCGAGGGCTACAAGGCCTTCCTCGACGAAGGCAAGACCGAGCGCGACGCGACGGCGGCCATCGTCCGCCGGGCGGAGGCGGCGGGCTACCAGCCGTGGAAGCGCGGCATGGACGTCCGGCCGGGCGATAAGCTGTACCAGATCAACCGGGACAAGGGCGTGATTCTGGCGCACATTGGCCGGACTTCGCTGGCCGAGGGCGTGCACCTGACCGCCGCCCATCTGGACGCGCCCCGCATCGACATCCGCACCGTGCCGCTGTACGAGCAGGAGGGGATGGCGTTTTTCAAGACCCACTACTACGGCGGCATCAAGAAATACCAGTGGACGGCCATCCCGCTCGAGCTGCGCGGCGTGGTCTGCGTGTGCAAGGACGGGAAAATCGAGCGTGTGCCCGTGCACATCGGCAACAAGCCTGAAGACCCGAAGTTTGTCATCACCGATCTGCTGATCCATCTGGCAAGCGACCAGATGACCAAAAAGGCGACCGAGGTCATCAAGGCGGAAAATATGAATATTCTGCTCGGCTCGATGCCCAGCGAAAATGCCGAAAAGGATGAGAAAAACAAGATCAAACTGGCGATTTTGGAGTATTTGCATCAGGAATACGGCATGTCTGAGGTCGATTTCCTGTCGGCTGAGCTGACCTGTGTGCCCGCGTTCAACGCGTGTGACATCGGCTTTGACCGCTCGTTCGTGGGCGCTTACGGCCATGACGACCGGGTGTGCTCCTATCCGGCGGCAACCGCGCTGATCGACAACGCAGATGTGCCCGCGCACACGAATATGTGTCTGCTGGTGGACAAGGAGGAGATCGGCTCGGACGGCGTGACCGGTATGCAGAGCCGCGCGTTTGACACCTTCCTTTCCGACCTGTGCCGGGCGCAGGGTGTGCTGCCCGAGGAATGCTTTGAGCACTCGATCTGCCTGTCGGCCGATGTTTGCAACGCGTATGACCCGAACTACGCCGAGGTTTCCGAGCCGCGCAACGACGCGCGGGTGAACTGCGGTCTGGCGATCATCAAGTACACGGGCGCGCGGGGCAAGAGCGGCACGTCGGACGCGTCGGCCGAGCTGATGGCGCGGGTACGGACGATTCTGGACGGCGCGGGCGTTGTCTGGCAGACCGGTCAATTGGGTCGGGTCGATCAGGGCGGCGGCGGCACGGTCGCGATGTATCTGGCCAACCGGAACATTGACACGGTGGACGCGGGCGTGCCGGTGCTCTCGATGCACGCGCCGTTCGAGGTCATCGCCAAGCTGGATTTGTATATGGCCTACCAGGGCTTCGGCGCGTTCTATCGCGCGGAGTAAAAACCGCTGCGCCGCACCCAATAAATGAAAGCTTCGCCAGCCTTCTCGAAGGCTGCGGGGTCTTGGGGCGGCGCCCCAAGTCGCCCATCGCAATGGGCGAAATTCCCCGTTGAAAAATCCGTGTCCGCCCGGATTTTTCATATCATGAAAAAAATTCAAAAATCCCGGCCTTTTTCGCCGGGATTTTTTGTTTTGATGTAAAAAACCGTCCCATTCGGTTGGGACGGTTTTTTTCTTCCGCATTTCTGATTTGCCTGAAATTTGTTCGGACAACGATAAAAATGAGGAATGATTGAAAAAAATCGTCCGGCCTGAACAGCCGGACGATTTCTGATTTTCATCGTATCAAAATCCGGGCCGAACACCGGATTTTGACGGGGGATTCCGCGTCCTGCGGGACGCGGCCAGCCTACGCGGCTGGAGCGCGCCAAAGGCTCTGCCTTTGGAATCCGCAACCTTCGAGAAGGTTGACGAAGCGTTCTCTGTTCCGCGTCCTGCGGGACGCGGCCAGCCTGCGCGGCTGGATTGCGCCAAAGGCTCTGCCTTTGGAATCCGCAACCTTCGAGAAGGTTGACGAAGCGTTTCCGAAAACCGCTTTGCGGTTTTCTTTTGCCTTACAGCGTCACGAATTTCGTGACGTAGCCCATGACCAGAATCACGACGACCGCGAGCGGCAAAACCACCGTACAATACCACCGCGCCCAATTCGGGAACTTGAGACCCTTGCCCGTATTGCTCTCCGCCATGAAATTCTTCCACGTCCAGCCGTTCTTCATACAACAGAACAGCACGCAGATCGCAGAGCCGAGCGGCAGGATATTATTCGATACAATAAAATCCTCAATATCCAAAATGCCGCCGATGCCCGGAATCTGCACCCAGCTCCACACATTGTGCCCGAGCACAGCCGGTAAAGACAGCACAAACAGGCCGATTGTGCCGTACAAACAGGTCTTCTTCCGCGACAGGTTCGGGAAGGCGTCCGTCACGCACGAGATGATGTTCTCCATGACGCCGATGACCGTCGACATGGCCGCAAAAATCATGAACAGGAAGAACAGGCTGCCCCACAGGCGGCCGCCCGACATCTGCTCGAACACCGACGGCAGGGTAATGAAGATCAGCGGAGGGCCGGCCGCCGGGTCAACCCCGAACGCAAAGCACGACGGAATGACGATCAAACCCGAGCACAGCGCGACAAAGGTATCGAGCGCCGCAACGTGCACCGATTCGCCCAGCAGAGAGCGCTCCCGGCCGATGTACGAACCAAAAATCGCCATGCCGCCCATGCCGACCGACAGGGTGAAAAATGCCTGACTCATCGCCTGATACATGACGTTCCACACGCCGTTTTCGACGATTTTGCTGAAATCAGGCACCAGGAAATACCTCATTCCTTCCTGTGCGCCCGGCAGGGTGACCGCACGCACGGCCAGCACGCCCATCAGCACGATGAGCATCGCCATCATGCGCTTATTGACCGCTTCCACGCCGCTCTGCACACCCAGCGAGCACACACCGAAGCCGATCAGCACGGTCACGCCCATCGCGACCGTCATCAGCACCGGGTCGGCCGTCAGGCCGTCGAACGCCGCGCCGACCTGCTCGGGCGTCGCCCCGACAAAGTCGCCCTTCACGAATTTCACGAAATAAATGAACATCCAGCCCGCGATCGTGGTGTAGAACATCATCAGAATGACGTTGCCCGCCACGCCGAAGGGGCTGAACCAATGCCACTTCGTCCCCTTGGGCTCCAGCTCGTGATACGACCGCGAAATCGACCGGCGCGACGCGCGGCCGACCGCAAACTCCATGGTCATGACCGGCAGGCCGAAGCCGATCAGGAAGATCAGATACAGCAGAATGAACGCCGCGCCGCCGTACTTGCCCGTGATGTACGGGAACCGCCACACGTTGCCCAGGCCGATCGCACAGCCCGCCGAAATCAGGATAAAGCCCAAGCGGGAGCCGAAGGTCTCGCGTTGTTTCATGGAAACGTCCTCTCTTTCTCAAATGCGCCCCTTATGCGCTGAATTTCTGAATATAGCCCATCGCGAAGATGAACAGCACGATGGCCGGCAGCACGTAGGTGACGTAAATCCGCAGTCCCTTCGGGAACTTCAGGCCGTCGCCCGCGTCCGCTTCACGCAGGAAGTTGTCCCAGCCCCAACCGTACCGGCTGGTGCAGAACAGCAGATAAACCAGCGAGCCGAGCGGCAGCAGGTTATTCGACACGATGAAGTCCTCCAGATCCTGCACGCCGCCGATGTGCGGCACCGAAAAGCCGCTCCAGACGTTGAAGCCCAGCACGCAGGGCAGGGAAATGAGCAGCACGAAGAACAGGTTGAACACGACCGTCTTCTTGCGGCTCCAGCCCCAAAGATCCATGCCGAAGGAAATGATGTTCTCAAACACCGCGATGATCGTCGAAAACGCCGCGAACGCCATGAACAGGAAGAACAGCGCACCCCAGAACCGGCCGCCCGCCATCTGGTTGAAGATGTTGGGCAGGGTCACGAAGATCAGCGCCGGGCCCTGTCCCGCGTCCACGCCGAAGGACGAGCAGGCCGGGAAGATGATCAGGCCGCTCATCAGCGCGACGAAGGTGTCGAGCAGGGTGATCGAGATCGCCTCGCCGGTCAGGCTGCGATCCTGATCAATGTACGAGCCGAAAATCGCCAGAGCGCCGATGCCGAGCGACAGGGTGAAGAACGCCTGACCCATCGCCGCGAAGATCGACTCGAACAGGCCGCCCTCGGCCTCGTACAGCTTGGAAAAGTCGGGCTTCAGGTAGAACGCCAGACCCTCGGCCGCGCCCGGCAGGGTCACCGAACGCACGACGAGCACCAGAATCAGCACGAGCAGACAGGTCATCATAACCTTATTGATCTTCTCGACGCCGTTTCGCAGGCCGCGCGAGCAGACCGCGAAGCAGAGCAGGACGGTCACGACCATCCAGAAGCCCATGTAGAGCGGATTGCCGAGCATCTGATTGAAGGAATCCCCGATGTACGCGGGCGTGACGTTCACAAACTCGCCCTTGACCATCTTGTAAAAATAGGCCAGCATCCAGCCGCCGACCGTCGTATAGAAGGCCATGAGCATGTAGTTGCCCAGCATCGCGCCGTAGCCGTACAGATGCCACTTCGTGCCCCTGGGCTCGAGCGCGTGGAACGAACGCGCCGCCGAAAGCTGACTCGCCCGGCCGACCGCAAACTCCATAACCATAATCGGCAGACCCAAAATCAGCAGAAACAGCAGGTAGATCAGCACGAAGGCCGCGCCGCCGTACTGACCCGTGATCCACGGGAACCGCCAGACGTTGCCCAGACCGATCGCACAACCCGCCGAGATCAGGATAAATCCCAGACGGGAGCCAAATTTTTCTCTTTCTCGCATTTTTCACATACCTCTTCATTTGCTGGGTGCGAAACACCCGCTTGACAGTATTCTATCACAGAAGCCGTCCCGATACAAGCAAAAGCTCCTATTCTGCTTACAGATTAGCAGGTTAAAACGGTAAATAAATGAAGATTTGGCAGGTTTCTGCAATTTTACAGCCGGATGCGCGGCAGGGGACGGCGGGCAGGGGAGATATGTGGATAACCCTGTGTATGCCTGTGGACAGATCTGTGGAAACTGTTGATAACGGGCTGTTGTCATACCCGAAACAGAGATACGGTTTCCGAAAAATTTCCGCAAATAATACGTTCTGTATTCAAATTCACTGGGGATAACTCTGTGCACCCTGTGGACAACCCTGTGGACACTGTTGATAACATCTGGTTATACACAGCCCCCAGTCCCCGAATTCCCATGGGAAATGGGGGGAAAATCCTATACAATCGGTAGTATCTCAACTTTCCACAGCGCGTCCCGCGAATGTGGATAACTCTGTGCAGATTGTTGATTACTCGCTGTGTTTCGTCCGTGTGCCCGGTGGGCGGCGGCACAATTTATACAATCGGTTAAGACCACTTTACACCCGCGTATTTCCACATATCCACAGGGTATACTAAGGATCGTGTTAACCTGCTCAAAAAAGGAGTGTTTCGTTTATGGAAAACGACCAGATTCGCCCGGTCGGCGACGAACAGCCCGAGCGCGACAGCATCACCCAGACCGGTTCAATTACGACGCGCTCGTCCCGGGGCGCCCTGCACTGCATCACGATCGTCGGCCAGATCGAGGGGCACATGGAGGCGCCCGCCCAGACCAAAACGACCAAATACGAGCACATCATTCCCCAGATCACGGCGGTCGAGGAGGCCGAGGACATCGACGGCCTGCTCATCCTGCTCAACACGGTCGGCGGGGACGTCGAAGCCGGGCTGGCCATCGCCGAGCTGATCGCCGGGATGCGCAAGCCGACCGTCTCGCTCGTGCTGGGCGGCGGGCACTCGATTGGCGTGCCGCTCGCCGTCGCGGCCAAGCGGTCGTTCATCGCGCCCTCGGCCGCCATGACCATCCATCCGGTGCGGATGAGCGGCACGGTCATCGCCTCGCCCCAGACCTACGAATACTTCCGCAAAATTCAGGAGCGCATCGTGCGCTTCATCACGGCGCACAGCCGGGTGGAGGAGGCCGTGCTCACCCGGCTGATGATGGAGACCGGGGAATTATCGGCCGACACCGGCACGATCGTCAGCGGGGACGAGGCGGTCGCCTGCGGTCTGATCGACGCGGTCGGCACCCTGTCGGACGCGCTTGACGCCCTGCACGGCATGGTCGCCGAGCGCAGGCAGGCGGGCGCACAAGCCGCGCAAAACGGGTGAAAAAAGGCAGAAAAAAGCCCCGTGCGGATGCACGGGGCTTTGAATCTGCAATTTGCAGAGAATCGAGCTTACTTGCCCGCCTTGGCGGCGCGGATGGCTTCGATCATCATCGGAACAACCTTGAACAGGTCGCCGCAGATGCCGTAGTCCGCTACGTCGAAGATCGGCGCAGACTCGTTCTTGTTGA
>JAFBIW010000007.1 GCA_021531865.1 Butyricicoccus pullicaecorum | reverse complement strand
AAAAGTGAACTTCTGTATCTGCAAGAATTCCAATCTATGGAGCACTTCAAACAGGAGCTCGTTGAATATCTCGATTACTACAACAACCACCGTATCAAGGCAAAGCTTAAGGGCTTGCCGCCTGCTCGTCACAGACAACAAGCCCTTTCGGCTGCTTGAACAATTTTTACTTCGAAATATTGTCTAACTTTTTGGGGTCACTTCATTTTGGGACGCTCCTTTTTTGTCCGTGAAACGGCCTAAACGGTGAAAAACGCGCATAGGATGACCCGAGAGGGGAGGGAAGGCCATGCGGCGCTATCGTTCGGGCGGGATGGGCTGGCGGGCGCGGCTCGTGTGCGCCGCCGCCGTGCTGGCGGCGCTGTACATGGGAATCATGCGCTATGTGCGCCCCAAGCTGCTCGATTACGCCGAAAATTACGCCGTCCACACGGCCTCCTTCGCCCTGTACGACGTGCTGACGGATGAAGTCTACGCCCACCGGGAAGAATATGCGGGGCTCGTGACCTTCGAACACGACGCGGACAACGCGGTCACCGCCCTGCGCACCGACGGCATCCTCGCCGACCGGCTCAAGGTGCAGGCCGCACGGGCGGTCTACGAGGCGCTCGACGGGCTGGAGCGCACGACGGTCGAGGTGCCGGCCGGCACCATCCTCTGGCCCGATCTGTTCGCCGGGCGCGGCCCGACGCTCCGGGTCGGCATGGCCGGGCTGGGCTACGCGCAGGCCGAGTTTTTGAGCGCCTTCACCGACGCGGGCATCAACCAGACCCGGCATCAGGTCGTGCTCGAGGTCTCGGGGCAGGTGCGCATCCTGACCGCGCTGGGCGCACGGGACGCCGTGGCAAGCACCCGGCTGGTCGTCAGCGACACCGTGATCGTCGGCCGTGTGCCCGAGTCCTACACCTATATCGACGACACCGAGCAGTCCCTGCTGGGCAAGATCAACGATTACGCCGAATCTTCGAACTGAAATCAAAGAAATTTCAACGAAAATGAAATAACTCTTTCGCAAACAGGCAAAGTTTGTTATAATAATACAGTATGCTGGCCTGCGTGTGCGCGTGCGTCTGTGGGTCGGCGGAAAAGGAGCAAGATCCCATGGACGTTCAGCAGGAGATTCTGTCGCTGCGCGAGCAGCTACGGTATCACAACAAGAAATATTACGACGAGGACGCGCCCGAGATCACGGACTACGACTACGATATGCTCAGCCGCCGTCTGCGTGCGCTCGAGGCCGAGCACCCTGAGTTTGCCGACCCCGATTCGCCCACCCGGCGGGTGGGCGGCACGGCGAGCGAAAAGTTCTCCAAGGTCGTCCACGCCTACCCGCTCGAGAGCTTGCAGGACGTGTTCTCGTTCGAGGAGCTTTCCGAGTTCTATGACCGGGTCGAGGGCGCGGTCGGCAGGGCGGAGTACGTCACCGAGCTGAAGATCGACGGCCTTTCGGTCGCGCTCGAGTACGTCGACGGCGTGTTCGTCCGGGGCGCGACCCGGGGCGACGGCGCGGTCGGCGAGGACGTGACCGAAAACCTGCGCACCATCCGCGACATCCCCAAGACGCTCGAAAACGCGCCCCACCGGCTGATCGTGCGGGGCGAGGTCTATATGAAGCGGTCGGTCTTTGACGCGCTCAACGCCGAGCTGGAGCTGCACGAAAAGCCCCTGCTCGCCAACCCGCGCAACGCGGCGGCCGGTTCGCTCCGGCAGAAGGACAGCCGGGTCACCGCCGGACGGCGGCTTTCGATCTTCTGCTTCAACATCCAGAACAGCGACGAGCTGCCCCTTGAGAGCCACACGCAGGCGCTCGATTATCTCAAATCCCTCGGCTTCCCGGTCAGCCCCTATTACCCGGTCTTCACCGATCCGAAGGAGGTCGAACGCGAGATTCTGCGCATGGGCGAGAGCCGGGGCACGCTCGACTTCGACATCGACGGCGCGGTCGTCAAGGTCAATTCCTTCGCGCAGCGCGCCGCCCTTGGCTCGACCGCCAAGTTCCCGCGCTGGGCGGCGGCCTACAAGTACCCGCCCGAGGTCAAGGAGACCAGGCTGACCGACATCACGATCACCGTCGGCCGCACCGGCGTGCTCACGCCCAACGCCGTGCTCGAACCCGTCCGGCTGGCGGGCACGACCGTCTCCCGCGCCACCCTGCACAACCGCGACTTCATCCGCTCGCTCGATGTGCGGGTGGGCGACACCGTGCGCGTGCGCAAGGCGGGCGAGATCATTCCCGAGATCATCGGCGTCGTCCCCGACAAGCGCCCGGCGGACGCCGTCCCCTTTGAAATGCCCCGCTTCTGCCCGGTTTGCGGTGCGCCCGTCTATGAGGACGTGGACGAAGCCGCCATCCGGTGCACCGGCGCGGCCTGCCCGGCGCAGCTGCTGCGCAACCTCATGCACTTCGCCTCCCGCGACGCGATGGACATCGACGGTCTGGGCGAGGCCGTGCTCCGGCTGCTCGTGGACGAGGGACTGGTCGCTTCGGCCGCCGACCTCTACGGTCTGACCGCCGAGCAGATCGAGCCGCTCGCGCGCATGGGCAGGAAGTCGGCCGAAAATCTGGTCGCCGCCATTGCCGAGAGCAAAACGCGCGACCTTTCCCGCCTGCTCTTCGCCTTCGGCATCCGCCACGTCGGGCAGAAGGCCGGCAAGATCCTCTCCGACCACTTCGGCAGTCTGGACGCGATCCTCGCCGCCCCGGTCGAGGAGATGACCGAAATCCGTGACATCGGCCTGACCACCGCCGAGAGCATCGCAGAATGGCGGGCGCTTGACCAGTCCAGGGCGCTGATCGAAGCCCTGCGCGCGGCGGGCGTGAACTTCACGGGCGAAAAGACCGCCCGGGGAGACCGCTTCGCGGGCATGACCATCGTGGCAACCGGCTCGCTCGTCAAATTCAGCCGCAAGCAGATCAACGATCTGATCGAGTCCCAGGGCGGCCGCGCCGCCGGTTCGGTCTCCAAAAAGACCAGCCTGGTCGTCGCGGGCGAGAACGCGGGCAGCAAGCTGAAAAAGGCGCAGGAGCTGGGCGTTCCGGTCGTCACCGAGGACGAATTTGAGCGGATGCTCCAGGAATCATAAAAGGATATTCAACAGTTTAGGAGGATACAAAGTCATGGCAATCACCAGACAGGAAATGGAACATATCGCCGTGCTGGCGCGTCTGGACATCGCGGGCGAGCGCTTTGACCGCCTCGCGGACGATATGCAGAATATCGTCGGCATGGTGGACAAGCTCCAGCAGCTCGATCTGGGCGATATCACCGACGTCATCAACACCGAGCGCAAGAACGCGCTGCGCGAGGACGTCGTCCGGCAGGACTACACCCCGGACGAACTGATCGCGCCCAATGCCCCCGATTTCCAGGCGGGCGGCGTCGCGGTACCCAGAGTTGTGGAATAAGAGGTGAACAGGATGGAATTATTCAAGAAAACCGCCGCAGAGCTGTCTGACCTGCTGGCGAAGAAGGAAATCAGCGCGGTCGAGCTGACGAAGGACGTCCTCGCGCGCACCCAGGCGGTCGATGAAAAGGTCGGCGGCTATATCACCGTCGCGGCGGACGCCGCGCTCGCACAGGCCGAAGCCGTCGATGCAAAGCGTGCATCGGGCGAAGCCCTGTCTCCGCTCGCCGGTATCCCGGTCGCGGTCAAGGATAACATCTGCACGAGGGGCACGCTGACCACCTGCGCGTCCAAGATGCTCTACAACTTCAAGCCGCCCTACAACGCCACCGTCGTGGACAAGCTGGCGGCGCACGACGTGGTCGTGACCGGCAAGGTCAACATGGACGAGTTCGCCATGGGCTCCTCCTGCGAAAATTCGGCCATGCACGTCACCCACAACCCGCATGACCTGACCCGCGTGCCGGGCGGCTCCTCGGGCGGCTCGGCGGCGGTCGTCGCGGCGGGCGAAGTCCCGCTGTCCCTCGGCTCGGACACCGGCGGCTCGATCCGCCAGCCCGCGTCCTTCTGCGGCGTCGTCGGCCTCAAGCCCACCTACGGCGCAGTCTCCCGTTATGGCCTGATCGCCTTCGCGTCCTCCCTCGACCAGATCGGCCCCTTCGGCCGCACCGTCGAGGACACCGCCATGCTGCTCGACGCCATCACCGGCTACGACCCCATGCACGACTCCACCTCGGTCAAGACCCCGTTTGAAGGCTCTGTCCGCGCCAACCTCAACCCCGATATGAAGGGCATGAAGATCGGTCTGCCGCGCGAATACTTTGGCGAGGGCATCTCGGACGAGGTCAGGAAGGCCGTTCTCGCCGCCGCCGACCAGTACAAGGCCATGGGCGCCGAGGTCTTTGAGATTTCGCTTCCCCTCGTTGAGTACGCGCTGCCCATCTACTACATTCTGTCCTCCGCCGAGGCGTCCTCCAATCTGGCCCGCTTCGACGGCGTGAAGTACGGCTACCGCACCCCGAACGCGGGCGACGACCTGATCGACCTGTACGTCAAGTCCCGCTCCGAGGGCTTCGGCGCGGAGGTGCAGCGCCGCATCATGCTGGGCACCTACGTGCTGTCCTCGGGCTACTACGACGCCTACTACAAGAAGGCGCGCGCCGCCCAGCGCAAGATCAAGGAAGAGTTCGCGAACGCGTTCCAGACCTGCGACATGATCCTGACCCCGGTTGCGCCCACCACCGCCTACGAAATCGGCTCCAAGACCACCGACCCGCTGGCCATGTACGCGGGCGATATCTGCACGGTCAGCGTCAACATCGCCGGTCTGCCCGGTCTTGTCCAGCCCTGCGGCTTCGACAGCGCGAACATGCCCATCGGTATGCAGCTCATCGGCCGCCCCTTCGGCGAGCAGACCCTGCTGAACGCCGGTCTCGCGTTCGAGCAGGCGTCCGGTCTCAGGAACATCATCGCGGCACTGTAAGGAGGAAACAGACACCCATGAAATACGAAGCTGTCATCGGTCTCGAGGTGCACGCGGAGCTGTCCACCGAGAGCAAGATTTTCTGTTCGTGCTCGACCAAGTTCGGCGCACCCATCAACACCCACACCTGCCCGGTCTGCACCGGTATGCCGGGCGCGCTGCCCGTGCTGAACAAGCAGGTCGTCCACTACGCCGCCAAGATGGGTCTGGCGACCGGCTGCACGGTCAACCGCCTGTGCAAGTCCGACCGTAAGAACTATTTCTACCCCGATCTGCCCAAGGCGTACCAGATTTCCCAGTTTGACGTGCCGATCTGCGAGAATGGCGAGGTCTTCTTCTACGTCGACGGCGTCAAGAAGTCCTGCCGCCTCGAGCGCATCCACTTCGAGGAGGACGCGGGCAAGCTGCTCCATGACGAGATCGACGGCACCGTCGTCGACTTCAACCGCTGCGGCGTGCCGCTGATCGAGATGGTCACCCGTCCCGACCTGCGTTCCTCGGCCGAGGCCAAGGAATTCCTCGAAATGATCAAGACCACCCTGTCCTATCTCGACATTTCGGACTGCAAGATGGAGGAAGGCTCCATCCGCTGCGATATCAACGTCTCCATCCGCCCCGAAGGCTCGACCGAGCTGGGCACCCGCGTTGAGATGAAGAACGTCAACACCTTCTCGGGCGCGGTGCGCGCGATCGACTACGAAATCGCCCGCCAGATCGACGTCGTCGAGCACGGCGGCACCATCCAGCAGGAGACCCGCCGCTGGGATGACGTCAAGCTCAAGAACACCGTCATGCGCACCAAGGAGGACGCGCAGGACTACCGCTATTTCCCCGATCCCGACCTGATCGCCGTCGAAATCGACGACGCGTGGATGGCGCAGATCGAAAGCGAGATTCCCGAGCTGCCGATCTCCCGCTACGAGCGCTACCTCAACGAGTACGGCATGACCGCTATGGAGGCGCGCCAGCTCTCCGACTCCTTCGCCAAGGCCTCCATGCTGGACGAAGCGGCGAACTCGGGCAAGGTCAAGCCCAAGGCGGCGGCGAACTGGATTCTGTCCGACATTTCCAAGTATCTGAACGACAAGCAGGTCGAGTTACAGGACACCAAGCTGACCGCCGGCAAGCTGGTTGACCTCATCGTTCTGATCGACAAGGGCACGATCTCGGGCGCGGCCGGCAAGAAGGTTCTGCCCGCCCTGTTCGAGACCGACGAGACCGCCGAGCAGATCGTCGAGCGCATGGGCTTAAAGCAGGTCTCCGACGAGGGCGCGATCCTCGCCATCGTGCAGGACGTCCTCGCGAAGAATGAAAAGGCCGTCGCCGACTTCAAGGCAGGCAAGAACGTCACCGGCTTCCTCGTCGGCCAGTGCATGAAGGCCAGCCGGGGTCAGGGCAACCCGCAGATCATCAACAAGCTGATCGCGCAGGAGCTTCAGAAGCGCTAAGGCAATCACCGCGTGTTACGTCCGTCCTTCGGGGCGGACGTTTTTTTAAAAATATTTCCGCATCCGCAATCAAAATGACCGCCTCGCGGCTCTAACAGATAGAAATGCAAAGGGGGTGAGCGCATGGACAAGCAGGAATTCGCCGACCGCGCACAGGCGATGCGGGAGCGGCTCTACCGCACGGCCTACGGCTATCTCGGCAACCCGCACGACAGTCTGGACGCCGTCGACGAGGCCGTCTATCAGGGCTTCCGCGCCCGGCGGTCGCTCCGTCAGCCCGCATATTTCGAGACCTGGCTGACCCGCATCCTGATGAACGTCTGCGTAAAACAGCTCCGGCGGCAGGCACGGGTCGAGCTGACCGACGTGCCGCCCGAGACGGCCGCGCCGCCGTCCGACCACCTGCCGCTCCGCGAGGCCATCCGCAGTCTGCCCGAAGACCTGCGGCAGGTCATCATTCTGCGCTATTTCACCGGCCTGACCCTGTCCGAGACCGCCGCCGCGCTCGGCATCCCGCAGGGCACGGCCGCGACCCGGCAGCGCCGCGCCCTTGCGCTGCTGCGCATCGAACTGGAGGAGGATGCGATATGACGAGACAAGACGAATGGAACGCCCTGCTGCGCGAAGCGGGGGAGACGCCCGAAGCGCTCCCTGAGACGGTCGGGCAGGCCGTCGCCCGCGCCGCACGGCACGAAAGCCGTTCCCGCCGGGCACGCGGTCTTGTGGGCACGCTCGCCGCCCTCGCGGCCTGCTTTGTCCTGCTGGTCAACGCGTCCGTGCCCTTCGCCCTCGCCGCCGGGCGGGTGCCCATCCTGCGCGCGCTGGTCTCCGCCGTCGCCCTCGATCCCAGCCTGAAGGCCGCTGTCGCGCACGACTACGTCCAGCTTGTGAAACAAACGGTGAAACAGGACGGCGTCACCCTGTCGGTCGAGTACCTCGTTGCCGACCCGCGCAACCTGACCGTCTTCTACACGGTCACGGACGACGCCGGACGGCCGGTCACCCTGCACCCCAGCCTGCTGGACGCGGACGGGAACGACCTGCCCGCGAGCGCGGTCTATGGCGAAGAACTGGCCGATTTGGGGCAGGACGAACGCCGCGACCCCGAAGCTGTGCGTCGGGCGCAGGGGAATCTGTGCAAATGTAAGTTCCATCTGAGCGGGGAAGCGTCCGGACAGCTCCCGGCCGGGGTTATCCTGCACGCCGAGGCCGCGCTGGACGACCTCTCGGACGAACGGCAGGACTTGAACCTGAGCTTTGAACTGCCGCTGACCATCGGGGAACGTTTCCGAAACGCCGTGCGGACGTTCCCGGTCGGACAGACCGTTTCGGTGCTCGGGCAGGCGCTGACCATCGACCGGCTCGAGGTCTATCCGACGAATACCCGCATCGTATGGCGCACCGACCCGGAGAACACCGGCTGGCTGACCTGGCTGCCGTTCTACCTGACCGACGAGAACGGCGTGCGGGTGGACGGCATCGCGAACGGCGTGTCCGGCATAGCGGGCGACCAGTCGAGCGGCTGGGGCGAAACCTGGCTCGAAAGCGCGTGGTTCGACACGGCGGACGAACTGACCGTTCACCTCGACGAAGCCGCCGTGCTCGAAAAGGCCGGGGCGCAGGTCACCCTGTACGCCGACCACACCGCCGAGGGCTTGCCGGACTGGGTCTGGCTGTCCGAGGAGGAGCGCTGGGGCGGCATGGAGGGCGCCGACCTCTGGCATTTCGGCGTGAACAAGGGCGCGTACCGCTCGAACACCGATATTCTGTACTACGAATACACCGACGCCGACGGGAAGGTCTTCGACACCTTCACCGAGCGGTCGACGACCGCGCACTTTGCATCCAAAACGGACGGCGCGGACTTCATCTGCCACTACGGCTTCGACCCGGACGCCCGCTATCCGCTCACGGTCACCCTGTCCTTCGCGCCCGGGCAGACCCTCGCACAGCCCGTTGCCCTGTGTGCATCGGACGCAAAATAATTTTCATCACTATGCGGTGTGCCCAAAAAGTACACCGCATTTTCATGCGCTTCTGTGAAAAGAGTATGAAAAATTTTCAAATTTTTCACTGGACATGTTTACTTTCTGAAAGCGATGTGTTACGATTAAAATTAAAGTAACACCTATGGAGGGTACGGCATGAACAGCAAGCTGAAGGACGCTCACATGGATGAGCTGTTTCAGGGAATCCTCTCGCTGTCTTCGGTGGAGGAATGCTATAATTTTTTTGAAGACCTTTGCACGATCACCGAGCTGCGCGCGATGGCGCAGCGCTTTCAGGTCGCCAAGATGCTCGATGAGGGCCAGATCTACAGCGACATTGTCAAGGAGACCGGCGCGTCTACCGCGACGATCAGCCGGGTCAACAAGTGCCTGATCTACGGCACCGACGGCTACCGCATGGTGCTCGACCGCACCAAGACCAGGTAAAAACCGATGGACAGCTATCGTTTTCTCTCCTCGTACTATGACCGCTTCACCGACGACGTGGGCTATGACCGATGGGCGGCGTACTTCGAGGAGGTTTTTGCGCGCTGCGGCTTCCGCCCTGAGCTGGTGCTCGATCTCGCCTGCGGCACCGGCTCGATCTCGAAGGAGATGGCCGCGCGCGGCTACGAGATGATCGGCGTGGACGCTTCGCCCGAAATGCTCATGCAGGCCATGAACAACACGCTGGATTGCGACCCACGCCCGGTCTTTCTCAATCAGCGCATGGAGCGCCTCGACCTGTACGGCACCGTGCAGGCCGCGCTCTGCTGTCTCGACAGCGTCAATTATGTGACCGACCCCGCCGTTCTGCGCGAAGCCCTGCGCCGGGTCTCGCTCTTTTTGGAGCCGGACGGCGTGTTCATCTTCGACGTCAACACCAGACGCAAGTTTGACGCGATGAACGGGGAATGCTATGTCCGTGAGGACGAGGACGTGTACTGCGTCTGGCAGGCCGCGTTCGACGGGGAACTGTGCACCTACGACTTCGATATTTTCGAGCTTGCGGACGACGGCCGCTGGGAGCGCCAGTGCGAGACCCACACCGAGCGGTACTATCCGCCGGACGACCTGACTTCGATGCTCACGGACGCCGGGTTTGACCGGATCGAACTCCACCCGGCGCTCTCCTTCGACCCGCTTCAGGGCGGCGAAGACCGCATTTTTATCATTGCAAGAAAGAGGAATTCATAATATGGACAGAAGAATCCGCGCAATCGCGGCGGACGCGGCCATCCAGATCACGGCGGTGGAAACCACCGGTCTGGTCGAGCGCGCCCGCAACATTCACAAGACCCTCCCGCTGGCGACCGCCGCGCTGGGACGCACGCTGACGATCACCTCGGTGATGGGCAGTCAGCTCAAGGCCGACGACGGCTCGGTCACCGTGCAGGTGCGCGGCGACGGCCCGCTGGGCACGATCGTCTGCGTCTCGGACGCCGAGGGCTACGTGCGCGGCTATTTGCAGAACCCGGCGGCCGACCTGCCCCTCCGCCCGGACGGCAAGCTCAACGTCGGCGCGGGCGTGGGCGCGGGCACCCTGTCGGTCATCAAGGACGTCGGCATGAAAGACCCGATTACCGGCACGATCGCGCTGTATAACGGCGAGATCGCTGAGGACGTGACCCGCTACTTTGCCGAGAGCGAGCAGATTCCCTCGGCCTGCGCGCTGGGCGTGCTGGTCAACACCGACCAGAGCGTGCGGCAGGCGGGCGGCTACCTCGTCCAGCTCATGCCGGGCGCGCGGGAGAGCGACATCGACCGGCTCGAGCAGAACATCGCCGCCGCGGGCGCGATGACCACCATGCTGGACAAGGGCATGGGACTCGAGGACATCGTCCGCGCCGTGCTGGACGGCTTCGACGTGCTGTTTCTGGACGAGGCCGGGATCGGCTACCGGTGCAACTGCTCGGCGGCCAAGGTCGAGCGTGCGCTCGTCAGCCTCGGGGAGGAGGAGCTGGCCGCGATGGCCGCACAGGACAAGCCGACCGAGGTCACCTGCCAGTTCTGCGACCGGGTCTATTCGTTCGATTCCGCCCAGCTTTCCGCACTGTTGGAACGCGCGAAAAAAAAGGAAAAATAAATCAAAAAAAGTGTTGACATTAGCGGCGGTCTTCGGTATAATAATAACCGTCGCTGATGACCACTCGGAAGTTTAGCTCAGCTGGGAGAGCATCTGCCCTACAAGCAGAGGGTCACAGGTTCGAGCCCTGTAACTTCCACCATTTGGCCCGGTAGCTCAGCTGGTTAGAGCGCTAGCCTGTCACGCTAGAGGTCGTGGGTTCGAGCCCCATCCGGGTCGCCATTCTTCTTTTCAAAGGAAGAATCGTCATTTGCCTCTGTAGCTCAGTCGGTAGAGCAGGGGACTGAAAATCCCCGTGTCGGTGGTTCGATTCCGCCCGGAGGCACCATTTTTCAAAAGGATATTCGGAGAATATCCTTTTGAAAAATCGTCTTTCGTAGGAATCGAAAGGCGGCTCTTGGAAACATGCCGGTGGCATGTTTCAACCGCCGTGGCTTTGCCCGCAGGCAAAGCGATTCCGCCCGAAAGACTGTGTGGCACCGATTCCGCCCGAAAGCCAAAATTCCATATGCGGATGTAGCTCATCTGGTAGAGCGCCACCTTGCCAAGGTGGAGGTAGCGAGTTCGAGCCTCGTCATCCGCTCCACTGGATGGTACCATAGCCAAGCGGTAAGGCGTGGGACTGCAACTCCCTGATCCCCAGTTCGATTCTGGGTGGTACCTCCATCACAAGCCCTCAACATTCGTTGGGGGCTTTTTTTATACCCTCCGCCCCGCGCCGGTCGGAAATTTGGAAAACCGATAAAAAGTTGATGCAATCATGGGCAAAATTTGATATAATTATCTTAGAAAACGCGGGGAAGTCCCGCGCCAGCCAGCAGGGGGATGAAAGAATGAAATTAAGACGACGTCTGGCCGCGCTCCTCGGCGTGTGCCTGAGCCTGAGCATGCTCACCGCCTGCGGCGCACAGCCGCAGCAGACCCAGCAAGACCCTGACGCCATCCGCATCGCGGTGTCCATGTCCTCGCGCGACCAGTTCCTCACGAAGGTCGAGAACGCCGCCGTCGGCCGCGCGAATGAGATGGGCGTCTCCTGCGACGTGTGGGACGCGACGAATGACTATGCCGTCCAGCTCCAGCACGTCAAAAATGCCGTGGCGCAGGGCTATGACGCGCTGATCCTCAACGAGATCAACCCCGGCATGACCAAGACCCTGCTCCGGCAGGCGGGCAATCTGCCGGTCGTCTTTTTAAACCGTCAGCCCGATTTCACCGCCATGACCGCCGGAAAACAGGTCTATGTCGGCTCGGACGACGAGGAAGCCGGCCGCTATCAGGCCGAGTGGATCAACGACTATGCCGCGAAGCACGGGCTGAGCACGGTGCGCATGGTCTACCTGACCGGCACCGACGGACAGGCCTCGACGACCGCCCGCCGCATGACCCTTTTCGAAAATCTGGACGTCAATATCTCGCTCATCTACGACTCGACCGCCATGTATGACCGCGCCAAGGCCATGGCGCAGGTGCAGCGCATCCTGCAAAACGGCGAGGAATTTGACGTGCTCGTCGCGCAGAACGACGAAATGGCGCTGGGCGCGATCCAGGCCATGCTCCTGACCGGCGAACAGCAGGTCGTCTGCCCGGTTTTGGGCGTGGACGGCACCCGCGCGGCCTGTCAGGCCATTCTGGACGGCCAGCTTGCCTTCACCGTCTACCAGCCCGCCGACGCGCAGGGACAGGCGGCGGTCGACGCGGCGCTTGCCCTCATCCGGGGCGAACCGCTGGACGCCATCCCGGACGCCGCGCTGTCCGAGGACGGCCTCTCGCTGACCCTGCCCTATGCGCCGGTGGACGCGGAGAACGCGGCAGAGTTCATCGAAAAGTGAAGAAATGCGTGAATGACACGGCCTTTCCAAGTGGAAAGGCCGCTTTTTTGTTATAATCCGTACAGCCAGACGAAGAGCGGCATGGTCGCGAGACAGAGCAGGGTGGAGAGAATGTTGATCGCGCCCGCGTATTCCGCGTCGTGGCCGTAGAGCTGGGCGAACTGGGTGACCGTGTTGGCGGCGGGCGTGGCCGTCGCGAGGAAGGTCACGAGCAGGACGGTGTTCCCGTCGGGCACGCGCGCGCCCGGCTGGAAGATGCGCAGCAGAATGAGCACGAGGGCGGGGCAGAGCAGCATCCGCAGGCTGAGCACGAGCCAGATGCGGCGGTTCGCCAGAATCCGGCGCGGATGCATCTGCGCGGCCAGCATACCCGTGATGAGCATGCTCACCGGGCCGATCATGTCGCCGACCGCGGTGACGGTCTCCCTGAGCACGGCGGGCAGGCGCACGCCGAGCACGAGCAGGAGGGCGCCCGCCGCGATCGAGAGCATGTTGACATTGAGCACGACCTTCTTCAGTTCAAACGGCTCGTCCGCCGTGAACAGCCGCCGCCCGTGCGACCACAGACAGCAGAGCTGCACCGAGATGAAGGCGCTCGTGTAGATGACCCACTCGGGGCCGAGCACGCCCGAGACCAGCGGAATGATCAGATTGGCCGCGTTGGGGTAGATGACCGAGGCCTCCTCGACCGCGTCCATGTGCAGTCCGCGCCTCAGCACCGCGCCGAGCACCAGAAAGAGCACGTAAATCGCGGCGGACACGACGAGCGCGAGCACGAGTCCCTGCCGGACGCCCGCGGTAAACTCGACCTGAAAGGCGTTGATGATGACGCAGGGCGAGATGAGGTAGAGCGAGAGCCGGGAGAGAATGACACTGTCCGACGCGCGGAGCACCCCGGCGCGGACGATGCCGAAGCCCAGAAGCAGGATCAGAAACAACTGAAAGATCTTGCGCATGAGCAGAAAACTAACCATAAGCATACCCTTTCCGTGTGAAATTTCCTGCTTTCAGCATAGCATTGCCGGGGGCGAAAGACAAGAGGGCATTTGATTTTCCACCCTGTTATTCATATTTTCTGCTCTCTTGCGCCCGGGGACTGGACAACCGCCGACAGGGGAATATAATGGATGCAGAGCCAAAAACCACAAAAAAGGGGACAAAAACCATGAATCAAACGAGGACGCAGGGGCGCGGCGGCACGAACGCACTGCCAATTTTGATCACCCGCATCGCGATCTGCATTTTCGCGGTGTCGCAGACCATGCTCGCCCCGCTCATCACCCGGATCGGCGCGGATTTCGACCTCGGGCTGGGCGGCTCGGGCTTCCTGTTCACCGCCTATTATATTTCGAACATCTTTTTCTGCCTTGTGACCGGCAAGATCATTGCGGTCTGCGGCAAGCGGCGGGCGATGTTTGGCGGACTGGCGCTGTACGCGGCGGTCACCTTCGCCTTCGCCCGGGCGCACGCCTTCGCGGCGGCCTGCGTCTGCATGACCTGCATGGGTGCGCTCGCGACCTTCATTGAGGCGGTCGGCATGGATCTGGTCGATGACATGGCGGAGAGCGACGCGGCCGAGAACCTGACGATGACCCACGGCATCGCGGGCATCGGCATGGTGGGCGGCGTTACGTACAGCGGCCTGATGCTCAGCGCGGGCTATGACTGGCGCATGATCTACACCGTGCTCTCGATGGCCGTCGCGGCGATTGCGGTCGTCTTTCTGCTGACCCGGTTCCCCGGGATGCACGCCTCGGCCTCGGGCAGTGTGCGCGAGCTGTTCGGCTGGCTGACCCGGCGGGCGCTGTACCCGACCTACGCCGCGCTCTTTTTGTACGTCGGCGCGGAGGGCGCGGTCACCGGCTGGCTGGCGACCTTCATGACCGACAACCTCGGCTATTCGGCGCTCGCGGCCTCGCTCGCGACGGGCGCGGTCTGGGCGGTCGTGACGGTCGGGCGCATCGTGTGCGCCCGGCTGGTCGGCGTTACCTACACCGTGCGCACCCTCGTCAGCTTCCTGACCGTGCTGTGCGCGGCGGGCGTCCTGCTGGCGGCGGGCATCTCGTCGCCCGTGCTGTTCTGGGCGGCGCTCGTGCTGATCGGCGCGGGTCTGTCGGGTCAGTGGCCGCTCATCGCCTCGACCGCGCTCGGCTCCGACCAGAACGGCGGCACGGCCATGTCGATGATCCTCTTTTTCGGCTACTTCGGCGCGGCGGTCATCCCGTACCTCATCGGCCTTGTGGGCGACGCGGCCGGTCTGCGGGTGGCGCTGGCCGTGTCGGCGGCGGTCTTCCTCGCGCTGGGCGCGGTCGTGCGGTTCGTCATGCCCAGACCGATCTCGGAGAAGCGGAGCGAAGGATAAACGGACGAAAAGACGCCTGCGAGTCAGGGGTCTTTTCGCATTTTTGGTTTATTTTCCCCTCCTTCGGGCAGAATAACGGAAAACCCTGCCCGTTTCCCGCGATCTTATCCGCCTTGCGCCTTGCAAACCCGCCCGCGCTTATGGTAAAATGAACCTGTATCATCCTGCGCCCGACGGCGGGGCAGGCACCACATCAGTTTCGGAGATGGAAAATTACATGGATTGGAATCGTTTGGCGGAAATCCTCTTTCCGCATATCACAAAGACCCCCGAGGACATTCTGGCGCAGTACCCGGCGCGCGCGCTGCCCGAGGGCGCGAAGGTGACCCGCATGGGTCCCAGCCCGACCGGCTTCATGCACCTCGGCAACCTCTACGGCGCACTCGTCGATGAGCGTCTGGCTCACCAGTCGGGCGGCGTGTTCTACCTGCGCATCGAGGACACCGACAAGAAGCGCGAGGTCGCGGGCGGCGTTCAGACCATCATCGACGCCTTCACCTCCTTTGGCCTGCCCTTCGACGAGGGCGCGACGCTCGCGGGGGACAAGGGCGTTTACGGCCCCTACCGTCAGTCCCAGCGCGCGGAAATCTACCAGACCTTCGTCAAGTCCCTCGTCCAGCGGGGGCTGGCCTACCCCTGCTTCGCCACCGAGGAAGACCTCGCCGCCATGCGTGCGCAGCAGGAGGCCGCCAAGGAGAATTTCGGCTACTACGGTAAATACGCCGTCTGGCGTGACCGCCCGATGGAAGATATCGAGGCCGAGCTTGCCAAGGGCACGCCCTACGTCGTCCGCTTCCGCTCGGAGGGCAGCATCGAGCGCAAGCTCCGCCATGACGACCTCGTCAAGGGCAAGATGGAGGTCACCGAGAACGATCAGGACGTCGTCATCTTGAAGTCGGACGGCATCCCGACCTACCACTTTGCACACGTTGTGGACGATCACCTGATGGGCACGACCGTCGTCGTGCGCGGTGAGGAATGGCTGGCGACCCTGCCCGTCCACCTCCAGCTCTTCCACGCGATGGGCTGGAAGCCGCCCAAGTACGCCCACACCGCCCAGCTCATGAAGATCGACGAGGAGACCGGCTCGAAGCGCAAGCTGTCCAAGCGCAAGGACCCCGAGCTGGCGCTGACCTTCTACAAGCAGCAGGGCTATCCCGCGCCCTCGGTGCTCGAATACCTGATGACCCTCTTGAACTCCAACTTTGAGGAATGGCGGCGGGCGAACCCGGACAAGCCGATGCAGGACTTCCCGTTCTCGACCAAGAAGATGAGCGGTTCGGGTGCGCTGTTTGACATCGACAAACTCAAGGACGTTTCCAAAAACGTCATTTCCCACATGACCGCCGAGGCGGTCTACGACGCCGTCGCCGCGTGGAGCGCCGAGAACGACCCCGCCTTCCACGCCCTGTTCACCCGTGACCCGGCCTACTCGCAGGCCATTCTCGCCATCGGCCGGGGCGGCAGGAAGCCGCGCAAGGATCTGGCGCTCTGGTCGGACGTCAAGCCCTACATGGACTTCATGTTCGACGAGCTGTTCGCGCCCGACTACACCCTGCCCGCCCACGTCTCCGCCGCCGACGCCAAGGCCATCCTGACCGCGTTCGACGCGCAGTTCGACCCGAACGACACGCCCGACGGCTTCTTCGAGAAGATGAAGGCGATTGCATCGGCGCATGGCTTCGCCGCCGAGACCAAGGCGTACAAGCAGAATCCGGATGCCTACAAGGGTCACGTGGGCGACGTTTCGATGGTCGTCCGCATCGCGGTCACCGGCCGCCAGAACGCGCCCGATATGCAGACCGTCATGTCCATCCTGGGCGCGGATCGCGTGCACGACCGCCTGAACCGGTGCATCGCGGCAATCTAACAAGGGGGAAAAGAAACAAAAATGGAAGAAGTTAAAAACTTTCTGACCGATATCATTGACGCGGACATCGCCGCCGGGCTGTCCGATGAAATCCACACCCGCTTCCCGCCCGAGCCGAACGGCTATCTGCACATCGGCTCGGCCAAGGCCATCTATATCAACTGGTCGATCGCCAAGAAGTACGGCGGCAAGTTCAACCTGCGCTTCGACGACACCAACCCGGTGCGCGAGGACGACGAGTACGTCCAGTCGATTCAGGAGGACATCCAGTGGCTGACCGGCGAAATGCCGAACGGCGGCATTTTCTACGGCTCGGACTACTTTGAAACCTGCTACGAATACGCGGTTTCCCTCATCGAGCAGGGCAAGGCGTACGTGGACGACCTGACGCAGGACGAGATGCGCGCCCAGCGCGGCGACCTGACCACCCCGGGTCAGAACAGCCCCTACCGCGACCGCCCGGTCGAGGAAAACCTGCGCCTGTTCCGCGAAATGCGGGAGGGCAAGTACCCGGACGGCTCCAAGACCCTGCGCGCCAAGATCGACATGGCCTCGCCCAACATGAACATGCGCGACCCGGCCATCTACCGCATCGTCCGCGCCCATCACCACCGTCAGGGCGACGCGTGGTGCATCTATCCGCTCTATGACTTCGCCCACCCCATTCAGGACGCCATCGAGGGCATCACCCATTCGATGTGCTCGATTGAATTTGAAAATCACCGTCCGCTCTACGAGTGGGTCGTGGACAACTGCCCGGTGCCCCACCACCCCAAGCAGCGTGAGTTCGCCCGCCTGAACGTCACCCACACCGTCATGAGCAAGCGCTATCTGCGTCAGCTCGTGTTCGAGGGGCACGTCGAGGGCTGGGATGACCCCCGTATGCCCACCCTCTGCGGTCTGCGCCGCCGGGGCTACACCCCGAGCGCGATTCTCGACTTTGTCAAGCGCGCGGGCATCGCCAAGGCCAACTCCCTCGTGGACATCCGCCTGCTCGAGCACTGCATCCGCGAGGAACTCAACGACACCGCGCTGCGCCGCATGGCGGTCACCGAGCCGCTCCGGCTGACGATTACGAACTACCCGGCCGACCAGACCGAGTATTTCGAGGTGCCGAACAACCCGCGCGACGCGTCCGCCGGTACCCGCAAGGTGCCCTTCACCGGCTCGCTCTTCATCGAGCAGAGCGACTTCGCCGAGGTGCCGCCTCCGAAGTTCCAGCGCCTGAAGCCGGGCGGGGAGGTGCGCCTGATGGGCGCGTATCTCGTCCGCTGCGACGAGGTCGTCAAGGACGAGACCGGCAAGGTTGTCGAGCTGCGCTGCACCGCCGACCTCGAGACCGGCAACGGGATGCCCGCCGACGGCCGCAAGGTCAAGGGCACCATCCATTGGGTCTCGGCCGCCCACGCCATCGACGCCGACTGCTGCCTGTATGACAACCTGTTCACCCTCGAGGACACCTCGAACGTCCCGGAGGGCACGAACTACCTCGATTACCTGAACCCCGATTCCCTCAAGCGCCTGACCGGCTGCAAGCTCGAGCCGTCCGTTGCCGACGTGCCCGACGGCACCCGGATGCAGTTCGTCCGCATGGGCTACTTCATCAAGGACAGGGAGCCGGGTCGGTACAACCGCATCGTCTCGCTCAAGGACGCCTTCGCGAAGACCCTGCAAAAGTAACAGGACGGCCTCATAAATATCGTCAAAATCACCAAAAGGGACTTTCGTTCAGAAAGTCCTTTTTGTTGTCAAAACCGAACGAAAAAGGCTTGCAAACGGGGAAAAAGGGTGTATACTCAGAGAAGTACGACGAAGTACGGAAAAAACGTGGCATAGGCCGTCGGTGCAGGCGGCAGGGAAGGGGATACGGAAGAAATGAACGATATGACCAGGGGTTCGCCATTGCGCATCCTCGTCACGTTTTCGCTGCCCATGCTGGTCAGCATGATTTTCCAGCAGATGTATTCGGTGGTGGACACCATCGTCGCCGGGCGGTTCATCAGTGCGAACGCGCTGGCGGCGGTGGGCGCGTCCTACCCGATCACGACGCTGTTCATCGCGTTTGCGACGGGCGCGTCCATCGGCTGTTCGGTCGTGGTGTCCCAGCTTTTCGGGCGAAGGGACTACGCCGGGGTCAAGACGGCGACCTGCACGGCGACGCTGTCGATTCTGGCGCTGTCGCTCGTTTTGACCGTCATCGGCCTGCTGGCGGCCGACCCGCTGCTGCGGCTGATCGAGACGCCCGCGAAGATTTTCACGGCGACCTCGATGTACTTAAAGGTTTACCTGCTCGGTCTGGTGTTTCTGTTCCTGTACAACACCGCGACCGCGCTCTTTCAGGGCTTGGGCGACAGCCAAACGCCCCTGTATTTCCTGATTTTCTCGTCGGTGCTGAACATCACGCTCGACCTGTTCCTCGTCATCCGGTGCGGCTGGGGCGTGCTGGGCGTGGCGTGGGCGACGGTCATCGCGCAGGGCGTGGCGTCCCTGCTCGCCATCGCGACCCTCGTGCGCCGGGTGCTGAAGCTCGAATCGGACGGCCCGGTGCGCCGCTTTGACCCGGGGATGCTCCCGGTCATGGTGCGCATCGCCGTGCCCTCGGTCTGCCAGCAGTCGTTCGTGTCGGTCGGCGTGTTTTTGGTGCAGGGACTCATCAACTCGTTCGGTGAAATCACGATTGCGGCCTTCGCGGCGGCGCTCAAGGTCAACACCTTCGCCTGCATGACGATGAACACCCTGCCGACCGCGCTGACCTCGTTCGCGTCGCAGAACATCGGCGCGGGCAAGCTCGACCGGGTCTACCGGGGCTTGAAAATCTCGATCATCTTCGCCCTCGTCATCGAGGTGCTGGCGAATCTCGTCCTGCTCGTCTGGGGCGGGGACATCATCGGCCTGTTCTCGACCGATTACGACCGGCAGGCCATCGTTGCGCAGGGTATGCAGTTCCTGCGCGTGTGCGCGCCGTTCTATTGCCTGATCGCGGTCAAGAACTGCTGCGACAGCGTGCTGCGCGGCGGCGGCGCGATGGGACAGTTCATGGCGACGACGTTCGCGGACTTGTTTCTGCGGGTCATCATCGCGTACGTGCTCGTGCGTGCCGTGGGCATGGGCTACGCGGGCGTGTGCTGGTCGTACCCGATCGGCTGGGTGCTGGGCACGGCGCTGTCGGTCGTGTTCTTCAAGACCGGCAGGTGGAAGCTGGCGAAGGTCTGAGCGGCGGCCATCGGGCGCCTGGCGGAGCAGACCGGGCTTGCGCGGCCGAAATCAACCATTACGATACTTGGCGGGGTGTGCACAGCCCCGCCGTTTTCGCGGCCTGATTGTCGAACATCTATTCGACAATGTTATTATATCACAGATGCGGAAGAAATGCAAATCGGGCGCGGACACGACTCGGGGGAAAATGTCCGCGCACGCGGACGGGTGGTTCCTATCGCGGATTCGGTGCCTGACGCTTTTTTCTTTAGGAAACGAATTTTCTTGTCAACCCAAACCGGGGAACCTACGGTTCTCTGGTTTGGGAATCCGGTCTCCCTTGTCCCTGTCCGGGGCACGGAGTCGCTCTGTCCGGTCGTCGTTTTACCAGGTCTGCGGACTGGTAAAACGCGCCGGAACGCCGCGAAGGGAGCGCCGGAAGCCCCAAAAGCGTACGTCGAGGTGAAAGCTCTGCCACTGTTTGGGGCACGGCAGTTCACAAGAGGGGCATAGGTGCATAGGTAAATGGAAACGTTCGCACGGCAATGAATCCCCTTCCATGAACGCTCGCGTTCGCATCCACGCGGCAATGAACCACCCTCCATGAAGGTTCGCATGAACATCCACGTGCAAAGAACCACCCTCCATGAAGGTTCGCATTCACATCTACGGGTGTCGATTCACAGTGGCCGTCGATTTCGCGGTCAAGTTCGTGCCCTTCGCGGAGTTCCGGCGCGATCCACCAGTCCGCAGACTGGTGGTCGACGACCGGACGGATGCGTCTCCCCACCCCAGTCAGGCACAAGGGAGACCGGATTCCCAAACCAGAGAACCGTAGGTTCCCCGGTTTGGGTTGACAAGAAAAAACGTTTCTTAAAAAAACAACGCCAGCCGCCGCACGAACGATCGGAAGCACCCGTCCCAACGAACGCCCGCCGCCGCGCGAACGATTGGAACCACCCGTCCCAACGAACGCTCACCGCCGCACGAACGACAGCAACCACCCGTCCCAACGAACGCCCACCGCCGCACGAACGACGAAAACCACCCGCCCGCACCTGCAAACGGTGCAAAATCCCCCAATTTCCGACTTCATTTCGTGCAAAGACGTAGGTGATTTCGTGCAGTTCCGACGTGAACCCGTGCAGGGCGAAACAGAACATACGTTCGGAGATATCCCGCCTTCCACGCCAAAATACGAACAGATATTCGTTAAAATCTCCAAAACCGCCCTCCGAACACGAATAAATGTTCGGTGTCAAACCCTCTCAAAAGGTCAAGGTTTTCCATCCTAATAGATATATAATAGATATCTAACTGGGAGCGGGGCGCTGTCTGCTCCGCAGCGCCCCCGCGTCCCCCGGGTAGAAAGGTTCCCGCCGCGCTTTATCGTGCGAAAGCAAGAGCCGCCCGCGCCCTTGCTTTTTCCCCCGCCGCATGGTATACTGTTAACAGTGCAAAATCAAGCGAAAATCAACCGAAAACCATCCGAAAGGGGACTTTTCCATATGGCAATGCAGGAACTCTGCCGTGTTGAGTCGCGGGTGCAGGTCGGCCCCGGCCTGTTCGCGCTGACGCTCGCGGCGCCCGCGCTGTGCGCCGTCGCCCAGCCCGGCCAGTTCATTCATATCACCTGCGGCGAGGGCAATCTGCTCCGCCGCCCCATCTCGATCTGCGACGTGGACGGCGACCGCATGACGATCGTGTTTCAGGTCAAGGGCGCGGGCACGGAATGGCTGTCCGAGTGCCGCCCGGGCGACGTGCTCGACGTGCTGGGCACGCTGGGGCACGGCTTCGACCT
This sequence comes from Butyricicoccus pullicaecorum, assembly GCA_021531865.1. GTDB lineage: Bacteria > Bacillota > Clostridia > Oscillospirales > Butyricicoccaceae > Butyricicoccus. The sequence goes on along the minus strand of JAFBIW010000007.1, from coordinate 101,636 downwards.
GTCCAAACTCGGTGACCGCCCGGTCTTCATCGGCGGCGGCATCGGCGTGCCGCCCATGCTCCTGACCATGAAGGCAGCCAGGGCGGCAGGTGCACAGCCCGAAGCCATCCTTGGTTTCCGAAACAAAGACGCGGTCATTCTGGAGGATTGCTTCCGTGCGCTGGGCGAAACCCACGTCTGCACCGACGACGGCTCCTACGGCCGTCCCGGTTTTGTTACCGATTTGTTTCAGGTACACGTGTCCGACTGCACCGCAGTCTGCGCCTGTGGCCCCAAGCCCATGCTCCGCGCGATCGCCCAGATCGCCGAGGCGGCGGGCGTGCCCTGCCAGGTCTCGATGGAGGAACGCATGGGCTGCGGCATCGGCGCGTGTCTGGTCTGCGCCTGCGAGCTGAAACTCCGCGAGGGCGAAACCGGCGTAAGATACGGCCATGTCTGCAAGGATGGCCCGGTATTTGACAGCAAGGAGGTCGTTTGGTGATGGATTTACGTGTGAATATCTGCGGCGTGGAGCTGAAAAACCCGATCACGACCGCTTCGGGCACCTTCGGCTTCGGCCATGAATACGGCGAATTTTTTGACCTCGGCCTGCTGGGCGGCGTGGGTGTCAAGGGTCTGACCCCGACCGAGCGGTTGGGCAATCCCGCTCCGCGTATTGCGGAAACACCGATGGGCATTCTGAACTGCGTCGGCCTGCAAAACCCGGGCATCGACCGCTTTATCGCTGAGCAGATTCCCTTCCTCCGTCAGTTTGATACAAAAATCATTGCGAATGTTTCGGGAAACACGGTCGAGGAATACTGCGGCATGATCGAAAAAATCTCGGACGCGGACGTTGACCTGATCGAAATGAACATTTCCTGCCCGAACGTCAAGTGCGGCGGCATGGCCTTCGGCACCCAGCCCGCCATGGTCGAGGAAGTCGTTTCGGCGGCGAAAAAGTACGCGAAAAAGCCCCTGATCGTCAAATTAAGCCCCAATGTGACCGATATCGCGGAGATTGCCCGGGCGGCGGTCGGCGCGGGCGCGGACGCGCTCTCGCTGATCAACACCCTGCTCGGTATGCGCATCGACGTCGATTCCCGCCGTCCGATCCTGTCCAACATCATGGGCGGCATGTCGGGTCCGGCCGTTCTGCCGGTCGCCGTGCGCATGGTTTATCAGGTGCGCCGCGCGGTTGACGTGCCGATCATCGGCATGGGCGGCATCCGCTCGGGCCGCGACGTGGTCGAAATGATGCTCGCGGGCGCGGACGCGGTCGCCATCGGCACCGCTATGTTCGCTGACCCGATGGCCCCGGTCAAGGCCCTCGAAGAGCTGAAAACATATATGGAAACGCACGGCATCGAGAAGGTCACCGAGCTGACGGGAGCGGTGCGCGTATGACCACCGTTTACCTCATCCGCCACGCCGAGGCCGAGGGCAACGTCTACCGCCGCTGCCACGGGCAGTACGACGCGCTTCTGACCACCCGCGCCTACGAGCAATTGCCTTATCTTGCTGCGCGGTTTGAGCAGGTGCCGCTCGACGCGGTCTACGCCTCCGACCTCTACCGCGCCCGCCACACCGCCAAGGCCATCGCCGACCGCAAGGGGATGAAGGTGCGCGTGCGCCGGGAGCTGCGGGAGATCCGGATGGGTGCGTGGGAGGACAAAACCTGGGCGGTTCTGCCCCGCATCGCGCCCGAAATGTACGCGATTTGGCAGACAAAGTCGTGGGATTTCCGCCTTCCGGACAGCGAAACGGTCATGGAATGCGGCGACCGCGTGCTCTCCGGCCTGCGCCGCCTCGCGCGTGAGTGGGACGGGAAAACGATCGCGGTGGTCAGCCACGGCTCGGCGATTCGCGGGATTCTGTGCCGCACGCTGGGCTACCGCCCCGAGCAGATCGGCGAGGTTGGCTGGGGCGACAACACCTGCGTGGCTAAATTCGAGTTCGACGGCGACGAAATCCGCCCGATTTACTGGAACGACGCGTCCCATCTGCCGCAGGAATTATCGACATTTGCTCTCATCGGCTGGAAGGACACGAAGGGCGCGCCCCAGACCGTGCAGGCGTGGTTCCGGGACTACGACCCGTCGAGCGAGGCCGACCGCGCGCTCGTGCTGGACTACGCCCGCGACTTCTATCGGAACGCCTACGGCACAGTCGAAAATTTAAATGAAGCGGCATGGCTGGCGGCGACCGACGAAATGGCGAAGACTCCGCGTGCGGTAACACTGGGCTTTGTTAATGAAACACCTGCCGCCCTCGTGCGGCTGAACGTCCTCGACCAGTCCGAGCCGGACACCGGCAAGGTCGGCTCGTTCGTCATCCGGGAGGAATTCCGCGGACGCGGCCTGAGCCAGCAAATCCTGGGACAGGCCATCTCGGTCTACCGCGCGATGGGGAAGGACTGGCTCTGCGCCTACGTCGCGGCGGAAAACGGCCGCGCACGCGGGTTTTACGACAAGTTCGGGTTTGAAAACCGGGGCGAGGTCGTGAACGAAAACGGCTTACATTATAAGATGTGCAAGCGCATCAAGGTGGACACGGTCGCGGAGGAAGCGGACGACTTCATTTTGGAGGATTGAACGCAAAAAAAGCGCCCGAGGTTGACAAACCAAGGGCGCGGGCGTATACTGTAAGTACGGAGGACACCGCCAGCGGTGTTTTACCTCTTACCGATTAACGAAGAAAATGATCGCTAACTTTGGGAAGGGTGAGCGGTCATTTTCTTTTGTTGTTGGAAAACATCCAAACCAACTGTATGACACCGATGATGACCAAGCAGAAGGCAAAAAGGCCTTCGTATGTTACCATAAGTATCACCTCCTTCCTCTTTGCAGAAGGATGGAGGTAAAAACAACCGCTGCCGTCAGGGTGTGTCCGCGACGGACAGGCTACGCTTGTCTATATGATACATTTTTTGACGATTTGTGTCAATCATCAATGGCGAGAAGTGGTAAATCCCGCCTCATTTCATCATCCGCTTATGATCGAGGTAGCCCTGCAGGATGAGGGTGGCGGCGACGGCGTCGACCGTTTTCCGGTGCTGCTTCATCTTTTTGCCGCTCTGGTGCAGAATCTGGTGGGCGGCGACGGTCGTGCGGCGCTCGTCCCACAGGACGACCGGCACGCCGGTCTGCTCGTGCAGCGCCTCGGCCAGCGCCTCGCACTTTTCCGCCCGCGCGCCGACCGTGCCGTCCATGTTCTTGGGGTACCCCATGACGATTTCCTCGATCCGGTTTTCCCTGATATAGGAAACGAGCTTTTCGATGAGCTTGTCCCGGTTCCACTCCGCAATGACCGAGGGCGAGCCCGCGATCAGCCCGGTCGGGTCGGAGACCGACAGGCCGGTGCGTGCGTCGCCGTAATCCACGCCGAGAATTTTCATATCCATGCGCTCCTTATCTCATATGATGTGATCTAATCTGTTGAAAATAGGTTGAGAGAGATTATATCACGAAAGTCTTAGAAATTCTACCCCGAAAATTGAAAAATTCCCTTGACGAACCCGATATGGCGTGTTACAATGATTACACCTATGTAGGTTCTTTTTTTATGCGCCGATTTGAACGATCGGACGGCCTGCAAAGGGAGGCAATTGGTTCCCGCGTGCCCCGCGGCCGCGGCGAATAAACAAATAAGGAGGTGCCGTTATGCGCGTTAAGGTAACGCTCGCCTGCACGGAGTGCAAGCAAAGAAACTACAACACGATGAAGAACAAGAAGAACGATCCCGACCGTCTTGAGATGAACAAGTACTGCCGCTTCTGCAAGAAGCATACGACTCATCGCGAGACCAAGTAATTCGACGAGAAAGGAAGTACGCTTCATGGCAGAGCAGGAAAAGAACACGCCCGCCGGCAAGAAGCAGGCTGAAAAGCCCGCCAAGGCCAAGAAGCCCTCTCTCGTTGAACGCACCAAAAAGTGGTTCCGCGAACTGAAGGGCGAGATCAAGAAGATCGTCTGGCCCACCAAGGAACAGACCGTGAACAACACCGCTGTCGTTCTGGGCTGCTGCCTGGTGCTCGGCGCCTTCATCTGGATCCTGGACGCCATCTTCGGCTTCGGCTTCCAGACCCTCGTCGGCCTGTTCGCCGCTTGATCGAGAGGGGCCGGTTCTTATGTCAGACGCAGCAAAGTGGTACGTTGTCCATACGTACTCGGGCTACGAAAACAAGGTAGCCTCGTCCATTGAAAAAGCGGTCGAAAACCGGAAGCTCCATGACCTCATCACGGCGGTCAATATTCCGGTCGAGCGCGTCACAGAGGTCAAGGACGGCAAGACCCGCGAGGTCGAGCGCAAGCTCTTCCCCGGCTACGTCCTCGTCAAAATGATCCTGACCGACGAAAGCTGGTATCTCGTGCGCAATACGCGCGGCTGCACTGGCTTTGTAGGCCCGAACTCCAACAAGCCCCTGCCGCTCTCCGATGAGGAAGTGCTGCGCATGGGCGTGGAAAAGCGCGAGATCGAAATCAGCTACAAGCTGGGCGACAGCGTCCGCGTCATCGACGGACCGCTTTCCGGCTTCATCGGCGTCGTCGATGTGCTGGAGCCCGATAAGAACAAGGTGCGCGTCGTCGTATCCATGTTCGGCAGAGAAACCCCCGTCGAGCTTGAGCTCGACCAGGTCGAAACTCTGGATGACTAATCCCCGGCGGGGAGGCGGACAGGCTCCGCTTCCGGCGTCCGGTCTTTGTGGGGAGCTTTCTCCCCCTTGGCAAGTGGGAGAGTGAACGTCAGCCGTTCCACTCGCCAGCCACCACATTTTTTAAGGAGGATACCTCAATCATGGCACAGAAAGTAGTAGGCTACATTAAGCTCCAGATTCCTGCGGGCAAGGCAACTCCCGCCCCCCCGGTTGGCCCTGCGCTGGGTCAGCACGGCGTCAACATCATGGCGTTCACCAAGGAATTTAACGAGCGCACCAAGAACGACGCGGGCCTCATCATCCCCGTTGTCATCACCGTTTACGCGGACCGTTCCTTCAGCTTCGTTACCAAGACTCCCCCGGCAGCCGTTCTGATCAAGAAGGCCTGCAAGATCGAGTCCGGCTCCGCTGTTCCGAACAAGACCAAGGTCGCCAAGATCTCCAAGGCCGACGTTCAGAAGATCGCGGAAATGAAGATGCCTGACCTCAACGCCGCTTCTGTCGAGGCCGCAATGAGCATGATCGCAGGCACCTGCCGCTCGATGGGCATTGTTGTCGAAGAGTAATCTGAAACTGAAGTTTAATCGTTTTGTTTGACGGCAAAATGGCCGTCTAAGTGGGAGGGAAATTCCCGCAGTACCACTAAAGGAGGATATTATTGTGCGCAAAGGTAAAAAGTATGTAGAGAGCGCAAAGCTGGTCGATCGTTCCAAGCTGTACGATCCCGCTGACGCGCTTGCAACCGTTGTCTCCACCGCCAAGGCCAAGTTCGACGAGACCGTTGAGCTCCATGTCAAGCTGGGCGTTGACTCCCGCCATGCAGACCAGCAGGTTCGCGGCGCGATCGTTCTGCCCCACGGCACCGGCAAGCAGGTTCGCGTTCTGGTATTCGCGAAGGGTCCCAAGGCTGACGAAGCCCGTGAGGCCGGCGCAGAGTACGTTGGCGAAATGGATATGGTCGAGAAGATCCAGAAGGAGAACTTCTTCGATTACGACGTGGTCATCGCGACTCCCGATATGATGGGCGTTGTCGGCCGCCTCGGTAAGATCCTGGGCCCCAAGGGCCTGATGCCGAACCCCAAGGCAGGCACCGTTTCCATGGATGTCGCCAAGGCCGTTCGTGAGTCCAAGGCCGGTAAGATCGAGTACCGTCTGGACAAGACCAACATCATCCACTGCCCGATCGGCAAGGCTTCCTTCGGCCCCGAGAAGCTGGAGGACAACTTCCGCGCGCTGATGGGCGCCATCATCAAGGCCAAGCCGGCGGCTGCCAAGGGCCAGTATATCAAGTCCTGCGTCGTCGCGTCCACCATGGGCCCCGGCGTCAAGATCAACGCGGCCAAGGTTTCCGAGTAATTTTCAGCGCTTGCGCTGCAAATTCCGCCCGGTTCGGATCAATCTGAAATATTTTTCGGATTTTTTGGAAAATGTGTTGACATTTCGGATGTTCCATGCTACAATTTAATAGCTTGGTCAAAGACAGCAGGCAGCCGCAAGGCTTAAAGGCGCTTTCCCGCCGCCCGCCGAGGTCAGCACAGATTCATTTTATGACGTTTGTGTGCCCTCTTGTGTCTTTGCACAAGAGGGTACTTTATTTTTCATGGAGGTGAAACAAGATGCCTAACGCAAAGGTTCTGGAAGAAAAGAAGGCACTGGTCGCTTCTCTGGTTGAGAAGATCAAGAACAGCCCCGCGGGCGTTCTGGTCGATTACAAGGGTATCAACGTTGCAGACGATACCAAGCTCCGCCACGATCTGCGCGAAGCCGGCGTTGAATACGCTGTTGTAAAGAATACCATGCTGCGTTTTGCTGCCAAGGAGCTGGGCTTCGACGCGTTCGAAGAGCACCTCAACGGCACCACCGCGCTCGCGATCAGCACCACCGACGATGTCGTCGCTCCCGCCAAGATTCTGAACGAGTTCGCCAAGAAGCATGATAACTTCAAGCTGAAGGCCGGCTATCTCGAGGGCGAGGCCATCCCGGTCGAGGAAGTTATGAAGCTGGCTGAGATGCCGTCCAAGGAAGGCCTCATCGCTCAGGTTCTGTATGGCTTCAATTTCCCGATCACTCAGCTCGTCATTGCGCTTGACAATATCGCCAAGAAGACTGAGGATCAGGAAGCGCTGGTCTCCACCCTGGTTGCTCCCAAGGAAGAGGCCGCTGCTGAGTAATTCAGCGTTTTCAAACCCTATATTTTTTCACTTAAATTTGTAAATTGGAGGTTTATACCATGACTGTTGCAGAGATTATGGAAGCTGTAAAGGGCCTGAAGGTCCTGGAGCTGGCTGAGCTGGTTAAGGCTCTGGAGGAAGAGTTCGGCGTATCCGCGATGCCCGTTGCCGTTGCTGGCGCTGGCGCTGGCGCTGCTGCTCCGGCTGCTGAGGAGAAGACCGAGTTTGACGTAGAGCTGACCGAGGCTGGCGCTTCCAAGATCAACGTCATCAAGGTTGTCCGTGCCATCACCGGCCTGGGCCTGAAGGAAGCCAAGGAGAAGGTTGACGGCGCTCCGGCCATCATCAAGGAGGCTGCTTCCAAGGAAGACGCCGAGGCGATCAAGGCGCAGCTCGAAGAGGCTGGCGCAAAGGTTACCCTCAAGTAATCTTACCCCATCTGAACATCGAAAGGGACAGGCTCCGGCCTGTCTCTTTTTTTTGCGCATCCGCACATTTCTGTAAGAAAATGCGCATCATGTCTTAAAATTTCCGCAGACCTGTGGTATAATATAAAAAATACCGCGAGAAAGGTTGTTCTGCACTATGCTGACCGCTGCAAAAAAGGAATTTATTGAATTTATGATGGGCGCGGACGTGCTGCGCTTCGGCAATTTCGTCACCAAATCGGGCCGCAACACCCCGTATTTCGTCAACACCGGCAACTATAAGACCGGTCTCCAGTCCTCCCGTCTGGGCGAGTTCTACGCCGCGCTCGTCAAGGAGACGCTGGGCGAGGACTTCGACGCCATGTTCGGCCCGGCCTACAAGGGTATCCCGCTGGCGACCTCGGTCGCGGGTGCGCTCGCGCGCAACTACGGCATCGACAAGCCCTTCTTCTTCAACCGCAAGGAGGCCAAGGATCACGGCGAGGGCGGCAGCATCGTCGGCTACAAGCCCAAGGACGGCGACCGCGTCATCATCATCGAGGACGTCATCACGGCGGGCACCGCGATCCGCGAGACCATGCCCGTGCTCCAGTCCTGCGCGAACGTCAAGGTCACCGATATGTTCATCTCGGTCAACCGCTGCGAGGTCGGCCAGACCCCGGGCAAGACCGCTGTGATGGAGGTCGGCGAGGAATTCGGCATCCGCGTGCACGCGCTCATCACCGTGCAGGACATCTACGAGTACCTCAAGGAGCAGGGCACCTACGGCGACATCCTGCCGCTGATGGAGTCCTACATGGCGCAGTACTGCGTCTTTTAAGACTGAAAAAGAGGAAAAATAACCGGGAGCCGCCGTTTGGCGGCTCTTTTTTTGCGTTTTTTGTGACCTTCCTCCGGACAAAACACACCGGACAAACGCCGGGTGGAACAGCCGGGCGAAGCCGCATAAAATAGGAGTAGAAACGGTCGTTCGGAGCAAGGAGGGGTCCTATGATCCGAATGAAAAACTGGGAGGTGACCCTCCCGAATCCCCGCGACGGCCTGCTGGGCTACGCGGGCGAGCACAGGGCGCGCACGCTGTCGATCGCGGTCGATGAGACCGGCGCATGGCAGTATAAGCTCGACCTGCGCGGCGCGTCGGGCACGGCCAACGTCCTCGCGCTCGAAGCGGCGGACGGCGTGCTCAGCGTCGACCTCGAACGGGCGCACGTCGCCGTCGCCGGTCTGTGTCAGGCGCAGGTGCGCGGTCTGGACGGCGAACGCGAGAAAAAGAGCAACATTTTCCACCTGTTCATCGGCCCGGGCATCAACGCGACCGAGGCGTTCCAGCCGCTCGCGCCGAGTGAGTTCGCCCAGATGGAGCAGACCCTGACCGCGCTGGCCGCGCAGGCGGCGGCATCCGCCGAGACGGCAAGCACGGCGCAGACGGATGCGGAAGCGGCGGCCGGACGCGCCGAGGCGGCGGTAAGCCACCCGCCCATGATCGTCCACGGCACGTGGTGGCTGTACGAGCCGGAGAACAACGTCTACCGCGATTCGTTCTACCCCGCAACCGGCGCACAGGGCGCGAAGGGTGACAAGGGCGAGAAGGGCGACCCCTTCACCTACGCCGATTTCACGCCCGAGCAGCTTGCCATGCTCAAGGGTGAGCAGGGCGAGAAGGGTGAAAAGGGCGACAAGGGCGACACCGGCGCGACCGGTGCACAAGGCACAAAGGGCGACAAGGGTGACCCCTTTACCTATGCCGACTTCACCGATGCGCAGCTTGCCGCCCTCAAGGGCGAGCAGGGCGAGAAGGGTGAAAAAGGCGACAAGGGAGACACCGGCGCGACGGGCGAAAAGGGTGAGCAGGGCGACAAGGGCGACCCGTTCACCTACGCCGATTTCACGCCCGAGCAGCTTGCCGTGCTCAAAGGTGACAAGGGCGACAAGGGCGAGAAGGGTGACAAGGGCGACACCGGCGCGACCGGCCCCAAGGGTGACAAGGGCGACACCGGCGCGACCGGCGCAAAGGGCGACCCGGGCGCGGACGGCGCATCCTTCACGATCCGCGCGCGCTACGAGACCCTTTCGGCCATGCTGGCCGCCCATCCGACCGGCGAAGCGGGCGAAGCCTACGCGGTCGGCACGGCGGATGACAACACGATCTACAACTGGTCGGTCGAGCAGTCGGAATGGCAGAATCTCGGTCGTTTGCAGGGCCCGCAGGGCGAAAAGGGTGAAAAAGGCGACAAGGGTGACACCGGCGCAACGGGTGCTCAGGGCGACAAGGGCGACAAAGGTGACCCATTCACATATGCCGATTTCACGCCCGAGCAGCTCGCCGTGCTCAAAGGTGAAAAGGGCGACAAGGGCGACAAGGGCGATACCGGCGCGGCCGGTGCTCAGGGTGCTCAGGGCGAAAAAGGCGACAAGGGTGACAAGGGAGACCCCTTCACCTACGCTGATTTCACGTCCGAGCAGCTCGCCGCCCTCAAGGGCGAGCAGGGCGAGAAGGGCGACACCGGCGCGAAGGGCGATCCCGGCGCGACGGGCGCGACAGGTGAAAAGGGTGAGAAGGGCGACAAGGGCGACCCCTTCACCTACGCCGACTTCACGCCCGAGCAGCTTGCCGCCCTCAAGGGCGAGAAGGGCGACAAGGGCGAGAAAGGCGATACCGGCGCGGCCGGTGCTCAGGGTGCGCAGGGCGAGAAGGGCGACAAAGGTGACACGGGCGCGAAGGGCGATCCCGGCGCGGCGGGTAAGAGCGCCTATGCCGCGGCGCAGGAGCAGGGCTTTTCGGGCACCGAGACGGCCTTTGGCGCCGCGCTTTCCGGCCTTCCGACCCATCTTTCCGATACCGATCTCCACATTTCCGCGTCCGAACGCGCGGCGTGGAACGCCAAGGCGGCCAAGCCGACGGTGCGCACGCTGACGCTGAGCACGGCGGGCTGGGACAGCACGGCCAAGACCCAGACGGTCACGTGCTCAGGCGTGCTCAGCGACGAAGCCGCCCAGCTCATCACGGTCACGCCCGCACTTGCGTCCCAGTCGGCCTACCTCGAAGCGGGTGTCCGCTGCACGGCACAGGCCGCGGACGCGCTGACCTTCACGGCGACCACCGTCCCGACCGAGGAGCTGACCGTCTACGCCGCGATTCAGAGTCTGTGAGGTGAATGCAAATGATCGTCAATTCGATTTCCGCCGGTTCGGGCGGCGCAGCGGAGGAGTATACCTTCACATTTCGCAGTGCGACCTACACCTTTCAGAAGGGCATGACGTGGGAGGAATGGATCACGTCCCCGTACAACACCGAGCACAGCGCGCCCCTGATCATTTACGGCAACGGCGTTTACACGAAAAACCGCCAATACCGCATGGGCTACCCGTCCACAACATCAAACTCCTACACCTACTATGTCAAGAACATCGATATCGTCTGCAATCTGGGCTATTTTTACCGGAATATGGGCGGCGGCGCGACCTGATGGGGAGGTGACACGGGAATGCCGACTGAAATCATCGTATCCATCCTAACCGGACTCGGGACACTGGCGGGCGTGCTCATTTCGAACAGCCGCTCGCAGGCCGTGACCGAGACCCGGCTGGAGGAGCTGACCCGCGAGGTGCGGGAGCACAACAATTTCGCCCGGCGAATGCCGGTCGTCGAGGAGCAGATCAAGGTGGCGAACCACCGGATCGCTGACCTCGAAGCGCTGATGAGAGGAGGGAAGCCATGAAGGAGAGACTCATGAGGCTGCTGGACGTCAAGAGCATCGTGACGTTCGCGCTGATCACAGTCGTGTGCGTGCAGGCCATCCGCAACAACGTCGCGATGCCGCCCGAGTTTGTCGCGTCCATCGTGACGGCGATCGTGACCTATTACTTCACGCGAAAGGAGCCGCACGAATGAAGCTGCAGGGAATCGACGTCAGCCGCCACAACGGGGCGGTTGACTGGGAAAAAGCGGCGCGTGCGGGCATTCGCTTTGCGATTCTGCGCGCGGCCTACGGAAAGTCGGGCGTGGACGACCGCTTCGACGAAAATTATCAGGGCGCACGCCGCGCCGGTCTGCTCGTGGGCGCGTATCATTACAGCTACGCGCTCACCCCGGCGGACGCCCGCCGCGAGGCGCAGCATTTGCTCGCCGTGCTGAACGGCCGGGCGCTCGACCAGCCGGTCTGGTTCGACATGGAGGACGCGGACGGCTACAAAAAGAAGCACGGCTTCCCGTTCACCAAGCGGAACGTCTCGGCCATCACACAGGCGTTCGTGGACGAAATCCGGGCGTCCGGACGAAAATGCGGGGTGTACGCCTCCAAGAGCTGGCTTACGGACTATATCAAGGTGGACGCGGACGCGGTCTGGGTCGCCCAGTGGGCGGACAAGCTGACCTACAACGGGCAGTACGACGTCTGGCAGTACACCGACGCGGGACGGGTCGACGGCGTGACCGGCAAGGTCGACCGGAACGTCTGCCGCACAGCATGGAAGAAGGAGGAGAAGAAAATGGCGGTTTACCGATATCCGAAGGACGTGCCCGAATGGGGACGGGCGACGGTGGACAAGCTCATTTCGCGCGGGCTTCTGCGGCCCGAGCCGGACGGGCGGGTCGATCTGTCGCACGACCTCGTGCGCGCGCTCGTCATCAACGACCGCGCCGGCGTGTACGACGCGTAGGGCGGGGCATACGCCCCGCAGCGGTCTTTTTCAAAAAATTTCTGAAAAACCGAAAAAATACCTTGACTTTTCCCCTCCCGTTGGGTATAATAATCTTCGTCAGCAGCGGTCAAGACCGCCGCATGGCGAAGATAGCCGGATTGTGTAATGGTAGCACGACAGACTCTGACTCTGTTTGTCTGGGTTCGAATCCTTGTCCGGCTGCCACTGAAAGACCATCGCTTTTGCGATGGTCTTTTCTCTTTTTCACAGAAACTTCGGGCAGAATTCGGGCAATTTTGACCATTTGGCGGCTGGAAATCCGGCAGACAACTGGATATAATAGTATTCGTGAAAAAATAAAGCTCTGTTCCACTTTTCAGGAGGCATTATGGTTAGAAACGATTTGAGAAATATCGCCATCATCGCGCACGTCGACCACGGCAAGACCACGCTGGTCGACCAGATGCTCAAGCAGGCGGGCACCTTCCGCGAGAATCAGGTCGTCGAGGAGCGCGTTATGGACTCCAACGACATCGAGCGCGAGCGCGGCATCACCATTCTGGCGAAGAATACCTCGGTACACTATAAGGACACCAAGATCAACATTGTCGACACCCCGGGCCATGCCGACTTCTCGGGCGAGGTCGAGCGCATCCTCAAGATGGTTGACGGCGTTATCCTGCTGGTCGATGCGGCCGAGGGCCCGATGCCCCAGACCCGCTTCGTCCTCCAGAAGGCGCTCGAGTTCGGCCATAAGATCATCATTGTCGTCAACAAGATCGACCGTCCGGACGCCCGTCTCAACGAGGTCGGCGACGAAGTCCTCGAGCTGCTGCTCAACCTCGACGCGACCGACGAGCAGCTTGACAGCCCGATCATCTACTGCTCGGGCCGCGACGGCACGGCCTCCATGTCCCCGAACACCCCGGGCACCGACCTCGTCCCGCTGTTTGACCAGATTCTGGAGCACATCCCCGCGCCCCACGTCGATACCGAAGGCCCGATGCAGATGCTGGTTTCCTCGATCGACTACAACGAGTACGTCGGCCGCATCGGCATCGGCCGCATCGAGCGCGGCAGCATGAAGGTCGGCCAGCAGGTCACCGTCTGCGACTACCACGACCGCGTCAAGCCCTACAACGGCAAGGTCGTCACCCTGTACGCCATCGAGGGTCTGGTGCGCCAGCCCGTCGAAACGATGACCGCGGGCGACATCGTCTGCTTCTCGGGCATCGAGAACATCACGATCGGCGAGACCCTGTGCGCGCCCGAGGCCGTCGAGCCGCTGCCCTTCGTCAAGATTTCCGAGCCGACCGTTGAGATGTACTTCATGGTCAACGACAGCCCGTTCGCCGGCCGGGACGGCAAGTACGTCACCTCCCGCCACCTGCGCGACCGCCTGTTCCGCGAGCTGCTGAAGGACGTTTCGCTGCGCGTCTCCGAGACCGACACGACCGACGCCTTCCGCGTCGCCGGACGCGGCGAGATGCACCTGTCCATCCTGATCGAGAACCTCCGCCGCGAGGGCTACGAGTTCCAGGTCGGCGCGCCCAAGGCGCTGATGAAGGAGATCGACGGCGTCAAGTGCGAGCCGATCGAGCGCATGATCGCAGACGTCCCGCAGGACGCGCTCGGTTCGGTCATGGAGAAGATGGGCTCCCGCAAGGGCGAGCTGGTCTCGATGAACCCCAAGGGCGACCGGATGCGCGTCGAGTTCCTCATTCCCGCGCGCGGCCTGTTCGGCTACCGCAACGAGTTCCTGACCGACACCAAGGGCGAGGGCGTCCTGTCGTCCGTCTTCCACTCCTACCAGCCGTACAAGGGCGAAATCTCCAAGCGCAGCCAGGGCAGCCTGATCGCGTTTGAGACTGGCGAGGCCATCACCTACGGCCTGTACAACGCGCAGGAGCGCGGCACCCTGTTCATCGGCGCGGGCACCCCGGTCTACGAGGGCATGGTTGTCGGCTGCACGCCCAAGAGCGAGGATATCTCGGTCAACGTCTGCAAGAAGAAGCAGCTCACGAACACCCGTGCCTCCGGCTCGGACGACGCGCTGCGCCTGATCCCGCCGCGCATCATGTCGATCGAGGCCGCGCTCGAGTTCCTCGCGGACGATGAGCTGCTCGAGGTCACCCCGAACAACCTGCGCATCCGCAAGAAGATCCTCTCGAACCAGCTCCGCATGAAGAAGCTGCACGGCTAAGCGCCGCGTCCGCCCGAAGTGCTATGAAAAATGGTGCATTTTTGCGCAGTTTTTGGTGAATTTACGCTTGCATTTATAAAAGGTATGGGGTACAATAAACAGCAGTATGCGCCATCAGGCGCTTTGAAAGGATGAAATCAGCGATGAAAAAAGTAATTTCCACCGTTCTGGCCCCGGCGGCCATCGGCCCGTACTCTCAGGCGATCGAGACCGACGGCTATATCTTCACCTCCGGTCAGATTCCGATCAACCCGAAGTCGGGCAAGATCGAGGCCGACACCATCGAGGGTCAGGCCGAGCAGGTCATGCAGAACCTGAAGATGGTGCTGGCGCAGGGCGGCGTCGGCATGGACCGCATCGTCAAGACCACCTGCTTCCTGGCAGATCTTGCCGATTTTGCGGCGTTCAACGCGGTTTACGGCAAGTATTTCCCCGAGGGCGCACCGGCGCGCTCCTGCTTCGCGGTCGCGGCGCTGCCGATGGGCGCAAAGCTCGAGGTCGAGTGCATCGCGGTCAAGTAATTGCAGAAAAACAAAAAAGAGCCTCGTTTGAGGCTCTTTTTGTTTGCTTTTTTGCAAAAACATCCGCGCGGCAACGAACCACCCTCCATGCACGCTCGCACGAACGTCTGCGAAATTGCGTGTCACCCTCCATGAAGGCTCGCGCAAGCATCCACGCGTGTCGATTCACAGTGGCCGTCGATTTTGCGGTCAAGTTCGTGCCCTTCGCGGAGTTCCGGCGCGGCTCACCAGTTCGCAAACTGGTGACCGACGACCGGACGGATGCGTAACCGTGCCCCGGACAGGGACAAGGGAGACCGGATTCCCAAACCAGAGAACCGTAGGTTCCCCGGTTTGGGTTGACAAGAAAATTCGTTTCCTAAAGAAAAAACGCCAGCCGCCGCACGAACAAAAAGAAAAATGACCGCTCCCTCTGGTAAAGTAGCGGTCATTTTCTAACTGCGAAATCAAGGAGGTAAAAACACCGCTCACGGTGCCCTCCTGTTACCTTCAGTATACGCCCGCGCCTTGGCTTTGTCAAGGCGCTTTTTTATTCCGTTTCGGCTGTTTCCGCCGCCTTCTGGCGCGCTTTGTCGCGTTCGAGCATCCGCGCGAGGTACTGTCCGGTGTAGGAGCGGGGGCACTGGGCGACCTGCTCGGGCGTGCCCGCCGCGACCAGCTCGCCGCCGCCGTCGCCGCCCTCGGGGCCGAGGTCGAGGATATAGTCGGCGGTCTTGATGACGTCCAGATTGTGCTCGATGACGACGACGGTGTTGCCCGCCTCGACCAGCCGCTGCAAGACCTCGACCAGCCGGTGCACGTCGGCGATGTGCAGGCCGGTGGTCGGCTCGTCGAGGATATAGATGGTCTTGCCGGTCGAGCGCTTGGACAGCTCGGTCGCCAGCTTGGCGCGCTGGGCTTCGCCGCCCGACAGGGTGGTCGAGGACTGGCCGAGCTTGATATAGCCCAGACCGACATCCTGCATGGTCTGGATGCGGCGGGCGATCTTGGGCACATTTTCGAAGAAGATGACCGCCTCGTCGACCGTCATATCGAGCACGTCATAAATATTCTTGCCCTTGTAGCGCACCTCAAGGGTCTCCTTATTGTACCGCTTGCCCTTGCACACGTCGCAGGGGACGTAGACGTCGGGCAGGAAGTGCATTTCGATCTTGATGAGACCGTCGCCCGCGCAGGCCTCGCACCGGCCGCCCTTGACGTTGAAGGAGAACCGTCCGGGGCCGTAGCCGCGCAGCTTGGCGTCCTGCGTGGCGGCGAACAGGTCGCGGATGTCGTTCATCACGCCGGTGTAGGTCGCCGGGTTGGAGCGGGGCGTGCGGCCGATGGGCGACTGGTCGATACAGATGACCTTGTCGAGATATTCCAGCCCCTCAATCGCGTCGAACGCGCCCGCGCGGGTCTTGGCGCCGTTCAGCTCGGCGGCCAGCTTCTTATAGAGGATTTCATTGACAAAGGACGACTTGCCCGAGCCGGACACACCGGTGACACAGGTGAGGGTGCCGAGCGGGATGGAGAAATCGGTGTGTTTCAGGTTGTTGACGGCCGCGCCGCGCACGGTCAGCCACTTGCCGCTGCCCAGCCGCCGCACGGGCGGCACCGGGATGAACCTCCGGCCGCTCAGGTACGCGCCCGTGATCGATTTTTCGTCCTTCAGCATCTCGTCGACCGTGCCCTGAAAGACGACCTCGCCGCCGTGCACACCCGCGCCCGGGCCAATGTCAACGATATAGTCCGCCGCGTACATCGTGTCCTCATCGTGCTCGACGACGATCAGGGTGTTGCCTAAGTCACGCAGGCGCTTGAGGGTATCGAGCAGCTTGTCGTTGTCGCGCTGGTGCAGACCGATGGACGGCTCATCGAGGATATAGAGCACGCCCATCAGGGAGGAGCCGATCTGGGTGGCCAGCCGGATGCGCTGGCTTTCGCCGCCCGAGAGCGTGCCCGAGGAACGGGAGAGGGTGAGGTATTCGAGGCCGACCGACTGCAAAAAGCCCAGCCGGTCGAGGATCTCCTTGATGACCCGGTCACCGATGCGGTGCTGCATTTCGGTCAGCTTGAGTCCCTTCATAAATTCGATCGCCTTGCCGACCGAAAGGTCGCAGTATTCCGCGATGTTCATGCCGCCGACGGTGACGGCCAGCATTTCCTTTTTCAGGCGGCGGCCGCGGCAGGTCGGGCAGGGCACCTCGCTCATGCAGTCCTCGATTTCGGCGCGGGCGTAGTCGCTCGAGGTCTCGCGGTAGCGGCGTTCGAGGTTGTTGACGATGCCCTCAAAGGGCTGGCTCATCGAGCCGCCCGCGAAGCGCTTGACCTTGAGCGGCAGGGGCTCGCCCCCGGTGCCGTAAAGCAGAGCGTCCACGCCCGCGGGGGAGATGTCGCAGATCGGGGTGTCGAGGGTAAAGCCGTACTTTTCGCCGAGCGCCTCGTAGTACATCGCCGCGATCGTGCCCGGGTCGGCGCGGTTCCAGCCGGACGCCTGAATCGCGCCCTCCTTGATGGACAGACGGCGGTTGGGGAGGATGCGGTCGGGGTCGATCTTCATCTGGATGCCCAGACCGGTGCAGGTCGGGCAGGCGCCGTAGGGGTTGTTGAAGGAGAACATGCGCGGGGTCAGCTCTTCGATCGAGATGCCGCAGTCGTCGCAGGCGTAGTTCTGCGAGAAGGAGAGGGTCTCGCCGCCGATGACGTCGGCCAGCACCAGACCGCCCGAAAGGGCGGACGCGGTCTCGACCGAATCGGTCAGACGGGAGCGCACATCGGGGCGGATGACGACGCGGTCGATGACGATTTCAATGGAGTGCTTTTTGTTCTTTTCGAGGGTGATTTCCTCGGACAGATCGTAGAGATTCCCATCCACGCGCACGCGGACATAGCCCGACTTGCGCGCGTCAGCGAAGACCTTGACGTGCTCGCCCTTGCGCTGGCGCACGACGGGCGCGAGGATCTGGAGCTTGGTGCCCTCGGGCAGGGCGGTGAGCTGGTCGATGATCTGGTCGATGGTCTGCTGATGGATTTCCTTGCCGCACTTCGGACAATGGGGCACGCCGATGCGCGCCCAGAGCAGACGGAGGTAGTCGTAAATCTCGGTGACCGTGCCGACGGTCGAGCGGGGATTTTTGGAGGTCGTCTTCTGGTCGATCGAGATGGCGGGGGAGAGGCCGTCGATGTAGTCGACGTCGGGCTTGTCCATCTGCCCGAGGAATTGGCGGGCGTAGGAGGAAAGGGACTCGACATAGCGGCGCTGCCCCTCGGCGTAGATCGTGTCGAAGGCGAGGGAGGACTTGCCCGAGCCGGACAGGCCGGTCAGAACGACGAGCTTGTCACGCGGGATGGAGAGATCAATATTTTTGAGGTTGTGCACACGGGCACCCTTGACGTAAATTTTGTCTTGCATAGGTTTCCTTTCCGTGGAGCCAGAGCGGTTATGAGGTGTTTTGCTCACAAAAACGTTTCATTCTCCGCGCGGCGGGCGAAGCCCAGCTCCAGCTCCCGTTTGTGGTACAGATAGCCCGGGTCGTCGAAATATTTCGCGCCGGTCGGGCAGGTTTTCTCGCAGGCGCAGCACTTGATGCAGATGCCCTTGACCGTCCTGAAATCCCCGGGGTCGATCGACCCCATCGGGCAGACGGCGGCGCACTTGCCGCAGCCGTCGCATTTTGCCGGGTCGGTCTTGGGCTTGACCTTGAGGATGTTCACCGGCTGACCCGCGCGGTCGCGCGGGGTGTAATAGGGACGCAGGGGCGTTTCGCCGCGCACGGCGACCGGCGTGTCCAGACCTTCGCCGTGCGTCAGCTTTTCAGCGATGCGCACGGCGAAGTCCCGGGCTTCGGCCAGATCGTCCGCGTCCGGCCGGCCGGCGGCCAGCGTGCGGGAGAAGGCGTGCTCGCCCACGAAGGCCGCGCCCGCGATCGTGTGGAAGCCGTCGGCCTCGAGCAGACCGCACAGCTCGATCAGGCCGTCGTCAAAATTGCGGTTGCCGAACAGGACGACCGGCACGGCCAGTGCGCCGCCGCCCGCAATCGTCTTGAGGAAGGGCAGCAGGACGTTGGGCACCCGTCCGGCATAGACCGGCGTGCCGAAGACGACAAGGTCATCCTTACCGAAGGAATACGCCGCCTCCCGCGCTTCGGGCGGGGTGAAGTCGTGTACCGTCACCTTCCCGCCCAGATGCGCGGACAGGACGTTTGCAATCTCGCGCACGACCTTCCGGGTCGTGCCGGTCGCGCTCCAGTACATCGCGTGCAGTTTCATAGCTCAGCCCTCCTTATAGGAGCAGGATCAGTGTGTTTCAGCTTGTTTCTGTCAGTCGTTTTTCCGCCGGGGGAAGGGCTTCGATTTGTCCGCCCCGTCCTCGAGGGCGCGGATCTGGTCGCGCAGCTCGGCGGCCAGCTCGAACTCGAGCAGCTTGGCCGCCTCCTTCATCTGGCGGGTCAGGCGGGCGATTTCGGCGGTGCGCTCGGTCTTGGTCAGGCGCTTGCCGGTGCGCGGGGTCTTGCCGCCGCCCTCGCTCGAAATCTCGATGACGTCGTGCACATTCTTGACGATCGTCCTGGGCACGATGCCGTGCGCGCGGTTGAAGTCCTCCTGCAATTTGCGGCGGCGTTCGGTCTCGTCGATCGCGCGGCGCATCGAGGGCGTGATGGTATCGGCGTACATGATGACCTGTCCGTTCGCGTTGCGGGCGGCGCGGCCGATCGTCTGGATGAGGGAGGTTTCGGAGCGCAGGAAGCCCTCCTTGTCGGCGTCCAGAATGGCGACGAGCGAGACCTCGGGCAGGTCAAGCCCCTCGCGCAGCAGGTTGATGCCGACGAGCACGTCGTACAGGCCGAGCCGCAGGTCGCGGATGATCTCCATGCGCTCGATGGTCTTGACGTCGTGGTGCATATAGCGCACCTTGATCCCCGCGCTTTCGAGGTAATCGGTCAGATCCTCGGCCATTTTCTTGGTCAGGGTGGTGACGAGCACGCGCTCCTTGCGGGCGGCGCGGGCGTTGATCTCACCGATCAGGTCGTCGATCTGCCCGTCAACCGGGCGCACGTCGATCCTGGGGTCGAGCAGACCGGTCGGGCGGATGACCTGCTCGACGATCTGCCCCGAGCGCTCGCGCTCATAGTCGCCTGGGGTGGCCGAAACGTAGATGACCTGATGAATCCGCTCATTGAATTCCTCAAAATTGAGCGGGCGGTTGTCCCGCGCCGAGGGCAGGCGGAAGCCGTTGTCGATCAGGCTGTTTTTGCGGGCGAGGTCGCCGTGGAACATCGCGCGCACCTGCGGCAGGGTCACGTGGCTCTCGTCCACGATGAGCAGGAAATCCTTGGGGAAGTAGTCGAGCAGGGTGTAGGGGGCGGAGCCGGGCGCCCGTCCCGAAATGACCCGGGAATAGTTCTCGATGCCGCTGCAAAAGCCAAGCTCCTGCATCATTTCGATGTCGTACCGGGTGCGCTGGGCGATGCGCTGGGCCTCGACCAGCTTGCCGTGTTCCTCGAACCACTTGACCCGTTCGTCCAGCTCCCGTTCGATTTCGGCAATGGCGCGGTCCATCTTTTCCCGCGAGGTGACATAGTGGCTGGCGGGATAGATCGCGGCGTGCTGCACCTGCCGGGTGACCGAGCCGGTCAGCGGGTTGATCTCGCAGATGCGGTCGATCTCGTCGCCGAAGAACTCGACGCGGTAGGCCATGCTTTCCGAATAGGCCGGCCAGATTTCGACCACGTCGCCCCGCACGCGGAAGCGGTTGCGCTCGAAGGCGATGTCGTTGCGCTCGTACTGAATCTCGATCAGCTTGCGCAGCAGCTCGTCGCGGTCGCGGGACTGGCCGGGGCGGAGGGAAATGACCATGTTTTTGTAGTCGATCGGGTCGCCCAGCGAGTAGATGCAGGAGACCGAGGCGACGAGAATGACGTCCTCGCGCTCAAACAGGGCGCTGGTGGCCGAGTGGCGCAGGCGGTCGATCTCGTCGTTGATGGCCGAATCCTTTTCAATATAGGTATCGGTCGAGGCGATGTAGGCCTCGGGCTGATAGTAGTCGTAATAGGAGACAAAAAATTCGACGGCGTTGTTGGGGAAGAACTCGCGCAGCTCGGAGCAGAGCTGGGCGGCGAGGGTCTTGTTGTGGGCGAGCACGAGGGTCGGGCGCTGGACGCGCTCGATGATGTTCGCCATCGTGAAGGTCTTGCCCGAGCCGGTGACGCCCAGCAGGGTCTGCTCGGTCAGACCGTTTAAGACGCCCTGCGACAGGGCTTCGACGGCGGCGGGCTGGTCGCCGGCCATTTGGTAGGGACTGACCACCTGAAATTTTGGCATGGGTTTCGTCCTCCTTTTTCGCGGGTTTTCCTCAGTCTGTGCGCACCGTTCCGGCCTCTTTTTCGAGCAGGGCGGCGGTCTCGCCGTCGTCCCGCAGGGCGGGGAAGGGGATGGTGGGCACGGGCGTGCCGGTGTGGGGGCGCAGGCTCTTTTTCATCCAGATGACGTCCCGCCACTGACCGAATTTGAACATACTCGCCCGGTATACGCCCGAAATGGTGTAGCCCATCGCGGTGTGGAAGTGCACCGAGCGCTCGTTGGGCGCGTTGATGCCGACAAAGATGTCGTAATAGCCCTGCCGGGTGAGCAGGGCGAAGATGGCGCGGTAGATGGCGGCGGCGATGCCCCGGCGGTGGAAGGCGGGGGCGACGTAGATCGAGGTCTCGGCCGACCACTGGTAGCCCGCGCGGGTGCGGTGGGGCGCGGCGTAGCCGTAGCCCGCGGCGACGCCGTCAATGCGGCAGATGAGCCAGGGCAGGCGGGCGGAACAGGTCTCGATCCGGTGCACAAATTCGGCGTGCGCCGGCGGCTCATACTCGCTCGAAATGGTGGTTTCGGACACATACGGGGCGTAAATCGCCAGCATTTCGGCCGCATCGGCCGCCGTTGCGGGCCGGATGGTGACGGTAGGCATGGGGGTCAAACTCCTTCGGTTTCAACGGATTCTTATACAGCTTTCATCATAGCACAATCGAACACCTGTTTGCAAGGTGTTTTTTATAAATAGACCCGTCCGGCGGGCACACATCCCCATTTTTTCATCATCTTGCCCGTTTTCATCCCGGATGAAACGTGCTATACTAAATGCGAATCTGATCTCTGAAATGAAGGAGGAAACGCCATGGCCCGATACGGCTTTATCAAGACCAAGGACGACGTCAAGTTCCTCATCCTCTACGCGATGGGCTACCTGCCCGAGGCGGCCGATTTTGAGACCGTGCTCGACGTGTGCACCTGGTGCGACGACGGCTTCGGCTGGTTTGAGTTCAAGGAGGCGTTCGACGAGCTGGTGGGCACCGGCCACCTGACCCGCGCGGCGGGCGAGGGGGAGGCGCGGTACACGGTCAGCGACAAGGGGCGCGAGGCCCTTCTCGCGTTTGCCAACCGCCTGCCCTATACCGTCCGCGAATCGGCCCAGCGCTCGGCGCTGCGGGTGGTGCGCAAGGCGCGGCGGGACGCGGTCATCTCGGCCGAGAGCGAAGCCCTCGAACCGGACGGCTTTCTGGTCAAAATGGCCATCGACCAGGTGTTTTCGCTTGAAATGCACGCGGTCTCGCCCGAGCAGGCCGCCCTGCTCGAGCGCACCTTCAAGGCGCACGCCGAGGAGATCTACCAAACCATCCTGCACGCGATGACGCGTGACTACGACAATCCATCCCAATTGGAGGCGCAAAATCCTTGAAGTATCTCCGCCAGCTTGGCATTCTTTTCGCACTTTGTACCGCGGGCGAACTGCTTGCATACGCGGTGGGCGGCCGCCTGCCCGGCAACGTGCTGGGCATGATGCTGATGTTCGTTCTGCTGTGCACCGGCCTGCTGAAGCTCAGCCACGTGGAGGAAACCGCCGATTTCTTCCTCAAAAACATGGCCTTTTTCTTCCTGCCCGCCTGTCTGGGCATTCTGGAGCTGTTTGAACAGCTCCGCCCCGTCCTCGGACGGCTCCTGCTCGTCTGTCTGATCACCACCTTCCTGACCGCGCTGGCTGCGGCGGGGACGGTCAAGCTGGTGCTCGCCCTCCAGCGGCGGCACGCGGACAAAAAGGAGGTGGGCTGAGATGCGCGACACACTCAATACCCCGGTCACCTGGCTGGCGCTCTCGGTGCTGGCCTATGAGATCGGCCTGCGGCTGAATCGAAAGCTGCGCACGCCCATCTGCAACCCGCTGCTCGTCGCGGCCATTCTGATGGGCGCGGTGCTCGTTTTGACCGGCACGCCCCTCGCGGACTACAACGCGGGCGGCGGCTTCCTGACCCTCTTTCTGACCCCCGCGACCGTCGCGCTGGCTGTCCCGATCTACCGCCAGCTCGAGGTGCTGAAGAAAAACCTCCTGCCCATTCTGGCGGGTGCACTCGTCGGCTCGATCGTCTCGATCGGGTCGGTCATCCTGCTCTGCCGCCTGTTCGGGCTGGACGACACCCTGACCCACAGCCTGATCCCCAAGTCGGTCACCACCCCGATCGGCGTGCAGCTTTCGGGGATGCTGGGCGGCTTAACGCCGGTCACGGCCATCGCCATCATCATCACCGGCCTGTTCGGCGCGGTCTTGCTGCCCGCGTTTTTGAAGCTGCTGCGCATCACCGACCCGGTCACGGTCGGCATCGCGATCGGCACGGCCTCCCACGCGGTCGGCACCTCGCGCGCGATCGAGCTGGGCGAGACCGAGGGCGCGATGAGCGGCCTTGCCATCGGCGTCGCCGGACTCATGACCGCCATGCTCGTGTCGCTCGGCGCGGCCGTGCTGTAATCCAAAAGCTCCCGAAAGGGAGCTTTTTTTGTGCGCCGAACGCAAATGGCTCCCTCCCACAATGACACGCCCTGTCCTTTGACCGTCTCCTGTGGAAATGTGTTGAGATTTTGGCCATTTTCTGCTATGATAGGTTTGAATAAAAATACTTCGAGGGATAACCATGAAAATGAAACGATGGGTGACCGCCTCGCCGGACATGGCGAAGGTGCGGTCGCTGTCGGCGGCCTGCGGCATGACGCCCCTGGCCGCCGCTGCGCTGTGCGCCCGGGGCATTGAGACCCCGGAGGCGGCGCGCGCATTTTTAACGACAGATCCCGCCCGGCTGCATGACCCCATGCTGCTGCCCGATATGGAAAAGGCCGTGCAGACCGTGCGCGGTGCGATTGCCCGGGGGGAGCGCATCGCGGTCTTCGGCGATTACGACGTGGACGGCGTCACCTCCACCTGCCTGATGGTGCGCGTGCTGCGCGCGCTGGGCGCACAGGTGGAATACTATATTCCCGACCGCCTTTCGGAGGGCTACGGCCTTTCGGTCGCCGCGATGGACGCGCTGGCCGACCGGGGCGTCGGGCTGGTTCTGACGGTCGATTCGGGCGTTTCCGCCTTTGAGGAGATCGCCCACGCCCGGGCGCGGGGGATGCACGTGGTCGTCACCGACCACCACGAGTGCCGCGAGACCCTGCCCGACGCGGACGCGGTCGTCAACCCCAAGCGGGCGGACAGCGCCTATCCGTTCTCCGAGCTGGCCGGTGTGGGCGTGGCCTTCAAGCTGGCCTGTGCACTGGCCGGGGCGGGGGAGCAGCAGGCCGTGCTCGACCGCTATGCCGACCTCGTCGCGCTGGGCACGGTGGCCGACGTCATGCCCCTCGCCGGGGAAAACCGCATCATCGTCGCGGCCGGTCTGACCCGCATGGCCGAGACCCGCAATCTGGGGCTTTCCATGCTGCTGAGCGAATCGGGTCAGCATGGGCGCAAGCTGACCGCCTCGGTCATCAGCTTCATCCTCGCCCCGCGCATCAACGCCGCCGGGCGGCTGGGGCACGCCGACATGGCCGCCGAGCTGTTTCTGACCGACGATCCCGCCCGCGCGCAGGCGCTGGCCGCCGGGCTGTGCGAGCTGAACAAGCGGCGGCAGGCGACCGAAAACGAAATTCTGGGGCAGGCGCTGCAAAAGCTGCGCCGGGAATACAAGCCGCTCGAGGATCAGGTCATCGTGCTGGCGGGCGAGCAGTGGCACCACGGCGTCATCGGCATCGTCTCCTCCCGCATCTGTGACCGCTATTCCTGCCCGACCGTGCTCATCGCGCTCGAGGACGGGATCGGAAAAGGCTCGGGACGGTCGATCAAGGGCTTTAACCTCTACGAGGCGCTGAGCGACGCGGCGCCCCTGCTGGAGAAGTTCGGCGGGCACGAGCTGGCCGCCGGGCTGACCATCCGGGAGGAAAACATCCCGGCCTTCCGCGCCGCGATCGCGGACTACGCCGCGCGCAACGTCGATCCCAAGGAGCTGATGCCCCTTCTGCACATCGACTGTGCGCTCACGCCCGCCTACATCACCGAGGAGGCCATCGAGGGTCTTTCGGTGCTCGAGCCCTTCGGCATGGGCAATCCCCAGCCGATTTTCTCGATGGACGACCTGCTGGTTGAGGAGATCACCCCGATCTCGTCCGATCGCCACGTCCGCCTCTCGCTCTCGAAGGACGGCGTTTTTTACACCGCCATGCTCTTCGGCACGGGCGCGGGCGGCTGCGGCTTCGCGCAGGGCAACTACGTGGACGCGGCCTTCTGTCTCGAAATCAACGAATACCGCGGCCGCCGCTCGGTGCAGCTCGTCATCAAGGACATCCGCCTGAGCACCTGCGAGGTGCTGGCCGACCAGAAGCTCTTGAATTTGTACAACCGCTTCATGGCGGACGGCGCGCTGACCGCACGCGAGGCCCGTGTCCTCCTGCCCGACCGGCGCGACCTCGTCGCGGTCTGGCGCTATATCATCAGCCGCAGCGAGGACGGCTGGCTCACCGTCCCCTCGAACGCCCTGTCCCGCCGCGTTTCGTGGGAGAGCCGCCGCGAAATCCATATCGGTAAATTGTTCGTCTGCCTGGACGTGTTCAGCGAATCCGGCCTGCTCAGCTATCACTTCCGGGAGGGACAGCTTAATATTATTTTGAAGCACATCGAAGGCAAGGCCGACATTTCCCGGTCGGTCGTGCTGAAAACGCTGCAATCCATGAGCAGGTGATTGGGCGTGAGTCAGATAAGCAAGGGAGTGGAAAATATGAGTTCCCCGATGAAAACGAAAATTGACTTCCTCATCGAGCGGGTGCAGAAGCAGAACCCGTCCGCCAACGTCAAGAAGATCCGCGCGGCCTACGAGTGCGCCGCCGCCGCCCACGAGGGGCAGAAGCGCCGCAACGGCGAGCCGTATATCATCCATCCGGTCGCCGTGGCCGAGATCATCGTCGAGATGGGTCTGGATACCGACTCGATCTGCGCCGGTCTGCTGCATGACTGCATCGAAGACACCGAGTTCGGCTACCGCGAGATCGAGAACAAGTTCGGCACCTCGGTCGCCGAGCTGGTCGACGGCGTCACCCGGCTGGGTATGCTGCGCTATTCCAAGGAGCAGGAGCAGATGGAGGATTTGCGCAAGATGTTCATGGCGATGGCCAAGGACATCCGCGTCATCCTCATCAAGCTGGCCGACCGCCTGCACAACGCCCGCACCTTCCAGTTCCTGCCCGAGCGCAAGCAGCGGGACAAGGCGCTCGAAACGATGGAGATTTACGCCCCGATCGCCCACCGCCTGGGCATGAGCCGGATCAAGTGGGAGCTGGAAGACCTCTGTCTGCGCATCCTCGACCCGATCGGCTATCAGGAGATCGTGGACGGCTTACAGAAGCAGTCCGACCGGTACGAGGAATTCCTCGACCACATCAAGGAGCGCATCTCCTCCAAGCTCAACGAGGCGGGCATCGGGCACTCGATCTCGGCGCGCGTCAAGCATATCTATTCGATCTACCGCAAGATGTACGCCCAGCATAAGACGATCAACGAAATCTACGACATCTGCGCCGTGCGCGTCATCGTCGATTCGGTGGCCGACTGCTACAACGTGCTGGGCTACGTCCACGACCTCTATAAGCCCATCCCCGGGCGCTTCAAGGACTATATCTCGACCCCCAAGCCCAACGGCTACCAGTCCCTGCACACGACCGTCATCGGCCGGGACGGCATCCCGTTTGAGATTCAGATTCGTACCGAAGAAATGCACAAAATGGCCGAATACGGCGTCGCGGCTCACTGGAAGTACAAGCAGGGGCTGGATAAGGCCAGCAACGAGCAGGCCTTCTCATGGATCCGCCAGCTTCTGGAGGCCCAGCAGGACACCGAGGCCGAGGACTTCATCAAGGCCATCAAGGTCGACCTGTTCGCCGACGAGGTCTTCGTCTTCACGCCTAAGGGCGACGTCGTCAACATGCCCGCCGGCGCGACCCCGATCGACCTGGCCTACGCCATCCACTCGGCGGTCGGCAACCGCATGACGGGCGCGAAGGTCAATGGCCGCATCGCGCCCATCGACAGCATCCTGAAAAACGGCGATATCGTCGAAATCCTGACCTCCAAGGAGACCCACGGCCCCAGCCGCGACTGGATCAAGATCGTCCGCACGACCGAGGCCCGCAACAAGATCAAGCAGTGGTTCAAGAAGGAGTGCCGCGAGGAAAACATCGTCAAGGGTCACGAGGACCTGGATCGCGAGCTGCGCGCCAACCTGCTGTATAACGGCTTTTATGAGAATGACGAGGTCATCCAGAACACCCTCAATAAGTTCAGCTTTGCGAATATCGACGAGATGTACGCCGCGCTGGGCTACGGCGGCATCACGCTGACCAAGGTCATCAACAAGGTCAAGGACGAGGTTGGCCGGATGCGCCGGGCGGCCGAGCGGGTCGAAAAGGCAGAGCAGCTCATCACCCAGCCCCAGCCCGTCAAGAAGGTGCGCCACAGCCAGTCGGGCGTCATCGTCGAGGGCATCGACAACTGCCTCGTCAAGTTCGCCCGCTGCTGCACCCCGATCCCGGGCGACGACATCGTCGGCTTCATCACCCGGGGCTACGGCGTGTCCATCCACCGCCGGGACTGCGTCAACGTCCGCATCAACGAGGACGACAAGGACAGAAGCCGCTGGGTCGACTGCTGGTGGGATGAAGACCTGCTGGAGCGGAAATGCACCTTCTCGACCGGCCTGCAGATTTCGACCCGCAGCCGCATCGGCATCCTGTCCGACATCGCCGTTCTGCTGGCGCAGAGCAAGGTCAACGTGCGCGATATGAACGCCCGCGACCTGGACGACGGCTACGGCGTCATCAACGTCGTCATCGACGTGACCGGCGTCAAGCAGCTCCAGCACATCATGAACCGCATCAAAACCACCAAGGGCGTCGTCGGCGTGACCCGCGTGACGAGCGACCCCCATTCATAAGGAGTCCGTATGAGAGCATTGATCCAGCGCGTCTCGCGCGCCTCGGTCACGATCGACGGGCGGGTGCACGGCAAGATCGACCGCGGCCTGCTCATCCTGCTGGGCGTGTGCGAGGACGATACCCCGGCTGAGGCCGACTATCTGGCCGATAAATGCGCCGGTCTGCGTATTTTTACCGATGAAAACGACAAAATGAACCTGTCCTGCGCCGATGTCGGCGGCGGCCTGCTGGTCGTCTCCCAGTTCACGCTCTACGGCGACTGCAGGAAGGGCAAGCGCCCGAACTTTATGCGCGCCGCCCGGCCGGAGACCGCCATCCCGCTCTATGAGCGCTTTTTAGACCGCTGCCGTCTGACCGGCCTGCCGGTCGAGACGGGCGAGTTCGGCGCACACATGGAGGTTGACCTGTTAAACGACGGCCCGGTCACCATCTGGATGGACACCGCCGAAATGCGGGGCTGACCGATAAGGAGGACTGTTTTTATGAAGATTTTACAGCTTTGCGTCGGCATGGTCGGCACGAACTGCTACATTGTTTACGATGAAGCCACCATGCTTGGCGCGGTCATCGACCCGGGCGACAACGCCCCGGCCATTCTGGCCGAGATCGAGCGGGCGGGCGTCAAGGTCGAATGGATCCTGCTGACCCACGGCCATTTTGACCACATTCTGGCCGTCGGTGACGTGCAGGCGGCGACCGGCGCGCGGCTCGCCATCCACAAGGACGACCTGTGGATGCTCACGCCCGAGAGCCTTTCGGCCTCGATGCGCTCCTTCGGGATGCCGCGCAGCCGCTACACCCAGCTTCAGCCCGACCTGCTGGCCGAGGAGGGCAGCACGGTCGAAATCGGCGGCCTGACCGCCGAATACCTGCACACCCCGGGGCACACCCCCGGCTCGTCCTGCATCCGGATGGGGAACGTCCTGTTCACCGGCGACACCCTCTTCCGCCATGAGTGCGGCCGGTGCGACCTTGCGGGCGGCGACTTTGACAAGATGCTGCGCTCCCTCGCGCGTCTGCGCGACCTGCCGGGGGACTACACCGTCCTGCCCGGTCACGACGCCGCCTCGACCCTCGAGGACGAGCGCCGCTGGAACCCCTATATGAGACAGGCGGGCGGGCGATGAACTACCAGCTTTTGGGGCATGACCTGCGCCACGCCGCCGAGGAAATCCTCTTGCAGCTCCTGCCCGCCGCCGCATTGCGCGACGCGCCCGACGACGGCGCGGACGACTTCTGCCTGTCCGCCCTGACCGAGCGGGACGGCGAAGCCGCCGTCCGCACGACGACCCGCCTGTCGGGCACGACCCGCGAGAGCGTCCGCACCGGGAAGGTGGAAGGCATGAATGAAATGGCGCGCAAGCGCGTCCTTTCCGAGCTGGTCAAGCTGGGCGTTTATGACACCGTCGCGCCCGCGCTGGACACGCCCCCGGTCTGGGGTGCGCTGACCGGCGTGCGCCCGGCCAAGCTCGTCCGCTCGATGACCGCCCGCGGCCTGAGCCGGGGAGAGACTGCCGCCCGCTTCCGCGAGCGGTATTTCGTTTCTCCGACCCGCACCGCGCTGGCCGTGCGGTGCGCGGCCTACGCCGGGCAGGCGATTGACAGTTTAAACGAGCGGGACGTCTCCCTTTACGTCGGCATCCCGTTCTGCCCCTCACGGTGCGCGTACTGCTCCTTTGTGTCAAGCTCGATCGAGCGCTCGGCCGCCCTCATCCCGCCCTATGTGGACGCGCTCTGCGCCGAGGTGCGGGACACGGGCGCACTGCTTGCCGAACAGGGGCGGCGGGTGACCTCGATCTACATCGGCGGCGGCACGCCGACGACTCTTTCCGCCGAGCAGCTTGCCCGCCTGATGGGGGAGATTGCCCGTTCGATGGATTTATCCGCCCTGCGTGAATATACTGTAGAAGCGGGGCGTCCCGATACGATCACACCCGAGAAGCTCGCCGCCATCCGGGCGGGCGGCGCCGACCGCGTTTCGATCAATCCGCAGACGATGAACGATGAAGTACTGGCCCGCATCGGCCGCCGCCATTCGGCGGAGGATGTCGTCCGCGCCTATCACGAGGCCCGCGCGGCCGGGTTTTCGGTCATCAATATGGATACGATCGCCGGACTCGACGGCGACACGCCCGCGTCCTTTGCCGAGACCCTGTGCCGCCTGACCGCCCTCGACCCCGAGAACATCACCGTGCACACGCTGGCGATCAAGCGGGGCGCAGACCTGTCCGACAAGGCGGGCAACGCCGCCCGGCACGACGCGGTCGCGCAGATGCTCGACTTCGCGCATGACCACCTCTCCCGCGCGGGCTACGGCCCCTACTACCTCTACCGCCAGAAATTCTCGGCGGGTGGGTTTGAGAACGTGGGCTGGTGCAAGCCGGGCACGGAGAGCTTCTATAACATCGCCATGATGGAGGAGATTCAGACCATCCTGTCCTGCGGGGCAGGGGGCGTCTCCAAGCGGGTTGACCGGGCAACCGGCCGGATCGACCGGTATACCGCCCCGAAATATCCCAGGGAGTACCTTTCCGCCGGGGCACGCATCGCCGCCGGGAAACGGAAGCTCCTGTCCGAAGGAGAGGCGTAACCGCCTGTCCGAAAGCGAGGTGTTTCCCCATGTGTTCTGTCTATTTCCTGCGCACGCTGAACGACCGCGCGGCGCGCGACCCCGAGGGCTTCGTCGCGGAGAGCGAGGCCGCCTATGACCGCCGCATCCGCGACGCGGCCGCCCGTCTGCGCGAAGCCCTGCCCGCCCGTCCCATCCTGCTTTTGAGCGGCCCGTCCTCGGTCGGCAAGACCACAACAGCCGACCGGCTCTGCCGGGCGCTCGAAGGGCTGGGCGTGGGCGCGCGGCGGCTGTCGATGGACGATTATTTCCTCAGCCGGGGCAGCGATTCGATGCCGTTCGACGCCGAAAACGGCGTGCCCGACCTCGAATCGCCCCTGTGCATGGATCTGCCCCTCCTGGGCGACCATCTGCGGCGGCTGGCCGCTGGGGAGGAAATCGCCCTGCCGCGCTTCGATTTCCTGACCGGACAACAGACCCGGGACGTGACCCCGATCCGTCGGCGTCCGGACGAACTCATCATCATCGAGGGCATCCACGCCCTGAACGACGTGATCACGGGCGGTCTGGACGGACTGGCGACCGGCGTATCCCTCGCGCTGGACGCGTCCGTCGTCTGTGACGACGGCCTGTGCTTTTCCCCCGAGACCCTCCGCTTCGCCCGCCGCGCTCTGCGCGACGCCCGGTTCCGGGGCGCGTCCGTGCCCGATACCATCCGCCAGTGGCGGTCGGTGCGCCGGGGCGAGCGGCTCTATATCGCGCCCTACCGGCACGCTGCCGCCTTCACGCTCGATACCTATCTGCCCTACGAGAGCTGCGTGCTCTATCCCGCGCTGGCCGAAGCCCTCACGCGGAACGCCGACGCGCTGCGTCAGGCCGGTCTGCCCGAGGCCGTCGAGGCCGCGCGGCGCTTTGCGCCCTTAGACCCCGCGCCGTTCCTCCCGGCGGACTCCCTCCTGCGCGAGTTTTTCGGCTAACGCCGAAATTTCGGAATAAATCAGAAAAATCTTGCCTTTTGATAGGCTGTGGCATATAATTTGTGTGTGCCGCACGGGCAAACCGGCGGCCGAAAGGAGAAGTCAGTCAAATGGAAACTAACGTTTCGATGCTTCTGGAAAAGATCAAGGTCGTCGCCGAGCAGACCCGCACCGCGACCGTCCGCGTCGCCGACAAGACCGGCAAAAAAGTCAACGAAATGGCGCAGGCTACCCGCCTGAACCTGCAGGTTTTCGATCTCAATACCGAGTGCGAGGTGCTCTATAAGGAGATCGGCAAGACGATCTACGACATCCATCAGGGCGCCGAGGTCGAGGACGGCACGGTCGAGGAAAAGCTCGCCCGGCTGGACGATCTGCAGAGCCAGATCGAAGCCCTGCGCGGCCAGATTTCCGAGCTGAAAACCGTCTGCACCTGCCCCCGCTGCGGCCGTCAGTGCAGCCGGGAGGATGCCTACTGCGCGGGCTGCGGTGCGCCGCTCGGCCTGTAAGCCGCTGAAAAGAGGATAAAATGCAGCAAAAATCCAAGAAACAGAGCTTTTTGCAGGGTGCGTTCATCCTGCTCGTCGCGAATATGCTGGTCAAGGTGATCGGTGCGCTGTTCAAGATTCCGCTCCAGCACCTCGTTCTGGACGAGGGCATGGGCGTGTTCAACGTCGCCTATCAGTTCTACACCGCCATGTTCGTCATCTCGACGGCGGGCGTGCCTGTCGCCCTGTCCAAGCTGGTCTCCGAGTCCGCCGCCCTCGGACGCAATCGGGAGATCCGCTCGATCGTCCGCATCGCGGGCATGGTCTTCATCACGCTGGGTGCGCTCTGCTCGGCCTTCCTGTTCTTCGGCGCGTCGTGGCTGGGCGGCCTCATCAAAAACCCCGCCGCCGTCCTGCCGATGAAGGCGGTCGCGCCCTCGGTTTTCTTCGTCGCGTGCATTTCGGTCGTGCGCGGCTACTATCAGGGTCACTCCAACATGACCCCGACCGCCATGAGCCAGCTCGTCGAGGCGCTGGGCAAGCTCTTCCTCGGCCTCGGTCTGGCCTTTTTGGGCGTCAGGCAGGGCTACGCGGTCGAAGTTTGCACCGCACTGGCCATTCTGGGCATCACGATCGGTGAGGGCGTCGCCGCCGCCGGCATCTGGGTCTACTATCTGCGCGACCCCGGCCGCCGCGCACGCTCGCGCAGCCGTGACTGCCGCACCGTGCCCCAACTCTTCCACGACCTTTTGTGGATGGTCATTCCGATTACCCTGACGAACTCGGTCACCAGCCTGACCACCCTTGTCGATACCACGATGGTCGTCTCCCGTTTGCAATCGGTCGGCTTCTCCTTGCAGGAGGCCAACGAGCTGTTCGGCATGTATAACGGCAAGGCCTTCACGATGTACAACCTGCCCCAGACCCTGATTGCCGCGCTCGCCATCTCGATTGTCCCGGCGATTGCGCGCGCCATGGCTGTGGGCGACCGCGAGATGACCGCCAGGAACATGGGCGCGGCCACCCGCATCGCCATGCTGATCGCCCTGCCCGCGGGCACGGGCTACTTCGTGCTGGCCAAACCCATCCTGACCATGCTGTTCGTCGGGGAGATGGACGTGGGCGCGGCCTGCCTGCGCGTGCTGGCCTTCGCCATCCCGTTCGTCGCCCTCGTCAGCCTGACGAACGCCGTCCTGCAGGCGGCAGGCCGGGTGCGCGTGCCGGTCATCACCATGCTGATCGGCGGCGTCATCAAGGTGCTCGTCAACTACACGCTGGTCGGCACCCCGGACATCAACATCTACGGCGCACCCTTCGGCACGGTGGTCTGCTACACCTTCATCGCCGTGACCAACCTCATCATCCTGCGCAAGTACATCCGCCTGCCCGGTCTGGACAAGGCGTTTTTCCGCCCGATGGCGGCCTGCCTCGGCATGGGCGCGGGCGCGTCCATCACCTACCGGCTGGCCTCCGGCCTTCTGGGCAACACGATCGGCGTGCTCGCCGCGATCTGCGTCGCCTTCGTGCTCTATGTCGGCCTGCTGCTCGCCCTGCACGCGCTTGAGCGGGACGACGTGCTCATGATGCCCAAGGGGCAGACCCTCGTCCGCCTGCTGCGGCTGTAATTTCAAACAAGGAATGGATCAAACATCATGGTAGAATACAAATTCAAGGAAAAATATAACGTTTCCGATCTGGTCGAGATCATGCGCCTGCTGCGCTCCCCGGGCGGCTGCGTCTGGGATCGGGAGCAGGATCACAAGTCGATCCGCCGCAGCTTCATCGAGGAGACCTACGAGGCGGTCGAGGCCATCGACAACGACGATCCCGTCCTGCTCTGCGAGGAGCTGGGCGACGTGCTCTTGCAGGTCGTCTTCCACGCGCAGATCGAGGCCGAGGCCGGGCGGTTCACGCTCGACGACGTGGCCGACGGCGTGTGCAAAAAGATGATCTACCGCCACCCGCACGTGTTCGGCTCGGTCAAGGTCGAAAACGCGGACGAGGTGCTCGAAAACTGGGACACGCTCAAGCAGAAGGAGAAGCACCAGCAGTCGGCCACCGACACGCTCGAGAGCGTTGCCCGCAGCCTGCCCGGCCTCATCCGCGCCGAAAAGGTGCAGCATAAGGCCGCCAAGGTCGGCTTCGACTGGGACGACGTTTCGGGCGCGCTCGACAAGGTGCGCGAGGAGACCGCCGAGGTCGAACGCGCGATTGCGGGGGAGGGCGACCCCTCCGAGGAGCTGGGCGATCTGCTCTTCGCCGCGGTCAACGTCGCGCGCTTCCTCAAGACCGACCCCGAGCAGGCCATCGCCAACACGACCGACAAGTTCATCCGCCGCTTCGCGCAGGTCGAGCAGGCCGCGCACGAGGCCGGGCGGGAGCTGTCCGACATGACTCTCGCCGAGATGGACGCCCTCTGGGACGCGGTCAAGGCGCGGGAGCACGGGGACGGGGCATGAAGAAGCATGAATTCATCGCCCGGGTCGCGTTCCACGCGGGCATGACCCAGAAGGACGCGGAGAAGGCGGCGAACGCGGTCTTTGAGACGATCGCCGAGTCGCTCGAGCGGGGCGAAAAGCTCAACCTGATCGGCTTCGGCGCGTTCGAGACCCGCACGCGCACCGCGCGCACCTGCCGCAACATCCATACCGGCGCGGCGATTCCGGTCGCGGAAGCGACCGTCCCGGTCTTCAAACCGGCCAAACAACTCAAGGAGAGGGTGAACCGCTGATGCGGCTTGACAAATATCTGAAGGTCTCCCGGCTCATCAAGCGCCGCACCGTCGCGAACGACGCCTGCGACGGCGACCGTATTCTGGTCAACGGCCGTCAGGCCAAGGCCTCCTATCAGGTCAAGGTGGGCGACGTCATCGAAATCGCCTTCGGCCAGCGCACGATGAAGGTCGAGGTGCTGGACGTGGCCGAGCACGTGCTCAAGAACGACGCCTCCGGCCTGTACCGTGAGATTTTATAACAAAAACACAGTCTAAAACGCGTTTTGCCCGCATAGAATGGGAGCAAAGCGCGTTTTTCTTTTGCGCGGAACACAGGGGAGGAAGGCAAGCATGGCAAGCGAGGAAAAGAGCCGCGCGGGCGGCATGGCGCACAGCCTGACGATGTTCGGCCGGGAACGGCTGGCCGTGACCGGGGTGACCGACGTGACCACCTTTGACGAAAACGCGATTGCGATGGAGACCGACGAGGGCACGCTGACCGTGCGCGGGGAAAACCTGCACGTCGAGCGGCTGAGTCTCGATCAGGGGGAGCTGTGCCTGACGGGCGAGGTGCAGTCGCTCGAATACGACGACACGACCGGGGCGCGCGGCGGCCTGTTCGCCCGCCTGTTCCGATGATCGGCCTGTACCTGCCGCTGGCCGCGCAGACGGCGTATTTTCTGGAGGCCGTCCTGCTGGGCGCGGCGGTCGGCCTGCTGTATGACGGCTTCGCGGCGATTCGGACGGTCGCGCGCGCCCGCGCCGGATTGACCGCCCTGTGCGACGGCCTGTTCTGGCTCGTGACCCTCTCGGCCTATTTCGTCTTCACCGTCGTGCGCGCCGGGGGACAGGTGCGCGGCTTCCTGTTGCTCGGCTGTGCGCTGGGTGCGCTCGGCTTTCAGCTCACCCTGTCGGCCTGGACGCGCCCGGCGCTCACCGCCCTGCTGGGCGGCGCGGCGCGGCTCGTGCACGCCCTTGCCCGCCTTGCCGGGCGCGTGCTGACCCGCCTGTGCGCCCCGGTCAGGCGGCTCGTTGGTCAGGGAACAGAAAAGTTCTCGAAAAAATTCAAAAAAACACTTCCATTTCACAGAAAAAAGGTTTAGAATAGTAAGCGTGTAAATGTTTGTATCACGCATCGAAGGAGGAGGGACGCCGCATGGCGAACAGTCGCAAAAAGCCGTCCGGCCGGAACACCCGGCTCATCCTCAAGATCGGCGTGCTCTGCGCCGCGTTTTACGCGGTCATCTCGCTCGTCCAGCTCCAGACCCAGATCGCCGACAAGGCGGCTGAGGTTCGCGCACTCGACAGCCAGATCGAGGAGAGCCGGAGCGACAACGATGCGCTGCGCAAGCAGGTGGAGGAGGGCATCTCGGACGACGAGATCGCCGCGATCGCACGCAACCAGTACGGCTACATCATGCCGAATGAGCGCGTCTTCGTCGATTCCTCCAGCCGGTAAGCATCCCGGCGGCACATTTTTTTCGATCCCAAAACGCAGACGAAAAAGCGTTAAATAAAAATACGGAGGGCAAACAAAAGGGTATGGGTTTGGCTGTAGGAGCAATTCTGGAGGGCAAGGTCACGGGCATCACGAAGTTCGGTGCGTTCGTCGCCCTGCCGGAGGGTAAGTCGGGCATGGTTCACATTTCCGAGGTGGCGAATTCCTTTGTCAGCGACATCAAGGAGTTCATCAAGGAGGGCGAGACCGTCCGCGTAAAGATCATCAATATCGACGATGCGGGCCGCATCAACCTGTCCATCAAGCGGGCGGTTGAAAACCCGCAGCAGGGACAGCAGCAGCCGCGGTCCGGCGGCTTTGAGCGCCGTCCCCAGCAGCAGCGCCCGCGCGCACCGCGTGAGGGCGGCCGTCCGCCGCGCGAGAAGCAGCCGCGCGACCCCGCGACGATGACGTTTGAGGATAAGCTCAAGCTCTTCATGGCCGACAGCGAGAGCCGCATGGCCGATCTGCGCCACAATACCGACCGCAAGAGCGGTTCGCGCCGCCGCAAGTAACACAGCGTGAACGTTTCGCCGGAGCGCCTGCCGCTCCGGCGTTTTCTTTGCCGGAAAGCGCCAAAAAAAATGCGCCCTCGACGAGAGGACGCGAAATCAGTAGGATTGTGGGGATAAAGATATGAACGGTGCATGGCGACCGTTTCCCGATCGCCATGATTATTGTATCACCCATGAAAAGTCCTGTCAACGATGAAAAATGTCAATATTTGGAAGGTTTTCAATGAAAAAAATTCTGATTCAAAACGCCTTTGTTCTGCCGATGGAGGGGGAGGCGCTGCCGCGCGGCTTTGTGCTGACCGGGGAGGACGGCCGCATTGCACAGCTTGGCCCGATGAGCGGCTGCCCGGAAGGGGCGGACGAGGTCTATGACGCGGCGGGCGGCTATGTCCTGCCCGGCCTGATCGACGCGCACACCCATTTGGGTCTGTATGAGGACTCGCTGGGCTTTGAGGGGGCGGACGGCAACGAGGACACCGACCCGGCCACCCCCCACCTGCGGGCGATCGACGCGGTCAACCCGATGGAGCGCGCCTTTGCCGAGGCTCGCGAGGCGGGCGTGACCTGCTGTTTGGTCAGTCCCGGCTCGGCCAACCCGATCGGCGGCGAGATCGCCGCGATCAAGACGCTGGGGCGCCGGGTGGACGATATGATCGTCGCCGCGCCGGTCGGCATCAAGTTCGCGCTGGGCGAGAACCCCAAGTGCGTCTACCACGAGAAGGACGAAAGCCCGGTCACCCGCATGGCGACCGCCGCCATTCTGCGTGAAAATCTGCGCAAGGCGCAGGAGTACGACGAGCGGAAGCAGCGCGCGCTGGACGACCCGGACGAGGACGCGCCCGATTACGAAATCAAGTATGAAGCCCTGCTGCCCCTGCTGCACGGCGAGATCACCGCGCACATCCACGCCCACCGGGCGGACGACATCTTCACCGGCCTGCGCATCTGCCGGGAGTTCGGTCTGCGCCCGGTCATCGTCCACGGCACCGAGGGGCATCTGGTCGCCGACCTGCTCGCGCAGGACGACGTGCCCGTGCTCAGCGGCCCCTTTTTGACCGACCGCTCCAAGCCCGAGCTGCGTCAGCTCACCGAGGCCGCGCCCGGCCTGCTCCGCAAGGCGGGCGTGCGCACCGCCATCACGACCGACCACCCCGAGACCCCGGTCAAGTATCTGCGGCACTGCGCCGCCGTCGCCGCCGAGCACGGCATGGACGAGACCGAGGCTCTGCGCGCCATCACGCTGTACCCGGCGCAGATCGTCGGGATCGACAGCCGGGTCGGCTCGCTCGTCCCGGGTAAGGACGCCGACCTCGTCGTCCTGTCCGGCCATCCGTTTGCCTTCCAATCGCGCGTCAAGCTGGTGCTCTGCAACGGGCAGACCGCCTACCGCGCAGACGAATAAAAGGAGAGAACCGCTATGAGAGAAATCAATGTCAGCGAAGTCACCGCACTGGTGCGCCGCCTGTGCATGGAGGCCAACTACCGCCTGCCCGAGGACGTGGCGCAGTCGTTTGAGACCGGCCGCGCGGCCGAGCAGTCCCCGCTGGGGCGGACGATCTTCGATGAGATGATCCGCAACTGCAAGCTGGCCTGCGAGCAGGACGTGCCCATCTGTCAGGACACCGGCTCGGCGGTCATCTTCGCCGAGGTCGGACAGGACGTGCACCTGACCGGC
Organism: Butyricicoccus pullicaecorum; assembly: GCA_021531865.1. Taxonomy (GTDB): domain Bacteria; phylum Bacillota; class Clostridia; order Oscillospirales; family Butyricicoccaceae; genus Butyricicoccus. The sequence continues at coordinate 63,347 of JAFBIW010000007.1, read as the reverse complement.
GGCGCGTTTGAGGACGCGGTCAACGAGGGCGTGCGGCAGGGCTACGTCGACGGCTATCTGCGCAAGTCGATCGTCTCCGACCCGCTGCGCCGGGTCAACACGGACGACAACACCCCGGCCATGCTCCACACCCGCATCGTCCCGGGCGAGAGCGTCAAGATCATCGTCGCGCCCAAGGGCGGCGGCAGCGAGAACATGAGCGCCATGAAGATGTTCACCCCGGCGGCCACCAAGGAAGTGATCGCCGACTGGATCGCGGACACCGTCATCGCGGCAGGCTCCAATCCCTGCCCGCCGGTCATCATCGGCGTCGGTCTGGGCGGCACGGCGGACAAGGCCGCGGCGCTCGCCAAGGAAGCCCTGCTGCGCCCGGTCGGCCAGTTCAGCGAAGACCCGCTCTACGCTGAAATGGAGCACCGGATTCTCGACCGCGTCAACGCCTCGGGCGTCGGCCCGCAGGGTCTGGGCGGCACGGTCACCGCGCTTTCGTGCGCGATTCTGCCCTTTGCCACCCACATCGCGTCCCTGCCGTGCGCCGTCTCGATCGGCTGCCACGTCACCCGCCATGCCGAGGGGACGCTGTAAACGCCGCGCGAAAAATTTCTCAGCCTTCGGGTGAAATTTCACAAACACCTCTTGTAATCCACCCCGGGATACAGTATAATATGTACAAGCAATTCCCCCTTTCGTGGATTCGCAAACACTTTGGGCGCTGTGCCCAAGAATGGAGATGATGTTATGAAGTTCACCATCGTCGAGCGGAAAACCAAGATTTCCGATGAGCTCCGTGATTACGCCGTCAAGAAGGTCGAAAAGCTCGATCGCTATTTCACGACCGACTCCGAATCCGTACTCACGTTTTCTGAACTGAAGGGGCGGCAGACTGCCGAGATCACGGTCAAACAGGGCCAGATGATCGTCCGCGCAGAGGAGACCACCACCGATATGTTCGCGTCTGTGGACGGCGCGATCAACCGCATCGAGCGCCAGATCCGCAAGAACAAGACCCGCCTCGAAAAGCGGCTGCGCCAGGGCGCCTTTGAAAAGGCCGCCGCGCACGCCGAGCAGATGGCCGAGTCCGAGGAGACCTATGAGCTGATCCGCCGCAAGCGCTTTGCCGTCGAGGCCATGAGCGTCGAGGAGGCCATGCTCCAGATGAACCTGATCGGCCATCAGTTCTATTTCTTCCGCAATGCGGACGAGGGAAATGTCTACTCCGTGCTCTATAAGCGCGCAAACGGTGGATATGGCCTGATTGAAGGCGAATAAATCCCGCGGTTTGTCCAAGCTGACGCTTGTTCCGCCGCGCAAAGCATGATATAATGAACGGGTCAGCGGGACATCCGCTGGCCCGTCCTTTTTTTCATTCGCTTTTTTTGACGCAAAGGAGATATGTAAATGCTGGAAACCGCAGCCCTGCTCCTCGCGCTGAGCGTCGGCGCGGGTTCGGCCACGCCGTCCGCACCGGCAGAGCAGCCCCCGGCGATCGTCGAGACCGTCGATCAGATCACCTCGGGATTGGAGCCTTACGTCCCGCCCGTTGCCGAGCCGGAGCCGGAGCCTGAAAAGCCCGCTGAGCCGGTCAAGCCGGCCGAGCCGCAGAAGCCGTGGGTCAATCCCTACGGCCAGACCCTTGCTACCTGCACGACCAGGTTTAACCGCAGCCAGACGAACCGAAACACCAACATCCAGCTTGCCACCAAGGCCTGCAACGGCTATGTCATCCAGCCGGGCGCGACCTTCTCGTACAATCAGGTCGTCGGCCAGCGCACCGCCGCGCGCGGCTACAAGGAGGCCGGCGTTTATATCAACGGCAGCGTGGCCTCCGGACTGGGCGGCGGCATCTGTCAGGTGTCCTCGACCCTGTTCAACGCTGCGCTCGAGTCCAATATGACCATCGTTCAGCGCACGGCGCACAGCCTGCCGGTCAGCTACCTGCCCAGGGGAAGGGACGCGACCGTCTCGTGGGGCGGCCCCGATTTCAAGTTCAAGAACCCCTATAAATTCCCGGTCATGGTCGGTACATATTACAGCGCCAGTCAGGGCACCCTGACCATGTCCATCCTCGGCCCGTCGGACGCCAAGATCGAAAAGGGCGTCATCAAGGTCACCGGGAAAAACGGCGTCTACACCACGACCCGCACGGTTGGCGGCAAGGTCAACTATACGACGACCAGCAAATACGGTGTACACCCGTAAAGACATGCAAAAACGGAAAAAAGCAGGCTTTTGCGCCTGCTTTTTTACACCGAAATACGATTTTGTCAATGCTTCCTGCCGTCCGTGTCCATCAGATAGGCGGCGCAGCGGCGCAGGTCGGCCTCCGTGCGGAAGACCACGCCGCTTTGCAGCAGGTTTTCCTGTACATACTTGGGCAGGGTGCGGAAAAACCGCCCCATATCATTGTTCATTTCCCCGTAGCCCATCATTTCTGCATCACCTCTGCCCCCATTCTGCCCCGTTTGGGCGTAAAAAATACACATGCAAGGAGACCAATATGGGACTTTGTGATATTCAGGACATCAAGGAGATTCTGGGCCGCCACGGCTTCCGCTTCTCCAAGGCGCTCGGCCAGAACTTTCTCACCGAGGCGTGGGTACCGGCGCGCATCGCCGCCGAGTGCGGCGCGGGCGAAGACGACTGCGTCGTCGAGGTCGGCCCCGGCATGGGCTGCCTGACCGTCGAGCTGTCGCAGCGCGCCGCGCAGGTCGCCGCCATCGAGCTTGACCGCGCCCTGTTCCCCGTGCTCGATGAGACCCTCGCGGGCTGCGGCAACGTCGAGGTCATTCAGGGCGACGTGCTCAAGACCGACCTCGCCGCCCTCTGTCGCGAGAAATTCCCGGGCAAGACAGTCTATGCCTGCGCAAACCTGCCCTATTACATCACCAGCCCGGCGATTTCCGCCCTGCTGGACAGCGGCGCGTTCGCCGGTGTGACCGTCATGGTACAGAAGGAGGTTGCCGAGCGCATCTGCGCGCCCGCCGGTTCATCCGATTACTCCGCCTTCTCCATCTATGTACAGTACCACGCCGACGCGCACATCCTGTTCGACGTTCCGCGCGACTGCTTCATGCCCCAGCCCAAGGTCGATTCGGCGGTCATCCGCCTGACGCCCCGCGAAAAGCCGCCCGTCGAGGTCGAGGACGAGCGCCTGTTTTTTGCCATCGTCCGTGCGGCCTTCAACCAGCGCCGCAAAACGCTGGTCAACGCCATCGGCACGGCCTTCGGCGGCCGGTTTGACAAGGCGCAGCTTACCGAGCTTGTGACCTTCTGCGAGCTGGACGAGCGGGTGCGCGGCGAGCGGCTCAGCCTCGCGGACTACGCCCGGCTGACGAACGCCGCCTGCACGCTGATGCGCACCAGGGGTTACCTTTAACGGCTCACAGCCCGAGCACGAGCAGAACGAATACGATGATGAGCAGATCGGTGTCGGTCGCCTCGCCGTCCGAGAGCAGGAACCACACGACCGCAAGGGCGATCAGGGTGTCCGAATCAAACCGGATGTCGCCCAGCCGGTCGCCCAGCGTTTGCAGCAGTCCGCCCGCCCCGGCGGGCTGTTTTTTTGCGCCCGCGCAGCCGCAGTCCGGCTCGGGCGATGGGCAGACCGGCGCGGGCGTGCAGCGCTGGGCGTTCAGATAACGGTTATACATGGCCGCCCTCCTCGCCGCCGAGCTGGTTCATCGCGGCTGAGGCCATCCGCGCCAGCGAGACCAGCTTCATGCCGTGGTCGATCTGCTGGGCGGTGTGCGTCCCGACGAAGGGCTTGACGGCGTTGAGCAGGTTGCGCTTTTCGGGGGTGACCGCCGACTGCGCCGATTTGGCGATCCGCCCGAGCACCGGCATGGCCGCCCGCATCAGGTCGGCCGAGGGGTCGTAAGTGGGCGCGGATGCGCCCGATGTGCCCGAACCACCCGGCGCGTCCGGCGCACCCGGCGCAGACGGCGGGACAAAGGCGGACGCGCCCGTGGGCGCGGCAGGGGAGACCGCCCCGCCGGATGGGGCGGCGGACGGGGCGTTACCGCCCGCCGCACCGCTCAGCAGGGAGGAGGCCATCGAAATCGCGCTTTGCAGCGCGGCCGGGTCGTTCAGCAGGGAGGAAAACAGGTCGGTTCCATCCATGCGGCTGCGCCTCCTTTCATTTTCCCAGCAGGTTCCTGATCTGCGCGGCCAGCGCGGCGCCCTCGGGCGTGCGCAGAATGGCGGCGACCGCTGCCTGCGCGCCCTCCCGGTCGCCCTGACCGGCCGCCTGCGCGGCCTGCGCGATGCGCGCTGTCGTCTCCTGTGAAAGCCCCTGCGCCATGCCCTGCCCCTGCGGGGAGTGCATGAACTGCTCGAGCGCCGAAAGCTGGGGCGCACCGCCGCTCTGGGCGCGGAACGCGGCAAGCAGCTCGTTAAAATCTTGCATCTGACATCCCTCCGTTTTCTCATATACTATACTGTATGCGGCTTTCACCGAAATTGTGCGGAAAGGGTTTACAGCGCCGTAAAATTCGTGTATAGTTTACCGTGTAGCCCATCGGGCATCCATGCACAAAAGGAGAGTCAAGCGGCGTGAAGGCTTTGGTATTTTCAGATTCGCACGGGCGGACGATCGATATGTACGACGCGATCGAGCGCGAATGCCCGGACGCGGTCTTTCATCTGGGTGATTGCTATGAGGACGCCTGCGACCTGCGCCGCAGCTATCCCAGCCTGCCGGTTTACGCGGTGCTGGGCAACAACGACTGGGGACAGGACGCACCCACGCAGGCCGTCGTGCGCGTGGGCGGCGTTTCGGTCTATTTCGCACACGGCCACCGGGAGGGCGCGACGTTCGCCTCGCCCGGCCGCCTGCCGCAGCACGCCGCCGAGAAGGGCTGCACGCTCGCGCTCTACGGCCACACCCACGTGGTCTACCACGAGCGGCACGGCGCGGTCGAGGTGCTCAATCCCGGCTCGATCAGCCTGCCGCGCAGCGGGCCCGCGTCCTACGCGCGCCTGACGATCGCGGACGGGGCGGTGCAGGCCGTCGAAATTCTGGACGCCGAGGGGCAGCCCTGGACCCGGGAACGGAAAACAAAACGAAGATGGGGATGGAAGTAAAACCTATGCTGTTAGCCATTGACGTAGGCAACACCAACATGGTGTTCGGCCTGTATGAAGGGGAGAAGCTGCGCGGCTCCTTCCGCATTGCGACCAATGCGTCCGCCACCTCGGACGAGATCGGCATGAAGATCCTGCAATATTACCAGTTCCGCGGCTGCAAGCCCGCCGAGACCAAGGCGGTCATCATCGCGTCGGTCGTGCCGCCGGTCATGTACTCGCTGACGAACGCGATCCGCAAGTATTTCTGCCTCGACCCGGTCATCGTCGGACAGAGCGTGGACACCGGCGTCGAAAACCACTACGCCAATCCGCGCGAGGTCGGCGTCGACCGTCTGGTCAACGCGGTCTCGGCCATTGAGAAGTACGGCAAGCCGCTCATCATCGTCGATATCGGCACCGCGATCACCTTTGACTGCATCGACGAGACCGGCGCCTATCTGGGCGGCGCGATCTTCCCGGGCATCAAGGTCGCGATGGAAGCCCTGTTCATGAAGGCGTCCAAGCTGCCGCGCGTTGACATCGTCCGCCCCGAGAAGGCCATCGGCCGCACGACCGAGCATTCCATGCAGTCGGGCGCGGTGCGCGGCTATGTGGGCGCACTGACCGGCATCATTCTGGACATGAAGGCCGAGATGACCGAGGGCGTGCGCGTGATCGCCACGGGCGGCATGGGCCGCATGATGGCCGAGCACTGCGAGCTGATCGACGCGGTCGACCCCAACCTCACGATGGAGGGCCTGCGCCTGATCTATGAGCGCCACCCCGAAGCCTTCGCCGGCCGGCGGCTGTCTGCGCCTGAGACGGTTGAAACGACCGAGGAAGGCTGAAAAAGATACATATGTAACAAAAAGCTCCCGTTCGGGAGCTTTTGTTGTTTATTTCTTCTTTCCTTTTTTCTCGGTCAGGGGAAAGCTCGGGCAGACAGTCGCGAGACAGCAGTTCTGGCACTTGGGTGCGCGGGCAGTGCAGACCTCGCGGCCGAAGAGCACCAGCCGGTGGCAGAAATCGGACGACTCCTTGGGATCGAGCAGCTTGCGCAGGGCGGTCTCGACCTTGACCGGGTCTTTCTCGTCCTTCACAAAGCCCAGCCGGTTGGACAGGCGGATGCAGTGGGTGTCGGTCACGACGGCGGGCTGGCCGTAGATGTCGCCCAGCACCAGATTGGCCGTCTTGCGTCCGACGCCCGGCAGGCGCAGCAGGTCTTCCATGTTGTCGGGCACCCGGCCGCCGAACTCGGCCAGCAGCATCTGCGCCGCCGCCTTGAGGTCGCGCGCCTTGGTGTGGAACAGGCCGCAGGTCTTGATGCTGTCCTCGATGGCTTCGACCGGGGCATCCGCGAAGCTCTGGAGGGTGGGGAAGCGGGTGAAGAGGTCGGCCGTCACCAGATTGACCCGCGTATCCGTGCACTGGGCGGACAGACGGGTGGCAAACAGCAGCTCGTAATCGTGTGTATAGTGCAGGGCGCAGGCGGCGTCCGGATAGGCCTGCCGGAGCAGCTCGATCACAGCCGCGGCGCGTTCCTTCTTTGTCATGCAGGATTCCTCCCAACCGAAATTCATTCTGATCATTCTGTGAATACTATATCATATTTCGTCAACAGAATCCATAAAAATCCGCGCGCACTTTTCCGTGCAAAAGTGGAAAACGACTAAAATATGTGTTTGTGCGGAAAAAGGTTGCATTTTATAGAAAATCTGCCATAATAGAACTGTGAAAACGATCCGGCGCCGCGCGCCGGTGTGTGAAATAAGGAGGATATCTGCATGGTGCTCAAGGATGCAATGGACTACGTTTCGGAGTTTGACCCCGAAGTCGGCGCAATGATCCGCAAGGAATACGACCGTCAGGTGCGTAATATCGAGCTGATCGCGTCCGAAAATATTGTCAGCGGCGCGGTGCTTGCCGCGATGGGCTCTGTCCTGACCAACAAGTACGCCGAGGGCTATCCGGGCAAGCGGTATTACGGCGGCTGTGAGTGCGTCGACGAGGTCGAAAACCTCGCCATTGCCCGTGTCTGCCAGATCTTCGGCGCGAAGTACGCCAACATCCAGCCTCATTCGGGCGCACAGGCCAACATGGCGGTCTATCAGGCGCTCTGCCAGCCGGGCGATACCGTCCTCGGCATGAGCCTCGACAACGGCGGCCACCTGACCCACGGCTCCCCGGTCAACCAGTCCGGCCTGCTCTACCACATCGTGCCCTACGGCGTGGACGCCGACGGCCGCATCGACTACGACGCGCTCCGCGCCCTCGCCCAGAAGGAAAAGCCCAAGATGATCATTGCGGGCGCTTCGGCCTATCCGCGCGCGATCGACTTCGCAAAGTTCGCCGAGATCGCCCATGAGGTCGGCGCGTATCTGTTTGTAGACATGGCGCACATCGCCGGTCTGGTTGCCGCCGGTCTGCATATGAATCCGGTGCCCTACGCCGACGTCGTCACCACCACCACCCATAAGACTCTGCGCGGCCCGCGCGGCGGCGTCATCCTGACGAACAACGACGAGCTGATCAAGAAGCTCAACAAGGCCATCTTCCCCGGCACCCAGGGCGGTCCGCTCATGCACGTCATCGCGGCCAAGGCCGTCTGCTTCGGCGAGGCCCTCAAGCCCGAGTTCAAGGCCTATCAGACCCAGGTCGTCCGCAACGCCAAGGCTCTGGCGGACGCACTGATGGCGCAGGGCTTCGATCTGGTTTCGGGCGGCACCGACAACCACCTCGCCCTGATCGACCTGCGCAAGGCGGGCGTCACCGGCAAGGAGCTGCAGCGCCGTCTGGACGAGGTCTACATCACGGCCAACAAGAACGCCATCCCGAACGACCCCGAAGGCCCCTTCGTCACCTCGGGCATGCGCGTCGGCACCCCGGCGGTCACCACCCGTGGCTTCCGTGAGCCCGAGATGCTCCGCATCGCCGAGTTCATCTGGCAGGCGGCCACCGACTTCGAGAACAAGGCCGATTCCATCCGCAAGGGCGTGCTCGAAATGGTCGCCCAGTATCCGATCTATTAAAATACGCTTCTCCAAAGACGGCGGAACCGCGCAGGTTCCGCCGTCTTTTTTTGTTCCGGTTTTTGCAAAAACGGTCTATTTGTGCAATTTTTCTGCGATTTTTGACAGATTCGCCAAAAGGTGTTGCACATGGATATTGTTTGTAGTAAAATATGACTAAGGGAAAAGCGTTTTCCATAGAATGGGAAAAGATGAAGGGAATCTGTTTTGTGAAAAACGTGAAAGTATTAAGGATGAGGTGTTTCGAATGTCTATGGAATTTAAAATGACCGGTCTGGCTGGCTTCGTCGAGGAGCGCGAGGTCGCCTATCTCGACCCGATGATTCAGGCCGCAAACGATCTGCTGCTCTCCCACACGGGCGCGGGCAATGATTTCCACGGCTGGGTCGATCTGCCGGTCGATTATGACAAGGAGGAATTCGCCCGCATCAAGCAGGCCGCCGCCAGGATTCAGGCGCACAGCGACGTGCTCGTCGTCATCGGCATCGGCGGCTCCTATCTGGGCGCGCGCGCCGCGATCGAGTTCGTCAACGGCCAGATGTACAACGGCGTCCGTCCCGAAGGCATCCCCGAGGTCTACTTTGTCGGCTCGAACATCTCGTCTTCCTATCTCAATGACGTGATCCACATCATCGGCGACCGCGATTTCAGCGTCAACGTCATCTCCAAGTCGGGCACCACCACCGAGCCTGCCATCGCCTTCCGCATCTTCAAGAAGCTGCTCGAGGACAAGTACGGCAAGGACGGCGCGAAGGATCGCATCTTCGCCACCACCGACAAGGCGCGCGGCGCGCTCAAGAAGCTGGCCGATGACGAGGGCTACGAGACCTTCGTCGTTCCGGACGACGTCGGCGGCCGTTTCTCCGTCCTGACGGCGGTCGGCCTGCTGCCGATGGCGGCGGCCGGTGTCGATATCGACGCGGCCATGCAGGGCGCGGCCGAGGCACGCGCCGCCTTCCAGAGCGGCTCGGTCACCGAGAACGACTGCTTCCGCTACGCCGCTCTGCGCAACATCCTCTACCGCAAGGGCAAGGGCATCGAAATTCTGGTCAACTATGAGCCTGCGCTCGTCATGCTGGGCGAGTGGTTCAAGCAGCTCTTTGACGAGTCCGAGGGCAAGGACAAGAAGGGCATCTTCGCGACCTCGGCCAACTTCTCGACCGACCTGCACTCGATCGGCCAGTTCATTCAGGACGGCACCCGCAGCATGTTCGAGACCGTCGTCTGGGTCAAGGAGCCCAGAAGCGAGAGCTTCATCGAGGAGACTGCGGAGGACATCGACGGCCTGAACTATCTGGCGGGCAAGAGCGTCCAGTTTGTCAATTCCAAGGCCTACGCGGGCACGCTGATGGCGCATATGGACGGCGGCACGCCCAATATCGTCATCGAGATCGACAAGGCCGACGCTTACCACTTCGGCTACCTCGTTTACTTCTTCGAGAAGGCCTGCGGCCTGTCGGGCTACCTGCTGGGCGTCAACCCGTTCGACCAGCCGGGCGTCGAGGCATATAAGAAGAACATGTTCGCCCTGCTGGGCAAGCCGGGCTACGAGGAGCGCCGTAAGGAACTGGAAGCGCGCCTGTAATTGAAAAACGCATCCAAGGGGCGGCTTGTCCGCCCCTTTTCCGCTTTTTATGCAAGCAAAGGAGAACATAAGATGAAAAAAATATACCTTGCCGGGTTTGACGTGTTCTGTCCGGACGCGGTGCAGCGGGGCGCGAAGATGAAGCTCGTCTGCGCTGAGAATGGCTTCATCGGCCTGTATCCGCTCGACAATGAATGTGCCGACCCGGACGAAATTTTTCGCGCAAACTGCGCGATGATCGACCGGTGCGACCTCGTCATCGCCAATTTAAACCCCTTCCGGGGCGCCGAACCCGATTCGGGCACGGCCTTCGAGGTGGGCTACGCCCACGCCAGGGGTAAGCCGGTCTACGGCTACCTGTCCGACGGGCGGTCGCTGCGTGAGCGGATGGGCAACGCCGACGAGAACGGCTGCACGGTCGAGAACTTCGGCCTGCCGGTCAACCTCATGCTGGCGCAGGCGGTGACGGTCGTCACCGGCGGCTTCGCCGACGCGGTGCGCCGCGCCCGGGCCGATCTTGCATAAAGGTTCGGAAGATCGGGGAAACTACCGCCCGGTGATGTGTTTATGAAGGAATTGCGACAGGTCGCCGGGCTGTTCGCGCTCGGCAGCGTCGGCTATCCCGCGCTCGAGCACCTCTGGCGGGGGCGCAGCCATTGGTCGATGGCGCTGACGGGCGGCTGCGTGCTGGTCGCGCTGGGCGGACTGGGCGAACGCCTGCGCGGCTTTCCGGTCGTTTCGCGGTGCCTCGCCGGGTCGGCCTGCATCACGACCGCCGAGCTGCTCGTCGGCCTGACGGTCAACGGGCACTACGGCCTGCGCGTCTGGGACTACTCCGACCGCCCGCTCAACCTGCGCGGCCAGATCTGCGCGGGCTACGCCGCGCTCTGGTTCCTCCTGTCCGCACCCGCGATGACGCTGGCAGAAAAATCCGCTTTTTTGCTTGCCAAAACCGGAAAACCGGCGTATAATGAACCCGGCAACCTGCCGGTATGAGAGGGTTTCAAATGCTGATTGCGCTGGATATCGGGAATAACCATGTGACGATCGGCGGCTTCGACGGGGACGACATTCGATTTGTCGCCGCGATCGCAGCCGACGAACGCCAGACCGGGGAGCAGTATGCCTGTGCGCTCAAAAACGTCTTCGCGCTGTACGGCGCGGAGCGCGAGCACATCACAGGCGCGGCGCTCTGCTCGGTCGTACCCGGGCTGACCCCGATCATGCAGCGCGCCCTGCGGTTTCTGACCGACGGCCCCATCCTGACGGTGGGCGCGGGCATCAAGACCGGCCTGAACATCAAGATCGACCAGCCGCGCACGCTGGGCGCTGACCGTGTGGTCACCGCCGTGCGCGCCAGCCGCACCGTGCCGATGCCCTGCGTCATCGTTGACCTCGGCACCGCCACCACCTTCACCGTCCTCGACCAGACTGGGGCGCTCGTCGGCTCGGCCATCGCCGCGGGCGTGCGGCTCGGCCTGACCTCGCTCAAGGAATACGCGGCCCAGCTCCCGTCCGTCGGACTCGAGACCATGCCGCGCTCGGTGCTGGGCAAGACGACGGCCGAAGCAATGCAGGTGGGCGCGGTGTACGGCGCGGCCGCCATGATCGACGGGCTGATCGACCGGTACGCCGAGGCGCTGGGACAAACCCCGACCGTGCTGCTGACCGGCGGCATGGCCCAGACCGTCCGACCCTACCTGCGCACGCGTACCATCCACGAGCCGCTCCTCGCCCTGCGCGGACTGGCGGACATTTGGTACAAAAACCACGGTTCCGACAGGAAAGCCAACTAAAAAATGCGCTGTACCCGAGGCATCGGGACGGCAGCAGGAGGTAAATTGAATATGCAGAAGAAAATGGACGTGCGCCTGCTGGCGCAGATGGCGCTCCTGACCGCGCTCATGCTGGTCATGGCCTTCACCCCGCTCGGGTATATCCCGCTGCCCTTCATGAACGCCACGACGATGCACATTCCGGTCATCATCGGCGCGTGCCTGCTCGGCCCCAAGATGGGCGCGGTGCTGGGCGGCCTGTTCGGCCTGACGAGCGTGTTCAAGGCGACGATCACCCCGAACATCACCTCGTTCGTCTTCACCCCGTTTTACAGCCTGAACCCGCAGTTCAGCGGAAGCTGGAAGAGCCTGATCGTGGCGATCGTGCCCCGTATCCTGATCGGTCTGCTGGCTGGTCTGGCCTATCAGGCGCTCCGGAAGGCCGTACATAATGAGACGGTTTCTCTGGCGATCTCGGGCTTTATCGGCTCGATGGTGAACACGATCGGCGTCATGGGTCTGATCTACCTGCTCTTCGGCGACCAGTACGCGGCGGCGGGCGGCGTGGAGCCTGACCTGCTGCTCGGCGTCATTATGGGCGTTGTCGGCATGAACGGCGTGCCCGAGGCGCTGATCGCGGCGGTGCTGACCGCGGCGGTCTGCAAGGCGCTGCTGGCTGTCGGCAAGCGCAGCGTATCGCAGGCGTAACTTTCTTCAAACGATACAAAAAAGGGCTGTCCGCCGCGGTGGGCGGCTCTTTTTCCATGTATTCCGAAAAAAGGAGGATACCTATGAAGGAGATCGGTATTTTGGAGGTCGGCGGCTTCGCGGTCGGCCAGGCGGAGGACAGGGAAGCGGCGACCGGCCTGACGGTCATCCTGTGCGACAGCTTCGCGCCCTGCGGCGTGGACATCCGGGGCGGCGGCCCGGCCTCGCGGGAGACCCCGCTGCTCGACCCGCGCGCGGCTTCGGTCGGCATCAACGCGCTCGTGCTCTCGGGCGGCTCGGCCTTTGGACTGGACGCGGCGGGCGGCGTCATGCGCTGGCTGGAGGCGCGGGACATCGGCTTTGAGACCGGCATCTGCAAGGTGCCGCTTGTCTGCCAGTCGTGCGTGTTCGATCTGGGTATCGGGCGGAAGGACGTGCGGCCGGACGCGGCAATGGCGATCCGCGCGTGCGACAACGCCCGGCGGGACGGCATGGACGAGGGCTGCGTCGGCGTGGGCACGGGCTGCACGGTCGGCAAGTGCTGCGGCGCGGACTACGCGATGAAAAGCGGCGTGGGCGCGTACGCCGTGCAGGTCGGGGACGTCAAGGTGGGCGCGATCGTGGGCGTCAACGCGATGGGCGACGTGTTCGACATTGACACGGGCGCACAGCTTGCCGGTCTGCGCACCGAGGACGGTCGCGGTCTGCGCCCGTCCGAGCAGGAGATCTACAGCCGGGTGGACGGTGCGGCGCACACCGGCGCGGTCACGAATACGACGATCGGCGCGATCGTGACGAACGGCGCATTCAACAAGGCGCAGATGGGCAAGATCGCTGCGATGGCGCACAACGGCTTCGCGCGGACGATCCGCCCGGTGCACACCTCGATGGACGGCGACTCGATCTACGCCCTGTCGGTCGGTCAGCAGCAGGCCGACCCGGACGTTGTAGGCACGCTGGCGGCCTACGTCATGGGCAAGGCGGTCAACCGCGCGGTGCGCATGGCGGAGGGTATGTGCGGCCTGCCCGCGATGAAAGACCTGTAAGGATGAAAAAAGGATCACGCATTCCAATGCGCGATCCTTTTTTGTTACAATCCTTTCATTTCAGCCGGGAAAATCGGGAAAAAAGACCCGCATATCGGCGGGCAGGGGCGCGGTGAAGGTCAGCGGTTCGCCCGTGACCGGCTGGCGCAGGGACAGCGTGTGGGCGTGCAGGGCGTGCCGCCCGATGCGCGATGTGTCCGGGCAGTACAGGAAATCGCCCGGCAGCGGATGCCCGATGTGCGCGAAGTGCACCCGAATCTGGTGGGTGCGCCCGGTGTCCAGCCAGACCCGCGCGAGCGAATAGCCGTCCCGCACGGCCAGCCGTTCAAAGTGGGTCACCGCCGGGTCGCCGTCCGCACGAACCTCGCGCCGGATGACCGAGCCGTCCGCCCGGCCGATGGGCGCGTCGATCGTCCCGCATTCGGGCAATGTGCCCGCGCACACGGCCAGATAGGTATGCCGCATGATCCGTTTCGCGGCCATTTCGGTCAGCAGACCGGCCGACAGGGCGTTCTTGGCCAGCACGAGCAGGCCGGAGGTGTTCTTGTCCAGCCGCCCGATCGACCGGAACACGAACGGCTCGTCCCGGCGGGCGTACAGCGCGGCCAGCCCGTTCGCCAGCGTGTTTTCCCGGTTCTGCGGCGAGGGGTGGACGGCTACGCCCGCCTGCTTGTTCACGACAAAGAAATCCTCGTCCTCGTAGACGATCTCAACCGGCACGTCCGCCTGCGGGATCGTGTCGCTCCGGTCGGTCTCGGGCAGGCAGAGCCGCAGCTCGCCGTGCGCGGGCAGGCGGTCGATCGTCCGCACGGGCGCGCCGTCCAGCGTCAGCCCGCCCGGCGTATTTTTCAGGTCGATCAGCACCCGGCGCGACACGCCCTGCCGCCGCAGAAAGCGCTCGACCGTCGTGCCGCAGGCCGCTTCCGGCCAGCAATAGGTCACAATTCTCATCATACTCCCAGTTTAACCGATTTTCAGTTGTTTTGCAAGGCGAAACGGGATATAATAAGAACAGATTTTACTGCTGTAAAGGAGAAATCTGTTTTGAAACAAAACGAAACCATACATGACCCGTCCCGGCTGTCCACGCGCGGGACGCTCGAAGCTCTGTGCGCCATCCCGATGGTCACCGGCTTTGAGCAGGCGGGTGCGGCTGCGGTGCGCGACCTGTTCGCGCCCCTTTGCGACGAGATCGAGACCGACGCATTCGGCAACGTCCTCGGCCGCGTTTCCTGCGGCAAGCCGGGCGCGAAGACCGTCCTGCTGGACGCGCATCTTGACCAGATCGGCTTCCTCGTCACCGAGGTGCTGGAGGACGGCTTTCTGCGCTTTACCTCGGTTGGCGGCGTCGACCCGCGGATGCTGCTGGGCGCGGAGGTCGAGATCGGCCCCGAGCGCCGCTTCGGCGTGGTCTGCTGCATGCCGCCCCATCTGCTGGGGCCGGGCGAGCAGGACAAGGCCATCCCGATCCACGAAATGTATCTCGACACCGGCCTGACCGACGCGCGCGGGGTCATCCCGGTCGGCACGCCGGTCTGGTTCCCGGCGCATATGAGCGCCCTCTCGCGCGACACGATCACCGGCCCCAGTCTGGACGACCGCGCGGGTGCGGCGGCCATCGCCCACGCCCTGCGCAAGCTCCAAAAGGAGGATTTATCGGTCGATCTGGCTATTTTGCTCTCGACGCAGGAGGAGGTCACCTCGCTCGGCGCGACGGTCGGCACCTTCCGCGTCCGCCCGGATTACACGATCGCGGTCGATGTGAGCCACGCCAAAACGCCCGACGCGCCCGATGAATTTGAGTTCGGCGGCGGCGTCATGATCGGCATGGGCCCCAACATGGATCGCGCTCTGACCCGCGCCCTGATCCGCACGGCGCGCGCCGAGGGCATGGACTACCAGATCGAGGTCATGGAGGGCAACACCGGCACGAACGCGTGGGACATGCAGATCGTCGCGGGCGGCACGGCGACAGCCATCCTGTCCATCCCGCTGCGCTATATGCACACCCCGATCGAGACGGTCAAGCTTTCCGACGTGGAGTCGGTCGGCGACCTCATCTACCATTTTCTGCGCGATTTTGACGGGGAGGTGCGCCTGAGATGAATGAAACACTGAGAAACATGACTGAAACACTCTGCGCCCAGTTCGGCCCCTCGGGCTGTGAGGACAGCGTGCGCGACCTCATCTTGCAGGCCGCCCTGCCCTATGCCGACGCGGTCGAAACCGACCCGATGGGGAATTTGATGATCTTCCGCAAGGGCAAGACCGCGCTCGAGCAGCCGGTCATGGTCTGTGCCCACATGGACGAGGTCGGCGTCATCGCCAAGAAGCTGACCGAGGACGGCATGGTCAAGTTCGGCTTTCTGGGCGGGGTCGACCCGCGCGTCGTGATCGGCCGCCGGGTTTATTTCCGAAACGATGATGGCGAGACCGTTGCGGGTGTCATCGGCATCAAGGCCGTCCACCTGACGACCGCGTCCGAGCGCAAGACCGCGCCCAAGACCCGCGATTTGTATATTGACATCGGCTGCACAAGCCGCAAACAGGCCGAGCAGAAGGTGATGCCGGGCGACTGCGGCACGTTTGAAGCGACGGTTCGCCCGCTGGGCGACGGGCTGGTCAAGGCCAAAGCGCTGGACGACCGCTTGGGCTGTGCCGTCCTGCTGACTTTGCTGCGGGAAACACCGCCGGTCGACACCTGGTTCGTCTTCACCGTGCAGGAGGAAACCGGCCTGCGCGGCGCGGCGACGGCGGCGTTCCGCATTCAGCCCGGCATTTGTCTGGTGGTCGAGGGCACGACGGCGGCCGACATCCCGGCAGCCGAGGGCTGCCGCAAGGTCTGCGCTCTGCGGGGCGGCGCGGTGCTGCCCTTCATGGATCGCGGCACGATCTACGACGCCGCGCTGTTCGAGCTGCTGCGCGACGCGTGTCAGGCGCGCGGCATCCGCTGGCAGACCAAGCACATGGTCGCGGGCGGCACGGACGCGGGACGGGTCCACAAGACCGGCGCCGGCGTGCGCACCGTGGGTGTGGCCGCGCCCGTGCGCTATATCCATTCGCCCGTTTCGGTGGCCGCATGGGAGGATATTGAGGCGGTTTATCAGGCCGCACGCGCATTTTTAGAGGAAATCGGAGGAGACGACAATGTCTGAAGCATTTGAACTGTTCGAGACGCTGGGCGGCGCGTTCGGCCCGTCGGGACGGGAGGAGGACGTGCGCGAGGTCATCGCGGCATACGCGGCGGAGTACTGCGACGATCTGACGACCGACACGCTGGGCAGCCTGATCTGCCGCAAGAAGGGCACGGGCGAGCATAAAAAGAAGCTGCTGGTGGCGGCGCACATGGATTCGATCGGCGTCGTCGCCACCTTCATCGACGAGCACGGCTTCATCCGCTTCGCGCCGGTCGGCGGGCTGTCGGTCGGCGACCTGCTGAACATCCCGGTGCGTTTCGCAAACGGCACGCGCGGCGTGATCTCGTACGAGGAAAAGACCGCACTGAAGGATCTGACGATTGAGCGCCTGTTCATCGACGTGGGCGTGACGAGCCGGGCGGACGCGGAAGCATGCGTGCGCGTGGGCGACTTCGCCGTGTTCGACGGCGCACGGTTCGAGCAGAACGGCGTGCTCTGCGGCCCCTATCTTGATAACCGCATCGGCTGCGCCGCCGTGCTGATGGCCATGAAAATGCTGCCCGAAACGGTCGAAAACGACCTGTATTTCGCGTTTACGGTGCAGGAGGAGGTCGGTCTGCGCGGCTCGGGGCCTGCGGCGTTCGCGGTCGCGCCCGATGCGGCGGTCGCGGTCGACGTGACCGACACCGGCGACCTGCCCGAGCAGAAGTATCCGATGGCCTGCGCGCTGGGCAAGGGCCCGGCCATCAAGCTGATGGATTCCTCGGTCATCTGTTCGCCCGCCGTCACGGCGGCGCTCGAACGGGCGGCGGCGGAAGCAGGCATCGCGGTGCAGCATGAGATTCTGCGCTTCGGCGGCACCGATACGGCCATGCTCCAGAAGACCGCGATGGGCGCGCCCGCGGGCGCGGTGTCCATCCCGACCCGCTATATCCACTCGCCCAGTGAGCTGTGCGCGGTCTCGGACGTCGAGGGCGCGGCCAGGCTGCTGGCGCACTTCCTGACACAGGATTAAATAAGGAAAAGGCTCGTGCAGAACGAGCCTTTCCATTTTCCCTGTTCAGTTGGCTGTGGGCGTGTCGGACAGATTGTAGAGGTCGGTGTAGGTGTCCGCCCGGTCAAGCCCTTCCGGCTCCTTCCGGGTCAGCCCCTCGGACTTGTCCGACCGCTTGCGCGCCTCGGGCGGATTCGGGTCGCGGCGGATGTTGTTCGATCGGTGGCACATGGCGCATCCCTCCTTCGGGATTCATTATGCACCGCGCCGCGCGGACTTATCCGCAGCCCTGTGGATAAAAAAGGGGAACGGCTGCCTGCCGTTCCCTTTTGCGGATGGTCAGATCTCGTCGTCGTGCGCGCCCATGCCGCACGCGCCCAGGATCAGGGTGGTGATGCTCAGGCCGGTCATGAGGATGCCGAGCACAAACACGCCGATGGATAATCCTTTTTTCATACTGTTTCACCTCTGGCACATGGGGTCGATTGCTGATGGGATTATTATACCCGATCCGGCGGAAAAAGCCAACCCATTTCTTGGAATCTGACAAACTGCACAAAATTTGGTGAAAAATTTCTTCTCACCGGCCGAAAAAAATGGTATAATCAATCAAAAAGCAAGCAAAAACAAGGAGGGAAGGCGCAATGGCGGAACAGAAGACCAATGTCATGCGTATTCTGGAGCAGCACGGTGTTTCGTACACGCCGCACACCTATCCGCACGGCAAGGACGCGGTGGACGGCGTGACGGTCGCGAAGCTGCTCGGGCAGGACCCGGACTGCGTCTATAAAACGCTGGTCGCGCGGGGAAAGAGCGGCGGCATTTTCGTGTTCGTTATCCCGGTCGCGGCCGAGCTGGATTTAAAGAAGGCGGCGCGGGCGGCGGGCGAGAAGGCGGTCGAGCTGGTGCACGTCAAGGAACTGCTCGGCCTGACCGGCTACGTGCGCGGCGGCTGTTCGCCGGTCGGCATGAAGAAGGCGTACCCGACCGTGTTCCACGAGCTGGCCGAGATCATCCCGACCATCATGGTGTCGGCGGGCAAGATCGGCTGGCAGATCGAGTGCCGGCCGGACGAGCTGATCGGTCTGGTGGGCGCGAAAACAGCGGATATTATTCAGGATTAAGGTCGTCAAATAATCCGGCCGCGTCCGGCCAGAGGGCGAAAAAGCGGGAAACGCCGAGTTCTTCGAGCTGACTGCGTTTGGCGCGCAGGGTGTCGGGGTCGTCGAAGAGGACGAAGTGCCCGGCGCCGTCCGCGTCCATGTAGGTGAAGTACCGGGCGCACAGCTCGCGGGAGAAAAAGACCTGCGCGCCCGTGCGTTCGCGGAGCGCGTCGCGGTCGGTGTCCGAGAGGGGCACGCCCTCGCTGTCGGGCGCGGGCAGACAGAAATCCCGCGAGACGCGGGAGAGCGACGCGGCGACCCGTTCGCCGTAGCGGTCGCACAGACCGGCGAAATAGTCGGACAGACTGCCGCCGCTGACCGCCGTGTCGGCCAGCACGAAGGCGTGCTCGACGTCGTCCGCCCGGGAGACCGGCACGAACAGCGGCAGACCGGCCTCGTGCGCGGCCTGATCGAGGGCGGCGAGGAAGTCCCGCACGGGCGGGGTATCGCGCTCAAAGTCGGCCAGCAGTCCGGCCGCGCCCGCCCCGGCGCATTCGGACAGAAGCTGGTCGCAGACGGCGGGCGGCGCCGCGCGGGCAAGTCCGAGGTCGGCAACGCCCAGATAGCAGCCGGGCTGGCGGTCGGTCAGATTCAGCCGGTCGAGCCGCCCGTTTTCCCGCAGGCCCAGACAGAGGTGCAGCAGGGGAAGACCGGTCTGCCGCGCTTCGGCGGCGTCCGCCCCGGCGCAGACGAGCACCAGATCATGCGGCATGGTTCACCACACTCCTTTTCAGCACAGACTATGCGGAAAGGGCTGTGGATATGTGTATGAAAAAAAGGAGAAGCACCGATGGAAACCAAATTCGGCCCGGCGGGCAACGCGCAGTCCTTCGCGGACGCGGGCTTCCGGGCAACCGCCGACGCACCGGGGTGGCTGCGCGGCATGGGCCTGACGGCCTATGAATACCAGTGCGGCCACGGCGTGTCGGTCGGCGAGGAGACCGCGCGCAAAATCGGCGCACAGGCCGCTCTGTACGGCATCACAATGTCGCTGCACGCGCCCTATTATATCAATCTGTCCTCTTCCGACCCCGAGCGGGTCGAGAAAAACATTGGCTATGTGCTGGCCGCCTGCCGGGCGGCGGACTGGCTGGGCGCGGACCGCATCGTCGTCCACACGGGCGGCGTGGGCAAGCTGTCGCGCGACCGCGCGTTTCAGAACACCAAGGAGAACGTCCGGCGGATTCTGGACGCGGTCGAAGCCGCGGGCCACAGCACGACGCTCTGTCTCGAGACGATGGGCAAGCAGAGCGTCATCGGCTCCGCCGAGGAAATTTTTGAGCTTGTCGCGCTGGATGACCGCCTGCTGCCCTGCATCGATTTCGGGCACTTAAACGCCCGCACGCTGGGGCATTGCCGTACGGAGGAGGAGCTTGCCGCCGTGCTCGATCTGATGGAGCAGACGATCGGCGTTGACCGCGCCCGGGTGTTCCACAGCCATTTTTCTCACATCGAATACGGCCCCAAGGGCGAAACGCGGCACCTGACCTTTGCCGACACCCGGTACGGCCCGGACTTCGCGCCGCTCGCCCGGCTGATCGCCGCGCGCGGCTGGACGCCCCGCTTCATCTGCGAGTCGGCGGGCACGCAGGCTGAGGACGCCTGCGCCATGCGCGACCTGTATGAAGCCGCGCGGAACGCCGTTTGAAACGAATCGAATCAGGAGGGATTTCCATGAAAAAAATCTTACTCATCCACGGCCCCAACCTCAACCTGCTGGGCGAGCGGGAGCCGGGCATCTACGGCCGGAACACGATGGCCTCGATCAACGCCGAGGTCGTCAACAAGTGCCAGCAGAACGGCATGGACTGCGTCGTGTTCCAGTCGAACAGCGAGGGTGAAATCATCGACCGCATCCACGCCGCGCGCGGGGATTGCGACGCGATCATCCTGAACGCGGGCGCGTACACCCACTATTCGATCGCCATTCGCGACGCAATCGCGGCGGTGCGCCTGCCCGTCGTCGAGGTACATCTGTCGAACGTCCATGCGCGCGAGGAATTCCGCCATGTCTCGGTCATCGGGCCGGTCTGCGCGGGCGTCATCGCGGGCTTCGGCAAGAACAGCTACCTGCTGGCGGTCGACGCGGTGAAGGGGCTGCTCGAGCGATGATGGAAGCGATTCGCAGCGCGCTGGCCGCACGCGGGCTGGACGCGATCGTCCTGACGGACGAGAAAAACCGCCGCTACGCGACCGGCTTCCATTCGACGGCGGGCGCGGTCTATATTTCGCAGAAGCAGGCGGTGTTTTATACCGATTTCCGCTATATTGAAGCCGCACGTGCGGCGATTCATACGGCTGAGGTGCGCGAGATCGGCGGCGGCCGGTCGTACGCGGGCGTCGTCAACGACCTCATCCGGGAGGACGGCGCACAGCGCGTCGCCCTCGAGGACGACTGCCTGACCTATGCCGATTACCGCCGCTGGGCGGACAGCCTGAAGGCCGAGGCCGTCCCGCAGGACGGGCTGATGCTCTCCCTGCGCACGGTCAAGACCCGGGACGAACTGGATAAGATCGTCCGCGCCCAGCGCATCGCCGAGCGGGCGTTCGAGGAAATTTTGAACGAGATCCGGCCGGGTGTGACCGAAAAGGAGCTGGCCGCCCGGCTGACCTACCTCATGCTGCACGAGGGCGCGGAAAATATGTCGTTCGACCCGATCGTCGTGTCGGGCGCGAACTCGTCCAAGCCGCACGGTGTGCCGTCTGAAAAGGCGGTCGCGGCGGGCGACTTCGTCACGATGGACTTCGGCTGCATCTATGACGGCTACTGCTCGGACATGACGCGCACGGTCGCGGTCGGGCGGGCCGACGAGGAAATGCGCCGGGTGTACGAGACCGTCCTGTCCGCTCAGCGGGCGGGCATCGAAGCGGCGCGCGCGGGCGTGACCGGCGCGGAGGTGGACGCCGCCGCGCGGCAGGTCATCGCGGACGCGGGCTACGGCGCGTACTTCGGACACGGCTTCGGGCACGGCGTCGGTCTGTTCATCCACGAAGCCCCGACGGCTTCCCCGCGCGGAACCGAGACCCTGCCCGCGGGCGCGGTCGTGACCGCCGAGCCGGGGATTTACCTGCCCGGGCGCTTCGGCGTGCGCATCGAGGACATGCTCTATCTGACCGAGACCGGCTGCGAGAACCTCACCCGCGCCGAAAAAGACCTGATCGTCCTGTAATACATGAAAAAACCGCTCTGAGATTGTTTCAGAGCGGTTTTTTATTTAAATCACTTCCATCAAAAAGCTCATGAGCGCGATGACGCCGGGCAGGGTGACGAGGGAGAGGATGGTCGTCAGGGCGACGGCGCGGGTCGAGAACAGGTAGTCGGTGCTGTACATCTGGGCGAACATGGCGGCGGCGATGGCAGAGGGCGCGGCGCAGCCGACGAGCAGGGTCAGCTTGGCTTCGACCGTGATTGGGAACCAGAGCAGCAGAACGACCGCCACCGCCGGGATGACCAGCAGGCGCACCGCGCTGATGCGCCAGAGGGCGCGGTCGGTGAAGCAGGCGCGCAGGTCGATCTGCGCCAGATAGCCGCCCAGAATGAGCATGGCGAGCGGGGTGTTCAGGTTCGCCATGTGTCCGGCGGCGGACGCGAGATCGGCGGGCAGGCGGAAGGGCGCGAGGAAGAGGCCGATGCCGAGTGCCGACGCGATGACGCCCGGGTTGAGCAGGATGCGTTTCACCGAGCGCCTGCGCCCGGGGTCGAGCTGGGACACGCCGTAGGTCCAGAGCACGACGGTCATCACGACGATGTGCGCCGAGGCCAGAAACACGCCCAGCTCACCGAACATCGCGCTGACGAGGGGCAGAGCCATAAAGCCGTTGTTCGAGAGGATGGCGCACAGGCGGCAGTCCGCGCTGCCCGGCCGGTTCGCCGGGTAAAGCCGCCCGACAAGGAGGATGGAGACGATAAAGACCAGCGCGGCCGCGACGGCGGTCAGAGCGAGGGTGCGCGCCAGCGCCGGGTCAAAGTCGCGGTCGAACGCGTTCAGCATGACGAAGGGCATGACAAGGGTGTTGAGGAACTTCGAGAGCCGCTCGGTCGTGTGGTCGTCGAAAAAACCCAGCCGGAAGGTCACAAATCCGACCGCCATGAGCAGGAACATGACGATGACCTGATGAAAAACGATGATACTGTTGTGCAGCATGAAATGCTTCCCCCATAAACATTCAAAAAAATATTCAACGTCGATATCTTACCGCGTCCGCGCCGCGTTTGTCAATGGAAGACGGGCATAAACCGCGCGCCGCGCCCATAGGCTGAAGCAAAAGGGGCGTGATGGAATGAAAAAACTGCTGTGCGTGCTGCTCACGGCCGCGCTGCTGACCGCGCAGGCGGCGGCGCTGCCCGACCTCGGCCCGCTGACGGCCAAATCGGCCGCGTTGTATGACGCGGACGGGAAGATGCTGTATGAATACAACGCAGACGAGCCGCTCCAGCCCGCGTCGGTGACCAAGATCATGACCATGCTGCTCGTCATGGAGGCGGTGGACAGCGGGCAGGTCAAGTGGACGGACATGGTGACCGGCTCGGCCTACGCGGCTTCGATGGGCGGCACGCAGATCTGGCTCAAGGAGGGCGAACAGCTCTCGCTCGACGAAATGATGAAGGCGATCGCGGTCGGCTCGGCGAACGACTGCGCGGTCGCGGTGGCCGAGCACCTCGCGGGGAGCGAGGCGGCGTTCGTCGAGCGGATGAACACCCGGGCGAAGGAGCTGGGCTGCACGGGCACGACCTTCATCAACGCGAACGGACTCGACCACGACGGCGGCAAGACGATGACGACCGCGCGCGATCTCGCGCTCATTTCGGTCGAGCTGCTCCGCCACCCCAAGATCACCGATTATACGACGATCTGGATGGATACGATCCGGAACGGGGCCTTTTCGCTGGCCAATACGAATAAAATGCTGCGCAAATACGACGGCCTGATCGGTCTCAAGACTGGCTACATCTCGCAGGCCGGGTTCTGCATCTCGGCGGCGGCGAGAAGGGAGGGGCTGACCCTGATCGCCACGGTCATGGCCGCGCCGACCAAGGACGACCGCATGGCCGACGCCACCGCCCTGCTCAACTACGGATTCGCGAACTACACACGGTACGCGCCCGACCTGACGGACGCGCTGACGCCCGTGCCGGTGCGCATGGGAAAGACGGACGCGGTGCCCGTCCGCACCGGGGAGACAGCGGGCGTGACGGTCGAAAAGGAGCAAATTGAAAACCTTTCGACCGAGGTTATCCTGCCCGAATGTCTGGACGCGCCGGTCAAAAACGGGGACGAGATCGGCCGGGCGGAGATCCGGTCGGGGGAAACGGTGCTGCTGACCATCCCGCTTCTGGCCGACGGCGACGCCGAACGCCTGACCTTCGGTGACCTGTATCAGCGCTTTCTGCGCACCCTGCTGATGAAAACGGAGGAAATGTAAAACCCCGCGCGAATGCGGAAAACCCCGTCCTGCAACAGAGGAAAAAAACCTTGCAAACTGTCAAAGAAATCGGGAACTGCCTGTTGTTTTTTTGTACAGAGTATGGTAACATAAATACAACCTCATTGGGTTCGGGCCTCTATCGCGAACGCTGGAGGTCAGAATTGAACTAGGTTAGGAGGAAGTTACAAATGGTAAAACTAATTGTTGGCGGCGCAGGCACCGGTAAGACCAAGACCATCATCGAGCTGGTCAACGCCGCTGTAAAGGAAGAAAAGGGCAGCGTCGTCTGCATCGCGCGGGGCGATAAGCTCAAGTTCGATATCTCGTATGACGCACGCCTCATCAATGTCAAGGATTACGCGGTCGACAGCTACGCGGCTCTGCTCGGCTTCGTCGCCGGCCTGCACGCGGGCAACTACGACATCACCAAGGTCTTCATCGACGCCCTCTACAAGATCGTCGATTCCAAGGACCCCAAGGCTGCCGAAAAGTTCCTGCAGGAGCTGGATGCCTTCTCTACCAAGCACAGCGTTGATTTCGTCGTCGCTCTGAGCGAGGACGCCATCTCCGCGACTGACGTGATGCAGAAGTATCTCTGATCCCGCACGCCGCCTTCTGGCTGCACCGATCTACATATGCCTTTTAAAATTGACGTAATCCACAAGATTGCGTCAATTTTTTTATACAGTTTTACGGTTGACGGTGCAGTTTTGAAAAATTTTTTATGGAATTCTGATAAAGAGCTTTTGTTTTTTCGCAAAGTTCGCTATAATAGAGCATGAACGGGTCCGGCCGCCTGGCCGGCCTGTTCCGGAAAGGCAGATGAGATCCGCGATGCGCAGACAGAACAGGCGATCCGCCCTGTATTATCTTTCGTTTGTCGGCCAGCTCGGCTTTTCCATCGTGACCCCGATCGTGCTTGCGACCTGGGGCGCGTACTGGCTGTCCCGCCGGTTTTCACTGGGAGGCTGGGTCGTCATCCTCGGCATTCTGCTGGGGCTGGGCGGCGCGGCGGTCTCCTTTATGAAAGTTGTGCGCGCCGCGTCGGACGGGGCGCGTAAACAGGAGGATGAGGATGCCTGATTATTCCATCGCAGCCGAGGCGCTGCGAAAGCTCGTGCGGGGCGTTGTTCCCCTCGCGCTGGTTGTCTTCGGACTGCTCGTGCTGCTTGGGCAGCCGCCCGTGCAGACCCTCGCCGGCGTTGCCGCCGGCACGCTCTTCGCCCTTTGGAACTTCTGGCTGCTGGCCCGGTCAGCGGTGCGTGCCGCGGCCATGGGCGACCCCGCAAGGGGACAGAGGGCGGTCGCCGCGTCCTATGTGACGCGCTATGTGCTGACAGCGGTCTTCCTCGCCGCCGTCATGCTGACCCGCTGGGTCTCGATTCCCGGCGCGGTTCTGCCGCTGTTTTTTCCAAAGCTGACGCTTTTGCTATCGAACTATGGAAGAAAGGAGGAAAAACACAGGTGAACACGGAAATCAACGGTGCGCGAATCTATTGGCAATCCGATTTTTCCCTGCCGCTGTTCGGCCAGATCTCAATCACCGAGACCATGGTCAACGCATGGATCGTCATGGCGATTATTCTGTTTCTCTGCATTTTCTTTACGCGGAACCTGCAGAAGATCCCCAAGGGCAAGCAGGCGCTGATCGAAAAGGCCATCGTCATGATCGACGGGCTGGTGGAGCAGAACATGGGGCCGGGCTGTCAGAGCTACGCACCCTATGTGATGACGCTGATGCTCTCGTCCATTCTGGGCTCGCTCGTGTCGCTGATCGGCCTGCGCTCGGTCACGGCTGACCTGAACACCACGCTGGGCTGGGCGGTCATGACCTTCGTCATGATCATGTACGCGAACATCCGGTACAAGGGTCTGGGCGGCTACCTCAAGGGCTTCCTGGAGCCGATCTTCGTCATGGCGCCGCTCAACGTCGTCAGCGAGATCGCAACCCCGGTGTCCATGAGCTTCCGTCACTTCGGCAACATTGCCGGCGGTATGGTCATCTCGACCCTGCTGCTCGGTGCGCTCGCCGCGCTGTCCACCGCGCTGCACCTGCCGCTCCCGATTTTCCAGATCGGCATTCCGGGCGTCCTGTCGCTGTATTTTGACCTGTTCTCAGGCTGCATTCAGGCGTTCATCTTCAGTATGCTGACCATGGTCTATGTCGGCTCGGCCCGTCAGGCGTAAGGCAGTATCCCAAAACACACCCATTTTGTCAGATGCCGCGCACGCTTCGCGCGGATCGAAAAGAAAGCAAGTATAGGAGGAGAAAATTTATGGATCCGAAAGCATTTGTAGCAGGTATGTCCGCTCTGGGCGCCGGTCTGGCAATGATCGCCGGTCTTGGCCCCGGTATCGGTGAGGGCTACGTCGCAGGTCAGGCCTGCTCGGCGATTGCCCGTCAGCCCGAATCCCAGTCCGACGTCACCCGTACCATGATCATGGGTATCGCGATGGCCGAGTCCACCGGTATTTACGCGCTGGTTATCGCCCTGATCCTGATCTTCGCGAACCCGCTCGTCAACATGTACAAGTAATGGTTCCCAAAACCATCTGCGAAAGGAGGAACCGGTTTGTTTGCACAGTTTGTTGATTTAAACCTCTGGCGGGTTTTTGTCACCATCTGCAACACGCTCATTACGTTCCTGATCGTCAAGCACTTTCTGTACAAGCCGCTGCGCAACATGCTCGCCGCCCGGGAGCAGGAGGTTTCCGACCTCTATGCCAAGGCGGAGACCGACCGCCGCGAGGCCGAGGCCATGAAGCGGGACTACACCGTTTCGATTGCGAACGCCAAGCAGGAGGCGGCCGACATCGTTTCCGGCGCCCAGAAGCGCGCCGAGAAGCGCTCGGAGGAGATCCTCCAGCAGGCGAACACCGAGGCCGCGACCCTCAAGAAGCGCGCCGAGGAGTCCATCGAGCAGGAGCGCAAGAAGGCCATGAACGAACTCAAGGGTGAGATCGCCGATCTGTCCGTCCGAATCGCCTCCAAGGTCGTGGAGCGCGAGGTCAAGGAAGATGACCACAAGCGGATGATCGAGGACTTCATCAGCAAGGTGGGGTGAGCGCTTGGCTTCTGTTGTCAGTGAGCGCTACGCGCTGTCCCTGTACGAGGTCGCCAAGGGCGAAAACCTCGTCCCGCAGCTGTTTGACGAGCTGGAGACCATTTCCCGGGTATTTGAAGAATACCCTGACTATCTGAAAATTCTGACCACGCCTTCCATCGCCTTCGGCGAGAAGAAGACCGTGCTCTCGACCGTGTTCGAAGGCCGGGTACATCCCTATCTGCTCAATTTCCTCATGCTGCTGACCGAGAAAAACCGGATCGGCCTCATCGGGGAGATGGCGGCGGCCTATCGGGACATGTATTACCTCGAGGAGGGCATCTGTGAGGTGACCGCGGTGACCGCGGTGCCCCTGTCGGACGACCTCTTTGAAAAGCTCAAACAAAAAATGACGAGCGTGACCGGCAAGCGGATCATCCTGAAGAATAAGGTCGATCCCCGTCTGCTGGGCGGCGTCCTCGTGCGCATCGAGAACAACCAGATCGATGACACGGTCAAGCGCCGTCTGGACGAGCTGGCCCGTCAGCTCACCCAAACTATTGCGTAAGGAAGAAGGTGACTTCATGGAATTACGCCCTGATGAGATTAGCACAATAATCAAACAGCAGATCACAAACTACCAGTCCCAGATCAAGCTGACGAACGTCGGCACGGTCGTTTCCGTCGGTGACGGTATCTGCCACATCCACGGACTGGAGGATTGTATGGCCGGCGAGCTGCTCGAGTTCGACGGCGGCGTATATGGCATGGCCCAGAACCTCGAGGAGGATCTGGTCGGCGCCGTCCTGCTGGGTTCTGACCAGAACATCCGCGAGGGCGACACCGTTAAGCGAACCAAGCGAATCGTGGAAGTCCCGGTCGGTGAGGCCATGCTCGGCCGCGTCGTAGACGCGCTGGGCAAGCCGATCGACGGCAAGGGCCCGATCGAAACCACCGAAGCCCGCCCGATCGAAATGCCGGCGCCCGGCATCATCGAGCGTACCCCGGTCAACGTCCCGTTACAGACCGGTATCAAGGCGATCGACTCCATGATCCCGATCGGCCGCGGCCAGCGCGAGCTGATCATCGGCGACAGACAGACCGGCAAGACCGCCATCTGCCTCGACACCATCATCAACCAGAAGGGCAACGGCGTCATTTGTATCTATGTCGCCATCGGTCAGAAGCGTTCGACCGTCGCGCAGGTCGCTGAGACCCTCGCGGCCAACGGCGCGATGGACTACACCATCATTCTGGCCGCGACCGCGTCCGAGTCCGCCCCGCTGCAGTATATCGCACCCTATGCGGGCTGCACGATCGGCGAATATTTCATGCACAAGGGCCGCGACGTCCTCGTCATCTATGACGACCTGTCCAAGCACGCCGTGGCTTACCGCGCACTCTCCCTGCTGCTTCACCGTCCGCCCGGACGTGAGGCCTACCCGGGCGACGTATTCTATCTGCATTCCCGTCTGCTCGAGCGCGCGGCCAACCTCAAGGACGGCGGCTCGCTGACCGCTCTGCCGATCATCGAGACCCAGGCGGGCGACGTTTCGGCCTATATCCCGACGAACGTCATCTCGATCACCGACGGCCAGATCTTCCTTGAGACCGAGCTGTTCAACATGGGCGTCCGTCCGGCGGTCAACCCCGGTATTTCGGTCTCCCGTGTCGGCGGCAACGCGCAGATCAAGGCGATGAAAAAGGTCGCGGGCACGCTGAAGCTGGCCTATTCCCAGTACCGCGAGCTGCAGGCGTTCTCCCAGTTCGGCTCCGATCTGGACGCCGACACCAAGGCGCGTCTGGCGCAGGGCGAACGCATCGTAGAGGTGCTCAAGCAGCCCCAGAACAGCCCGATCCCGGTCGAGAAGCAGGTCGTTATCATCTTCGCGGTCATCAATAAGTATCTGATCGACGTACCCACGGATCTGGTCGCGGCCTTCCAGGACGAGCTGTTCGAGTATCTGGACGGAAACCACGGCGATATCCTCGATACCATCCGGGAAACCAAGACGATCGACGGCGTCAAGGACGCGCTTTCTCAGGCGATCGCGGAGTTTAAGAACAAGTTCTTAAGCGAGCATTGAGAAAGGAGGCGTCTTTAAGTGGCTTCCGGCAATATGAAAGACATCAAGCGGCGTATGCGCAGCGTCGAGTCGACCATGCAGATCACCAAGGCGATGGAGCTGGTCGCGTCGAGCAAGATGCGCCGCGCCAAGGAGCGCGTCGAGAAGGCCCGGCCTTACTTCGGCGCTCTCGCTGAGACCGTCGGCCGCATCCTGTCCGAGACCCGGGTCTCGAGCGTCTACACCACGCCCCGCGCGGTGCAGCACAGCCTGTTCATCGTCATCGCGGGTGACCGCGGTCTGGCGGGCGGCTATAACGCCAACGTGCTCAAGCTGGCCGCCGCGCAGATGGCGGGCAAGCAGGTCAAGGTGCTGACGATCGGCAAAAAGGCGCAGGAATACTACGCCAAGCGCGATTTTGAGGTGCTGGCCGATTATCCCGGCCTGGCCGAGACCCTGCGGATCTCGGACACCCACCCGATCGTGCGCGACATCCTCGCGGGCTACCGTCAGGCGGCGTTCGACGAGGTCTTCCTGTGCTATACCGAGTTCGTCTCGCCCATGACGCAGGAGCCGCGCTGCGTGCGCCTGCTGCCGGCCGAGCCGGCGGCGGATGGGGGCGCAAAGCGCTCGATGGTCGAATACGATCCCTCGCCCGAGGCGGTTTTCGACGCGATCATCCCCGAGTACCTGACCGGTATGCTCTACGGTGCGGTCGTCGAGTCCTACGCCTCCGAGCAGTCGGCTCGCCGCATGGCGATGGAGTCGGCCTCGGACAACGCCAGCGAGATGATCGAGGACCTGAACCTGTCCTACAACCGTGCCCGTCAGGCGGCGATCACGCAGGAGATCACCGAGATCGTCGCAGGCTCGGGCGCAGTCGGCGGGTAACTGTCATTTTTGAAATTTTAGGGAGTTTTTGCCAATGAATGAGCAGAATATTGGTACCGTCGTCCAGATCATCGGCCCGGTACTGGATATCAAATTTCCGGCGGAATCGCTTCCCAAGCTGCTCAACGCCATCAAGATCACCGCGTCCGACGGCCACACCGTGACCGTCGAGGTCGCCCAGCACATCGGTCAGGACACCGTCCGCTGCATCTCGATGCAGTCGACGGACGGCCTCGTGCGCGGCATGCAGGCGGTGGACACCGGCGCGCCGATCATGGTGCCCGTTGGCCGCGAGAATCTGGGACGCATCTTCAACCTGCTCGGCGAGCCGGTCGACCGCAAGCCCGCGGTCGAGACCAAGGAGCACTGGCCGATCCACCGGCCGGCGCCCTCCTATGAGGAGCAGGAGCCCCAGACCGAGATCCTCGAAACCGGCATCAAGGTCGTCGACCTGATCGCGCCCTACGCCAAGGGCGGCAAGATCGGCCTGTTCGGCGGCGCGGGCGTCGGCAAGACGGTCATCATCATGGAGCTGATCAACAACATCGCCAAGCAGCACGGCGGCATCTCGGTCTTCACCGGCGTCGGCGAGCGCACCCGTGAGGGCAACGACCTGTACAACGAGATGCAGGAGTCGGGCGTTATCGACAAGACCGTTCTGGTCTACGGCCAGATGAACGAGCCGCCCGGAGCGCGTATGCGCGTCGGCCTGTCCGGCCTGACGATGGCGGAGTACTTCCGCGACGTCGAGGGTCAGGACGTCCTGCTGTTTATCGACAACATTTTCCGCTTCACGCAGGCCGGCTCCGAGGTATCGGCGCTGCTGGGCCGTATGCCCTCCGCGGTAGGCTACCAGCCTACGCTGGCCACCGAGATGGGCGCCCTGCAGGAGCGCATCACCTCGACCAAGAAGGGCTCGATCACGTCCGTTCAGGCGGTTTACGTCCCGGCGGACGACCTGACCGACCCGGCCCCGGCGACCACCTTCGCCCATCTGGACGCCAAGACGGTTCTGTCCCGTCAGATCGCCTCGCTGGGTATTTATCCGGCGGTCGATCCGCTGGATTCGACCTCCCGTATCCTGACGCCCGACGTCGTCGGCAAGGAGCATTACGAGGTCGCCCGCGCCGTGCAGACCATCCTCCAGCGCTACAAGGAGCTGCAGGATATCATCGCGATTCTGGGTATGGACGAGCTGTCCGACGAGGACAAGCTGACCGTTGCCCGTGCGCGTAAGATCCAGAACTTCCTGTCCCAGCCCTTCCACGTTGCCGAGCAGTTCACCGGCATGTCGGGCAAGTACGTGCCGGTCAAGGAGACCGTGCGCGGCTTCAAGGAGATTCTGGAGGGCAAGCACGACGACCTGCCCGAATCGGCGTTCCTGTTCGTCGGCACCATCGAAGAGGCGGTAGAGAAGGCGAAGAAGGGAGCATAATTTATGGCTACCTTTCATCTGAAAGTCCTGACCGCGGAGAAGCTCTTTTACGAGGGTGAGGTGCAGCGCTGCGTCGTGCGTGTCGCCAGCGGCGACATCGGCATTCTGCCGCGCCACACGCCCTACGTCGCGCCGCTGGGCATCGGCGGCCTGACCGTCACCGACGCCGCAGGCAATCGCCGCATGGCGGCGGTCTCGGGCGGCTTTGTTGAGGTCGGCCCCGAAGCGACGACGATCATCGCCCGCACCTGCGAATGGGCGGACGAGATCGACCTGAACCGTGCGCAGGCCGCCAAGGAGCGCGCAGACGCGCTGCTCCGCCAGCAGGCCGGAAAGCACGAGATGGACGCCGCGCAGGTCAAGCTCAAAAAAGCGATCAACCGCATCCGCGTCGCACAGAAGTAATGAAAATCCGCCCTTCGGGGCGGATTTTTTATCGTTCGGATCGAAAAGACAGCCGCCCGGATGGGCGGCTGTCTGGTTTGCGGAAAACGTATAAGGATATGCTGTTTCTGGAGCGAAGCGACATTTTATTTCAAAAAAGCCGAATCGCATTTGGCTTTTTTACCTCGACCCCGCGCCGCAATGGCGCGGATTTCCGGGGGTATCGAAAAAGTTCCGAGTGCTCACAGGAACTTTTTCGTATCTAGGGGGTATTGGATACCCCCTGGAGGATTCTTAGAGTTTTTCAAACTTGCTGGCCGGAGCGCGGCAGATCGGGCACTTGTAGTCGGGCGGCAGCTCTTCCTTGGGATAGACGTAGCCGCAGACGGTGCACTTCCAGCCGATCTGCTTGTCGAGGGTGATGAAGACGGGCGCGGCGGGCGGAACGGCGTTGCCGCGGTTCTTCCATTCGCGCACGGTCATACCGGCGGCGTCCGAGAGCACCTCGGACTCGATCTCCTCGAGCAGATAGAGGGTATGCGAACCGGCGTCGAGCTTGTCGACGACGCGGAAGGCGATGCGTGCGGCCATGCCGTCGGTCAGGTAGGGCGAGCCGTTTGCGTCGGTCTTGGGCGCGAACTTGGAGAATTTATCAATGGCGCGGCCCGACTTGTAGCCGAACTCCTTGATGATCTCGTCGGGGCAGTCGGCGCTGATGACAGTGATCGAGAGCACGCCGGCCTGATCAACCGCCTTCTTGGTCGCGCTGTTGTTGTTGAGCGCGAGGGAGAACTTCTGCGGCTGGGCGGACGTAACCTGCGAGATGGAGTTGACGATGCAGCCATAGAGCTTGCCATCCGCCGCGGCGGACGCGAGATATAAGCCGTAATCGAGCTTTTCGGTGATTTTACGATCCATATGTGCACCTCCTGAATATCAATAGGAATCAATATCAAATTGATACTTCAAGTATATCACATTGTACAGGAAAAGAAAGGGGAAAAGTACACAAATTTCGTGTATCAATTTCAGCAGAGCGGTCAAAAGACGTTGCCCAAGGTGGGAAGCTCCATGTCGGCGAGCTGCCGCAGCATCCCGTCCAGCTCGCTGAGCTGGAGGAGCAGCTCGTGCTTATCGTCGTTTTGCCCGGCCTGCACAGCGCGGCGGTAGAGTACGTCGATCTGGTTTAACTCATTGTGCCGGACGATCGCGCCCAGCAGGCGCACGCGGCGTGTCCAGTCGCTCTGGCCGCTTTGCAGGATCTGGACGCATGTGGCAAGGTCGTCGGCCTGCGCCTGCTCCCGGGCGGATACCGCGACGGCGGCCGTGTCCCGGACGGCGTGCTGGACGGTCATACAGCCCACGATGCAGGCGGCGGTCACGGTCAGCAGGAGGATGCAGGCGATCACAAGGCGTTTCATGCGCTCACGCCTCCTTTTTCTGGACGAACTGGTTGCCGCAGTCGTCGAGCGTCATGATGAATACGTCGCTCACGCGCGGGATATTGGCCTTTTTGACCCGCTTTTCGAGGTCGGACAGGCTCAGGTTGAGGGCGTTCAGATTGCCCATGACCGGCTTGCCGTCTGAAATGACGATCAGGGGCACGCCGCTGTCGGATGGGGAGAGGTTGAGCATCCCGGCGGTGACCGGCTGCGCGTCCGGGCGCAGGACATAGGAAAGCTGGCCGTTCGGCTCGAGCACGCCGTATTTCACGTCCGCGATCGAGGCGATGTTGTTCTGCCGCAGGGCCTCGAGCACCTCGTCGGTCGTGATGCGGAGCTGAGCCATTTTGACGCGGTCGAGCTTGCCGCCGCGGATGATGATGGCCGCGCAGCCGTTCATCATCCGGCGCAGGCGGCGGCTTTTCAGGCAGAGAAAGGAAATGATGATCTCGACCGAGACCAGCGTGAGGATCGGGATCAGCCCGGCGGTCAGGGGCACGCCCAGATCCTGCATCGGAATGGCGGCCAGCTCGGAAATCAGAATGGTGATGACCAGATCGGACGGCTCCAGCTCACCGATCTGCCGCTTGCCCATCAGGCGCATGGCCGCGATGACCGTGACATAGAGAATGAGGGTGCGGATCAGGGAAACAGTCATGAGGCGGATTCCTCCTTTATTTGCAATTGAAGACTTTTGCAATTTAGGGTAAGCAATTGGTGAAAAAATTATACAACATGTACGTAGAAATTGGTTGACAATTGGAAAAAGGATGCCTATAATGATAGATACATGATATATCCCGAATGGCAATGAAGGGGAAAGTAACCTTGGAAGCCCTTGCAGAGAGCCGTCACATGGTGGAAAGACGGTGGGCGGAAGCTGGCGAAAATCTCACCCCGGAGCTGCCGGAGTGAACGCGGTGCGTTTTCGAAAACCCTCCGCCTGTAGTTCCGGCCGGCAGACGACCGTTACCCTGTCAGCGTTTCATCGTTTTCGAGGAACGCGCTGAGCGGCCGCTTTCATAAAGCGGCAAAAAGAGTGGTACCGCAGAGAACCGATCTGGTCTTTGTCTCTTTGTCCAAGGAGACGAAGGCTTTTTTTATATCTATTTTGGAAAGGCGAGGCAAGAAATGAGACTCAACGGCTCACAAATCCTATGCGAGACCCTGCTGGAGCAGGGCGTTGACACGATCTTCGGCTATCCGGGCGGCGCGGTTTTGAACATTTACGACGCGCTTTACGCCTATCAGGACCGCATTCACCATGTGCTGACCGCCCATGAGCAGGGCGCGTCCCACGCGGCGGACGGCTACGCGCGCGCAACCGGCAAGACCGGTGTTGTGCTGGCGACCTCCGGCCCGGGCGCGACCAATCTGGTCACCGGCATTGCGACCGCGTACATGGATTCGGTTCCGATGATCGCCATCACCGGCAACGTCGGCGTGCCCCTGATCGGCAAGGACTCCTTTCAGGAGGTCTACATCGCCGGCATCACCATGCCGATCACCAAGCATAACTTCGTCGTGCGCGACGTGACCGAGCTGTCCGACACCATCCGCGAGGCCTTCCGCATCGCGAATTCCGGCCGTCCCGGCCCGGTGCTCATCGACATCCCGAAGGACGTCACCGCGGCCGAGTGCGAGTACGAGCCGCAGGCCCCGGTCGAGGTGCGCGAGACCTACGACGTGACCGAGGACGATTACAAGCGTCTGGCCGCCGCGATCAACGCGGCTGAGCGCCCGGTCATCTACTTCGGCGGCGGCGTCGTTTCTTCGCACGCCTGCGACGAGCTGCGCGCTCTGATGCACAAGGCCGATATCCCGGCGACCAACACCATGATGGCGACCGGCGTCATCGCGGCGGACGATCCGCTCTATCTGGGCATGATCGGCATGCACGGCAAGGTGTCGGCGGGCTGGGCGATCGACAAGGCCGATGTGCTCATCTCGATCGGCGCACGCTTCTCCGACCGCGTTGCAACCAATACCAACCGCTTTGCGCCCGACGCGAAGATTCTGCACATCGACATTGACGCGGCGGAGATCAACAAGAACATGCCGGCGGACGATTTTCTGGTATCCGATGCCCGCACCTTCCTCGCCGGCGTCCTGCCCTACATCAAGGAGACCCGCCACGACACGTGGCGCGCGCAGATCGCCGATTGGCAGCAGAACCTTGACTACCGTCCCAAGGACGCGTTTGACTGCCTGCGTCCCCATCAGATCATCCGCCTGTGCGCCGAGCTGGGCGGCGAGGACGCGATCTTTGTTACCGACGTCGGTCAGCACCAGATGTGGGCGGCGCAGTACTGCGACCGCAGCCACGCGCGTAAGTTCCTGTCCTCGGGCGGTCTGGGCACGATGGGCTTCGGCTACGGCGCGGCCATCGGCGCCAAGGTCGCAAAGCCCGAGCTGCCGGTCTTCCACATCACGGGCGACGGCTCCTTCCACATGAACCTAAACGAGCTTTGCACCACCGTGACCTACGGCCTGCCGGTCATCACGGTCATCATGAACAATCAGGTGTTGGGCATGGTGCGCCAGTGGCAGACCATGTTCTACGGCAAGCGGTACTCCTCCACCACCCTCGAGCGCAAGACCGACTACGTCAAGCTGGCTGAGGCCTTCGGTGCGCAGGGCTTCCGCTGCACGACGCCCGATGAGCTGCGCGAGGCGCTCACCCGCGCGATGGCGCACAACGGCCCGACCGTCATCGACTGCGTCATTGACCGCGACGAGCGCGTTCTGCCGATGATCCCGGCGGGCGGCGACATCCAGAACATCGTGGCGGACTAAGGAGGCAAAAAACATGCAGAAATATATCGTATCCGTTCTGGTGCGCAACCAGGCGGGCGTTCTGGCGCGTGTTTCCAGCCTGTTTGGCCGCCGCGCCTTCAACATTGATTCGCTGACCGTTTCGGCCACCACCGACCCCA
Source organism: Butyricicoccus pullicaecorum (assembly GCA_021531865.1). Taxonomy (GTDB): domain Bacteria; phylum Bacillota; class Clostridia; order Oscillospirales; family Butyricicoccaceae; genus Butyricicoccus. Next base: position 27,221 of record JAFBIW010000007.1, on the reverse strand, counting down.
AGCTCTCCCGCATGTCGATTATCGTCACGGCGGATGAGCAGGTGCTCGAGCAGGTCATGAAGCAGGTATCCAAGCTGTACGAGGTACTCTCGGTCGAGCAGCTCTGGGAGGACGAGAGCTACTGCAAGGAGCTGGTCTTCGTCAAGCTGCGCACCGAGGACGCGCTCAGCCGGGACGCCATCCGCGAGATCGCGGAGATCTACAACGCGAACGTGGTCGAATCGGTCAAAAACGCGATGATCGTCGAGCTGACTGAGGTGCCCAGCCGCATCGACGCCTTTCTGGACGTCATCTCCAATTTCGACGTCATCGAGACCTGCCGCTCGGGCGTGACCGCGATGGCGAAATAAATTTGCTTTATAAATATTCTTTATTTATAAAAAGGATCCACTTTTTAAGGAGGAAAACAAAAATGGTAAAGATGTTCTATGATTCCGACTGCAACCTGTCTATCCTGGACGGCAAGACCGTTGCGATCATCGGCTTTGGTTCTCAGGGCCATGCCCATGCGATGAACCTGAAGGATTCCGGCGTGCATGTCGTTGTCGGCCTGCGTCCCGGCTCCCGTCATGAGGCCAAGGCGAAGGCTTACGGCCTCGAGGTTATGACCCCGGCTGAGGCTGCTGCGGCCGGCGATATCGTTATGATGCTGACGCCTGATGAGAAGCAGGCTGACATCTACAAGGACGTCATCGAGCCCAACCTGAAGCCGGGCAACGCGCTGGCTTTCGCACATGGCTTCAACATCCACTTCAAGCAGATCGTACCGCCGGCAGACGTCGACGTTATCATGATCGCGCCCAAGGGCCCGGGCCACACCGTTCGTTCTCAGTTCGTTGAGGGCGCGGGCGTTCCCGATCTGGTCTGCGTATATCAGGACGCGACCGGCAAGGCGATGGACATCGCGCTGGCTTACGCTGCCGGTATCGGCGGCGGCCGTGCGGGCATTCTGGAGTCCACCTTCAAGACCGAGACCGAGACCGACCTGTTCGGCGAGCAGGCTGTTCTGTGCGGCGGCGTATGCGAGCTGATGAAGGCTGGCTTCGAGACCCTGGTTGAGGCTGGCTACGCGCCCGAGAACGCGTACTTCGAGTGCGTCCATGAGATGAAGCTGATCGTTGACCTGATCAACGAGGGCGGCTTTGCCAAGATGCGTTACTCGATCTCCGACACCGCGGAGTACGGCGATTACCGCACCGGCAAGCGCATCATCACCGAGGAGACCCGCAAGGAGATGAAGAAGATCCTGCGCGAGATCCAGGACGGCACCTTCGCGTCCGAGTGGATTCAGGAGAACCGTGCGGGCGGCCGTGCGCGCTTCCTGGCGACCCGTGCGCTCGAGGCGGACACCCAGCTGGAGGAGACCGGCAAGAAGCTCAGAGGCATGATGAGCTGGCTGAAGAAGTAAGATCATCTAGGGGGTATCCAATGACTTCGCTAACAAATATGCCACCGGCATATTTGTTGCCTGATGCTCGAAAATCGCATCAGGCCGCTTAACTCGCCAGCGCACGCTAAAGGCGTATGAAAAAGGCGCTGGCTCGTCCCCCTAGATACGAAAAAGTTCCTGCGAGCACTCGAAACTTTTTCGACGGCCTAGGCCGCCTTCTCTTGGCCTGACGGCCAATTCACCTTGTACCCCCGGAAATCCGCGCCGCCGCGGCGCGGGATCGGGGTCAAAAAGCCAAATGCGATTCGGCTTTTTGGTTATTGAACAAATGGGTGTACGCGCCCATACTTGCTCAAAAACAGAGGAGCAGCCTTGCTCCTGCAAAACAATCACCCGAACGGGCGGACGGATATTCCGTCCGCCCGTTTTCGCATCAAAGGAGGAAAAAACCCGTGCCCAGAAGAAGTGACAACATCACCGCGGGTCCCGAGCGCACCCCCAACCGTGCGCTGCTGCGCGCCTGCGGCTACACCGACGAGGAGATCAACCGTCCGCTGATCGGCGTCGTCTCCGCTTACAGCGAGATCATCCCCGGCCACATCAACCTTGACAAGATCGCCGCCGCTGTCAAGACCGGCGTATCCATGGCGGGCGGCACGCCCGTGCTCGTCCCGGCCATCGGCGTGTGCGACGGCATCGCGATGGGCCACATCGGCATGAAGTATTCGCTGGCCTCCCGTGAGCTGATCGCCGACTCGGTCGAGACCCTCGCCAACGCCCACCAGCTCGACGGTCTGGTGCTCATCCCCAACTGCGACAAGATCGTACCCGGTATGCTCATGGCGGCGGCCCGTCTGAACATCCCGTCCATCATCGTCTCGGGCGGCCCGATGCTGGCCGGTCATTTCATGGGACAGGAGATTTCCCTGTCCAAGACCTTCGAGGCGGTCGGCTCGTACAAGGCCGGCATCATCAATGCCGACCAGCTCAATGACTGCGAGTGCAATTCCTGCCCGGGCTGCGGCTCGTGCGCGGGCATGTATACCGCGAACTCGATGAACTGCCTGTCCGAGGCAATCGGCATGGCGCTGCCGGGCAACGGCACCGTTCCGGCGGTTCACGCGGCGCGCATTCATCTGGCCAAGCACGCCGGTATGAAGATCATGGAGCTGATTGAAAAGGACATCAAGCCGCGCGACATCCTGAACCCCAAGGCGTTCCGCAACGCCCTGACCTGCGAGATGGCGCTGGGCTGCTCGACGAACACCGTCCTGCACCTGCTCGCCATCGCCCACGAGGCGGGCGTTGAGCTCGATCTGGCTCTGCTCAACGAGCTGTCCGCCAAGGTGCCCAACCTGTGCCATCTGGCTCCGGCGGGCGACCACCACATCGAGGAGCTGTACATGGCGGGCGGCATCCCGGCTGTCATGAAGGAGCTGACCAAGCGCGACCTGCTTGACCTGACCCTGATCACGGCGACCGGCAAGACGGTCGGCGAGAACCTCGAGGGCGTCGTCAACAAGAATCCTGAGGTCATCCGTCCGATCGAGAATCCGTACTCCCAGACCGGCGGCATCGCGGTGCTCTGGGGCAACATCGCCGAGAAGGGCTGCGTCGTCAAGCGTTCGGCCGTTGCGCCCGAGATGATGGTGCACAGCGGCCCGGCGCGCGTCTTTGACAGCGAGGAGGACGCGATCGAAGCGATCTACACCGGCAAGATCGTCAAGGGCGACGTTGTCGTCATCCGCTACGAAGGCCCCAAGGGCGGCCCCGGTATGCGCGAGATGCTCAACCCGACCTCGGCGCTGGCCGGTATGAAGCTGGATAAGGACGTTGCGCTCATCACCGACGGCCGCTTCTCGGGCGCGTCCCGCGGCGCGTCGATCGGTCACGTATCGCCTGAGGCCGCGTCGGGCGGCAACATCGCGCTGATCGAGGAGGGCGACATCATCGAGATCGACATCCCGAACAGCCGCGTGCATCTGGCCATTTCGGATGAGGAAATGGCGGCACGCCGCGCGAAGTTCGTTCCGCGTGAGCCGAACATCAAGACCGGCTGGCTGGCGCGCTACGCGCGTCAGGTCACCTCGGCCGATCAGGGCGCGATCCTCGAATAATTTTCCCGCAAAACGACAGAAAGCCGCTCCGGAATTACCCGGAGCGGCTTTTTTTCTGCGGATTCAGAAGGAAAAACGGTCATTCCTCGGGCGTTTCGTCATCTTCCTTCGGTTTTTCCTCATATTTCGGGGTCACCGGCGTGAAGAACGCGTCAGCCGCCGATTTTTTCGCGCGGCGGCGCTTGACGACCCGCAGGACGATCCAGATGACGACGGCCGCGAAGACGAGCACCGGCCAGCCGCCGACGAACAGGAGCACCAGCCCCTGCGCGAAGTCCACGATGCCGCGCAGACTACGGCGGAAGGTCAGCTTGATGTCGGACAGGAAGGAGGATTCCTCGGGCACGTCGGACAGGTCGCGCACCTCGCGCAGCGACAGGTAAACGGTCGAGAAATCAACCAGACTGTCATAGTGCCGCAGCTCGCCGGTCAGGGCTTCGATCTCGACCTGCACGTCGGCCAGCGCCGATTCGAGCTGAATGATGTCCTCCATTTTCTCGGCCTTTTCGAGCAGGGCAAGCAGACGGTCGCGCTTGGTGGTCTGCGCCTTGAGCCGGGTCTCGCGGTCGAAATACTGCTCGCTGACGTCCTCAGCCGAGCGGGAACGATAGGTCACCGAGCAGAGCGTGCCGACCTGCTCGAGAAAGGTCTCGTACTGGGCGCGGGGCACGCGCACGGTGTAGCTGGCGTAGCGATAGCCCGCCGAGCCTTCGACGCTGCTGCTTTCGATGTATCCGCCCAGCTTGTCGATGAGCGCCTGAATGGATGTGTCGGCCTCATCAAATTCGCGGGTCTCGGCGTCCAGATTGGCGCGCAGGATGACCTTGGCGTTTTGCAGGGCGGCGGGGACGCCGCTGCTATTCGTGGACGCGGCGCGGTCGGATGCAAAGACCGCATCCGCTGCCGCGGCCTCAGTTGTTTCGGCCGCTGCGGTGTCATAGGCCGCACCGCTGTCCATCATCAGATCGGCGCTGGCGGCGGACGATGTGTTTCCGTCCGCGCTGCTGCCGCAGCCCGAGAGCAGGGGCATGAGCAGCAGAAGGGACAGGGAGAGCGCAAAGAGTCTCTTTTTCATGGGATGCACCTCGTTTCTTTCTGTCGGTTTAACAGATTAGACGAAAGAAAACGAGATTGGTTGCGTCCTTTTTGTGAATTGTTACCGTTTTGCAAACAATTCCTTCCAGCCGATCCACAGGAGCAGCAGACCGAAGCCCCGGCGCAGGAGAGCCGCATCCAGCGTACCGGCCAGCCGGGAGGCGAGGATCGAGACGGGCACGCCCGCCGCGATGCACCAGCAGGCGGCGCGCCGGTCGATCAGCCCGTTTTTGATGTGCTGGACGAGGGCAGGCGGCGCGCAGGCAAGGAAGTAGAGCAGATTGATCCCGGAAGCGGTGCGCTGGGGCAGGCCGACGCAGACGGTCAGCCAGAGCAGGAGCAGGGAACCGCCGCCCACGCCGCAGCCGGACAGCACACCGGCGGCCAGCCCGACCGCCGCCGCGCCCAGAGCGCCCGTCACAGCAGCAGGACGGCGCGCACGCCGCCGTACAGGATGAACAGGCCGAAGACCCGGCGCAGCCAGACCAGCCTGACCCGGCGGAAGACCCGTCCGGCGACCAGCCCGCCCGCCGCGCCGCCGATGAGATAGGGCAGGGCAGCGGTCAGGTCAAGCGCGCCGTGCAGCCAGTAGACCGCCGCCGAGACGGCGGACAGGGGCAGGATCACCGCGACCGAGGTCGCGAAGGCCGCGCGGCGGTCGAGCGTGCACCACCCGGCGAGCAGGGGCACGAGGAACAGGCCGCCGCCCGCGCCGAACAGGCCGTTCGCCAGCCCGGCCAGCCCGCCCACGATCAGAAATTTGGTTCGTTCGGACATATCCGCATCCCTCCGACCCTAGTATGCGCCGCTGTTTCAAAGGAAATGCAAACAAAAAAGACGCGAAAACTCGCGTCTTTTCGTCTGTTTGTGTGGAATTAAACCTTGCTTGCCCAGTTGCCAGTGGCAGCGGCGGTCAGATAGGCGTTGATGAAGCCGTCGAGGTCGCCGTCCATGACCGCGTTGATGTTGGTGTTTTCAAACGCGGTGCGGGTGTCCTTGGCCAAGGTGTAGGGCATGAAGACGTAGGAGCGGATCTGGCTGCCCCATTCGATCTTCTTCTGGTCGCCCTTGATGTCCGAGATCTTGTCGAGGTGCTCGCGCTCCTTGATCTCGACCAGCTTGGAACGCAGCATCTTCATACAGTTGTCGCGGTTCTGGAACTGGCTGCGCTCGGTCTGGCAGGAGACAACGATGCCGGTCGGCTTGTGGATGAGTCGAACCGCTGAGGAGGTCTTGTTGATGTGCTGGCCGCCCGCGCCCGAGGAGCGGAAGACCTGCATTTCGATATCCGCCGGGTTGATGTCGATGTCCTGCGAGTCGTCGGCGATCTCGGGGATGACCTCGACCGCGGAGAACGAGGTGTGGCGGCGGCCGGAGGCGTCAAAGGGGGAGATGCGCACCAGACGGTGTACGCCCGACTCGCCCTTGAGGTAGCCGTAGGCGTTCTCGCCCTCGATGAGGATATCGGCCGACTTCAGACCGGCCTCGTCGCCGTCCTGATAGTCCATGATCTTGTAGGTGAAGCCGTGGCGCTCGGCCCAGCGGGTGTACATGCGGTAGAGCATGGAGCACCAGTCCTGCGCCTCGGTGCCGCCCGCACCGGCGTGGAAGGAGACGAGGGCGTTGTTGCGGTCGTACTCGCCGGTCAGCAGGGTGGAGAGCTTCATGCGGTTCATGTCCTCCTCGAGCGAGGCGTAGCCGGTCTCCAGCTCCTCGAGCATGGATTCGTCCTCGGCTTCGATGGCCAGCTCGCAGAGGGTGATGAGGTCTTCCCACTGCGCGTGCATCCGGTTGAAGGATTCGATCTTTTCTTTGAGCGCGCCCATGCGGGAGACGACCTTCTGCGAAGCCTCGGGATCGTCCCAGAAGCCGGGCTGGGCGGACTTCATCTCGAGCTCGTCGACCTCGCGGGCGGCCTGCTCGAGACCGAGGTTGCCGCGCAGCTCCTCGATGGCGGGCGCAAGATTGTTGAGTTTGACTTTATACTCTTCAAATTGCAGCATTTTCTGTGCTCCTTTTCGTTCTTACCAGCATATTATAATATACCCGACCCGGCTTTGTAAAGAATTTTTCTGCATACACTTGACAAACGGATTCGAGTATTTTATGATAATTCTACATAAAAGGGAGTAGCTCACGCATTGCGTGGGGCGGCGCCGTCAATCCGGCAGGGAGATGGATCCCCGGCCCGGGCCGCTTCGTCAAGCAGCGAGACTTTTATTGCATGTTTTGGTCAATGTGCAATGAAAGTCTTTTTTTGTTGCACGAAGCGGAAAGGAGCGTCGTTTGATGTCGCATTTTATCTCTGTTTTTTGTTTGCTGTCCGGCTTTGCCCTGCTCGTTCTGGGCGCGGACTGGTTCGTTTCGGGCGCGTCCGGGCTGGCACGGCGGCTGGGCGTGCCGCCTCTCGTCGTCGGCCTGACGGTCGTGGCCTTCGGCACCTCGGCGCCCGAGCTGGCCGTCAGCGTGACCGCCGCCCTGCGCGGGGCGAACGAGATCGCGGTTGGCAACATCACCGGCTCGAATATTTTCAACCTGCTCGTCGTCGCGGGCGCGAGCGCGGTGCTCTGCCCGCTCACGGCAGACCGCACCCTGCTCCGGCGCGACTGGCCGTGCTCGGCTGCGGCGGCTGCTCTGCTGGCTGTTTTGCTTTGGACGGGCGGCGGACTGTCCCGGATCGAGGGTCTTGTCCTGCTCGTCCTGTTCGGTGGGCTGCTCTATACCCAGCTCAGGGGCGCACGGTCGGCGGCTGATACGCGGGACGCGCCCGAGACGCACCGGCCGGGCTGGACGCTTGTGCTTCTGCTCGCCGCCGGCATCGTCTGTATCGTCGCGGGCGGGGAGCTGGCCGTGCGCGGCGCAACCGGTCTGGCGCGGGCCTTCGGCTGGAGCGAAAGCCTGATCGGCCTGACGATCGTTGCGATCGGCACCTCCCTGCCCGAGCTGGTCACCTCCCTCGTCGCGGCGCGCCGGGGCGAGAACGACATCGCGCTGGGCAACGTCATCGGCTCGAACCTGTTCAACATCCTGTGCATTCTGGGCTTATCGTCGGTCATCTGCCCGATCCCGGTCGCGCCCGCAGCCGTGCTGGACGCGGCGATCCTGACCGCCGTTTCGGTCATTTTCTACCGCTTCGCCCGGAAGGGCGGCCTGTCCCGTCCGGCGGGCACGGTCATGCTGCTGACCTACGCGGCCTACACCGCCTTCCTGATTCTGCGCGGCTGAGCCCCGGAGTTTTACAGAAAGTTTATTTTATCCGGGCGGGATCTGTGGTATCATAAAGCTGTATGAGCATAACAGCGCATTTTTTGCATAAAAAGGTTTCCATGCCGCTGTGTATTGTGGTATAATATCAGTTGGCATATCATCATGATCATTTCGCCGCCCGCCCGGCGGCATGCTTAAAGAAAGGCTTTTGACACTATGGCTGGATTTCTGGAAAAAATTTTCGGTACCCATTCGAGCCACGAGCTGAAGAAGATCTATCCGATCGCGGATAAGGTCATGGCGCTCGAGGACGAATACCGGAAGCTGTCCGATGCCGAGCTGCGCGGCAAGACAGACGAATTTAAAAAGCGCTATCAGGACGGCGAATCGCTCGATTCCCTCCTGCCCGAGGCGTTTGCGACCGTCCGCGAGGCGGCTGACCGCGTGCTGGGCATGCGGCATTACCGCGTGCAGGTTATCGGCGGCATCGTGCTCCATCAGGGGCGGATCGCCGAGATGAAGACCGGCGAGGGCAAGACGCTCGTCGCCACCCTCCCGGCCTACCTGAACGCCTTGACCGGCAAGGGCGTGCATATCGTCACGGTCAATGACTACCTCGCCAAGCGCGACTCCGAGTGGATGGGCAAGGTCTACCGCTTCCTCGGCCTGACGACCGGTCTGGTCATCCACGCCGTGCCGCCGCAGGATCGCAAGGCGATGTACGAGGCCGACATCACCTACGGCACGAACAACGAGTTCGGCTTTGACTACCTGCGCGACAACATGGCGATCTATATGAGCCAGCGCGTCCAGCGCGGCCACGCCTTCGCCATCGTCGACGAGGTCGACTCCATCCTGATCGACGAGGCGCGTACCCCGCTGATCATTTCGGGTCAGGGCGAGGAATCCTCGGTCATGTACCAGATGGCCGACCGCTTCGCGCGTACCCTGCACGCCCTGCGCGTCAAGGAGGTCGACGCCAAGGAGGAACAGGATGACATCGAGGCCGACTACATCGTCGACGAGAAGGCGCGTACCGCCACCCTGACCCCCAAGGGTCAGGCCCGCGCCGAGGCCTATTTCAAGATCGAAAATCTCTCCGACCCGGAGAACACCACCCTCATGCACCACATCAATCAGGCGATCAAGGCGCACGGCGTCATGCAGCGCGACATTGATTACGTCGTGCGCGAGGGACAGATCATCATTGTCGATGAGTTCACCGGCCGTCTGATGTTCGGCCGCCGCTACAACGAGGGTCTGCATCAGGCCATCGAGGCCAAGGAGGGCGTCAAGGTACAGCACGAGTCCAAGACCCTTGCGACCATCACCTTCCAGAACTTCTTCCGCCTCTACGGCAAGCTGTCCGGCATGACCGGTACCGCTCTGACCGAGGAGGAGGAATTCCGCTCGATCTACAAGCTCGACGTCATCGAGATCCCGACCAACCGCCCGGTCATCCGTAAGGACAACCCGGACGCGGTCTATAAAAACGAGCACGGCAAGTTGCTCGCCACGATCAAGCGCATCGAGGAATGCCACGCCAAGGGTCAGCCCATTCTGGTCGGCACGGTCTCGATCGAAAAATCGGAGGAGCTTTCCGCGATGCTCAAGAAGAAGGGCATCAAGCACACCGTCCTGAACGCCAAGTACCATGAGCAGGAGGCCGAGATCGTCGCACAGGCCGGTAAGCCCTACGCGGTCACGATCGCGACCAACATGGCCGGCCGCGGTACCGATATCAAGCTGGGCGGCAACGATGAGCAGATGGCGACCACCCAGATGCGCCGCGAGGGTTATCCGGAGGAGCTGATCGTCGAAGCCACCGGCTACGCCGACACCGACAACGAGGAAATCCTCGCCGCCCGCGCCCGCTATAAGGAGCTGCTGGACGAATACGGCGAGCAGGTGCGCAAGGACGCGGAGACCGTCCGCGCCGCCGGCGGCCTGTTTATTCTGGGCACCGAGCGCCACGAGTCCCGCCGCATTGATAACCAGCTCCGCGGCCGTGCCGGCCGTCAGGGCGATCCGGGCGAATCCTCCTTCTATATCTCGATGGAGGATGACCTGATGCGCCTGTTCGGTTCGGAGCGCATCCAGAAGATGATGGAGACGCTGGGCATCCCGGACGACGAGCCGATCGACCAGAAGATCCTCTCGGGCGCGATCGAAAACGCCCAGAAGAAGGTCGAAGGCCGCAACTTCTCCACCCGTAAGCACGTTCTGGAATATGACGACGTCATGAACACCATGCGCGAGACCATCTACAAGCAGCGCCTGCAGGTGCTCTCGGGTGAGGACGTCAGCCAGAACATCCTGTCCATGATCGACTCGACGATCGAAAACGCGGTGCACGCCGCCATCGGTGAGCACACCATGATCACGCAGGAGATGATCGAGGCCGTCCGCCGTCCCTTCCTCGGCCTGTTCCTCGGCCTGAACGACTGCACCTTCACCGACGACGAACTGGACGACCTGACCCGCGACCAGCTTGCAAACGTGCTCAAGGATCAGGCGCACAAGATCTACGCCGCCAAGGAGGAAATGCTGACCTCGCCCGTCATGCGTGAGCTCGAGCGCGTCGTCCTGCTGCGCAACGTCGATACCAAGTGGATGGATCACATCGACGCGATGACCGAGCTGCGCAACGGCATCGGCCTGCGCGCCTATGCCCAGCACGACCCGGTCGTCGAGTACAAGCGCGAGGGCTTCGATATGTTCGACGCGATGGTCGATGCGATCCGCGAGGACACCGTCCGCATGATCTTCTTAGCGCAGGTGCGCACCCAGGAGCAGCCCAAGCGTGAACAGGTCGCCAAGGAGACCGCCGCCTCGGGCGCGGATGACGGCAGCGTCAAGCAGCAGCCCAAGCGCGTCGCCAAGAAGGTTGGCCGGAACGACCCCTGCCCGTGCGGCAGCGGCCTGAAATATAAAAAGTGCTGCGGTCGAAACGAGCCGTAATACGATAAGGAGAGATCAATTATGTCCGCAATCAAGATTCGTGACAACATCTATGCTGTCGGCGCGCGCGACCCTGAGGTACGCATTTTCCATGGCTACGCGACCCCGTTCGGCGCGACATACAATACTTACCTCGTCATCGACGGGGAGAAGCGCATCCTGATCGACAACGTCAAGGCCGCCTTCACCGAGGAATTTTTCCGCAACGTGGAGGAAATCTGCCCGCTCGATCAGATCGACATCCTGATCCAGAACCACATCGAGCCGGATCACTCCGGTTCGTTCCCGGCGCTCATCGAGCGCTGCCCCAACCTCGAGGTCTACTGCACCGCAGGCGCGCAGAAGGGCCTCAAGGCGTACTACGGCTGGGAGGGCAACTGCCACCTCGTCAAGCTGGGCGATACCCTGAACACCGGCAGCTACACCTTCAAGTTCATCCCCGCGCCCATGGTGCACTGGCCGGATTCCATGCTGACCTACCTCGAGGAGGAGAAGATCCTGTTCTCGAACGATGCGTTCGGCCAGCACATCTGCGCTCCGGTCACCTATGACGACGAGCTGGGCTACGAGCGCCTGATGGAGCGTGCGATCGACTACTACGGCAACATCGTCCTGCCCTTCGGCATGCAGGTTGGAAATCTGCTCAAGGCGGCCTCCGCACTCGATATCTCGCTCATCTGCCCCTCGCACGGCGTCATGCTGCGCAAGTTCATCCCCAATATGGTGAACGCGTACAGCCGCTGGGCGAAGAACGAGACCGACCCGAACAAGGTCGTCATGGTTTATGATTCCATGTGGGGTTCGACGGCTGAGATGACCCGCAAGATCTGCGCCGAGTACGAGGCGCAGGGTATGCATGTGCACGTACACTGCCTGAAGGACGAGCATTATTCGGCGGTCATGGGCGACATCGTGGACGCGAAGTATATCTTTGTGGGCGCATCCACCCTGAACAACACCATGATGCCCACCGTCGCGGCCTTCCTGACCTACCTCAAGGGTCTCAAGCCCAAGAACCGCGTCGGCATGGCCTACGGCTCCTACGGCTGGAGCGGCGAGGCGACCAAGCAGGTCTCCGAGGTGCTTGAGGGTCTGGGCTGGGAGGTGCTCCCGGCACGCCGTCAGCTCTATCGCGGCTGAGTGTTATAAATGCAATAAAAGGACGGTTTCAATTGAAAACCGTCCTTTTTTATGCAAAAAACCGCCTTTCACATGGAAAGACGGTTTCAAACACGCAGGGAAAAAGCGGTCAGAACGCGACGTAGGCCGCCGGATCGACGGCGACGCCGTCCTTGTGCACCTCGAAGTGCACGTGCGGGCCCGAGCTGTTGCCCGTGCTGCCTGAAATGGCAATCTGATCGCCCTTTTGCACCGTGTCGCCCGCCTGTACGGTCAGGCCGCTGTTGTGGGCGTACAGGGTCTGCATCCCGTTGCCGTGGTCGAGCACGACGTAATAGCCGTAGCTGTCCGACCATTCGGCGACGATGACCCGGCCGTCGTCAGCGGCCATGACGGTCGAGCCGGTGGGTACGCCCAGATCGACGCCCGCATGACGGGCGCGGGTCTCGGTCTGGAAGCCCGAGGTCAGGGTGTAATCTGCGAGCGGGCAGGCCAGCGTGCCCGAGCCGACGCCCGGCTTCTTGGTGCCGATCTCAACGATGCGCTTCTGCGGCTCGGCCAGCACGGCGCGGCTGACGATCGTGCGCTCCCGTACCTTGCCGTTGATCTTGACGACCTGCGCGTTGACCGCGGCCTCGCCCGAGCGGCCCTCCTGCACAACGGCGGTCTCATCGACCGGCATTTCGACGTTTTCGCGGGTTACGGTCTCGTAGGGGATGGCCTCGGTGTAGGACACCGTTTCATAAACGCGCACATCGACCGCGCTCGTCAGCTCACTTGCCGCGACGCCGCGCTGGGCGGCATAGTCGGACGGCGCCGCCATCGTGCGCACCGTGATCGGTTCGAGAAAGACCGGGCTTGTGTCCTCGTTGCCCTCCTGATAGGCCACGCGCACCGCGTCGATCGCGGTTTCGGCGTCGGCGGTCGAGTCACAGTAGACGACCGGCTCACCGCTGACCAGAATGGCGGCGAGGTCGCTCACCCCGTTCAAAGCGTCCAGAATGGCCTGCCGCAGGTCATCCGCGTCCAGCACGTCCGATTTCAGCACAAAGCCGGTGCGGCAGTCGAGGTCTGCGCCCAGCGTGCCCGTGCCGCCGGTCGTTATGTCCAGATCGGACTGGATCGCAGCCGCGACCGCCTGTGCCGTGGCTGCGTCGGCCGCCGCGCCGATGGGCTGTCCGCCGACCGAGACCAGAGCAGCCGGACACATCGCGTAAGCAAAGGGCAGGACGGCCAGCACGCCGAAGCAGAGCGCGGCGGACTGGATGCGGCTTGCGCGGATGGCGTCCATGCGGGCGCGCACCCAGTCGAGCGGCCGGTATAAATGGTCAAAATAAAACGCACGCAGCCGTGCGAAGGGGGAAAACGCCGCGTTCGGGTCAAAATCCGGACACGACGGCGAAAGCGGGTTTTGATTTCTGTTCATGCCGCGCATGCGGCCTCCTTCCGGTCAAATTTCGATAACGTTGGTTATTTTAGTCCCATATGTTGTATTTGTCAAGGGAAGAGCCTGTGAACTTTTGGTGAACTGATACAGTTTTGTCTCCTGATGTTTCGGAATTGGACGAAAAACGCCGAAAAGCGGGAGAATGGGTCGGATTCCGCTTGCAAAGCGGCAGGGAAGCGGCTATACTGATAAACAGTGCGGCAATGCGCCGCAATATGGAATCAAAGGGGATTTTGGGGGATATGGCATTCATCGAACAGTATTGGCACATCTGGCTGGTCGTTCTGCCGCTGGTGTTTCTGGGCGCGGTGGTCGATTCGATCGCGGGCGGCGGCGGACTGATCTCGCTGCCCGCCTATATGATGGTGCTCCCGCCGCACGTCGCGGCGGCGACAAACAAATTCGCGGCCTCGTTCGGCACGCTGTCCTCGCTTCTGCGCTTTCTGAAATCGGGCAAGGTGCACCTGCGCATCAGCCTGATCGCGGCGGCGGGCGCGCTGATCGGCTCGCCCATCGGCGCACAGGTGCAGATGTGGATTCCGGACGAGCGGCTCAACCAGATCATGGTCGTCGTACTGCCCTGCGTGGCGGTGTTCGTCGCGATGCGGCGCGATTTGGGCGTGTCCGAGGACAGACCGGTGGACGATCATGACCGGAAAACGATGACGCAGGCCTTTGCGATCGGCCTTGTGATCGGCACGTATGACGGTCTGGTCGGCCCGGGCACGGGCACCTTCCTCATCATTGCGTTCTCGACCGTGCTGGGCTGGGGTCTGCTGTCGGCCTCGGGCAGCGCCAAGGTGGTCAATTTCGCGTCCAACATTTCGGCGCTTGTCGTCTACCTGATCCACGGACAGGTGCTGTTCGCGGTGGGCATCCCGGCGCTCATCGTGGCCATTCTGGGCTATCAGGTGGGGGCGCGCATGGCGCTCAGGGGCGGCGGCAAGGTTGTGCGGTACCTGATCTTTGTCGTACTGGGCATCATGATCATCAAAACGGGCTGCACCATGTTTGGCGATCAGCTTCAGGCCGTTTTCTTTGTCACCCATGGCTGACCGGCCGGGGGAGCGCACCGATATCCGTTGCTTTTCCCCAATCCATCTGATATAATATTATTTTAGAAAAAAACCTTTTTCGGAGGAAGATCATATGAAATTAGGCATTGTGGGTCTGCCCAACGTGGGCAAGTCAACCCTGTTCAACGCGATCACCAACGCGGGCGCGGAAAGCGCGAACTATCCGTTCTGCACGATCGACCCCAACGTCGGCATGGTCGCCGTACCCGATTACCGGCTCCAGCCCCTGACCGACCTGTATCACGCGAAGAAGACCACCCCGGCCGTCGTCGAGTTCGTCGATATCGCCGGTCTGGTGCGCGGCGCGTCCAAGGGCGAGGGCCTGGGCAACAAGTTCCTGTCCCACATCCGCGAGGTCGACGCGATCGTTCACGTCGTGCGCTGCTTTGACAACGAGAACATCGTCCATGTCGACGGCTCGGTCGATCCGGCGCGTGACATCGAGACCATCAACCTCGAGCTGATCCTCTCCGACATCGAGCACCTCGAGCGCCGTCTCGACCGCACCCGCAAGGCGGCCAAGGCCGACAAGAAGCTGGCGGCTGACGTCGCCATCCTCGAGCAGATCAAGGCCCATCTGGAAGAGGGCAAGACCGCCCGCACCTTCCCCGGCCTGTCCGACGACGAGGACGTGCAGCGCGTCATGGCCGAGTCCGATCTGCTGACCGCCAAGAAGGTCATTTACGCGGCCAATATGGACGAGGGCGGCTTCACCGGCGACAAGACCGAGAACGAGCGCCTGACTGCCGTGCAGCAGATCGCGGACGCCGAGGGCGCGATGGTGCTGCCGATCTGCGCCAAGCTGGAGGAGGACATCACCAGTCTGGAGCCTGAGGAAAAGGAAATGTTCCTGTCCGATCTGGGTCTGGAGGAATCCGGTCTGGATCGTCTGATCCGGGTCTGCTATGACCTGCTGGGCCTGATGAGCTACCTGACCGCAGGCGAGCAGGAGGTGCGCGCGTGGACGATCGCCAAGGGCACCAAGGCGCCGCAGGCGGCCGGCAAGATCCACAGCGACTTTGAGCGCGGCTTCATCCGTGCCGAGGTCGTCTCCTATGACGATCTGATGGCCTGCGGCTCTCTGGCGGCGGCCCGCGAAAAGGGTCTTGTCCGCTCGGAGGGCAAGGAATATGTCATGCAGGACGGCGACGTCGTTCTGTTCCGGTTCAACGTGTAAGAGAAATGACAAAAGACGCCGGCCGCACCGGCGTCTTTTTTACCGCATTGTTGTTGTAATCTGCGCAGAAATATCATACAATGAAACTGTCTGTGAGGATTCCCAATATACCCGGACGGGGGAGAGATGAACGATGGAAGACGAAAACAAGAAGAAAGAAATTTCCGTCGACGATATTTTAAATGAGTACCGCGCCATGGAGGCGGGGCTGGACGCGTCTGCGAGCGTCCCTGAACCCCAGCCGCCTGCGGATACAAGCGGGGATTTTGTCTGGCGGCCCGACCCGGCTGTCTTTGAGCCGGAGCGCCGTGCCCCCGAGGGCTACACGCCTGACGCGGACGACGACGGCGAGGACTGGCAGGAACGCTGGGAAGATGCGCCCCGCCGCCGCGGACACCGCGGCCTGCGCATCGGTCTGACGGTGGCGCTGGCCATGCTCCTGCTGGCGGGCGGCGGCGTGTTCGGCTACACCTACGCGACGAACACCGTGTTTCGCGGTGTGACCGCGGGCGCAGTCGAGGTCGGCGGCATGAGCCGCGCCGAGGCGGCGCAGGCCATCACGGCGGGCACGCAGGAGCTGATCGAGAGCAGTCAGGTGCTTTTGGAGATCAACGGCGTCGCGTATCCGATCCGCATTTCTGAGGTCACGAACGGCATCGACGCCGAGGCCAGCGCCGAAGCGGCCTACGCCATCGGCCATACGGGCGGCGTCGGCGAGCGGGTCGGCGGCGCGCTGGGCGCGCTGACCGGCGGCAGGCAGTCCGAGCTGGTCGTTTCGATCAATTACACCGCGCTGAACGCCGCACTGGACGAGGTCGCCGCGCAGGCGCTGACCGAGCCGGTCGAGCCGAGCTGGAAGCTCGAGGACAGCAATCTGATCCTCGATATGGGCAAGCCGGGCGTCGATTTTGACCGCGCGGTCGTGGGCGAAGCCGTGCGCGAGAAGATCGCCGCGATGGATTTCACGCCCTACACGGTCGAGACGCAGATAACCGACCCGCAGAAGCCCGATCTGGACGCGATCGCGGTCGAGGTCAACTGCGACGCGGTCAGCGCCAAGGTCGACAAGACCGACGGCAAGACGATCATCCCCGAGCAGAACGGCGTGCACCTCGATCCCGAGCAGGCCAAGACCATCGTAGGCGACGGCTCAGCCGCCAGCTACACGATCCCGG
Source organism: Butyricicoccus pullicaecorum (assembly GCA_021531865.1). Taxonomy (GTDB): domain Bacteria; phylum Bacillota; class Clostridia; order Oscillospirales; family Butyricicoccaceae; genus Butyricicoccus. The sequence goes on along the minus strand of JAFBIW010000007.1, from coordinate 10,457 downwards.
TCGAGCTGACTCCGGCCAGGGTCACGGCTGAGGTGCTCGAGCGCGCCCTGTTCCGCGACGTGCTGGCTTCGACCTCGACCAGCCTGAACACCGGCAACGTCGACCGCACGAACAACGTCACGCTGGCCGCCAAGTTCATGAACGGCACCATCCTCAACCCGGGCGACGAGTTCTCGTACAACGGGGTGGTGGGCGAGCGCACCGAGGCGCGCGGCTTCAAGTCCGCGGGCGCCTATTCGGGCGGCCGGGTCATCGACGAGGTCGGCGGCGGCGTCTGCCAGCCCTCCTCCACCCTGTACATGGCGGTGCTGCGGGCCGATCTGCAGGTCACCGAGCGCTCCAACCACTCCTTTACCGTCGCCTACACGCCGCTCGGCGAGGACGCGACCGTTTCGTGGGGCGGTAAGGATTTCCGCTTTGTCAATAACACCGATTATCCGATCAAGGTCGTGGCCGAGCGCACGGGCAGCAAGATGCGCGTGACCCTGATGGGCACCAAGGTCGACGACAAGAGCGTCGAGCTGAAAACCGAGATCCTCTCCACCAAGGAGTGGACGACGATCGAAAAGACCGACAATTCGCTCGCGCCCGGTACCTCCAAGGTCGATCAGACCGGCACGACCGGCTACAATACGATCACCTATAAATATGTAACGGTCAACGGCGAGACCACCAAGTCGGTTGCGAACAAGTCCTATTACAGCAAGCGCGACAAGGTCGTGCTGGTCGGCCCGGCCAAGGTCGAAACGCCCGCCGCCGCACCGGAAACGCCCGCCGCGCCGGGCGGGAACGACGCTCCGGCCGCCGCCCCGTCGGGCGATCCGGAGGGCTAAAGAAAGGAAGTTTATGACCCGTGTATGACCCCAAACTGCGCAAGGAAGCCAAGCACATCGCCAAGGTGCGCTTCGCTGAGCGCTTTGTCCAGCCCATGGCGGCGGTTCTGATCTATGCCCTGCCGGTCATCGCGGCCGCGCTCCTGCTCGAGTCGTTCGCCCTGACCACGTCCCTTCCCGCGATGCTTCCGCCGGCGGGTTTATATGTGCTCGTGCAGATTTTCGTCGCCGGACCGTTGTTCTTCGGCCTGATGCGTTACTGCATCGATCGGCTGCACGGCGGGCCGATGGGCGTCATGGATCTGTTTGCCAGCTTCGGCGACGGCAAGCAGTATCTGCGCGGCGTGAAAGCCTATCTGTGCGTCATCGTCCGCGCGATCCCGTGGATGATCCCGCCGCTGGCCATTCTGTTCGGCTATACCTTCGTGCGGCTCTGGCGCGACCCCACGATCATGGAGTCGGCCGAAGCGGTCAGCCAGCTTGCCGGTGAGATCAGCCTGCTGTCCCTCGTCGTGATGATCCCGTTCGCCGCCCGGGTGCTGCGCTATCTCGCGGCCTATATCCTGATGGTGCGCGACCCGTCGCTGGGCGCGTGGAAGGCGACGGGGCAGGCCGCCCGGCTGTTCAAGGGCCGCTGGTTCGAGCTGACCGTTTTCTTCGCCAGCTTCGTGGGCTGGCAGGTCTTCGGCATGTATACGCTGGGCATCGGCATGCTGTTTTACGCAGCCTACCTGCTCATGGCGTTCGTCTGGTACGCCGAGCGGGTCATGGACGGCGTTTACGATCCGCCGCTGACGCCCGACGCCGAGCACCAGCCGCCCCTGTGACCGCATAGATCTGTTTTTTCGAAAGGACGCAGCCCTGCCGCCGCGTCCTTTTTTTCAATTTTCCTGAAAATTCCTCAAAATCTATTGATTGAAACGCTGATTTCGGCTATGATATTAAGTAGCTGAAATTGTTTGGGAGGCATAAAAAGATGGAGAAAAAGCTCTATTATATATCCACGGCGATCGCCTATACCTCGGCGAAGCCGCATATCGGCAATACCTATGAGATCGTTCTGGCCGACGCGATCGCGCGCTACAAGCGCATGACTGGCTATGACGTCTATTTCCAGACCGGTACCGACGAGCACGGCCAGAAGATTCAGCAGAAGGCCGAGGCCGCAGGCATCACCCCGCAGGCCTATGTCGACAACGTCGCCGGTCAGATCAAGGACATCTGGGATCTGATGAACACCACCTACGACCGCTTTGTCCGCACCACCGATCCGATGCACGTTGAGAAGGTGCAGAAGATCTTCAAGAAGCTCTATGAGCAGGGCGATATCTACAAGGGCTCCTACAAGGGCAAGTACTGCACGCCCTGCGAGTCCTTCTGGACCGAGAGCCAGCTCGTCGACGGTTGCTGCCCCGACTGCGGCCGCCCGGTCATCGACGCGGAGGAGGAAGCCTACTTCTTCAAGATGAGCAAGTACGCCGACCGCCTGATGCAGTATATCGAGGAGCATCCCGCGTTCATCCAGCCCGAGTCTCGCAAAAATGAGATGGTCAATAATTTCCTCAAGCCTGGCCTGCAGGATCTGTGCGTTTCCCGTACCTCCTTCAACTGGGGCGTACCGGTCACCTTTGACGAAAAGCACGTTGTTTACGTCTGGCTGGACGCGCTGACGAACTATATCACCTTCTGCGGCTACGACCCGGACGGCAACCACGACGAGCACTACAAGAAGTACTGGCCGGCGGACGTTCACCTGATCGGCAAGGACATCATCCGTTTCCATACCATTTACTGGCCGATCTTCCTCATGGCGCTGGGCGAGCCCCTGCCCAAGCAGGTCTTCGGTCATCCGTGGCTGCTCGTCGGTGAGGGCAAGATGTCCAAGTCGGCCGGCAACGTCATCTATGCCGATGATCTGGTCAAGTGGTTCGGCGTGGACGCCGTGCGCTACTACGTCCTGCACGAGATTCCGTTTGCGAACGACGGTGTGCTCACCTATGAGATGATGATGGAGCGCATCAACGCCGACCTCGCCAACGTGCTGGGCAATCTGGTCAACCGTACCATCGCGATGGATCACAAGTATTTTGACGGCGTGATCTGCGCGCCCACCGCGGCCGAGCCGGTCGACGAGGAGCTCAAGGCCATGGCGCTGGCCCTGCCCGCCAAGGTCGAGGCCCGCATGGACGGCCTGCATGTTGCCGACGCGATCGATGAGATCTTTGCCCTGCTGCGCCGCTCCAACAAGTATATCGACGAGACCATGCCGTGGGCGCTGGCCAAGGACGAGTCCAAGCGCGAGCGTCTGGGCACCGTGCTCTACAACCTGCTCGAGTCCATCCGCTTTGCGGCGACCATGCTCAAGCCCTACCTGCCCGAGACGGCCGAGAAGATCTTCGCGCAGCTGAACGTCGAGGACAAGGGCGTCGAGTCTCTGGCGGCGTTCGACGGTATGCCGGTCGGCGGCAAGGTCGGCACGGCCGAGATCCTGTTCAGCCGCATCGACATCCCGAAGAAGCTGGCTGAGATCGAGGGCGTCGCGGACGAGAAGAAGCCCGCCAAGGAGGCTGCAAAGACCGAAAAGAAGGCGGAAAAGGCAGAAAAGAAGGCCAAGAAGGTCGAAATTCCCGAGGGCTGTATTTCGATTGACGAGTTTGCCAAGGTCGAGATGACCGTCTGCAAGGTGCTCGCCTGCGAGAACGTGCCCAAGAGCGAAAAGCTGCTTAAGTTCCAGCTCGACGACGGCTCGGGCGAGACCCGTCAGATCCTTTCGGGCATCGCCAAGTTCTACAAGGCGGAGGAGCTGGTCGGCAAGACGCTGGTGGCCTGCACCAACCTGCCCCCGCGCAAGATGATGGGTCAGCTCTCGAACGGCATGATCCTCTCCGCCGTGCGCGAAAAGGAGGACGGCAGCGAAGACCTGCATCTCGTCATGCTGGACGACGGCGTTCCGGCGGGCGCGAAGCTGTGCTGAGCACGGCTGAGCACCGCGTGAGCATCACCTGAGCACCGCACGCTTGAATGAGCACGCAAACGAACGAAACAGAAACGAGTGGAAGGGCGCGGGGTGGAACCGCGCCCTTTTTTCTGTGAGAAAGGAGCGGCGTATGTACATTTATGAATATGAAACCCTGCATACGGGCGGCGGCTTCTGGATCGACAACTTTGACCAGAGACACCGCGAGATCATTGACCGCCGCGCGGCGGCGGGCTGGCGCTTTGCCGGGTTCGTGCCCAGCCGATTCACGGGCAACGGCGGCATCAAGGAAATCGATCTGGTGTTTGAAAAAGAGGAAAACGCATGATATTATTTGATACGCACGCCCACTATGATGACGAGCGCTTTGACGCCGACCGGGACGCCGTGCTCAGCAGTCTGCCCGAGCACGGGGTCGGTCTGGTGCTCAATCCGGGCTGTGACCCCGAGACCAGCTGCCGGGCGGTGTCCTATGCCGAGACCTACGATCACGTGTACGCCGCGGTCGGCTATCATCCTGAGAACATCGAGGGTATCTCCGACGAAGCGGTCGAAGCTGGTCTGAAAGAGATCGAAGTACTGGCCGCCCATCCCAAGGTGCGCGCCATCGGTGAGATCGGGCTGGATTATTACTGGTGCAAGGAGCCTGCCGAGCGGAAGCGTCAGCAGGAGGTCTTCCGGGCGCAAATGCGCATGGCGGGACGGCTGGGTCTGCCGGTCATCATTCACGACCGCGAGGCTCATCTGGACTGCCTGACGATCGCCGAGCAGTACCCCAACGTGCCCAAGGTCTTCCATTGCTACTCCGGCTCGGCCGAGTTTGCCAAGCAGCTTCTGGCGCTCGATTGTATGCTCTCCTTCACCGGCGTCGTCACCTTCAAGAACGCCAAAAAGGCGCTCGAAGCCATTCGGCTGATCCCGATCGAGCGGCTGATGATCGAGACCGACAGCCCCTACATGGCGCCCGAGCCGTACCGCGGCAAGCGCAACAGCTCGCTGTACGTCCACCGCGTGGCCGAGGTCATCGCCGAGGTCAAGGGCCTGCCGGTTGAGGAGGTCGCGCGCATCACGACCGAAAACGGTAAAAAATTCTTCAATATCCCCTGACTTTTGCAGGGATATCCGAATAGAAGGAAACAAAATGAACCTGAATCTGAACACCTTCAATAAAAAGGAAGTTTTGCAGTATCTGCGTTGGACGGGCTGCGAGATTCCGCCCGAGGTCGACGCGCTGATCGACGACTGCATGGCGCAGACCCTTTCGGTGGCCGAGCCGCGCTGGACATGGACGGTTTCACCGATCGACCGCGTCGCCCGCACGCCCGCGTTGGCCTTCACCGGGCAGGATGTGCCCGCTTTGCTGGCCGACTGCGACCGCGTTGTGTTCTTCGCAGCCACGCTGGGAAACGGGCTGGAAATGGCCATCCGCCGGGCGCAGGTGCGGGATATGACCCGGGCGCTTGTGCTGGACTGCTGCGGCTCTGCCGCGATCGAGGCGGTCTGCGATGAGGCTGAACGGGAAATTTATGCGGCGCTGAACGACCCGGCGGTTTACCTGACCGACCGTTTCAGCCCGGGCTATGGCGACCTGCCGATCACCGCCCAGCCCGAGCTGCTTGCGGCGGTCGACGGCCCGCGCCGCATCGGCTTGCACCTGACCGCCAGCAACATTCTGACCCCGCGCAAATCGGTCACCGCGCTGATCGGCCTGGCCGACCGCCCGCAGAACAAGCGGTTCCGGGGCTGCGCCTATTGCTCCATGTTTGAAACCTGTGCATATCGAAAGGCTGGAAAAACCTGTGGAAGAGAATAAAATCATTTATTTGGACGGCGCGATGGGCACCATGCTCCAAAACGCCGGCCTGCCCGCCGGGCACGCGCCCGAGACCCTCAACCTGACCGCGCCCGAAAAGGTCGCGGCGGTGCACCGCGCCTATCTGGAGGCGGGCGCGCAGATCGTATACGCCAACACCTTCGGTGCGAACCGCTGCAAGCTGGCGGAGAGCGGCCTTTCGGTCGCAGACACGATCGGCGCGGCTGTGCGCTGCGCCCGGCAGGCGGTCGACGACTTCTGCACCGCCCACCCGGATGCGCCCCGCGCCCGGGTCGCGCTTGATATCGGCCCGATCGGCCAGCTTCTGGAGCCGTACGGCACGCTGGCCTTTGAGGAAGCCTATGACATCTTCCGGGAGGAGATCGAGGCCGGTGCCGAAGCCGATCTGATCGTGTTTGAGACCATGACCGACCTCTACGAGGTCAAGGCGGGCGTGCTGGCGGCCAAGGAGCACAGCGATAAGCCGGTCTTTGTCACGATGAGCTTTGAGCCGACTGGCCGCACCTTCACCGGCTGCTCGGTGGACGCAATGGCCGCCGTGCTCGAGGGTCTGGGCGTGGATGCGCTGGGCGTCAACTGCTCGCTCGGCCCGGTCGAGCTGTACCCAATCGTCGCGCGCCTGAGTGAATGCACCGCGCTCCCCCTGATCGTCAAGGCAAACGCCGGTCTGCCCGACCCCGAGACCGGGGCGTATAACATCAAAGCGGATGAATTTGCAGAAGAAATGTCCAAATTTGCCGCGCTGGGTGTGCGCTACATGGGCGGCTGCTGCGGCACCAGCCCGGACTATATCGCATCGCTGGCCGCGCGTACGGCCGGCCTGACCCCAGCAAAGCGCACTCCGGCGCACCGTTCGGTCGTCTGCACCCCGACCGAGACCGTTGTGATCGACGGCGTGCGCGTCATCGGTGAGCGCATCAACCCGACCGGCAAGAAGCGCTTCCAACAGGCCCTGCGCGAGCAGGATATGGACTATATTCTGGCGCAGGCGGTCGAGCAGGCCGACGCGGGCGCGCACATTCTGGACGTGAACGTCGGTCTGCCCGGTATCGACGAACCGGCCATGATGGTCAAGGTGGTCAAGGCCGTCCAGTCGGTGACCGACCTGCCCATCCAGCTCGATTCCTCCGACCCGGCGGCGATCGAGGCCGGTCTGCGCGTCGTCAACGGCAAGGCGATCGTCAATTCGGTCAACGGCGAGCCCAAGGTGCTCGAACGCGTCCTGCCGCTCGTCAAGAAGTACGGCGCGGCGGTCATCGGCCTTGCGATGGATCAGAACGGCCTGCCGCCCACGGCGGAGGAACGCTTTGCGATTGCCGAGCGCATCCTGCACGCCGCCCAGTCCTACGGCATCCCCAAGGAGGATGTGTTCATCGACTGCCTGACGCTGACCGTTTCAGCCGAGCAGGACAAGGCGGTCGAGACCCTGCGCGCCATGCAGATGGTCAAGGAAAAGCTGGGGCTGCACTGCACGCTGGGCGTGTCCAATATCTCCTTCGGCCTGCCGCGCCGCGAACTGGTCACGTCGGGTTTCCTGACGCTGGCGATGGCGCACGGCCTTGACCTGCCCATCGTCAACCCCAATAGCGAAGCCATCATGAACGCCATCCGGGTGTTCAATGTCATCTATAACCGCGACAAAAACGCGGAAGCCTATATCGCCGCCTGCACGCAGACGCCGGACGCGCCGGTCAAGCAGGAGACCGCGCCCGCCGGGGAGACCACCCTGCCGCGCGCGGTCGAAAAGGGACTGAAGGACGAGGCCCGCCGCCTGACCGCAAACCTGCTGGCTTCGGGCACGCCCGAGCTTGCGGTTGTCAATGAACAACTCATTCCGGCGCTCGACGTGGTCGGCGGACGATTCGAGCGGGGTGAAATTTTCCTGCCCCAGCTTATCAATGCGGCGGGCGCGGCGCAGGAGGCCTTCGAGGTCATCCGCGCCAAGCTGGCGCGCACGGGCGCGCAGACCGTTTCCAAGGGGAAGGTCATCGTCGCGACCGTCAAGGGCGACATTCACGACATCGGCAAGAACATCGTCAAGACGATCGTCGAGAACTACGGCTATCGGGTCATTGATCTGGGGCGCGACGTGCCGCCTGAAACCGTCGTCGAAACCGCGATCCGGGAGGATGTGCGTTTGATCGGCCTGTCCGCTCTGATGACGACCACCCTGCCTGCCATGCAGGAGACCATCCGCGCCCTGCGCGAAAGCGGCCACCCCTGTCAGATCTGGGTGGGCGGCGCGGTGCTGACGCCCGACTATGCCGAAAAGATCGGCGCAGACTTTTATGCGCGCGATGCGCGGGAATCGGTCGAAATTTGCAGAAAGGTACTGGGATAAATGGAGATTCGGACATATTTGGAGCATAAACCGCTCCTGTTTGACGGTGCGATGGGCACCTATTACAGCGCGAAATACCCGGAGGAGGCCGGCAAGTGCGAGGCGGCCAACCTGACCCATCCCGACCGGATCACCGCCATCCACAATGCCTATCTGGAAGCGGGCGCGCGCGCCGTCAAGACCAACACCTTCGGCGCGAACACCCAGGCGCTTGGCTGTCCGTTTGCGCAGGTCGAGCAGATCATCCGCGCGGGCTGGAAGCTGGCGTGCGAGGCGGCCGCGCCTCATCGCGCGTTCGTGTTCGCCGACATCGGCCCGATTCCGGACGCGGAAGGGGAGTATGAACAGATCGTGGACGTGTTCCTGTCGCTGGGTGCACAAAACTTCCTGTTCGAGACCTTTTCGGACGACGCCGACCTGTACGCCATCGCGGCCTATATCAAGGCCAAGCGGCCGGACGCCTTCCTGATGACCTCGTTCGCGGTCACGCCGGATGGCTTCACCCGCAAGGGCCTGCCCGCGCGCGACGTGCTTGCCCGGGTGACGGCCAGCCCGATCATCGACGCGGCCGGCTTCAACTGCGTCTCCGGCCCCAATCATCTGCTGGCGCTGGCGCGCGCGAACGCGTCCCTGTTCGGGGAGCATACCCTGCTTTCGGTCATGCCGAATGCGGGCTACCCGACGATTCTGGGCGGAAGAACCTATTTTGAGAACCGTCCGGTCTATTTCGCCTCCCGCATGGTCGAAATCGCGGCGGCGGGCGCGAAGATTTTGGGCGGCTGCTGCGGCACCACGCCCGAGCACATCCGCCTGACTGCCGAAGCGCTGAACGCGGACGAACTGCCGCACGCCGCCGCGCCTGCGGCTCAGCCTGCCGCGCCCCGGCAGGCGGTCAACCGGCTGGCGGAGAAGATCCAAGCGGGTAAGCGTATCATCGCGGTCGAGCTCGACCCGCCCGCGGACTCCAATCTGGATAAGTTCGTCGCGGGCGCCAAAGCGCTCAAGGAGGCGGGCGCGGATGCGGTCACGATTGCGGACTGCCCGATCGCCCGGGCGCGTGCGGACAGCTCGATGCTGGCGGCCAAGCTCCGCCGGGAGCTGGATATCGACCCGATCCCGCACATGACCTGCCGCGACCGCAACATCAACGCGACCAAGGCGCTCCTGCTCGGCCTGTCGGCCGAGGGCGTGCACAACGTCCTCGTCGTGACCGGCGACCCGATCCCGTCGGCCGAGCGGGACGAGGTCAAGGGCGTGTTCTCCTTCAATTCCGCCGTCCTCGCCTCGTACATCCGCGGACTGGGCGAGCAGGGCGTGACCGCGCCCTTCCGTGTCTACGGTGCGCTCAACGTCAACGCGGCCAACTTTGATGCCGAGCTGCGGAAAGCACAGCGCAAGGAGGACTGCGGCGTGGCCGGTTTCCTGACCCAGCCGGTCTTCACCACCCGTGCGTTTGAGAATCTGGCGCGGGCGCGCGAAACGCTGCATGGCGACCTGCTGGGCGGTGTCATCCCGATCGTCAGCCACCGCAACGCCCTGTTCATGAGCAACGAAATCTCGGGCATCGAGGTCTCGCAGGGCGTGATCGACCGCTACGAGGGACTGAACCGGGAGGAGGCCGAGGAGCTTGCCGTTTCACTTTCGGTGCAGATCGCGCGGAAGATGATCCCGTATACCTCGGGCTGGTATTTCATCACGCCCTTCCAGCGGGTGTCGCTGATCGCGCGGATTTTGGAGCAGCTCCGCGATCCGGACGAAGCTCTGTGACCAAATGATGAACAATTGTTAACATTGTGCAAATTGTTGCAATACATCTTGCGAATACATCCTTCTTTTGTTAAAATAAACTTAAAGACACCGGCTTACCGCATTTTGAAGGATGTGCTTTTATGAATATCATGTTTTTTCTGACCCACAAGAGCGAGGTTACATATTTGTACGACGACATGGGGCTCAAGGAGGGTCTCGATCGGCTCCGCGCCAGCGGTTACCACGCGGTTCCGCTCATTTCCCGTGAGGGCGAGTATATCGGCACGGTCACCGAGGGCGATTTTCTCTGGATGATGTGCGACTGCGACGAGATCATCGGCCGAAAAAAGACCATGCCGCTGCAAATGCGCGACCTGCCGCGCCGGTGCGACAACAAACCGGTCAACGCCGACGCGCAGATCCTCGACCTGCTGACCCATGCGTCCAACCAGAATTTCGTCCCGGTCATCGACGACCGGAATATGTTCGTCGGAATTGTGACCAGAAAACGCATCTTCGATTATTGCAATGCGCACATGAAGGAACTCAAGATATGAAAAAAAGAACCCGCGGCTGCGTGCCGCGGGTTTTGCTTTCTTACTTATCCCAATCATCGAAGGGGTCGACATTGATATCGCTGTGCATATCGTCATTGACGACATAGGGCGTGGTCTGGTAGACGTAGTAGTTGAGCCAGTTGGTGTAGAGCAGGTGGCCGTGCGA
>JAFBIW010000006.1 GCA_021531865.1 Butyricicoccus pullicaecorum | reverse complement strand
AGTTTCTACCACCAGCTTTTTGAATTCTGGTGCGTATTTCTTGTTTGGTATTCCTTTTGGCATAACAAAACACCCCACTTGTTAGTTAGTATTATATCATACCGTCTAACAAATGGGGTGCAGTTCACACGCTGCAGCTCCTTATTCACATAGACATAGGCCTTTCCGGCAGCGATGCTTTCCGGAGAGATGTCTACGCAATCCCAGGTCAGGCCAAGCAGTTCGCCAATTCGAAGAGAACAGGCAAATGCCAGGTTGATGGCCAGCTTCAGGCGCTCATCCTCACATACCTCGAGGGCATGAAACAGAGTAGGAGCATCCCAGATCTCGCGCTTCTTGGCTTCGGATTTTGGAACCGTGGCATACATGGCAGGGTTCTTCTCCATAAGCTCCCATTTCACAGCCTGGTGAAAGGCGCTGCGCAGAATGTTATGTATCTTTCTTACGGTCGGCGGAGCCACATAAATCACATTTTTAGAATTCGCTTTCTGAGTGATTCGGTGCACGGAAGGAGTCTTCAGAAGCTGCATGTAATACTTCTCCAGAACCCGTGCTGTCACGTCACTGAGCTTCATACTGCCGATGATTGGTGAGATGTAATGCTCGATCAGAGCCGTATTGCTTCCGTAGACGGACATGGACCATGTGGTCTTGCCATAGAGAGCAACATACTCTTTCAGCAGCTCATCCACCGTCTTGCACTGATGGATCACCATAGTGCCTATTTCCTGCCGATATTCAATCTCAGCTTTCCGGCGCTTTGCATCGGCCATAGTCTTGAAGCTTTCCCATTTCTGCTTTCGCTTGCCGGTTGCTTCATCGTCGTAAAGGTAAACGACATTGTAACGGTTATTTCTCTGTACAATGGATGCCATTGTCTTTCACTCCTTTCCTAGTTCTCGCGTTCGAGTTTCTGCTGAAACAGGAACCACTTAATATCATCCCGGGGAATTAAATATCTGGTTCCGTATTTCTTGGCTTCAATTTCTCCGGTCTGGATCAGCCTGCGTACCTCATTGTATGTAAGGTCAAGAAGTACAGCGGCCTCCTGCAGGGTAAATGCTGCCTTTGTTTCGTCCACCTTGAGACGAGGCTTCACTGCTTCCTGCTGCTTTCTCTCAATCGCCATGATCTCCTCCGGGGATCTGTCGCAAAGTTTACGATATTTGTTCTGACCGGCATACCAGCGCTCAAAGCTGTCCTTTGTTACGCGCCGACGGTCTGCAATATAGACAAACTCAAACTGATCTTTGTCTCTGCCGGTAAGAAGGATATTGTAGACTTCCTTCCGGGTAATCAAAAGCAGTCTGGCCATTTCCGGCATCGTCATAGATGCTGCTTCCAGTTCTGCATCTCGTTCTCGATCCGCTTGGGTTCGATACTTGGTCTGCGTCTTATACCATGCCTCAAAAACACCCTTTCGGATACGCATCCAAGTATCCACCTCAAAGGTCTCAATGTGATCCCGTTTGATCAGGGTATAAACCGTATCATCGGATACACCGAGCAGCTCCGCCATCTCCTGAACCGAGTAAGAATATGCTCTGAGCTCCGTACCGGGCGGCGCTCCATCCACCTTCTTGTACTTGATCTGATTTGCATACCAGTGCTCAAAGCTGTCAATCACAACTCGCATCTTGCCTGCGACAATGATCGTTTCAAAGCACTGCCTATGTACCAGCCAGTAAGAATCCGTTTTTCCAAGCCCCAACATCCGCCGCATCTCTGGAACGGACATTGTAGTTCTTTTCTTTTCGTCCATATCGGGTCCTCCTTATAAAGTGATAGCCAGGTCTTAAGACCTGGCTACATCGTAGCGGTTATCCGTTCGAATTGTTAGGATGTCGCGGAACGGCTCGACATCCTTGACAACTTACAGCTTGTTGTCCAACCACTCATCGAAGCTCTTCTTTGAAATTCGATAGGCGGATCCGATCTTAAACCAGCGAAATTCCTGCTGTTCCAACAGCTTATATACCGTGCCGCGGCTGATGCCGAGGATGATCTGCAGATCCTCAACGGTATAGCAGCGCTTCTCTGTGATGGGTATTGCATTTTCTGCCGGTAATTCAAAAGTCTCAATTGCTTCCATATGTCATTCCTCGCTTTCCGTTTTCATCCTTGCCGCAAATTCCAAATCAGGGAAACTCCACGCACTCCGGAATGGGTAAGGTATCGTCCGGATCCAAATGAAGGCTTACGCGGATGCTGTCATCAATGCGCTCCATGTGCTTTTGGCTCGTTCGCCCCAGATATTTGATTACCTGACACTTGTTGATGGTGACGATCTGTTCCGCCTCACTCATGGCGGTTTCATTCAGACCGCGCTGCTTTTTGAGAACGCAGTGTGTAGGCTGCCCCAGCTTTTTCAGCTCCGTGGTAAGCGGCACGACGATCAATGTCGGACCGAAGAAATTGCCGCTGTTGTTCTGAATATTGATGACCGGTCGAACGCCGCCCTGAATATTTCCGCGATGCTCGCCCAGGTCTGCCAGATAGATATCACCGCGTCTATAGTTCCAATCTTTTCTAAGCATTTTTCTCCTCCTCATATAGGTTCTATGTAAAAGGGCGGGATATCGCTTCCCACCCAAGAAAGCCGCTAAGGGCTTAATCTCAATAATATGTTATCCCCACATTTGTCCTCGACACCCCTGGGAACTGGCAGGCGCTCTGACCTGCCGGGAATACATTCAGGCGTCTGGCTGCTACCAGATCCATGAGAATCTAACCCCTCCGTGGTTCTCACCGAGCTGCGTACAGAAGTATCATTGTGCTGTGATGGATCAATGCTGTATATCGGAAGCAATCCGATGCTTACAGGCCGGTTCACGCTCCCGCCTTCTAATGGCGATCGTTGCGTTCATCCGCTGATGTGACTCCCCATCACAGGGCTGTGCCTGAAGAATGGTATGTAATTTTCAAGGTTCCTGTAGAGGAGTCGTTTGGCTCCTTACATGTACAAGTTTAGCCCATGCGAATGGATTTCTTTAGGTACCGGCTGTACGGGTTGCCCGCCCTGGTTGTACGGATTTGCAGATTTTTTTGCGAGTGATGCCTTGAACTTGCTTTTTCGTGCAAATTCGGCTCTTCTGAACTTGCTTTTTCGTGCATTGCCGTTAGACTTACAGGCTTTTCGCGATTTCCGTCAGCTGAGTCACCACATCCAGAAGCTTCGTGCGGCTGTCCACCTTGTCATGATCTTTCCCCATGAGCAGATAGTCGGTGCTCACATGGAAGTAGCAGGCCATAGCAATGATCAGGTCGATAGATGGTTTTCTCTTACCGCGCTCCATCTTGCTGAGATGCTCCAAACTGATATTGAGTGCTTCGGCCATTTCCTCCTGAGTCATTCCCTGTGCCTTGCGAAGAGTGCTCAGGCGAGCTGCGAATTCGGTTGCGTCAAAATACATACTGTCTTCCTTTCCGCCTGCTGCGGAAGAGCAAAGGATACCATTGCTCACAGTACGTTCCTGACCTTGCTCCCGAAAAAGGGGTGCACTAAAGAAAGGGTACCGATACTGCTTTTCTGAAAATCAGAGATCGAGCAATATTTGTATCCTCAGCCCTTAATGCATGTCAGGCTTTCGATATGATGTTTTGGTTTCGAAAGCCTTGCCGAAAAAGAAAAAGACCACCGGCAAGGCAGAGATCCTATGGATATAGGAATCCCGTCTTGTCGGCAGCCTCTCATGTATGTCTGGTTTAACTGACCGATCATTACAGCATGTGACCTGGAGATGGATTTACGCAGCCTGTTTCATCTCAACCATTCCGTCGTTATGCCAAGTTGATTCAATTGTTAAATGCGCTCCTGACCCCGTGGGGCGTATATGTCAATGCGGTCATGCCTGCGTCCCATCGATTTGCTGACCATCACGGTCCCGCATCTGTCGCAGGTCATTCGGGTTATGCCATCTTTGCCTTCATAGCCAGTCACTAACTGGCGGCAGTTGTGGGGCAGTATATCTTTCTCGAGCGCCATCCAAGGTTTTCATGTGGCACTTATTTAACTCCCTTCTTATCTACATGTGTGTACGCAATCGGCAGGTACGACCTGCGCCTGCAGATTTCGGATTACAAATACCGGAATCTGCTTTTTTGTCTGCGGTTCCCAGCAGTATTTTGCCGTATGACCACAGTGCTCGCATTCCATCCAGCCATCCGTCTCTTCAAGAAACAGGCTGTGATTGACTACGCCGCATACCGGGCATTTCACGTCATATGTATTCATAATCTCGTACTTCACCTCCGGTGATAACAATATCATTTATAATGCTTTGATTACATGCTTGGCTACGCCCTGGACGATCAGCTGCTTCACGCGGATCTCTTCGTCCGGATATTTTGCCTGATTCCGATACTCGAGAATGGCCTCCTGAGTATCTTCATCGATTCCGGCATAAACCTTCAGCGTGCTTTCGCTGTAGCCGGTAAGGGCAACAACGATATCGCCAGTCTCAGCATTGCAATCTGTCCTGATAACGACCAGATCTCCGCTATCGATACCCGCATCAACCATGGAATCACCGGAAGCCTCCAGAATATAGTACCGGCCATTCCCGAAAAGGGAAACAGGAAGGCTGACATATTCACGGATGTTTTCTTCCTCTGTCTGCGCGGAACCACATGGAATGGATCCAACGAGAGGACAGGGGGCAGAATCGGGAGCAAATTTCTTGATCATCGGAGTACGAATGGTACGAGACTTACCATCGTATTCGAGCATTCCGCGGTTGTCCATTTCGACCAGGTAGCGAAAAGCAGTCGTTTTAGGAATACCTACGCCCAATGCGATCTCATTTACAGAGGGAGTGGTATGTTTGTCGCAGAAGTATTGATCAACATAGGAAATGATGTTTTGCATCGTTTCTGTGCTCATAGCTCTCATGGTTTTAATTCCTTTCTCCCGATAACGGAACGAATCGTTCCATTGACTGTATTATAATACCCCTTGCTCCGAGAAGCAAGGGGTGATTTGTTTAGTGGAACGCAGGTGCGCAGAATTTTGGGCACAATCTATTTCCATATATACATTGATTGATGATTATATTATTGCTTCTGCATTACTAGTTCCTTTGATATTAAGTCAACCGACACTATTTTATACCCAGCGGATAGGATCGTATTCGGCATCGTGTGTGTTGGAGATGGATTCCAGTATGCAGAATAGTTGTATGCCGACTTACAGAGGGTGCAGCCGATAATAGCCTCAATGTCAGCAAAAGTCAATATCAGTTCAGTCTTCCCACAGTTCTCAAGATACTGTTTCAGCTTTGTAAACTTGTCTTTTTCTTGTGCCTCTTCATCCATTTCACCAACCTGCACAAGTGCATTGCTGAGTTCATCGCACTTATCAATCATCCAGGCAAAGTATTCTTCTTGCTTTGAAGGATTGAACACATCAGCCTCACGCTTATAGATAATCCGTTTTGCCTCGCTGCCCTCACGACTTGAATACCAATCAAGCTTGTCCCCGAAGAATTCTTCAATCTTGCTCTTCTTGCCTTCAAGCCGTTCAAATGCCTCTTTGTTGTAAGCATAGATCAATAGAGATAGATATTTGCTACGTGTCACGGTATAAGAAAGGTGGTAATCTGCACCGTTCACGGGAATATCATACCAGTTCTGTGCCAATGGCTTACGAAGAGCAATGTCTGTGTCCCGACCTTCTGCCTTGCAATACTCTACAAAGTTTGACCAGAACGTAAGCTGAAGCTCTCCTAAATCACCTACGAGTTTAGGATGTTGTTTTTCTTTGCTCGATAAATCTTCCGTTATTTCCGGCTCTTCTGATAACGGATCGGGAACAGGTCTGCCATCATTTACCCAAACTACATAGATGAGTTTGTTCATCTGCTCTGAAGTAAAGCTAAACTTCCATCTATTTTCCATGAACTCCAGAAGTTTCTTGCTCCGCTGATAAATACAGTCTGCCGTCCAGTTAGTTTCCTGGGCAACCTCAATTTCGGAATGCGATCCATTCTGGTATCCTCTTCTTCCGCCGTTCTTAGACGTCTTCTTATCTTCGAAACTATCATTTTGCAATGCCGAGTTGATGCTCTGTGAAAGAGGGAGAAGGTTTCCAAGGGCGCAGGAAAGGAGTTCAATCTCCTCACCACTAAACTGTCTGAACTGGTTACGCCAATAGAATTTTGACGGGGTCTGCGGAAGAATATGTTCAATCGAAACCTTATCCTTTTCGGTCTTAGTGAACATCTCCCAACTAACCTTATCCAGGCTATTTTTCTTCGCGAGCTGGTACTCATATTCAAACAGAAAGTACTTGATTGAGTTCCAGTAATAAAAACCGCCTTTATTATCAAAGAGCTTCTCTATCTTTGTTATAAAGTTCGGAAGTGCATACTCAATGTTGGATTCCGTGGTTTTATTGATATCATTGATTAATTCATCAATGTCCATTTCTTTGAGGTAAATGCTGCGAGCTGCACGATAATACTCACTGCTTCTGAACGTCGCATTAAAATATCCAAGGCGGAAACAAATGAAAATAAATCGCTCAACGGAAGAGAACAACTCTATTCGCTTTTCCGCTTTCAAGTCTTTACGACTAATAACAGCCATAATCAAAGGTCTGAAATAACCTATACCGATACGGTTCAAACGGTCAACCCACACCTTTTCGTCATCAGATAGATTCTCACTCTGAAGAGGAAAGTAAGTGTCATACCAGTATTTCGCCATATTTTTCAGGCTATTTACATAGTCAAGAATTTCTGATGGTTCCAGTTTGGAAACCTCAATAGTTACTCCTTCACCAGATTCATCTTCATTATCCGTGTCAGTCTCATAGTCCGTATCAGAAACAACTGCCGGAGAGTCATCGGTCACAGCAACCGTTTTCTTTTCGAAAATATTTTTTGCAGAGAACTTATTCAAAAGGAAATGGATGTAGTCATCACCTTTTCTTCTGGAATAAGCAAAATAAGCTATCCAATGTGCTCTCAGAAACTCATCATCAGAGAGCGGGATCTTCTCATTTCTGCCAAGCTGGTAGTATATTTCTTTCCATGTTTCATTGATCTGTTTACGCAGATTGTCCTTATCCATCTTATCGAACTTGTCATCAGAATAAAGAGTTGTCAGGTAAATCAGTCGGTTCTTCAATAATTCCAGATTTGTAAGTTTCTTACCACGGTTATTCATGGTTTCAAAAGCTACAAACACATCGTAATCATCATCAATTTCATGGATGTTAAACATCAGTCTCTGTGTGAGTTTCAAATACAGTTTATGGATTCCATCCATGCCTTCGCGTTCATAGAGCGCGATCAGATTCTCTCTAAAGAAGTTCTTGGCAAACTTCAGATTTCTTGTGTAGTATGTTTCATTTACGGTTCCAGAATATGGCTCATTAAAGATTCTGTACTGTAAATAGTCAGAACTAGGGTTATCAACTTCATAGCCGAATAGGTAAGTAGTTATTTGCTTGTTCGGAGGCCTATGCTGACAAATATATTTTGATACTACATCCTCCAGCGTTTCATATCCCAGTACGATGTCACGGTCGGTCAATCCTTCATTCTCTTTTAATGTCCTAGAATACTCCACGATTTCATTCAAAAGAATCACAAAGGTTGTCAGTCTCTGCTGTCCATCAACAATATGACAAGGCTTGAACCCTTTTGACACCATCCAAAGATCGCTGCCCCATAATGTCGTTTCGGAAGATTTCAGATTTTTAAGAGAAAGCAAACCTGTATAGTGATATCTTCCATCCTGTAGATTAATTAAATCATCCCAAAAATCAGTAAGCTGTGACTGTAGCCAGGCATAGCCTCTCTGATAATCCGGGATTCTAAAAAGTCTGTTTTGAAAAAGCAGAGAAAGTGGCTGGAGTTCGTTTGCCATTATTTCGCACCTCTTTTCGTATAGCTAAAATAGGTTGCTAGGTCAATGCATTTTGAAGTCAATTCCTACTGGTGGAAATCACCTAATGCACAACAAAGCATTTGCTTGTAATCATCTACAATCTGTACAGGTCCCATAATTTTAATTTTTCCATTGAATCCGAACACCCAGCTATAGAAAGTGGTGCTGGTGCAAACACTGACCGTTGCTTTGAAATGTTCGTCGTCCACGACTACGTTTTCAAAGTCGCTACCAAACTTATCGATGAGATACTTCATCACTGAAACATGGCAATGCAGCTGCACGGAAACTGGCTCATCGGTATCATACATACGGAATACATGCTTGCTGTAGTCTGCCGGAGTATAACCTTCCGGAGGCATCACAGCAATCTGGTTAAGGATCTTCGGCTGTTCCGAGATGCGATCCAGGCGGAAATTCCGCATTTCCTGACGCTCGTCGCAGAAGCCGCGCATGTAATAGTAGTCACCGTCCCAGATCAATGTATACGGGCTTACCGTGTAGGGTTTGCCATCATTTGCAATATAACGCTGCTTTGCCACGTCAAAATCTGTGTAACGGAAGGAGATTTTCCTCTTGGTATCGATCGCATCATTGATGGCATCGACGATGTAGTACCCGTTTTCATTATCTGACTTTGCACGACCGGCAACGTAAATATGGCGGCGGAGTTTCGCAGCATTCTGTGAATTGGTCAAGGTAAGAAGCTTCGCTATCAATTCATCGCTCTTTCGCTGTGTGATGAACTTGGAAGAAGAAATAGCATCAACAAGGACCTTGAGTTCCGGAAGCTCGTAAATATGGCCGTCATAATAGTACTTATTCTGAGTAGACTCATAGTGCTCAATATGTAGACCACAGTCGTGAAGCATGGCAAGATCATCGCTGATGGTATTTCGGGATACCTTCACCGAATAATCTTCTTTAAGGATCTTCATCAGCTCGGCGGTTGACAATGTGTGCTCTGCATCGGTATGCTGAACCAGATGTTGATATAGGTATAAAATTCTGAGTTTTGTTCTGTTTTCCATAATAATACTCCAACAAACGAGTAGCTCTTGTATTTGCCGCTTCTTAATTATGCTTTAATCATATCTCTTCAAAAATTTTTGCAAACAAAAGCTTTGTAAACACATCATCAATCTGCTTCGCTAATTCTCTTGAATGAATCTGAGCGCCTAGTTCTATATTTCCTTCCTGTCCATGGTAAGAGAGATTCGCGGAAGTAATCAGAGTCTCTTTTTGATCGACAGAAATAACCTTCGCATGTAGAGCAGACATTTTATCTTCCTGCTTCGGATAGTTGTAAATCTTCAGAAACTTTCCTCTGTAGCTGCATAAGCGGTCAAAAGTTTTCTGGCTTCCAATATCATTCACAAAGAATTTCACCAGAACACCTTCCTGGCTTTTGCGAATAACACAATCAACCAGATCACTAAAATAATCAGAAAGCGAATAGCCGGTAATCAGAATGCTACTCTTTGCACTCGTGAGCATAGAGGTTACCGTTACCTTTGTTGGCTTCGTCTTCAAGGCAAAAGATGGCGGGGCAGTGACAACAAGCTCGGCACTGTCATCGCTGCCTTCAGCTGCAGCAGAAATCATAGCAAAGATTTCGCGAGCCTCTTTTTCAGAAAGAGACGGATATTTTTTCTGAATGGCTCTAATGGACGCACTGCCGCCAGAAAGAGCATCTGTAAGAATCTGATTTAATAAAATATCTAGGCTTATACTTCCAGTTGACATAGTTCTTCCACCAACGCCTTAAAATAAGACTGATTTTCTCTTCCATCAATAGGGACAATAAGACCACGATCCAGCATACGGTTTCCGTTTTCACATGCAGTTTCAGAAACCATGCAGCAGGAGTGACAAGCTGCGCCATTCGAATTGTTCCCTGCAGGAACGTTATTCAAGCATTCTGGATCGTTTGTGCAAACCAAAGCTTCCTGAAACGCATCTTTCATTAAGATGATAAGCTGGTCAATATTACCGAGTTCGACAAGCCCACCAAGGGATCCTTCTTTATCAGCACTCCCGGTATACAACAGGATTCCAGACATATCATCACCAAAGTAAATGCGTTCTCGAATTGCAGATGAAGAATATCCGGAAGACATTGACATTTGCTTAATTAACAAATGAGCAAATGTATGCATCAACACATAACGAGCATCCCGCAATGTGGTAACAGTCCACTCCTTTGATTCACAGAATTCTTTATAACACTGGGCATATTTCTGTGAAAGCGCTGCAAGCTCTGGATTGCTTAACCATGCATCAATAGTATCTTTATTGAACTCGATAAAGATGCCTTCACCGTGAACTTCTGCAGCAGGCAGCCATTTCTCACTCTTTCCTTTGTTCAAATAAACGATATTTGTCTGCTGATCTGAATCCGGATCTGGTGCATCAACACGGGTGAAACCAAGTAATACGCGGACTTCTCTCAGTCGTGTTATACGAATAACACGTTTGAAATAGGGAAGAAGATAACCCGGAAGAGGATCTTCTTCGGCCTTAAAATGCTTTTTGTTAGAAGCATACACAGGATCAGAATGGTGAGTGATCGCATTATACTCCATCTGCTTGATCTCTGTGAATTCTTTAATATTCTGCCGTCTCCGTAATAAAGCAGCATCAAATTCAGCCCTCGAAAAGGCAGTGAAATACTTTTGATAAACTTTGTCCAGTCCTAGCTCTCCGAAATCCTCTTCGTAACTATCGATTAGTCGAAGGTGTTCATCGATCAGATTATAAAGTGGATTAATCCACGGAGGAATAGAAATTGCACTCCGCATTACCGGAAAATAGACATTCGATGCACCGCGCTGAGAAGGAATCATTTCCTTATCGCACATTTCATTTTTGTGACTTGGTCTGAAAGGATGATGACCGGTACATTTCATCCCTTCAAAATTCTCGCGCTGAGTTGCACCGCTCATACTGCGACGAGCACCACAAGAACATTCCACCCACATATCTGCTAGTGTAGAAGTGTTACCTGTAGAGTACATACGCATAGTGCCTTTGCATGTTGAATTTCCATTATGTACCCACCAATGCCAAGGAAAATCGTTCATATGACCATTCTCGCAAATTGTAATAAAACGAGAAGGATATGCCTGTCTATGACAAGAGGGACAGGTTACGCCAAATTTTAAATACTTATCAAGATCAAAACCGTCTCTGACATCAAAGATTCGTCCGCACTTAACGCTGGAGCAAACATGCATATACGGGAATGATACTACTGGAATATCTCCACTATAGGATGTCCTCGGCATATAAAAACAATCAACATTCAGGTATGCCGCAAGTCTTCCATCGATGATTTTCTTTCCCTTCTCTTTCCAGTAATTCAAGTCGAGAACAGTAACAGAATCCTTTACTGCATCGACGATTGATCCTGGGCCGAATGTAGTAATCAACTGATTAGGTCGAATTTCACCCAACTTATTATTATCAAACATAGGCTTTTATTCCTCCGTGTAGTAAAACATGTTGGCTGCACTTTCGACCTCTCTCATTGAGCGGAGAGTTGCCTTTTCAAAATCAGTGCACACTTCGCCATAGCTGTTCATTAAGCGATTATACTTATCAGTCTTAAAGACATAGTATTTTAGACCTTTAGGCTGCGTAGCTAATAGCTTCCAGTTGCTTACAAAATCATCAATTTCATGCTTGGCATCTGCTTTTGCCGAAGGCTTTATGATATTTAAGCGATCAAGAATAAGGTCCTTGACTTCACTAAGCTGTTCTTCAGTCAACTGTGAGATAATTGCAGCACCATCATTGTTAGCAAAATCAGGATAGCGTAGACGAATTGCGGAAATTACCAACGCATGTAGCACTCGGTCTCTGGCTCTGGCCGAGAATGGTGTTGCCGTAGTTCCTTCAACAAAGCGATAAAGCTGGGAATGATAACCGGTAAAGTTCTCATAATGAGACAAGTCACGAGGACGATACGGGTTATAAAGCGTTACAACTAAGCCAGGGTAAGAACGGCCAATACGACTGGTAGCCTGAATATATTCAGAATTCTGTTTGGGTTGACCAGTTACGACCATTAGTCCAAGTCGATCAACATCCATACCAACAGCAATCATGTTTGTTGCTATGGCAGTATCCAAACAATCTTTTGATGTATATGGTGTTTCCAGCTGGCTCAGTTTCTTCGGAATATCATAAGAGGACATACGTGATGTAATTTCTACCTTATGATTGAGGAAACGTTGCTTACCCATTCCATATTTCTTCTTAATACGCTGTATTCTGTCAGGAATGTCATCTTGAAGCAGGCGTACTGCGCCGCCAAGCTCACGGATACTGTTGTAGTAACCAACAAGGGTGTAGTAAGGATCGATGAATTCTTTACATTCTTCTTCTTGGGCAAGCGTATATGCGCTTTGCAGTATTATGGAATATGTACGCAGTAAAGCAGTCTTCACAGACTGACCGGGCGCACAAACACCCACATATTTTCTAAACGGATCCTGATCTACAGGAACTTCTCGAATAAAAAAACTATCCCCTATTTCGAAACCGTTCGGAGGAAACTGCGCTGTGACATTTCGTCCATACAGGCATTTGGTTTGCTCAGATGCATTTTTGATTGTAGCTGTTGACACCACATACTTTGGTTTGATTTTCTTTGTTCCAAGAGAATAAGAACACAAATCTTCGATTACCGTTTCATAAGCACCATATATTGTTCCCAGTGGACCAGTAATAAGGTGCAGCTCATCCTGGATGATTAATTCAGGGGGCAAGAAAGGCTTTATCGGCGTAAGAGTAGATGTTGGAAGTTCCTCTGTCCGGTTATGACGGGAGTGATCAGCTCCAATAGCAACATAACCATCTCTGCTGCATACTCTGTCAACACGTCCGAACAGTGCATTTGTATTGACATCCCAAGGCAAGCGAGCAAACTTATCCACTGTGGAAAGAATGATGGTCGGGCACTTCGCATAGATTTCCTCATCAACTAAGTAAACCGGGATTTTCATCTTATTGCTTGGCTTGTATTTGTAATACATGCACATTTTGTCAGAGCAATATACACTGACCGATTTTGTTGGAATATCGATATAGAAGTTTTCCTCGGTAAGAGGTTTTCCGCAGAACGGGCAAGTTAAGAGTTGCTTGTAAATGGAATTCTTTTTGCTTCTTGCAGCTCTTGTTTTCGCCGGATCTTCAGGATCCTCTTTCAGTTCTTCAAACGTGTTTGGAGTTACTCCACCACCAACCCAGAAGCCAATACTAATGGGTTCTTTTCCGTATTTAGGATATTCCTTCATACGGATCATCTCTGCCGCCAGAATCATCTTAGTGATTCGATCTCTTTGCTGAGTCGTAAGCAGACGCAGGGTATAACGTAAAATTGCCGTTACACCGCCGTCACGATTGTATTCATCATCTTTTTTTGAACGCAGTCTTCTATTGGCAATAACAAATGCCATAAGCCCCAGGTATGCTTCAGTTTTACCACCGCCGGTTGGGAAGTAAAGAAGATCCACGACTTCACGGTCATCGTGTTCCGGATCAACAATCGCCATCAAATTCATGAGAATAAAGGCAATCTGGAACGGTCTCCAACCAAAATTATTTTCTGGTTTTCTGGGATCTACAAAATCAGTAAAGCTGCATTCAATGCCCGCACCATGTTTCTTTGAGAAGTTCATAATGTTTCTCTGCAAGATCATGACACGGTTCATAAAGCAGAACGCATCAAAGGCGACATTGTCGTCAACCAGCAGCTGAATTCCAGCCCGGATTCGGCCAAGTGCCTCTTCGCATTTTTCAATAATTGAATTGCCTATTTCATTCTTGAACTTAGCATCATCCATTTTTGAATCGTGCACCAGCTTCTTCTGAATCCAAGAATCATAGGAGTCTGCTAGGACATTTAATCTGGCAATTATTTCATCTTTCTTTTTTGTAAAAGACAATGTCCGCATAGAGAAGTAGAATGGATCAAATCCTTCCAGAGCGGCACTTACACCAGGAAATTCATATTCTGGAATAAAAGAAGATGTAATTTCTGCAGCACGACCATTTTTGTTAGCTCTCCATGTTGCAGCACAACCACGGCCTCTTCCTAAAATAGGACGCTGCGCAAAATAGAATTCATCAACTGCAAGGAGCTTTCTGCAAATATGTTCCGCAACAAAAATATCCGAATCATCCTGAGAGTATGCGCGTAAATTTACCTGGAACATCATTCCGGCAACATCGCTTTCGGGATTTTTGCGTCTATTAATGATATAGGCTGTTATCAGTGTATATCCTTGCTTTAGGCCAATTTTAGAAATATGCAGAACCACATTCGAATCGCACACCAAGGAAATCTCGGTGCTCTTTGCGAATGCCTGTAAGTCGATTGAAGCCGTTTCCTTCTGGGGATGACGCGTATATGTATTTACACTGATTTCTTTGCCTTCTTTGTTGACGGCTTTTTCAGTTGCCTTAGAGTAATCGCCCCAAGACACATCTATATTGAACGAGTTTGTTTTGTTCTCCAAATAAAAGCTAATACCGATTGAAGACGGAGTGGTAAATCGATTTGCAGATATAGGTTCATTATCATCTTCTTCACCCGCAGTATAATCTGCATCACCATCAAAAGAGACATCGGCATCAATTTCTTGTTCATTTGAACCATCATCCTCGCTTGTTTGAGGCGCAAGCATACCAACGATATACTCAAACCTAGGATTTTGACTCAGTATTTCATTTTCGCAGCTCGGACCCAGCAAGTCTGTCTTCAACATTTCAATTACTTGCTGGCGTACCTCAGCGAATTTAAATCTATCTGCCATCTGGTGCCTCCTATTAGAACTTCAGTACAATGTTGATTAAAAGTATTGGGTTAATGGCCTGTGACCGATTAAAATTGTCAATCTCAACTTGGGCTTCATTTTGGATTTCTTTCTGCCGTTTGGGGAGCTCTCTCTGAAATTTGTCCATCCGTTTCTTAGCCTCGGCAATCTTCTTTCGAATATCCTTTTTTTCTAAAGTATCGGTGGCCATCATTTCAGCAAAAATGAGTTCTTCAACTTCTTTCTTAGCATCACCGAGTTGTACTTGTAGCTGCTCCAGTTGCACAGCGACCCAGTTTTCAATTTTTCTCTGGTTATACGAAAGAATAGGTGCAACTGTCTTATCATGTTGAGTACGTACTTCTGCAATTAAACGGTCATAAATCCTCGCGAATTTTGCTTTCTCAGTTTCTGAGGGATTAAAGAACCTAACATCCTCGTCATCAGCTTCTTCTAACGCGGAAACAATATCATCTTCCGAGAAATTGATGTATTCACCATTCTCATCACAGAGTAATAGTACAGGGAAGAGTAGCTTTGTATTGTCCAAGAAAGCACCAAGAAATAGGGATCCATGTGAACCAAATACTCTTTCTCCCCAGTTGTCAATCTGCCAATAATACATTTTCCGTTCCATCTCTGGTTCTGCAAACTGATTCCAATATTCAACATCCCGCAGATATTTATCAATATCTGCTTTTGTTTTTTCTAACGATTCGCCTTTTGCTTCTTTACTCTCTGTAAGAAGAATGGAGCGTAATTCTGCTGCATGGGCATTCTTCTTCAAATCCAACTGACGATTCAATGCAGCGAATGCTTTTCTGACTTCTGTTATATTCTTACAATTCTGGTAAATATCTAGAATGCGCTTTTCAAAGCTTACGCCGGATTCCAATGCACCAAGCGCAACATCCGACGCGCCAAATACACCCTCGAATAATTCAAACTTTTTAGAGAGAATGTCGTACACGCGTCTATCCGCCTCGTTGTCAGTATTTAACAGGTTGATAGCTACTACGTCGTGTGTTTGCCCATATCGATGGCAACGCCCGATTCTCTGCTCAATTTTTTGCGGGTTCCAAGGCAGATCGTAGTTGATAATGGTATTACAGAATTGAAGATTTAAGCCTTCAGAACCAGCGTCCGTTACAATCAATACCTTTGCATGGGATTTGAAATAATCGACAATTGCGTGTTTATACTCTACGCTTTTGCCATAATTTGTTTTCCCAAAATTCTTTACTTGCCATGCTCTATAGATTTCTTTTGTCATGGCATCATCAAAATCGCCATTAAAGAGAAGAATATCCTCCTCACTGTACCCGGATTTCCTGAGTTCAGCGGCGATGTATTTCTGTGTACGCTTGGATTCAGTGAACACAACAGCTTTCTCAGCAAGGCCTTCAGATATTTGATGAGAAAATGCCGATGTCAATGCATCCTTTAATGCATTAATCTTAGCGTTTGTCTTTATGCTTCGAGCCAGATCAAGAATGCTCCTTACTATTTTGAGCTCCGCCTGAATGGCCTGCTTTTTCTCTGCGGTTTCTTCGTCATCATATTCATTGAATCCATCCTCATCGATTTCATCCTCGACAAATCCCCAGAACAGGTCAAATCCTTCTTGAGCGTATGCAGATTTTGTTCCTTCATACAGTTTCTCAAGACGTTTCTCAAGCACTTCGAAAGTCTCGACCAGTGCAAAGCTAGAAGATGCAAGGAGCTTACGAATAACCAATATAATTAGCCCGCGATTGGCTGTAGGAATAGAATACAACGTGTCACGCCGAAGGAAAGCATTTGTCGCATCATAAAGCTCTTTTTCGTCTTGGCTCAGATGGAAATCCACCGTAACGCAGGTCCTCTTACTAAAAGACATATACTTTCCAACATCTCTACGAAGCGTGCGGTACAGCACAGGCAGGAGTTCCTGTTTTAATTCCTCATAGTCTCCACCTTCAACAAATCGTCTGTTGAATACCTTCTCAGATCCGAAAATTCGTGGATCAATAAAGGACACCAATCCGTGTAGATCTGTCAGCGAATTCTGTAAAGGTGTTGCTGTGAGTAGAATTTTTGGAATTCCTTTTGTAAGATCATAGAGATTCTTTGCTCTCTTTGTTCCATGAAATACATTTCTAAGATTATGGGCCTCATCGATAATGAGAAAATCCCATTTTACCTGCGGGAATCTTTTTATTAGTTTTGAGGAATAATCGTATGATGCAATAACAATACTTAACTCGTTCTGGTTCTCGAGGCGCCGCTGAATATTGACGCGGTCATGCTCAACCGTATATCGATCAAGAATGATTGCCTGGCGTCTGAATTTCTCTAATAGTTCAACTTCCCACTGTTTTCTTAAGGTGGCAGGGAGAGATATGAGCACCTTTTTAGCCCCTGAATCAATAACGTAATTCAGAACAAGGCCAGCCTCAATAGTCTTTCCTAAACCAACCTCGTCCGCCAGAATTATTCCTCCAGTTTTCAAAGCTTGGATTGCTGCACAGAAGGCATTAATTTGGTGAGGATTTGGTTCGATATCTGCGTTCAGCAAACACTTAAACGGAGATTCTGCCAACTGTTGTTTTTTGTACAAGCTATATTGTTCAAGTAGGAGATTTTCCATCACTTTCCTCCAGGTTTAGCTCTCTGGCTATTCCTTCTGCAATTCCTTTCGCCATCAACGTAGGAACAGCATTACCAATCTGCACAAACTGAGCAGTTCTAGGGCCCTCAAAATAATAATCATCTGGGAACGATTGAATACGAGCAGCTTCTCTTACTGTGATTGAACGGTGCTGGTTGATATCAGGATGGATGAAATAATGACCATCCTTAGAAATATGAGCCAGCATGGTATGACAACATGCCTCATCGCCTTCGACGACTTTGAATCGATCCAAAAATGATTTCCGGTTTTTATGAGTTTTTAACTCATCCGGAAGGTCATTGTAATTTAGGCGTTTATGACCATCATTCCAAAGTTCAATTGTTCTTTTGTAAATCTCGATATCACGAGGTTTATTAGGTCTTGCACAATGGTGTGTTAAAACATCACTCTCTTTACGAATACCTGTTTCTTTGAGATATTCGCTGGCTTCTACAGAAGCATACTCGGCAGCTTGTTCGCCTGGATGTAAAGCCGGTAAGTCCATAAGAATATCATATACTGTAGCATTCGAAGTCTTTTTCTCAAACTGCGGATAAGAAAGGCCACTATCCTTAAGCCATCCAACAATGATCATTCTTCTGCGGCTCTGTAACACGCCAAAATTTTTGGAATTCTGTTCATGGCATTCAATTTCATATCCAACAGCCCGAAGTGCTTCCTGAACTTTCATCCAAGTAGCACCGCCGTTAGCAGATAGAATGCCCATGACATTTTCAAACACAAACATTTTGGGCTGATACTTTTTGAGAAACTTTGCATAAAGCTTGTAGAGATCGTTTCTCGGATCCGTAGCCATTGGATTTTCCATATGACTGCTTTGAGCCCTTCCCACCAAAGAATACGCTTGGCAGGGAGGACCGCCAATGATAACATCTACCTTTTCAATGCCTTTTTCCGTAAGAATGTCATCGATTGTATCGAACAGTCCGGGAAGTGTTTCGTCAGACATCGTCTCACAACATACCGATTTTAACAGTTCTTCAGGAATATTTTTTAAATATTCGTCGCGGGAAATCTTTCCTTTAATGTAGTCAAAATAGATATCAAGGTTCCCTTGTTCTTTCAGATAGTAGTATCCAGTTCTAGTTTCCAATGTTTGTGCAGCATACGGGTTCATTTCCACATGTGCTATAGGTGAAAAACCCGCCTGGATAAAGCCTTCGGATAATCCACCAGCTCCAGCAAATAAGTCTATAAAATTGTATGGAGCCTTTGTAGCACCTGTGTGTTCCATGTTTATTACCTACCTATATTCATATTAATCTTCGAAGACACCATCCGTGTCAAAAATGTGGTCCAGTTCATCGGTATTGATAGCAGCGATGACCTTGTTTCGAATACTGCCTTTTGCCAATTCAAGACGTTTGAAACGATTTTGACCAGCTGCGTCTTTCCCGATTCGAATAAGCTGGACTCTGCCAATTCTTGGCTCATTTGCAGCATATTCAGCAAGTCCCTTAGCTTTACCAAGGTTATCCTTGAAGTCTGGATTATGCGGCTCAAGGATATCCACAATGTAACCAAGCTCAGGATCCTGGCGAACGATGATAAAGTCCGGGTAGAGTTCTTTACATTTGCCATCCATTTCATAAGGTATACACAAAGACCAAGACTGGCGAGGGGGATTTCGTAGCCAGCAAACGTAGTCCGGGCGCTTTTGCTCCTCAGCAAGAACAGCCAGCTCCCATCCATTCAGTTTGATCTTTGCAATACCAGCAGCATTTGCAAAAAGATGATCACGGAACTCTGTACCACCAGATTCGATTTTTGCACTGATAGTTTCCGGAAGAGCAAAGTTATGCTTGCTGATTTCGTCACCATCACGAACAATATCGCTGTACTGCTTGCGGCATTTTTCAGGTTTAACTGCAATGTACTTGCGGTACTGATCGTTCAGTTCATGGAATTTCTTTTCTGCATATGAATTAAGCTGGGCAATACATTCGCTATCAAAAGCAAATAGAATGCAATCAATCTTGAATGCGGTCGGATTATCAAAATCGATATATTTGCGTCCATATGCAAGATGGAAACCACAACCACCCATTTTGGCATCAGCTACTCGCAACTGACGATCCAAATCAGTTTCCGATGCAGCAAAGAAATCCGTTAGATTATCCATCTGTAGCACTTCGCCGAAGACATCGAAAATCTGCATGGATAGCTTCATCTCCGTGACCTGCTTCATGAGGGCATCATATTTGCCGTCCTTATGCAGCTGGTTCACATATTCATGGATCATCTCAGCAACGTCATTTTTCACATCGTCAGTTGCTGTTATGCAAATGTTAAACTGAGTCAGAAGACCCGCTAAACTCATCAGTGATTTCAGATAGCTATTAATTTTTACACTTCGAACCATATAGGTCAGATAGCCCTGCTCATTGATGAATTTGGTGATCCCTTCACGATCGATAGTCGGAAGGAATGACAACTGCGGAACAATCGGCGATAATTCCGGTTTGTTGTCTGAGGCATTATCTGAATTATTCAGTGCAGCCGTTGTGTTGCTAGAATCGAACTGATTAGCAGTTGTGCTATCTGCTTCTTCGCCGGTTTGAACCTCGCCATTGTTAGATACTGGTATATTATCTGCAGTTGGTACACTTGCAGCAGATGTCGAATTCGAGTTTCCTGCAGGACTACCGGCTTCCGTGGTAGAAACAAATTCATTTCCGAGAGGGTTTTGTGTGGGTTCAGATGTCGGACCAGCCCCAAAGCCGTTCAGATAATCCAAAAGACTCATCTGTCCCTCGGTCTGTTGCGGTTGTCTCTTCTTCGCTGAGTGAGTGTGAACAGACCAAGTATCATAAGTCTGCTGTTCAAGAGACTCCCCATCAACAACAGTTGGAATCTCGCCACCTTCAGAAGCCTGCAGTTCATCAATGACTTTGGACACAGTATCCCTGTTGAAGTACGGCAGAAACAGACGAACGTCGTTCAGAAAATCGTCAACCATAACATGGCACTGCAGGGGAGTTCGAACCATTCGTCCAAGCAGCTGTGCGATATATGTTGCATCTTCAGCTCGCCGGAATGACATCATTGTTTCTGCACGAGGGCAGTCCCAACCAGTGGAAAGATTTTCTTTGAACAGAACCACTCGAATACGTCTGTCATCTGCAATTTCAGAAGGTTCTATATGAGGAACATTGAGACCATGAATCATCAAAGAACCGGTCGATCCAAAAGTATGGACCACCTCATGTTCTTTGAAAGTCTCACCCATGCGTTCTTCTATTTTTGCAATAACATCATCCAAATCAGTGTCAGAAACCTTTTTCCCAGAACCGGCACAAACTTGAATTACGAGCACAGGATTTACATTTGTGTAGTGTTGCTCATAGGTATATTGATACCAGTGCTTACACTTTTCCACCCATTCATCAGTTGCTGCCTGGAGTACAGCCATATCACTATGCTTGGTCGGATCTTCCGGGTAAGTGATCACAATACGATCCTTAAGCAAACCGGACTGCCGAACCTGAGCCGGTGAAATGATTACTTTATGCAGAGTGGAGTTTGTTCCCTTACCTACCAGAGCATCAAAACGTTCTGCGGTTGCACTCATACCGATAACAACCGGAACCGGAGATAGGTTATGCTCCGCACTTCCTTTAATGAACCTCTGCATAATAGTTGTAGCAGTACCGGCTTGGCGTCCCTGCATACCACGATGCGCTTCGTCAATAATGAAATACAGGCGGTCCGATTTTAATCTAGCAGTGTTCTCGATAGTCTCCCAAATCGTGTATTGACGTGTATCGGAATGACGGCTCAAATTACCAGCTTTGCCGAGTTTCTGAGTGTTTAAAAAATATATGTGTCCGTCTTCCAAGACTTCCATATCAAAGGACTCATCTGAAATCACGACACACTGATCCAATCGAATCTTGTCTGCCTTCAATTCAATCTTCTGCTTGGATTGCTCGTTCAACTGAGGCGAATCAGAAAGCCAAACAAAGATTGCATCTTGTTGCTCAGTAAACTGTTCAGATCCAAAAAGGATGTCTTCAATCAAAGCAGACATAATAATCGTTTTGCCTGATCCTGTTGGTGCTTGCAAAGAAACCACCTGAGGGATTCTCAGCATACGATAATTATTAAGTGCCATTGCTATGCGAAAGCGCAGATCATTGACAGCTTGTTTTTGGAAAGAAAATAACTCACATATCATAATTAGTTTCTCCCTCTGTTCAGTCTGAAATGGTCAAGATAATCTCTGTAGAGCTGATATGTATGCTCAACATTCAAGTTCTTTGCCATTGCTCGATAATTCACATCATAATCTGTTGCTAAGAATACTGATTGAATCTCCGGATGCTGTGCCAGTTCTTCTTCGAATACTGAAAAAGCATTTTCATTTATAAGTACGGCAAATTTATTATCTGGGAGAATCAGCATTGGTGGTATGGCAGAATTTTCAAGCGTAGGACATTTACCTATACTTCCTGTCTTCATCCAAAGTGTAGGCAACATTTCTTTAAATTGCATTCCAAGAGATACGGCAGTTTTATCAAGAAAGCCAAGCTGGAAAAACGCCACATTTGACTTAAAGCCCACTTCCATTGGTATATCACTACCCAAATAAGCTCCTTTAAGTTTTTCTCCAGTAATTGTTCGTCCCTCAATAGTGCAGACTGTTCGAGGCCAAGTAACATATCGAGCAATGCCTAAATTGTTCCAGGCATCGTCTCCCGGCATAATTCCCTTTTTTCTTAGAGATTCTGCCTCATCAGTCGACACTTCATTATTTGTGACCATAATGCAGCGACGCCTTCCACCGTCTTCCGCGTTAAGCAAATTTACAGCATGCAAGGTCGTTCCGGATCCAGCGAAAAAATCAATTATTAATGCATCCTTTTTATTTGCAACTACAAATTTCAAGGTATCATGAACTGCGTACAAGGATTTAGGATAGGAAAATCTTATTTCGGGAAAGATTTTCGTCAATAACATTGAACCATTTGCTCGTGCGTCATGAGTGGATTTTACCCACATTGTAAATGGAGCTACACTTTTCTTTAAGTCACCAACAATCAGCGTGCCTTCACTATTTTTTCCGTAGGTTTCCATCTCTCCAGTTTCGATGGCCTTAATGGTGCCAGATTGAAGATGGTAAATAGCTCTATATTCTGAACCGACTTTATATGGTCCAAATTTTATATAACCTTTTTCAATTTTGTCTAAAAATGTATCTGGTGATACGCCCCACGTTCTATCAACGCCCGTACTACTTACCGGAAACATTGCAAAACATCCTTCTGGAATAGGTACTTCTTCCTTTGTTACACCATTCGGAACAGACTCTCCAACTCCTCTGTATTCCCCTGTCTCTCTATCAAAAAAAACAGGGTAAAAAAGATTCGGAGCATGTGTCCTATAGCCTGTTGTTCCACCACGCAGTAATCGTGCCCATACGTCTCTTTTTTCACTCGACTCGCTCGGATGGATCATATCTTCATCCGTATATGCAATAGCGGCATTACCAAATCGCACAAAGAAAATGTACTCGTCTGCGCGTGAAAACAGATTCTTCCTATAAGAGCCGTGTGGGTTAATATAGTTTGTCACCATCTGAATATCTGCCTCGGGGAATAGTTCCTCAAGCAAACATCCTAAATGGAGATATTCCTTTTCATCAATCGTAATAATCAAAAACGAATCAGTCGGATTTAACAGTTTTTTCGCTAGGATTAGTCTCTTCTGCATCATGCTCAACCATTTACTATGGCGATAGACATCAGAGCCATCAACATAGTCGTTGTTATACTTCCAATCTTTTGCGCCAGTATTGTAAGGCGGATCAATATAGATACAGTCCACTTTACCCACATACAGATATTCAAGTAACTGAAGCGCATGGTAATTATCTGCTTCAATCAATGTATGCCAGAGATCGGAATCCGGAGCATTGCAAACAGCGTCCAGTGGCTTCAGATATGGATAAATCGGCTCACCGAACTCAGCAACGCGGACAATTTCGGTTACAGCAAAAGTAACCGGCTCCTCCTGGCTGTCACGTTTTATGCAAATAGCATTTTCTCCTTCAAGCTTGGCAACAATATAGACAGACTTATCCTCTTTGCTGTCCCGGAGCATAACGGTGCAGCCTCTCTTAATAGGCATATCATAGAGAGGTGTACATTCAGGCAAATGTTCTTCGAAAACCAAGCCGAATTTCTTCTGCTTGGATAACTTGTTTACTTCTTTCTGAATTCGATCTCTTAACTCAGCGTCTTGAATCTGACTGATCAAATCATCAATTGCTGCCATATCTATTACCTCTTATCTTTAATATATCGTCCACTTTTTACACGAGCATCTTTAGGGCGTTCAGCATCTTCCGGTATTGCCCAATATGATCCTATTTTCATTGCACCTGGAATTCTTCCGTCAGAGCAAAGATCATTGATCCATCTTGGAGAAAGGCTCCATTTTTCCGATGTTTGCCTTATTGATAAATACCCCATATTTGTCTCCGTCCTTATTCGAGTAAAACTTACAATTTATCACAATAATTGTACTCTAAACCTCGCGGAAAATCAATCTATTTATCATCCCCTGTTGCCCAATATTTTACGCACCTCACTAATTTGCAAGCAATGTTTCCTTGGCCAAGTCCTGCGAAAACAGCATTATCCCGAAACGGGACAACTTGCTTGTTGGGATATTCCCAAGCCCTTACCGATCATCACTTCGTGATGGCTGCGCGTTTCTTCGAAACACTAAAAAAGCAAGGCCTGAGTAGCAGCACAATCACTGTCACTCAGACCTTTTGATCTTTCAAAACTTAATGACTTTGCTCTTCCTTTCGGCGTTTCTGTTCTTCCTCCTTGCGCTCTGCATCAAAGAGAGAAGCAATATTCTGTTGAGCAATCAGAAGCTCCTGGGCTTCACTTTTCGCCAGCCTGTATTCGGCATAGGCCTGCTTTTTTGCTGCAAGCACCTCAGCATATTCAATGCTGAGATCCTTTACTCTTGGAAGCCTCCTTACGCCCAATTCATCGAAAGCCGCCTTTGCAGCTTTATGAATCGTAATCTCTTCCCGATGTGCCTCCAGAAACTTTTTGCTGTAACCGGCTTTGCGGTACTCCTCATAAGTGGCCCGCGTTTTGGAATAGTTGATGATATGCTTTTTCAGAGTACCGATCTCCGCCAAGCGTTTTTCCGATTGCTGAATAGAGGAGAGCAGGGCGTCCCTTTTGGCCGTCTGCTGCTGCACAAGCTGGTTCAACTGCTCCATGCTTTCAATCTTATGATCACGCAGAAATAGCAGCGTCTTCGACATCTGCTTCAGGTTATAAAGGGATGCCCAGCGCTGATATCCAGCCCCCTTCGATTTCAATTTGCTCTGAATATCAATGACAAGATTGAAGGGGCGGGCATCTGTGTGGTAGTTGCGTTTTTCTCTCGGCTTGTGTTCCTGCTGTCCGAGGAAATGAGCTCGCAGATTCGCCTCGGTATAGCCTTCCTCCAGAGAGGACAGGCGGATGAAGCGGGCCTGATTTTTCCCTTTGACAGAGATGTGTTTTCCGTATTTTATCTCATAATCCAGTGCTTGCAGTTCCAGCAGAAATGCTTCGAAGGACTCCGGCTTCTTCTGGAGAACAGTATCGATATCCTCGCAGAGAACATCTCTGTTTTTCACTCTGCGAGGATAGTCCGTTCGTTTTGCACGCTCCTTATATGGCTTCGGAGCAATTACGGAAAGGCCGTTTTCCAGGCAGACCAGATCACTGAGTCGCTGCAGGGCAATGCTGGATAGCCAGAAGTTTTTGAACTTTCTGGTTCCGTCAATGGACGTGGAATTGAATACGATGTGATTATGGACATGGGCCCGATCCGTATGAGTTGCTACGATAAAGGCATACTTTCCTTTGGTAAAACGAAGAGCCAGTTCCTGTCCCAATCGGTTCGCTTCCTCCGGTGTGATCTCGCCGGGCTTGAAGGACTGACGGATCTGATAAGCAATCACTTCATGCCTCTGGCGGCGACCGGTGATCTGCTCATACTGACGTTTGGATAACAGGAATTCTTCATCCACGGTCATGGGATCGCACTGATATCCGGTGACCAGTTCACCCTTGTCCGTCTTCTCCGGATTCTTCGCATAATCCGTTCTGTCGCCCAGACTCTGGGCGAGGTTTTTTCCCTTATTCACATGTATGGGTATCAGTATTGTTGCTGCCATGGGCATCCGCTCCTTTCTCAAATTTTTGCAAAAGAAAAGACCTGAGGCGTATCAATTCCTCAGGCCAGTTAAGTTATGATTTGTCATGAAAAGATAAATTTTGACAATTTCCCGGTCAATGCTTCCAGCCCGAGAGAGACCACCTCGGCAAACATGATTGCCAGGAAAACCAGAACGGCAAATCCAAATAGGAGCGCCGCATAGATCCAGGCATGCTGAAAAAGAAGCATCACAATGCAGACGCCTAATACCAGATACACCAGTCCAGCGACCATCGCCGAAAGGTTCAAGGCGAGGGAGTAGAAGATAGAGAGTACGGCGACAATTGCCATGATCGGCAGCGCGAGTATTCGAAAAGGGAGTTTGATCAGCCACATAAACGAGTCCTCCTTTGGTTTTTTGAGTATAGTCTATAAAGTGATTTTTCCGAAGTCAAGGATGTCAACGCCGCGCTCCGGTGCTTCCTATGTATCCGGTGTGACAGCAATCTGCCACACCGTTTCTTTACTGGATCGTCGCCAGTCTTGCCAGAATCTCTTTCGCAATTTCCCAGATTTCATTCTGCCTGTTCTGCAGATCCCGGATGTCCTCCGCATAGATAGAGCCGGTCTCATTGGCTCGCTTGGCATACTGATTCAGATTGTTGCTGCAATAGCGAAGGAGGGAGACCATTTTCTTCACATCATCCAGTTCCAGATTGACGCAGTAGCCGTCCAGCGCCATTTTTCGAAGGTAGGAGCTCTTGTTGCGGATACCAAGTTCATCCATCTTTTGCTGCATGCGCTCCAGTTCTTCCTGAGACATTACGAAGTGGACCCATTTATCTCTTGCCTGCATGGGGCACCTCCTGAGGTTTATTTTTACTCACGAACTCTTTCCTCCGGACCGCAGAAAATAAAAGAACGATCAGGTCTGTGAGGCGGTTCATGCAGCTGCTGTTCCTTCAGCTTTGCAAGCACAGACTGCTTCGCCTCCTCATCGGCACACTTGCATGCCTGAAGCGTTGGATCCGGTTCCGGAAGGTTATTGATGATGCCGTCAAAGCTATTGTCATTCTGTTCCACCGCGTCTTCCACAGCGCGAAGGGCAGCTCTTCCGGGATCTTTTTCCGGAAACCGTTCCGGATGAAGAATGATCTCCACACGGTTCATCACCTGGGGATCGTCGAAGACAACACCATTCAGCCATTCCTCGCATTCATGCCAGCCGCCCATGGTAATGACCTGACCGCCTTCGCCAAAGAAACGGAGATTATCGTTGGTGCTTTCAAGTCCGTCATAGGTATATCCGGCTGCTTCCATCGCTGCAATCAGCGGATCCTTATCTGCCGGAGTATCATGCATGGGCTCAGTAAATTCATCATGCCAATCACTCATTTCCCTCGTCCTCCTCATACACAGCAAAGTCAATTGAAGCAAAATCCCCATCGGTCATCGCCGACATTTTCTTCAGCGTCTTCTCACAGAGTTCCTTCAGGTCACTGTCCTCGATATTCGGGATACTGGTTTTTATGTCGAAAATCGCCATTCTTCGACAGGTATGATCCATCGCCCGGATCAGATTTATTTCTTCTACAGTAAACATCATCGCGATTCCTCCTTTTTCTGTTTCTTTTGTTTCTTCCGAGATGTTTTTGTTTTCGGTTTTGAAGACTTCTCCTTTTCAGATTCTTCTCTCTTTGCCTGCAGATCCGCCAGAGCGGAGGGAGGGGATAGTGAAGCTTCCTTCTGGTCCACAACATCCCAGAATTTCTGGCACTGTTCTCGTGAAAGGCCAAGGTTTTCCGTCTCCATAAATCCGAAAGAAACTTCTTTCACAGCCTCCGCAGTCTCTGCTTTTTCAACTTGAGATGTCCAGTAGTGAAGCTCAGCCGTCGATGTCAGAACCGGTTCCAACTTCCGAAGTTCACTCTCCGGCATAGCGTCCCAGATATCTTTTCCCTCAGAATGAATGGTAAAGCCTTCACCGTCATCGTATTGGGATACCGTAAGCTTCAGCGTCATAGGCTCACCAACGATTTCACAGGAAAAGGTGTGCTCTGCCATACGGGAATGCGGCATATACTCTGAGCCGGTACATTCGATGTCCTTCACATCATCTGCTGTCAGGTGAGCCCAGGCATATTCCTTCTGCAATACCGCCAGATGTTCATCGATTTCCGTGATCATCTCTGAAGCAGTCTTGCGGATCTTATCCAGAGAGGCCTTCAGCTCCGGTGTTTCTTTCCCATGGGACCAGCCTGCCACATAGGCAAAGCTGTAGTCTCCGGTATCAATTCCGTAATGCTGACACACGGTGAAGGCCACCGATTCGGCCTCCACCTCCTTATGATTTCTGGTAAGCTTCGGCTCCAGAGGATCCACCTTGATTGTGGGGTCAATGGAGTGAAGCTTCTGGTGGGTCATTTCGTGGATCGCTGTTTTCACAGTCTGCACCTGACTCATGCCTTCCTGAATGGCGATGCGGTTCTCGACGGTGTGGAAATATCCCTTTGCTCCGCCTGCGATCTGTTCAAAACCCATCGGTACCGGGCAGGCCTTCTTCAATGCTTCGAAGAACATTTCATACTGCGCCACATCGCCGGTCAGCTCATTTACACCGAGAGTGGGCAAAGGTTTTCCGTCGGTCTGGCTGACGTCGAAAACATTGACCACCTTGAACGCAGGCATCAGGACTTCCTTCGTTTCCTTTACACTGGTCCCATCCGGATTTGTGATGATCTCACCGGTGACAGGATCGGTTTTCTCAACCTCCATTTTCTTTTTATAGGGAGTAGGGGCAAGAATGCGAATGCCGTTTTCACCTTTCTGCACCTGACGCCCGAACTGCTTCTGCCAGGCGGTGTATCCGGCCACCAGCGTGGCATCCGGTTTCTGCATGGCGATCAGGATCGTATTATTCAGGGAATAATCATGGAACTTGGAAAGCGTCTTCAGATACTGCTTGAATTTGTCGCTTTCAAAAAGCGCCTGTATTCCAGCCTCCAGCTGATCCGTGATTGCCTTAACCTTCTCGAATTGCGAAGGGTAGGTTTTCTGTTCTGTGCTCATAAGCATTCCTCCGACTTCTTTTTTTCAGCAATGGGCTTGGGGCGGGCATCCGCATCCGACGCCCTGTCACCATTCGCCATGCGTTTTTCATGAAGCTGCTCCAGTACAGAGTTCAGTTTTTTCTCTGCGACATCAGCTGCCCGATCTTCAACCATGTCATAATCCATCTCAGAAAAGTTTTTATGCTGCCAGCCGAGATCCTGCAGGATCATATCTCTGCATTCCTGAATCGTGATGCTTTCCAGATCGATCTGACCGCCATCTACTTCAGCAAAGCTTTTGTCGTAGATTGAGTAGTCCCACCCGTCATCAGTGGCGTGGATGGAGAGATACTCCTTGTGGCCAACCTGCCATGCGGCCTGATCCTTCAGTAGTTCCGGTTCAGGGCTGGCTTTTCCGTCGCCCCGTTCCAGAATCTCAGCAAACTGACAGATGTGGTAAACCTCACCGCCGATCCGGGTGTGGTAATCATCGATGTACTCACAGGGCGCGATGAAGCTTCGGTCCGGATAATCGATCTTTACCTTTCCGCCGTCAGGGATGCGGAACAATTCATCGTAGTTGCTGGTGATAAAGCGGATGCTGTGGTCATGAGGATCCTCCCGGTGCGCCTTTCGATAGGCTCGCTTGGCGTCCTTGATCTGATCCAGAGTTCGAAGAGCAACTCCGGAAACCACTTCACCCTTGAAGCCGATCTCCTGAATGGCCATCACTCTGGCACAGGCAAGGGAATTTCGAATCGGATTCTCCAGCATATCCTCATAGGTGATCAGGCCGGTGTATTGAGCAGCGCCGGTAGCCTTATCAAAGGCTTCATAGGCAAATCCCGCCTCCATTTCCTTCAAATGCAGATAGGACTCGTTGTCTACCAGATATAGCGCTTCCTTTTTATCGGAAATCATTTTTCTCCACCTCCCTTGGTGCCGCTGCGGCTGTTTTCAAATTCCAGATGAAAGTTGGCCCGCCCGTTCTCTTCCGTGGAGAGAAGCAAAGTGGCATTGTAGTTCTTTCCGGATTTCTGACTCTTGCAGTCCTTCAGGCGAATGCGGCCATCCGAAAGCAGCTTCTCAACCATGCCGGAGGAGAGGTGCTTTCCAATGCTCTTGAAAAAGGCATTGTCCTTCCAGAGAACAAAGCGACATTCCTTGTTGCTGCAGAACCAGCCCTTCTGTTTTTCCAGCACATCCGCCTGACAGCAGGGGCAGGCTCCGACTCGTTTGTGATCTGACATAAGTGTTTCTGCTCCTTTCACAGCTTCGTAGTTTTGAACCAGCCCGGATATCATGTCGGTGATCTCCCGCATGAAGTCCTGGGCCTCATAATCGCCATGCTCCATCCGAAGAAGCTTTTGCTCCCAGTCTGCTGTCATAGAAGCAGACTGAATCTGCTCCGGCATGACCGTGATCAGAGAATTACCCTTATCGGTGGAAACAAGATAGCGTGTTTTCTTATCACCTTTACGCTCCATGAAGCCTTTCTGAACCAGCTTTTCAATCGTGCCTGCCCGAGTGGCTGGGGTTCCAAGGCCTTTTCGTTCAGCGTCTTCCGGAATATCCTCGGAACCGGCGGTCTCCATGGCAGAGAGGAGGGTGTCCTCAGTGAATCGCTTCGGCGCAGTTGTTTTTCCTTCCTTGATTTCTGTCTGGGATAAAGATACAACGGCATCCGACGAAAGGGTCGGTCCGGTATAGGCTTCCTTTTCCTTATCCTTCAACGGATAGAACCGCTGCCAGATGTCTTTCCAGCCTCCAAAGAGGACCGTCTTGATCTTTTTCGAAAATTCTTCGCCGCCGCAGGTCAGGACAATGGTATCCTCCGCATAGCGATGGTCGGGAGCTGCCGCACAAAGCAGCCTAACCGCAATCAGCTGAAGAATAGCCTTCTCTCCGGAGGGAAGCTCGGTAAGATTGGCTGAACACATGGTTTTTGTCGTAATGATGGCATGGTGATCGCCGACCTTTCCGCTGTCACACATCACATCTACGGCGATTTCTGTGTTGTCGTCAGATTTCAATGCGGATGCATCAACACCGATTTTCTCCGCCACCTGAGAAATGAGGGAAGGCAGCATCGGCTTCATGTCATCCGTCAGATATCTGCTGTCGGTACGGGGATAGGTCACCAAC
Organism: Butyricicoccus pullicaecorum; assembly: GCA_021531865.1. GTDB lineage: Bacteria > Bacillota > Clostridia > Oscillospirales > Butyricicoccaceae > Butyricicoccus. Next base: position 103,911 of record JAFBIW010000006.1, on the reverse strand, counting down.
TTCTTTTCATAAAGCGCCTGGGTGTAGTCCAGCGTCTGCTGTGCTGTAAAGCCGAGGATACGGTTGGCATCTCGCTGCAGACCTGTCAGATCATAGAGAAGCGGGGCTCGCTCCGTTTTCTCCTTTCGGTCCATTGACTTGATCACGGCTTTCATGGTCTCCTTACATTTGGCAAGCAGCTGCTGTGCATCACCTTTTTCATCAAAACGCCTGCTGGCTGCGGTGATACCGTTCAGTCCAAGCTGCACGGTGTAGAAGGGCTTCGGCTGGAAGGCGGCGATCTCGGCATCACGCATAACGACCATCGCCAGAGTCGGTGTCATTACGCGGCCAATGTTCAGCGTCTGGTGATACAGGCATGAAAAAAGCCGGGTGGCGTTCATTCCGACGATCCAGTCGGCACGCTCCCGGCAAAGGGCTGCTTCATACAAAGCATCATATTTGGTTGACGGTTCCAGGTGGGAAAATCCATCCTTGATGGCCTGATCCTCCATGCTGGAAATCCAGAGCCTTTCGAAAGGCTTCCTGCAGCCTGCCTGATGATAGACCAGACGGAAAATAAGTTCGCCTTCACGTCCGGCATCCGTTGCGCAGACAAGGCTTTCGACATCATCTCGCTTCATCAGCTTTTTCAGGATACCGAATTGCTTCTTAGTAGAAGATGAGACCTGATACTTCCAGGTAGATGGCAGGATTGGAAGATCTGCAAGTCGCCATTTGGCATAGGTCTCATCGTAGGCCTCCGGCGGTGAGAGCTCTACCAGATGCCCAACGCACCAGCTGACGATATAGCCATTGCCCTCCAGATAACCGTCGCATCGTTTGTTTGCACCCAGAACCTTGGCCAGGGACTGGGCAACCGAGGGTTTCTCGGCAAGTACGAGTTTCATTGTGGGTTTCCTCCTTACATAGAATTACCCCTCCGATCCGAGGTGGAAGGGAGGGGTATGTAAGGGTTATTCGCTCTCGTTATCTATAGAATCTGTTTCCACAAATTCTACATCTATTACTTCTTTATCTGGTTCTTCACTTGCACTTTTGTAAAACTCAGGATTGCACAAATTATAGGATCTTAGATTTCTCCTGAGTTTCATACATCCAGGTCTAAACATTGCATATGTTAAGCCCCCGGATAATGCACCGCCCAGAATCGGAACCGCCGAAGCTACTGTATCAGCAAATATCTGCTTTGTCATACGAATTCCGACGCTGGTTGCCACCTTTTTCACGATTGGATAGATTGTTCCTTTTGTTAATGCTTTCTGAGCCAATTTCTTCGAAATCTGTTTTGCGAGAACATTTGCAAACTTCTGCAATGTTGAAGCTGCGCCTTGTACTCCAAACATGACACCAATAAACAGGAGAACCGTATTCATCGTTTCCGCGTCTACTTCGTCATCATTCAGATCAAACTGCTCGAAACCATAAAGATATGCCAGTTCTTGGACTGTTCTTAATATGAAAGCAAAATAAGAGGTAATATCCGCCGCAGCGGCTCCAACAGCTGCAGCTCCACCGGGAATACTTGCTGCCATAGATATTCCCGTTACTTTTGTTGTTTCATAATTGATAATCTGCTTTGATATCTTATCAATCAGTTCTCTTGGAATACCAGCCTTTGCTGGGTTTGAGTTGATAGCTGAAGAAATCACGTCATCTGAGCAGTATTTTTTAAGTTCTTTTCGAAGAAACTTTACACGATTTACTTTTACTCCAGGTGCTTTCATCGCTGTAGCAAGAACGTTTTCGAACGTTATTTCTTCCTTAACTTTTTCAATAATATTATCTTTCATGGTAATATTCCTTTCGGACCAGTTCGTGGCTATCAATTGGTCATAAAACGCCCAATAACCCAATTATTATTATATCACACAAAATGTTATACTTCGAATGCAATTTGCATACCCAGAGATTTCTGCCCAAGATATTAAGCACCTGCTATGTAAAAGGGCGGATTTAACCGCCCCGGGCCATGCCCTTATTCCTTAGAGGTCTCATTGTCGTCGATTGAATCTTCCTCATCCAAATAGTCGATGTCATCGTCGGCATCGTCCGTTGGAATTTCATACTCCTCATCGTCGTCATCCTCGGTATAATCCGCATCCGGATCGGGTCTCTGTTCAGAGGCCTTTTTCTTTTTCGTCTGCATCATAAAGTAGCCGCCTCCGCAGGCAATCAGGACGGCGATCACACCAACGATAGGAAGCATGTTCACAGGCTTCTTTTCCGTCACCTGAGGCTCCTGCTTTTCAGACTCTGCATCTTCATCAGGTACAGGCGGAGTAACAGCAGGTTCCTCTTCCTCGGCATTGGCGGCATCCTGTGCCGTCTGGAACGCCTTTACCTGCTCCTCATCCATGAGCGCAAAGAGATCCGCTTCGTCTACCATGTTCAGGAGATGCACATTCTCTTCGCCTTTGTCATTGCGGTCGATGATCAGGTAGAAGTAGTTGCCGGATTTGGTAACCATGGTAATGAACTGCTGACCGGCCTCCGTAGAAGAACCGATATCATCAACCAGTGTCAGGTTGCCGTCAGGGGTAAGAGGAAGAGAGTTGTCAGTCTGATTCATGCTGCTCATCATGAGATAAAGCAGCATTGCCAGGAATTCTTCATCAATGGTTCCGCTTTCTTCTTCCTTTTTCAGCATGTCCACATAGTCCTTATACACATAGCCGGTTCTCTCGGGAATAACAACCTGGTACCAGTCGCCATCCTCGCTGATCACCTGGACCTTTTCGCCGGGAAGCAAATGGCCGATGATCTCATATTCCGTGCCGGAACCGGAGCGAAGGTTCAGATAACTTCTGACCTTGTTATTGACCGCTGCGTCGGTTCCATCCGTTTCCATGTCTTCGGTGGACCATTCCCAGTCACCGAAGGAGAAGGTGTAATTGCCGTCCTCATCAACGCTTACATCGTAAGGGAGCTTTTCCTCCTCCGTTTCCTCCGTGCCCGCCACATCAGGGGTGGTAGTCGTATTTTCTGAGATTACCTCGGGCTTCTTTTCTGTGCTGTCACTGTCTGCTGCAGCTGCAAAGCAGGTCGTAGAAAGGGTTCCCATCATCAGGATACCTGCCATGAGTCCTGCCATCATTCTCTTAATATTCATTTTCTCTGTCCTCCTCGTTATTGATTTCAGGCATATCGGCCTGTTCCGGATAAACACCGACAGCTCCTTTGGCTGCCAGTTCGATAATCTGGGCAAGCTGCTCAGGAGTCAGATTGGCAGCGTGAACCATGGAATGAATCACACTGTTTTCCTCCTCACGATAGCGGTTCTCCAGATCCTTCACACGCTGATTCCATTCAGCCTGCTTTATGCGGGCACGCTTCAGATCAGCGCCGATTTTCTCAAGCTTAGTCACTTGCGTTACCTCCTTTAATCAGGAATTCGTCCATAGCAATAGAAGTGCTGCTGCCAGTAGGACGTGTTGATAGATGCATAGGAAATCGGGTTTCCGCAGTGGATCATCATGCCGTTACCGACATAAATACCGACATGGCTGGCCCCCGATGTGTTGTAGGTTCCCTGGAAGAAAACCAGGTCACCGGGCTTTGCCTCACTTGGCCGGATAATGGAGCAGTGATTCATCAAACCGCTTGCCGTCAGGCGGCCCACATTCCAACCATTTCCGCAGTGATTGATTACCCATGAAACAAAACCGGAGCAGTCAAAGCTGGTGGAAGGGGAAGAACCGCCCCAGACATAGGGATAGCCCAGATATTTCTCCGCTTCACGGATCATGTTGGCAAATCGCTCATCCGTCAGCGCTTCACCCGGAATGTCGTATTTCAGATACTCACTGCTGGTCGTGACATAAGGATCATCCGCAAAAAGATATTCCTTATTGCCCTTGGTCTGAAGCAGGATAGCATAACGCTCCGCCTGATCCTCATTCATACCGCCGGACTCTGTGATCACATGTCCCAGGTTCTTATTGGTCAGTGTGACATTGAGGATGTAGTACTCATAAGGAACCTCAACCTCATATTCGTATTCCTCCTCCGTTACTTCGCCGGTCTCCGGATCCGTGGAAGTGGTGGTGCCTGTTCTGGTCTCTGTCCGGTACCGGATCTCGACCTTTTCCTCAAGCTTCAGCTCATACTGACGATCAAAGAGGGAACGCAAAGTGGACTGAACCTCGCTTCGGGTATAATCCTCGAATTGAACCGTCAGATAGGCTGCCAGCTGATAGGGGTCATGGCCGATCTCGTCCAGAAAGTAGTTGTATTCGTCATAGCCGGGATAGGTGGATTCGATGTTATTGACCTTCCGCTGCAGCTCTGCTTCCAGCGCCTTGTAGTCGTTGTTTGCGCCGATGATATCTTCATCCTCTGCTGTAAACGTGGTTGCCACAATGGCTCCGGAACCTCCCGGAAGGAAAGCAGAGCAGGAAGACAGCGATGACGAAACGATCATGATCAGAACCGCTAATGCTCCAATAGCCAGAAACACCTGCGGATGCTCGGTCACATACTCAAAGGCCTTGTCCTTGAAGTCAACAAGCCTCTGCCCAAGGGTTTTTACCCCGGCAGCACCTTCCTTGGCTGCCGCACTTGCATTTGCCGCTGTTTCTTCAGCTCGTCTGGCTGCCGCATATTCTTTTCGGATCGCCTTTTTCTGCTGCCAGCGGGATACCGGGTTGGAGAATTCCTCCGGATGCTCCGCCATACGCTGCTGATAGATGGCTTCCACATTGGCGGCATCGGATTTGGTCTGCAGATGCTCTGCCTTTTCATAGGACTTCAGCTTCTTGCTGTAGACCGCATGATCAATGGCATGTGCACTGACCTCTGCTGCTTCTGCTGAGGTATCAACAGCCTGGACTGCCGTATTATCGTCCTGGTTATTGGCGGAAATCTGTCCGTGAATCGTTCCGGACGCGGCTGCAGCCGTGGAATGAACCGCCGATCTGGTGAAACGGTTGCCCCTGCCGGTCAGTTCACCGACAGGGATCTCCTGCTTTTCAAAGGTGAGGTGCGCCTTTCGTCCGGCTGCCTTATCTTCATCCAGCTTCAGCTTTCTCTTCTTCGGCGTTTTTGCTGCTGCCCGGTCTGCCTTGTCCGCCACCTGTTCGGCTTTGGACGCAGCCTTTTTTACCTTGGGATTTGCAAGCTCGTCCTCTGTGAACTGGAGCCTAGTCGCTTTCTTTGCCATATCACACCGCCTTTGCTTCTGTCACCTCGGACAGCTTTGTGGTCATGATACGGTAGAGCTCCAGATCCGTCGGGAAATGATCCACGAAGGGCAGGATGACATTGCCGTAGAACAGGAGACCTTCGCCTTCTCCGGAGTGGGTCACATAGGAAAGCTGATGGGGAGAAATATTCAGCTGCTGCGCCAGAATCTGGCGGTCACCGGCAGCCTGGTTCAGCATATACACAAAGTCTGAGTTTTCGAAGATGTTCTCCACCTCGCGGCTGGAAAGCAGGTCCTTTACGTTCTGGGTGATACCGGTGGGAATGCCGCCCCATTTACGAAAGCGCTTCCAGATCTCTACGGAATAGGAAGCAGTCTGCTCCTCCTTCAGAAGAAGGTGGAACTCGTCCATATAGTAGCGGGTCGTCTTACCGGCAGAACGGTTGGCCGTAACGCGGCCCCAGACCTGATCCTGAACAATCAGCATGCCGAGCTTTTTCAACTGCTTACCCAGCTCCTTAATGTCATAGCAGACGAAACGGTTCCGGATATCGACGTTGGTTCTGTGGTTGAAAAGGTTCAGGGAGCTCTTGACATAGATTTCGAGTGCGGTTGCCACACGATGGGCTTCCTTTTCCTCCTGCTGCAAGAGAGCATTGTAGAGATCCTCCAGAAGCGGCATGTTCTCCGGTTTAGGATCCTCGAAGTAGTGCTGATAGATCTGGTGCACACAACGGTCAATCACCGTCTTTTCGATGGGCTGCAGGCCATCCTTACCACCAACGATCAGTTCGCAGAGGGAAAGAATGAAGTCCGCCTTCAGTGCAAGAGGATTATCATCCTCGGAGTAGGACTCATTGATATCCATGGGGTTGATATAGTGGGTGCTGGTCGGACTGATCTTGATAACCTGGCCCTCCAGACAGTTGACCAGTGCCGTGTACTCGGCTTCAGGATCGCAGATGATGATATCATCGTCGGTAACCAGGAAGGCATTGGTGATCTCACGCTTTGCCGAGAAGGATTTGCCGGAACCGGGCGTACCGAGGATCAGACCGTTCGGATTCTTCAGCTTCTTTCGATCCACCATGATCAGGTTGTTGGAAAGGGCATTCAGGCCGTAATATAAGGCCTCATCGCCATTCTGAAACAGCTCCTGTGTGGTGAAGGGAATAAAGATCGCCGTAGAGCTGGTGGTCAGGGCTCGCTGGATCTCAATCAGGTTGTTGGCAAGAGGGAGACTGCTCATGAGACCCTGCTCCTGCTGGAAATCCAGTCTTCGCAGGTTGCAGTTGTGCTTCTGCGCAATGGAGGACGCCTGAAACACGTTGTTCTCAAGCTCCTGCTGGGTCTTACCGGTATTCATGATCAGGAAGGTAATCAGGAACATACGCTCATTCTGAGACTGCAGCTCCTTCAGAAGGGCCTTCGCATCCTTGCCGTAGGTAGCCAGATCGGAAGGGATAATGTCCATGTCATAACCGGAACGGACTGCCTTTTTCTGCTCCTCAATCTTGCTGCGGTCAAGCTCGGTAATGGTGTGCTTGATCTGCTTGATGGCAGCGGTCTGGTCTACCGACTGGATGTGCATGGTGACGATCTCGCTGGACTCCATATCCAGAAAATCCTTCAGAAGCTGGTCGGAAAGATCCGATGCTGTGATCTGCAGATAACTCATGGCTCCGTACAGGCTGCCCATGGTAAAGGTTTTGCCGCCCGGGAAAGAGAAGGATGTGGGAGCAATGAAGTCCTTCACGGAAAGTCCGGAGCCTGCCAGCCAGCTCCAGTCGAAGTAAAAACGGTCATTGTCGCCCATGTGAAACATGGCATGCATGAGCTGCAGACGTTCCTTCCCATTCAGCACCCTCGCCGACACGCCGAGGCGCTTGAAGTTATTCATCAGGTTGGTCTGCACATGCTCCAGGCGGGGCTTTGCCTCGCGCATGGACTCGGCTTCAATGCCGAAGGTGATATACTTGGTCTTTGTCAGACCGTTATTGCCCTGAGCGAGCTGCATCTTCAGCATCTGACTGTACTCGCTGCGGACATTGTTGAAGCTGTCGTTGCGGTACGGAATGCGGATGTTCTTCTCAAAAACTTCGGCATCCGTCGCCATATTCATAAAAGACAGCTCGAAGTGGATGGAGCTGTCGAAAAAATTCAGGAAGGAGCACCACTCTTCGAAGATCGCGGTCTTGTCCTCCTGCTGAGCCAGCTGATAGTTGATATCCTGATACTGGATGGTCTTGGTGTAATACTTGTCGCTGACACGGCAGATGCCATCCGGGAACATACGCTGGAACGGGATCGACTGCTGCGCGGTGCGGGGAATGCCGTCATCACGCCTTGCGCGGTCGATGATCTCCTGAACCTGTCTTGCCTGAGCCTTAGTCAGATTCTTCGGCATGTTCAGGTTTCTTTTTTCTGTTTTTCGGAACAGACTTTTCACCGTAAACAATGTGATTTACCTCCATTTCTGCCTGTGCCTGACGGATCAGGACGGCATAGTAGTTGTTCGTCTGATAGGGACGGACCTTCGGCCTTACAAACTTGGCCTGAATGAACTGCTTTGCGATCTTTTCCAGCGGCTGACCGTCCCGTTCATACATTCCGAGGAAGAAGAACGGCAGCATGATGATAATCATGCAGATGGATGCCATACTGGTATTGCCGCCTGCCTTTAGCAAAAAGAAAGACGGGACACCGATAAGTGCACCCGCCCCAAAGCAGAGAAGCTGACGTTTTGTCAGGTTGAATAGGATTTTTGATTTGACCCTCGTAAGATCGCGAGGGACAGGAATATAAGCTGCCACTATTTACTGAACCTCCTTCCTTAGTGTGCCGAGAAGACGCTTTTCGCAAGAGCACCGGTCTTGAATAATGTGAAGCACAGCAGCACTGTGTATCCGAGGATGCCCCAGATGGATCCGATAATATCATCTGAAATAGAGACGCTCTGGATCAGCACAGCATAGATGCCGACACAGATCATGATCAGAAAGCCCTGGAAGCCGAGAGCAAACAGAGACCTGAGATAGTTCTGTCCCACCATGCTCTGTTCCCGGTTTCCGAAGGTCGAGAACGGAATCGGTGCCATACTGGTCATCAGATAGATTTCGATCATTCGTCCATAGACGATGACGAAAATCACAACGCTGAGTGCCTTGATGGTAAACTGAACGACCATGCACTGCAGGAACAATGCAAACAGCGGTCCGATTTCCATGGCCTCCAGCGTATCCTGCATGGTTTCTAAGGCTGCCGCATCCACCGCCGTATTCCCAGCAATGAGTCCGCCTGCGTTGTTGATCACATGCTGCGCCACATCAAAGACTGCCATCACAATATTAAAGGTGTTGGTAATGAGTGTCACGGCTACAAAGGTCTTAAAGACCCATTTGAAGAAGATCCAGGTTTCAAAGTTGGCAAGGTTATTGTGGTCAATGATCATCTGAATCAGCTCGTAGCAGGCAATGAAGGTCAATATCAAGCCTGCGACCGGGATAATCACTGATTCGGAAACATTCCGGATCATGGCGAAGACGCCCGGCGAGAAATTCGCCGGAGTCGTCCCCACCTGCGTCGCAATATCGCCAACCTGAGTGTTTACCGAATCAAACAGTCCCGTCAGCTGGTTCATGATGCCGGAAACAAGCAGTTCCTTCAGCCATTCACCAATCTGATCGAGTACGCTGTCCAACGATTAACACTCCTTTCTTAGCCGAAGAGTCCGGAAAGCAGGGGAACCAGAGTGATACCGATGAGGGCCACGCCGCCACCTGCCATCAGCTGCTTCATACCCTGAGACTTTGCTTATGTGTGATAAAGAAGCAATAGAAGTGCAAAAAATTTTGCCGTTCCTATCCGACACTTGGCCATTGTGTCGGATAGGTCGGGCGGTTATTCGGGCAAGTCAATCTTGCCGACAAAGCTGTAATAAATCTCAATGTCCTGCCTGCGGGTGCCGTTCTCATCATAGCTGCACTCATGCACCACAATTTTCTCGATCATTTCCCGCAAGAGAGTGGGGGTCAGTTCTTCAAAGGCAAGGTGCTTGCGGACAATGCCCATAAATTTCTCGGCGTTGACGGTAGCTGCCTGTGACTTGTCCAGTTCGGCTTGCAGGGCGGCGGCTCTCTTTTTCAGCTCCGCTTGCTCGGCTTCGTAGTCAGCCGACAGTTCCATGAAACGCTCATCGCTGATTTTGCCGTTTACATTGTCCTCATACAGCCGCTTGATAATGCGGCTGATTTCAGAAATGCGTTCCTGCGCCTGTTCAAGCTGCTTGATGGCTGCGGCGGTCTTTCGCTTGCCGCCGATCTCGTTCTGCTGGACAAGTAGTTTCACAAACCGGCTCTCATGCTTGGCTGCGTATTCGGTCACTTGCCGGAGATTTGCCAGGACACCAGCGGTCAACAGATCGGTGCGGATAAAGTGCGCCGTACAGTTGCGGGTGCGCTTCTTGTAGCTGCCGCAGATGTAGCAGTCCTGTTTGCGGTCTTTGTTCTGATACCGCTGCTGATACAGCACATGGCCGCAGTCGGCGCAGAACAAAATCCCGGAGAACAGCCCCACTTCATCGTAGCGGTTCGGGCGTTTGCGCTGTTTGCGTAACTCCTGCACCCGTTCCCATGTTTCCTTGTCGATGATCGGCTCATGGTGGTTCTCGAAAATGGCCTGCTTCTCGACGGGGTTCTCTATGCTGTGCTTGACCTTATAAGAAGGCTTTTCCGTTTTGAAGTTCACCAGACATCCGGTGTACTCTCGGTTTTCGAGGATATGAACGACGGTGTTGGTCGCCCATTTGCACTCATAGCCTGGGTGATAACGGCGGGTGCTGCCTGTCCGCTGATATTCCAGCGTCCCCGGCGTGGGGATTTGCTGCTCCGTCAGCATACGGGCAATCTTGGTCGGGCCGTTCCCGGCAAGGCAAAGCTGGTAAATCTGCTGCACCACCGGGGCGGCTTCCTCGTCTATAATAAAATTCTCGTCCTCGTCCATCACATAGCCGTAAACCGGCTTGCTGGTAACAGGCTTGCCGCTCATGCCTTTTGACTTTTTCACTGCCTTGATTTTCTTGCTCGTATCTCTCACCAGCCATTCATTGAACAGATTTCGCAGCGGGGTAAAATCGTTGTCCATGCCCTCGCTGGCACTGTCCACATTATCGTTGACAGCGATAAAACGCACACCCTTTTGAGGGAACAGCATTTCCGTGTAAAACCCTACCTGCAAGTAGTTTCGCCCTAACCGGCTCATGTCCTTGACGATGACCGTACCCACTTTCCCGGCTTCAATGTCCGCAAGCATGGCTTGAAATCCGGGCCGCTGGAAGTTCGCGCCGGAAAAACCGTCGTCGGTGTACCAGCGCAGATTGGTAAAGCCGTTCTGTTTTGCGTAGGTTTCGAGTATCCTTTTTTGGTTCGATATGGAATTACTCTCGCCTTGCAATTCATCCTCGTGGGACAATCTCGGATAAAGGGCGGTAATGAGGTTTTGGGTGGCTTGTCTTAACATAAAATCCTCCGTTTCCGACAGCCAGCCCCACTATTCCGTGGTTTCATTGTACCACGGAACGGCGGGGGCTGTACAGCGGCAAAAGCGTTAAATTTGCTTCTTTACAGCTTTTCAATTTTCCGATTTTTATGGTATGGGTTGTCGTCCCATATTTGCAGTAGAAAAGTTCATAACTCCGTGGTATACTCTGATTTAACAAAAAAATCAGAAGTTAAAGGAGAAAACATGAAGTATACAATAGATGAATTAACCGCGGCCAAAAGGCAAATTGATTCAACTCTGCACAAGCTAAGAGAAACAGTAAAAACATTTGAATCAAAGGATAATTCCGAGCGTTATAAATCACAAATCACATTGGCAAAGAGAAGAATAAAAGCCTTTGAAATTGCAAATTATTTTATAGAGAATGAGATTAAGAATTGCTAAAGCACTTCCGATTTTCGTTCCAGCGGTCATGCTCCCTGGCATGGCCGCTTTTCCATGCCCCGGTTCACGCCGGATAAGTCGGCTCCTGTGTAGCAGCGGCTTCCGCTTCCAGTACCCGCGCCATTTTGTCGGCGGCTGTGGTTGTGGTGTCTTTCTTGAAATAGCCGGACACGACAAGGACGGAATTGCCCATGCGGATTTCCGTCACACAGTCAGGGCGGCGGGTGGTGCGGGTGTCGTGCTGCTTGTTATCTGCCATAGGCAATACTCCTTTCAGTCGGTAATCAGTTTCTTCATGCTCTCCATTTTCCGCTTGGCGGTTTCCTGCCGGAAGTTGTCGCCGGTAAAGCGTACCGGGACGCACATGGAAAGCAGGCGGTCATAAATCCGGGAATGGGCGGTGTCCTCCGGGTTGTGCAGGTCGTCCAGCGTAAGGTTGGTCGTGACGATCAGCGGCTTGCCGCTGCGGTAACGGCTGTCAATCACATTGAACACCTGTTCCAGCCCGTATTCCGTCCCGCGTTCCATGCCGAAGTCGTCAAGGATCAGCAGCGGATAACGACAAAGGCGGGAAATGTACTCGTTGCGCCCCTCAAAGCTGGCGGCAAGGTCATTGAGGATAAGAGCAAAGTTCGTCATGCGGACGGGGATTTCTTTCTCCATGAGGGCGTTTGCGATACAGCCTGCAAGGTAGCTTTTGCCGGTGCCTACGCCGCCCCAGAACAGGCAGCCGATATTGTCTGTCCGCATATCTTCCCAATGCTCCACATACCGGCGGGCAAGCCCGGTCTGCGGGTTCCTGCCGTTGTCGTTCTCGAAAGTCCAGTCCCGCATGGTGGGGTCGGTAAAGCCCCGGCGTTTCAGTTCTTCCACGGTGTCAAGGTGTCTGCGCCGCTTTTCGGCGGCTTCCCGTTCCTCGCGGGCGGTTCTCTGGCAGTCGCACTCTGCCGGGTGGCGGTCGCGCCCGAAGATAGCGGCCTTATCCGGCGCAAAATAGGCTTCTTTCGGCTTGCGGCACTTGCCGCAGTACAGTAAACCGTCCTCGCCGGTGTAGTCCTCCGGCTCCGGGATGGTGGTCGTCATATTCTCCAAAACCGCGTTGATTTCATTCTTCATAAACTCTCGCCCTCCTTGCATGAGTAGTCTGGTATGCCCTTTTTAGGGGCTTCCTTTTTGTCGTTCCCCGCCCATATCCGCAGGGCGGCGGCATAGTTCTGGTAGCTTTTCCCGTTGGCGGCAAGGTAGCGGCTCATTTCCTCGATGAACCGTTCCAGCCTGTCAGGGTACTCTGCCTGCAACTCGTCGTATTCGGTCTGTGACAGAAAAATATTTCCATATCGGCCATAGGGCGCGGACGGCCCCCCACTCACTCCCTTTGTTTGGCTCTCTGTAAGGTTGTTTATAGTAGTTTGGTTAGGGGACGGTTTTCCGACCATCATATGTACGGTAAAGTATCACAAGAAAATTATGTCGAATTGACAGCCGCCTCCGCTATACCGAATAAGGAAATAAAGAGTCCTCAAATTTTGCGCTACTAAATGAAGACGAGCGGAAGTAATCTCCCGCTCGTCAGTAAACTTAACTATGCCATATCAATCCCGCTTCTTTCCCGCCACCGGCACTAAGAACAGCGCGGGCAACAGCAGGAAAGCGGTACAGACCAGCCCCCAGGGTATGGACACCTGCTGGGCTACCAGCCCCACAATAGGCCCGCCGATGATCTGCCCGAAAGAGTCCAGCTGTCCGCTGGTGGAAAAGACTGTGGCGCGCATTTTCTCATCCACATGGTCGTTCATCCAGGCGGCCAGCACAGGCTCCTTGATGGTGCGCATAAGCCCCGCCAGCAGGAACATCAACAACATGAACCAAAAGCTCCGCCCCACCGCGAAGAGAACCAGGCACAGGATATACCCGGCGCTGGTGGACATGACCACACTGGTTCGGCTGACAGTCCCTTTTTTCTCCATGCGGGCGATGAGCAACTGAGAAGCCAGAATACCTAAGCCGCTGCCGATAAGACTGATAACACCGAACCAAGTGACGCTGTTCAGCGGCCCGATAACGGGTATTACCGTGTCATCCAGAAAATGAGCGGTGGAGAGCCGGTCAAAGCCTTCACTGGCAAGTCCCCCGCATAGTGTGATTGCTAAGAGCGCCAGCAACACAGGTGCGCCTTTCACAAAGCCCAGGTTGAGCTTGAACAGGCAGACAAAGTCTTTAAGCAAGCCCTGCCGTTCCTCAATAGCAGGGGAGAAGTTGGTTTCTGGCATGATGCGAACCAACACCAGCCCCAACAACAAGCACAAACTGCCCCCCAAGATGACAGGCATTTGCAGGTTTATGTTTCCCAGCAGTGTGCCCAGCACCACGCCCAGAACGCCGCCGATTTGCCCCATTTGACTGCCCCGCAGGAACACCTTGTCTATGGGTTTGTCCTCTTCCTCCGAGGCAATCCACGCCTCCAGAGCGCCGGTGATGAAGGTATCACCGCAACCCCAGACAACCTGGGCCAGCAGAACCGGCGCGAACCACGGTAGCGCACCCTCCATCAGAAAGCCCAGGCCGTAGAGGAACATTCCAATCAGCACCGAGCGCCGACGGCTATACAAATCCGCCACCACACCGGTGGGTATCTCGAACAGAAAGCAGGAGGTCTCCAGAACCGTCCCTACCAGGACAAGCTGGAAAGCATCCAGCTGCACCACCTCCAGGTGGTACACGATGGAAAGCACTGTGGACATAGAAAACGCCAGGGAAAAGACAAATCGTAACAGCAGGTAGACAGAATATGCCTTTGAATTTTTAGCAAACATGAAGTTACATTCTCCTTTACGAATCAGTGGGTTGTTTTGTGAAACTCCAGCGGCCCGGCTTCACCGAGATGATGGACGCTGTGGAGAGCGGCGCGGTCAAGACGGTCGTGACGAAAGACCTCTCACGCCTGGGACGGAATTATCTGCAAGTGGGCCTATTTACAGAAATTACCTTCCCAAAGAAAGGCGTCCGCTTTATCGCCATCAATGACGGCGTGGACAGCGCCCAGGGCGACAACGACATGAGCGCCTTGCGGAATTTATTTAATGAATGGATGGTGAGGGACACGAGCAAGAAAATCAAAGCGGTTTTCCGGGCTAAAGGCATGAGCGGAAAACCCATCACCAGCCAGCCGGTCTATGGCTATCTGAAAGGCCCGGACGGACACTTCGTTGTTGACCCGGAGGCCGCACCTGTTGTAAAGCAGATATTCAGTCTGTGCCTTGCCGGGAACGGCCCCACCAAGATTGCCCGGATGCTGACCGAGCAGAACATCCCCACGCCGGGGACGATGGAGTACCGGCGCACCGGCAGCACCCGCCGTTACTACCCGGACTACGAAGAATAATTTCCATTGCCACACGCAATATCCAAAATGTAATCCGCAGGATTAGGAGATAGAAGTTCCGTTACTTTGGGACGCACTACCTCTCTGTGAAATTCATTAGATTCGTCACCCATTGCATTATCCCAAAATTGTGCGTTCTCCTCCCAGATTTTTTTACTTTCCTCTGTTCCCATGTTCTCTCCCACTCCCCAAATTTGCTTTTTTGCTTCCATTAAATCTTCCTTACTATATTCCATTGTTACCCTCCATAACTTCTGATTGTTGCCGTCTTGACGATTATGTATCTTTACATTACCTTCTGAAACATATGGCGCACCTTGTCCAGGCGGCTGTTTGGACGGCGGGGCTGGATGACCGGCTGACCGACAGCGGCCTGATATCCTTTCAGCTCTGTAAGGCATACGCTCTGCCCGTTGGTGTAAAAGGCCAGATCAGTACGGTATGCCTGTATACAGCGGGCGGGAATCTCGCCAGTAAAGACAACTTCATCCTTTTTTTCCTGGACCGTTTCGATGGTGGCACAGTATTTCGGTGCATCATGATAAGCCCTGGAAAGATATTCCCGGGGCGCATAGAGGGTGAAGGAGAGATAAGGTTCCAGCAGTTGCGTCCCTGATTCCTTCAATGCCTGTTCCAATACAATCGGGGCCAATGAGCGGAAGTCCGCCGGCGTGCTGACCGGACTGTAATAAAGCCCGTATTCAAAGCAAATCTTACAGTCCGTTACGTTCCAGCCGAACAAGCCCTGCTCCAGCCCGTAACGGATACCATCCCTGACAGCGTTTTGAAAACTCTGGTTCAAGTATCCCAGCGAAACCCGGCTCTCGTATTGTACACCGGAGCCAAGCGAGAGTGGTGTAACAGACAGTCCTATGGATGCCCAAAACGGGTTGGGCGGCACCTCGATATGGATGGTGTGGCTGGCTGCTTTGAGCGGCCGCTCCATATAAATGACGGAGGGTTCCTTTACCACTGTTTCAAGCTTGTATTTTTCCGACAGCAAAGCGGAAACAACCTCCAACTGCACCCGGCCCAAAAAAGAAAGAATGATCTCATGGGTGATGGAATCCACTTCGCAACGCAAAAGCGGGTCAGTATCCGCAAGTTGCGTAAGAGCGTCCAGCAGCCGTTCTCTTTGCGCTGCCGTTTTCGGCGCAATCGTCGTCCGCAGCATGGGGAGGGGGTCCTCGCGCCACCTTTTACGAGGGAGCCGGGTTTGGTCCCCTAATACATCGTTTAACCTCACGCTGTCGCTGGGAAGGATAACAATTTCACCCTGATAAGCGGTGTCTGTCCGAACAATTTCCCCTTTGGATGGAATACGCATCTCTGTGATTTTCAGCTTTTCTCTCCCGGCCAGGGCCACCGTATCCCGCAGGCGCAGCGTTCCGCTGTATAACCGTAGATAGACACGCCGCTGGCCGCAATCGGTGTACTCAACCTTGAAAACGCTGCCGCATAGGGCGGCGCCCCCCTGTTCCCCAATCGGTTGGAACAGCCCTGTCACCGCATCCATCAACGGTTGAATGCCAAGGCCATTTTTGGCGCTGCCATGATAGACTGGGAACAGGGAGGCGTCTTGAACCCGCTGCTGTTCCTCCCGCGCAAGTTTTTCCCGGCTGATTGGTTCTCCTGCGATATACTTTTCCAATAATTCATCGTTATTTTCGATGACCGCATCCCATGCTTCTATGTCGGTATTTTCCTCCAGGACTATTTCCGGGGACAGCGACACCGTCTGCTTGATGATAATATCGGCGGAGAGCTTATCCCGAACAGACTGAACCACGCTCTGCAAATCAACGCCAGCCTGGTCGATCTTGTTGATAAAGATAACGGTGGGAATGTTCATTTTCCGCAGGGCATGGAACAGAATACGGGTCTGGGCCTGCACGCCATCTTTAGCGGAGATCACCAAGATGGCCCCATCTAAAACAGCCAAAGAGCGGTACACCTCCGCCAAAAAATCCATGTGGCCGGGCGTATCCACAATGTTAACTTTACATCTGTGCCACTGGAAGGAAGTGACTGCCGCTTGAATGGTAATCCCACGCTGCCGCTCCAAAAACATGGTGTCCGTCCTCGTTGTCCCTTTTTCGACGCTCCCCGGTTCTGAAATGGCTCCGCTGGCATATAGCAGGCTCTCCGTCAAGGTCGTCTTTCCAGCGTCTACATGGGCAAGAATTCCAATATTGATTATTTTCATGTGATTGTCCTCCCTTTACAGCCCCAAAGGGCATAAAAATCCCCAGCAGTAAAATACTTTTACCACTGGGGATGATAATTTGCGGACATACACATATACAGCATACACCTGTTTGTGAGTGCTGTTTTTGGGGATATGTCAAAATTGATAAGGCAAAAGTATTTTTAAATTGGGTACAAAAAACTAAGCCCCTACAAAAGGGACTATCATAATCCTTTGTTCCCACTATTTGATTATAGTTTTATTTAAGAATACCTTGCCGCATATTTTTTACTCCTTTTCTGGATTAAATCATTGTATCACATCAGTTTTAGGAAAGCAAGTACCTAAAAGAAATTTTTCTTCCCCTTATATGTAACAATCATACCGGCTTCCTAGCGTTCAGAATGTTTTCTGCTGTCTGCTGTGGTGTTTGGTTGGAATTGTCCAACCAAAAGCCGATCCGTGGTGTTGTCTGCATTTTACTAAATACAAATTCAATGTATACAGAAAGATATAAGGAGTGGGAGGGATTCCGCCGTAGTTGGCATTGTAGGAAAATCCAAAAGTTTAGATTTTCCCACAATGCTTATCTTTTGGTCTTTGGTTCGGAATAGTGTAGTGCTGGCGGTCTATCTCTTGTTTTCGGTTGCTTGCTTCCTTACCGTACATGAGCATTTGCACCGGGGTTATCGTTGCCGTAGCCTTCCAGAAGGTTGATTGCGCCCCAGATACCAAGACCTGCACCGAGAGCTACTACCAGAGTCTGCAGAACACCGACTGCGCTGTTGAAAAATGCCATAAAGTTTTCCTCCTTGATTTGCCCGCCTATATGATCGGGATAATGAAATAAAAATTGCCCCCGTGACTCCCGGCATGTGCACCTGCAGGAAAAGAAGGGCATAAAAATATCCGGGGCCGATGATCAGTCAGTCCCGGATATGTAAACAGGCAGCATGCTGCCGCCTGTCGCCTGAGTATTTACGCGTTTGGTTCTGCTTTCCTGCAGCCAAGTGTTTCCAGAATCTCTTTCAGATGCTTTGCGCTTCGGGCATATTTGTCTCCGGTATCCAACCGGATCCAGATGGTTGCTGTACCCGGGCTGGCATCAATGCTGATGATGTGATCTGCATTAATATACTCCTCGCCGGTGTATACGAATGTCGCCATTTTGCCTCCTACCTGGCCGCTTCCTGCTTCTTGGAAGCCTTACCGGAAGGGCTGGCTGCCGCTGTTTCTTCCTTCCGGTCAGACAAGTTCGAGAGGACAGAGCCTCTGGATTTATCTTTATAGGACTCCATCAGGGCCTTCAGTTCCGTGTTGGTCACTTCTCTGGTCTCACGACCCCAGATGGATCTTCCGGTTTCATCCATGCCGGTCTTCACCGAACGGGAAAGTCGGGTCGTTCCATCCTCGGGGAGCTTCATCCAGACACCTTTTCCGAACTGATTATCGTGAATCATCTTTGGGGAAATCACAAAGGATTCCCAGGGGCGGGTATCTGATTTATCCGGATTTGGAATACTGACTTCCACCAGCTCCTTACCGCTTTTCGAAGTAAAGGGCTCACCCACGAGCCCCTTACCGAATTTGATCGTTACCTCGGCCAGCGGCTGACCAAAGGTTTCGCCACGCGCCATGGCTTCCTCCGCTTCTCTTACGAAGTCGGGAACATCCATCGGCAACGGATTTCTTTCATCTGCCATTGCGGCTTACCTCCTTATTTTTCTGCTTCTATAACAAAAAACTCATCCTTCGGATGAAGCTTTGCCCTGGTACTCAGGTACTTCTCAATGTCGAAGGTGAGTTTCTTATCATAATCGGCTGTGTATTTGTAGTTCGGGTGCTGTGTCAGATCGTACTTATCCGACAGGAAGGGACGGACGCCTCTCAACTGCAGGACGCATTTGCTGCCGTCCATAACAGCCAGTTCATCACGGCTCATGAGCTCCTTGCCCAGCTTCTGGTAATTGGTTCCGTAGCTTGGACTATTGCCTCGTGTATCCGAGGTATTGAAGGTATCGATCGTTTCCTTGCCGAGCGCTTCGGAGAGTTCCTTCAGAGTGGTGGGTTCGGAGCCGCCCAGGAAGACCTGGCAGTCCATGTTGCCGATGATGGTATCGGCATTGTCCTTGTAAATAGCCTTCAGCTGAGACCGGGCCTGCAGCACCAGACAAGCACTGACCTCACGGGAACGGATGGTGGCAACCAGCTTTTCCAGGTTCGGGATCTGGCCGATGTTTGCCGCCTCATCGATCAGGCACCGCACATGGACCGGGAGCCTGCCGCTGTAAACATCATCCGCTTTCTCACACAACAGGTTGAACAGCTGCGTGTAGATCATACTGATCAGGAAATTGAAGCTGCCGTCTGTATCCGACATCATCAGGAACAGGGCAGTTTTTTCATCTCCCAGAGTATCCAGCTCCAGTTCGTCATACATGGTGATCTCGCGGACCTCCTGAATGTCAAAGGGCGCGAGACGGGCACCGGCAGACACCAGAATACTTTTCAGAGTCTTGCCTGCAGCCAGCTTGAACTTGGCATATTGCCGGACTGCGAAATGGTCCGGCTTCTTCTTTTTCAGGTCTTCAAACATCAGATCCACCGGATTCTGGAAATCCTCATCATCCTCACGGACCTCCATGGCATTGATAAATTCGATGAGCGTGGCAAAGTTCTGTTCCTCCTTGGGTGCCTCATAATGGATGTAGCCGATGAGAGCACAATAGAGCAGTGTCTCTGCCTTGTCCCAGAACGGATCGCCGCCCTTACCATCACCCTTGGTATTTGCCATGAGTGTGGTAGTCAGCTTCAGGATATCCTTTTCACTGTGGATATAGGCGAAAGGATTATAATGCATGGACTTGTGAAAATTGATTGTGTTGAAGATTTTGATCCGGTAATTCGCGTGAACAAATGCATTTCCAACCTCGAGCAGAGTCGTGCCCTTCGGATCCGTCAGAACATAGGAAGAATGAAGCTGCAACAGGTTCGGCTTAATCCAGAACCGGGTTTTACCGGAACCGGAGCCGCCGACGATCAGTACATTCTTGTTTCTGGCATTGGCAGGATTCTTCGGACGGTTGCTCATCATCAGTCGTTCTGTCTTTGTGAGGATCACATTGTTCTCAAAGACCGGATCGATGAAGGGCTCGATGTCCTTCGGGCCACCCCATCGGGCAGAACCATACTCAAGATTATGCTTAAAATTTTTGGCATTCTTTCCCCGGATGTAGACGGCAGCCCTCAGACCTGCCCCGCAGATCAGGCCCACCATCAAGTCAATGGGATAAAAGCTCGGAAGGGGATTTCCGAAAGCAATGCCCATCGTCGTAAAGAATGACAGCAGCTTTTCAGAAGCATTCGCGCCCTCTGCCATGCGCCAGGCTTCTCCCAGATTGGTACAGACCAGACCGATCAGGATATAAGGGAGGGCCCGGATCAGAAGCTTTTTCAGCTTAACGGTATCCAGGCTCATCGCGACTGCTCCCTCTGTTTGTCCCTGCTTACCACCTTCGCTGGGATATCTCTCACCGCATCGATCAGCTTATGCAGCGTTTTCAGAACGCTCGGGCGTTTGTTCTTTGCCAGTATCTCTGCAGAGTAGGCGTTGAATGCCGCTGTCATAGCATCCGCATCTCTGGCCTTAAAGAACACCAGGTACTTCGGTGGAAGTACGGATTTATCCTTGGTGATTGCATAATCGACGCCGTATTTTCGGGCATACTTTTCAAAGCCCTTCAGGTCTGTTTTTGAGATGTCGATATTGGTGACGCCCTGATTCTGGCCGATCAGCTCCTGGATGGTCTGCTTGCCGGTGGGCTTCTCATTTTTCATTGCTGCTTCCTGAGATTTTCGCTTGATATAAGCGATCCCCTTCAGACCAAGTCGGACAATACTGCGAGCCGTGAGCTTGGTCGTGCTGATGGCCAAATTTACAGTTCTGTTTTCTACATCCTCCTGCAATGCTCATCACCTCCTTCAGTTCGTTTTTTCGGCATCATGCCTTTTTTCCGGCGGAGCCCTCCACCTTCATAATGCCGTCAAGAGTCGTAGCGGCAATACGGAGCCTCTTTGCCAGACCGATATCGTCTTTGACCTGTCCATCCATCGAGTCGCCGCAAACCACGAGAATGCGGGATCTTCTGAGAAGCTCCGATGCCATTTCAATCCTGTCCTTGTGCTCCTGGGGGATCTCGTCCCGTAAGAGCCCCTCATACATGAGCCTCGGACAGATAGGAGAAAACCCTGCTTCATACACCTTTCGGCAATAACGCAGGGCCGTGCTTTTCGCTTCAAATTCATTGTCACTCCAGTTTGCAGTGATATATGCCAGTGGTCTAACCATGTGTACCTCCTTCTTTCAACATCATTAGTGACCGTCATGCTCAGGCCTTTTGTGCTTCGGCTTACCGCCGATCTCTTCGGCAGCTTTCACCGCTTCGCGTGGTTGGAGGGACTCTTCGGGAATAGGGATCGCCATGATGCTGCGTCCCATTTTCACGAAGGCCTCCGGCTGGTGGAATAACTCCTCAAACTTGCCGATCTGCTCCGGAGAGAGGGAACCGAAGCTGTCCTCCGTTAGACTGGCCACCAGGAAGGAACCGGCAATCACATCGTAGACCTCATTGTTCTCATCACGAAGAGCACGGTTGAGAGGAAGTCCGTTGATTTTGCCTTCCTCATTGACGATCAGGCCCACCGGATCCTCGAAGGGATAAACCACCTCGATAAAACCGCCTACCAGCTGCTGAAGATCCTCAAGGCCGGTTTTGGCTTCAATGACCTTCGGGTGCTCGTTGGGTTCAACCAGCAGCATGGTGATCGTATCTGCCTCCATAAATCCGGCGGGCTCATCGGCAAGCATGGCTTCTACTCTGGCAGCCTCGCGGGCCTCAAAGGTACGGGCATTTTCAAAGATATGCGCTTCACTGTCGTAGTGGAATACATTGTCGGAGAGCCGGTCCGCAGGCGCGACCTCCGCCTCATTGATGCTTCGCACCATTTCTTCCAGATGACTGAGTTCCATACTTCCATCATCGGCAATGAACAGAACTTCATGGATCGAAGAAGGGAGAACGTAGAAATCGCCGCCCAGCGTTTCAGCCGCCTGCTCCAGAAAATCCGGATACTGAATGATGCAGGCACCGTTCTGACCACCCTCTACCGTAGCGACCCAGATGGGAGAAGGCTCGTCCGGAAGAAACATACCGGCAGCATCGCCCATCATGTCACGCAAGACCTCATTCATGTTGCGAAGAGTCGCCGGATGGTTCTCCAGGGCAGCTTCCAAAGCATCCGAATGAAGCTGATCCGCAGCAATGTCATAGGTCTGAAGCATGTTGTTGGTTACGAGAATGCTGGCAGAGCCCTGCTCATTACTTACCATCTCAAAGCGGTAAACAAGAGACATGTCCTCCACAGCTCTGTGAGGAATCTCGGAAAGCCTTTCCTCGTTTCCGGCAATGGGAATCATCTGAAGCGTCAGCTTTTCCTTCATCTGATCGTAATCCATCAGCGCCCGGGTATCGAACTGAGGCATGCTTCCGGCAATCTCTGCCACCTGCTTTTCAATGTTATGAAGGGCCGTCTCCATAGGCATACCGTCCTCAACACGCTTGTAAACATATTCCAGATTCATCGTGGCGGCAACATTACTGCCTGCAGGGCTGACAGCCAGTCCGGTATAGGATTCTCCCTGCAGCTTCGAAACAGCCTGAATGCCAATATCCAGATCGGGAAAGCGTTCACGCATCTCATCGACAACCTGAATCTTAAACTGATCAAAATCCATGTGTTAGTCCTCCTTTTCCTCTTTCGGCAGCCAATAACCACAGATGGTCTTTCCGTCTTCACCGGTAATGGTTACGAAGTGCTCATTCAAAAAGATCATTGCAGCAAGAAAGTCCATAGCGGTAAGCTCCTCGCATTCGGTTTCATCGTCATTGACTCTGGCAATATAAACCGGAGCCGTGATGGTGATATCATCTTCGCTTTCCCAGGTGTGCTCCGTATAGTGGAGAAACAGATGGTCGCCGATCTCAACACAATAAAACGTCTGCTCATCATCAAAACCCGGGAACTTTGACAGGGCATCTTCTTCCGTCATCAGCTGTACCGGCTTGCCGGGAACCGCAAAAAGGACGGTAGCGTCCATACAGGCCATGTCCTCCTCGTCCCAGTCATCCATGTCTTCGAAATTCTTCGTGTCCCAGGGATTGTTCTTTCCCTGAAGCAGGCTGGCAATTCGGGAAAGAACAATGGCACTGTCACAGAACATTTCTGCCAGCTCGTCTACAGAATCTGCAAGCTCAATCGCTGCAGCCTCTTTTTCGGAGGGCTTTTTCCGGATACCAAGCAGATTCTGCATCTGCTGCATCATTTCTTTTTCACTCATTGATTGATACTCCTTTTCGTGTTTTGGATAAAAAGAAAGCACCATCAAAAGTTGTCCTTCTGACAGTGCTCGTGGTACTGATATTGAATTATCGTTCCTGATCGCGGGCTTTCTTTTTCTGCCACTGATCCAGAAGCTTGATAATGGTGTCCTGCATCTGCTGTGTGGTGTAGGACCTGGGGAAATACTTCCTCAGCTGTTCATTTCGGAAGGTAACCCGTTCAAGATCACCTTTCTTCACTTCATTCATGATCTCTCTGGCGGCGTCCATGGTGAAATCGCCTTCCTGCGCCAGCTTCTTCAGGCGCTGAGCCTGGGAAAGAGAAGGGGAGGCCTGCACTTCATCCATGGCCTGCATGAAAATCTCCTGCTCCTCCGGAGCAAGGTAGGATAGTTCAACCGCCGGATTGAAGGAAATCTGCTTCTGATCGACCATTTCCAGAAGTTCGGGAATGAGGTTAGTGAGACGGATGTAGCGCTGGACCTGACGCCCACTTTCGCCGGAATCCTGCCCAAGGATATCTGCCGCTTCTAACTTTCCGACAACTCGTCGGGAAGTTCCGAGTGACTGCAAATCTGATCTTTCACCCTGATGCTTTATCGCTTCCAACTTCATTTTATAAGCATAAGCCCTCTCGCTGGGCAGAATGTTTTCTCTCTGAAGATTGGAATCGACCATGAGCACCGTGGCTGCATCATCATCCATCTGCCTTACCAGAACCGGAACCTCCGTAAGTCCTGCCATCTCAGCGGCATGGGCACGGCGATGTCCGGAGATGATCTCATATCCGCCTCCTTCCAGCGGCCTCGCAATTAGAGGCGTCAGCACACCGTACTGTGCAATGCTCTCCGTCGTTCGAAGCATAGCTTCATCATCGACCACCTTGAAGGGATGATCCTTAAAGGACACCAGCTCGCTGATGCTGATATTCTGCACTCGTTCCAGCTGACTCTCTGCACGGTTTTCATCCGTTTCAAAGATATCATCGTAGCTGGTCAAGCTGATGTTTCCGCCTCTTTTCGGCATTCGCTAACACCTCCTTTGTCAGACCCCGGTAGGCTTCAGCGACCTTGCCGCCCGGATCGTGTTTGAAAATACTCACGCCCTCCGCACTGATTTCCGCAGCACGGACGGAGCGAGGGATGTCTGCGTCGTAGACCTTCAGCTTGCTGCCGTAGGTATCGCGGATCAGCGTACTGATCTCCTTTGCGAAGTTGGTACGAAGGTCCACCATGGTCAGCAGAATTCCTTCGATTCGAAGCTTTGGATTGATCTGACGCTTGACCTTGTTTACCGTCTGAAGCAGCTGCTCCAGACCCTTTGCCGACAGATAATTCGCCTGGACAGGAATGAGGACCTGATCCGATGCGGCAAGCGCATTGACGGTCAGCATGCCTAGGGAGGGCATACAGTCCAGTAAGATATAGTCGTACCGATATTTCAAAGCATCTAAAACCTGCCTTAAAACAGTTTCACGGCTCATGGCATTGACCAGCGACACCTCCATACCTGACAGCGTGATATTTGCAGGAACAAGATCCACACCTTCTTCATGTGACAGGATACCCTCCTTAGGTGCGATGGGCTGATCCTGCATGACCTTCGCCATAAGGTCGGTCAGCGTGACCGGAAGATCGTCCGGTCTGGGATGTCCAAGGGCAATGGTTAGGGACGCCTGCGGATCCGTGTCCACGAGCAGCACTCTTTTTCCCTCATTGGCAAGGCCAATGCCCAGATTTTCGCAGGTGGTAGTTTTTCCGGTTCCACCTTTCTGATTCACAACAGCCATGATTGTGGCTCTCGACATAATGATCACCTCCTAGATCAAGCCATTGGCCATGTCGTGCTGTACCCAGTTCTGATAGTAAGAACTGATGGTAGTTGGCGCGTTGTAGAGGACTGCCAGCATGTACTGCTTCATGTCCTTAACGCGGGTTGTGTTGTTTGCCAGTGTCATCAGGGCATATTTGATATGCTCTGCATCCAGCTTCATAAATCGACTTTTTACGACTTCGATTGGCATATCTTCCCGATTGATACGAATGCTTTTTCTTGTGGAGCAGCACACATCAACCATGAGATCGACCAGGGCATGAAGCGCATCCTGATCAAGTGTCCTGTCCCGTGAAAGATAATCCAGCTCGAGAGATTCTCTGAAATAATCCTCATACTGAGCTCGAATCCGCATCGCTTCGCTTCCTTTCCCGACACCTCTGCCGGAATAGAAGGAATCGGTATCACTATACTCAGTATTAATAATATCAGTCTTATTTCCGTGTCTTTTTGACACTTCAAGAGATGTGATTTCGACACTTCCAGAAGTGTCATTTTGACATTTCAAGAAATGTCTCTCCACAGGGCTGTCCACCGATATGAAGTTCTTCACATAGATCAGGTTTGGTTTTCCCAGACCCTGGCGCTTTCTCTCAATGAGACCGACCTTGTCCTCCAGATCCGAGAGCAGCTGGATCGCTTTTTTATTTCCGCAGTTCATGTCCTCCATGATTTCTTCAATCGTGCAGATGATATACACGCGGCCCTGTTCATCGATCCATCCGTTTTTCGCAGAGAGGGGAACGCGGTCCAGTAAGATGCCATACAAAGTTTTCGCCTCAGCCGACAGATATTTGAACCGGTCATTCGTAAAAAGCACCTTGGGAACCCGGTAGAAGGCAAACTGTTCTGCCTGAGGTCCATAGAAATAATCAAACACTCATAGTCACCACCTGCTTTCAGGAGAATTTATCGCGCTTCAGAGGCTTTTTGCGAAACACATCCTTATCCTTACCGTAGGGACACCTGGTGAACTGGCACCAGCGATACTTGAAATCCGGGCGATAGTAGAGGCAGTGAGCGCAGCTTCCGGGCTTGTGCTCCGATGCGCTCCCGGGCTTTTCTCTCTTCGCAGCCTTTGCCAACTTCTCATATCTGCGGAAGGCTTCATCCTTCTTACTCATTTGCTGCACCTGCTTCCTTTGTGCGGTTAGCCCGGATTGCTTTGAGCCATGCGTCCAGCTCCTTGTAGCAGACAGCACTGACACAGGGATGGCCTTTGGCGTAACAGCAGCCCTCACATTTCTTTTCCTGTTCGGTCTTTACCGCCTCAGCCAGGTAGTAGCAGTTCTGCGTTCCAAGCACACAGCCGACCTTGCGGTTCTTCCAGAAGAAGCACTTGCGGCAGGTATCCGGCTTGTCATCGTAGTATCTGATCCCATCGATCAGAATGGTTTTGCGTCTCGCTTTTTTTCTCATCACGATATCCTCCATAGTTTTGATCCGCCGCCGGGGAAGTCCGGAGACGACAAAAGCCCCGCAGTGATTTTCCATCACCACGGGGCTATGTAAGGTATCGATATTTAATTGTTCAGGAGAACGACAAACGGGAAGTTGTATCACTCTGCAAGATTCAAAAGCGTGTCTCCTGCAATTCGATATACAGTCCAATCAGACATTGGCTCAGCACCAAGTGACAAATAAAAATCAATACTTGGTTTGTTCCAGTCCAGGCACCACCATTCCAGTCTGCCACATCCACGTTCAACTGCAATAGACGCTAATTTCTTTAGGATTGCTTTTCCATAGCCTTTTCCTCTGTATTCCGGCCGCACATACAAGTCTTCCAGATAAATTCCAGCCTTTCCAAGGAATGTGGAAAAATTATGGAAAAAGAGTGCAAATCCAACTTCTTTGCTGTCCTCAAGAGCAAAAATTACTTCGG
Source organism: Butyricicoccus pullicaecorum (assembly GCA_021531865.1). Classification (GTDB taxonomy): domain Bacteria; phylum Bacillota; class Clostridia; order Oscillospirales; family Butyricicoccaceae; genus Butyricicoccus. The sequence goes on along the minus strand of JAFBIW010000006.1, from coordinate 77,139 downwards.
CTTTCTGCTTATCAAAAATCCATTCTTCCAATGTCTTTTCATCAGCAACAACTTCATTCAACATTTTTTCATAGTCCGCAAGTTCTTTAATAAAGCTCAGAATTAATGCAACGTCGTTTCTTTCTGCATATCTAAAATTAACTTCTGAATTCATTTAATATGCCTCCGCAAATTCATATTTACTGCTTTCTCTAATTCTGGCGCTTGCTGTTAGAAATCCAAAATCTCGCCACCTGATTTTCTAACGCCATTAGAAACCTGCCCTCAACCTTTTCTTCCGCCGCAGCAGATTAGGGCATGTTTCTTCATGTTTCTGCCGCGATAGTGGTGATTTATCACAGATTTACACCCAGATACACCGATGAACACGGAAACATGCGCCATTTTTAGAGGAATCACCGTTTCGGGGTGTTTTTCCTCATTAGATAAAAGCCCTGTTTTTTTAGCACTTCATCAATGAAGCCTCTTTTTTATTAGAAGAAACGCGGAAGATTTCGTGAAAAATCTTCCGCGATAATGCGCTGGCGTCCCTGACTGGATTCGAACCAGCGGCCTTCCGCTTAGGAGGCGGACGCTCTATCCTGCTGAGCTACAGAGACATCTATGAAATTTCCTTGATTTTACGCGGTTTTTCACGTTTCGTCCAAGGTGACGATCTATATTTCAGAGGGAAAATCCATTAGAAAAACGGTCATTTTGCTAATGGATTTTTACCCCTTGAAAGCAATTTGCTTAAAAATGTTCTTCTTCCCCGGCGTTAGAAATCCGCTGAATTCACAACTCCATTCGAACCGGACTTCAGATTTCAAAAAATCATTTGGCCCGTGATTAACATATTCTTAGGAGGCGTGTGCTCTATCCAACTGAGCTATTGGGACGTATTTAATTTTTTTGTCAGCCCCCGTAATGATCGGACTCAGCTCCCTCCTAAGGTTTTTCCAAGGTGAGCGTTGTAACGTAACCTTAGGAGGCGGATGCTCTATCCAACTGAGCTGCGGAGACAGGTATAAAATTCGGACTGTGGGCAGACTTTGGGCGATTTTGACCGATATCATCATACCGCAAAGCGGAGAAAAAGTCAATCGAAACTGTGTCTGTCCGCTGCATGTATGCGAAATCCACAAAAAAATAAATCGCTTTTTTCCTTTAGCACAGAAGAAAATCGTTTTACAATCGTTCAGTTTGTGTTATGATATTAAATATGGGTCATTCTGCGCCTCGCGCAGCCCATATGAGTCTCACGTGAAGGATGTGACCAAACCATGAAAATGAATATCACGGAAACCGTCCTGCGCGACGCGCAGCAGTCCCTGATGGCGACGCGCATGCCGCTGTCCGATTTCGAGGACGCGCTCGACAAGATGGACGCGGCCGGATATTATTCGATCGAATGCTGGGGCGGTGCGACGTTCGATTCTTGTCTGCGCTATTTGGATGAGGACCCCTGGGAGCGCCTGCGCACCATCAAGAAGCACATGAAGCACACCAAGCTCCAGATGCTGCTGCGCGGCCAGAATATTCTGGGCTACCGCCACTATTCGGACGACACCGTGCGCCGCTTCGTCAAGGCGGCGGTTGAAAACGGCATCGACATCATCCGCATCTTCGACGCGCTGAACGATGTGCGCAACATCAAGACGGCGGTCGAGGCCTGCCTCGCGGCGGGCGGACACGCGCAGGGTGCGATCTGCTACACGCTGTCGCCCATCCACAACCTCGAAATGTACGTCGGCCTGGCCCGCGAGATGGAGACCATGGGCTGTCAGTCCATCTGCATCAAGGACATGGCCGGCATCATGAGCCCGCAGGAGTGCTTCGATCTGGTCTCCGCGCTGCGGAAGGCCGTCAAGCTGCCGATCTTCGTACACACACACGCCACCACCGGTCTGGGCAATATGACCTATCTCAAGGCGGCCGAGGCGGGCGCGGCCGGTATCGACACCGCGACCTCGTGCTTCTCGGGCGGCACCAGCCAGCCCGCGACCGAGTCGATGGTCTACGCCCTGACCCAGATGGGCTATGACTGCGGCGTCAAGTACGATGTGCTCAAGCAGGTCAATGATTTCTTCCTGCCCGTGCAGAAGAAGTTCGCCGCAAACGGCACCTTCGATCCCTATGTCCTGTCCACCAAGGCGGACGCGCTGACCTATCAGATTCCGGGCGGTATGCTGTCCAATCTGGTTGCCCAGCTCAAGGCGCAGAATGCGATCGACCGGCTGGACGAGGTGCTGGCCGAGACCCCGCGCGTGCGCCGCGATCTGGGCTATCCGCCGCTCGTCACCCCGATGAGCCAGATGGTCGGCGTACAGGCGACCGTCAACGTCCTGCTGGGCGAACGCTATAAGAACATCGGCAAGGAAGTCAAGTCCTACATCAAGGGCGAATACGGCAAGGCGCCCGGCGAGATCGATCCCGCGCTGGCGAAGAAGGTGCTGGGCGACGCGCCCATGTTCACCGGACGATACGCCGAGTCGATCGAGCCCGAGTTCGAAGCGGCCAAGGCCGAGTTGGGCGACCGTGCCCAGAGTGACCTCGACGTGCTCTCCTATATCGCTTTCCCGCAGCAGGCCGAGCAGTTCTTTGAAAAGCGCGAGCTGAAGCGCGCGCTGGTCGCGTCCTATTCGATCGAGGAGGTAAAGTAAGATGGGTAATTTATCCGCCGGTGCTTTCCTCGTTGCGCTCTCCGGCATCGTGATCGTCTTTCTCATGCTGGCCGTGCTCTGCCTGATGATCCCGGTCATCTCGAAGTGCGTCCGGATGACCCAGAAGGAGGCGTCTCCCGCGCCTGCCGCTGTGCCGACGCCCGCACCTGCCGCGCCTGCTCCGGCGCCTGCCGGCGCTTACGGCGGCGAGGTCGCGCTCATCGACGTGGATGAGAAGACTGCGGCCTGCATCATGGCGATCGTCAGCCATGAGACCGGCATTCCGCTTTCCGAACTGGTATTCAAGAAGATCAAGGCGCTTTGACGCAGGGGGACAAACACCATGAAATATGTAGTCACATTAAACGGTAAGAAATACGAGGTCGAGGTCGAGAAGGGACAGGCCACCGCGGTCTACGCGGGCGAGGCCGCTCCGGTACAGGCCGCGCCTGCTCCGGCTGCCGCACCGGCGGCGGCTCCGGCCGCACCTGCTCCGGCTGCCGCGCCCGCAGGCGCGGGCGACCCGGTCGCATCGCCCATGCCGGGCAACATTTTGGACGTGCGCTGCGCGAACGGCAAGGCCGTCAAGTCGGGCGAGGTGCTCTTTATCCTCGAGGCGATGAAGATGGAAAACGAGATCTGCGCCCCGCGTGACGGCACGGTCACCTCGGTCTGCGTGACCAAGGGCGCGGCGGTTGAGACCGGCGCTGTGCTCTGCACGCTGGCATAAGGGGGAAAACGGCATGGATTTCTCCTTTTTCGGCACGTTAGGCCGCATTCTTTCGGAATCCGGCTTCGCCGCGTTTGCGGATGATCCGCGCAACCTCATCATGATCCTCATCGCCTGCCTGCTGCTTTATCTGGGCATCGGCAAGAAGTTTGAGCCGCTACTGCTCGTGCCGATTGCGTTCGGCATCCTGATGGCGAACTTCCCGCTGACCGGCATTCTGGACGAGGGCGGTCTGTTCAAGTATTTCTACTTCGGCGTGGAACACGCGATTTATCCCTCGATCATCTTCCTTGGCATCGGCGCGATGACCGATTTCGGCCCGCTGATCGCCCGTCCGTCCTCGCTGCTGCTGGGAGCGGCGGCGCAGCTCGGCATCTTTACCGCCTTCCTGCTGGCGCTCGGTCTGGGCTTCCTGCCCGCCGAGGCGGCGGCGATCGGCGTCATCGGCGGCGCGGACGGTCCGACGGCCATCCTGACCGCCTCCAAGCTCGCGCCCCATCTGCTGCCGCCCATCGCGATCGCGGCCTACTCCTACATGGCGCTGATCCCGATGATCCAGCCGCCGCTCATGCGTCTGATGACGACCGAGAAGGAGCGCAAGATCAAGATGGAGCAGCTCCGCACGGTCTCCAAGACCGAAAAGATCATCTTCCCGATTGCGGTCGCGATCTTCGTCATCCTGCTGATCCCGGACACCGCGCCCCTGATCGGTATGCTGATGCTGGGCAACCTGTTCCGCGAGTGCGGCGTGACCGACCGTCTCTCCGACACCGCGCAGAACGCCCTGTGCAACATCGTCACTATCTTCCTCGGTCTGTCGGTCGGCTGCAAGGCAGTTGCGAGCACCTTCCTGACGTTTGAGACCATCAAGATCATTGTACTCGGTCTGCTGGCGTTCATGTTTTCGACGCTGGGCGGCCTGCTGTTCGGCAAGATCATGTGCAAGCTCTCGGGCGGTAAGATCAACCCGCTGATCGGCTCGGCCGGTGTTTCCGCCGTCCCGATGGCCGCGCGCGTCGCGCAGATCGAGGGCCAGAAGGCCAACCCGGCGAACTTCCTGCTCATGCACGCCATGGGCCCGAACGTCGCGGGCGTTATCGGCTCGGCCGTTGCCGCGGGCTTCATGATCAAGGTCTTCGGCGGCTGATCCATTTCATTCAGCCTTTCCCAAAAGAAAATCATATAAAATGCCGCCCGGCCGGGCGGCATTTTTTTATGTTCCTTCCACATATTGGTACTGTTTGTACCGCTCGGGGTCGTAGCCGGTCAGGCGGGCCATGCGCTCGATCAGTGTTTCACCCGCCGCGCGCAGCGTTTCCAGCTCCACATTGTCCGCGACCGCGCCCTGCTTGAGGATGACCGCACGGTCGATACAGGTCTCGATTTCGGCAAGCTGGTGGGTTGAGAGCAGGACGGTCATGGTCTCGTCAAGCGAGGAGAGCAGGAGCTTGAGAAAGTCCTGCCGGGCGAACACGTCCTCGCCCAGAAACGGCTCGTCGAGCAGGAGAAACTTGGGGCGGCGCGCAGCCGCCGCTGTGACCTCGAGCTTGGAGCGCTGGCCGCGCGAGAGCCGTCCGGCCGGGCGGTCGGCAGGGAGACGGAAAAATTCGAGCAGGGAAGCGTAGTACGCCGGATCGAAGGACGGCCAGAAATCGGCCAGAAACGCACCGTATTCCCGGGCGTTCAGGAAAGAGGGGACGGTGCCCTCCTCGCTGGCAAAGGCGATATCAGCCAGCCGCGCGGCGGGCGGCGTGCCGTTCAGCAGCACCTGACCGCCCCGGGGCGTGTCGATCCCAGCGAGGATGCGCAGCAGGGTCGATTTGCCCGCGCCGTTCTCGCCCAGCAGGCCGACGACCTCCCCGGCGGGCAGGGTCAGGGCTTCTATATTGAGCGCGAGCGGGCTTTCTTCGCCGTATCGCTGGCGCAGCGCATGGAGTTCAATCATTTCATTTCCCTCCTTTGGGATGAATCGGCGGTCAGCCGTTCGATCTCGGGCGTTTCGCCGTATCGCGGATTCAGCGGATTTTGGAGCGAACGGACGGACAGGGCGGCCTCGCCCTCGTAGCAGAGCGCGGGCTGTCCGGCGGACAGGTCAAAAACGCGCACGCGCAGGCGGTGGAACAGGTCGGTTTCGGCGGCTTCGATCCCGTCGATGGTGCGAACATAGGCGATTTTTCCGGTTTCCTGACCGGTTTGCTGCGCGCAGAGCAGCCGGTTGCCCGCAAGCGCCATGCACTCCACCTGCGCCGTCCCCAGCAGACGTTCCGGCCACGGTCCGGAGACGGTCAGCGCGCCGCCCACATCGCGGAGGAGAACGCAGACGTCCTCGCCGCGCGCTTCGTACCGCTTGGCGTCGGGGGAGGCGCCTGCATTCAGCCGCAGCAGCGCCGCGCCCGGTTCTCCGGCCGGACGCAAATCAAATGTGGTCTGCCAGCCGGGCAGCTTGACCGACGCTTCGGAAAGGGTCTGTCCGTCCGCGTCCAGCAGGGTGAAGACGACCGCGTCGCCTGCGCGGGTGAGCAGGAGCAGACGGTTATCTGAAAACGTGCTCAGGCCCAGAAAGGCGCGTCCCTCGACCGGGAAGGTGCGCAGCACGGTCGCGTCCGATTCCTCCGATTCCGCGCCTTCGTCCACCCGACAGAGCGTGGCTTCACCCGTGCAGGCCGCGCCGTAGCGATCGTCATACGGGCCAGTCAGGGCGTAGAGCGTGTCGCCCAGCAGCGCCATCGAATGGGTCAGCGTGACGGCCGGGGTGTCGCGCGTGCCGCTGTAATAGGTGATCGTGCGGACTTGCGTATCGTCGTTCGGAAAGTGGATCGTGCCGCCCGAACCGGCTTCGCCGGGCGGCAGAACGTCCGTCGGCACCTCGAGCGCGTTGGGCAGGCGGACGGAGAGCGTGCGGGTGTGGTTGGAGTTGGCCGAGACCGGCAGTTCGATCTCACCTAGTAGCAGCGTTTGCAGCCGGGAGACTGGCTCGTCCGGATAAAGCCAGAGCTTGTCTTGGATCGCGTAGCTGCGGGACTGCGCGACGAGTTCGGTGTTCATGTAGAGCTGATAGTTTTCGCGCACCGCGCGGCCGTTCCGGATGAGCGGAATCGTGTGGTTTATGTAGCCGAGATAGCGCTCGTGTGCGGAAAGCGGACTGTAATCGGCCTGTGGAGCTGCGGCTTTGCCGCTGTCGAACGTGAGCACCGAATCATAGCGGTCGGCCTCGCCGTAATGCAGGCTGACCGAAAACCCGTCGAGGGCGGTGCGGTCTCCGGTGACGTCGCGCAGGTCATCGAGACCGGGCGGGGAGAGCGCACGCCAGACCGCCGCGCCCGTGAGCACCAGCGCGCAGACAGCCGCGGCTGCGGAAAAACGAGTGAGCAAGGGATTCATGGATTTCCTCCTTCCGCATAGACCCAGTCGGCCAGCCATGCCGACGCTTCACGCGGGAACTGATCGCCGCACAGCGGATTTTGCATGGATATGTAAGGAAAATGAATGGCTGCGGTGTATAAAACAGTCGGAATTTCGGTCGACAGATCGAGAACGACCGCCTTCGCCAGTCCGTCGTAGTCGGTGAATGTGCCCGTTCTGCCGTACCATTGGCAGGTGATCGTACGATCCTGTCCCTCCGCGATGGTGCTGCGCATCAGACAGCGTCCGTCTATGATCGTGTGATCCCAGCCGTGCGTGCTCAGCTCGGGCAGCGTCCACGGGGCAGAGCTGCTGAGCACGCCGTCCTGCCAGCGCAGAGTTAAATAATGGAGGTTATAGGACATATCCCAGAAGCTGAGCACGGCGACCGTGCCGCCCGCGCCGTCCGAACCGGCCGCGGCGCTGCACAGACGATTGAGACCGGGCAGCGTGAGCACGTATTGTTCGTCGCGCGTGCCGTCCGCCCGCAGGGCGGTCATCCGCAGCTCGTGATCCGCCTGCGTGAGCACGAGCAGGTGGGTGTCACTGAGCACGGTCAGGCCGAGCAGGTATTGACCGTCCAGCGGCATCTCGCAGAGCGGCGTCAGGACGCAGGCCGAGCGCCGGTTGGGATCGTCGCCCCGGTCGAAGCGATAGAGCACGAGGGAACCGTCGCAGTGTGCCGCCGTCGCGGCGTTGTCCGGCCCGGCCAGCAGGTAGAACCGGTCACCCAGCCGGGCGTATTGGCAGGTCAGGCTGAAACGGGTATCCGCGCCGGAGGGGGTGGTATAGGTGTAGCCGAACGAGCCGACATCGTCGTAGCTGCTCTGGCTCGAACTGTTCAAGCTCTTTCCGTCGGCCGGGGAGAAGCCCGGGTCGAAGCGCAGCGGCAGGTCGGCGGTCGCCTCGAACACCTGGGTCGTGCCGGCATTGACTGTTGTGCCAAGCAGGACAGACTGTGCGGTATAGTCCGGAAAATGGGATAAAAGAACGGAAAATTGCGGAAGATTGTCTTTAGAAGTACGAAAATCACAGTCTAAGAAATAGGTGTCCCGCATATAGCCGTCGTCGTCCAGCGCGATCGCGCCGCGCAGCGTTCGGTCGGAACCGGGCACAAGTTCGCTGTCCGGTTTGGTCAGCCGCGTGCGGGTATGCAGACCGTCGGCGTCCAGCGTGAAGGTCAGCGCGTTGGTCTGACCGTCGGTGCGGTGCAGCAAGCCGGTCAGCCCCTGCGGGAGCAGAACGGCGCGGTCGCCGGTCTCGGTCAGCGACAGGCGGGGCGGCAGATGGGTGCGCCAGAGCGCGGTGCCGCTGAGCACGAGGACGCACAGCAGGCTGAGCACCGTGAGCACGGGCGTTCGCTTGCGGTCACGCATGGCTCACACCTCCCCATCGTGCGGAGCGCGGTCGTCCCGCAGGGCATACCGGAAATTGAGCGCGCTGAGGAGCAAAAGACCGAGCGGGAAGAGCAGGCCGTAACCGGAAAAGAAGCAGCGGCAGAAGAAAAATATCGCCGCGCATTGCAGAAGCACGCAGAGCACACTCTCGGACAGCTTGGGCAGGCGGTTGGCGCGCATGAGCATGCTCGCGTGACAGAGCGCGACAGAAAGGGTCATCAGCCCTTCGGTCAGGGTAGGCGGCAGGAGCAGGCGCAATGTCGGGTGGGAGGCAAGGACGAAAAACAACTCATTTTCGACCGGAGCGGTCGGTAATGTGCCCGAAATATTCAATTTTCCTTGGATTCCATAGCGTGCAAGGGCGGATTCGTCCAGAGAAAGCAGGGCGTCCACGGCGGCGGGCGCCGTCCATTCGTGCAGCAGCCGGGCGGTGAGCACGCCGAGCACGGTCGCCGCCGCGACGACCAGCAGGCCGAGCAGGGCGGCCAGACCGACCGCCAGCGGATAGGTATGCGCGCCGCCCGGGATCATCCGCAGGGTATAGTCCGCCCGTCCCTGACGGCGCAGCCGGTACAGCCCGAGAAAGAACAGCAGATCGAACAGGACGAGCGCGGCCGGGGCCGCAGTGATCAGAAACGCGTCGAGCGGCAGAAAGGCCGAGACCGGCAGCGCGGAGACCACGGCGGTCAGGAGCGCGGTGCCCAGTCCGGCGGTCAGCCCGGCGGCCACGAAGGCGGTGCGGTTCCAATGCGTCAGATAAGCGGCCAGACGCAGAGCGGTTTTCATAGACAGTCCCTCCTTTGTATCACACAAGTCAAACAAATGATGCAAAAAAATTAGTCCGAATCGGTCCAGCGCTGCCCCAGCAGGGCGATGACCTGTGGCAGCGTCAGGCCGCATTCATGCGCCCGGACGATGAAGCCGTCCACCAGTCCTTCGGTCAGTTCTCGCGCAATCTGCGCACGGATCGCGTCGGTGACGACGAGTTCGCTGCCCGATGTGCTGTTTGTACGGACAAAGCCCTCGGTTTCCATGACCCGAAAGGCCTTCTGCACGGTGTTGAGGGTCACGCCCAACTGTGCTGCGATCTCACGCCGGGGCGGCAGCGGGTCGCCTGTCTGCGCCTGACCGGTAAAAATGGCCTGCTTGACAAAATCGACGATCTGCGCATAGATCGGCGCACGGCCGTGCAGGTGCAGCGTATGGAAGCTGAGCATGGGCGTTCCTCCTTTCCATCGGGTTAATTGTATCATAGCAGTAGAACAATGGAAATACAAGAAGCGGGATGCCCAAATCGGCATCCCGCGTTTTGTGATATCTTCCGAATCAGTCAAACAGGCGCTTGATCTCGCCCATGCGGGCCTCGGCCAGCCGGTAGCCCTCCCAATAGGCGTTCTCCAGCCGTGTGACGTCGCTCTCGAAGGAGTTGATCGGGGCGAGCGGGCGCAGCAGCACGGTGTCGCGCGGGCGGTAGGCGGCCAGATGGTCGCAGAAGCAGACGGTCTCGTTGTACATTTTCGGCCGCGCCAGCAGGGTGGCGGCCAGCCGGGGATAGCGGTGGCGCAGCGCGGCGGCGGCCGCCCGGCTGCTCCGCGAGAGGGTCTTGCGGTAGCCCTGCGGCTGGGTCAGAATGATGAGGTTTTTGTCGTTGCCGTCGGCCAGCGACTTGCGGATCGGGATGGAATCGGACAGACCGCCGTCATAGTAGGTCTTGTCTCCGATTTTGATGGGCGGAAAATAGAACGGAATCGCACAGGTCGCGCGCAGCATTGTGCACTTTTCGTCCAGCTCGCGGCCGTCGAGATACTCAGCCTCGCCGGTTTCGACGTTGGTCACGCCCACCCGGATGCGCCCCTCGTAGGCATTGAACGCGTCCCAGTCAAAGGGCAGGAGGCGGTTCGGGATTTCGTCAAATACGAAGTCCAGACCGAACATGGAGCCGCATTTGAGGTAGTTGCCGGGGGAAAGATAGCGTTTGTCGTTGCGGTATCGGCGCATCAGTTCGAGGTTGCGTTCGGACTGGCGGGAGAGGTAGGAAAAGCCGTTGGTGATGCCGGCGGAAACACCGATGACGTAGTCAAACATGACGTCGTGATGGAGCAGCGCGTCCATGACGCCGCAGGAGAAGATCGGGCGGAAGGTGCCGCCCTCGAGAATGAGTCCGGGCATGGGGTCAAATCAGTTCCTTTCTGTTTTGGGGGAGTCGGACGGGACGAAGTCGATCCGTCCGGTCACGCGGGAGGCGGCGGTCAGCCGCACGCGCATGGGCGTGCCCATCTGGTAGCGGCGGCCCGAATGGCGGGCAATGAGCGTCATGCGCTGGTCGTCGAATTCGTAGTCGTCGCCCGGCAGGTCTTCCAGCCGGACGAGACCCTCGACCGCGTTGGGCAGGGCGATGAACAGGCCGAAGGCGGTCACGCCGGAGACCTCGCCGTCGAACTCCTGTCCAATGAATGGTTCCATATAGGCCGCGAGGTAGAGCTTGTCGATGTCGCGCTCGGCAGAGTCTGCGGCCTGCTCACGGGTGGTGGACTGGGTCGCGGCTTCCTCGCAGAAAACGGCGTCCGCCCGGGTGAACTGCTGGTTCGAGATGGCCTTGAACAGCATCCGGTGGGCGACAAGATCGGGATAGCGGCGGATGGGGGAGGTGAAGTGGAGATAATACGAGGCCTGCAAGCCGTAATGCCCCAGACATTCGGGCGCGTAGCGGGCGCGGGCGAGCGAGCGCAGCAGCAGGGTGGGCAGGGCGCGCTGGCGCGGGTCGTCTTTCGCGCCGTCCAAAACGGCCTGAAGCTGGGCGGTGTCATGCGGCCTGGAGGCGTCCACCCGATAGCCGAAGGGGCGGGCGTACTGGGCGAACAGGCGGAGCTTTTCGGGGTCGGGGTCCTCGTGGACGCGGTAGACGGTCGGATGCGACCGCTTGGCCATGAAGGCCGCGACCGCTTCGTTGGCCGCCAGCATGAATTCCTCGATCATCTTTTCCGCGTCGCCGCGCGGGCGGAAGATGACCTCGACCGGCTCGCCGGTTTCGTCGGTTATGATCTGCGGCTCGGGCAGGTCGAGATCGAGCGCGCCGCGTGCCGCGCGGCGGCGGCGCATCGCAAGCGAGAGCGCATGCATCCGGTCGGCGGTCTCGGTCAGGAAGGCGTACTGCGCGCGCAGGGCTTCGTCGCCGTCAAAGATGCGGTTGACGTTGTTGTAGGTCATGCGCGCCTTGGAGCGGATGACGGTCTTGGCAAACTCGGCCTTGTGACAGCGGCCGTCCTTGTCCATTTCGAGGAAGGCTGAGAAGGCCAGCCGGTCGACGTCCGGGTTGAGCGAGCAGATGCCGTTCGACAGGGCGACGGGCAGCATAGGCACGACATGGCCCGGATAGTAGACCGAGGTGCCCCGGCGGTAGGCCTCGTCGTCGAGCGGGGAACCGGGCGTGACGTAGTGGGATACGTCGGCGATGTGCACGCCCAGCAGCATCCGGCCGTTCGACAGGGGTTCGAGCGAGACCGCGTCGTCAAAATCGCGCGCATCGTCGCCGTCAATCGTGAAGATGAGCGCGTCGCGCAGGTCGCGGCGGCGGGCGGCCTCAGCCGGATCAACGGTGTCGCCGCAGGCGTCGGCCTGCCGGAGCACCGCGTCGGGGAAGGGGACGACGATGCCGTTTTCATGCAGGATGGAGGCGATCGAAGCATCCATCGTGCCGTTTTTGCCGAAGATTTGGGTCACAGCGCCCTGTGCGGGCAGACGGCGATCGCCGCGCAGCATGACCTTGACCGTGACCCGGTCGCCCGGCTTCGCGTCCATCGTGCGGTTTTTGGGCAGGATGAGGTCGGGATATTTTTTGGAGGCCGGGCGGACGAACAGGGTCTTGCCGCGCTGCATGACCGCGCCGACGACCTCATCCCGGCACAGTTCTAAGATGCGGATGATCTCGCCCTCGCACTTGTGACCCCGGCTCGACTCGTGCAATTGGACAAGCACGCGGTCGCCCTGCCAGGCGTGCAGGGTCGCGTAGGGCGGAATGAACACATCGTCTCCGCCGCCGTCGGGCGTGACGAAGCCAAAGCCGCGGTCGGTCGCCTGAAACACACCGGCCAGACAGCCGAAGTGCTCGATGTGAGCGTAGCGGTTCTTTTTATTCTTGAGGATGCGTCCGGCTTCGGTCAGCCGGGCCAGCGCGTCCTTAATCTCCTGCTTGGAATACGCGGGCAGGTATTTTTTCAGCTCCTCGGCACGTGCCGGGCGCTCGAGCAGGTCGTATAGACGGGTATCCAGCTCGTTCATGCAAAGTCCCTCCTTCTCAGGATCAAAGCGGAAGTTCCTTATGTTTATTATAACACCGCGCGGATAAAATAAAATGGACAAAATGTAAGAAGTGACCCGGGACACAGCCGGCTGTCATCAATCTTTTATTTGACCGGAAACGGGAAATGCGCTATGATGAAGAAGATCTAAGTTTCTGTAGGAAGCGAGGCTTTGCAGTATGACATTCGAGCCGATCATCGACTATATGGTTCTGGGCGTCGTCGGCGCGCTGGCGTTGTTCGCGTGGCTGGTGCTCCGCCAGATGAAGAAGGAGGGCCGCGGCTCCTGCGGCGGTTCCTGTGCGGGCTGTGCGCAGCGGTGCGCCGCCCGGAAGGAGGACAAGAAGAAATGAAAGCGATCATTACAGGCGCATCTTCAGGCATCGGACAGGAGATCGCGCGTGAGCTGGCCGCGCGGGGCTATGACCTGATTCTGGTCGCCCGCCGCCGCGACCGGCTGGAAAAGCTGGCCGCCGAGCTGCCGGTGCAGTGCCGGATCTTGGAGGCCGACCTGTCGAGCGCCGAGCAGTGCAAGATGCTCTACTGCCGGGCGCGCGGCGAGGACGTCGAAATTCTGGTCAACAACGCGGGCTTCGGCCTGTGCGGCCGGTTCGCCGTCACCAGTCTCGACCGCGAGGTCGAGATGATCCGCACGAACATTGTGGCCGTGCACATCCTGACCAAGCTGTTTCTGCACGATTTCCGCATGAAAAACAGCGGATACATCCTGAATGTGGCCTCCTCGGCCGGTTTCATGGCCGGGCCGCTCATGGCCACCTATTACGCGACCAAGAACTACGTTCTGCGGCTGACGCAGGCCATCCGCGAGGAGCTGCGCCGGGAGGGCAGCGCGGTGAAGGTCGCGGCGCTGTGCCCCGGCCCGGTCGACACCGAGTTCAACCGGGTCGCCGACGTGAAGTTCGCCCTGCCCGGCATGGACGCGCGCACCTGTGCGCACATTGCGGTGAGACAGCTCTTCAAGGGCCGGGGCGTGATCGTCCCGGGACGCGGGATGCAGGCCATGGTTGCCGCGAGCAAGCTCACGCCCGAGTGGCTCCTGCCGCGCATCACCTACCATATCCAGAAACGAAAAATCCAGTAAATGATGTGTAAAATAAAAAACCCGCCGAAAAGCGGGTTTTTCATTGCTTTGAAACGATTTCGGTCAGATTTCGCCGCACTGGATGGCGGCGACGGCGTCCTCGACGGTGCGGTGACCCAGGCTGATGGCGCCCAGCGCTTCGGCGCGGCGGCCGACCTCGTACTTCTGGAGGTTGACCGTGCCCGACAGGCACTGGGTCGTGATATAGACCTTGGTGCCGCTCAGGATGAGCTTCTGCACGACCTTCTCGAGGCGGATCGGGATGCCGCCCGAGCCGTAGCCCTCAATGATGACCTTCTTGTACTTCTGCAGGAAGGTGATGATCGAGGGATCGAGGTCGGGCACCAGCTTGAGCAGGACGAAGTTGGAGTCGATGTCCTCGATGAACTCGGGCTCGCCGCCCAGCTTGGGCACGATGTTCAGGCGGACGCGTCCGGCCGCGTCGATCGTACCGGCCAGCGGCGCATTGATCGAGCGGAAGGCGTTGGTCTCGGTGCAGTCGACCTTGACGACGTGGTTGCCGCGGATGATCTGGCCGTGCAGCACCGCCGCGACGCCGACATAGCCCGCGCGGACCACGCGGAAGGCGTCGAGCAGGTTGCGCTCGGCGTCCGAGCCTTCGACGCCGATCGGCTTCTGCGCGCCGGTCAGGATGACCGGCTTGTTCAGGTTGCGCAGCATGTGGTAGAGCAGCGCAGCCGTGTAGGACAGGGTGTCGGTGCCGTGACTGATGACGAAGCCGTCGTACAGGTCGTAGTTTTCACGGATGATCCCGGCCAGCTTGACGCGGTCGGCCGTGGTGATGTCGGTCGAGTCGATCGAGAACGGATTCTCGACGACGACTTTGCAGATCTTGGGCAGCTCGGGCAGGAAATCAATGAGCTCCTCCCCGGTCAGGGACGGCGCAAGGCCGTGACCCGTCTCCCGGCAGGCCAGGGTGCCGCCGGTTGCAATCAGCAATACGTGTTTCATTTTGATCCAATACTTCCTTTTATCTCCCTATTTTGATCCAAAATAGATCACAAAATTAACGGTAGCTCTCGGTCAGGATGGCGATGACATCCTCCTTGGAGAGCGGCTGGGCGTCCACGCGGAAGAGCGCGCCCATATCGGCGAAGGCGTGGTCGGCGTACTGCGCGAAGCGGTCGGGCGAAACGCCGTAGTCGCTGAGCTTCAGGCCGTCCACCCGGCAGGCGTGCTGCAAATCTGCCAGCGCGGCAACGAAATCGCCGTCCTCCCGGCCGAGGGCGTGCGCCATCTGGGCGAGCTTGTCCGCGCAGACGGATGCGAAGCGCTTGTAGTAAGCCAGCGAGATCATGATAAGACCGGCGCCGTGGGGCAGGCCGGGATGCAGGCCGGACAGGGCGTGCTCAATGGCGTGCTCCGAGGTGCAGGAGGACAGCGTTTCGACGAAGCCCGCCAGGGTGTTCGCCAGCGCGACGTCGGCGCGCGCGTCCGCGTCTGCACCGTTTTCGACCGCGCGGGGCAGGGACTTGCCGATCAGCTCGATCGCCTTGAGCGAGAACATTTCGGAAATCGGGCTGGCGCAGGTGGCGAGGAAGCCCTCGCAGGCGTGGAACAGGGCGTCGAAGCCCTGATAGGCGGTCAGATGGGGCGGAACGGTCATCATAAAGTCGGGATCGACGATCGAGATCGTGGGGAAGGTGCGGTCATTGCCGCCGCCGATCTTTTCCTCGCCGTTCGTGATGACGGTGAAGGGATCGGCCTCGGTGCCGGTGCCGGCTGTCGTCGTGATGGCGACGATGGGCAGCGGATCATTTTTCAGACGCTGACCCTTGCCCGAGCCGCCGTGGACGTAGTCCCACCAGTCGCCGTCGTTCGTCGCCATGCAGGCAGCCGCCTTGGCGGTGTCGATCGAGGAACCGCCGCCCAGACCGACGACGAAGGAGCAGCCCTGCGCCCGCGCCAGTGCGGCGCACGCGCGGACGTTCTCGATGGTGGGATTGGGCTGGACGTCACGGTAGACGGTCATCTCATGGCCGCCCTCGGCGAGCGCGGCGCAGACCTTGTCGACGTAGCCCAGCTTCGTTGTGGACGAGCCGCCCGTGATCAGCAGACCCGGGCCGGCGGGCAGACGGGCGCGGGACAGCTTTTTGACGCTGCCCGGGCCGAAGAAAATGCGCGAAGGCATATAGTAACTAAAGTTTGCCATGCAAAGACCTCCTCACTGGGGAATGGCGGATGGGGATGCGAAGGGGGCGCGAAAGACGCCCGTACACATTTATTATAGCAGAATGCGCGGCACAGGAAAAGAGTCTGGATGTAGAAGTTTGAGCGGTCTTTTTGTGCATAAAAAAGGGGAAAATCTGTTGACGCACGCCGGTTTGGGTGCTATTATAATAACACAAAAAGAAATGAGGTGAGTACAGCAACCAGATATCCTCTTCTCATTATTTAAGATCTTTCAGAAAGGGGTGAGTCCAATGGTATCGACAACTGAACACCAGACCAAGCGGCTCGCCGGTGCACGCTAAGCCGATTCGCCGACGGAAACGACGTTCTCTGGGAGCATTCCGATGGGCACACTGATGAGTGTGGCTCCGGCAGACTACGCGCCGATGGAAAAGATCCTATTCTGGGCAGACAAGCCCCTACGAGGCGCAATTGGTTCTGGGCAAGCACAACTTCATATTTATAAATATTAAGGGCTGCGCGGGTGCGCAGCCCTTGTTGATTCTCCCGGCGCAGGCCGGGATTTTTTATGGCGTCAGACGAGCGGGTGCGATCGCTCCCAGTCACGCAATTGCCGCTTTCGCTCCACGAAATCGGGGAGATACCGCGCGGCCTCGGCGTAAAATGCCGGGCTGTGGTTTTTCTGGCGGATGTGCGAAAGCTCGTGCACGACGATGTACTCACGCAGCGGCTCAGGCAGCAGCATGACGCGCAGCGAGAAGCACAGGACGTTTTTCGCCGAGCAGCTTCCCCAGCGGCGGGCGGCCGAGGTGATCCGCACGCCGGTCGGGGAAACGCCCATGCGCTGCGCCCACCGGGCGGTCAGCGCGGGCAGGGTCTCGTGCGCGGCCTGCCGCAGCGCCGCGGTCTCGGCCGGGGTCAGCACGTGCATGTGCGCGGCGCGTGCCTGCTGTGCCGCCTGCGCACGGACGATCCAGTCGGCCTTTTCGGCCACAAAGGCCGCGATCGCCCGGCCGGAAAGCCGGGCGGGTGCGCGGACGATGACCTCGCCGGTCAGTTCGACCGTGATCTGGACGGTGCGCCGCCGGGTGCGGACAACGGTGTAGGGCGTCAGCGGCGTCATTGCAGCGCTTTATAGTTGCCGTAATCGAACGGTTCGTAATAGGAAATGTTCAGCATCCAGCCCGAATCAAACTGGGCGGCGTAGTTGACAGCCAGCGAGGCCGCGCGCAGCTTGGCCGCCTCGAACAGCTCGATGACGGTGTCGATGCGCTCCTCCTCCGGCTTCCAGAGGTTGCACCACGGCTTGCGGGCTTCGTTCAGGCAGTCCCACTGGGGTTCCTCGCCCTTGAGGTGGGAGGAAAGCAGCGGGCCGCGTCCCAGCAGGAGCTCGGCGCGGCGGGCCGTGCCCGACAGCGGGCGGGAGCCGGAATAGAAGAGCTTCTGGCAGGCCAGCATCTCGGCGAAGCAGGGACGCAGCTCGGCGGTGGGCACGTCCTGCCCGAAGGCGCGGCGGATGATGTGGTGCAGCAGGACGGCCAGCACGGCGGTTTCCTCGTCGGTCAGGGCATAGGCCTGCGTGGGGTCAAATTCGGTGACCGAACCGCCCTTGAAATGGGCGTAGAGCGCGGTGTCGATGTCGGTCTCGATGCGGCAGTGGATGGCCGAGGCATTCTCCTTGGGCATCGCCTGAATGCACTCGTACTGGCGGCAGTACACATAGGGGTGGATCGAGCTGTCCAGCGCGTAATGGCACAGGAAGCCGTAGAAATAGGCCTCCGCGATCTCGTGCGCCGCGCCGGTCAGCCGGTGGACGGCCTCGGCAAAGATGGTGAACAGCTCGTCGGTCTTTTCGCTGTGCAGGCGGTTGCCCGTCTTGTGGAGCGGGCTGCCCGCGTAGACCTTGTGGAAGAAGAGGGGATCGGGCCCTTGCAGACCCCAGCGGTAGGCTGCAGGACGCAGCGCGGCGGCGCGCTGAGCCGCGGCCGGGAACAGAGCGAGCGCCTGCTCGCCCAGCAGATCATGCGATACGAAATCCGCCATGATTCGGATACCTTCCTTTCTGTCAGAACGGGGGAAAATGGGATCATCCGCCGCGCGGCGGCGCGGCCGGAGAAAAATCAAAAACTGTTACGACCATTATAGCGGATTTCTCTGGGATTCGAAAGAGAAAAGGTGTAAAATAATAGAAGACCATTGGAAAATCTGGAGGGGGAAAGCGGATGAGCGGAAAAATGACGCGCGCCGAGCGGAGCTGGGTGCTGTATGATGTAGGCAATTCGGCCTTTATCATGCTGGTATCGACCACGATCCCGATCTATTTCAAGGAGCTGGCCGCGGCGGGCGGGATCGACACGGTCTACGCGACCGGCCTGTGGGCGACGGTCACGGCGGCGGCGGTGCTGATTCTGGCGCTGCTCTCGCCCCTGCTGGGCGCGCTGGCCGATTATCAGGGCATGAAGAAGAAGCTGTTCGCGGGCGCGCTCGTGCTCGGACTGGCCGGCTTCGCCGCGCTGGCGCTGACCGGGAGCTGGCTGGCCTACCTGATCTTTTTCGTCGCGGCCCGGCTGGGGTACTCGGCCTGCAACGTCTTTTACGACGCGATGCTGACCGACGTGACCGACGACAGCCGGATGGACACGATCTCGGCGGCGGGCTACGCATGGGGCTACATCGGAAGCTGCATCCCGTTCATTCTGGGCATTCTGCTGATCTTTTTCACACCCTTCGATTTGACGACCGCGCAGGCGACCCGGCTGTCCTTCCTCATCACCGGGCTTTGGTGGGCGGCGCTGGCCGTGCCCCTGCTCAAAAACGTGCGGCAGACCCATTTCCTCGACGACCGCCCCGACCGCCTGACGCACGCGTTCTCGCGCCTGCTTGTGACCTTCGGCAAGCTGCGGCAGGATAAGCGGCTGCTGTATTTCATTTTGGCCTATTTCTGCTACATCGACGGGGTCTATACGATCATTTCGCTGGCCACGAGCTACGGCGCTGAGGTCGGCATTTCCCAGACCCACCTGATCCTTGCCCTGCTCGTGACCCAGTTCGTCGCCTTTCCCTGCGCGCTGGCGTCCGCCCGGCTGGCCGGACGCATCGGCGCGTTCCGGGTCATCCGTATCTCGATTCTGGCCTACATCGGCGTGTGCCTCTTCGGCTTCCAGCTCGATCAGGCGTGGGAATTTTGGACGCTGGCGATCGCGGTCGGCATGTTTCAGGGCGGCATCCAGTCGCTCTCGCGCTCCCAGTTCGGCCGGATGATCCCCAAGGAGCAGGCCAACGAGTATTTCGGTTTGTTCGACGTGTTCGGCAAGAGCGCGGACTTCTTTGGCCCGGTTATTATCGCGTGCAGCGCCTTCCTGCTGGGCGATTCGTCCTACGGCTTGCTCGGCCTGATCGCCCTGTTCGTTCTGGGCTATTTCCTGCTCGGACGGTGCATGCGGGACGACTGAGTTTTACAAATCCTTCATTTTTTCACGCACAGCCGGGTGTATAATGAGATGAATCGGGCATGCGCCCATCCTGACAGAGAGAAAAAAGGGGGAACTCCCAACATGAACAATAAAAAGATTCTGATCGTCGAAGACGACGAGAACATCCGTGAGCTGCTCCGGCTCTACCTCGAGCGCGAGGGCTACGAAATTTCGGAAGCCGAGAACGGCGCGGTCGGCCTGTCCAAGTGGAAGGCCGAAAATCCCGATATGATGCTGCTCGACGTGATGATGCCAGTCATGGACGGCTGGCAGGTCATCCGTGAGGTGCGCGAATCGGGTTCGTCCATCCCGGTCATCATGATCACGGCCAAGGGCGAGACCATGGACAAGGTCTCGGGTCTGGAGCTGGGTGCGGACGACTACATTGTCAAGCCCCTTGAGATGCGCGAGGTCGTCGCCCGCGTGCGCGCCGTCCTGCGCCGCCTCTCGCCCGACGACAGCGGCAAGCTGACCTTTGACGGCCTGACGATCGACAAGCAGGCCTATGAGCTGATCATCAACGGCAAGCGGGTGGACGCGCCGCCCAAGGAGATCGAGCTGCTGTATTTTCTGGCGCAGAGCCCCAACCGGGTCTTCACGCGCGCCCAGCTTCTGGACGACGTCTGGGGCTTCGACTATTTCGGCGACACCCGCACGGTCGATGTGCACGTCAAGCGCCTGCGTGAGAAGCTCGAGGGCGTTTCGGACAAGTGGGAGCTGAAGACGGTCTGGGGCGTGGGCTACAAGTTCGAGACCAAGAACTGAAAAGGACTGTGGTTTCATGGCAAGAAAGAGTTTTTTCCGGAGGACGTATCTGTCCTCGGTCATGCTGGTGCTGTTCGCCTTCCTGATGGTGGGCAGCTCCTTCTTTTACCAGCTCGACCGCTACGCCCTGTCCGAAAAGGAGCGTCAGCTCCGGGCGACGGCCGATTCGATCGCCGAGCTGACGAGCTGCGCCGTGCTGGACGAGAGCGACCTCAGCATCGTGCTGCTGGACGTTTCGCTGCGCAACACGGCCTCGGAGGATCAGATGACCATTCTGCTGGCGAACGCCACGGGCGACCTGCTGCTGCGCATCGAGCCGGACGAGCAGGTGTATAAAAAGAGCGGCCACCTGCCCGAAAACGCGGTGCGTGCGCTCAAGCGCGAGGGTGCCTATTCTGAGATCGGCATGCTGGGCGGCGTGTTTGACAGCGCGCACTACATCGTGGGCGCGCCCTGCCGCAGCAGCGACGGCGAGACCGTCGCGCTCGTTTTCGTGGCCTCGAGCAACGAAAAGGTGGTCGGCGTGCTGCAAAAGGTCTCGCAGACCTTCCTTGTCATTCTGGCGCTCAGCCTGATCGGCGCGCTGATGGTCTCCTATGTGATGGCCAGCCGGGTCACCCGTCCGCTCAAGACCATGGCCAACGCCACGCGCGAATACGCCGCGGGCAACTTCAGCGTCCGCGTGCCCGAGGACAACCAGTGCGAGGAGCTCGATGAGCTGGCAACCTCGTTCAACAACATGGCGCGCGACCTCGAACAGCTCGAGGAGCTGACGCAGGGCTTTATCGGCAATGTCAGCCACGAGTTCAAAACACCGATGACGACGATCAGCGGCTTTGTCGACGGTATGCTGGACGGCACGATCCCGCCCGACCAGCAGGAAAAGTACTTGCGCGTCATCTCGGAGGAGGTGCAGCGGCTCTCCCGCATGACGATGAGTATGCTCTCGGCCGCCAAGATCCAGTCGGGCGAGCTGATCATCAACCCCGCGCCCTTCGACTTTTCCGAGATGGCCAGCCAGATCATTTTGTCCTTCGAGCAGAAGATCAATGCCCGCCGGATCGACGTGAATGTCGATTTTGCCGACCGGCTGATGGTCATGGGCGACCGCGACCACATCTACCGCGCGGTCTACAATCTGGTCGACAATGCGGTCAAGTTCATCGACGACGGCGGCACGCTCCGCCTGACCGCCTACCCGGCGGGTGAATCCTGCGAGTTTTCGATCTGCAACACGGGCGGCGGCATCGCACCCGAGGATATCCCGCACATCTTTGACCGCTTCTACAAGACCGACCGCTCGCGCTCGCGCGACCGTTCGGGCGCCGGTCTCGGCCTTTATATCGTCAAGAACATCATCAATCTGCACGGCGGCGATATCTCCGTCCGGTCGGACGGCGGCGAGACCGAGTTTTCCTTCACCCTTCCGCTCGCCCCGGCCGGGAAAGCGGCCAAACGGCCCGAATTCACGGAATATTCATAATTGTGACAACAAAGTATCACAATCCGCGGATACAATAAAGACAGTTCAAGCGGAAAGGATGTTACACCATGGATTATAACAGCAATGGTTTTCAGGATGAACCCTCCCGGGAATCGCGTGATGGATTCCGTCCGGTCGAGCAGGAGCCGGTAAACGACACCGCATACAGCGCCTACGAGCAGCCCCGTTCCGAGCAGCCCACGCAGCAGACATCCGAGGAGCCCCGCACCCCGTATCAGACGCCGGTGTGCGGTCAGGCCGGACAGCCCCGGCAGGAGCAGCCTGCGCAGCAGCAGGACAACGGCCCGCAGGCCGGCACGCCGGGTTACGCCACCTATCAGGAGTGGATGACGCAGGAGGCCAAGCGCGCGAAGAAGCCGCGCCGGGCGCGCACTCATCGACGGATCGGCCGCAAGCCGCTGATCGTCATCGGCTCGATCGCCGCCGCGTGCGCCCTGTTCGCGGGCGGTCTGGCGCTGGGCGGCGCGCTGCAGGGCGGCGCGTCGGGCACGGACACGCAGCAGACGGTCACGGCCGATCCCAACCTGCCCTCGCTGAGCATTTCCAATACCCCGTCCTCCGGCGCTTCGTCCAATGCGGACGGCAGCCTGTCCGGCAAGGAGATCTATAAGAAGGTCTCGCCCTCGGTCGTTTCGGTGCAGGCCGTCTATATGACCGAAGGCTCGGGCGGCTCCGGCTCGGGCGTCATCATGAGCGCGGATGGCTACATCATCACAAATAACCACGTCATCGTCAGCGAGCAGACCGGCGCGGAGGCCAGCAAGGTCACCGTCATCCTGTCCGACGGCACCAACCTGCCGGCCACGATCGTCGGCCGCGACGAGCAGACCGATCTGGCCGTGCTCAAGGTCGAGCCGACCGGGTCGCTGACCCCGGCGGAATTCGGCGATTCGACCGCGCTTGAGCCGGGTGAGGACGTCTACGCCATCGGCTCTCCCGGCGGCGTTGAGCTGGCCAACACGATCACGGGCGGCCATGTTTCGGCGCTCAACCGTGATATCACGATCTCCGACCGTGTCATGAGCCTGATCCAGACCGACGCGGCCATCAACCCGGGCAACTCGGGCGGCGCGCTCATCAACGTATACGGTCAGGTCGTCGGCATCACCTCGGCCAAGATCGGCGGCTCGAACTACGAGGGCTTGGGCTTTGCGATCCCGATGGACACCGCAAAGGAGGTCGTCGACGAGCTGATCCAGCACGGCTACATCGCGGGCCGTCCGCAGATCGGCATTTCGGGCCAGAACCTGTCCGAGCAGCAGGCCGCGGCCTATGACGTGCCGCAGGGCGTGCTGATCGCCAAGGTCGATTCCCGCTCCAACGCGGCGGCGGCCGGCGTGCAGGTTAACGACATCATCATCGGCGTCAACGGCAAGGATATCACGACGATGGACGAGATCAACGAGGTCAAGGAGAACATGAAGGCGGGCGAAACGCTCACCCTCAAGCTCTACCGCGTCTCGACCGGCAAGGAGCTGACCGTCTCCTTCGCCCTGAATGACCAGCATGATCTGGAGGGCGAGGACCCGAGCGAACAGAAGTCGCAGTCGCAGCAGTCGAACGATTATAATAATTTTGACAGCTATAACAGCCCCTTCCGGTATTTCTTCGGCTGGTAAGCTGCTGATTTTGCACATTTCTCATTTCATTCCCCCTGAAAACGTCCGCCCCGGCAGTCCGGGACGGGCGTTTTCCTGTGCGCAGGCGCGCCGGACAGAAACCGAACGCCGGGCGGGCGCATTTTTGGACGGTTTGACAGGAACCTTTGCCGCGCACGGCGCGTCTAATTTACCGAGAGAAAAAAACGAAGGAGATGAGTCCCATGAAGAAGGGAACGGCGGCTGTTCTGGCCGCGATGCTGCTCGTCGCCTGGGCGTCGGCCCAGCACAGCGAGAGCCAGTTGATCGAACCGAGCACCCCGCAGACCACCCAGCAGGCCGATGCGGATACGCGCGCGGACGCCCAGCGTGCGCAGGGCATCTATACCGAATCGGACGGCCTGCTGGCCGGAATGACCTGGCAGGCGGCCTGTGAATCGGCGGACGGCAGCCAGACTGACCCGCTGCTGAGCGGACAGGCGCAGGCCAGCATGCAGGCGGGTGAGCCGGTCGACCGTCCGGCTTTGCGGCAGTCGCTCGAGAACGCGGGCGTGTGGGATCTCATCGGGGCGGACAGCACGGTCACGCTGACGCTGTCCGAGGCCGACATCGCGCAGGCCGAGGTCGTATTGGAACCGGCCGACGGCGGCGAAGCCTTTGCCCCGTCCGGCGTGACCCTGACGCCCGGTTCGAACGGGCAGGTGCACAGCGTGCAGTTCCCGGTCTCCTTCGCGGATCAGGCGGCGGTCTACGACCGGCTGTACTGCACCGTGACCGTCACCCTGCGTTCGGGTGATCAGTGCGAGTTCGGGCTTGCGCTCGTGCGCGCGGCGTGATCGCATGAAAGCGGGGGAGGCGAGCGCATGAACAGCTATGAACGGATCTACGAGGTCGTGCGGCGCATCCCGCGCGGCACAGTCGCGACCTACGGCCTGGTCGCCCGGCTGGCGGGCAACCCGCGCTGGGCGCGGGTCGTGGGCTACGCCCTGCACGTCAATCCCGACCCCGAGGGCATCCCGTGCTACCGCGTGGTCGACCGGGAGGGACGCACGTCCCGCGCGTTCGCTTTCGGCGGAGCGGACGTGCAGCGCGCCCTGCTCGAGGCCGACGGCGTGCCCTTCCTGCCCGACGGACGGGTTGATCTGTCCGCCTGCCTGTGGGAGGGCCTGTAAAACGCTTTTTTCTGATAAAATAATGCAGTGTTGACTGCAAATGGCGGAGAAATTTATTTTTCTCCGCCATTTTTTGTAGAATTCGCTTAAAAGGCTTGTAATTGTGGCGAAAATCGTGTAGAATTGAATCGCCCACTGAGAAAGACGGGCGATTTCACAAAATAAGGAGAGAATCCACATGAGCGCAACTTTTTGGGCGGTTCTGCCGCCGATCATTGCGATTGCGCTGGCGCTGATCACAAAGGAAGTCTATTCCTCGCTGCTCATCGGCATTTTTGCGGGCGCGCTGCTGTTTAACGGCTTCAACCCGCTGCATGCGACCGAGACGACCTTCGCCATCATGGGCGAGAAGATCGGCGGCAACGTCAACATTTTGATTTTCCTGGTCATGCTGGGCATTCTGGTCTCGCTGGTCACCAAGTCGGGCGCCTCCCGCGCCTACGGCGAGTGGGCATCCAAGGTCATCAAGAGCCGCCGCGGCGCGCTGCTGGCGACCTCGTTCCTCGGCATGTTCATCTTCGTCGATGACTATTTCAACTGCCTGACCGTCGGCACGGTCATGCGTCCGGTCACCGATAAGTATCAGATCACCCGCGCCAAGCTGGCCTACATCATCGACGCGACCGCCGCGCCGGTCTGCATCATCGCGCCGATCTCGAGCTGGGCGGCCGCCGTCTCGTCCTCCCTGCCCGAGGACGCGGGTATCAACGGCTTTACTCTCTTCCTCCAGACCATTCCGTTCAACCTGTACGCCCTGCTGACGCTGGCCTTCATCCTCTGGATCATGATTGCCGACATCGACTTTTTCGCAATGGGCAAGTACAACGAGAAGACCCTCGCTACCGGAAAGATCGACTCGACCGGCGAGGAAGCGACCGTCATCTGTGGCGCGGGCTCGGTCAAGGATCTGGTCGTTCCGATCCTGTTCCTGATCTTCTCCTGCATCTCCGCCATGATCTACACCGGCGGCGGCATTTCCGAGTTCTCCTTCCAGGCCATTTCGGACGCTTTCGCAAACTGCGATTCGTCCGCGTCTCTGGTGCTCGGCTCCTTCGTTACCCTGATCTTTACCTTCCTCATGTACATCCCGCGCAAGATCCTGACCTTCTCGCAGTTCTGTGAGTCCTTTGTCGCAGGCTTCAAGGCGATGGTTCCGGCGATCTTCATTCTGACGCTGGCCTGGACGCTGTCCGGCATCTGCTCGGAGGATTACATGAACCTGCGCGGCTTTGTCGCTTCGATCGTCAACGCCGAGTCTGCCCTCAGCCTGCTCATGCCTGCGATCTTCTTCCTGATCGCGCTTGGTCTGGCGTTCGCAACCGGTACCTCGTGGGGCACCTTCGGCATCCTGATCCCGATCGCCTTCGCAATCTTCGGTGTGGGTCAGATGCTGTCCATCACGGTTTCGGCCTGTCTGGCGGGCGCGGTCTGCGGTGACCACATCTCGCCCATCTCGGATACCACCATTCTGGCGTCCGCAGGCGCA
Organism: Butyricicoccus pullicaecorum; assembly: GCA_021531865.1. Classification (GTDB taxonomy): domain Bacteria; phylum Bacillota; class Clostridia; order Oscillospirales; family Butyricicoccaceae; genus Butyricicoccus. Next base: position 51,416 of record JAFBIW010000006.1, on the reverse strand, counting down.
CAGTGCCACCACATCGACCACGTTTCCACCCAGATTCCGTATGCCCTGTCGGTCGCTGCGATGTGCCTCGTCGGCTATCTGGCCGCCGGTCTGACCCAGAACGGCTGGGTCGGTCTGGGCGTGGGCGCGGCTGCGTTCGCGGTCTTCGCCGTCGTCATGACGAACAAGGCCAAGAAGGCTTCGTAATTCGCAAAACAGATCATAAAAGATCCCGGCTCCGTGCGGAGTCGGGATTTTTTGCTGTCCGGAAGCATTCAGAAGGTGGCGGCCAGCGCGTCGGCGTCCTCCTTCGCGCGGCGGAGCAGGGCGGGTACATCCATGCCGTCGATGTCCAGCCCCTCGGCTGTGACCGTGTCGAGCTGGGGCACGCCCAGCATGGCGAGATTGACCCGCAGAAACTGCGCGGCCAGATCGGCCTGCTGCGCCGGGCCGTGCGCGTAAATGCCGCCTTTGGTGTTGATAAAGACCGCGCGGCGCGCCCGGCACAGACCGATTGCTTCGCCCCGGTCGCCGTAGCGGAAGGTCAGACCGGTGACGCAGATGTGCTCGATGTAGGTGTGCAGGGCGGCGGGGAAGGTGCCCTCCCAGAAGGGCGCGGCGATCACGATCACGTCGGCCTGCGCGAAGCGGCGGGCCTCGGCGAACATCGGGTCGTCCCACGTCTGCGCCGCGATGCGGGCGTCCCGCGTGGCCAGCGTCAGGGTGGTCAGCGGACGCAGACCGAGGGCGTCCAGATCGGCGACCGATACCTCAGCGTCCGGGCGGCGCTTTTTGAGCTGGGCAAGGAAATGATCGGCGATTGCCAGCGTGCGCGACTGCGTGCTGCGGATACAGCCGTTGACAAACAGAACCTTCATAGGGAACATGCTCCTTTCCAATATAGGATAACTCTAAATCAGAAAAATATGTCTGTCAAGCGTCGGTTTGTCATCAAAAAATTGTGTTATTTGACGAAAATGATGGAAAACCGGTGTTTTTTCTTGCGGAACAGACGGAAAACGGAATATAATAAATTGAAACAAGGCAATTTCACCAAAGACAAACGCGAAGGGAGCTGCAGCTGCTTTATGATAACTGATATGACAGAGGGAAAACCCGGGAAGATCCTGTGGCGGTTTGCGCTGCCCGTGCTGTGCAGCGTGGCCTTTCAGCAGATGTACCAGATCGCGGACAGCGTGATCGCGGGCCGGTGCGTGGGCGGTTCGGCGCTCGCGGCGATCGGCGCGTCCTATCCGGTGACCATGCTGTTCATGACGGTGGCGACCGGCCTGAATCTGGGCTGCTCGGTCGCCGTGTCCCAGCTCTTCGGCGCGAAGGATTACAGCCGGATGAAGACCGCCGTTTCGACCTCGATCCTGTCCACGCTGGCGATCAGTCTGGTGCTGATGGCCGCCGGTCTGCTCTTCTGCGAGGGTATGCTGGGCGCACTCGGGACGGACGCGTACATCTTTGACGACGCCGCGCTCTATCTGCGCATCTACCTGTACGGCATGGCCTTTCTGTTCCTTTACAATATCTGCACCGGCATTTTCAACGCGCTGGGCGACAGCCGCACGCCGCTGTATCTGCTGATCGGCTCGTCGGTCGGCAATGTGATTCTGGACTATGTGCTGGTCACCGCCTTTGACATGGGCGTTGCAGGCGTGGCCTGGGCGACCTTCCTCGCGCAGGGTATGGCCTCAGTGCTCGCCCTGCTGACCCTGCTGCGCCGTCTGCGGAAGGTCGAGACCGACGCGTTACCACTGTTTTCCGGCCTGCTGTTCATGCGCATCGCGGGTCTGGCCGTGCCCAGCATTTTGCAGCAGAGCTTCATTTCGGTGGGCAACCTGTTCATCCAGTGGCTGGTCAACGGCTACGGCTGGACGGTCGTGGGCGGTTTTTCCGCCGCGATGAAGCTGAATAACTTTGTCATTGTGGGCTTGACCGCGCTGGGCAGCGCGATGTCCAGCTTCGCCGCGCAGAACATCGGCGCGGAGCGGTTCGATCGGGTCACGCAGGGCCTCAAGGCGGGCGCAAAGATGTCGGTCGGCGTGGCCGTGCCCTTTTCGCTCCTGTTTGCGCTGGGCGGCAGTCTGGTCATGCGGCTGTTTGTCTCGGCGAGTGAGCCTGAGGTCATCGCGGCGGGCGCGCTCTTTCTTCGGGTGGTCGCGCCGTTTTACGCCGTCATCTCGCTCAAGCTGTGCGCCGACGGCGTGCTGCGCGGCGCGGGCGCGATGACCGCCTTCATGATCTCGACCTTTTCCGACCTCATTCTGCGCGTCGTGCTGGCCTTCTTCTTTTCGCAGATGTGGGGCGCGGTCGGTATCTGGTCGAGCTGGCCGGTCGGCTGGTTCATCGGCACCGCGGCTTCGCTTCTGTTCGTGCGTGCGGGCGTGTGGAAGCGCCGCACCAAGCTGGTCTCCTGAGGATACTTCGATCCCTCCCTGTACATACTGGTCGCAGGGAGGGATTTTCTCTTGATTCGGATGGAAAATGTCTGTAAAATATATGACAAAGGCAGGGTGTGCGCCCTGCGGGACGTGACGCTCGAGATCGCGCGCGGCGACTATGTTTCGGTCATGGGCGCGTCCGGCTCGGGCAAGTCCACGCTCATGCACATCCTGGGCTGTCTCGACCGGCCGACGAGCGGGGTCTACCGCTTCGACGGGGTGGACGTTTCGCGCCTGTCCGCCGCCGGACGCGCCCGCCTGCGCGGCACGCGCATCGGCTTCGTCTTTCAGAGCTTTGGGCTGGTGCCCGGGATGGACGCGCTCGAAAACGCGGCGCTGCCGCTGACCTTTCAGGGCGTGTCCCGGGCCGAGCGGCTCAGCCGGGCGGCGGATGCGCTGTGCATGGTCGGGCTGGGCGCACGGCTGCGGCATCCGCCCGCCGCCCTGTCGGGCGGACAGCAGCAGCGGGTGGCCATCGCGCGGGCGCTGGCGGCCGACCCGGACGTCCTGCTGGCCGACGAGCCGACCGGCAACCTCGATCCGGACGCGGCGGGCGAGATCTTAGACCTGTTCGACCGGCTGAGCGCGGCCGGGCGAACGATCGTCTGCATCACCCACGACCCTGCGGCGGCCGCCCGCGCCGGACGGCATATTTTGATCAAATCGGGCAAAATCTGCCCCGAAACAGGAGGAAATGACCCATGAACAGACGGGATAAGCACAATTATTATCTGGATATGGCCGACGTCGCGCGGGAGCGCGGCACCTGCCTGCGCCGCAACTACGGCGCGGTCATTGTCAAGAACGACGTGATCGTCTCGACCGGCTATGTCGGCGCGCCGCGCGGCCGGGCCAACTGCATCGACCTCGGCACCTGCATCCGTGAGCAGATGAAGATCCCGCGCGGCGAGCGGTACGAGTTCTGCCGCTCGGTACACGCCGAGGCCAACGCGATCATCCACGCCTCGCGCGAGCAGATGCTGGGCGCGACGCTCTATCTGGTCGGCCGGGACGCCAAGACGAATGAGCTGATCGGCGACGCGAACTCCTGTACGATGTGCAAGCGCATGATCATCAACGCGGGCATTGCGCAGGTGGTCATCCGCCGGACGATGGATACATACGAGATTATCGACGTGCAGCAGTGGATCGACCACGATGAGCTGCTCGCCGGGCAGATGGGGTATTAAGCCGTGCGGAATCTGCTGCTGGCGCTGGGCTGGAATCTGGCGCTTCTGCTGCCCCTGCTGGCGCTCTGGGCAATTTGGAACAGCCGCCGTCCGATGACGGCCGGCCGGCTGCGGCGGACGCTGCACTGGGAGAAGCTCCCGGCGCAGAATGCGCTGCCTTGCGGCGGGCATCTGGGCGCGGCGGCGGCACTCTTGCGTGCCGCCGGTCAGGGCGGGGACGACCGGGCGTGGCTTGCCGCCCTGCTCCTGCGCTGGACGCAGGCGGGCTGCCTGACCCTGCGGGTCGCGCCCAAGAAGAAGCTGCGCTCCTTCGGGGAGGACGAGCAGGCCGAGGTGACCTTTACGGATATGCCCACAGGCTCGACGACGGCCGAGCGCGGCCTGTTCGAGACCCTGCGCGGCTGGGCGGACACGGACGGGACGCTCCAGCGCAGCGAGCTGTATCAGGCGGCGCGGGCGGACGCGGCGGCGCTCCAAAACCGGATGATCCAGCTCCGGCACGAGGGCGTGCGCGCCCTGCGTGAACTGGGCGGCGCGTATCTCGAGGGAAAGAAAACAAAATTCGGCTTCTCCCGGGACGAACGCGAAATCTACACGGCCAAGGGCGTGCGTCTGGCGCGCGGTCTGGCCGGGTTTCAGAAGTTCGCGCGGGCGCAGGACAGCCTGACCGGCGAGGCGGCGGTCTTCGCCGTGCTCACGGGCGCGTCCGACGCTGCCGGGCCGCAGGCCGCGCTGGCCGATGTGCTGGCGCAGGCTGTTTTGGACGGCACAGCGGCCGGAAACCAAGTTTCCGTTGACAAAAACGGTCGGTCATGATACAATAATCCCCGCAAGGGAGTTCCAAAAGGAGCTGAGAGGAGGGTGTGCGCCCTCGACCTTACCTGATTTGGATCATGCCAACGTAGGGAAGCGACCGCGGATTCACGTGCTTGCCGTGCGGAAATCCGCGCGGAGAGATTCGAGAGACCAGAGGGACATTCCAACTGTTGGAATGTCCCTTTTTGATTGCCAAAAGGAGGAAACCTTTATGAAAAAAGTATTGACCATCGCCGGTTCGGACTGCTCGGGCGGCGCGGGCGTGCAGGCTGACCTCAAGACCATGTCGGCACACGGCTGCTTCGCGATGAGCGTCATCGTTTCGGTCGTCGCGGAGAACACCGCCCGCGTCATTTCGATCGAGGACGTTTCGCCCAAGATGATCGAGGATCAGATCGACGCGGTCTTTGAGGACATCGTGCCCGACGCGGTCAAGGTCGGCATGCTCTCGACCCCGGCCTGTATGCAGGCGGTTGCGGGCAAGCTGCGCCAGTATCAGCCCGCGCACGTCGTCATCGATCCGGTCATGTACGCCAAGAACGGCTGTCCGCTGATGGACCCCGATTCGGTCGGCGCGCTGATCGAGACCGTTCTGCCGCTGGCGACCGTCCTGACGCCCAACATCCCCGAGGCCGAGTGCATTGCGAAAATGGAGATCCATTCGGTCGAGGATATGGAGGAGGCCGCGCGCCGCATCCATGCAATGGGCTGCAAGAACGTGCTTGTCAAGGGCGGCCACGCGATCGGCAACGCGCTCGATGTCCTGTTTGACGGTGAGCAGTTCCATCACTACGAGACCGAGCGCATCGACACCAAGAACACCCACGGAACCGGCTGCACGCTGTCCTCGGCCATCGCGTCCAATCTGGCGCTGGGCTATCCGATCGAGGAGGCCGTCGGCCGCGCCAAGGATTACGTGACCGCCGGTATCCGCCGCTCGCTCGCGATCGGCAAGGGCTGCGGCCCGCTCAACCACTTCTACGCGTTCTTCCCGGAGGAGGATGAAGCATGAAATCGAACAATATGACCCGCAAGCTGGCGATGGCCGGTCTGCTGACCGCCGTCGCGGTCGTCGGCGGCATGTTTTCCATCCCGATCGGCGCGGCCAAGTGCTCGCCTGTGCAGCACATGGTGAACGTCATCGCGGGCGTCCTGCTTGGCCCAGGCTACGCGGTCGGTGCGGCCTTTGTCGCCTCGCTCATCCGCAACCTGATCGGCACGGGCACCCTGCTGGCCTTTCCCGGTTCGATGTGCGGCGCGCTGCTGGCCGGTCTGCTCTACCGCGCGGGCGGCAAGCTGCCCTACGCCTGCGTGGGCGAGGTCGTGGGCACCGGCATTCTGGGCGCGCTGCTGGCCGTCCCGATTGCGGTCGGTCTGCTGGGCAGAACCGCGACCCTGTTCGCCTTCGTTCCCTCGTTCCTCATCAACACGATCGCCGGTTCGATCGTCGCGGCTCTTGTTGTGACCGCGCTCGACCGTACGAGCGTCTTCCGCGACCTGCGCGCGGCAATGCGATAACATTCGGAGGAAAACCATGCAATTTCAGAAAGATATGCTGACCCTGTACGCCGTCACCGACCGCTCTTGGCTGGGCGGGCGCACGCTGGCCGAGGCGGTCGAGGCCGTCATCGAGGGCGGCGCGACCATGATCCAGCTCCGCGAAAAGGGGAAAACGGAAGAAGAAATTCTGGCTTCCGCCCGGGAGATCGCGCCGGTCTGCCGCAAGCACGGCGTGCCCTTCATCGTCAACGATTCGATCGAACTCGCCCGCGCGTGCGGCGCGGACGGCGTGCATCTGGGGCAGAGCGATGTGCCCGAAGGGGATGTGCGCAAGCAGGCCGAGGGTCTGATTCTCGGTCTTTCGGCCAATACAGTCGAGTCCGCCCGGCTGGCACAGGAGCGGGGCGCGGATTATCTGGGCGTGGGCGCGGTCTTCGGCACCACGACCAAGCACGATGCGCGCCACCTGACCCCGGAGAAGCTCCGTGAGATCACCGACGCGGTCGATGTGCCCGTCGTCGCGATCGGCGGCATCAACGAAACCAACATCCTCGGCCTCAAGGGCTGCGGCATGGAGGGCGCGGCGGTCGTTTCCGCCCTGTTCGCCCAGCCCGACCCGGGCGCGGCGGCCAAGCGCCTGCGCGCCCTCGCTGAAAAAATGAAACAGGAGGACTGAACGCCCCATGCTGACTACCGAACGCCTGCTGGCTTCCGCTCATGATCTGTGGAAGTCCTACAATGAGCACCCCTTCGTTCTGGGCATCCAGAATGGCGATCTTGCCCGCGAAAAGTTCCGTTTTTACACGATTCAGGACTATCTGTACCTGCTTGACTACGCCAAGGTCTTCGCAATCGGTCTGTCCAAGGCCGACGACCCTGCGGTCATGCACACCTTCGCGCAGTACATCGTGCAGATCATGGACTGTGAGATGAACGTCCATGAGGGCTACATGGCTGAGCTGTCCATCACGCCTGAGGAGCTGCGCACGGCCAAGCCCGCGCTCGCGAACCTGTCCTACACCGCCTATATGCGCGCTTGCGCCGAGGCGGGCGGCCCGGCCGAGGCCATCACCGCCGTGCTGGCCTGTGCGGTCAGCTATGAGCATATTGCCAGGGAAATGCTGCGGCGCAAGCCGGACGCGGACAAGCATCCCTTCTACGGCGCGTGGGTCGAGAGCTACGCCTCCGACGCCTATGCGCAGGAGAACGTCGTGCTGTGCGAGCTGGTCAACAAATTGACCGCCGACTACACCGAGCCGCAGCTTGAAAAGCTGTGCGAAATTTTCCGGAACTGCGCCCGCTACGAGGCCGGTTTCTGGGATATGGCGTGGAAGCTGGAGCGCTAAGATGCTGGAATTCCGCGATGTGACCTTTCAATACGAGGTCGAGGACTTCAATATCATCGACAGCCTGTCCTTTCGTGTCGAAAAAGGCGAGTTTGTCTCGATCATCGGCGCGTCCGGCTGCGGCAAATCGACAATTTTCCGCCTGACAAACCAGCTTCTGCCCATGAAATCAGGCGAAATTCTGGTGAACGGGCGCAGCATCCGGGGGCAGAAGGGCTACTGCGGCTACATGCCCCAGCGCGACCTGCTGTTTCCGTGGCGCACGATCGGTGAAAATCTGCGCCTGCCGCTTGAAATTCGGGGCGGCCTGAGCCGTGCCGAAATGGACGAGCGGGTGGACAGGGCGCTGACCCACGTGGGGCTGGCCGGGTGCCGGGACAAGGCGCCCAGCGAGCTGTCGGGCGGTATGCGCCAGCGCGCGGCCTTCGCCCGCACAGTGCTGACCGATTCTGAGCTCCTTCTGCTCGACGAGCCGTTCTCCGCCCTCGATTTCCTGACCCGCATATCCATGCAGGAGTGGCTGCTGGGACAGTGGGAGGCCGACCGGCCGACCATCCTGTTCATCACGCATGACGTCGAGGAAGCGCTCTTCCTGTCGAACCGGGTGCTCGTCTGCGAGGAAACGCCCATCCGGCGGCTGACCTCGATCGAGGTGCCCGCGGGCTATCCGCGCACGCGCGCCTGTCTGGCCGACCCCAAGATGATCGCCCTGCGCGAAACCCTCATCGGGATGCTGCGAAAGGAGGGGACGGCGTGAGACAGTCCTGCAAAAACACCCTGCCCGCGCTGATTCTGGTCTTTGTCCTGCTGATGGGCTGGCAGCTCGGCGCGATGCGCATGGACGCGGCCTACATTCTGCCGTCTCCCACCCAGATTTTAGCGCGCCTGTGGGAGCTGCGCGGGCCGCTCTTCACCGCCCACCTGCCCGCCACAATGGAGGTCACGGCCATCGGCCTTGCCATCTCGATCGTCTTCGGTCTGGCGCTGGCCATCCTGATGGATGCGCGGCCGGGCGTGCAGCGGGCAATTTATCCGATCGTCATCGCCTCCCAAACCATCCCGACGACCGCGCTCGCGCCCCTATTCGTCCTGTGGTTCGGCTACACGATCTGGAGCAAGGTGCTCGTCACCGTGCTCATCACCTTCTTCCCGATTACGATTACGGTCTATGACGGCCTGCAATCGGTCAAAATCGAGATGATCGAGCTGATGACTACCTTTGGCGCGGGCAAGCGCGATATTTTCCTGAAGCTCAAGCTTCCGGCCACCCTGCCGTATTTCTTCTCCGCGCTCAAAATGGCGATTCCCATGTCGATCATCGGCGCGGCCATCGGCGAATGGCTGGGCGCGCAGAGCGGTCTGGGCTATTTCAGCCGCCGCATGCTGACCCAGCTCGACGGCGCGGGCGTGTTCGCGCCCATCGTGCTGCTGTCGGTCGTTGCCATGCTGCTCGTCGCGGTCATTTCGGCGGTCGAAAAGAAGGTCATCCGCTGGCGCGGAGACCTGTAAAATACATATTTTAACACATAAGAGAGGTTGATCCCCATGAAGCTGAAACGTATTCTGGCGCTTGCGCTGACCGGCGCGATGCTGACCCTTTCCGCCTGCGGCGGTTCGGGCAAGACGGCTGACGGCGCACAGGCGGACGGCGCGGACAAGCTGCGCGACTTCACCGTCGTGCTCGACTGGTATCCGAACGCCATCCACGCCTTTCTGTACAACGCGATCGAGAAGGGCTACTATGCCGAGGAGGGGCTGAATGTTCAGATTCAGTTCCCCTCCAACGAGAACGACGCACTGTCTCTCGTCGCGGCCGGACAGGCCGACGTCGGCATGTACTATCCGCAGTATGTCATTCAGGCGCGGGCCGACCAGAACGTTCCGGTCAAGTCGATCGGCGCGGTCGTCCAGCGTCCGCTGAGCGTCGTGCTCTCGCTCAAGGACAAGAATATCACAAGTCCCAAGGATCTGGTCGGCAAGAACATCGGCTACGGCGGCTCGGAGCTGAGCGAAGCCCTCATCCGCACGATCATGAAGAACGTGGGCGCGGACAGCTCGGACGTGACCCTGACGAACGTGGGCTTTGACCTGATGAGCTCGATGACCACCGGCAACGTTGACGTCACCGTCGGCTGCATGCTCAACCACGAGGTGCCCCAGCTCGAGGAGGAGGGCTTCGAGGTCAATTATTTCTCTATGTATGACTACGGCGTACCTGCCGACTATGAGCTGGTCTTTGTCGCCAACGACAAGCAGATCGAAAACGACCCGGACACCCTGCGCGCCTTCCTGCGCGCCACCAAGAAGGGCTTCGAGGATATGAAGAACGATCCGGACGGCTCGCTCGACCTGCTGCTGAGCAAGCAGAACGCCGATAACTTCCCGCTGACCGAGTCGGTCGAGCAGGAGTCCATGCGCATCCTGCTGCCCGTCATGGACATGGAGGGCGAGCCCTTCCTGAGCCAGACCGAGGCTGTCTGGCAGACCGATATCGACTGGATGGCGGAAAATGAGCTGATCGACACCAAGCCCGCCGTTTCGGACGTCATGGTCGATCTGGGCGTATAAGTTAAAAAAATCCGTTCCGAAGTCCGGAACGGATTTTTTTATGCTCATTTTGCGGTGTAGACAACCGCGCCGGACGCGGTCGACAGGGAAGCGCCGGTCAGCATGGCCAGCGCGTCGGCGGGCAGCCAGGTCGTACCGGGCGCTTCGATGACGGCGGGCGCACTCAGGGTCAGCACCATGTCGCCGTCCATGACGCAGGTGTCCGCGCCGATCGTCAGGCACAGGCTGTTCGTGCCGTTCGTCAGCGTGACGGTCTCAATACCGTCCGCACGTGCGTAGGAGACCTGCATCCCCAGCGCCCGGCCGACGGCGGCAGCCGGTACCATCAGCGCGCCGTTTTTGCCCTTGGCGGTCGAGGCCAGCGTCTCGCCGTTCACGACGATGGGCAGCTCACCGCCCTCGGCGGCCGGGAGGATAACGGCTTTCTTTGCCGTGGTCTGCGCGGGATAGGACTCGAGCACGAGCGGATACCACGCGAACAGGCGCGCGCCCACCCGGACGTCCTCGGCCGACATCTGCCTGCGACCCTTGAAGTCCGAATATGCCGTGTCCGCCGTCAGGGTCAGGTGCAGGCTGCCCCGGTCGGTGACGACGAGCAGGCTGCCGTCCGCGTTTTTACGCACTTCCTCGACCGTGTGCAGCATGGCCGCGCCCGCGTCCTGCGGGATGTTGCGGACAACTGCTTCGGCATAGGACTGGGGCGGCAGACTCATCGTGACCGCCGGACTGTGAAAGACGTACACCCGGTCGCCTGCCTTGAAATCGGCGGCAGAAGCCGGGATGCCCGCGCCGCTGTCGAGCAGTAGGGTTTGTGCATTCAGGTGGAAGATGTACTCGCCGCGGGCTTCGGACTCCATGCGCAGGCCGCTCAGCGCGCCGTTCCCGTCGGTCAGCACCTCACGGATCGTGCCGTAATACAGCTCACGCTCGGGCAGGATCGGAAGGCTCTGGATATCAGCCGCCGCAGCGTCTGTCTGCGCAGCGGTCACCGGAACGGGCGCGGCGGCCAGTGCGGACGAGCCGGTCAGCAGGGCGGCGCTCAGCAGGAGGGCGGTCGTTTTGTAAAACAGTTTCATCTCGTTTTCTCCTCTCGTTTGACAGGGGTTTTCCTTTCGGTTCTGTCAATATAGACGGACGGGACGGAAAAAAGTTCCATCGGGACAAAAAAGAGCGCGCATCCGAAGATGCGCGCTCTGACACCGGAAGGAAATCCGGTTTTTACTTTGACAGGAGGAAATTACTCGTTGTCAACCTTGGCCATGTGCTCGATGAGCATCAGCAGCTTGTTGGAGTAGCCCCACTCGTTGTCGTACCAGGAAACGACCTTAACGAAGGTGTCGGTCAGCTGGATGCCGGCCTTGGCGTCGAAGATCGAGGTGCGGGCATCGCCCAGGAAGTCGGAAGAAACGACGTCCTCGTCGGTGTAGCCCAGAACGCCCTGCAGACCGCCCTCAGACAGCGGCTTCTCAGAAGCAGCCTTCATGGCAGCGCAGATGTCCTCGTACTTGGCGGGCTTCGCCAGGTTGCAGGTCAGGTCAACAACAGATACGTCCAGGGTCGGAACGCGCATGGACATACCGGTCAGCTTGCCGTTCAGCTTGGGGTAAACCTTGCCGACAGCCTTGGCAGCGCCGGTGGAAGACGGGATGATGTTGCCGCAAGCCGCACGGCCGCCGCGCCAGTCCTTCTTGGAGGGGCCGTCAACGACCTTCTGGGTGCCGGTCGCGGAGTGAACGGTGGTCATCAGACCCTCGGTGATGCCGAACGCCTCGTCCAGAACCTTGGCGATCGGAGCCAGGCAGTTGGTGGTGCAGGAAGCGTTGGAAACAAAGGTCATGTCCTTGGTGTAAGTGTTCTGGTTAACGCCCATAACGAACATCGGGGTGTCGTCCTTGGACGGAGCAGACATGATAACCTTCTTCGCGCCGCCGTCGATGTGCGCCTGTGCCTTCTCCTTGGTCAGGAAAACGCCGGTGGACTCAACAACGTAATCAGCGCCGACCTTGCCCCACGGAATGTTCTTGGGGTCCATCTCAGCGAAGAACAGAACCTTCTTGCCATCGACGATGATCGCGTCGTCGGTGTACTCGATGGTGCCGTCATAGCGGCCATGCATGGTGTCGTACTTGAGCATGTACGCCATGTAGTCCGGAGTCATGAACGGATCGTTAACCGCGACGAACTCGATGTTCGGGTTCTTCAGACCAGCGCGGAAAACCATGCGGCCGATACGGCCAAAACCATTGATACCTACTTTGATAGCCATTGCAATATTCCTCCTATTTCAATACAAGTATGTAACATTGCCGAAGTAATTATACAACATGCGCGCAGCGTTTCGCAATCCCTGATTTGTGAAGAATTTGTCAAATTTGCGGCCTGATTTACAGGATATTCTTTGCAAACTATACAGCGGACGTGATATAATAAGGTAAGTATCAGCAAGTTGACCAACTGTTATGCAAAAAAGCGCAGACAAATGCGCATAAAAATTTATGCAGGAAGACGACTGTGGGAACGGCGGAACGGTGGTACAGAATGGAAAACGGGAACTTTTTTGAAAACGGAAGTCAGACGGCCGGACTTGCGCTCGGTCTGCTGGACGCGGAGGGGAAGGCGTTCGTGCGGCTCGACCCCTCCGGGCGGATCATTGCGCTGACGCCGCGGGCCGAGCAGATCCTGCGGCAGCTCCCGCTGCGGGATATCGGGGAGACCCTGAGCGGGGAGACGGCGCGCGCCCTGCGCCGCGCGGCGACCGAGGGTGTGCCGATCTCCCTGCGCGAGACGATCGACGACGAGGCCTACCGGCTCGAGCTGCGCCCGGGAGCGGGGGAGTGCCTGCTCTATCTGGCGCCCGAGCGGGAGGAGACCGTGCTGACGATCGACCAATTGGCCGACCGGCGGCTGCGCAACGCGCTGTCGTCCGTTGCGGTGTGCGAGGGGGAGGAAAAGCAGCAGGCGGTTCGGAGGATCTACCGGATGCTCAATCAGGTTGAGCTGCTGCGCGGCGCGGAGGGCCTGCCCCGCAAGCCGGAGCCGGGCGATCTGAGCGATGTCTGCCGCCGCGCGGCCGCGTCCGTCAGCCTGCGGCGGCCCGATTTCTGCCTGACCCTCGACTGTCCGCCCGCCCCCGCCGTTTTTGTCGAGCGGGAGCTGCGCGTCGCGGTCTGCCAGCTTTTGACGAATGCGATTCTGGCGCCGGATGTGACCGAAGCCGCCCTGCGCTGCGGCAGAGGGGATGGCATGGTCTGGGTCGAGGCGGCCGACAACGGCGCGCCGCTGAGTCAGGCACAGTTCGAGACCCTGTGCGCAGGCTGCTGGCAGGCGGCCGATCCGCGTGCCTTTGAGCGCCGCGGGCCGTCGCCCGGTCTGGGTCTGCCCGTCCTCTGCCGGATCGCCCGGCTGCACGACGGCACGCTGACGCTGCGGGATGAGGGGGCGGGCTGGAAGGCCGTGCGGCTCTCATTCCCGGACGATCTGCCCGCGCCCCGCCGGCTGCGCATGCACAGCACCCTGTTCGAGAGCGGGTTCGATCTGGAGGACATCGAACTTTCGGTTCTGTGAACCAAAGACGGGGCTGCGTGTGCGCGCCACCCCGATTTCCGGACGATTTGTGCGCAAAAACCCAAAGAAAAGGCGGAATGGCTCCCGGCGGCCCTTCCGCCTTGCTGTTTTTTGGGACAAAGCGGAGAACGTCCGGCGGAAAATGAAGAAGTCGTGAAAAAAACTCCTGCAATTTGTTGAAGTTTTTTGATTAAAAAGGTTGATTCTTCAGGGGTTTTCTTAGTATAATTTATTTCGTGATATTCCGTAAATATCATCCGGTCCGCTTCCGCCGCATGACGGAAACAGGCCGCGCAGACAAACGAGGTAGGCTTCGCGCGGGCGGCATTTCCCGGGCGGAGCTTATTGAAGTACACAAAATATTTGGAGAGGTGAATCTTAATGGTGTACACGTTTCGTGGCGGCATCCATCCGGGCACCCATTCCGACCCCGGATTTAAGGCTGCAACAAACACCAAGCCCATCGAGGCGTTGCCCGCTCCCGAGCAGGTCATTCTGCCGGTATCCATGCACATCGGCGCTCCCGCAAAGCCGATCGTCAAGAAGGGCGACATTGTCGATCTGGGCCAGATGATCGCGGAAGCCGGCGGCTTCGTCAGCGCTCCGGTTCACGCGACCGTTTCCGGTAAGGTCGTCGCGGTCGAGCCCCGGCTGCACCCGAACGGCAGCATGGTCATGTCCATCGTCATCGAGAACGACGGCGAGGACCGCCTGCACGAGTCCGTGCATCCCTATGACTTTGCGTCCATGTCGAACGACGAGCGCATCAACCTGATCTGGTCTGCCGGTATGGTCGGTCACGGCGGCGCGACCTTCCCGACGCACGTCAAGATCAAGGGCGCGATCGGCACGGTTGACACCGTCATCGTCAACGCGGCCGAGTGCGAGCCCTACATCACGTCCGACCACCGCCTGCTGCTCGAGCGTCCCGAGGAGGTCGTCGGCGGCCTGAAGATGCTCTGCGACATCATCGGCGCGCAGAACGGCATCATCGGCATCGAGGTCAACAAGGAAAATACCTTCGCGAAGATCGAGGAGCTCATCAAGGACGATCCGCGCCTCAAGCTCTATCCGCTCAAGTGTAAGTACCCGCAGGGCGCGGAGAAGCAGCTCATCAACGCCTGCACCGGCCGCGAGGTTCCCTCGGGCAAGCTGCCGGCGGACGCGGGCTGCGCGGTATTCAACGTCGATACCACCGGCGCGATCTACCGCCGCTTCACCACCGGTATGCCGGTCGTCCGCCGCGTCGTCACCGTTTCCGGCTCCGCCGTTGCCGAGCCCAAGAACGTTGAAGTCCGCATCGGTACCCCGATCGAGAAGCTGATCGACTTCTGCGGCGGCTTCAAGGCTGCGCCGAACAAGCTGCTCATGGGCGGCCCGATGATGGGCGTTGCCCAGTTTTCGCTCGAGATCCCGGTTTTCAAGGGCACGAACGCCTTCCTGGCCTTCTCTGAGGACGAGGATAAGCGCGTTGCCGATCCCCAGTGCATCCGCTGCGGCAAGTGCATCGAGGCCTGCCCGATGCATCTGCTTCCGATCTACATGAACGTTTACGGCAAGGCCGAGGATCTGGACGGCTCTCTGGCCTGCGGCGCGATGGACTGCATCGAGTGCGGCTCCTGCGCGTACGTCTGCCCGGCCCGCATCCCGCTGGTTGCGCAGTTCCGCCTGACCAAGAGCAAGATTCAGGCCAAGCGTGCGGCGGATAAGGCGAAGGCCGACGCCGAGAAGGCCAAGGCCGAGGCGGCTGCCAAGGCTGAGCCTGAGAAGAAGTAAGGAGGTAAAAACTGATGTATGATCTGAGCAAAGTCGTTGTCACCTCCTCGCCTCATATCAAGGCGGCCGACGACACCAGAAGCCTGATGACCGACGTCTGCATCGCGCTGCTGCCCGCGCTGGTAGTTTCCGTGATCACGTTCGGCGCGCGCGCCCTGGTTCTCACGGTGGCAACCGTCATTTCCTGTCTGTTCTTTGAGTGGCTGTACTGCAAGCTGCTCCATCAGCCGTCGACCATCGGCGATATGTCCGCCGTCGTCACCGGCATCCTGCTCGCGTTCAATATTCCGGTTTCGGCGCCCATCTGGATGCCCGTAATCGGCGGCGCGTTCTCCATCATCATTGTCAAGATGCTGTTCGGCGGCATCGGCAAGAACTTCATGAACCCCGCGCTGGCGGGCCGCGCCTTCATGATGGCGTCCTGGCCGGCGCTGATGACCACCTGGACCAAGCCGGGCGCTTCTCTGCCGCTGTTCGGCGGCGTTGAGGTCACCGACGCGATCTCGACCGCGACCCCCCTCGCTTCCCTGAAGGCGGGCGCTCTGCCGGACGCCGACGTGCTGCACCTCTTCCTCGGCCAGACCGGCGGCGTCATCGGTGAGACCTCCGCGCTGGCTCTGCTGGTCGGCGGCGCTTACCTGCTCTACCGCAAGGTCATCTCCATCAATATCCCCGCGGCGTACATCCTGACCGTTGCCGTTCTGACCCTGCTGTTCCCGCTCGGCGGCGTTGACCGCTTCCAGTGGATGATCAGCCAGGTTCTGTCCGGCGGCCTGATGCTGGGCGCGATCTTCATGGCGACCGACTATGTCACCAGCCCGGTCACCCCCAAGGGCCAGATCGTCTTCGGCATTGGCTGCGGTCTGCTGACCGTATTCATCCGCTACTTCGGCGGCCTGCCGGAGGGCGTATCCTACTCCATCCTGCTGATGAACACGCTGGTTTGGGCCATCGACCAGAAGACCCATCCGCGTAAGTTCGGCTATGATCTGGATAAGAAGAAGGAGGCCAAGTAAATCATGAGCGAAACCAAGAAGAATGAGGGCATTGGCCGCCTGGTCGTCGTCCTGGGCCTGATCACGCTGGTCTGCGCGCTGCTGCTCGGCGTCGTCAACCAGGTCACCGCGCCCCAGATCGAGCAGAATAACATCAACACCCGCAACGCCGCCATGGCCGAGCTGATCGCGGGCGCTGAGTTTGAAGACATGAACGTCACCGAGCCCGCCACCAAGGAGGAGCCGACCGGCATCTCCGGCGTCTACAAGGCCACCATCGACGGCCAGGACGCGGGCTACTGCGTGGAGGTACAGCCCTCCGGCTTCGGCGGCGTAATGACCCTGATCGTCGGCGTCAACGCGGACGGCACCATCGCGGGCGCCAAGGTCACCGCACACGGCGAGACCCCGGGTCTGGGCGCCAAGGCGCAGGCCGATCCCGAGTGGATCAAGCAGTTCGCCGGCAAGGCGGCTGACGGCTCGCTGGCGGTCGCCAAGGACGGCGGCGACGTCGTCGCCATCACCGGCGCGACCATCACTTCCCGTGCGGTCACCCGCGGCGTCAACCGCGCGGCGACCTATGTCGCAAGCCTGGGTTAAGAAGGAGGGCGAATAAACAATGAAATTTTCTGAGCGTTTGAAAGCCGGTGTCCTTCTCGACAACCCGGTATTCATGCAGACGATCGGCCTTTGCCCGGCGCTGGCCACCACGACCTCGCTGTCCAACGCCATCGGTATGGGCGTTGCGGCGACCGTCGTTCTGATCTGCTCCAACGTCGTTATTTCCCTGCTGCGCAAGTTCATCCCGGATAAGATCCGTATCGCGGCATTCATCTCGATCATCGCGACCTTCGTTACCCTGATCCAGATGCTGCTCAACGCGTACATCCCGTCTCTGGCGGCTTCTCTGGGTCTGTTCCTGCCCCTGATCGTTGTTAACTGTATCATTCTGGGCCGTGCCGAGGCATATGCTTCCAAGAACGGCGTCCTGCCCTCCGCGCTGGACGGCGTCTGCATGGGTCTGGGCTTCACCTTCGCCCTCGTCCTCATGGGCTTCTTCCGTGAGCTGCTGGGCGCGGGCACCATCGCTGCCGGCATCATCGGCACGAACGGCATCCGTATCCCCGGCCTGTTTGAAAACCCGGCTACGATGATGATCCTGCCCGCGGGCGGCTTCCTCGTCATGGGCTTCATTCTGGCGGCTATCCAGAAGATCATGTCCGGAAAGGAGGACAAGTAAATGTTTAATTTACCTGCTTCCATGGGTCTGACCGACATTCTGTCGCTGGCGATCGCCGCGATCCTGGTCAATAACTACATCCTCGTCCAGTTCCTTGGCTGCTGCTCGTTCTTCGGCGTATCCAAGAAGACCGACACCGCGGTCGGCATGGGCATGGCGGTTATCTTCGTCATGGCGCTCGCCTCTGCGGTATCGTGGGCAGTCCAGTACTTCATTCTGGAGCCCCTGAATCTGGGCTATATGCAGACCATCGCGTTCATTCTGGTTATCGCGACCCTGGTTCAGTTCGTTGAGATGTTCATGAAGAAGTCCATGCCCGCGCTGTACTCCGCGCTCGGCATCTTCCTCCCCCTGATCACCACCAACTGCGCCGTTCTGGGCGCCGCGATCACCAACATCGACAACGGCAATTCCTTCATCGGTTCCGTTGTTTACGGCGTGTCCGCCGGTATCGGCTATACGCTGGCGATCGTTCTGTTCGCATCCATCCGTGAGCGTCTGGATCTGACCGCGAAGTGCCCCAAGTGCTTTGAGGGCTTCCCGATCGCGCTGATCTCCGCCGCTCTGCTGGCCATGTCCTTCATGGGCTTCTCCGGCCTGCAGGTTTTCAAGTAACCGAGGAGGAATCAATTAGAAATGGATACTATGAACGTTGTTTACGCGGTGCTCGTGCTGTTCGTCATGGGCGTCGTGTTTGCGATCCTGCTCGGCATCGCGGCGAAGGTCTTCGCCGTCGAGGTCGACGAGCGCATCCCGCTGGTACGTGAGTGCCTGCCGGGCGCGAACTGCGGCGGCTGCGGCTTCCCGGGCTGTGACGGTCTGGCGACCGCCATCGTCGAGGGCAAGGCGCCGGTCAACGGCTGCCCGGTCGGCGGCGCTGCGGCTGCGGCCAAGATCGCCGAGGTCATGGGCGTCGAGGCGGACAGCTCCGAGCCCAAGGTCGCGCATGTACACTGCAACGGCGGCTGCAACGCCAAGGACAAGGCCGTTTACGAGGGCCTGCAGGACTGCACCGCAGCCATGCGCGTCGCCGGCGGCCCCAAGGCTTGTGCCTTCGGCTGCATGGGTCTGGGCTCCTGTGTCAAGGCCTGTGCGTTTGACGCCATCCACGTCGTCAACGGCTGCGCCGTTGTCGATCCCGACAAGTGCGTCGCCTGCGGCAAGTGCGCGGCGGCCTGCCCGAAGAAGCTGATCGACATGGTGCCCAAGTCCAAGAAGGTTCATGTCAACTGCATGAACAAGGACAAGGGCGCACAGGCCATGAAGGTCTGCGACAACGCCTGCATCGGCTGCATGAAGTGCGAGAAGACCTGTAAGTTTGACGCCATCCATGTCTCCGGCAACGTCGCGGTCATCGACTACGACAAGTGCAAGGGCTGCAAGATGTGCGCCAAGGCCTGCCCGAAGGGCGCGATCGAGCCTGTCCCGACGCCCGAGGAGAAGGCCAAGTTTGAGGCCATGATGAAGGCCCAGGCCGAGAAGGCCAAGGCTGCGGCAGAGGCTGCCAAGGCGGCTGCCGAAGCGCCCAAGGCTGAGTAAAAATCAGTAAAACCAAAATCTGCAAAGCGAAAAGAGGTGCGCCCGCCGGGCGTGCCTCTTTCTTTTTGCCCCGACTTCTTGTATAATAGGTTCAGACCCAAAGGAGGGCGTTTCGTTGAAAGATTATCTGCATGTAACGATGGAGGACGGCGAGATCGGCCGGCTGTCCTCGCTCGCGCTCGCCCACATCGGCGACTGCGTGTATGAGCTGCTGACCCGGGGCCGTCTGGTTGCGGAGGGCCTCACGACTGCGCGCAACCTGCACAGCCATACCGTCCGGCTGGTGCGCGCCTCGGCGCAGTATGAGGCCGCGCAGAAGCTCCTGCCGCTTTTGACCGAGGAAGAGCAGGACGTGTTCCGGCGCGGACGCAACACCAAGACGCACGGCGTGCCCAAGGCGGCCAGTCAGGCCGAGTACGCCTACGCGACTGCGCTCGAGGCGCTGTTCGGCTGGCTCTATCTCAAGGGCCGGTACGACCGCATCAATGCGCTGTACGGCGTGATCGCCGGCGATGCGGCGGAACCGGAGGCCTGACGGATTAAGTAAGGGAGACGGCGCGGTCTGAGGGGGAAGATCAGACGGCGCCGTTTCCCGTCTTATTCAGTTGTCAGACGGTGTGCGTCTCAGCGGCAGTCCTTGTCGTTGCGGTTCTCGAACTGCTGCTTCTGGCGGTTCTGCTGATTCTGCTGGTTCTGCTGGTTCGGGGTCTGCTGCTTGTCGTTCTGGTTCTTGGACATGGTTGTTCACCTCTTTTCGCTTACTTCGCGCTTAGTATGGGACGGTTTCCCGCGAAATATGCAGGAATTTTTCCGGAAGACTTGCGCAGAGCGTAAATTTTTGATAAAATCCTAAAGGATAGTTAATTTTCAGAAGAAAAAGGAGCGTTTCAATATGTCCGGACATTCCAAGTGGCATAACATTGCAAAGCGCAAGGGCGCGAACGATGCCAAGAAGGCAAAGATCTTCACCAAGATCGGCCGTGAGATGGCCATTGCGATCAAGGAGGGCGGCTCGCCCAATCCCGATATCAACGGCCGCCTGCGCGACGTCATCGCCAAGGCTAAGGCGAACAACATGCCGAATGACAACATCAAGCGTATGCTTGACAAGTATTCGGGCGCAAACGGCAGCGTGGATTACGAAGCAATCAATTACGAGGGCTACGGCGTTGGCGGCGTTGCTGTCATCGTCGAGACCCTGACCGATAACCGCAACCGCACCGCGGCGGACGTGCGCCATCTGCTCGATAAGTTCGGCGCGGGCATGGGTGCGACCGGCTGCGTCGGCTGGCAGTTCGACCAGAAGGGCGTCATGATCGTAGATCGCGAGGAGCTCGACAAGGACGAGGACGAGGTCATGATGCTGGCGCTCGACGCGGGCGCGGAGGACTTCCAGGCAGACGAGGAGACCTTCACCATCTACACGGCGCCCGATGATTTTGGCGCGGTGCGTGAGGCGCTGGAGGCACAGGGCCTGAGCTTCGTCGAGGCCGAGGTCGAGATGGTTCCCCAGAACTATATCCGTCTGGAGGCCGCCGAGGATATGGAGAAGATGCGCAAGCTGCTCGATAACCTCGAGGACAACGACGACGTGCAGAACGTCTGGCACAACTGGGAGAACGAGGACGAATACGAGGGCTAAGCCCGCTGCAACCAAAAGGAGCC
The DNA here is from genome assembly GCA_021531865.1 of Butyricicoccus pullicaecorum. Taxonomy (GTDB): domain Bacteria; phylum Bacillota; class Clostridia; order Oscillospirales; family Butyricicoccaceae; genus Butyricicoccus. Next base: position 30,788 of record JAFBIW010000006.1, on the reverse strand, counting down.
GAAAACGGCTCCTTTTCTTTTTTTATGTCATTTTTTTGAAAGATCCTGAGGACAAAATAACAGATTCGTCAAACTGCTTTAAAATATTCGGTATAAATCTATAAAAATCAGACAAAATAGATAAAGATGTCGGAAAAATGCCAGTAAAAATTCGACATTATTTTTGCAAAGTGCACAACTGTTAACAGATTGTTCATTTCAACCCTGTGCAAAATGTGGTATAATGAAACAGTAGATAAAACAAAGGTTTGAACAGGGGTTCAAAACGACCGCCAACTCGAAACAAAAAATTCAAGCATACACGGAGGTGATCACATTGAGTTGGAAACAGGATCTACAAAATAACATGACGTCTGCCGTGGAGGTCAGCCAAATGCTCGGGCTGAACGAGGCCGACAGCGCCCAAATGGCGCGGATCCTTGCACAGTTCCCGATGTCCGTCCCGCGCTACTATCTTTCCCTGATCAACTGGGACGACGAGAACGATCCGATCCGCAAAATGTGCATCCCGTCCGTGCGTGAGACCGATCTGTCCGGCAGCTTCGACACCAGCGGCGAGGCCAGCAACACCGTCGTCGTCGGCATGCAGCACAAGTATCACGCGACCGCGCTCATCCTCTCGACCAACCGCTGCGCGATGTACTGCCGCCATTGCTTCCGCAAGCGTTTGGTCGGTCTGTCGGATGCGGAGATCGCTTCCCATCTCGATGAAATGATCGCCTACATCAAGGAGCACAAGGAGATCAGCAACGTCCTCGTTTCGGGCGGCGACGCCTTCCTGAACGACAACGAGGTTATCGAGGAATATTTGAGCCGCCTGTGCGAGATCGACCACCTCGACATGATCCGCTTCGGTACCCGCGTGCCCGTTTCCTTCCCGCAGCGCGTCACGAGCGATCCCGATCTCATCGCCCTGCTCAAGAAGTACAACGAAAAGAAGCAGCTCTTTGTCATCACTCATTTCAATCATCCGAACGAGATTACGCCCGAATCGACCGCCGCCGTGCACGCCATCCTGTCGGCCGGTATCCCCATCCGCAACCAGACCGTCCTGCTGCACGGCGTCAACGACGACAGCGAGGTGCTGGGCACCCTGCTGCGCCGCCTCATCCGCATCGGCGTCATCCCGTATTACGTCTTTCAGTGCCGTCCGGTCTCGGGCGTCAAGAACCAGTTCTCGGTGCCCTTCCTGCGCGGTATTCAGGTCGTTGAGGGCGCAAAGCGGATGCAGAACGGTCAGGGCAAGTCCCTGCGCTACGCGCTGTCCCATCCGACCGGCAAGATCGAGATTTTGGGCACGGTCGGCGGCAACCGGATGCTGTTCAAGTACCATCAGGCCAAGTACGACAAGGACGCGGGCCGCATGTTCACGATGGATCTGGACGAGAACCAGACCTGGCTGGGCGACGACATCCCGCAAGACAGCCTGCTGATTCCGTAAACTGAAATGAAAAACCGTCTCCGGTCGGAGACGGTTTTTTACATTCAGGCCAGCCAACTGGTCGGGATCAGGAAGGTGTAGGGCGCGGTCAGGACGGCGAGAAAGCGTGCGATCCGGCGAATCTCCGCCGTTTCCAGCCCGGTTTTCCGGAGCGCGAAGCGGCTGGCGAACAGGTAGACCAGCACACCGCCCAGCACGACGAGAGGAAGCATGAAGACCTGATCGATCGGGTGATACACGCTGATAAAGTCGGGCTCGATTCCGGTGTACATGAGCACCAGATAGGGCAGGGTGGCCACTACGTCAGCCAGAAAGCCGCACAGCCAGACACGCAGGATGGCGCGGCGGTACAGCGTCCCTTTCTGCGGCAGGTGCATCCAGAAGAAGGCCAGCAGCAGGACGGCGCTGTCCCAGACGAAGTTTCCGGCGAGCAAAATGCCCCAGATCAATGGCGAGACGGCGGCTGCCAGCGGTGTATACAGCATCCAGACCGGGAAGATCAGGTTGTATAAGCGTTCGTCACGTTTCATTACAGACACCTCCGATCGTTTGGTGTGATTTTATATCAAACCGGAGCAAAAGTCAATCGAATGGCAGAGAAGCACCGCGTCCCCTCCCTTGGGAACGCGGCGCGTGCTCAGTCCTGCGGATGGTCGGGCAGGGCTTGGGGCGCGGACTCCGACGCGGCTGCGGCCTCGGCTGCCGGTTCGGCTGCCGCCGTGTCCTCCTCCTTCAGCTCGGCGATGCGCAGGTCATTCGCGGCGATGCGGACGCGGGCGGCGCGGATGCGGTCGCACGGGGCGGCGAAGGGTGGCTCAGCCGTGTCGCTGAACTGCTCAAAATACAGCTTGCCCAGCTCAATATAAGCGCGGCGGATGGCGTCCTCCTCGGCCATGTTGTCGGTCTTCAGCTTGGCGATCTCGGCAAGCTGGCGCGATTTGGCCGCGCCAGTCTGCGCCAGCTCGGTCGCCCGGTCGCGGAGCCGGTCAAATTGATCCATAAATGACATGTGTGATCCCTCCTGACAATATCATTATCTGTATTGTATGCCTTTTTTGATCAAAAATAAAGTTCAACTTTTTGATCGGGATGTGGTATACTGAAAATACACATGCCGGACGACCGGCACAGACGAGAAAGGAAGAGAAAATCCAATGGAACAGACCTATATCATGCTCAAGCCGGACGCGCTCAAGCGCGGCCTGACCGGCGAGATCCTCGCGCGCATTGAGCGTAAGGGCTACCGCATCGTGCGGATGCAGACCATGCAGCTCGACGAGGCCATCCTGCGCGAGCATTATGCACACATTGCGGACAAACCGTTTTTCCCGGACACCGTTGCGTACATGACGAGCGGGCCGGTGCTCGCGATGATCGTCGAGGGTGAGCACGCCGTACAGGGCATGCGCATCCTGATGGGCGCGACTCGCTTCGAGGACGCGGCGCCCGGCACGATCCGGGGCGATTTCGCCCACTCGACGACCGAGAACGTGATCCACGGCTCGGATTCGGTCGAAAACGCGGCCATCGAGATCGCGCGCTTCTTCGGCTGAGCACGGCGGCGCAGGCTGAGCACACGCTGCGCACGGGCGGCACATCGCCTGAGCACGAAAAAAAGATCCGTCCCATCCGAGCGGTGGAGACGGATCTTTTTGTTTGGCAGGGAAGGAGATCAGGCGAAGCCGATCATGACCGCGATCAGGATGGCGACGGTCGCCAGCGCGAACCAGAACACCTGCATCTTGATCTGGAACTTGGCCCACTTGCCCCAATCCAGACGGGCAACGCCCAGAACGCCGATCAGGCAGCCCGAGGTCGGAACGATCAGGTTGGACAGGCTGTCACCAAGCTGAAACGCCAGAACGGCAACCTGACGGGTAACGCCCAGAATGTCGGACAGCGGGGCCATGATGGGCATGGTCAGCGCGGCCTGACCCGAGCCGGAAACAACAAAGAAGTTGAAGACGGTCTGGAAGACGTACATGATCCACGCCGAAAGCATGGCGGGCACGCCCTGCATGGCCTGACCGATCGCGTGCAGAATGGTGTTGAGCACGGTGCCGTCGGTCGCGCTGGTGCCGCCCAGAATGATGATGATGCCCTGCGCCATGCCGACGACGAGCGCCGCGCCGACCAGATCGGCCGCACCCGACTGGAAGGATTTGGCCATGTCGTCGAGCGTCATGTCGTTCAGGTGGAAGATGACGCCCACGATACCGGCCGCCAGACCCATGACGAAGAACTGGGAAGCGATTTCAGGAATGTAATAGCCCTTTGTGACAACGCCCCAGACCGTCCAGACGACGGTCGCCGCGATAATCAGCAGCACGAGCTTGTGGCCCAGCGTGAACGCCGGACGGGTCTCGCTGGTCGCGCGGAATTCGTCGCGGTAGTAGGCGTCGCTCTCGTAGGCGACCGAGAGCTTGGGGTTCTTTTTGATCTTGCGCGCGTAGACCATCGTATAGGCCGCACCGGCCGCTGTAAAGACCGCCCACAGAATGATGCGGAAGGTCGCGCCCGACATGACCGGAATGCCCGCGATGCCCTGCGCGATCGCCAGAGAGAACGGGTTCATCCACGAGGTGCCGAAGCCGATCTGGGTGGCGCAGTAGGTGACGAGCACGCCGACGACCGCGTCATAGCCCATGGCGATGAGCAGCGGAACGATGATCATGGCCAGCGGAATGGCTTCCTCACCCATGCCGAAGACCGCACCGCCCAGCGAGAACAGGACGAACAGGACGGGCAGGATCAGGATCTCGCGGCCCTTGGTCTTGCTGACCATGGCGAGGATGCCGCTGTCGATCGCGCCGGTGCGCAGGACGATGCCGAACGCGCCGCCGATGACGAGCAGGAAGGCGACGATGCCGACCGCGGAGCCCCACTTGTCGCCCTTGGTCAGACCCTCAAAGACATAGTTCAGGATACCCGGCTTGCCGAAGTCCTCGGTGCCGAAGATGGGCGCGGGACTGGTGACCTTGTTGCCGTCCTCGTCCAGCACATACTGGAAGCTCTCCGGATCGAGTACGGTTTTGGTTTTTTCCTCGCCGTTGACCGTGTAGGTGACGTCATGGGTTTCATAGTAGCCCAGCGGCACGACGTGCGTCAGAACTGCCGCGAACAGGATGACGATGAAGATGATGACGTAGGTGTGCGGGACGCGGAACCCGCGCTTTTTCTTTTCCATTGTTTTCCCCCTTGGATTTTATAAATATATTAGGATTCAAAGGTGCCGCGCACGAGAAGCTCGCCCGCGCGCACCATCATCCGCCCCATCGCGAAGACGGTATCGACCGTCAGTTCGTCCGCCCGCACCAGACAGAGATCGGCGTCCGCGCCGGTCTCGATCCGGCCCTTGCCGGGCAGCTTGTAGATATCAGCCGGCGAGGTCGTGACCGGTGCGAGCGCGGTCTCGAGCGGGATACCCTCGGTCAGCACGGCGTCCCGGGTCTCGCGCCAGAGCGAGGAGACCTCGCCCACGCCCAGACCGGTGTACACGCCGTCCCGGAAGATGGGCATACTGCCCTGTCCGTCGGACGAGAAGGTGATCTGTGAAGCCGGCACGCCCGCGTCCAGCGCCTGCCGCAGGCCGGTGCTGGCCTTGACCTCATCCGGCTCCAGATATTCCGGGTCGGACGAAGTCGTCAGGTCGATCAGACCGCCGCAGGTCAGGGCGTAGTCGATGCCGTCCCGCATGAGCGTGCCGCTGCGGTTGATGTGGGTGGGCACCATGTTGCGGGCCGGGATCTCGGTCTCCTGCACGACGTAGCGCAGGTAGTCGAGCTTGCGCGCGCCGTCGCCCATGTGGATGTTGACAACGCCCGCCTTGCCCGAGAGGATGCCGCCCAGCCGGGTGTCGGCTACGATCTTCGCAAATTCCTCGCGCGTCGGCTGGGAAGAACGGTGGTCGGAAATGGCGATCTCGCCCGTGCCGATGACCTTATCAATGAGCACCAGATCGTCCAGAATGGAGCCGGTCAGCGTGCGCACGGGCACCTGATAGGAGCCGGTGTAGACCCAGCAGCTCACGCCCTCCTCGGTCAGGCCGCGCGCCTTGGCCACGAGCGAGGCCATCGAGCGGGTCACGCCGTCAGTGCCGATGCAGCCGATCAGAGTGGTCACGCCGCCCGAGGTGATCTGGCTCAGGGTGATCTCGGGCGTACGCGTGTGGTAGCTGCCCTCGCCGCCGCCGCCCAGAATATGCACGTGGGAGTCGATCAGGCCGGGGAGCACGAGCAGGCCGTCCGCATCCACGACCTCGACCGCCCAACCCTCGGGTGGGTCGAGCCGGTCGGCGATCTGGAGGATCTTTCCGCCGCCCAGCAGCAGGTCGCGTTTCCCGAGCGGCGCGGGCGCGTAGACCTGTCCGTTTTTCAGCAATGTCAGCATGTGCTTTGTAATCCTTTCACGCTTTATTCTGCAAAAGTGTATCGATTTGATCGGATTTACAGTAACCTCTATTATACGAAAGAATCCGACAAAATACAAGCCCGCGTGCCGGGGAACGGGGCACACACGAAGAAAATTGTGCAGTTCCACAGATTTGGCAGGAACAATTTGACAGACTGCACGGGATGTGCATATGCACATGCGGTTTTTGCGAAAAGTGTTGAAAAAGGTCGCGGCGCGTGGTAAACTGAACGTAAAGAACCGGTAAATAAACGGTTTATCGAGAAAATGAGAAGAATTGAAAAGGTCGGACAGTGTGTGCACGGGCACACGATACCGGCAGGAAGGGGGAGAACAATGGCTGTCACACTGCGGCAGATCGCGGAAATGGCCGGTGTGTCGCGCGGCACGGTAGACCGCGTCATAAACAACCGCGGCCATGTCAATGAGGAGGTCGAGACCCGCATCCGGCGGATCGCGGAGGAGTTGGGATATCAGCCCAATACGGTCGGTCGGGCGCTCGCAAAGGCCAAAAATGAACTGAAAATCGGTGTTTTGATCCAATCGGTCGAAACGCCGACCATGCAGACCGTCGCGCAGGGCGCGGAGGAAGCGGCCAACGCGCTGCGTGCGCAGGGCACCGAGGTCATCATTCGCCGTTTGGAATCGCTGGGCGAGCAGAAGGAGCTGGACGTGATCGATGAGCTGGTCGCGGAAGGGATCAAGGGTCTGGCGCTCGCGCCCAGCGACGAGCCGCAGGTCTGCGCCCATTTGAACCGCATCATCGACCAGGGCATCCCGGTCGTCACCTTCAACGGTGACGCGCCCAAGAGCCGCCGGCTGTGCTTCGTCGGTATGGACAACCGGCGCGGCGGTCAGACTGCGGCCGGTCTGGTGCGCGCCATGCTGCCGCAGGGCGGTAAGGTGCTGCCGCTTTCGGCCCATCCGAACAACCACGGCCACCGCCTGCGCTACACCAGTTTTGCTGAGGAAATGGAAAAAATCGCACCAAATGTGCAGGTTTTGCCCCTGCAGCACTGCTTTAACCGGGATGACTACGCCTATGAGCTGACCCTGCGCGCCTTTGAGGAAAACCCCGACCTGAGCGTCATTTACGTCACGGCGCACGGCCAGCACGGCGCCTGCCGCGCGATCGAGAAGGCCGGTCTGTTCGGCAAGGTGCGGGTGATCGCCTATGACCTGACGCCGCAGAACCGGATCGATCTGGCGGAGGACCGCATCGAATTCATCCTCGACCAGAATGCCGCGGTGCAGGGCCGCGCGCCGCTGCACATCCTGCAGAATTATCTGCTCTCGGGCGAAGCACCGCCGCACGAGAACATGTTTACTGATATACTGATTAAAACCAAGTATAATATCTAAAAATACCGAATATTTTTTGGGAGTTTTGCTAGGCTGCACAGGAAACATATCGGTGCAGCCTGATTTTTTGGATGAAAATGTGCACGGGCACATGAAACAAGGACAATTTACACAAAAAATCAAGGTTAAATTTGTTTTATCGTCTGAAAATTCAAAAATTGTTAAAATCTGCTTGTGTTCCCGGGCACAAATAGATATAATTGTAAACGCAAGAAATAACAAGAATATACCAGAAAGAGCAAAATTTATCAGGTTCGCTCCAAAACTTGATCATTTGGAACGGACACCGCCGGGATGAAATACGGTGGAAACGTTTTAGCAGAAGGCAGCGGCGGCTGCGCCTCCAAAAAGGGAGGGGGCGGAGCGGTCGTTCGAACCGGCGCGGCGATTGGGGAGACCGCGTCAGGGGATAAATCACGGGCTGGCCGGTCGCCTGCCGGCAGACCCAGTAAGAAAAGAGGATGAAAATATGGATTCGCTTCTGTTCACCATCGTGACGTTCGTGGCGTTTACCGCGCTCGTCGCGTTCATCTCCTGGTGGAAAACCAGAGATGACAACCTTGAGACGCAGGACGGCTACTATCTGGCCGGCCGCAATCTGACCGGTCCGGTCATTGCGGGTTCTCTGCTGATGACCAACCTTTCTGCCGAGCAGCTCGTCGGTATGAACGGTCAGGCCGTCCGTATCGGCATGAGCCCGATGGGCTGGGAGGTCACCTCGGCCGTCGCGCTGTGCATTCTGGCGTTCGTCCTGATGCCGAAGTACCTCAAGACCGGTCTGACCACCGTGCCTGAGTTCTTCGAGCAGCGCTACGATGCGGGCACCCGCCGTCTGGTTTCCATCATCGTTCTGCTGTCCTACATCGTCATCATGCTGCCGAACGTTCTGTACGCCGGCGCGCAGGTATTCGTCAACATCTTCGGCCTCGATCAGGTCATGGTCGTCGAGTTCGGCATGAATGAAGCGTCCGCACGCTTCTGGGCGATTGCGCTTGTCTGTGTTGCGACCGCGATCGTAGGTTCGATCTACGCAATCTGCGGCGGTCTGAAGGCCATCGCGCTGTCCGACTCGATCAACGGCATCGGCCTGATCATCGGCGGCCTGCTGGTTCCGGTCTTCGGCCTGATGGCGCTGGGCGCTGTCACCGGCGGCGGCTTCTTCGAGGGTATGCACACCCTGCTGAATGCGGACAAGACCCTGCTCAACGCGATTGACGCGCCCAACCTCAACGAGCCTTACCTGCCGTGGCCGCTGCTGTTCACCGGCCTGCTGGTCAACAACCTGTACTTCTGGGCGACCAACCAGTCCATCATTCAGCGTACCTTTGGTGCGCAGAACCTGAAGGAAGCGCAGAAGGGTGCGGTCTTCGCGGGCTTCCTGAAGATCATGACCCCGATCATCATCGTTATCCCGGGCATCATCGCCCGTCTGCTGTACACCAACGTACAGGACTGGGGCAACGGCGATACCGCGTACCCGATGCTGGTCGCGGACGTTATGCCCAAGTGGTTGCTGGGCTTCTTCGCGGCGGTTATGTTCGGCGCGATCCTGTCCTCCTTTAACTCGATCCTGAACTCGGCTTCCACCATTTACGCGCTCGATATTCATCGCCCGATGTTCGCGCCCAACGCATCCGACGCGCAGATGGTTAAGATCGGCCAGATCTTCGGTACGATCGTCGCAGTCGTTTCGACCGTCATGGCGCCGTTCTTCATGTACGCCAGCGGCATCACCACCGTTGTGAACTCGGCGTTCGCCGCGTTCAACACGCCGCTGTTCGTCTGCCTGCTGTGCGGCTTCTTCTGGAAGAAGGTACCGTCCAACGCGGCAAAGATCATCATTCCGTTCCATGTTGTGCTGTACTTCCTGCTGCAGTTCGTTCTGCGCAACCGCATCGCGTTCCTCGCGAATGTACATTACCTGTACTTCACCGCGGTTCTGTTCGTGCTCGACCTGATCCTGATGTACATCATCGTCAAGGTCAATCCGCGTCCGACCGATTTCGTTCTGCACGACGCCAAGGTTGTCGATATGACTCCCTGGAAGCAGGGCAAGGTCGTTGCGGCCTGTGTTCTGGCCGTCATGGTTCTGGCGTACGTCATCTTCTCTCCGATCGGCGTCGGCGCGTAAGCGTCCGGCCTGTCGGATCTCAACAAAAAGACCGTGCTTCTTCGGAAGCGCGGTCTTTTTTATATCTCAGTTGACGACGCGGAAGGCTTTGTCCGGATGACCGGTCAGGCAGGCCGTCAGGTTTTTGCAGCTCATGCGCTGAAGCGCTTCGATCGCGCGGGCGCTGTAAAAGGCGGCGTGCGGCGTGAGGATCACGTTCGACCGGCCACGCAGAGCACAGTGCGTAAGATCGGGCTTTTCGGCTTCGAGCACATCCAGTCCGGCGGCACGGATCAAGCCCTCGTCCAGCGCGCGGACGAGATCGGCCTCGTTGACGCTGCCGCCCCGCGCCACATTGAGGAAGATCGGACGGCGGCGCATCTTCCGGAAGTAGGCGTAGTCAAAAAAACCGGTGTTTTCGGGCGTCAGGTTCATGTGGTTGCTGATGACATCCGACCGGTCGAACAGGGTGTCGGCGTCGGTCAGGGTGACGCCCAGCGCCGCGGCCTGGGCTGGGTCGGCGTATGGGTCGACGGCCAGCACCTGCATCCCGAAGCCCTGCGCGCGCCGCGCGACGGCGCGGCCGATCTTGCCCAGACCGAACAGGCCGAGCACCGCGCCCGAAAGTCCCATCGGACGGGGCGCGGCATAATACTGCCAGCGCCCGATCCGGTCGATGTCGTCGGTGTAGTGCTTTAAATTGCGGTCGAGGGCGAGCAGGAGGGCCATCGTGTGGTCGGCCACCTCCTGCGTGCAGTATTCGCCGATCGCGCAGACCGGAATGCCGCGCCGCCGTGTCTCGGCCAGATCGACGAAGTTGTAGCCGGTCGCGTTGATCGACACGGCCTTCAGACCGGGCAGCCGGTCGAGCGCCGGCTTGTCCAGCGGGATGAAGGCGGTCAGCAGACCGTCCGCGTCGGCGGCTTCCCGGTAGAAGGCCTCGGGATCGGTGTAGGGATAGACGAGGATCTCCGCATCCGGGAGATCCTCGTGTAAATAGGCAATTTCTTTTTCCAGTTCCCGACCGAGCACGTCGGGATAATCGGTGATCAGGATTTTCATGCCGCACCGCCTGCTTCCGCCGTGGCCTGTGCAAAGACCTTATCGAGCACGCCCAGCGCAAAGTCAATCTCGTCCTTAGAGACGGTCAGCGGGGCGATGAAGCGGACGACGTTCTTATCGCAGCCGCAGGAGAGCAGATACAGCCCGTTTTCGAGCGCCAGCGAGACGATCCGTGCGGTCAGCGCGCGGTCGGGCGTGCCGTCCGGCTGCACCATCTCCATGCCGATCATCAGACCCAGACCGCGCAGGTCGCCGATGCAGGGATATTTCGCCTGGAGCTTTTTCAGCGCATCCATAAAGTATGCACCCATCTTGGCGCCGTTTTCGATCGCGCCGTCCTCGAGCTTGCCGATCGTGGCCAGCGCCGCCGCACAGGAGACCGGATTGGCGCCGAAGGTGCCGCCGTGCGCGCCCGCTGTCCACTTGTCCATGACCTCGGCCTTGCCGACGACCGCCGAAAGGGGCAGGCCGTTCGCAATGCCCTTGGCGCAGGCCATGATGTCAGGCTTTACGCCGTGGGTCTGCCAGGCGAACATCTTGCCGGTGCGGCCGAAGCCGGTCTGCACCTCGTCGAAGATCAGCATGATGCCATACTTATCGCAGACCTCGCGCACATACTGCACCCACTCGCGCGGCGGGACGACGTAGCCGCCCTCGCCCTGTACCGGCTCCATCAGGATGGCGGCGACGCTGTACGGATCGATCAGCTTCTTGAACAGGTCGTCAAACTGGGTGAAATACTGCTTGGGGCACTTGCCGTCCTCGCAGGCGTAGGGCGTGCCGAACAGTTTGGGGTACTCGGCAAAGTAGATCGAGGGGACAAGGCCCTCATAATGCTTGCGATAGGCCGAATTGGAGGCGGTCAGCGAGGTGCAGAGCATCGTGCGGCCATGGAAGGAGCCCTTGAAGGCGATGATTGCCGGACGCTGGGTGGCGTATTTGGCCAGCTTGACTGCGCCCTCGACCGCTTCGGCGCCCGAGTTGGAAAAATAGACCTTGTAGCCGCCGCCCATCAGGCCGACCAGACGCTCGGCCAGCGCGGTCTCCGCCTCATAGTGGAACAGGTTGTGGCAGCAGTGCACCATCTTGTCCATCTGCGCCTTGGCCGCCGCGACGACGTCCGGGTCGTTATGACCCAGGTTGTTGACCGCGATGCCGCTGCCGAAATCGAGCAGCTTGCGGCCGTCATCGGTGTAGAGCCAGCTTCCGCGGGCGTGGTCGATGCCGAAGGGCAGATTGTGCAGGGCAAAGGGCGGCATGACGGCCGCAGAGCGTTCCTGTAATGTGGACATAAATGATCTCCTCCTCAATCAAAATAGGCATGGATGGTTTTCAGGATAAAGCGGGGCAGAACGCCGAAGGAATAGGGCATGTGGATGCGCTCGGTCCACTTGTGACAGTCCTTGCCCCAGACGCCGTAATTGACCGCCGGGATATTGAGCGCCCGGGCGGTCGCCAGCGGGACGGGATAGAGCTTGTGATAGCCCGGGAAGTTCTCCTGCAGGGCGGCGATCGAGCGATCGTCATCGTCGATCTTGAGATAGCTCGAATCGGTCAGGCTGGGGAAGAACTGCTGCAGGCGGTAGGTCTCGCCGCTCTCCGCCGAAAATTCCTCGGCCAGACGGGCAATCTCGTCATAGACCTGCGCCTCGTCGGGCACTTCCTTTTTCAGGGTGTTGTGCGGACAGAACGGCGTGGCGAAGAAGACGACGACGGTCGGGGTCTTGATGCCGCACAGGCTGCACAGCCGTTCGACGATGCGCAGCGAGGTGATACGCATGTCGTCGCCCGCCGCGATCGAGGCGTCAGTCGTTTCGTCGATCAGCGCGTCCAGTCCGTTGCCGCAGACGGTGCGCGCCCGTTCATACACATCCCGATAGCTGAGTACCTGCGTCGGCTCGATGAGCGAGGAATACTGCATCCCGGACAGATTGCAATAGAGCTTGTACCGCCGGTCGGCTTCGTGCATCACGTTATCGAGCGCCTGCCGGGCGGCATTCATCAGTCCGTCCAGAATATCGGTCAGCTGTCGGTTGTGGACGAAATAATTGAAGTATACGCAGGCGGTGTTGGGCGTCTGCACGTTGTAGCGCGGCTTGAGATCCTGCATTTTGAGGACGGTAGGCGGCAGGGAATATTCGCCGTTGTAGCCGTCGCAGAAGGCCGGACTGCGGTCGATCAGCCGCACCAGCTCGGCGGCGGTCAGGTCGGGGGAGAAGCCCTCGAAGCACTGGGCGACATGGGTCTCGCGGCCGATGACATAGAACATGGGCAGCAGCTTGCCGACCGCGCCGGTATACACGTAGCGGGTGGTGTCCCCGGCGTACATCGGGCAGATGAAGTCGTTGTTGATCGCCAGACGGAAATGCAAACCGTGCGCTTCCTGAAGCTGGCGCAGCAGGGGCAGGGCTTCGATGATGCCCTGATGCAGGGTCTCCTCGACCGGGTTGAAGGAGAGCAGCAGGTTGCCGTGCAGCGCTTCGGGTGCTTCGGCCAGATGCTTGGCCAGCACGAGGAAGACGGCGTCGCCGCCCTTCATGTCGCACGCGCCCCGGCCGAAGAGGTATTCGCCCGATTCGAGGTCGCGCCGCGCATCATCGGGCAGTTCGGCGCTTTGCAGGGCCTCGGCCAGACGGGCGCAGTCGAACGCGTACTCTTTCAGCGCCCCGTAATCGTCCACATCGACTGTGTCGATATGTCCGTGCAGCAGGATCGTGTCGTGCTCCTGCCCGCTGCCGCCCTTGAGCAGGGCGAGCACGTTGCGGCGGCCCAGCGGATCGTCCTTCAGATCCTGCGTGATGACCAGCTCGGGATGCTGGGCAAAGTAGGGGATCTGCCGCAGGTAGGCCTCAATCGCGTCCGCGATATCGCGCTCACCGCGCGTGCCGTTCATGCTGGGGATGGCGACGAGCTGCCGGGTCAGCGCCTGCATTTCTTCATACATCTCTTCGTACATCGTCATGGGAACATCCAACCTTCCGTTGTATACTGTATACATATTCGGCGGGGGGAAAGGGCTTCCCGCGCGGGAAGCCCTCTGAAATCCTGCGTTAAGCCGCCTTGTTGTTTTCGGCGCAGATTGCGCTGTACTCCTTGATCCACTGATCGATCAGACCGGCCTCCTGGCACTCGGCAATGGTCTCGTTGATGATCGCGATGAAGTCCTCGTTGCCCTTGGGCACGGCAATCGCGGTGTCCTTATACAGGCGATCCTCCGGGAAGGTAGCGTCGCACAGGACGAGGTCAGGATTGGCGATCAGGTAGGGCTGCGCAACGGTGGACTCGATGACGACCGCGTCCGCCTTGCCGGTGGTCAGCTCAAGCACACAGACCGGGATCTTTTCGAGCGAGTTGACGGTCGAATTGGTCAGCAGATCCTGCGCGATCTTTTCCTGCGTGGTGGTCTTCTGAACGGCGATGATCTTGCCGTCGAAGTCGCTCAGCTCCTTGTACTTGTCGGCGTCCTCCTTGCGCACCATCAGGCGCTGCTCGGCCTTGAGGTATACGTCAGAGAAGTCCATGGACTGCTTGCGCTCCTCGGTGGGGGACATACCGGCGATCATGATATCGACCTGATCGGCCGCAACCGCCGCGAGGTTGGCGGTGAAGGTCGTATCCTCGATCTGCGGGGTGACGGTCACGCCCAGCTTTTCGGTCAGCTTCTCCGCAATCTTGTCGCCCATCGCCATATCAACGCCGATGACCTTCTGGTCAGCCGAGCTGATGTCGATGAACTCATAGGGCATATAGCCGGACGCGGTCGCAACGACCATCTTGCCGCTCTCCTTGATGCGGGTCAGTACCGGGCCGAGGTCGGCTTCTTCGGTCTCCGCCGCCGCGTCAGACGCCGTATCGGCAGCCGCAGTATCAGCCGGGGCGGTCGTATCCGCCGAGCCGCCGCCGCAGCCGGCGGTCACAGCGGCCAGCATAGAAGCTGCCATCAGGGCACTCATCAGTCGTTTTACAGTGTTTTTCATTTTAATTGCCTCCTTTGTAGTGAAACAAGGTGTTTCTATCAATAATGAAATATGATTGAGCCATAGAATGGAGCCGGGAACGCTCAGCGTTCGCTCCGGCGGAAGTGCCGCTCGAGCGCGCGCACGCCCAAGCCGACCGTGAAGGTCATTGCGAAATACAGAAGCGCGATGACGATCAGCGGGAGGAACGCGCGGCCGCTGGTGCCGCTGATCGTGTTGTAGGAGAACATCAGCTCGCCCACGCCGATGATCATGACCTGCGAGGAAGCCTTGATGAGGTTTGCGAACTCATTGCCGAAGTTCGGCAGGATGTTCTTGATCGCCTGCGGCATAACGATCATCAGCATTGACCGTATCGAGCCGAAGCCGAGCGACCGCGCGGCTTCCATCTGGCCACGGTCGACCGACTGGATGCCCGAACGGATGATCTCACAGATGTAGCCGCCCGAGTTGATGGTCAGCGCCAGAATACCGTACATCGCGCGTTCGCCCGCGTTGCCCAGAAAAGCGGGAACGGGGAGCTGCACGCCGATCATCGGCAGGCCGTAGTAGATCATCATGATCTGCACGAGCACGGGTGTGCCGCGCACGAATTCGATCCAGATGTTGGCGATCCAGCGCAGCGGTGCGATGCGGCTCATGCGCAGGAAGCACAGTGCGCCGCCGACCAGAATGCTCAGCACGCCCGCAGTCAGGGAAAGCAGCAGCGTATTTTTCACACCGCCCAGAAACAGCGCCGAATATTTGCTCAAAAACTGGCAAATACCGGTCAGCCATGTATTGAAGTCCATAGTATCCCTCCTGTTTTCTGCCCCTTAAAATGTATACTGTATACATAAATGGGGTCAAAGAATCTTGCCGAGAAAGCTGATGAGACGTTCGTTCTTCGGATGCGTGAACAGCTTCTCCGGCGTGCCCGATTCCTGAATGATGCCGTCGGCCATGAAAACGACCTTGCTGGCGACCTCGCGGGCGAAGCCCATTTCGTGGGTGACGATGATCATGGTCATGCCGTCCCGGGCCAGATCCTTCATGACCTCAAGCACCTCGCCGACCATCTCAGGGTCGAGCGCCGAGGTCGGCTCGTCGAACAGCATGACGTCGGGCTCCATCGCCAGGGCGCGGGCAATCGCGATACGCTGCTTCTGGCCGCCCGAGAGCTGGCTGGGATAGGCATCCTTCTTGTCCGCCAGACCGACCCGGGTGAGCAGGCGCTCAGCCAGCGCGTTGGCTTCGTCCGTCGGCATCTTGCGCAGATAGCGCGGGCCCAGCGTGATGTTTTCCTGAACCGTTAAGTGGGGGAAGAGGTTGAAATGCTGGAACACCATGCCAATGCGCTGGCGGATGCCGTTGAGATCGACCGGGCCGCGGGTGATGCTGTTGCCCTCAAAGAGGACGTCGCCGCCCTGGATGGTCTCCAGCCGGTTGATGCAGCGCAGAAGCGTGGATTTACCCGAGCCGGACGGCCCGATGAGGACGACGACATCGCCCTTCTTGACATAAAGCTCGACGCCCTTGAGCACCTCCAGATTCTTGAACCGCTTGTGCAGATCGAGCACGGTGATCAGCGGGTCGGTGTTGGGGTTGAAGGTGCGCGGCGGCGCACCGTACAGCGCAAGCTGCTTTTTGGTGAAGCGTGAAATTTGCATGGTATGCGCGGCCATAATCGGATTCCCTCCTGTATGATCGGGATAAAAGAAAAGAGACAGAAGCGTCCGCTCCGGACGTCCCTGTCTCTGGTTGATGGGCTTATTATAGGCTGTGAAAACGGCGTTGTCAACCGGTTTTTGGAAAATTCACGATCTGCACAAGTTGCACAATCCAAACCGTTGATTTTTTGTGGAACCCGACTTTTCACGGTTTTTGATTGGAACAATAAACAATATAATCAAGGTATAATTGTTCTATTTGCTGAAAAAAGAAACCGTTGACAGGTCGAACGCGGTGCGCTATATTGTATACAGGATACAAAATACAATCCGAAAACGGAGGGATAGAATATGAAATCAATTCGACTGACAGGCGAGCGTCTTGTGACCGGGCCGGGCGCGCTGGGGGCGCTGGGCGAGCTGGAATTTACCCGCGCCATGATCGTGACCGGCGGGCAGTCCATGTTCCGCAACGGCACGATCGACCGCGCGAAAGCGCTGCTTTCCCAGCGGGGCGAGGTCGCGGTGTACAGCGGCGTGGGCGCGAATCCGACCCGGGACGAGGTCGAGCGCGGTCTGGCTGAGATGCGTGCCTACGCACCCGATCTGGTCGTCGCCATCGGCGGCGGCTCGCCGATCGACGCGGCCAAGGCCA
Source organism: Butyricicoccus pullicaecorum (assembly GCA_021531865.1). Classification (GTDB taxonomy): domain Bacteria; phylum Bacillota; class Clostridia; order Oscillospirales; family Butyricicoccaceae; genus Butyricicoccus. The sequence goes on along the minus strand of JAFBIW010000006.1, from coordinate 14,122 downwards.
TGCTGCTGTTTTACGAGTGGCCCGAGCTGAACTTTGACAATGTCTTCTCGTCGTCGCTGCCCGCTAAGCGGACGCACACGGCCTTCGCCGCCGTGCCCTCGACCTCGGGCACGGCCAGCGAGGTCACCCATGTGACCGTCATCACCTTCCCCGAACTGGGGCAGAAGCTGGCCATCAAGACCGAGGCGCTCCGCCCCGATCTGGCGATTTTGGACGGCGAGGTCTGCTGCTCTCTGCCCGCGCACATCGCGGCGCAGACCGGTATGGACGCGCTGACCCACGCGATCGAGTGTTATACCAACCGGAGCAAGGACACCTTCACCGACCTGCTCGCGCGCGGCGCGATCGAGGGCATTTTCCAGTGGCTGCTGCGCTCGGTGGCAGAGGGCGACCTCGAAAGCCGGCAGAAGATGCACGAATATTCCTGCATGGCCGGTATGGCGTTTTCAAACGCGGGTCTGGGTATGGTGCACGGCATTTCGCACGCCTTTTCGGCCCGCTACAATACCGCACACGGTCTTGCGAATGCAGTCATCCTGCCCTATGTGCTCGATTTCAACCGGCAGGATCCGTGGGTCGCGGCGCAGCTTGCGACCCTGTCCGCTGCGCTGGGCGGCGACGTGGTCGAGCGGGTGCGCGCCCTGTCCGAGACGGTCGGCATCCCGGCCTGCCTGAAGGATGCGGGGATTCCGGAAGCCGATTTCCTGCGGGATGAAACCATTCTGATTGACAACTCGATGCTCGGCTCGACCAAGGTCAATCCGGTGCCGATGACGCGCGAGACCATTGCGCCCATCGTGCGTGCGTCCTATTACGGCGGCTGATGGAGACCGCGTTGCTGACCCTGCATCAGGTCGTTTTGATGCTGCTGCTCATCGGCGTGGGCATGGCCTGTGCCCGGTTGGGCTGGTTTTCGGAGGCGGTCGCGCAGGCATTGAGCAAATTCCTGCTGGGCTTTGTCACGCCTGCCCTGCTGATCGACGCGTTTTATCAGCCCTATGACCGGACGCAGGCACGCGGGCTGGTGCTGGCTGCCGTGCTGGGCGTGCTGTTCCACCTGCTGGCCGCCGGATTGGCGCAGCTTCTCATCCGGCGCGGGCAGGTGGACGCGCGGGCAATCGCCCGTCTGAGCGCGGTCTACTCCAACTGCGGCTTCATGGCGTTCCCGCTGGTGCGCGCCGTGCTGGGGGAGGAGGGCGTCTTTCTGGGCAGCGCCTTCGTCGGCGTGTTCAATGTCTTCCTTTGGACGCATGGCCGCGCCCTCCTGCTGGGGCGGTCGGGCATTTCTGTGCGAAAGGCGATTTGCAACCCGGGTGTGCTGGGCGCAGCGGCGGGCGCGCTGATTTATTTCCTGCGGCTGCCCCTGCCTGGCATTGCGGCCGATCTATTGGCCTCGCTGGCCTCCCTGAATACGCCGCTTGCCATGATGGTGACCGGTGTGTTCCTCGAAAAATGCCGCCCGCGTGCGCTGCTGCGGCTGCGCGTGCTGTACCCGGCGCTGCTGCGCATGGTCGTCATTCCGTTCGCCTTTCTCGGGCTGCTTATCCTGCTGGGCGTGCCCGGCTGGGGCACACTGGGCGCAACGCTCACCCTGGTCGTGACCCTGTGCGCGAGCTGTTCCTCGGCGGCCTCCGGCGTGCTGATGACCTCGGCGCTCGGCATGGACGCGGCCTATGGCGCACAGATCATCTGCGCCGCAAGCGCGCTCTCGGTCGTCACCATCCCGCTTGTCAGTCTGGCCGCCACCGCCTGTCTGGCTTGACTTTTCGCGCGGCACACCGTATACTGTATCCCAGATGTGTAATCTCTGAATGACAGGAGACGGCAGATATGGCGCTCAAGAATTTGAAAAAGCAGCCCTCGCTGGCCGATCAGGCCTACGAAGCCATCCGCGCGGCGATCATTTCCAATCAACTGACTCCGGGCGAGACCCTGACCGAGGAGGCGCTGGCCGAGATGCTCGGCATCAGCCGCACGCCCATCCGCGCGGCGCTGCAGCGATTATTATATGAAGAGATCGTCCGGCAGCAGGGGAAGACGCTGGTGGTTTCGGACGTGACCGAGCAGGACGTGCGCGACGTCAACGCGGTGCGCGTCCAGCTTGAGCCGCTTTCCGCCCGGCTGATCGGTCAGAACGGCGGACTGGGCGCACGGCAGCTCGAGCGGCTGCGTCAGTGCAACGAAAAGCAGTGCGCGGCGGCCGAGGCAGGCGACGGCGCGGCCTTTCTCGATCAGGATTACGCCTTTCATGTGATGCTCGCGCAGCTTTCGGGCAATAGCTTTCTGGTCGATCTGGTCGAGCGCAGCAATCTGATCGTCAAGCGGTTTCATACCTTGGTCGGCACGCTTGAACGGCACACCACGCAGGCCGGGAACGAGCACCGCGAAATTCTGGATGCCCTTTCCGCGCGGGACTACGCACGCGCCGAGGAGGCGATCCGCGCCCATTTGCAGCATGTGGACGAGCGCTTCTTCTCATAACCAGTTTGCGCTGCAAAAAATAAGAACCGTACCCGATATCCGAATGGTCAGATATCGGGTATTTTTCTGCGCTTTTTTGGTTCGCGGGATAAAATTCCCGGGAATCGCTCGGGGATTATGTACATACAAAAAGGTATGCCTTTGTGCTTGTATACGAAAATGGAAAGACCCGGTTGACAATCCTTTCAAGTTATGTGAAAATACAAATAATAAAACTGGAAACGTTCCCGGTATCGTTTTCGGAGTGGATTGGAGAAGCGGCGTCACGGCCGTGTCCGAGGGGAGGCGCAAACCGTATGACGATCAAAAATGTTGCGGAGTACTGCGGCGTTTCGGTCAGCACGGTCTCCCGCGTGCTCAACGACCATCCGGATGTGAGCGAGGCTGTCCGCGCCCGGGTCATGGCCGCTGTGCAGGAGCTGCATTACGTGCCGAACAGCAGCGCGCGTGACCTCGTGCGTCCCCAGTCGGACGCCATCGGGCTGGTGGTGCGCGGCGTGGGCAATCCGTTCTTCACGGCGGTCATCCGCGCGGCGGAGCAGGCGGTCAACCGGGCAGGCTATACGCTGGTGCTGCACCAGATTCACACCGAGGAAAACGAGCTGCTGGCCGCGGCCAGCCTTGCCCGCGCCAAGAAGCTGCGCGGACTGATCCTGCTGGGCGGCTGCTTCGACTACACGCCCGAGCAGACCGCCGCGCTCGACATCCCTTACGTCTGCTGCTCCTTTACGAACAGCTTCGGCAGTCTGGGGAACACCGATTACTCCTCGGTCTCGATCGACGATCAGGCCGAAGCCCGGCGGGCGGTCGAGGTGCTGCTGCGCAAGGGACACCGGCGGATCGCCGTCCTGCTCGACTCGATTCGGGATCACTCGATCAGCGAGCTGCGCTACCGCGGCTACTGTCAGGCGCTCGGCGACCACGGCATCCGGCTTGACCCGGCGCTCGTGGCCGAGACCGGAGACTTCGACATGGCCGCCGCTTATGACAGCGTGCGCCGCCTGCTCGAACGAAAGACCGATTTCACCGCCCTGTTCGTCATCGCGGATTCCATGGCGATCGCCGCGATGAAGGCTCTGCACGACGGCGGCCGCCGCATCCCGGAGGACTGCTCGATCATCGCGATCGACGGCATCGAGATGTCAACCTACACCGTCCCCACATTGACCACCCTGATCCAGCCGCAGGACGAGATGGGCGAGGAAGCCGTCCGCATTCTGCTGGACATGGTCGAGGGCCGGGCGGGCAACCGCCATGTGCGTCTGCACACCACCCTGCGCGCCGGCGGCAGCGTATGCCGCGCAAATTAGAATTTTTACATCATTTGATGTAAGAATAGATGCAAACGGAAGGTATATTGAGAGAAAAAGGAGTTGTTTGTATGAAAAAAACAGTTGCACGTTTGCTTTCCCTCACAGTATGCGCCGGTATGCTGACCGCCTGCGGCGGTGGCAATTCGAGCGCGCCCGCGTCCTCCGGCGCGGCTGACAGCGGCGCGTCCGCGTCCGGCGCGTCCGGTGCGGTCTACTACCTGAACTTCAAGCCTGAGGCGGACGACGCCTGGCAGGCGCTGGCCAAGGCCTACACCGAGGAGACCGGCGTTCCGGTCACCGTCGTCACCGCGGCCTCCAACACCTATGAGCAGCAGCTCATGAGCGAGATGGCCAAGAGCACCCCGCCGACCCTGTTCCAGGTTAACGGCCCGGTCGGCCTGTCGAACTGGAAGGATTACTGCTATGACCTGACCGGTACGGACGTCATGGGTGAGCTGGCTTCGGAGAGCTTCGCCCTGAAGGACGGCGATCAGATTCTGGCGATCCCCTACGTCAACGAGTCCTACGGCATCATCACCAACAAGACTCTGCTGGCCAAGGCCGGTTACGCGGTCGAGGACATCGACTCCTTTGACGATCTGAAGAAGGTCGCCGAGGACATCACCACCCGCAAGAATGAGCTGGGCTTCGCGGCCTTCTCGTCTGCCGGTATGGACGGCTCCTCCAACTGGCGCTACCAGACCCATCTGGCCAATATGCCGATCTACTTCGAGTATCAGGACAAGGGCGTCGGCGTTTCCGAGACGATCGAGGGCAAGTATCTGGACAACTACAAGGCCATCTTCGATCTGTACATCAACAATTCGACCTGTGAGCCTGCCGCGCTGGCCGGCAAGACGGGCGACGACTCCCGCAATGAGTTCCTCGCGGGCGAGGCCGTCTTCTATCAGAACGGCTCCTGGGAGTACAGCAACCTCGTCGGCGAGGGCAAGCCGTTCACCGATGACGATCTGGCGATGATCCCGATCTATATCGGCGTAGGCGACGAGGCCAATCAGGGCCTGTGCGACGGCACCGAGAACTACTGGTGCGTCAATGGTGCGGCCAAGGAAGAGGACATTCAGGCGACCCTCGACTTCATGTACTGGTGCGTCACCTCTGAGACCGGCACCAAGGCCATGGCGGACGACATGGGCTTCGTCATCCCCTTCAAGGGCGCGCAGGAGTCTCCCAACCTCTTCGTTCGTCAGGATGCGGCTTACAGCGCAGCCGGCAAGACCCCGATCTCGTGGGCGTTCCTGACCATCCCCTCCCAGACCTGGAAGGATGAGCTGGCTTCCGTTCTGACAGCTTACGCGGCCGGTACCGGCAGCTGGGACGACGTCAAGACGCAGTTCGTCGACGGCTGGGCAAGCGAATATGCCGCGCTGAACGGCTGATTTTCCCGCACAGAAACAGACGGGGTGGGCGTAGCCGCCCGCCCCGCCTTTTTTATCTGAAAATTGAGAAAGCGGAGGCCATTCTATGGAAAAAGCGTTAAAAAAATATTGGCCGTTCTTCGTCCTGCCCACCTTCGCAGCGTTTGTGATCGGCTTTATCTGGCCCTTTTTACAGGGCCTGTACCTGTCCTTCTGTAAATTTATTACGATCGACCGCGCCACCTTCAACGGCCTGAAGAACTACATCTTCGCGCTGACCGAGCCGGACTTCCTGCACGCCTTCTGGTTCACCGCGCTGTTTACGGTCGTTTCCACCATCTGCATCAATCTGGCCGCGCTGGCCATCGCGCTGGCGCTGACCCGCGAGATCAAGGGCACGAACATCTTCCGTTCGGTCTTCTTCATGCCCAACCTGATCGGCGGCATCGTGCTGGGCTACATCTGGCAGATCCTCTTCAACTGCGTGCTGACCCTGCTGGGCAAGCCCCTGCTCTCCCTGCACGCGCCCTACGGCTTCGTCGGTCTCGTCATCCTGATGTGCTGGCAGCAGATCGGCTATATGATGATCATTTACATCGCGGGTCTGCAATCCATCCCGGGTGACTATCTCGAGGCCGCACGCATCGACGGCGCGACCGAGCGGCAGATCCTCTGGAAGGTCAAGCTGCCCAACCTCATGCCGTCCATCACGATCTGCACCTTCCTGAGCCTGACGAACGGCTTCAAGCTGTTTGACCAGAACCTCGCGCTGACCGGCGGCGACCCGGCGCACAAGACCGAGATGCTCGCGCTGAACATTTACCAGACCTTCTACGGCCGCGCGGGCGCCCAGTGGAAGGGCTACGGTCAGGCCAAGGCCGTCCTGTTCTGCATCCTCGTGCTCGTCATTTCGTTCTGCCAGCTTCGCGCTACCCGTTCGAAGGAGGTTCAGCAGTAATGAATCAGAACAAGACTCTTAAGGACAACATCACCTCGATCATTCTGGGCGTGCTGAGCATCGCCTGGATCTACCCGGTGTTCATGATCCTGTTCAACTCCCTGAAAAAAGAGACCGCCATCAGCACGGGCACCGCGTTCCAGCTCCCGACCTCCGAGACCCTCGCCGGTCTGGCGAACTACGTCAACGCGCTGACCTCCAAGGGCTTCCTGACCGCGTTCTGGTACAGCCTCGTCATCACGCTCACCTCGGTCGTGCTCATTCTGATCTGCTGCTCGATGTGCGCGTGGTTCATCACCCGCGTCAACACGTGGTACAGCAAGGCGCTCTACTATCTCTTCGTATTCTCGATGGTCGTACCCTTCCAGATGCTGATGTTCACCCTGTCGGCCACGGCTGACCGGCTCAAGCTGAGCAGCCCCTACACCATCTGCATCATCTATCTGGGCTTCGGCGCGGGCCTCGCCGTCTTTATGTTCTGCGGCTTCATGAAGTCGATCCCGATCGAGATCGAGGAAGCCGCGATGATCGACGGCTGCAGCCCGCTGCGCACCTTCTTCATGGTCGTTCTGCCCATCCTCAAGCCCACCCTCATTTCGGTCGGCATTCTGGAGACCATGTGGCTGTGGAACGACTACCTGCTGCCTTATCTGGTGCTCGACCGCACCAAGGGCTACATGACCATCCCGATCCTCATCCAGTATTTCCGCGGCAGCTTCGGCAAGGTTGAGATGGGTCCGATGATGGCCTCGATCATGATGAACATTATCCCGATCATCATCGTTTACCTGCTGTGCCAGAAGCATATCATCAAGGGCGTCGCCGCGGGCGCAGTCAAGGGCTGAAAGGAAACCGCTTATGAAACGAAGCGCCGGAATTTTGATGCCGATCTCATCGCTGCCCTCGCCCTACGGCATCGGAACTATGGGGCGCGCCGCACGGGAATTTGTCGATTTCCTTGCGGCGGCCGGGCAGTCCTACTGGCAGATCCTGCCGGTCGGGCCGACCAGCTATGGCGACTCGCCCTATCAGAGCTTTTCCGCCTACGCGGGCAACCCGTACTTCATTGATCTCGAGCTGCTCTGCGCGGACGGTCTGCTGACAAAGGACGAGATTGAGGAAATCGACTGGGGCACCGACCCGGAGCAGGTCGATTACGAAAAGATCTACGAAAGCCGTCTGCCCCTGCTGCGGCGGGCGGCCGATCGGGGTCTCGCGCGGGACGCGGAAGCGGTCGCGGCCTTCGTGGCCGAAAACGCCGACTGGCTGCCCGATTACGCCCTGTTTATGGCGCTTAAGCGCCATTTCGGAATGGCCGCTTGGACGGAATGGTTCGACCGGGACGCCCGCCTGCGCGCGCCTGCAGCGCTCGCGCGGTACCGGGAAACCCTCGCGTCCGATATCGAGCTGTTCACCTATGTCCAGTTCCTGTTCTTCCGGCAGTGGGAGTCCCTGCGGGACTATGCCCATGCGAAGGGTGTGAAGATCATCGGTGACCTGCCGATCTACGTCGCGATGGACTCGGCCGACGTTTGGGCCGACCCGCGCAGCTTCCAGCTCGACGAGCAGAATATCCCGGCCGAGGTCGCGGGTGTACCGCCCGATTCCTTCACGGCCGACGGCCAGCTCTGGGGCAACCCGCTCTATGACTGGGACGCCATGAAGCGGGACGGCTATCGGTGGTGGGTGCGCCGGATCGCGGGCGCGTCGCGCCTGTATGACGTGCTCCGCATCGACCACTTCCGGGGCTTGGAAAGCTACTGGGCCGTGCCCTACGGAGAGACCTCGGCCAAGATCGGCCGCTGGGTCAAGGGCCCGGGCATGGATCTGCTCCGCGTGCTCTTTGACCGCTTCCCGAATATCGAGTTCATCGCCGAGGATCTGGGCTATCTGACGCCCGAGGTGCGCGCCCTGCTCCGCGAATCGGGACTGCCGGGCATGAAGGTGCTCGAGTTTGCCTTCGACTCCCGTGAGCCGAGCAACTACCTGCCCCATACCTACACGCCGAACAGCGTGTGCTACGCGGGCACCCATGACAATGCGCCGCTCATGGTCTGGAAGGAGGAGGCCGACCCGGTCGATCTGGACGCCGCCAAGCGGTATCTGGGTCTGAACGAGGAGGAGGGCTTCCACTGGGGTATGCTGCGCGGCGGCATGAGCAGTGTTTCCGCCCTGTTTGTCGCGCAGATGCAGGATTATCTCGGTCTGGGCGCAGGCTCCCGCATGAACACGCCCGGCATTCTGGGCGGCAACTGGCAGTGGCGGATGCTGCCCGGGCAGCTCACTGACGCGCTGGCGCAGAAGATCGCCGGTATGACCCATCTGTACGGCAGAGCGGAGGAGAGCCGCCCCGAAAACGGCTGAGACCACCCGCTGCAACTGCATGAAATGAGCGCGCTGCAAGCAATCGTTTGCGGCGCGCTCTTTTCGTTCCGCACGGGTTGACAGCGGGACGGCCCGGCTTTACAATCAGAGAAACGGCACGGCAGGACAGAGGAGGTATTTTGAGATGAAGCTGAAAAATCCGCTGCTCGTGGTGACCGATCTGGAACGGTCGGTCGCGTTTTACAAAGAGGTGCTGGGACTGCGCAAGATCATGGATTTCGGCGCGAATGTGACCCTGACCGGCGGTCTGGCCTTGCAGACCCGGGAGAGTTGGATGCAGTTCATCGACGCCGCGTCCGACACCCTGCATTGGGGAGGCCGGGTCAGTGAGCTGTACTTTGAGGAGGACAATTTCGACGCCTTCCTCGCGCGGCTGGACGGTCTGACACTGCGGTACGTCCATCCCGTCCGGGAGCACGCATGGGGACAGCGGGTGGTGCGCTTTTACGACCCGGACGGCCACATCATCGAGGTGGGTGAAGATATGAAGACAGTCTGCCGCCGCTTTCTGGACAGCGGCATGACGCCCGAGCAGGCGGCGGCGCGCATGGACGTGCCGGTCAAGTTCGTGCGGGGCTGTATGCGGACGCGTGGAGACAAATGACGCGCCGGTCGGGAGAAACTGCCATGATTTTTACGCTGCCAAATTGTATTTCGATCCTGCGGATGGTCGGGACGCTCTGCCTGCTGGGAACCGCGCCCCTTTCGACCCCGTTTTTCGTGATCTACACGCTGACCGGCGTGACCGATGTGCTGGACGGCTGGCTTGCCCGGCGCACCGGGACGGAGAGCGCGCTGGGTGCGCGGCTGGACAGCATCGCAGACCTGCTGTTTTACGCCGTCATGCTGGGTAAGCTCCTGCCCGCGCTGCTGCGCCGCTTTCCGGCGGCGCTCTGGTACGTGGTCGGCGCGATCGTGCTCATCCGGCTGGCGTCCTACGGGGTCGCCGCGTGGAAATACCGCACGTTCGCCTCGCTCCATACCTATCTCAACAAGCTGACCGGCGCGGCTGTGTTTGCCGTGCCCTTTGTCCTGCCGACTGCGCTGGCCGACGGCTACTGCTGGGTGGTCTGTATCATCGCGGCGCTGGCATCCGTCGAAGAACTCATCCTCCATCTGCGCGCCAAGTCCTATGACCCGAGCCGAAAAACCCTGCTCCGCCGCTGAACTGCGCAAAGGAAGTCGAGCGCGTACCCGCCGCTTGGGTGTATCCTATCGGTGTTGGGAGGGAAAGGCATGAAGGAACAGATTCTGGCCGTCCAGCGGATGCAGGACTATATCGAAACCCATCTGGAGGACGAGATCACCCTGTCCGATCTGGCGCGGGTCTCGCTCTTTTCCCCGTGGTACGCGCACCGGCTGTTCCGGCAGTACACCGGTCTGACGCCGGCGGAGTACATCCGCCGTCTGCGGCTGTCCCGTTCGGCATTGCGGCTCAAACAGGGCGGCTGCCGGGTCACCGACGCGGCGTATGAACTGGGCTTCGGCAGCGTAGACGGATACCAGCGGGCGTTCCGCAAGATGTTCGGCTGCAATCCGGGCGAATATGTCCGCACCCGGGCTCCAATTCCGCTTTTCATCCCATACGGCGTCAAATTTCGGGAGCTGAGAAAGGAAGTTGTGAAGATGGAAGCAGTTCAGAGTGTTTTTGTGCAGCTCGTGCAGAAGCCCGCGCGCCGGGTCATCCTCAAGCGCGGGAGACAGGCGGAGGATTATTTCGCCTATTGTGAGGAGGTCGGCTGCGACGTCTGGGGCGTTTTGACCAGCATGGATTCCCTGTGCGGTGAGCCGGTCTGCCTGTGGCTGTCCGAGCGGGACAGAAAGCCGGGTACGTCGGTTTATGTGCAGGGCGTGGAGGTCGAAGCGGACGCCTGCGCCGCGGTTCCGGCGGGCTTCGATGTGCTTGACCTGCCCGCCGCGTCGTATCTGGCGTTTCAGGGCGAGCCGTTCCGGGAGGAGGATTACTGTCAGGCCATTTCGGCTGTCCAGCAGGCCGCCGACCGGTACGACCCCAGCCTGATCGGCTACGCGTGGGACGAAACCGAGCCGCGCATCCAGCTCGAGCCGCGCGGCGAACGGGGCTATATCGAGCTGCGCCCGGTGCGCCCCAAAGCGGAACCCTGATATCAACTGAGAAAAAGGCCGTATTTCGTGTGAAATACGGCCTTTTTCTATTGATACCATTTTGAAAACCGCGCGGTGTATCGTGCGGCGCACCGGCAGTAGAAAGTCAGGAGTTGCGGGGAAATATTCAAAAGTTGCTGTGTTTGGTGTGATGAGCAAGAATTGAATATTTTCGCGTCCGAAACCGAGCTTGTTTTTTGACTGCGCATCCGACAGACTAAGAACGAGAAATCGAAAAGGAGAATCGCTATGAGACTTTGCTTGAATACCGACGGACTCGGGCATCTGCCCTTTGAAGAAATGGTCAAGACCTCGGCCGCGATCGGCGTCGAATCGCTCGAGATCGAGGACAAGACCATGCCCGCTCTGACCGCGATCAAGAAGTCGATCGCCTTCCTGCACGAGGTCATGCCCCGCGATTTTGCGTAAAAGGAGAGGATTTCGCCTTAAAAGGGGATCTTCCGGAAGGCGGTCGGCGTCATACCGGCGCGCTGCTTGAACAGGCGGATGAAATTTGAGGTGTTGTCGAAGCCGCACAGCTCGGCCACGGCCTCGATGGATTCGTGCGTTGTCAGCAGCAGGCGCTTGGCGTACTGCACGCGCATGTTGATGAAATACTGATGGGGCGTCATGCCGATGTGCTGCTTGAACTGTCGGTTGAAGTGGAACTTGCTCAAGCCGACGTGCGCGGCGATCTCATCGAGCGAGACCGCTTCGGTGATGTGCTCCTGCATGAAGCGGATGGCGCGGTCGATAGATTCGTTGGCGACGGCCGGGATGCTGTAGCAGGTCTCGGTCAGCTCACACAGCGCCATGTGCAGATAGACCGAAATGCGGTGCTCGTTCTGCGCGTTGAGCTGCGACTGCGCCAGCCGCAGCAGATTTTGAAAGATGTTGTCGAGCACCGTGCTGTTTGCGTCATGCAGGAGCGCGCCGTGGTTCAGCTCATGCAGCAGGTGGGCATAGGCCTCGGACTGCGGGCCGGTGAAGTGAAAATAATGGAATTGCAGGCCGTCCCAAGCGTGGTAGCTGTGCTCATGGCGGCAGTCGATGACGACCACGTCGTTTTTCTGTGCGGTGAACAGCGCGCCGTCGTAGGAGACCTCAAGCTCGCCCTCGTCGATGAACAAAACGAGGATGGACTCCCAATAGGGATGGGTCACGACATAGCGGGAATCGCAGTGGAATACGCCAATGTGCTGGAGGCAGTAAAGCGTGTTCAGCGCGAAGTGCGAGGGCAGCAGGAAATAGATCTCCGAGGGATCCAGAATACCCGCTTCGAGAATATGCATACCAGCACCTCCGTCAGAGCTCTTTTTGAATATTTATTGGCAAACTGCGAGATTGTTCCCCATACGATTGTATCATATAATAGCACCGTAATCAAGAACGGGCTGCGGAACACGGCATCGGAAGCGCGGTGTTCCGACAGACAATTGGAATTTGAGATTGAACCAAATGAAAGGAGAAAACATCATGGGCGAGAATTACAAGGGCAGACTGTGCATCGCAACGGGTGCGGCACGCGGCATCGGTAAGGCCTGCGCGGCCAAGTTCGCGGAGTACGGCGGCGACGTCGTCATGGTGGACATCAACAAGAAAGTGCTGGAGAAGTCCGCGGCCGAGATCGCGGCGAAGTACGGCGTCAAGATCTACGCTTACGTGGTCGACATCAGCAGCTTTGAGGCCTGCGAGCAGTTCATGGCCGAGGTCAACGCGAAGATCGGCACGGTCGATGTGCTGGCCAACTGCGCGGGCATCACGGTCGCCAAGCATATGATCGACCTGACCCCGGCGGAGTGGGAGCGCGTCATGGGCGTCAATCTGCGCAGCATCTGGTGCCTGAGCCAGCTCTTCGCCAAGCAGCTCAAGGCCACAGGCAAGACCAAGGGCAACATCGTTTCGATCTCCTCACAGGCGTCCAAGATCGGTGAATCGGCCAACGGCGTATATTCGATCTCCAAGGCCGGCATCAACTCGCTGACGCAGGTGCTGGGTCTGGAGTACGCGGAGTACGGTATTTCGGTATCCGCCGTCTGCCCGGGCTACGTCAACACCGAGATGGTGCAGGAGGTCTTCCAGAAGCGCTCGATCGTCGAGGGCAAGACCCCGGAGGAGTATGAGAAGGAGCTGACGAGCGGTGTCGCGATGGGCAGAATGTGCGAGCCGGAAGAGGTCGCAGATCTGATGGCGTTCCTGGCCGGCGGCCGCGCGGACTACATCACCGGCGTGACCGTGACCATCGCGGGCGGCAAGACCCTGATTTGATGCGCGCCGGGCGCGCTTGTGCAGGATTTTATAATTTTTGTTCCACATACCCGCCTGCGGCGGCAAAAATACAGCAGAAAAATGCTAACGCTCCGGATTTAGAGCGGTTTCCTACGACGAGCAGCTCAACATGATCGAGACCTCGCTGTCCAGCCCGGTTTATGACGCGGTCGTCATCAGCCCGCTCCAGTCCACCACCGCCGGCACGCTGGTTGCGAACACCGACAAGGCCATCATCGCGCTGGATACCGATTTCACCTCTGATAAGAAGTCCGCGTTCGTCGGCACCGGTAACGAGGATGCTGCCAAGAGCGGCGGAACGGCTGCGGCTGAGGAAGCCAAGAAGCGCGGCATTGAAAAGCCGACCGCAGTTATCGTCACCGGCGTACAGGGCGATGAGACCCATGACGCGCGCATGAACGGCTACATCAAGGGCTTCGAGGAAGCCGGCGGCGAGATCATCGAGGTGCAGTACTGCGAAGGACTGGCTGACCGCGCGGCGAACGCGATGGAGAGCGTCATCCAGAAGAATCCGAACGGCGTAGACGTTATTCTCTCGACCAATGACGACATGGCGCTGGCGGTTGCCAAGGTCATCAAGGATTCGGGTGGCGCGGCGTATTAGGATACCATCATCTGTAGCTTCGACGGTAACCAGTCCGCAATCGAGGCGATCCAGAACGGCCAGATTGCGATGGATATCGCACAGCTCGGCTACGACATGGGCTACAAGGCGGTCGAGGCGGCTGTCAATCGTCTGGAGGGAAAGGAAGTTGCGTCCTTCATTGACTCGGGCGCGAAGGTCATCGATTCCAGCAACGCCGAGGAATACATTGCCGACATGAAGAGTAAGGGCCTCTGGGAATAATTACCAAAAAATTTCAGTAAGGTTTGATCTGTCAAGCGGGTGCGGCGGTGACGCGCGCACCCGCCTGCTGTATAAAAGGGTGTAGGAAATGAGTGAATATGTAGTAGAACTGAAAAACGCACTGAAGCTCTTTCCGGGCGTCGTCGCGTTAAAAAACATGCACCTGAACGTCAAGCCGGGCGAAATTCTCGGCCTGATCGGTGAGAACGGCGCCGGTAAATTGATCCGAGAAAGCCGGCCGGCACGTTCGGCATGGGCGTACAGCAGATGATCGAGATCGCGAAGGCGGTCCTGATCGATGCGAAAATGATCATCATGGACGAGCCTACCTCGTCCCTGGGCGAGA
>JAFBIW010000005.1 GCA_021531865.1 Butyricicoccus pullicaecorum | reverse complement strand
GTTTAGCTGTACAATTTTCTCAGACATGGTTTGCTGTCTCCTTTCGGAATGGTGTGTCACGACTTCATTCTACCAGAGATCTGCAAACCATGTCTTTTTATTTTTGCGAAACTTATTGTACCTTATCGTCGTTTTTTTAACCGGTAAGGTGACTGACGCCGTCCGGGAAGATCACTTAGTGCGCACATCGTCAAAGCGGTGATCGAAGGATCACCGCTTTTATTTTGTTTGGAAGTCGTATGGTTCCCATTCCGGGACGGCGCACTCTTGTTTGGGCCTTGGCCGAGCAAGTCGGCCACAGCCTTACCGAAAAACGACCCACCGGGTCGTTTTTTTAACCGGTAAGGTGACTGACGCCGCCCGGGAAGATCACTTAGCGCGTACACCATCGAGGCGGCGATCGAAGATCACCGCCTTGATTCGGGTGAACGGTTTTCGATCCGGAACGGCGTTTTTTGTCTTCTGCTCATAATTTCAATCGCATATCATGCCAGACTGCACCGCCATGCGTGGAAGCGGAAATACCTTCGTCGAGAAAGCCAAATTTGGCATAATAGTGTGTGAGATGCGCCTTACAGGTCAGCACCACACCACGCCGTTCCTGCACACGTGCATCCGCGATGACCCGGCGGAGCAGTTGGGCGGCGCAGCCCTGCCGCCGGTGCGATGGAATGGTATTGACACCGAAAATCATCTGCCAAGCGCCGGTTTCAGTGTGCAGTGCAACGTTTTCGTACATTTCGTCCCGTAGGATAGGTTCGTCAGTGACCATACCATCTACAAACGAGATCAGCTGGCCTTCCTCCTCCAGCAGCCAGAAATGGTTCGGATAGGCGGCCAGACGGTTTGTAAGTTGTGTGCGCGGCGCGGCTTCCGCTGCTGGGAAGCACTGTGCCTCCACGGCTGCGATCGCGTCGAGATCGCTTGGAACTGCATAACGAATCTGCATGGTATTCCTCCCGGAATGTTTTTATTTGATACAATTGTATCACAGTTTGCATGGAGAGGCAAAGCCATCCATGCATCCCTTTTAACTTAATGTGTTGGTTTACGCTCTTGGGAAAACTGTTCGTCAAAATAATGGAAAAGGCTTCGCCTTGAATCGGCGAAGCCTTTTCCACAGTCAGATAAACTGGAATTTGACAAAGGAGTGTGATTTTTATGAACGGTATCAAAAATATGCTTCTTGGTATTGCAATTATGTTAGCGGTAATTGTATTCCATTTGTTCTGTGTAAATGATGGTCTTTGGACAGATTTTATTGCAATTATTGGCTTGATTTTCGTTATCAAAGGATATAACACAAAAGACACCGACAATGAATCAACCAAGTGAATTTAAGTTAATTGGGACATCCATGCGCTCGGCTTGACAAGATTCAGAAAGACCTCTATAATAAAGCAAGTATAACAGGAGTTGATACTTGCAATGATGACAAAGCTGCTTTTGGCGGTCAATCGGCTGTTTCCGCTGCCGGTGCACCCCTTTAATCTGCAAAACGAAGGCAAAAAGAGCTACGCGATGTGGCAGTACGAGCGCGGCGAAAATACGATCGCGTTCTATCGGGAACGATATACCACCGAGGAAATGTTCCGCGGCAAAACGGTGCTGGACGTCGGCTGCGGCGCGGCAGGCAAGACGATGTATTACGCTTCGCAGGGCGTTGAGAAGATCGTCGGCATGGATATTGTCGCGCACTATAAGGACGAGGCCGAAGCGCTGGCGCGTGAGCTGGGTTTTGCAGACAAGTTCGAGTTTGTCGTGGGAGACGCGGCGCAGACCGGTTTCCCGGATAATACCTTTGACACCATTATTATGAACGATGCGATGGAGCACGTCGATCGGCCTGATCTGGTGCTGGCCGAGGTGCGGCGTGTACTCAAGCCGGGCGGGCGGCTGTATGTGAATTTCCCGCCGATCAACCATCCCTTCGGCGCGCACCTGTCCGACCTGATCGGCATGCCGTGGGTGCATCTGTTCTTCAGCGAGGATACTTTGATCGCGGCGTACAAGGAGCTGTGTAAGACCGTCCCGGACGGCGCCGACCGTATCGCTTTCCGCATTTCAAAGAACGAGCAGGGGAAGGAATATTTCTCCTATATCAACCACATGACGATCAAGCGATTTGACGGCCTGCGCGCCAACGCGGGCATGAAGCAGGTCTATTACCGCGAGGTGCCCCTGCGCGGCTTCCTGACGCCTCTGGCAAAGTGCCCGGGCCTCAAGGAGTGCTTTGTCAAGATGGTCGTCTGCGTTTTTGAGAAGGAATAAAACAAACCGCGTCCCGTCAGGGGCGCGGTTTTGCGTTTTCGTCCTTCCAATACCACCATTTGTCTTTTCGGGGTCAGGATACTCGGTCTGGGCGCCATATTGCGTTCCCGGGAGGACGGCTGGGACGGGCGAATCAGATTGATTCCTTAGGGAACCTAAAATGAGTGGTGCGTTGCAAAACGGCATGTTCTTCTTGACAGCTGAAATCACATACTGTATTATAAGTATGAAAAGTATACCAATTCATACTCAAAAAGGAGAAACGACCGATGGCGCAGCGCAAAGAAAAATATGCAGGAATTGCCCGGGTAGGAGAAAAAGGCCAGATCGTGATCCCGAAGGGCGTTCGGGAGCTGTTTGACATCCGTCCGGGGGATACGCTGCTGGTGCTGGCGGACAAAAAGCAGGGCATTGTCATCACCAAGGACGATATGTTGTTCCAACAGTTTGATGCCATAGTCAAAGGGGAGGATCCCACATGAGCAGGATCGCATTTTTCTGTATCCCCGCCTGGGGTCACACCAATCCTACAGTAGAGGTCGTGCGGCAGCTGACAGCTATGGGTCATCTGATTCGCTATTATTCATTTGAACCCTTTCGGGAGAAGCTGGAGTCTGCCGGAGCGGAAGTGATCTGCTGCGACGAAGCCTTGCCGCCGCAGCCCAAGAACTTGGACAAAAAGGTGGGGCGGGATTTCGCAGCCTTGGTGGAGATGGTGACAGAAACTACCCTGACACTGGAAGAAAAGGTCTGCCGGGAGTTAGAGGAATTTCGGCCAAATGTGATCGTTTCGGATTCTGTCTGCTTCTGGGGAAAGCTATTTGCAAAAAAGCTGGGGATCCCGTATGTCTGCTCTACCACGACGTTTGCATTCAATCAGCAGTCTGCCGCACGGATGAAACCGAAGACGGGCGAATTGCTGCGCTCTCTGTTGGGGATGCCACGCATCAGCCGCAAGATGGCTCTGCTGCGGCGGCACGGATACCCGGTAGATCAGGTGACAGACCTGTTGCAGAACGATAACGAGACAAACACCATTGTCTATACCTCCCGTGCGTTTCAGCCTATGGCGGAGACGTTTTCAGAACGCTATGCCTTCGTCGGCCCCTCTCTGCCGGAACGGGAAGAAAGGGTTACAAAAAGGTCGCGGCCTTTGGTGTATATCTCGCTGGGGACAGTGATCCATGACCGCAAGCGGTTTTGCAAAAATTGCGCAGCAGCGCTGACGGGTATGGATGCAGATGCTGTACTGTCGGTAGGAACAGCGGACAATCTGGAAGCCTTGGGATCGCTGCCATCCAATATCCGGGCGGAAGAACGGGTGGATCAGTTAGCGGTGCTGCAGCAGGCGGATGTGTTTCTGACTCACTGCGGTATGAACAGCGCCAGCGAGGCGATCTGGTACGGTGTTCCCACGGTGCTGGATCCGCAGCAGAGTGAGGAGGCGGCGGTAGCGGCGCGCATAGAGGAGCTGGGGATGGGACTGCGGCTTCGGGCGGAGACTCCGGATGATATCCGAAAGGCATTGGAAACCGTGTTAACAAATCCTGTCTATAAGGAACGGACGGAACGCATTGCCCGGAGTTTTCGGGAGGCTGGCGGTGCAAAGACGGCGGCTGAGTACATCCTTTCCTGCTGTGAACGATAAAAAAAGGGAGCGATTGCGGAATGAATCACCCCGCAATCGCTCTCTGATTTTTTTCTTTGTACGAATCGAAATATCCTCTTGTTTTTCGTCGGGAACACAAAGCCGAATTGAGGACAAATAAAAAAGAAAGAACGCCTGCCGTTTTGGCAGGCGTTCTTGAAGGAATCAACATTAGATGGCACGGGTAACCTTGCCGGAGCGGAGGCACCGAGTACATACGTTGATATGGCGGGGAGTACCGTCGACCAGAGCCTTTACGCGACGAACGTTCGGCTTCCAGGTTCTGTTAGAACGTCTGTGGGAGTGGGAAACCTTGATACCAAAGGTAACGCCCTTGCCGCAAATATCGCACTTTGCCATTTTCCTGCACCTCCTTATCTAAAAGGCATTGAGTAACGAATATTATAATAGCACAACCCGTTGAAAAAAGCAAGGACAAATCTAAATTATTTTGGAAATTTGAAAAAATTTGTGCGGGGGCGGTATGCCCATTGAAATAGAACAGAAATTTCGATATAATAAAAACAACGAATCAGAGACCGGTAGGAGGATCAGAGATGCAGTTAAAGGAATTTGGCGTATGCCTGGGCGATTTGATCCAGGAATTTAATTTTGAGGTCGTTTACGGGCCGGAGGGCTTTGAAAAAGTTGAGATCACGAAGACAGACGTCAGCCGTCCGGCGCTTCAGTTGGCCGGATTTTTCGATTATTTTGATCCCAATCGAATCCAGATCGTGGGCAAGGTTGAGACCACCTTCGTCGAGCAGATGACCCCGGAGGAGCGAGCCAAGTGCTTCGACCGTCTGTTTGAATCGGGCATTCCGGTGCTCATCGTCTCCCGCAATATCGACATTTTCCCCGAATGTCTGGCCGCCGCGCATAAGTACGCGACGCCCGTGCTGCGCACGAACGAGTTCACCTCGACCATCATCAACGCGATCGTCGCCTCGCTGAAGGTCGCGCTCGCGCCCCGGATCACGCTGCACGGCGTGCTCGTCGAGATCTACGGCGAGGGCGTGCTGCTGCTGGGCGATTCGGGCGTCGGCAAGTCGGAGACCGCGATCGAGTTGGTCAAGCGCGGACACCGTCTGATCGCGGACGACGCGGTCGAGATCAAGCGCGTTTCGGACAAGACGCTGGTCGGCACCGCGCCCGAGGTCATCCGCCACTTCATCGAGCTGCGCGGCATCGGCATCGTCGATGTGCGCCGCATCTTCGGCGTCGGCTCGGTCAAGCCGACCGAGAAGATCGAGCTGGTCATCAATCTGGAGCCCTGGGAGGACGGCAAGCAGTATGACCGTCTGGGTCTGGACGGCCAGACCACCAGCATTCTGGATATCACCGTACCTTCGCTGACGATCCCGGTGCGTCCCGGCCGAAACCTGGCCGTCATCATTGAGGTCGCCGCGATGAACAACCGCTATAAGAAGATGGGCTACAACGCGGCCAAGGAGCTGCAGGAGCGTATGCTCAAGTCCTTCGGTGGCTGAGCGTCCCGGGCCGATTGAGAATGGAGGAAGAGAGAAATGTACCGAATCGGAATTGATCTGGGCGGCACCAATACGGTCGCCGGTCTGTGTACCGCAGAAGGCAAGCTGCTCGACAAGGTGTCCGCCCCCACGAAGACCGGCGACCCGGAAGGGCTCTGCGGCTGCATGAAGGAGCTGTGCCTTTCCCTGTGCGAAAAACACAGCGTCCCGCATGACGAGATCATGCGGATCGGCATCGGCCTGCCCGGCACCTTCGTCAAGGAGACCCGTACCCTGACCTTCGGTACCAATCTGGGTCTGCGCGACGTGTGCTTCGCCCACGTTTTCGAGCCGGAGTTTGCCTGCCGGGTCGAGATCGACAACGACGCGAACTGTGCCGCGCTCGGTGAGTTTGCGGGCGGCGCGGGCGCGGGCACCCGGAACCTCATCATGGTCACGCTGGGCACCGGCGTGGGCGGCGGCCTGATCGTGGGCGGCCAGCTTTATACCGGCCGGGCGAATATCGCGGGCGAGATCGGTCATATGGTCATCGTTCCGGACGGCCTGCCCTGCAACTGCGGCCGCAAGGGCTGTCTTGAGACCTATGCCTCGGCCACCGGTCTCATCAACCTCGCGCTGCGCGCGCTCGAGGACAGCACGGTGGACAGCCTGCTGCGCGGGCGTATGGCTGAAAACGGCGGCCGCCTGACCGCGAAGATGGTCTGTGACGCGCGGGACGACGGCGACGCGCTGGCTGACCGGGTATTTGACAGCTACTGCGACTATCTGGCCTGCGGCCTGACCAACCTCGTCAACATCTTCCAGCCCGATGCGGTCGTGCTGGGCGGCGGTGTGGCCGGCTACGGCGAGAAGCTCCTCGCGCCCCTGCGCGAGCGGGTGCACCGCGATCAGTTCAAGATCGGTGACGACGGCACGCCCATCGTGCGCGCCACCCTCGGAAACGACGCGGGCATCATCGGCGCGGCGCTGCTCTGATGCCAAAAAGATGCAGTTTGTTCACCTAATGTTCACAAAACCGGTGAATTCGGAATCATTTTTCGCAAATTTTCGCCCTTTCCTTGATTTTATGTGGGATTTTTGCTATAATAGACTGGATCATTGATTTCTGAAACACACCCCGTATGAGCAAAGGAAGACGATATACATGAAAAGACTGGTTGCGGGAATTTTATCTGCCGCGCTGCTGACCTCGGCAGCGGCGGCAGCTTCGACCGATCCGGAGCTGTCCGGCGTGGAACCGGCTGCGGCCGCCGCGCAGACAGCCTACGCAGATCTGGAACAGCTCCCGGCCTATGCGGCGACCATGGAGGTGCTGCTGGATGGTATTACGGTCAAGCCAGTGGGCTACAACATCAAGGGCAACAATTACTACAAGCTGCGCGACATTGCCGCCCTGCTGAGCGGCAAGGAGTGCCAGTTCAACGTCACGTGGGACGGGGAACGGCGCGCGATCAACCTCGTGTCCGGACAGGCCTATGAGGTCGTTGGCGGTGAGTTGGGCGAACAGCCCATGGCGCAGCAGACAGCCGCCCTGACCCGTGAGCCGGTGTATCTGGACGGCGATACCGCCGCCCTGACCGCGTACAACGTGCAGGGCAACAACTACTTCAAGCTGGTCGACATCGGTGAGATGCTGGGCTTTCAGGTCGGCTACGACCCGCAGACCCGCACCGTGCTCATCAATACGCCGGTCACGCCGGCACCGAAACCGGACGTACCGGACGAGCCGGTGATCCCAGAAACACCTGAAACGCCCGAGCCGGAAACGCCCGCCGCGCCTGAGACCCCGGCTGAGCCGGAGACGCCGAACTGCGTGGACGGCGTGCTCAAGATCTGGATTGACCCGGGTCACGGCGGCAGCGACGCGGGCAACGTCTCCAAGGCCGTCGCTGGCTTCGACGCGCCCTGGGGCGTGCAGTACGCCGCGGGCGATCCGATCAGTGAGAAGGACTTCAACCTGGCCGTCTCACAGATGCTGTGCGAAATGCTGGAGGAGGACGGCGTGGAGGTGCGGATGACCCGCACGGACGACACGACGGTCACGGCGAGCACGCGCCAGACCCTGTTCTCGACCGAGGGCGGCGGCTATGATATGATTTTCAGCGTACATCACAATGCCTATCAGTCCACCGCGCCGCAGGGCGCCGAGATCCTCATCCAGATCGCCTACGAAAACGGCGGCCGCGGCCGCGAATTCGGCGAGCTGCTCAAGCAGGAATACATGGATATGGGGCAGAGCTTCCGCCGCTTTGTATTCCAGCACAGCAGCACGAACTCGGCCAACGATTATTATTTCGTTCTGCGTTCCGCGCGTGCGGGCGGCGCGCTGGCCTTCATCAGCGAGTTCTGCTTCATGACGAATCCGGAGGATCAGCTTTGGCTTCTGTCGGAGGAAAATCTGCGCGCGGAAGCGCGGGCGCAGTACAACGCGATCATGGAGTATTTTGAAACACACGAATATTAAGGAGAATCACAACAATGGAATCCAGAGTAGAACAGGCGATCGCCCTGCATGATAAGGGCTATAACTGCGCACAGGCGGTCTTCTGTGCCTATGCCGATCTGTTCGGCATCGATGAGCAGACCGCGTATAAGGTCAGCGAGGGCTTCGGTCTGGGCATGGGCATGATGGAGGTCTGCGGCGCGCTGACCGGCGGCCTGATGCTGGCCGGTCTGAAGAACAGCGCGGGCATCGAAGCGCCCGGCAAGACCAAGGCCTCGACCTATCAGCTTGACCGCGAAATGGGAGAGCAGTTCCGTGCCGCGACCGGTTCGGTGCTCTGCGCCGAGCTGAAGGGCCGCGATACCGGCAAGGTGCTGTGCACCTGCCCGGACTGCATCCGCCACGGCGCACGGCTGGTCGAACAGCTTCTGCTGGCCGATCGCAATGCCTGATCTGCCCTGTCAGTACGTCAAATGAGCCGCCCCTCCGGATTGATCCGGAGGGGCGTTTTTGTGGAATGCGGCGGGAAACCCGGTCGGTTGGGGTTGGTTTTTTGTGACAAGCGGTGTTTGTTCGGGAAATTTTGGGGAACAAACGAGAAATTCGACAGGATTCGGTCAAATCTGACGCTTTCCTGTGTTAAAATGTGTCCCAGATAGGAGGGACGCGCGTGAAACCGGATTACAGGATGACCGACCATTCCGAAGCCATGGGGAGACCTTCCTTCGGCGTGGCGATGCGGATCAGCGGACAGGTGGCGGATGAGGTCAGGGATTATACGGTCGACCGCCTGTTTGCCGAGCGGGTCGTGCGGCTGCTCAACTGCGGGGAGGTCTCCGCCGTCCATTTTCGGGATATTCTGACCGATCTGCTGGAATGAGTTGACAGCGGCCCGCCTGCGATGCGATAATAGAAAGCAAAGCAGGGAAGGAGCGTGCGCATGAAATGGAACTGACGCATTTGGACGAAACGGGCGCGGCGCGCATGGTGGACGTGGGAGAGAAAGCGGTCACCCGCCGCATGGCGCGGGCACAGGCCGTTGTGACTATGCAGCCGGAAACGCTGCGCATGATCACCGAGGGTCGGGCGAAGAAGGGCGATGTATTCGCCTGCGCACGGATCGCGGGCATCATGGCGGCCAAGCGCACGTGGGAGCTGATCCCTATGTGCCACCCCATCCCGATCGAAAGCGTTGAGATCGAGATCGAAGCGGCGTCGGAATGTACGGTGCGCATCGTGAGCACGCTGCGCTGTTCCCATAAGACCGGCATCGAAATGGAAGCGCTGACGGCCGCGTCGGTGGCCGCGCTGACCATTTATGATATGTGCAAGGCGGTCGATCGCGGCATGGAAATTGGCGCGGTCTGCCTGCTCCACAAGGAGGGCGGCAAGTCGGGTGTGTTTGACCGAACGGAATAAGACGTCATGGGGCTGTCTCGAACGGAGACAGCCTTGTTTTTTGCTTGACATATATCGGCGGTCTACCTGTCATTATAGGTAAGCGATATATAGGAGAATCATTGAAGATGGACCGAAGCCGCGCGGACCGGGGTGCTGCACGGCGCGAGCGACGCGAAAAAAGCGTCGGTTCTGCCGAAAAAACACCGGTTTTTCGTGTGAAAAAAGTAGACTTTTGGGCTGTCGGAAAAGCAGGGGAACAGTCGCGGGAATTTCATTGACGCTTTCTTTTAAAAGGAGTACAATAATATAACAATCAAGGTTTTATACTCCATCCCGCGCACGCGCGGGGACGCTGAACGGCGTCATGCGCCGGACAGGAAAAGGAGGGAAAGCGGTATGAAACTGAGAAAGAAAACACGCTGTGAGCTGGGGATCTTCCGCACCGGACGGGAGAAGAGCATTCCTCTGTATACATACCCGGAGGAGGGGGAATGTTCGATGATCCGGCTGCGCGCCGCCCATGTGCGCGGCGGCCCGCTGCGTCTGTGCGCTGAGACCGGGATGCGGCGCGAAATGCTGCTGCTGGGCGGCTCTCTGGTCGTGGACGAGGGAGACGGGCCGCGGTTTGTGCATGATCGCGTCACCTGTGCGGACGGCGCGTATCTGGACGCGTTCGGCCTTGCGTATGAGCTTGAGCTGGAAAGCCGGGCGGACTGCGTCACGGCGCTGGCGATTCTGGAACCGGAGGATGGACAAACCGTTTGCCAGACGGTGGACGGCCTGACGGTCAAGCTGGTCTACGGCCTGCGCGGTGTGACCCGGCTGATCGGGCCGGGCGGCGCATCGGTCACGCTTGAGCCGGGTGATCTGGCGCTGCTCTATCCCGAGCGCGCAGACGAAACGGTCGCGCTGATGGGCGTGGACTGCCGCTGCGCGGTGGTCGATCTGACCGCACCGGAGGAAAACAAAGCGGTCGCCGTCGGCTGACCACCAACACATGATCCAAAAAGAGGGACGCGCCGCGCCCCTCTTTTTTGTGCCCTGCCGCCGGTTGTCAAGGAGAGGGGAAAGTGGTATAATATCATTGGAATTATTGATTTTTTCAGCTTTTGGAGGAAAATATGCCCGAGATCGAGAACGAAACCACCGTCTGGCTCGCGTCTGGCGACCTGTTTGACCGGGGCTGGACCGAGCCGATGCTGCATTACCTGCCCGCGCCCGAGCGCGGGCGGCATCCGCACCATCCGGGCAGCCATAGGCTGGTCGACCGGTGGCGTCTGACCGACGTGGAGGCCGCCGAGGCGCGGCCTGCGGTGCGCGCGGAGCTGGAACGGGTTGCCGCCCGCCGCCAGCGCCGTCAGGAACGGAAGTGGCAGAAGGAATGTGAGAGCCGCCAGCGTGCGTTTTACGGCGCGCTGGCGCTCGAGGAAGCCTTCGATCCGGACGCCTTGCGCCGCATGACCGAGGGCGACCGCACGGCCGACCTGCTGGTGCGCCGTCTGCATCAGGGCGTATTGACCGCTCTGATGGACGGCTCGATTCCGCCCGCGCGCAGCATCGCAGAAGCCCAGCGCGGCCTGCTGGACGTGCTTCGCTTGACCGAGGCGCGGTACAGCGTCTTTCTCAAGACGCCCACGCAGATCGTGCGCAGCGCGGCCTGGTTGGGTCGGGGCGAGACCAAGCGGGAAAAGGCCATGCGCGAGGCGCTGACCGGCGAAGCCTATGTCGCCGCGCTGCTGCGCACAGCGGCGGTCATCCTGTACGAATACGACAAACGGCATGAGAAGGCGGATGCCTATTCGCTGCTGTCCATGTCCGATTTTCCATCCCGCAAGCTGCTTGACAGCGCGTTGTACCAGATCTATCTGGTCGACTGCATCCCGGCGATGATCCGCACCGAGCTGTCCGACCTCATCACGGTCGATCCCAAGGACGAGTATCCGATGGCACGCATGACCGCGCGGCGCTTCCACATCCACGTGGGCGGCACCAACACGGGCAAGACCTACCAGAGCCTGCAGCGGCTGGCACAGGCCGCGAGCGGCGTCTATCTCGCGCCTCTGCGTCTGCTCGCGCTCGAGGTGCAGGAATCCCTGCTGGCGCAGGGCGTCAATTGCAGTATGCTGACCGGCGAGGAGGAGGACATCCGCCCGGGCGCGACGCATATTGCTTCGACGGTGGAAAAGTTCGACCCGCACCGGGAATACGAGGTCGCGGTCATCGACGAATGTCAGATGATCGCCGATCGAGAGCGCGGCTTTGCATGGACACGCGCCGTGCTGGGCTGCTGTGCGCATGAAATTCATTTGTGCACCGCGCCTGAGGGACTGGACTTGCTCGTCCGGCTGATCGAGAGCTGCGGCGAGCCATACGAGATCGAGCGGCACGCCCGCATGTCGCGGTTGACCCTGATGGACGGGCCGATCACGATGGACGAGATCGAGGACGGCGACGCGCTGATCGCCTTTTCCAAGCGGAACGTCCTGCTGCTGGCCGAGGAATTGAGACGGCAGGGCCGCCCGGCCTCGGTCATCTACGGCGCGCTGCCCTACGCCACCCGCCGCTTGCAGATGGAACGTTTCCTGCGCGGTGAGACCCGGCTGCTGGTCGCCACCGACGCGATCGGCATGGGTCTGAACCTGCCCATCCGCCGGGTCGTCTTCACCAAGGACGTCAAGTTTGACGGACAATGCAGCCGCCCGCTGCGGCCGGAGGAGGTCAAGCAGATCGCTGGGCGCGCCGGGCGTTTCGGCGTGTATGACGAGGGCTTTGTGACGGCGACCATGCCGAGTGAGCACATCTGGAAGGGCTTCTCAGCCGAGGTCGAGCCGATTCAGGAGGCCGTATTGGGCTTCTCCGACCTCGTGCTGCGTGTCGAGCACGATCTGCTCGAGGTGCTTCAGGTCTGGAACCGCATCCCGGCGATCCCGCCCTACCGCAAAATGAGCATCGACCGCTATATCTTCATCCTCAAGACGCTCGAGGAGCACGGCCTTGCGCTGACCAAGGAGGAATCCCTGCGCGCGGCCACGATCCCCTTTGACGAGCGGGAGGAGGTGCTGCTCGACTATTTCCTGCTCTATTGCGAAGAATACACGGGTGGCCGGATGATCGAGCTGCCTCTGCGGCAGAGCGAATCGCTCGACGGACTCGAGCTGTACAGCCAGATGATCGATCTGTATTATTCCTTCTGCCGTGCGTTTTCTCGGCCGGTCGATCTGGACTGGCTGCGCACCGAGAAGGAGCGCACGGCCGGACAGATCAACGAGCTGCTCCTGCGTGAGCTGACCCAGAAGGGCAAGAGCTGCCGCATCTGCCGCGCGCCCATGCCGCTGCACTCCGATTTCCGGATCTGCCGGAAATGCGCGGCCAAGCTGCGCCGGAAGCGGGAGGGACGCTGAACGGTCGGATCGAAAAAAACAAGGCGGCTGCCTTTACTTTATCAGTGAGTTTTTGTATAATAAAAGGGCAACATCATGTCATTCGCTGCGGATGCAATGGGGCGGTGCTGCCGAAGAAAATAGATTTCACATAAGAGCGCGAGAGAATGAGAGAGAGGGCGGCTTATGGCGGTTACCATCGAAGATGTGGCCCATCTGGCAGGGTGCTCCAAGACCACGGTGTCGCGCACGTTCGTGCTGCCGGGCAAGGTCAAGGAGGAAACGAGGCAGCGTGTGCTGCGTGCGGCGGAGCAGCTGCATTATTCCCCAAATGCCATCGCGCGCGCGATGGTGACCCAGCGAAATTACAACATTGCATTCATCCTGTACGAAAAGCATTTTCCGATCACGATCAATCCGTTTTACGCGGCGGTCTATGAGGCGGTGCACGCCGAGGCTGAACGGAACGGATACGGGGTTCTGGCCTCGTCCTCCCGCGCCGTCGCGCAGGGGGAGACCGATCTGCTGATGCGCAAGCGGGTGGACGGCGTCATCTTCGCCGGACAGACCGATACCGATATCTTATTCGACCTGCACGCGCAGGGAATCCCGGTCGTGCTGGTCAATAACGATATCGAGGGCAGTGACATCGTCTCGATCCGATCGGACGAATACGGCGGCACGCAGCAGGCGGTGCGTCACCTGATTGCGCGCGGCCATCGGCGGATCGGAATGCTTTCGGGGCAACTGTTTCCTTATATTTCGGAGATCCGGCTCCGCGCCTTCCGCGAGACCATGCTGCGCGAGGGTCTGCCGGTCGACGAGCGGTATGTATATTCCATTCCGGCTACACGGGAGGCCGCGATTGACACGGTCACCCGGATGCTGGCCCAGCCCGACCGGCCGACCGCCCTGTTCTGCAACAATGACACGACGGCGGTCGGCGCGATCAAAGCCGCGCTCCGGGCCGGTCTGCGCGTGCCGGACGATCTGGCGGTCGTCGGCTTTGACGGCAGCTCGGTCTGCACGGTCATCGAACCCGAGCTGACCTCGGTTGCGGTCGATACGGCTCGGATGGGCCGTCTGGCGGCCGCCTCGCTCATCCGGATGCTGAACGGAGAGACCATCGACGCGCAGCGCGTCCAGCTTGCGGCACGGCTCGTCGTGCGCGGCTCAAGCTGAAAAGATCAGACAGAGCAGTCGGCCATACGACCGGCTGCTTTTTTCATCTTGTCCGCTTAAACTCCCTTGCTTCCACCTGAAACGGCAAAAAATCCGATTGACAAGCGGTTTCAGGTGCGGTATATTGATGCTGAACAGATGCGGCCGCGACCGGCCGCCGACGAGAGAAGGAGAACCGATATGTGTAAGCAATATACCGGCCCGTGGCGGCTTGCCCATCGCGGCGTCTGTCAGGACGCGCCGGAAAACACCATGGAAGCCTTTGAGCAGGCCTATCGCGACGGCGTGGAGGGTCTGGAGATCGATATCCGCATGACGCGCGATGGCGAGATCGTCGTACATCATGATGAGACCTTTGCCCGCCTGACCGCAGGCAGCGCCGCGCCCTGCGAAAAGCGTATTCAGGACTGCACGTGGGAGGAGGCCGCTGCGCTGCGCGTGCCCTATGCCAATCACCTGCTCGATAACTGGCAGCCGGATGGTATGCCGGACGAGACCCGCGCGATCGACGTGCAGCGCCAGATGGGACTTGACCCGGCGCATCCGATGATGGATGCCCTGCGTGCTGACAGCCGGTGCGCCCATCTGATCCGGCTGCAAACCCTGCTGGACTGGATGGACGGTCTCGATCGCCGCCTGATCCTCGAGATCGAATACAAGGCCCCGGGCATGATGCCCGAGCTGTGCCGCCTTTTGGAGGACTGTGCCAAGCGGATGGACTGCATCATCTTCTCGGGCGACCCTACGCTGATTGACGAGATTCAGGACTACGCCGCCGCGCACACGTTGCCCGAGGGTGTGAAGCTGGGCGCGAATATCCGCCGCCTGACCGACGCGTGGAAGGAGAAGATCCCGTCCATGCGGCTGTTCGAGGTCGGTCTGAACGCGGACGCGCTGGCGCCGGATGATATCGCATGGCTGCATGACCATCAGATTCTCGTTTTTTCCAATCTGGGTGACTACCCGGCTGCATGGCAGGACATCTGCTCAAACGGGCTGACCGGCTTTAAGACGAATTACGCCGCGTCCTTCACCGCATGGTGGTTTGATTGGCAGAAAAACAAAGCATAACGATAAAAAGCGCACGATTTCCTTGAAATCGTGCGCTTTTTGCATGAAAACAGGACAAACAGAAAGGACGCCGTGCAGAACGGCGTCCCTCCCGTTGTGTGAGAAGAAAAGATCAAATCGCAGCGCAGGCCGACAGGAAAGCGCGGATATTCTCATCCGGCACGTTTTTGTCGATGCCGACGCAGGAAATAGACAGCTTTTCACCGGCGGCGTCCTTGCCCTCCTCGTAGAGACGGCGCACCTCGGCGGTGGTCTCCTCGGCCGACATGGTCTGCAGGCGAGCCGGGCTGACACGCGCGTTGAGATGGGTCTCGGGCAGGGCGCGGCGTACCGCGGCGATATCCGAACCGGCGCCGACCTCGGCAAAGGTCAGATTCGGCACCTTGGCATAGGCTTCGACCACGTGCTCCATCGACTGGCCGCAGTGGTGGATGCCGTAATTGCCGAAGGTCTCGGCCAGCTTCTGGTCATAGGCCAGCAGGAATTCCTCGTACTGCGCCTGAGAAACCATCTCGACCGAGCAGTTGCTCGTCAGATAGCAGCCGGGCACGGTCTGGCGGACGATGGCGGTGACGCCGCCCGAAATGTCGTCCGACAGGGCGCGGAAACGCTTGCCGACGTCGATCGAGAGCTTGGTGATCTCGTCGAGCAGGCCGCGTACGGCGTCCTCGTCCTCATAATAGGCCATGAACAGCTCCTGACCCATCAGATCCATCGCGATGTTCTGTACGCCCATCAGGTTGACGTAGGTTTCAACGCGGCCATATTTCTCAAGCAGGTAATCGATCTGCTTCTGCGTGGCCTGCCAGACCGGGCTCTGGTCGAGGTCGGGCGCCTTGACGTCCAGAATGGCTTCCTCGTCCAGCTTGCGGCAGACGACCTGCGGGGAGTTGTCGGGCTGATAGACGATGTCGCAGCCCATGAGCTGGGAGTGCAGATAACCAGCCGCGAGCAGGTCAGTGCCCAGCAGCGGACGCTTCTGCGGGTCCTTTTCGCCGATGCCGAAATCGCCGAAGTGGTCATAGAGCGTTCTGCGCATCTTGACGTCGCACTCCATGCGGTATTCCGGATCGTCAAAGAAGGGCTGAGAAAAGTCGATTCCGGCGTTTTGGTGCCACCAGGATGGATGGAATGTGATATCATATTTGATCATACGTTGGCTCCTTCCATGCTGTGCAGCATATCATACAGGCGTGCCTGTTCCTCGGGCGTCTGGCAGTAGGTTACGCAGATGAGCTTCTGATTGGGCTTCCAGAGCTGCTGGAAGGCGGGGAAGGCCTCGTCGGGCGCGCCGACCGCGCGGGCGTTCAGGACGATGCCGCTGCCCGCGAACTGCTCACCGAAGAGGGCCGGATCGTTCGGGCTGGGATCGGTCTGCGCGGAGAACGCTCCGTCAGCCGTGACGATGCCGCCCATGCCCTTGACCATGTTGATCTTGCCGCCCCAGTTGCCGCAGGAGTGGAAGACCGTGCCGCCGAAGGCCGCGCCGATGCGCTCGTCAAGCGGCTGGAAGATCTCGGTATAGTCGTCCTCCGAAATCATGACCGCGTTGTCGTCGCTCTCGCCCGCGCCGGTGAAGGCGCGGCTGGAGGCGAAGCCGTGGCCCGGGCGGGCCAGACAGTCGCCGATCAGGTTCTGCTGTTTCTTGAGGAAGTCGATCAGCAGATCGGTGATGAGGGAGGCAACCTGCGCGGTGGCCTCGGGCTCATCCATCATCTCCATGAACATATCGGTGATGGGCATGAGATAGCTCATCATGTTCAGCGGGGACTGGATATCGGTGAAGGAAATGGGCAGCTTGCCCTTGGTCTTGTCGAGGAAGTACTCGATCATTTCCAGCATGTGGCGGCCGATCGGGGTCTGGTCAATCGGCTTGACGTCGGCGGCCAGAATGTCGGCGCAGGTCTCGAACATCGGCTCGACGGCAGGCGCCTGCTCGGGCGGCCAGACATAGTCCGCGCCGAAGCAGGAAGCGATGTAGCCGATGCCGTACCACGGCTCAAGGAAGTTCGCGATATCGGCCTTGTAGGCCATGCTGGCCTGCAGCGCGCCGAGCTGGAGGGAAAGCGATTTTTCAAAATCGCGGCACTGGTCATAGAATACGCCGTCCGCACGGAAGCGGCGATAGACCAGCAGGCCGCTGTCCGCCTGACGGAAGCGCCGGTTCGATTCGAGCAGGCGGGCTTCGTAGTCGGCATATGCCTCAAGATCGAACTTTTCGGGTGCGATCGGGGGCGTGATCGTGGCCTGCGAATCGCGCAGGTCGGTGTTAAACCCTGTTGCCATATTTCTTGATTCTCCTTATTTCGATACGTGCGGCGCGGGCCAGAACCCGTTCAGCCAGTCGGTTAGTTCATCGAACCAACCGGCGACATGCGGATCGGCCAGACGGCCCTTTTCGGGCTCATCCACCTCGGGTGTCGCCAGAGAGAGGCCGTGCACGCCGTGCGGATAGAGATGAAATTCGGTGGAAACGCCCTGTGCGGCCAGCGCGCCGACGAGCAGCAGGCTGTTCTGGCAGGGGACGCTTTTGTCGTCCGCGGTGTGCCAGACAAAGGCGGGCGGTGCGGACGGCGTGACCAGCGTTTCAAGCGACCAGAGGGCCTGTGCGTCCGGATCGGGACCGGCCAGATTGACGAAGCTGCCCCGGTGGGCGTAAGCGCCGGCGGTGACGACCGGGTAGCCCAGAATCATCAGATCGGGCCGATGCGCGGCAAGATCGGTTTCGGCAGGGAAGCGGGACGGATCGTGCCAGCGCACGCCGAGCGACGCGGCCAGATGACCGCCCGCTGAGAAGCCGCAGACCGCGACGCGGCCGGACGGCAGATCGGGACAGTGCGTGCGGACGGCGGCGACCGCTCTCGAAAGGGTGTGCAGCGGCCGGTCGCCCAGCGGTGCGGACGAGCAGTCGTACTGGAGCACAAAGGCGTGCAGGCCGATCGTATTGAACCGGCGCGCAACCGGTTCGGCCTCGCGCGGGGAGCGCCATTCGTAGCCGCCGCCCGGGCAGATGACGACCGCGCCGCGCGCGCCCTCGGTCAGATAGACGTCAACAGGCGCGCCGCAGGCGGCGGAAAGCGTTTCAGAAAGTGTCATAGTACCACGCCGTCCTTGAAGATCGAGATCTCGCGGAAGCCGTTTTCCTCGGCATGGGTCAGACGGCCAGAGGCGACCTCGATGACGTAGTCCAGCAGGCGGCGTCCGGCCGAATCAAGCGGTTCGCCGTCCGCGACCGGCCCGGCGTTGAAGTCGATCCAGTTTGCCTTACGATGGGCAAGGTCGTTGTTGGTCGCAACCTTGACGGTGGGCGCGGGTGCGCCGAACGGAGTGCCGCGGCCGGTGGTGAAGAGGATCAGGTGCGCGCCTGCCGCGGTCAGCGCGGTGGCCGAGACCAGATCGTTGCCCGGACCGGACAGCAGGTTCAGGCCGGGGGTCACGACCTGCTCGCCGTAGCCGATGACGTCGGAAACGGGTGCGGTGCCGCCCTTCTGGACACAGCCGCAGGACTTGTCCTCAAGCGTCGTGATGCCGCCCGCCTTATTGCCGGGGGAGGGATTTTCATAAACCACCTGTCCGTGGGCGGTGAAGTAATGCTTGAAATCGTTGACCATATTGACCGCCTTGTCGAAGACCTCGCGGCTGACGCAGCGATCCATCAGGATCGCCTCGGCGCCGAACATCTCGGGCACCTCGGTCAGGACGGTCGAGCCGCCCTGCGCGATCAGCAGGTCAGAGAAGCGGCCGACGGTCGGGTTGGCGGTGATGCCGGAGAGACCGTCCGAGCCGCCGCACTTCATGCCGACGACCAGCTTGGAGACCGGCAGGGGCTGACGCTCGAACTGGCGGGCATAGTCGGCCAGCTCGTGCAGCAGCTTGCCGCCCTCGGCAAATTCGTCCTCGGACTGCTGGCAGACGAGGAATTTGACGCGGTTTTCATCCCATTCGCCCAGCTCCTGCTGGAACTGCTCGAGCGTCAGGTTCTCGCAGCCCAGACCGAGCACGAGCACGCCGCCCGCGTTCGGATGCTTGACGAGCGCGGCGAGCAGCTTGCGCGTCTGCGCGTGGTCATCGCCCATCTGGGAGCAGCCGAAGGGATGGGGGAAGGTGTAGAGACCCTCGACCGAGCCGGAAACGATGTCCTGATTGTCCCGAACCAGCTTCTGTGCGATCGAATTGACGCAGCCGACGGTCGGGATGATCCAGATTTCGTTGCGGATGGCCGCCCGGCCGTCCGGCCGGAGGTAGCCCGAGAAGGTGTGCGGCTCGAGCGGCTCGAGCGCAGCCTCTGCGGGATGGTAGGCGTATTCGCCCTCCTCGGACAGGCCGGTGCGCACGTTGTGCACGTGCACCCACTCGCCCGGGGCGATGTCGCACTTGGCCACGCCGATCGGATAGCCGTACTTGATGATCGGCTCGCCGGCAGCGATGGCAGACAGTGCGAACTTATGACCCTGCTGGATGTCCTCAGTCAGGGTGACGGCCTGTTCGGCCGCACCCTTGGACAGGGGATGCAGGGCAACCGCGACGTTGTCTCGCGGAGAGATCCGGATGCTGTTCATACGCGCCTCCCGGAATTACAGGCAGGCCTGCATGGCGGCCAGCGCGCCCTGCTCACGGATGGTATGCAGGCAGGAGACGACGGCGGACTCGAAGCCGTCGATCTGGGACAGATCCTGACCCCACATCTTCTCATTCGTCATGACGGCATGGACAAGCGCCTCGATGCTGTCGTCCTTGTGGTCGAAGTAGAACTCGAGTACCCAGCGGTCATCCGAGCAGACATATTCGTTGCCCTTGGGACGGCGGCAGACCAGACCCTTGTCGGTCAGCGCCTGAATGTCGTTCGAGAAGAATGCGACGTAGGCCGCGAAGCTGGCGGTCAGGCAGGTGGGCAGCGAACCGGTCTTTTCGATGTACTCGAGGAAGCTCGGCATGTTGCGCGCGCGCCACTTGGAGGTCGAGTTGAGCGAAATGCTCATCAGCTCGTGGTTGACGAAGGGGTTGTTGAAGCGATCCTGTACGGCGGAGGCGAAGTCCTCCAGATCCTGCTTGTCGAGCGGCAGGGTGGGGATGACCTCCTCATGCAGCATCTTGTTCATGAAGCCGCGGACGGTGTCGTCCTGCATACAGTCGCGGACGATGTCGAAGCCGGCCAGATAAGCGCCCAGCACGAAGCCGGTGTGCGCGCCGTTCAGGATGCGCACCTTGCGCTTCTTGTAGGGGGTAACGTCGGGAACGACCGGGCAGTTCAGACCGGCAGCCTTGAAGGGCAGCTTGTTTTCAAGCCACGCCGGGCCTTCGATGTTCCAGACGCCGAAGATCTCGCCGACGTCGATCAGCTCGTCGTGATAGCCGTTTTCGGCTTCCAGACGGGCGGTTTCCTCGGGGTCGCGGATGCGGCCGGGGACGATGCGGTCGACCAGAGTGGAGCAGAAGGTGCAGGTCTCGAGCCAATCGCAGAAGCCGGCTTCCAGACCCCACTGGGTGACGTACTGGTCAACGCACTTCTTCAGCTCCTTGCCGTTGTTGTCGATCAGCTCACAGGAGAGGATGACAAGACCCGGCTTGCCCGCGTGATAGCGGTGGTAGAGCACCTGAGTCAGCTTGGCGGGGAAGGAGGACGGCGGGCAGTCATCCTTCTGGCAGGCGGGATCGTAAACGATACCGGCCTCGGTGGTGTTGGAGACGATGTACTCCAGATCGTCCGAAACGGCGACCTGCATCATCGCTTCGTAGTCGGCCTGCTCATAGGGGTTGAGGCAGCGGCTGACCGAGGAGATGACACGCTTCTGGTCGACCTTTTCGCCGTTCTGACGGCCGCGCAGGTACAGGGTGTAGAGGCCCTCCTGCTCGTTGATGAGCCCCGCCAGACCGGGCGCGATCGGCTGAACCAGAACGCACTTGCCGTTCCAGCCGGCCTTCTCGTTGGACATATCGAACCAGTAATCAACAAAGGCACGCAGGAAGTTGCCCTCACCAAACTGGAGCACGCGCTCGGGCGCGTCCTCCAGCAGGTAACCGGCGAAGCCCTGCTCCTTCAAAACCTTATAAGACAGCTTTTCCATAATTAGCAGCTCCTTCGGAAAGATGGATGGGATCAAACGTCAAAGCTAAAGAACTTGACGGTGTTGTTATAGCAGATATCCTGTACGATCTGGCCCAGCGTCTCCATGTCGGCGTGAACCTCACCGTTATCGACCCAGCGGCCGATCAGACCGCAGAGGATGCGGCGGAAGTATTCATGACGGGTGTAGGAGAGGAAGGAGCGGGAGTCGGTGAGCATACCGATGAAGTTGCCCAGAACGCCCAGATTGGCCAGGTCGGTGAGCTGCTTCTCCATGCCGGTCTTGTGATCGTTGAACCACCAGGCCGAGCCGAGCTGGATCTTGGAGGCGCACTCGCCGTCGGTCTGGAAGCAGCCCGCGATGGTGGCGATGGTCTCGTTGTCGTAGTGATTGAGGGAGTAGAGCACCATCTTGGGCAGATGGCCGCCCTTCTGCATGGCGTCCAGCAGGTTCGCAAGCGCCTGTGCGCCGCCCGCGTCAGAGACCGAGTCAAAGCCGGTATCCGGGCCGAGCTTCTCGAACATGATGGAGGAGTTGTTGCGGATGCAGCCGTAGTGAATCTGCATGACCCAGCCGTATGCATGGTACTTTTCGGACAGGGCGAGCAGGACGGCGGTCTTGAACTTGTCGCCCTTGTCGGCGGAGACCGGGCCGTTCAGGCCTTCAGCCAGAATGGCGTCCAGCTCAGCCTCGGTGGCCGGTGCGCAGACCGGATAGTCGAGCGCGTGGTCGGAGACCTTGCTGCCGCGGGCGTTGAAGTAGTCGATGCGCTCGATCAGGGCCTTCTTGAGGTCGGCGAAGGTCTTGATCTCGTAGCCGACGACGGCGGACAGCTTCGCGATGTACTCCGGGAAGCCCGGCTTGTCGATGTTCATCGCCTTGTCGGGACGGAAGGCGGGCAGAACCTTGACCTTGCAGGTCGGGTCAGCCGCGATCTTGGCGTGCTGCGCCAGATCGTCGATCGGGTCGTCGGTGGTGCAGATCAGCTTGACGTTGGACTGCTCGATGATACCGCGTACCGACATATCCGGCTCGGCCAGACGGGCGTTGCAGCGGTCATAGATATCCTTGCAGGTCGCCGGGGTCAGGGCCTCGGTGATGCCGAAGTATTTCTTCAGCTCGAGGTAGGTCCAGTGATAGAGCGGGTTGCCGATGCAGCGGGGCAGGGTCTCAGACCAGGCCTTGAAGGTCTCGTAGGGGTCGGTGTCCTTCGCGCCGGTGATGCGGCTCTCCGGGATGCCGTTGCAGCGCATGGCGCGCCACTTGTAGTGGTCGCCGCCCAGCCAGACCTCGGTGATGGTCTGATAGCGCTTGTCTTCCGCGATGTCTGCCGGGTTGATGTGGCAGTGGTAGTCAATGATGGGCAT
Organism: Butyricicoccus pullicaecorum; assembly: GCA_021531865.1. Lineage (GTDB taxonomy): Bacteria > Bacillota > Clostridia > Oscillospirales > Butyricicoccaceae > Butyricicoccus. Next base: position 115,733 of record JAFBIW010000005.1, on the reverse strand, counting down.
TTTTTCCGCGTAGTCGTGATACAGCGTCTTGGCTGCGTCGGTCGTCAGCAGGAAATCTTCATCCATAAATGCTTTCATGTAACTGTCTCCTTATACGGTGGGCTTATTCAGGCATGAACAGGTTGGGCAGGAACATCGCGATCGGCTCGCAGTAGGTGATGATGAGCAGAACGATGACCATAACGGCGAGCTGCGGGAGCAGGCCCTTGACCAGACGCTCGATCTTGACGCCGGAAACGGCGGAGCCGACGAACAGGGTGCCGCCAACCGGCGGGGTCAGCAGGCCGATGCCGAGGTTGAGGATCATGATGGCGCCGAAGTGAACCGGGTTGACGCCGACGCTGGTTGCGATCGGCAGCAGGATCGGGGTGCAGACCAGAATGATCGCGGACATATCCATGATGGTGCCCAGAATAAGCATCAGGACGTTCAGGATCAGCATGATGACGATCGGGTTGTCGGACAGGCCCAGAATGCCGTTCGCGATCATCTCAGGCATCTTGAGGTAGGTCAGCAGCCAGCCGAAGACCTGAGAGGTCGAGATCAGGATCAGAACGATGGCCAGCGTGGAGAGGGACTTCTCCATCAGGTGCCAGATATCGGTGAGCTTGATCTTGCGGTAGATGCAGACGGAAACGAAGATTGACCAAACAACGGCGATCGCAGCGGACTCGGTCGCGGTGAAGACGCCGCCGACAACGCCGACAACGACGATCATGATGGTCAGCAGGCCCCAGATCGAAGAAGCCATGGTCTTGATGACGTTCTTGATGGAGAAGGGATCGCCCTTGGGATAGTTGTGCTTGACAGCCATGTAGTAGGAGTAGATGCACAGCGCGACGCCCAGAATGATGCCGGGCATGTAGCCGGCCAGGAACAGGCGGCCGACCGAAACCGAACCGGCGACGGTCGCGTACATGACCATGTTATGAGACGGCGGGATCAGCAGACCCTGAACCGAAGAAGTCATGGTGATGTTGGTGGCGAATTCCTCATCATAGCCCTCTTCCTTCATCATGGGGATGAGGATGGTGCCGAGGGAGGCGGTGTCAGCGGTGGACGAGCCGGAAATGCCGCCGAAGAACATGGAAGCGACGACGTTTACCATCGCCAGGCCGCCGCGCATCCAGCCGATCAGGGCGTTGGACAGACGGATGAGCTGGTCGGAAATGCCGCCGGCGCCCATGATTTCACCCGCGAGGATGAAGAAGGGAACTGCCATCAGGGAGAATACGTTAACGCCCTTGACCATGAGCTGAGCGATCTGCTCAAGCGGCAGGCCGAGGTACAGGGTGGTGATAACACTGGAAATACCGATTGCGAACGCGATCGGGAAACGAAGGATGATCATTGCGAAGAACGAAATGACCAGAATTGCAACTGCTACGCCACTCGATGCCATATTACTTTGCCTCCTTTGCTGCCCGCGCTGCTTCCTTGGCCGCGCGCTTCTTTGCCAGCTCGATCTCGCGCTGCTTCTTTTCCTCAGCATCGCGTGCACGCTCGATCTCGGGCAGGGTCACACCGCGCTTGCGGCGGTCGAAGAAGTTGATCAGACGCTCGACCTCCATCAGGCAGAGGGCGATGCCCGCGAACGGAACGGCCAGATAGAGCCACATGGACTTGATGCCGACGCCGGTGATGACGTTGCGGCCGGCCAGCATGGCGAAGCGCCAGCCGTAGACGATCATGAACAGCGAGAATGCGAAGATGCAAAGCTGCGCCGCCGCGCGCAGGACGCAGATGACCTTGTCCGGCATGATCATGTCAAGGACGGTCATGCGGATATGGGTATCGGCGCGAATGGCCAGAGAGGCCGAGATCATGCACATGTAGGTCATGCACATCAGGATGATCGGCTCGCCCCAGGGCAGAGAGCCCTTGATGACGAAGCGGTTGAGTACGACATAGCTCGTCAGAATGACCATCAGCAGGAAGAAGATCTTACAGACAGTCATGAAGAACTTGTAGACAATGTCAAAGAATTTTGTAACTTTGTCCATTACTTTACCTCCCTAATTGGTAAAATCCCCTGTCAGATATTCGACCCGCTTTTTCAGTTGGAAAAAGCGGGTCGATACCGGGGACATTTATGAACCGGATGAACGATTACTTGGAGATGATCGCCTTGTACAGATCGTCCAGACCGGCAGCGTATTTCTCGACAACGGGCTTGGTCGCTTCGATGTACGGAGTCTTGTCGGGAACTTCGATGACGTTCGCGCCGGCGTCCTTCGCCTGCTGCAGCAGGTCGTTGTCCAGGGCTTCGATGGACTCACGGTTGTATTCCTGGGTCTCCTTGGCAGCCTCACGCAGCAGCGCCTGATCCTCAGCATCGAGCTGGTTCCAGGAGTGCTCGCTCATCAGGATGATGCCGGGGGAGTAGGTGTGGCCGGTCAGGATGTAGTTCGGCGCAACCTCATAGAACTTGTTGGAAACGTAGCCGGAGTGCGGCTGCTCAGCGCCGTCAACGGTACCGGACTGGATCGCGGAGTACAGCTCGGAGAACGAAATCGGGGTGGACTGGATGCCCAGCGCGGAAGCGGTGTCGCTCATCAGGTCGGTGGTGGGAACGCGCAGCTTCATGCCCTTGAAGTCCTCGATCGAGTTGACCGGCTTGGAGGGGATGGTGAAGAAGTTGCGGGAGCCTTCGTCCAGCCAGCCGAGGCCGACCATGCCGGAGCCGACTTCCTGCGGCTCAGCCAGAATCTCGTCGCCGATCTCGGAGTTCAGAACGTTCCACAGATGCTCGCGGTCACGGAAGATGAAGGGCAGACCGAACAGGTTCATCTTCTTCAGGCCGAAGTCGGACATGGAGTTGGAGTTGCCGCGGCACATATCGACCGCGCCGCCGCCCAGCTGCAGGGTCTGGTAAACGGTCTTCTCGTCGCCCAGCTGACCGGCCGGGAAGACTTCGATCTTGATGCGGCCGTCGGACTTTTCAGCGACGATCTCAGCGAACTTGTCGGCGCACTCGTCCATGATGTGGCCGTCCGGGTTGAGCTCGGCGTATTTGAAGGTGTAGCTCTGCTTTTCGCCGCCGGAAGCAGCCGCGTCAGAGCCGGTGGATGCAGCGCCGTCAGCGCTCGAGCCGGAGCCGCCGCCGCAGCCTGCGAGTGCGGTCAGCATCATGGTGCCGGCCAGGGTCAGGGATAACAGTCTCTTGGTTTTCATTGGGATTCCTCCATCCTTTTCTTCTCGGCCGTGCCGTCCTTCGAGTCAGCGATCCTCTGTGTAGAGGCTGAGACTGCTTCGGAAGATGACGCGGCTCTCAACGTACTGTATATCATTCAAAGGCTTTTGGGCCTTTAAAAGATACTCGCTCATTACCTTTGTCGCAAGGTAAGCCTGGGATTCGGGGTCCTTATAGATGATGTTTTTGACGATGCCCGCTTCCATGTTCTGGATGGTCTCCTGGAACAGGTCGCTTGCGATCACGCGGATCTCGTCGGCGCGGTTCATTTTCGCGACCAGATCGGCCAGCAGGACGCTCAGACGTGCGCTGACACTGAAAGCGCCGCGGATCTCGGGATGATTGATGAGGGCTTCCATCAGGCGGCTGCGCAGCTCGTCGGCATTGTCGTAGCCGTGTATTTTGATGACCGTAAGGTCGAGCTTGTTTTCACGGATGTAGTCCTCGAAGCCGAGGACGGTGCGGTAATGGGAGGGAATCAGCACGTCGCCCGCGCACAGAAGCACGGCGCTGCCTGCGGGAAGCTGGCTGCTGATCAGCTCAGCGACGATGCGCCCGGTGATCTCGTAATTGGCCTGTACGCAGGCGATCCGTCCGCAGTCGGGCGTATCATCGCAGGCGAGGAAGACCGGAATGCCATGGTCGACATATTTGCGGACGACCTGACGGCAGGCGGCGTTGAAGTGACCGACCGTGATGAGCGCGTCGAGCTCACCCTGATACCGCTCGTAGCAGGCTTCCAGCTCAGCGGCCTGATCGTTCATCGTGCCCGCATAATAAGGAAGCTCGACGATTTCGAGACTGTAATCATGCAGCTCGGCGATCTGGCGGCGGAAGCCGCGCCATACGTTGTCATAGAAGAATCGGTTGTTGGTGTCCGGGCCGGGGAAAGCGGCCGCGATGCGAACCGTGCCGCGCTTGAGCGCAGAGGCCGCGGTATTGGTTTGGTAGCCGCGTTTCGCGCAAATGTCAAGAATACGCTGGCGGACTTCCTCGGTCACGCCCTTCTTGCCGTAAATCGCGCGGTGCACGGTGCCGGTCGAAACGCCAGCCTCCTCCGCGATGTCTTTGATCGTTACTCGTTTTCGCATGGCGTTATCACCTTACCTTGTTTTTTGTGCCTCACATACGTTAAAACGTTTTAGTGATTTCTTATGTGTTCATCATAAACCGAGATATCGGATGTGTCAATAATCAATTCGCTAAAACGTTTTAATTTTGGATACATCAACAATACTAAGAATAGGGATTTAGATATTATTCACGAAAAGTTTTCATTTCATTAAAACGTTTTACCATTCGGGAGGAAATATGGTATACTATTTGCAAGAAGAATCCGCGCTGCGGAACAGGAAAGAGGTATGTCAATATGATCCCTGATGAAATTACGGTCGCCTCCCATATGGACGCGCGTGTGTTCACAGACTTTTCCAATTTCAATTCCTTCCGGCTGAAAAACCGCTGGCTGGGTCTGACCGGCTTCCCGGTGCTTATGATCGGTCTGGGCGTCATCAATTATCTGACCGGCAGCACCCTGCTGTTCTGGATTTTCAGCAGTCTGGGCATTATTCTGCCGCTGGGCTACATGATTTTTTACCGGATCTCGCTGCGCAACCAGATCAAGGCCAACCAGCTTGAAACACCCCGGCTGGTCTATACGGTCACCGTGTCCAAGCGCGGCGTGGACGTCGTCAACCAGAAGGAACGTGCCACCGTTCGCTGGAAGCAGGTCTACCGTGTGTTCGTGCGCAAGAACGCGGTGTACATCTATATTACCGAGGGCCGTGCCTTCATCCTGCCCGAAGCCGATCTGCCCGAGGGCTGCACGATGCAGGATCTGGTCGACCTGATCCGGGCGCATATCGACAATATCCGCGTGTTTGACAAGCGTCCGCGTGCGATGCGGCAGGGAGGCCGGGCATGAACCGGACGCCCAACCGCACGGCGGCGCTTGCGCGGTGCTATGCGGCGTTCCTGCTCAGCGGCATGGGTTCGCTGATGGTCGGGTCGCTCTTACCCTACCTGCGCGCGGCATATGATCTGGATTACGGCTTTTCCGGGCTGCTCCTGTCGGCGCAGCCGGTCGGAAACCTGATCGCGACCCTGCTGGCCGGTGTGCTGCCGCTGTATCTGGGTCGCCGCCGGAGCGTGCTCCTCCTGACGGTCTGGATGCCGGTCGCATATCTGCTGTTTTCGACCGCGTCCCTGCCGGTTTTGCTGCTGGCCGCCTGCTTCTGCACCGGTCTGGCGCGCGGCGGCGGCGCGAACTTCTGCAATGTGTCGGTTTCGACGCTGGCGGGGGAGAACCCGGGCGCGCTCAACCTGCTGCACGGCGCGTTCGCGCTGGGCGCGCTGTCCGCACCCTTCCTGCTCATCGGCAGTGAACGCCTGACCGGCAGCTTCCGCCCGGGTGTTTTCGTCATGCTGGCGTTTGCCCTGCTGCAATTTGCGCTGTACTGCCGCGCGTCCCGCGATCCGCTGCCCGAACCCGCGCGCGACGGCCTGCGCGGTGCGGATTACAGCTTTCTGCGGTCGGTCAACTTCTGGGTCTCTGGCTTGATTCTGCTGTTTTATATTTCGGCAGAGTACGCGATCACCGGCTGGCTCGTCACCTATATGAAGGACAGCGGCGTGTTCACTGCGGCGATGTCCCAGATGATGAGCAGCCTGCTCTGGGTGGATATCCTGCTGGGCCGCCTGCTGGTCGCCTCGCTGAGCCGGCGGCTGAGCCAGAACCAACTGCTGCTCATGGGCGGCGCGGGCTTCTTCGCCTTCTTTCTGGTCGTGTTCCATGCGGTGTCGCCCGTTCCGGCGGCGATCGGCATTGCCGGATTGGGGTTCTTCATGGCCGGAATCTATCCGACGACCTTCTCCTGCGTCAGCCGGGAGCTGGCGGGCAACGATCTGGCCGCGAGCATGCTCATTATGCTGGGCAGCATCGGCGGCATCGCCGCGCCCGCGCTGATCGGACAGATCGCCGCCCGGGTGGGTATCGTGGGCGGTATGCGCACTGTCATCGTGCTCACTTCGGTCACGTTCGTGCTCATCTTGCTGCGGGTTTTGCTCTTCCGAAGGAAACGGAAACCGGACTGAGCACGACCTGAGCACGGACGATACAATCTGAGCACGGGCTGAGCACGACCTGAGCACCAAGAGAAAGAGAAAGAAAAAAGCAGACTTTCGAGAAGCGAAAGTCTGCTTTTTTTAATAAAAATTCAATTTTTGATCGGAAAACGGGAGAAATTACGCCTCGATCGAACGGATGAGGTTGACCATTTCGATCGCACCCTCGGCGCAGTCGTAGCCCTTATTGCCCGCCTTGGTGCCGGCGCGCTCGATGGCCTGCTCGATGTTCTCGGTCGTGAGCACGCCGAACATGACCGGAATGTCGCTGGACAGCGCGACCTGTGCAACGCCCTTGGAGACCTCGGCGCAGACGTAATCATAATGGGTGGTCGAGCCGCGAATGACGGCACCCAGACAGATGACCGCGTCATACTTGCCGGACTTCGCCATCTTGGACGCGATCAGCGGGATCTCGAACGCGCCGGGGACCCAGGCAACGTCGATTTCATCCTCGGAAACGCCGTGGCGCTTGAGGCCGTCGAGCGCACCGCCCAGCAGCTTAGAGGTGATGAATTCGTTAAAACGGGCGGCGACGATGCCGACGCGGATGGTTTCGGATACCAGCTTGCCTTCAAATACGTGCATGATAAAAATACCTCTTTTCAAAGAATTAATGAAATTTTGATGGATTTGGGCTTATTTATAGTTCAGCATATGGCCCATGCGCTGCTGCTTGGTCTTGAGATAGAACAGGTCATAGGGCGTTGCGGCGACCTGAATGGGCACGCGCTCGACGATCTCAACGCCGAAGCCGTCCAGACCGTAGATTTTTTCCGGGTTGTTCGTCAGCAGACGCAGCTCCTTTGCGCCGAGATCCTGCAGGATCTGCGCACCGATCCAGTATTCACGCAGGTCGGGGGCGAAGCCCAGCTTGACGTTGGCCTCGACCGTGTCGAAGCCGTTTTCCTGTAACTCATACGCCTTGAGCTTGTTGATCAGGCCGATGCCGCGGCCCTCCTGACGCATGTAGAGCAGCACGCCGCGGCCTTCCTTTTCGATCTGGGTCATCGCGGCGGCAAGCTGCTGGCCGCAGTCGCAGCGGGCCGAGCCGAAGACGTCGCCGGTCAGGCACTCGGAGTGGACGCGGCAGAGCAGGTTCTTACCGTCGCCGATCTCGCCCTTGACGAGCGCGACGTGGTGCTCACCGGTCAGGTCGTTGACGTAGCCGTAGATCTGGAACTCGCCGAAGCGGGTGGGCATCTTGGCGCAGGCCTCGCGCACGACGTGCTTGTCATGGCGGCGGCAGTAGTCCTGCAAATCGCGGATCGTGATGACCTTGATGCCCCATTCCTTGGCCTTTTCGAGCAGCTCGGTCGTGCGCATCATGGTGCCGTCGTCGCGCATGATCTCACAGCACAGGCCGCACGGCTCGAGACCGGCCAGACGGCACAGGTCCACAGTGGCCTCGGTGTGGCCGTTGCGGGTGAGCACGCCGCCGCGGCGGGCGACCAGCGGGAAGACATGACCCGGGCGGCGCAGGTCGGCGGGCTGGATGTCGGGATCGACGCACATGCGGCAGGTGTAGCCGCGTTCCTCAGCCGAGATGCCGGTCGTCGTGTTCACGTGGTCGATCGACACGGTGAAGGCGGTCTGGTGGTTGTCGGTGTTGGTCTGCACCATCTGCTCGAGGCCCAGCTTGCGCGCCAGCTCCTCGGACATGGGCGTGCAGATCAGACCTTTCGCATTGCGTGCCATGAAGTTTACGTTTTCAGTCGTTGCGAACTGGGCGGCGCAGATCAGGTCGCCCTCATTTTCGCGGTCAGGGTCGTCGATGGTCAGGATGATTTGACCGGCGCGCAGCGCCTCGAGTGCCTCCTCGATCGTGTTGTACTGCTGTTCCATGATATTTTATACTCCTTTCAGGGGTCAAAAGCCATGTTTGGCGAGAAATTCCATCGTAATCACGCTGGACGGCGTCTGGGCTTCGGGCGCGGGCGCGTGCGTCAGCAGGCGTTCGACGTATTTGCCCACACAGTCGTTTTCGAGGTTGACCGTGTCGCCCACCCGGCGCAGGGAAAGGGTGGTCTTGGACGCGGTGTGCGGGATAATGGATACACGGAAGCCGTCGCTTGTCAGGGCGGCGATCGTCAGACTGATGCCGTCGATCGCGATCGAACCCTTCTCGATGAGATAGCGCTGGATGGCGGGCGCACAGCGCACGGTGTACCAAATCGCGTTGTCATCCTGTTCGATTGCGGTGATCGTGCCGGTGCCGTCAATGTGACCCGCGACAATGTGACCGCCGAAGCGGCCGTTCGCGGCCATCGCACGTTCGAGGTTGACCTTGCCGCCCGGGCCGAGCGTGCCCAGCGAGGAACGGTTCAGGGTCTCGTGCATCACGTCGGCGGTAAATTCGGTCGGGGTGAAGCCGGTCACAGTCAGGCAGACGCCGTTGACCGCGATACTGTCGCCTAGATGCACGTCGGACAGGATTTCAGACGCGCGGATGGTCAGAACCGCCGAAGCTGCGCCGCGTTTGATCGCGCGCACCGTGCCGATTTCTTCAATGATGCCGGTGAACATCAGAGCACCTCGCTTTCAAGCAGAAGGTCGTCGCCCAGCCGGGTGATGGTCGGCGCGGACAGGTGGAAGCACGCGTCTGGCGCGGGAACACCCGGGCCGCCGACCGGGGACTTGGCGGTCAGTCCGCCGAACAGCTTGGGCGCGATATAGGCCTGTACGCGGTGGACGACGCCCTGCTCGAGCGCCGACCAATGGATGTCCGCGCCGCCTTCGATCAGGACGCTGTCCAGATTCTGCGCACCCAGCGCGGTCATCAGAGCGGTCAGATCGACATGTCCGCTCCGCTCGGGCAGGATGAGCAGCTCACAGCCTGCGTCCCGGTAGGGCTGCTGCCGGGCCGGATCGGCGCAGCAGGTGGCCAGAATGGTGCGGGTCTGCTTGGCCGTCGTCACGACCTGTGCGGTCAGCGGGGTGCGCAGCCGGGTGTCGCAGATGACGCGCACTGGGTCGCGCCCGCCGGGCGCACGGCAGGTCAGCAGGGGATCGTCCGCCAGCACCGTGCCCACACCGACCAAAATGGCCGCGTAGCGGTTGCGGTCGGCGTGCACCCGGGCGCGGGCTGCCTCGCCCGTGATCCAGCGGGACAGTCCGGTCGAAGTCGCCAGCTTGCCGTCCAGCGTCATCGCGTATTTGAGCACGCCGTAGGGCTGATGGGTCGAAATAAAATGGAAAAAGACCACATTGAGCGTGTCACACGCCTCGCGCAGCACGCCTTCTTCGACCTGCACGCCATGCTCACGCAGGATGGCCGCGCCCTTGCCCGCGACGAGCGGGTTGGGGTCGGACGAGCCGATGACCACCCGGGAGAGCCCGGCTTCGAGGATTGCGTCGGTGCAGGGGGGAGTCTTGCCCCAGTGGCAGCACGGCTCGAGCGTGACATAGATCGTCGCGCCGCGCGGGTCCTCGGTGCAGTTTGCCAGTGCGCGCCGCTCGGCGTGCGGGCCGCCAAACTGCTCGTGCCAGCCCTCGCCGATGATCCGGCCGTCCTTTACGATGACTGCGCCGACCATCGGGTTGGGGGAGACCCGGCCGCAGCCGCGCTCAGCGAGCGAGAGAGCGCGGGACATATATTCGAGGTCTGTCAAGAAAAACGCCTCCAAAGAAACAAAAAATGCCTTGAACCGATCGTTCAAGGCAAGCATGGCGCGGAAAGACAAATCGTATGCGCCGGCGGAAAAAGAAAAAACTCCGAAATGAAATCTGATTCATTCCAGAGCAAGTGGGGACACGCACAGCGTTTCGCTGCGCGGCGTAATCTTCTTTCATCCAGACTATACTGTCGGCTTCGGAGTTTCACCGAATCATGCCTTACGGCTCGCGGGCTGTACCGCCGGTAGGGAATCGCACCCTGCCCTGAAGATCTGCTGTTCAATTACCTTTATTATAGCGCCGTGCATGCGCCTTGTCAAGAGGGAAAACGCGCCCGGCATCTGAAGGGATACCGGGCGTGCAGTACATCACAGAATGAGCAGGTAGAGCAGGATCAGGATCAGACCCAGACAGGCCATGAACAGGCCGAAGGACAGGCTGCGGCCGATGATTGTGCTGTTTTCGGAAAAGTCGTCGTAGAGCATGGCCAGCCGGTGGCGGGCGTTCGACTTGGTGTGGAAGATCGCGGCGAGTGCTTCGATCCAGCCGCCCACGTGCTCGGTGAGCTGGGTGCCCTCGACCGGGTCGTAGGGCAGCGGGCTGTCGCGATAGACCGTCCGGCGCAGCAGAACGAGGATACCGTCGAGCAGACGGTCAAGGAAACGGCAGACCGTGCCGCAGACGACGGGCAGAACGGTCAGGAGCAGGGGACGGTAGACCAGATTTTCGAGGTCGAGCCAGACTGGCCAGCGGTCGAGGTACACGCCGTCCCGCATCATCCAGCCGCGCACGACGATGAGATAGACTGCCGCGCCGATCGCAATCGAAAGGAGCGCGCCGCGCAGGCTGGCGAAGCTGAAATAGGCGACCGGCTCCATAACCGTGCTGCCCAGAAAGGCCTCGCCCAGCGCGGCGATCCGGTCGGTCACGACATGGGGCAGCAGGCCGAGCAGGGGCAGGCAGACCGCGCTGCCGACGAGCGCGAAGGCGCTCCGGGGCGAGAGATAGTCGGTCATCCGATCAAAGCGCGCCTGTCGTGCCGGGTTGGCGTTGGACTCGACAAAGAGCGCGAAATAGAGCTTGGTCATATAGGCGACGGTCAGACCGCCGCTGACGAGGAAGACCCACTCCGCCGCCGTCATCCACTCCGCGCCGGTCAGCGCACGCGCTTCGAGCAGGGCTTCGTGCAGCAGCGTCTTGCTGAGGTAGCCGTTCCAGAGCGGCACGCCGCCGATGCCGAGCGCGCCCATCAGGAAGACGAAGCGCAGCAGGGGCTTTTTGCGGCCGAAGCCCCGGATGTCGTTGAGATCGAGGGCGTGTACATTCATATAGACCGCGCCCGCCGCGAGGAACAGGGTCAGCTTGAGCAGGGAGTGGTTGACCATGTGCAGCAGGGTACCGCGCGCGGCCAAACCCAGCTCTGCGCCCGGCAGGGTCAGCAGACCCGCGCCGAACAGGATGAAACCGATCTGGGAGACCGAGGAACAGGCGAGCGTGCGCTTGAGGTCGATCGAGAACAGGGCGAGCACCGCGCCCAGCGCCATGGTGACAAGTCCGATCAGCAGGATCAGCCTGCCCCACAGCGCGTCGCCCGCAAAGCAGAGGGTCGAGAGGATCAGCACGCCGAATATGCCTGCCTTGGTCAGGATACCGGAGAGCAGGGCGGAGGCGGGCGCGGGTGCGACCGGATGCGCTTTGGGCAGCCAGATATGCAGCGGGAACGCACCGGCCTTCGCGCCGAAGCCGAAGAGCAGGCAGCCGCCGGCCAGATAGAGCTGCGGACGGGCGGACGGGTCAGCCAGCAGGGCGGCGCACTGTGCGCCCAGCCGGTCATAGGCCAGTGTGCCGCACAGATGGGCGAGCAGGCACACGCCGAACAGCATGACGAGACCGCCGAGGATTGCAACCGCGAGATAGGTTCCCGCAGCCCGCAGCGCGGCGGGTGTTTCCTCCTGCGCCACCCAGACGTAGGAGGTCAGGGACATGATCTCAAAGAACAGGAAGGTGGTGAACAGGTCGGCCGAAAGGAACACGCCGAGCGTCGCGCCCAGCGTCGCCAGCAGGAACAGGTAGTAACGGTTCCGGTTGCGTGCGGCTGAAAGATACTGGGATGAAAACAGGGTCGCCATCAGCCACATGAACGCGGCGATCAGACAGTAGAGCGCGCGGAAGCCGTCCAGACAGAGCGAAAACGTGCCGCCGCACAGACCGTCCGCGACGAAGGACAGCGGCGTGCCGCCCCGTAGCGTACGGATGAACAGGAGGACAGCGGCGGCGAAGACCACGGTCGTGACTGCCTGCGCGCACAGATCGCGCACCTGCTTGGAGAAGCGGCCGACGCAGTAGACCGCGAGAGCGCATACAAACGGTGCACAGGACAAAATGGGAAGGATCAGATTGCCATACATACGGATACGCCTCCTCTCAAATCAGGCCGTGTGCCACGTCGGACAGAAAGCCGACGAGCGGGGCAGAATGGAGACCGAGCACGATGATCGCCGCGGCAAACAGGCCGAGCGGCAGGAGCATCATCCAGCCCGGGTCGCGGGCCTCGCCCAGCGCGGCTTCGTTGAAGCCCGCGCCCGGGAAGAAGGCGCGCACCGAAATGCTCATCATGTAGATGGCGGTCAGCAGGGCGGAGATCAGCAGCACGGCGATCCCGGCGTAAGCCAGCGGATTTTCACTGGCCGCAGCGGCCTGCGCCAGATTCCATTTGCTGATGAAGCCGCACAGACCGGGCACGCCCATCAAAGCCATGCCGGAAAGGGTGAAAATGGTGAATACAGCGGGCATTTTCCGGCCCAAACCGTCGAGTTCATGCACATACTGCCGTTCGGTCTGGCAGATGACAGCGCCCGCGCAGAAGAAGGAGCAGATCTTCATGACGGCGTGGCAGACCATATGGGTCAGCGCGCCGGTCAGACCGAGCGGGGACATCAGCGTCACGCCGAACAGAATATAGGACAGATTGCTGATCGTCGAATAGGCCAGACGGCGCTTGAAGTGAGTCTCCTTGAGCGCGCGGCTGCATCCATAGAGGATGGTGAACAGCACGACCGACATGACGACGGTCTGCGCCCAGGTACCGCGCAGAAAATCGGCGCCGAAGCTGTAATAGGTCAGGCGGATGATGGCGAATGCGCCCGCCTTGACGACCGCCACCGCGTGCAGCAGAGCGGTGACCGGCGTGGGCGCGACGCCCGCCTGCGGCAGCCATGCGTTGAATGGACAGAGCGCGGCCTTGACGCCGAAGCCGAAGAAGGCGATCACATAGATAAGCAGCAGGGTGTTCGTGTGCGTCTCCATCGCCCGCGCGGTCAGCACACCGCCCAGATAGAAGTCGACTGAGGTGCCGTAGACCATCAGGAAGACCAGCCCGAGGAAGGCGAAGGCCGCGCCGCCCAGCGAGTAGTACAGATAGCGGCGGCTGGCCAGAATGGCCTCCCGGGTCAGGGTGTGCAGCACGAGCGGGAAGGTCACAAAGGTCAGCAGCTCGTAGAAGAAGTACATGGTCAGCATATCCTCGGCGAAGGCGATGCCCAATGTGACGCCCAGCGTCATGGTGTAGAACATGAAGAAGATGCGCTCGTGGCGCTCCTTTTTCATGTATTCAAAGGCATACAGGGTAGCGAGAGGCCAGAGCGTTGCGACCAGACCGCCGAATACCGTGCCCAGCCCGTCAATCTCAAGCGAAAGCGAGAGATGGTTGACGAAATTGACGATCGGGAAGCGGGCGTTCGGCCGGTGGGTGAGCAGGCACCAGACCAGCACCGAGGTCAGCAGCACGACGGATTCGACATAGACCATCATGCAGCGGCGGTTCTTGGCCGGAATCAGCGGGATGAGCGCGCCGCCCAGGATCGGCAGCAGGATGGCTGCCAGCATAAAGATTGGTTTCATGTGCGCGCCTCCTTACAAAACAAGTTGTGCGATCGCGCCGCACATCCCGTGGATTGTGTCGATCAGGGGCTGCAGCGCGCCGGTCAGCAGGCCGGGGAACAGGCCGAGCAGGATGGTCAGTCCGGTCAGCACCAGCATGGGGATGAGCATGACCGGCCCGGCCTCCCGGGAACGCAGTCCGGCGTAATCATAGTCCCGGCCGGGCAGGAAGCCCTGAATCGAGATGGGCAGCAGATAGCCTGCCGTCAGCAGGGCGGAGATCAGCAGGACGACCGGCCCCAGCCATGAGAAGGGCGCAAGGCCGCTGTCCAGCGCGCCCATGCACAGATACCACTTGCTGACAAAGCCGGAGAGCGGCGGGATGCCGACCAGACCGAGCGCGCACAGCGTGAAGCACCAGAGCGTGACCGGCATCTCCTTGCCGATGCCGCGCAGCTCGTCGACCCGGGTCTTTCCGGTCTGGAAGATGATCGCGCCCGCGCACAGGAATAGACAGCACTTGATGCAGGCGTGGAAGGCGACATGGAGCAGCGCACCCTCAGCCGCTTCGGGGACGAGCAGGAGCAGGCCGAAGACGATGTAAGAGACCTGACTGACTGTCGAATAGGCCAGCCGCTTTTTCAGACCCTTTTCGAGATAGGCCAGCATCGAGCCGAGGAAGACGGTCACAAGACTCAGAATGAGCACGGTGGTCTGCACCCAGGTGCCGCGCACGAAGTCGGCGCCGAACAGGAAGTAGAGCACCCGGATCATACCCAGCACGCCCGCCTTGACGATAACGCCCGACAGCACGGCCGAGGCCGGCGCGGGCGCGACCGGGTGCGCGGTCGGCAGCCAGCCGTGCAGGGGGAACAGACCGGCCTTGACGCCGAAGCCCAGCAGCATCAGGAAGGCTGCGGCCAGCAGCAGGCCGGTATGCCCGTCGATCAAGGCCGGGTCGAGTACGCCGCCCGCCGTGAAGTCAAGCGAATCGCTGTAATGATACAGAAAATAGAAGCCGAACAGCACCATATACGCGCCCGAGAGCGAGTAAAACAGGTATTTCAGTCCGGCTATGATGGCCGCATGGGAGCGATCATGCAGGACGAGCGGCACGGAGGACAGGGTCATCAGCTCGTAGAACAGGTAGAAGGTCGGCAGGTTGCCCGCGAAGTCGAGCGCGAGCAGAATGCCGTAAACGATCAGATAAAATCCGAAAAACCGTTTGTTCGCGGTCTCGTGCCGCAGGTAGGAGAGCGAAAACACGCCCGCGCACAGCCAGACGACGGTCACGACCCCAGCGAAGAACCGGCCGGTGAGGTCGGGACGGAAGACGATGGTGAGCTGATCGGTCAGCCGGAACAGGGTGAGCTGCACCGGGCCGCCCGCGATGACCGCGCAGGCCGCGCAGGCGGTCAGCACCAGAACGGTCAGGGTATATCCGGTCAAAATACGCCGCCGCGCCGGTTCCTTGGGAAGCAGCAGCAGGAGCACGCCTGCCAGAATCGGGAAGAAAACAGGCAGCAGCAGGAATGCGGAATCTTTCATGCGAGGCACCTCTTTTGTCTCGTTTCGGTCAGCCGAACATGGACAGACCGGCGAGGATCCAGGATTCGATGGGCTGGGACAGCATACCCAGCGCCACGTTGAACGCGATGAAGCAGATGATCGTCAGCGCATAGACCTTTTCCGCGCCGAGCGGGATCGATTCGCCGCCCTGCCGGTGGTCGGGGACGTAGATGCGGATGACCGTTTTCAGGAAATAAATCGCGTTCAGGATGGTACTGATGCCCAGCACGATCAGGGTGGGCAGCATTTTGATCGTGTGGCCGACAGCGGCCTGCGAGAACAGCAGCTTGCTGACGAAGCCGGAGAACATGGGCATGCCGACCATGGACAGCGAGCCGACCGTAAAGCCGATGCCCGCGATCTTGTTGCGGTAGGCCGCACCGGTCAGGTCGTGGAACTTGCGGCTGCCGTGCGAAACATCGGTCAGGCCGATGGCCGAGATAAACAGCAGGGACTTGGTCGCGGCGTGGGAGATGATATGGTAGACGCTGGCGACCATGCCCAGCGTCGTGCCCAGACCGAAGCCCATGTAGATGTAGCCGATCTGCGCGACGCTCGAGAACGAGATCATACGGCGGATATCGTTTTCCCGCATGGCGCTCAGCGAGCCGAAGATCATGCCCATCAGGCCGAAAACGAAGAAGATGTTGATGATCTTGCTCTGGGTGAAAATTTCGAAGCCGATGACGCGGTAGATGATCTTAATGAGCAGGAAGATATAGCCCTTGGACACCAGACTGGACAGCATGGCGGCCGAGGAAACGGTGGAGTAGCCGTAGGCGTCGGGCAGCCACGAGTGAAAGGGGAACAGGGCGCTTTTGATGGCCAGACCGGCCGACATCAGGCCGATCGTCGTCAGCAGGGGAACGGTGTAGGCGCCGTCCGCGAAAAGCTGCGCGACCGCGTCCTGAATGTTGCTCATGAGCAAATGACCGGTCAGGGTGTAGATCATGCACAGGCCGATCAGGAACAGGCCCGAGCCGAGCAGACTCATGATCATGTAGCGCACGGCGGCTTCGATCGTGCGGCCGTTCTGCCGGATCATGATGAGGCCGCAGGCCGCGATCGTATTGATCTCGACGAAGACATAGGCTGTGAACAGGTCGTTCGTGTAGATCATGGCGAGCAGCGAGCTGAGGAGCAGGTCGGTCAGGATGTAATACAGGTTATGCTTGCTGTATTCGACCTCCTGCAGCAGTTTTTTACGGCCGCCCAGCATGGACAGCAGCATGATGACGCAGAAAACGACCGCCATGCCGGCCTCAAGCAGACCGGCGCGGATCTCATTGCCCCAGGGCGCGGGGAAATGGCCCATCCAGTAGACGAAGGGGCGTCCAGTGGCAGAAAGGAAGCGGAGCAGGACAAGCGACATCACGCCCACAGCGGAAATAACGAAGGTGTTGAGCCATTTGGCCGCCTTGGCGGGCAACACCGAGCTGACGATGCCGGCGAACATGGACAGGATGATGGAAAAAAAGGGGAAGTTCTGCACAAACGCCACTCAAAGTCCCTCCTTTTTCAGACGGGTGGAGATCTCGTCCAGATCGAGGGTGTGGTACCGGCGGTACAGCCGGATGGTCAGCGAGAGCATGATCGCCGTGACCGAGACCGAAACGACGATGCCGGTCAGCACCAGACCGGAGGGCACCGGATTGATGTAGGCCGTCACGTCCTGCACGCCGTCCACGACGATCGGTGCGACGCGCCCGTCAATATAGCCCTTTTCGGCCAGAAAGAGGTAGACCGCAGTGTCCATGATGTTCAGACCGAGAATCTTTTTGATAAGGTTCTTCTGCAAAAGCAGGTTGGAAAAGCCGATGCCGAACAGGATGACCGCGACGACCGAACCGAAGTTGACCAGTAAATTGCCGCCGAACATATCAAAAGCCTCCCTTCCGGAACAGCGCGTAGAACGCATACATGGTACAGGCGACGACCAGACCGACGCAGATATTCAGCGGCAGGATCAGGCCGCTCGACAGGATCGCGCCCGGCGTGCCGAGCGGGATGCCGCTTTCGAGGTGATTCGCGCCCGTGAAGAATGAATAGCTCTTGGCCAAGCAGTAGAAGGTCAGCGCGAAGAAGCAGACCCATTTGTAGGTCTTTTCGGTGAAGAACCGCTCGGTCTTGGCGAAGCCGAAGGCGTTGAGGTACAGAATCAGGCCCGCGCCGATGATCGCGCCGCCTGAGAAGCCGCCGCCGGGCGACAGGTGGCCGTTCAAAATGACGTAAATGCCGAAGATCATGATGAGGGGCACAAGAAAACCGGCGACCTTCTGCAGGATCATGTCATTTTTCGGCTCGTAGATGCGGTCATTCGATTCGGCCTCCGACCGGGTCAGGTCGCCCGGCTTGCGCTTCTCGTCGTGATCCAGCCGGAGCAGGATGAGCACGGCGCAGGTGGCGACGTAGAGCACGTTGGACTCGCCAAAGGTGTCAAACGCGCGGTAATCGAGGATCATGCCGGTGACGATGTTGACCGCACCGGTCTCCTGCAAGCCCTTTTCAATATATCGTGCCGAGACCTCGTTGCTGCCCGGATTGTTCGCGCTGCCGCTGGGCGGCAGCCATGAGACCGTTACCAGCAGGATGCTGATGAAGGTCAGGCAGAACAGAACGGACGCGATGCGGTAGATTTTATCGAACAGCCAGAGCTTGCGGTTATCGTCCTCGTAGATGTGCTCGTGCAGACGTTCGTGCTCCTGCATCAAGCGGCGCACCTGCCGTTCGGGCGGCGTGCGCTCCTTCTGGGGCTTCATTTCGACCTTGTCGATCAGGGTGTCGTCCTCGCCGTAAAACCAGCGGGCAAAGCGGTTATTTTTCATGCCGGTCATCCTCCCCGCCCATCGCGTGGATTTTTTTGAGCGTGACAAAGAACAAAACACTGGTCACGCCTGCGCCGACCGCCGCTTCCGTGATGGCGAGGTCGGGCGATTCGAGCAGCATCCAGATGATCGACATGACCAGACTGTAGGACATGAAGATCAAAATGGAGTTGAGCAGCTTCTTCGACAGAGTGACCGCGACGGCGCAGACCACGAGAAAGAGCATCAAAAGATAGGTAAATACTTGCATGGTCAGTCCTCCACCTCGCAGTATTTGGTCAGCTCCTCATCGGTCGCGGCCTCCAGACGGGCGATCAGATGGGAGGAGACCGGAGAGGCGAACCACAGGAAAAGGACGACGAGAAACATTTTGAGACTGGTGAAGTTCCAGCCTGAGAAGATCATAAGACCGATCAGGGAAATGCCGATTCCCAGCGTGTCGCCCATCGCGGCGGCGTGCATCCGGTTGAGGACGAAGTGAAAGCGGAACGCGCCGAAGACCTCGAGCGCGAAGGTCGCCAGACCGACGAGCAGGACGGCCGTGCCGATGATAAAACGGATCCATTCGAGTACCATATGTTTTCAGACCGGGTCGTTATCGCCGGTCTTGTTCCCCCTTTCGTGGCGCTCACGGTAAACGCCCATGTAGACCTTGGTCAGTACGATGACCGCAAGGAAGCTGATCATGGCGTAGATGATGCAGATATCGACGAGATAGCCCTCGTGCAGCAGCAGGGCGAGAATCGCGATCATGACCATGACCATCGTGCCCATCATGTTGACCGCGACGATGCGGTCGGCAATGCGCGGGCCGCGCACCGCGCGAATCAGGCAGCAGATCAGCATGAGCGCGAGGAAGATGAGCGCTGCCAGAAACAGAATGTGATATGCGTTTTTCAGTGCTGTCATGACCGATTCTCCTTTCCGCCTTCCAGACGGCGCAGCGCGTGGACGAATACGCTGTCATCCATGCCTTCCGCCATGGACCGGTCGAGACAGTGGACGGTCAGCTCGTCGTCCTCGATCGAGACCGTGATCGTACCCGGCGTCAGCGTGATCGAATTGGCCAGAATGACGCGCGCCGTCCGGGTCTTGAGGTCGGTGCGGAATCGGATGATGACCGGCCGCGGCTCAAGCGTGGGCGAGACGATGAGCTGAATGACCGCCATGTTGGCCTTGATGATTTCCCAGATCAGGATGCCTACATATTGCAGAATTTGTCCGCTTTTGCACAGGACGACCCAGTCCTTGTGCGGACTCCAGTCCAGAAATTTGCAGGTGAATGCGTACATGGCCGCCGCGATCACCAGACCGAACAGGGCGATCTCGGCGGTGAGCTGGCCGTTGAAGATCACCCAGGTCAGGAAATACAGGAAAAACATTCGGATTCCGCGCCTCCAATCCATTTTTACGTGTCCGTCCTGCCCGCACCGGGCGGACGATTCCGCGCTTTGACAATACTCTGTATTATACCACTAAAGTGCAGAAATTCCACACCCTGTCCAAAAGTTTTTATGCAGATTTGACGTCTTGCTGCGTGACGGCTGAATCATTTGATTCGTTTTATTTGTTCGAAAGTGCGATAACATCAACGTTTACGACATAACGTTTCCGGCAAATAAATTGTGCGAGCCGCGGCCGTACGGATGCGGACGGAGAACGGGGCGCGTCCGCGGCGGAGCTGGAGAAATACCGCTTGCGCGCGGCGGCGGAAACGCTTATACTAGTACATACTGAGAATCACCATGCGCGCACGGCGCGCCGAAAGGAAATGTGACCCATGAATATCGCCAAGCGGGACGTGCTGGAGCTGCGCCGGCGGCTGACCAAGCGGGAATGCTCGATCAGCCGGATGTCGGGCTGCTATGTCAATGGAATGAAGGAGATCCTTCTGCGGTTCAACGAGCCGTTTCTGGATCTGGAGGAAGAGGAATTTTATAAATATCTGGAAATTGCGAAGAAGAGCCTGTCGGGCACGCTGGGCAACAACCTGCTCGAGCTGAACTTCGACCGGACGGAGGACGCGGCCGAGCGGCAGCAGTTTTTGCTGGCGCTCAAGTCGAGCAAGCTGCAGAACGAGGCTCTGCTCGACCGGTTTTACGAGCAGGTCATTGCGCACTATACCTGTTCGGGCAACTACCTGATCTTAGTGTTCCACGATGTGTATGATGTCATGACCCGGACGCGCGACAATGCCAAGCTGGACGAGTCCGAGGAGATTTATACCTATATGATCTGCGCGATTTGCCCGGTCGACCTGTCCAAGCCGGGGCTGGGCTACCGGGAGGACGAAAACCGCATCGGCGTCTGCGCGCGCGACTGGATCGTCGGCATGCCCGAGGTCGGCTTTGTCTATCCGGCGTTCAGCGGCCGCAGCAGCGATGTCAACGCTGTCATGTATTATGTGAAGAACGGTGCGAATACCCATCCTGAATTTGTGACCGATTTTCTGGGCTGCCAGACCCAGCGCACGGCGGCGCAGGACAAGAAGCTGTTCCAGACGATCGTGGAGAACGCGTTCGGTGAGGAACAGGAGCAGGCCGAGAACGCCTATTTGAAGATCCAGCGCAATCTGGACGGCGTTGTCGCCGTGCAGGCCGAGCAGGAGGATCAGC
The DNA here is from genome assembly GCA_021531865.1 of Butyricicoccus pullicaecorum. Classification (GTDB taxonomy): domain Bacteria; phylum Bacillota; class Clostridia; order Oscillospirales; family Butyricicoccaceae; genus Butyricicoccus. The sequence goes on along the minus strand of JAFBIW010000005.1, from coordinate 94,914 downwards.
CCGAGGAAGCGATGACCCCGGCGGCAGTGGCCGATATGATCGCTGACGTCGAGATGCCCGAGCCGGTGCGCGCTGAGATCACCCGTGCCTACGCGGCTGAATTCGGCGAGACCCTGCCGACCGCGGGTCGTCTGCTCGACGCCAAGCTGGCGGCGGAGGGCGCAAAGCGCGCCCATACGCTCGAGCTTGAGCGCAAGGTCGAAACCTTGCAGGCGCAGCTTGCCCGGCAGACGGCGCAGCCCGCCCCCGAAGCCGAAGACCCGGACGATGTGCCGTGGGACGAGGGGCCGTCTGCCCGTGTGGTCGTGCAGGTGCCCGAGGAGCGCCGCGCGGCGGTGCACGCACAGATGGTCGACGGCCGGCGCTGTCTGGTCATTCCGCTCGAAACGGACGAGACCGCCCGCATCAACGGACAGGACGCCGCGCTGTAAGGCAAAAATGTGAAGATCGTTTTACGGTATCCGGAAACGCTCTTTTTTGCATTGCTCGATTTTCGCCCGAACTCACTGGAAGATTGTTTACAATTTAACAGTCAGGAAGTATAATAGAAGCAAAGGGATGCGGACTTTTTTCACCGTTCTGCGATAGCCGTAAAGAACCGGACGATATGCCGTATGAAAAATCTGAAAATCTTCCATTATAAAGGAGAGATATCAGCAGACGGACAGGCCAGACACGCGGGGGCAGAGAAAAAAGAGAAGCGTTAGGCGGACGCGGGTCGGATCGGAGAATCCGCGCGCGGCCGCAGTCGTGAAAAAGCTGAAAGAGAACGCACCAGAAAAGAGGAGAGTCACAATGATTACAATCACCGGAAAGGGCGTATCCACCGGCGTGGCGGTCGGTCCGCTGTATTTCTACCGCCGTGCATCGGGCGAGATCCCGCGCACGACTGTGGAAGATTCCGTGGCTGAACTGGCACGGTTTGAAGCGGCCAAGCAGACCGCGATCGAGCAGCTCGGCAAGCTGTATGAGAAGGCGCTGGCCGAAGCGGGCGAGGAAGCCGCGATCCTGTTCGAAACCCACCAGATGATGCTCGAGGATCTCGACTACGTCGAATCCATTCAGGGCCTGATCGAGGGCGACCATCTCAACGCCGAAGCGGCGGTATCCGATACGTCCGCGCAGTTCGCCGAGATGTTCGCTTCGATGGATGACAGCTATATGCAGGCGCGCGCCGCCGACGTCAAGGATATCTCAAGCCGCGTGATCGGCATTCTGATGGGCGTTGCGCAGGGCGGCATTGATTCGGATGTGCCGGTCATTCTGGCCTCCGATGATCTCGCGCCGTCCGAGACCGTGCAGCTCGATAAGTCCAAGATTCTGGGCTTCGTCACTTCGGGCGGCTCGGGCAACAGCCACACCGCCATTCTGGCGCGCACGATGGGCATTCCGGCCATCATTGGCGTGGGCGACCAGCTCAAGGAAGCCTTCGAGGGCAAGGAGGTCTTCGTCGACGGCCAGACCGGCGAGGTCGTCGTGGAAGCGGACGACGTCAGCCGTGAGCGCCTGTCCAAGAAGCAGTCCAAGGAGCGCGCCCGCCGCGAGCTGCTCGACCAGCTCAAGGGCAAGCCCAATGAGACGCTGGACGGCAAGAATATGATGGTTTACTGCAACATCGGCAATCCGGGCGACATGGACGCCGTTCTGGCGAACGACGGCGGCGGTATCGGCCTGTTCCGTTCCGAGTTCCTGTATCTGCAGGGCGACGATTATCCGACCGAGGAACAGCAGTTCCAGGCCTACAAGACGGTTGCCGAGCGCATGGGCGGCAAGCGCGTCATCATCCGCACGCTGGACATCGGCGCGGACAAGCAGGCCGACTATTTCGGTCTGGATAAGGAAGAAAACCCGGCGATGGGTCTGCGCGCCATCCGCATCTGCCTGACCCGTCCCGAGGTCTTCAAGACCCAGCTGCGCGCCCTGTACCGCGCGTCGGCCTACGGCAAGATTGCCATTATGTTCCCGATGATCACCTCGGTCTGGGAGGTGCAGGAAATCAAGCGCATCTGCGCCAACATCCGCGCCGAGCTGGCGGAAGAGGGCGTGCCGATGGCCGATTACGTCGAGCTTGGCATCATGATTGAGACCCCGTCGGCTGTTATGATGTCCGACCGTCTGGCGCGTGAGGTCGACTTCTTCTCGGTCGGCACGAACGACCTGACCCAGTACACGCTGGCGGTCGACCGTCAGGGCAACAATCTGGACAAGTTCTATGATGCGCATCATCCGGCGGTGCTCCGCATGCTCAAGATGGCGGCGGATAACGCGCACGCGGCCGGCATCTGGATCGGCATCTGCGGCGAGCTGGGCGCGGATACCAGCCTGACCGAGACCTTCTTTGCGCTCGGCATCGACGAGCTTTCGGTTTCCCCGTCGGCTGTTCTGCCGCTGCGCGGCGCGATCCGCGCGATCGACACGACCGCCTCGCGCGACCGTATTCTGGCCGAGCTGTACGAATAAGCCTTACGTTTTGAACGATTTCAGGAGCGTGGATCTTCCACGCTCCTGTTTTTTGCTGTCCAGACGGACGCCGCGCGCGGCGGCAGGAAAATTTCTGCGAAAATTGAAGAATCTGCACAGGGAAAACCAGCAGTTTTCTGACAAATATTACGTTTTTGTTATATTTTTCGAGAATGGTTGACACAGGCGCGCGAAAAGAGTACCCTAGTATTCGGATGCCGATATCGCAGGCAAACCCACCCGGCCGCCGGGCGGGTTTGTTCAATATAGAGAATGGAACAGATCAAGATGATGGAAGGAAACAAACTGAAAACAAAACGCCGCCGCATCGCGCTGGCTGTCTGTGCGCTGGTGCTCTGCGGCGCGGCGATCGGAACAGCCGCGCCTGCGCCCGAACCGCCCGCCGTCACAGAGCCCGCGGCTGACGAACCGGTTGCGCCGCGCACCGATTACGCGGATGTCGCGCTGCTGGGCAATTCCCAGATCGACAGCTTCCGCATTTATGATACGCTCCCGGGCGCGGATTATCTGTACCGGGTGGGGCTGACGGTCAAAACAGTGTTTGAAAAGCCGATGATCAACGAGACCGTTCCGGTCATCGACAAGCTCAAGGACAAGCAATATGGCTATATTTTCCTCCTGTTCGGTGAAAATGAGCTGGGCTGGGGCTACCCGGAGATCTTTATCGAGGAATACGGCCGGGTGATCGACACTGTGCGCGAGCGTCAGCCCGATGCGCGGGTCTATATCCAGTCGATCCTGCCGGTCTCGGCCGAGGTCTCCAAAAAGAATGAGGACAACACGAATAACGCCCGGATCGAGGAATACAATACCCTGCTGCGGCGGTTGGCTGAGGAAAAAAACGTCGGCTATCTGGACGTTGCGGCCGTGATGAAAAATGAGCAGGGCTGCCTGCCGGACGACGCTTCGGCTGACGGTGTGCACCCGGGCAAGGCCTATTGTCAGAAATGGGCTGATTTGATTGCAGAACAAATCAAGGAGGATTCAGAATCATGATGAGAAACACTTGCAAGCGGCTGCTGTGCGCGGCGGCTGCGCTGGCCATGCTGACCGGCTGCGGCGGCACGAAGACTGCGCTCGTCCCGCAGGACGCGGTCGCGAGCCTGCAAAGCCAGCTTGCGTTTACCGATGAAATGACCGAAAAGGACAAGGACGGCGCCTGCACGTTTTACGATGTGGACGCGGCGCTCGTTGCCGATGCGGCGGCGCTGGTCGGCTCGGGGGCGACGGCGGAGAGTCTGTCGGTCTGGCAGGCGGCGGACGCGGACGCGGCCAAGCAGATCGTCGACGCGCTCGAGACCTTCCAAACGGGCTGGATCGACGGCTATTCGGACTACAAGCCCGAAGAGGTGCCCAAGCTGGAGAGTGCGGTGCTCGAGCAGCGGGGCGACACGGTGGTTTTCTGCGTGACGGCGGATAACGACGGCGCGGCGGACGCGGTCAAGCAGCTGCTCGACCGGTAAGGCGGTGGCGCAGTGAGTTTCGCCAGTCTGGTTTTTCTGTATTTTTTCCTGCCGGCTGTCCTGCTGGGGTATTATCTGCTCCCGCGGCGGCTGCGCAATCCCTTTCTGCTCGCCGCCAACCTGGTGTTCTACGGTTGGGGCGAGCCGTCCTTTTTACCGGTCATTGTGCTGACCGCCCTGCTCAACTGGGCGGCGGCGCGGGAGATGATCCGGCGGCCGCAGCGGAAGAAGCTCCTTGCAGCGGGCGCACTCGCGCTGGATTTCGGCCTGCTCGCCCTGTTTAAATATGCGGATTTCGTGCTCGGAAGTCTGGGCTTTCGGGCGGCGCTCGGCCTGCCGCTTCCGCTGGGCATTTCGTTTTACACCTTTCAGGTCGTGTCCTACATCATCGACGTCTATCGCGGTTCGGTCGAGGCCGAGGAAAGCCCGGTGCGCTTCGCGGCCTATCTGACCTTTTTCCCGCAGCTCATCGCAGGCCCGATCGTCCGGTACGGCGACCTGCGGGAGCAGCTCGCGGGGCGGTCGGAGACGGCGGCGCAGGCCGTGCGCGGCGTGCGCCTGCTGCTCATCGGTCTGGGCAAAAAGGTGCTCATTGCCAACCGGATGGGCGCACTTTGGGAAGCGCTGCGGGCGAACGCCGCACAAAACGGCATCATAGGCGCGTGGGTGGGCGCGATTGCATTTACCCTGCAAATTTATTTCGATTTCAGCGGTTATTCCGATATGGCGCGCGGCTTGGGCGCACTGTTCGGCTTTGAGATCCCGATGAACTTCGACCATCCGTACTGCGCGTCCAGCATTACCGAGTTCTGGCGGCGCTGGCACATGACGCTGTCGAGCTGGTTCCGCGACTATGTTTACATTCCGCTGGGCGGCAGCCGGGCGGGCCGGGCGCGTACCTACCGCAATCTGCTCATCGTTTGGGCGCTGACCGGACTCTGGCACGGCGCGGCGTGGAACTATGTGCTGTGGGGACTGTATTATTTCGTCCTGCTCGCGGCGGAAAAGGCGATCGGCGCGGCCCGGCTGGCGCGGCTGCCGCTGGCATTGCGGCATGGACTGACCATGCTGTGCGTCACCTTCGGCTGGGTGCTCTTTGCGCTGGAGGACTTCAGCGAGCTGGGCGCGTATCTGCGCACACTGTTCACCGGCTCGCTGCTGGGTGCGCACGCGCGGGTGCTCATTCTGTCGTACCTGCCGATGCTCCTCCTGTCCGTGCTCTGCTGCCTGCCGCTCGGTCAGCGGCTGTGGGCGCGTGTTGAGCGCAAGCCGGTCGGGGACTGGGCCGCGCTCGCGGGCGGTCTGGCTCTGCTCGCGGTCTGCACCGCCGCGCTGGCCGCGCAGAGCTATAACCCCTTCCTGTATTTCCGGTTTTAAGGAGGGATCACATGAAACGGCATAAGATTTTTCTGCTCGTCTTCGCCGCCCTGCTGGCCGCCGTGCAGGTCGGGTTCTGGTGTTCGCCCAAAGCGGCGTTTTCCCCGCTCGAAAAGCGCGTGCTGGCCGATGCACCCCAATTCAGCCTGTCCCGGCTGATCAGCGGCCGTTGGATGGAGCAGGCCGAGGACTATCTGACCGACCATTTCCTGGGACGGGCGGCGCTCGTCGGGGCGGACGCTTCGCTGCGGCAGGCGGTCGGCCTGAACGCGGCGGGGGAGATCTACCGCGGGCGGGACGGCTGGCTGATCCCCGCGCCGCTGTCTGAGGACACGACGATTCTGGACAAAAATATGCGTGCGATCACGTCATTTGCGCAGCAGACCGGCCTGCCCGCCGTGCTGCTGGCCGTGCCCTCGACCGGTGCGGTTGAGACCGATTTTCTGCCCGCATTGCATGACAGCTATCCGGATGCCGCCCTGCTTGCACGGGTGCGGGAGCTGGCGTGCGACGGGGTGCAGACGCCCGACCTGCTGGCCAATCTGACCGCACGGGATGACCGTTCGGCGCTGTACTACCGCACCGACCACCACTGGACGACCGCCGGTGCGTTCACGGGCTATCAGGCCTACTGTGCCGCAGCCGGTCTGGAGCCGGTCGACGCGGCGCGCTTTACTGTGGAAACAGTCGATGGATTTTACGGCACTTCTTACGCGAAAAGCGGCCTCTGGCGCACCCCGGCCGATACGCTGGCACTCTGGGAAGATCCGGCGCTCCGTGCGAAGGTGACCGTATGGGATGACAACAAGCCCGCGCCCACCGCGCAGGACGGCCTGTTTTTCCGGGCGCATCTCGCGGAGGATGACAAATATCCGGTTTTTTTGGACGGTAACCATGGCCGCGTCCGGATCGAGACCGGTTCTTCGGGCGGCCGCCTGCTGGTCGTGCGGGATTCATTCGCGCATTGTCTTGCGCCCTTTCTGGCCGAGCATTACAGCCAGATCGACCTGATCGATCTGCGGTATTTCAAAAAACAGACGGTTTCGGACTATTTGGCCGAAAATCCGGCGGACGCCGTGCTGTTCTGCTACGGGCTGGACAGTCTGGCGACCGACAAAGCCCTTGCGCAGTTGCAATAAACGAATTCCCCGGCAGAGCTGATTCATCGGCTCTGGCCGGGGATTTTTTGAAACAGGATCGTTCCGCTTCGGCGGCTGCTGTGGTATAATGAAAGAAATTCAGTAAAAACAGGGAGGTGCGGCATGTCTCTGCCGACCGAATTTTGTCTCCGGATGGAGCGCCTGCTGGGCGATGAATATCCGGCCTTTCTCCGGGCGATGGAAGGCCCGCGTTCCTACGGCCTGCGGCGCAATCCGCTCAAGTGCACCCCGGATTCCGCCGATTTTACCGGTCTGTTCGGCCTGACGCCGGTTCCGTGGGCGGTCGAGGGTTTTTATTACGATCCCGATACCCGACCCGGGCGGCATCCGTACTACGAGGCAGGTGCATATTATATTCAGGAGCCGAGCGCGATGGCGGTCGGTGCGCTGGCCGATCCCAAACCGGGCGAGCGTGTGCTCGACCTGTGCGCCGCACCCGGCGGCAAGACAACCCATTTGGCCGGGCGCATGGCGGGGAAGGGAATTTTGATCGCCAACGAGATCCACCCGGCGCGGGCGAAAATCTTGTCGCAGAGCGTGGAACGCGCGGGCATTGCAAACTGCATCGTGACAAATGAAACGCCGCAGCGTCTGGCCGAGCGATTCCACGGTTATTTTGACTGCATCGTGGTCGACGCGCCCTGCTCGGGCGAGGGCATGTTCCGCAAGGAGGAGATCGCCGTCACCGAATGGACGCCGGACGCGCCCCAAAAATGCGCGGCGCGGCAGGATGAAATTTTGGACTGCGCGGCGGGGATGCTGCGCCCGGGTGGTCGTCTGGTGTATTCGACTTGCACGTTCGCGCCCGAGGAGGACGAGGGCACGGTCGCCCGGCTGCTGGCGCGGCATCCGGAATTTGAGGTCTGCGATGTGCCCGGCGACCCGGCGTTCGCACCCGGACGACCCGATTGGGCGGGTGTCGATCTGCCCGCGCTCATGCGCACCTTCCGTCTGTTCCCGCACCGCCTGCGGGGCGAGGGTCATTTCGCCGCCGTGCTTTGCAAGACGGACGGAACGGCGGAAACGCCCGCGCTCATGCCGACGCTGCCGGACAAAAAACGCCCGGCGGAATATCTGGAATTTGAAGCCCGGTTCCTGTGCCGCATGTTCGGTTCGCTTTGCCTTGGCGGCGACCAGCTTTGGGCGCTGCCCGAGGAAACGCCCGACCTTTCCGGTCTGCGCGTGCTTCGGACAGGCTTGCAGCTCGGCACGGTCAAAAAAGGACGGTTTGAACCGTCGCATGCGCTGGCGCTCGCGCTGCATCCCGACGAGGCGGCACAGTGCTGCGCACTCACGGCCGCTGCGCCCGAGGCTGAGCGGTATCTCCGGGGCGAGACCCTGCCGTGCGCGGGCGCGGGCTGGACGCTGGTGACGGTGGACGGCTTCTCCCTCGGCTGGGGCAAGTGCTCGGGCGGCGTGCTCAAAAACCACTATCCCAAGGGTCTGCGCTGGAAATGAGCAGGGAAAAGGAGCAGCTATGACGGAACTGGAAATGATTCGCCGCGCGGCGCGGTATATGAAGCAGCTTTCGCAGGGGATCGACCCGATTTCGGGGCAGGAGATTGGGGAGAACAGTGTGCTCGATGAGGTGCGGCTGGCGCGCTGCTTCGCGTTCACCGCCGATGTGCTGGATCGACTGGCCGCGCAGGGCGGGTTCGACGCGCCGCGTGCGCGCGCGTCCTCTCATGCGCGCACGCCCTTCTGCATCCCGCAGGGAATCGACCTGTCCGTGCTCGCTTCGGAGGAGCCGGTGCAGATTACCCGCATGACGCAGGCGATCCGCGACCTGTGCTATCCGGACGGGAACGGGCCCAAGCTCAATCCGGTGCGCATCACGAACTGGCTGGTCGAAAACGGGCTGCTCGAGAGCCGGGAGGATGAGCGCGGACAGCGGAACCGGGTGCCGACCGCCAAGGGAACGGCGCTTGGCATCACCGCCCGGCCGGTGGAGGGCGCCAACGGGTCGTATATGCAGGTGCGGTACGGCATGCAGGCGCAGCAGGTGATTTTAGAGCATCTGCCCGCGATTTTGGACATGCAGAAAACCGAAACGGAATGATCCGGCGGGACAGCACAGGCTGTCCCGCTTTTTTGCTGCCTGCGGACAGGCACCGGACGGGCTCGCGCCGCATGTAATAAAGCAGACGGTAAAAAAGGAGGGAACGGCTATGGCGCTTCTGCAGGTTGAGGACGTCGGGCAGATTTATCAGGCGGAAAACGGCGAGGTCATAGCGTTTGAGCATATTTCGTTTTCGGTGGAACAGGGCGAATTCATCAGCATTGTCGGCCCGTCCGGCTGCGGCAAGTCAACGCTGCTCAGTGTCATTTCCGGATTGCTGCCCGCGACGAGCGGTCGGGTGCTGCTGGAAGGCCGGGAGGTAAGCGGAATCTCGCCGCACATCGGCTACATGCTCCAGCGGGATGATCTGCTCGAATGGCGCACGATCTGGCACAACGTGCTGTTTGGTCTGGAGATCCGGCACGAAAAAACGCCTGAGACCGTCGCGCGGGCGCAGGCGCTGCTGGAAACCTACGGTCTGGCCGAATTTCGGGATAAGTATCCGCGTCAGCTTTCGGGCGGGATGCGGCAGCGTGCGTCCCTCATCCGGACGCTTGCAGCAGGCCCGGAGATTCTGCTGCTCGACGAAGCGTTTTCCGCGCTCGATTATCAAACCCGGCTGTCCGTGACCGACGATGTGTACGGCATCCTCAAGCGGGAGGGCGTCACCGTGCTCATGGTCACCCACGACATTCCGGAGAGCATCAGCATGGGCGACCGGGTGCTGATCCTGTCGGCCCGTCCGGCCTGCGTGCGGGAAATCCTGAATATTGAATTCGGAGCGGAGCGGTCGCCTCTTTCCTGTCGGAGTGATCCGCGTTTTTCACAGTATTTTGACCACATCTGGAGGGAGTTAAAATCCGATGACACCGCATCCTGACGCGCTTTCCCCTGCGCGGCGCGTGTATCTCAAAACAAAACGGCGCAGGAACCGCCTGGTTCTGGGCTGTCAGCTCGGATTTCTGATCGCATTTTTTGTGGTCTGGGAGCTGGCGGCGCAGCTCGGCTGGATCGACAGCTTTATTCTGAGCCAGCCCTCGCGTATCTGGGATACGATGACCGGACTGGCGTCCAACGCGCTGCCTATGCACATCGGCGTGACGGTGTATGAAACGCTGGCCGGGTTTTCGCTGGGCGCGTTCATCGGGCTGGGCGTGAGCATCCTGCTGTGGTGGTCGCCCTTCATCGCGCGGGTGGCCGAACCCTATCTGGTCGTGCTCAACAGTCTGCCTAAGATCGCACTGGGGCCGGTCATCATCCTGATCGCGGGTGCGGGCGCGCGGGCAATCATTTTCATGGCGCTTGCGATCAGCCTGATCGTCACCGTACTCGAAATGCTGGCCGGGTTCGTGCACACCGACCCCGAATATATCAAGATGGCGCGCACCTTCGGCGCGACCCGCGCGCAGATTTTCTGCAAGGTCGTGTTCCCGGCCAACCTGAGCACGCTGTTCAATTCCCTGAAGATCAACATCGGCCTTTCGCTTGTCGGCGTGATCGCGGGCGAATTTCTGGTCAGCAAGGCCGGTCTGGGTTATCTGATCGTCTATGGCGGGCAGGTGTTCCAGCTTGATCTTGTCATGACGAGCGTGCTCATTCTCTCGGTCGTCGCCGCGCTGATGTATGAGGCCGTCGCGCTGCTGCAAAAAGCGGTGGAGCGCCGGTTTGGCGGACAAAAAACACATTGAAGTGTTTTTGATACAAAAGGAGGATCTGAGCTATGGTAGTAAGACGGTTGGCGGCCGCACTGGCCGCACTCATGACGCTTGGGGCGCTCACAGGCTGCGCGGGCGAACAGGCGGAGGAACTGACCCGGGTGCGGGTGTGCGAGGTGACCCATTCGATTTTCTACGCCCCGCAGTATGTCGCACTGGAGCAGGGCTTCTTCGCGGACGAAGGGCTGGAGGTCGAGCTGTCGAACGGCGGCGGGGCGGATAAGGTCATGAGCGCGGTGCTGTCCGACCACATCGACATCGGCTTCGCCGGGCCGGAGGCCAGCATTTACGTATTCAACGAGGGAAAAGAGGATCATACGCAGGTCTTCGCGCAGATGACGCGGCGCGACGGCAGTTTTCTGGTGGGCCGCACGCCCGAGCCCGATTTCGACTGGTCAAATCTGCTGGGCAAACATATCCTGCCGGGCCGGAAGGGTGGCGTGCCGTACATGGCGTTTGAATATGCGCTGCGGCTCAACGGCCTGGACCCGGCGGCCGACGTTAATCTGGACACCTCGATCCAGTTCGACAACATGACGGGCGCGTTCTTGGGCGGAACGGGCGATTATGTGACCCTGTTTGAGCCAACGGCCAGCAGCGTGGAAGCGCAGGGCAAGGGCTATATCGTAGCGGCGGTCGGCGACGAGGCCGGAGACATCCCGTACACCGCGTATTTTGCCAAAAAGAGCTATCTGGCCGCCCATCCCGACGTTGTGCAGAAATTCACGAACGCAGTTTATCGCGGCCAGCAGTGGGTCATGACACACGGCGCGGACGAGGTCGCCGCAGCGGTGCAGAATCAGTTCCCGGATACCGAGCTTTCCCTTCTGACCAGCGCGGTGCAGCGGTATCAGGAGATCGGCGCATACTGCGAGACCCCAATCCTGACGCAAGACAGCTTCGACCGGCTGCAAACCGTCATGCAGAGCGCGGGGGAACTCACGCAGACCGCGCCATATGATCAGATCGTCAACAACAGCTACGCCGAAGCGGCTGTCGCCGGGTGAAATCATCTTTTTTTCTTCAATTGCACAAAAACGCCGGCTCTCAGAGGATGAGGGCCGGCGTTTTCAGCATGGTTGGAAGCCGATGCCCGAGAAAAAAAGATTGACAAATCGGCGGAATGCGATACAATGTAACTACACGTGTCATGACAGATGCGCGGATTACAAAAAAGGCAGGGGAAGCATATGAACAGGATTCAGGCATTTCTCAAACGGAAGGATATCGAGATCTCAGCCAAACGGTACGGCGTGGACGCGCTGGGCGCAATGGCGCAGGGTCTCTTCTGTTCGCTGCTGGTGGGTACGATCATCAACACCATCGGCACGCAGTTTCACATTGATTTTCTGACGCAGACGGTTGCGACGGTGGGCGGCACCGCGTACACGGTGGGCGGACTGGCTTCAGCCATGAGCGGCCCGGCTATGGCGATTGCGATCGGCTATGCGCTGCACTGTCCGCCGCTCGTGCTGTTCTCGCTGACGACGGTCGGCTTTGCAGCCAACGCGTTGGGCGGCGCGGGCGGGCCGTTGTCGGTGCTGTTCATCGCAATTATCGCGGCCGAGTTGGGTAAGGCGGTGTCCAAGGAAACGAAGATCGACATTCTGGTCACGCCGCTTGTCACCATCTTTTCGGGCGTTCTGCTGGCAAGCTGGTGCGCCCCGGCCATTGGCCGGGCGGCCTCGGCTGTGGGGCGGATCATCATGTGGGCGACCGATTTGCAGCCCTTCCTGATGGGCGTCGTGGTCTCGGTCGTCATCGGCATCGCGCTGACCCTGCCGATTTCCTCGGCGGCGATCTGCGCGGCGCTCAGTCTGACCGGACTGGCGGGCGGTGCAGCAGTTGCGGGCTGCTGTGCCAATATGGTCGGTTTTGCCGTCCTGTCCTTCCGGGAAAACCGCTGGGGCGGACTGGTCAGTCAGGGCCTCGGCACCTCGATGCTGCAAATGGGCAATATCGTCCGCAATCCGCGCATCTGGCTTCCGGTCATCCTGACCTCGGCCATCACCGGGCCGATTGCGACCTGTTTCTACCATTTGGAGATGAACGGCGCGCCGGTTTCCGCCGGTATGGGCACCTGCGGTCTGGTCGGCCAGATCGGAATCTGGACGGGCTGGGTCTCGCCCAGTCAGGAGGCGCTTGCCAACGGTGCGGCTGCGATCGTGCCCGGCCTGTCGGACTGGGTCGGACTGTTCATGATCTGCTTCATGCTGCCCAGTCTGCTGTCGTGGCTCTTCGGTCTGTTCTTCCGCCGGATCGGCTGGATCAGAGAAGGCGACCTGACGCTGGACTGAAACCGTTCCGGGCAAAAGGAGGGAGCACGTATGCTGCGTGCATTTCGGGAGGACGACCTTTCGGAAGTGATACAGATTTGGTTCCATGCCAATCTTGAGGCACATCCGTTCGTGCCGGAGGCCTATTGGCGGGCACACTTTGACGAGGTCGCGGCGCTGATCCCACAGGCTGAAGTCGCCGTTTGTGAGGAAGCGGGAAGCCTTCAGGGCTTCATCGGTGTGAGCGGCACATATATCGCCGGTCTCTTTGTCTGCCGGCAGGCGCGGGGACAGGGCATTGGCAAACGGCTGCTGGACGCCGTCAAGGCGGAAAAATCCAGCCTGACTCTGCATGTATACGAGAAAAACGAGCGTGCCGTTCGCTTTTACCGCCGCGAGGGCTTCACCGTCCGCACAGCGGAGCGGGAAGAAAGCACCGGAGAACCGGAATTCTGTATGGAATGGGCGCGTCCGACCGCAAAATGAGAAAAAAACAGACCCGGAAAATTCCGGGTCTGAATTTTTTTGTGGAATTACTGGACACGCAGGACGGGTTCGCCCGGCTTGACCGCGCCGCGCTTTACGATCGAGAGATCGGAGAACGCATCGGCGTTGGTGACAACGACCGGGGTGGTCAGGCGGTAGCCCGCATCCTGAATCATCTTGGCGTCGAACGAGCCAATCAGGTCGCCCTGCTTGAGCACGTCGCCGTCCTTGACCTGAATGGTAAACGGCTTGCCGTCGAGCTGTACGGTGTCGATGCCGACGTGAATGATCAGCTCCATGTTGCCGGCGACCAGACCGATCGCGTGCTTGGTCTCGAAGACCATCGAAACGGTGCAGTCAGCGGGCGCATAGACCTTGTTGCCGGTAGGCTCGATGGCGAAGCCCTCACCGACCATGCCTTCGGAGAAGACGCCGTCGCCGACCTCGCTCAGCGGAATGACAGTACCGGCGATCGGTGCGGTCAGGACAGCCGCTTCGGCTTTCTTTTCGACTGCGGGCGCGGGTGCGGCTGCCGGTGCGGCAGGCTGCGCTGCAGGCGCTTCGGGTGCGCGGTCGCTGGCCGGGGAGGCGAGGAAGGCTTCGAGGTCAGATTTGATGACCGAAACACGCGGGCCGTAAACGACCTGAACGCCCTGACCCTTGCAGATGACGCCGGACGCACCGGTCTGCTTGAGAAGCTGCTGGTCGACCTTAGCCGGATCGTGTACGGTGCAGCGCAGACGGGTGATGCAGCAGTCGACGTCCGAGATGTTCGCCTTGCCGCCCAGACCCATCATGATATCGCGGGAGAGCGCGTCGTCATCCGCCGAAGCGCTTTCAGCGCCGTTCGCGCCGCCCTTCTTGGCCTGATAATCGGCCTTGGTGTACAGCTTGGCTTCGCTGCTGTCGTCACGGCCGGGCGTCTTGTAGTCGAACTTCTTGATCATGAACGAGAAGACAAGGTAGTAAACGATGAAATAGATGACGCCGATGACCGGGATCCAGAGCCAGCTCGTCTTGGCGTTGCCCTGCATGACGCCGAACAGCGTCAGGTCGATCAGGCCGCCCGAGAAGGTCAGGCCGACACCGACATTCAGGATGTGCATGATCATATAGGACGCGCCTGCGAAGACACAGTGCACGATATACATGACGGGTGCGACGAACAGGAAGGTGAACTCAAGCGGCTCGGTGATGCCGGTGAGCATGGAGGTCAGCGCGGCGGAGAGCAGCAGACCGCCGACCTGCTTGCGGTTTTCCGGCTTGGCGCAGCGGTACAGCGCGAAGGCAGCGCCGGGCAGACCGAAGATCATCAGCGGGAACTTGCCAGCCATGAAGCGGGTCGCGGAAACGGAGAAGTGCTCGATGCCCGGGGTCGCCAGCTCGGCGAAGAAGATGTTCTGCGCGCCCTCGATGAGCTGACCGCCGACCATGGCGGTGCCGCCCAGCGCGGTCTGCCAGAACGGGATATAGAAGACGTGGTGCAGGCCGAAGGGGATGAGTGCGCGCTCAATGAAGCCATAGAGCCAGGTGCCCGCGTAGCCGGAAGCCAGAACGAAGCCGCCCAGCGCGTTGATGCCGGTCTGGATCATCGGCCAGATGTAGTACATCGCGATGCCGACGACCAGATAAACAGCAGAGGAAATGATCGGAACGAAGCGGGTGCCGCTGAAGAAGGACAGCACCTGCGGCAGTTGGATCTTATAGTATTTGTTGTGCAGCGCGGCGACGCCCAAGCCGACGATGATACCGCCGAATACGCCCATCTGGAGCGAATTGATGCCGACAACGCTGGCAGTCGCGCCCGAGAGGTCGGGTGCGCCGAAATCGGTGATCATGGCGCCGATCGTGGCGTGCATGATAAAGAACGCGATCGCGGCGGACAGGGCGGCGACCTCCTTCTCCTGCTTGGCCATGCCGATGGCAACGCCCATGGCGAAGATGATCGGCAGGTTGCTGAAGACGATCGAACCGGCGGCGTTGAGTACCTGCAGGATCGCGTTGATGAAGGTGCCCGGGCCCATAATGCTCATCAGGCCGTAGGCCTCAAGCATGGTTTCATTGGTGAAGGAACCGCCGATGCCAAGGAACAGACCGGCAACCGGCAGAATCGCGATCGGCAGCATGAAGGATCGGCCGATGCGCTGCATTACGCCGAAGATTTTATCTTTCATCTGTGTAAAACTCCTTTTCTCCTTTTTTCTCTTTTGGATCAGACAGCCGGTGTGGGGAGCCGGCCGCACGATCATTTTTTGCGGAATTTACCGCAGTCATTCCTCCCAGGGAAAGATTATCAAGTGGGAAAGCGCGCTCAGGACAGGTCTGCCGCAGACAGACGGTGCAGATGGATGGTCAGAAAGACCAGCTCCTCGTTGGAAAGCGGGATGTCGAACAGCTCCTGCACACGCGCGCCGATCTGCTCGGCACAGGTGTAGTCAGATGCGTAGCGTTTCCGGATCATCGCGCCGAGAAAGTCATCGCCGCTGTCGGATAGCGTTTTCTTCTTGAAGATGCGTTGTCCGAGGAATTTGAGATGGGTGATGAACCGGCCGTAATCGAGCGACTGCTCGTCGGGCGTTCGACCGTAATACCGTTCCACGACGGCCAGTGTCTCGCGGATGAACTCGGTGATACGCACCATGTCGGACATCCCGCTGTCGAGCTGGGCGTTGACGATGTGCAGCGCGATGAATCCGGCCTCATCCTCGGGGAGACGGATGCCGAGCTTCTGCTCGATCCGGTCGAGCGCTTCCTGTCCGATCGCAAACTCGGCGGGGTAGAAATTCCGGATCTCCCAGAGCAGGTTGTTCGGATAATGGATGTGGCTGCGAAACCGTTCGATCGCGAAGCTGATATGGTCGGTCAGCGTGATGTAGATGTTCTGGGACAGGCTGCGGCCCAGCGTCCGTTCGGCGGCTTCGATGATCTCGGTGCTCAGTGCGATGTGCTCCTCCGGGATGTCGCGGATCAGCTCGAGAAGCTTATTGTTGCTTTCTGCGTCGGGCAGGGCATAGATCTTTTCGATCTTCTGAGGCGGGATCAGGTCGCCCGGCTGCTTGTGGAAGCCGATCCCCAAGCCGCGGATGATGATCTCCTGCCCCTTTTCATCCCGGGAGCAGACGAAGTTGTTGCCGATGACCCGTGCGATCCGATACACAGGCGACTCGGCCGGGGCGCTCACAGCAGGCTGCCCAGGAACGCTTCAAAAGCGGCGGCGGCTTCGGCTTCGTCCGGGCCCTCGACGGAAACGGTGATCGTGTCGCCGTGCTTGACGCCCAGACCCATCAGGGACATCAGGCGGCGTGCATCGGCCTTCTTCTCACCCTTGGCGATGGTGAATACGCTCTGGAACTCAGCGGCCTTCTTGGCGACCATGCCGGCCGGACGTGCGTGGATACCGATGGGGTCCTGGATGGTGTAGGTGAATGTTTTCATAGCGATGCGCATCCTTTCTCGATTTCTTCTTTTCTCCTGGAAACAAAAAAGACCAAACTACCCGGCCATATGAATCCGAGAAGTTTGGTCTTGCCTGCATAACCAGTCACAAGCCGTATCGACTTATTACAATCATAATTATATCTGGCTTTTGGATTTTGTCAATCGAAAAAGTGATTCAGGAAACGTTTTCGGCCGTTTAAACAAAGCAATGTGGTTCAATTTGGGCAATTCTGCCAGAAGGCATCAGATCACGTAATCATCTCCCGCCTGCATCGGGCCGGACAGGTCGGAAAGCAGGATGCCGTCGAAATATTCATTGACCATTTCGTTCAGCTTCTGCCACATCGGCAGGGTGCGGCAGCCTGCGGCGCGTTCACACGGAGCCGCGCCCGGTTCCAGACAGGCGACCGGTGCAAAGTGATCCTCGGTCAGGCGCAGAATGCTGCCCACGGTGTAGGTCTCGGGCGGACGGGTGAGCCGGTAGCCGCCGCCCTTGCCGCGCAGGCCGGTCAGAAATTGATTGCGTACGAGCACCTTCAGAATGATCTCCAGATACTTTTCGGAGATGCCCTGACGCTGGGCGATTTCTTTGAGCGGAATATAACCCTCGGCCTGATGCTCAGCCAGGTCGATCATAACACGCAGGGCGTAGCGCCCCTTTGTAGAAACCATCATGGAACATACCTCCAATTCTATTAAACGTATTATACAACAAGGTTAATAGGAATTCAACAAGCGAGCCAGAAAAATTTTTCCAAATACCTATTGACAACATAGGTTTATAGGGTTATAATGCAATCATCCTGAACGGAGAGATCGGAAACGGCTCCAGATACAGCCGCCCGCATCTAAAATCGAATCAAAAATATTGCACCAAATTGCTTTTGGAGGGAATCACAATGAGCAAAATTTATACATCTGCAGATCAGCTGATTGGCAATACGCCCCTGATGGAACTGACTCACATCGAACAGGCTGAGGGCTTGGAAGCGCGCATTCTGGCCAAGCTGGAATACTTCAATCCGGCCGGTTCGGTCAAGGATCGCATCGCCAAGGCCATGATTGATGACGCCGAGGCCAGCGGCAAGCTGAAGCCCGGCTCGGTTATCATCGAGCCGACCTCAGGCAACACCGGCATCGGTCTGGCGTCTGTCGCCGCCGCGCGCGGCTACCGCATCATCATCGTCATGCCCGAGACCATGAGCGTCGAGCGCCGTCAGCTCATGAAGGCGTACGGCGCCGAGCTGGTACTGACCGAGGGTGCCAAGGGCATGAAGGGCGCGATCGCCAAGGCGGATGAGCTGGCCAAGGAGATTCCGAACAGCTTTATCCCGGGTCAGTTTGTCAATCCGGCTAACCCGGCCGTTCATAAGGCGACCACCGGCCCTGAAATCTGGGCGGACACCGACGGTCAGGTCGATATCTTTGTTGCCGGCGTCGGCACCGGCGGTACGATCACCGGTGTCGGTGCGTACCTCAAGAGCCAGAATCCGGACGTCAAGGTCGTCGCGGTCGAGCCTGCCAGCTCTCCGGTGCTGAGCAAGGGCACGGCAGGTGCGCACAAGATCCAGGGCATCGGCGCGGGCTTCGTGCCCGAGGTGCTCGATACCAAGGTTTACGACGAGATCATCGCGGTTGAGAACGAGGATGCCTTCGCGGTCGGCAAGCTGATCGGCAAGAGGGAGGGCATTCTGGTCGGTATTTCCGCAGGCGCGGCGCTCTGGGCGGCGATCCAGCTCGCCAAGCGTCCGGAGAACAAGGGCAAGACCATCGTGACCCTGCTGCCCGATACCGGTGACCGCTATCTGTCCACGCCCCTGTTCGCGGAGTAATTTCATTCGCCTCCATCGATCCTTTTTCATATTTCACTGCCCAAAAGGCTGGTGCGCTGTTTTGCCGCGCCGGCCTTTTGGCGCATCATGGCGCATCATCCGGATAAAATGAAAAAGTTTTGAAATAAATACGAATAAACCCATTGACAATATAGGAATATGCTGGTACAATACAGTCAATCGATCAACCGAGTACTTCGGTTGGCTGAAAGAAACGAAAGGAGAGCAAATCAAATGACCGCGATTTTTGAGAATCTGCTGCGCAGCAATTTCCGCTTCGGCCGAATGTATCTGACCCGGACATTTGATATGGCCGGGCGCGTTCGCACGCCCCTCGCGTAAGGGAGAAGACCCTTCGTTGACACAGACATATCCGCTGTCCGGGAGCCGCACGCATGCAGGCCCCGGACTTTTTATACGTAAAATCAGAAATATGCACCAGAAAGAAAGAGGTATTTGATTATGAGCAACCGTAATTATCGTTTTGAGACCCTGCAGCTTCACGTTGGTCAGGAGCAGCCCGATCCCGCGACGGATGCCCGCGCCGTGCCGATCTACCAGACCACATCTTATGTATTCCGCAATTCGGCGCACGCCGCCGCCCGTTTCGGTCTGGCTGACGCCGGCAATATCTACGGCCGCCTGACCAACTCCACCCAGGATGTGCTCGAAAAGCGCATCGCGGCGCTGGAGGGCGGCGTGGCAGCGTTGGCTACCGCCTCCGGCGCCGCAGCCATCACCTATACCATCCAGGCGCTGGCACAGGCCGGCGACCACATCGTCGCGCAGAAGACGATCTACGGCGGCAGCTACAACCTGCTGGCCCATACGCTTCCGCAGTACGGCATTGCGACCACCTTTGTGGACGCCCATAATCTGGCCGAGCTGGAAGCGGCCATCCAGCCCAACACCAAGGCGGTTTATCTGGAAACGCTGGGCAACCCGAACAGCGATATTCCGGACATCGACGCAATCGCGGCGATCGCGCACAAGCACGGCCTGCCGCTCGTCATCGACAACACCTTCGGCACGCCCTACCTGATCCGTCCGATCGAGCACGGCGCGGACATCGTCGTCCATTCGGCGACCAAGTTCATCGGCGGCCATGGCACCACGCTGGGCGGTATCATCGTCGATTCGGGCAAGTTTGACTGGAAGGCGAGCGGTAAGTACGCACCGATTGCCGACCCCAATCCGAGCTACCACGGCGTCAGCTTTGCAGACGCAGCCGGCCCGGCCGCGTTCGTGACCTACATCCGCGCGATCCTGCTGCGCGACACCGGCGCGACCATCTCGCCCTTCAACGCCTTCCTGCTGCTGCAGGGCGTCGAAACCCTGTCCCTCCGTCTGGATCGCCATGCGGAGAACACGAAGAAGGTCGTCGAATTTCTGGCGAACCATCCGCAGGTCGAGCACGTGAACCATCCGTCCCTGCCCGATCATCCCGACCACGCCCTGTATGAGAAGTATTTCCCGCACGGCGGCGCGTCGATCTTCACCTTTGACATCAAGGGCGGTCAGGAAGAGGCGCACAAGTTCATCGACAGTCTGGAAATCTTCTCCCTGCTGGCCAATGTCGCGGATGTCAAGTCTCTGGTCATCCACCCGGCGACCACGACGCACAGCCAGCTTTCTCCCGAGGAGCTGCTCGATCAGGGCATCAAGCCGAATACCATTCGTCTGTCGATCGGCACCGAGCACATCGACGACATTCTGGCCGATCTGGAGCAGGCGTTCGCCGCGGTGCGCTGAGCCGACGCTTGCAGCCGCCGTTCTGATTTGCTATAATGGTGGCATCCGATCAATTGCCGCAAGGAGGACGATTTCGAAATGATACCGACGCCGGAAGAAGCATGGAATTTGCTGACCGAATATAATGAGGGAGAGTTTCATCAGAAGCACGGCCGCATCGTGGGCGACGTTATGCGCTGGTTTGCGGAGCAGCTGGGCTATGGCGAGGAAGCTGATCTCTGGGAGACCGTGGGCATCCTGCACGATCTGGACTTTGAGCAGTATCCCGAGCAGCACTGCATCAAGGAACAGGAGCTGATGCGGGCGCGCGGGATCGACGAGCGCGTCATTCATGCCACCGCCAGCCACGGCTACAGCCTGACGGTTGACGTCAAGCCCGAGCACGAGATGGAGAAGGTGCTGTTTGCCGTCGACGAGCTGACCGGATTGATCGGCGCGGTTGCGCTCATGCGTCCCTCCAAGAGCGTGGACGATCTGGAGGTCAAATCGGTCAAGAAAAAATTCAAGGACAAAAAATTTGCCGCAGGCTGCTCGCGCGACGTCATCCGACAGGGCGCGGAAATGCTGGGCTGGGAGCTGGACGATCTGATCGACCGGACAATTCAGGCCATGCGTGCCAGCAGCGCGGTCGAATAAATCCAAATGCAGCGCCGTCCGGGAAATGCTCCCGGACGGCGCTTTTTTTGCGAAAATCGAACGAAACGTGCCAGAAGGGGAAGAATTTGCACCTTATATTTGCATCTGTGCGGACAAACAATACTACCAGCAACACCCCAAAAAACAAATCCAGATGCAAAGGAGAAATGAGTTATGGCTAGCACCAACAATGGTTCCAACAAGGGCATGGTACCCGAAGCACGCGCCGCAATGGATCGCTTTAAGATGGAAGCGGCCGCAGAGGTCGGCGTCGACCTGAAGGAAGGCTACAACGGCGACCTGACCTCCCGTCAGGCCGGTTCGGTCGGCGGCCAGATGGTCAAGCGCATGATCGAGTCCTACGAGAAGGACATGGCGGCACGCGGCTAACGCACGCAAATGCGGAAAAGCGGGAAGATGTACTCATCTTCCCGCTTTTTTCTGCGATCATGCGTCCAAAACGCTGTTATTTTCTGTCATTGAGCACTGCACCGATATAAGATTCGGCCTGTTCGACCTCCCAGAGCAGTTCGGCGGCGCTCATGCGCTCGGCGCCGTGGCCCAGAATGATGACCTGCTCGAGTGCGTCCGAGGTGGCGACGCGCACCCGGTGCTCCCGCGCCAAATCGTAGGAGGCCTGTTCAATATACATATCGGCGGTTTCGGCCTCCTTGGTGAAGACGATATGCAGACCGCCCTGTTTTTCGACCGAACCGACGCCGCCCTTGACCTTGTAGGCGTCAAACACCACGATCAGGCGGCAGCCGCGCACGCCCTGATAGTTGGACAGCCGCCGCAGCAGCGTTTCGCGCGCCGCGTCGATATTTTCCCGGGCGATCTCGCGGGTCTCATCCCACGCGAAGATGATGTTGTAGCCATCGACCAGCAGATAATCGTCCGGACGCATCCGGGTGACATAAAGCTGCTCGTGCGCGTCGCGGGTGCGGCGGCTCTGCTGTAGGGCTTCAAAGCCCCGGTCACGGACCGGGCCGTAGGTGCGTTCAAACAGGGCGCGGATCTCGTCGTCGTCAAAGGTGCCCGAGGCCGAGGCGCGCCGAATGGGCGCGGCATCTGCGGTCGGTTCAGGCTCGGTATGCAGCCGCAGACCGGGATCCAGATGGGCGTGCGCCGGGACTTCATTCCACGGCACGACATAGCCCGCGCCATGCGAACAGAAGACCGAATCGGGCGTGTTGTTCAGATCATGCGCCGCGTCGTAGCCTGCGGCGGAGATGATTTCATCCGCATTGTGGCAGGGGACATAACCGCCGGGCGTGCAGGACAGGCGGCCGCGTCCGCGCGAGTAAGCCGCGACCTCAGCGCCGTAGTTGCGCATTTCGGAGACAGGCGCGGTGCCGGTCAGCAGGGTGTAATCCTTCATCGGTTCAGGCGGCGCGAAGGAGCCGTTCATGCGCTGGATGTCGCTGATCGCGCGTCCGACACACTCGGCGGGCAGCTCCAGCCGGAAATCGTAGCACGGCTCGAGCAGGACGCTTTCGGCCTGCATCAGCCCCTGCCGCACGGCGCGGTAGGTCGCTTCGCGGAAGTCGCCGCCCTCGGTATGCTTGAGGTGGGCGCGTCCGGTCAGCAGCGTGATCGAAAGATCGGTCACTGGTGCGCCGGTCAGCACGCCCAAATGCTGTTTTTCGGCCAGATGGGTCAGAATAAGCCGCTGCCAGTTCAGATCGAGGGTGTCGGTGCCGCAGAGCGAGCGAAAGCGCAGGCCGCTGCCCGGTTCGCCAGGCTCGAGCAGAAGCTGCACCTCAGCGTAATGCCGCAGCGGCTCAAAATGGCCGATGCCGATGACGGGCGCGGCGATGGTCTCCTTATATACGATGCGTCCGGCGTCAAAGCCGACTGAAACGCTGAACCGTTCGGCGATCATGCGGGTCAGAATTTCAAGCTGCACCTCGCCCATGAGCTGCAATTGGATCTCACCCAGCGTTTCGTTCCAGACGACGCGAAGCTGTGGGTCTTCTTCCTCGAGCTGGCGCAGGTTTTGCAGCATGGTGTGCGCGTCACAGCCCTCGGGCAGGAGCACGCGGTAGGTCAGCACCGGTTCGAGCAGGGGCGGAAGATCGGCCGCCGCCGCGCCCAAGCCCTCGCCCGGACGGGTGTGGGTCAGTCCGGTGACGGCGCAGACCATGCCCGGCTCAGCGGTCTCAACCGTTTTGTATTTCGCGCCCGAATAAATGCGGATTTGGCTGATTTTTTCACTCCAGCCGCCGTCCCGGCTGCCCGAAAGGGCTTCGCGCACGTGCAGCGTGCCACCGGTGATCTTGAGATAGGTCAGGCGGCTGCCCGCGTCATCCCGGGCAATCTTGAACACCTGTGCACCGAAGGCAGCGGACGGCTGGGGCGCACGGGTGTAGCGGTTCAGACCGTCCAGCAGCGCGTCTACGCCGGTTAGCCGGAGGGCTGCGCCGAAATAGCAGGGGAAGACCCGCCGTTCGGCGATCAGGCGGACGGCGTCCGCGTCGTCCAGCGTTTCCCCGTTCAGATAACGTTCGAGCAGGCGCTCGTCGCACATGGCCAGACTTTCCTGCCAGACGTCCGGGTCGCGGTCGGCGCTGAAATCGACGCAGCCCTCGTCAAGCTGGCTTTTGAGTTGCGCCAGCAACGCGTCCCGGTCGGCACCGTCCAGATCCATTTTGTTCAGAAAGAGGAAGGTGGGGACATGATGCCGGGCGAGCAGCCGCCAGAGCGTGCGCGTATGCGCCTGCACGCCGTCCGTGCCGCTGATGACGAGCACGGCGTAGTCGAGCACCTGCAGGGTGCGCTCGGCTTCGGCGGAAAAATCGACATGGCCGGGCGTGTCCAGCAGGGTGACCGAAGCGTCCGGCAGGGGAAAGACGGCCTGCTTGGAAAAGATGGTGATGCCGCGCTCCCGTTCGAGCGCGAAGGTATCGAGAAAGGCGTCGCGGTGATCGACGCGGCCCAGCTTTTTTACCGCGCCGGTCTGGTACAGCATCGCCTCGGAAAGCGTGGTTTTGCCCGCGTCAACATGGGCTAAAATTCCGATTACGAGTCGTTTCATAGAATCCTTTTCAATCCTGACAGAGTGGTATCAAACAAAGCTATCATACCACAGTTTGCGGGAAAAAGCCAGACGGACGAGGAAAAGAGGGCGGTCAGATCTGCGTCAGCACCTCGGCGGGCACGCCCTGCGCACGGACATGTCCGGCTTCCAGGTAGACCAGCTTGTCGCAGTGGAGGATCGAGGTCGCGCGGTGGGAGATGCTCAGAATGGTGCGGTCGGCGCAGGCGCGGCTGAGCACGCCGACGACGCGTTCCTCGGTCGCGCTGTCCAGATTGGCCGTGATCTCGTCGAGCAGCAGGACGGGCGGATCGGTCACGATGGCCCGCGCGATCGAAAGAAGCTGCCGCTGACCGAAGGAGAAGTCCTCGGCGCGCGCCGGTGCGTCATAACCGCCCGGCAGGCGGCGGATCTCGTCATCCAGACCGACGAAGCGGCAGGCGGTCTCGACCTGCGCGCGGGAAAGACCGGGGTCGCCCAGTGTGATCTGGTCGGCCACCGTGCCGGGCACGAATTGGAAGCTCTGCTCGACATAGCCGAAGATCTGCCGCTTCTCCCGGTCGGGCACGCGCTGTGCGGGGATGCCGTTCAGCGTGACTGCGCCCGCATCCGGGGTGAGCATGCCCAGAATCAGCTTCATCAGGGTGGTCTTGCCCACGCCCGTCCGCCCGGCCAGCGTGACGCTGGTGCACGGCTCAGCCGTAAAGCTGACCTGCCGCAGCACGTCCTGCCCGTGCTCATAGGCGAAGCTGACATGCTCAAATACGATGCGCACCCGGCGTTCCGGGCCGATGACCGCCGCGGCGGTCAGGCTTTCGTCCTTCTGATCCTCGGGCAGAGCAAGAAAGGCGTCGATCCGGCGAATACCCGAAAGCCCCTGCTGGATGTTTTGGTATTCGCTGCCCAGCGATTCGATCGGGGAGAGTAGGCTGCTGAGCAGGTCGATCGAGGCGGCGAGCATACCGGCGGTGATGCCGAACACATGCGCGCCACTGAGCACGACAACGAGCGCGATCGCCGCCGCGCGGATGAGCTGGACGATCGGCGCGTACCAGCTATCGTATCGCGCGACCCGCTGCCGGGTGCGGTAATTCTGCTGTAACCGCTCACAAAACCGGTCTTCCAGATAGGATTCCTTATAAAACAGCTTGATCATCTGCACATTTTTGATGCTTTCAGTCACATGGTTCGAGACCTGACCCACCTGCTCGAGATTGGCGGTCTGGGCCTGCCGCATACCGCGCTGGAACACACGCGTGACCGCGTACAGGATCGGAATGAGCGCAAGCGCGACGAGCGCCAATTCCAGCCGAAACAGGGCGATCGAGACCAGAATGCCGACAATTTTCAAACAATCAACCGCCATGCTGACCAGACCGTCGGCGAACAGGGTGTTGATGCTCTCAGCGTCGGCCGTAAAGCGGGAGACGGTTTCGCCCGTCGCGTGCTCGGAGAAGTAGCGCAGCGGGATGCGGCCCGCCTTGCGCAGCATGGCCGAGCGAGTTTCGCGCACGACGCGCTGCCCGAGTGTTGTCAGCAGCCAGCCCTTGGCGAAGTCGAGTACACCGATGAGCAGCAGGGCGGCCAGATAGGCGGCCGCGAGCATACGCAGTCCGTCCATTCGTCCGGCATTCAGGTTCCGGTCGATCAGCAGGCGCAGAAGCTGGGGCGGAAGCAGGCTGGCCGCGACCGAAGCGGCGGAAAACAGCACGAGCAGGGCGGCGCGTCCCCACTGTTCCCGCAGGGAACGGCTTACGATCTGTTTCATCTGCATCATGCGTTCGCCTCCGTTTGCAGCGTATAGAGCGTGCGGTAGCCCGGACAGTGCGCGAAAAGCGTGTCATGGGTGCCGCAGTGTGCGTGTCCGTTTTCCAGATAGACAATCCGGTCGAGGGTGGGGAAGGCAGCCAGACGATGGGAGAGGATTACGAAGATGCGGTCGGCGTAATGGGTGCGCAGATTGGCTAAAATGCGCCGCTCAGTCTCCATATCGACCGCGGAAAAGGGATCGTCCAGAATGACGAGCGGCGTTTTTTGCCAGAGCGTCCGCGCCAGCGCAATGCGCGCCTGCTGACCGCCGCTCAGGCGCACGCCGCCGTTCCCCACCAGCGTATCCGCGCCATCCGGCATAGCCGCGAGATCTTCGGAAAAGCAGACGTCCTCCAACACCTGCGTCAGATCCCCCGCGTCGCCCAGCGTGATGTTGTGCGCGATCGTATCGGAGAGCAGTTGGGGCGTGTGCCCCAGATAGCTGACGCGGCGGCTGCGTGCGAAGGGCGTCAGCGCGCCCAGCGCATGGCCGTTGAGCACGGCTTGACCTTCATAGTTCGCCGCGCCCGCCAGCATCAGGCCGAGTGTAGACTTTCCGCAGGCAACCGGCCCGGTAACGCCTATGATCTCGCCCGGTCGGGCCGAAAAGGAAACGTTGTGCAGCAGGTCGGTCTCCGCGTCCGGACTGCGGTAGCATAGATCGCGGCAAATCAGACCGGACGCGTCCGGATCGGGCGCGTCCGCCGTATCATCGGGCTGATAGGGCGTGAAGTAGGGCTGGATGCGCTGCCACGAAACCGCGGCTTTCTGGAAGGAGTTGAAGAGCTTGGCTGCCTTGCTGGCCTTGAGGGCAAGAGCGGCGAACATGGTCAGATAGGCAGTGAAGTCGCCCACCGTCCAGCCGCTCGCGAGCACCTTTCTGCCGCCCAGCACAAGCACGGCCCAGACGCCCAGCAGGGAAATGGCATTGTAGACGGGCTGCATCGAATTTTCCAGCACGTTGGCGCGCACGGATTTCTGTTCCAGCGCGGCGAGTGCGTCATCATAGGCGCGCTGACGCAGGGGCAGCACACCGTCCACCCGGTAGAGCAGCATGTGCTCAAGGTCGCTGTAGGTCTGCTGGGCGACCGCGCTGCTCTGCGCACGCGCTTCCCGTCCCCAACGGACAATGACGCCCTTGAGCCGTTCCGCGATCCACATGGCGAGCGGGATGCAGACACAGGCGGGCAGCGTGATCCGCCAGTCGGCGGCCAGCATGGCGATCAGATAGCCGCCCATGAGCACGCCGGTGTCAAAAATTTCAGTGATGACCTTGCGCAGTCCCTCGACGCACAGATCGACGTCGCCCACCACTTTGTTCAGCAGGTCGCCCTCGTGTTCTGCGGAGAGCGCGGCCAGATCGCGCCGCATGACGCTGTGGTACAGCATCCGCCGCATGGACGCGGCGGTGCGGTTGGCGAGCAGCCGCACGCCGTAGCGCTTGGCCGCGCGCGTCCCCTGAATGACAAGGACAGCCGCGCAGAAGATGGCCGCCTGCCGAAGAACGGCGGGCAGACCGGCGCTGTAAATGACGGTATCGAGCAATTTGCCCTGTAACACGGCGGCCAGCGACATGCCGCCGTTGCACAGCACGCCGGTCACAGCGACGCAGGCAAGCACGGCCCATTCCTGCTTGAGATAGCTGGTCAGCCGGTCGGGATGGGGCACCGGACGCAGGTTTGCGCGGTCAAACATGGCGTTTCGCCTCCGCTTCCCGGACATTGCGGTATCCCGCCCGCCGCTCGGTCTTGCTGCGGGCGTAGAGCACATCCAGCACCCGCAGGAAAGCGTCCATTTCAGCTTCGTCGATCCCGTCGGCCAGCCATTCGAGATAAAAGGCTTCCAGATCGGTCTTGGACTGCTTGACGATCTCAGCCTGCGCGGTCGCGTAGACCCGTTTGCTCCGGCCGTCCGTCGGGTCGGGTTCGGTTCGCAGATAACCCTTTTTGGTCAGACCGGCGATGCGGCGGGTGATGGCCGCGCGATCCTGCCCCAGTTTTTCGCCGATCTCAGCCGGATGGATGCCGGGTGCGTGGCGGACACAGTGGAGCAGCTCGTACTCCGAGGGGCCAAGCCCAATTTGACGAAGCGCGAGCGCGGTGAACTGCTGCGCCGTGCGCGCGATCTTCAGGATTTTTCGTTCGGTTCGATCCATGGTGCGCCTCCGATAATTGATATATCAATCAAATGGATGATAACACCGGACAGCGGATCTGTCAAGGGGAGGGGGAAAAAGGAGAGAAGCGCGCTGTGTCTGCACAGCGCGCTTCCCCACTTGAAGAGAGTTGTTGGTGAATTGAAACAGAAAAGCCAGTCCCCACAGGCTGTTCTGATTCGGAATCATCATAGCATATTTTGCGATAGATGACAAGCAAAATGTCATGATTGGACAAGATGATGTCACAAATGACAGAACGGCCGGTCGGTCTTTTTCGATTTATAACCTGTAATTTTTGGGGCAAACGGCACACGGAAAGGCAGGAGATTCAAATTCCGGCGCACGTTTCTTCTGCAAAAAAAGCATCCGCCGTTACAGACGGATGCTTGATAAGAATCAGGTTATCGCTCGGTGGAATCCTTCAGGCAGATATCCTCGAAGCCTTCGCGCGCGGCCTTGCCCTCGAATTCGGTCATTTTCAGGCCCTCGCACTGCTCGGCGTAGAGCGCCTCGCCGAAATCGGAGACATTTTCGCCCTCGAACGCGACGCGGCACTCGCGCAGGGTCACGCGGTCGGCGCGGCGCAGGCGGAAGCCCGCGGAGGGCGCCTGCTCGATGCCCTGACCGAAGCCGGGACGCATATCGTACAGGCCGCGCTCCCACTTGCTCTTCTGGTGCAGGGTAACGCTGACGTTCTCGAAGCGCACGTCCTCGATGTGGTTGCCCTCGCTGCCGGACAGGAAGACGCCGTTCTCACCGTCGCAGGTGATGTTGGAGAAGCGCACGTTCGAGATCTTGCCCGAGCCCTTGCCCTCGTGACGCTCATGGGTCGTGATGACGATCGGCTCGGCCGTGCCCCACCAGCAGTCAGCGAAGCGGCGGGTCTCGATGATGATGTTGGAGAAGGAAACGTTTTTGACATGGCCGCCGTCGCGGATCTGGATCGAGATGCCGCGGTTGGAGTCTGAAATGATGCAGTTATCGACGATCAGGTTTTCGAAATCGCCCGTGCCCTCGGTGCCGATCTTGAGCGCGGCCGAGGTCGAGGTCAGGGTGCAGCCCGAGATCAGGATATTCTTGCAGGGACCGTATTCCATGTTGCCCGCCGAGCTCTTGAGACAGATCGCGTCGTCGGCACAGGTGACGTGGCAGCCGATGATGCGCACGTTGGTCGAATGATCGGGGTCGATACCGTCCGAGTTGGTGCAGTCGAGCGGGTTGAGGACGCGGATGCCCTGAATGAGCACATCGTCGCAGCCCGCCGGATGCAGCGTCCAGAAGGGGGAGTTGCGCAGGGTGACGCCGGTGAACGAGATGTGGTTGCAGTGCTCGACATAGATCATGGTCGGGCGGGGATAGAAGTCGCCGTTGAAGTAATAGGGGCTGACGCGCTTCATGAAGGCGTAGACGTTGCCGTCGACCGCGCCCGTGCCCGAGATCGAGAAGCCGTCGGCGTCCTTGGCGTAGATGAACGCGTAGGAGGGCTTGAGGGTGACCGGGCAGTCGACCGCAGCCGCGCCCGAGACTGTGGACTTGCCCGCCTCGACGCCGTTCGGATGGAAGTAGGTCGAGATATCGCTGTGAGCCTTGAGGACAGCGCCCGACTCGAGATGCAGGTCGACGTTGGACTTCATGACGATCGAGCTGGCATAGAAGGTGCGGCCGCTTTCGAGCACGACCTGTCCGCCGCCGGCGGCGGTGCAGGCGTCAATGGCGGCCTGAATCGCGGGCGCGTCGTTCGTTACGCCGTCGCCCTTTGCGCCATAGTCAAATACGTTGTAGAGCATAACATTCTTCCTTTTAATTTTGTTATGAAGTGGTTGTTTTGCCACCGTCCGGCAACGCGGACAGCCCCGGGAAAGGGACTGTCCGCGCGGGGAAAACCGGATGGTGAATATGGGAAAAAAGATAGGGGACTCAGATCAGGATCAGCCCATGACCAGGTTCGGGATGACCATCGAGAACCACGGCACGTAAGCGACGAGCAGCAGCGCGATGAAGATGGCGACATAGAACGGGATCAGCGGCTTGATCATATCCTCCATGTCCATGTTTGCGACCTGGCAGCCCGAGAACAGGGACGAGCCGACCGGCGGGGTGATATTGCCGACGCCCAGGTTCATGACCATCATGATGCCGAAGTGGATCGGATCCATGCCGAAGCTCTTGACAACGGGCAGGAAGATCGGGGCAAAGATCAGAACAGCGGGGGTGATATCCATGAACATACCGGCAACCAGCAGGAGCAGGTTGATCAGCAGGAGGATGACGTACTTGTTGTCCGACAGGCTCAGCAGCGCGTTGCCGATGGCGGTGGGCAGGCCGGTGAAGGACAGAACGAAGGACATAACAGCGGAAGCGGCGATCAGGAACATGATGACCGCGGTGGTCTCGCAGGCCTCACGCAGGATGCGGGGCAGGTCGGAGGGCTTGATGCTCTTGTAAACGACCATCGCAAGGAACAGGGTGTAGGCAACTGCGACGGCAGCGGACTCGGTCGCGGTGAAGATACCGGAGGAGATACCGCCGATGATGATGACGATCAGCAGGATGCTGGGGATCGCATCGACGAAGTACTTGAACAGTTCGCTCGCGGGCAGACGCTCGGAGGTCGGGTACTTGTTCTTCTTGGCAACGATGAACGCGACGATCATACAGGCGAGGCACCACAGGATACCGGGTACATAGCCGGACATGATCATGCCGACGACAGAGGAACCGGACAGAACGGCGTAGATGATCAGGATGCCGGAGGGCGGGATGATCAGGCCGGTCGGAGCGGAAGCGATGTTCGCGGCAGCGGCGAACTTCTTGTCATAGCCGGCAGCCTCCTCCTCGGGGAGCATGACGCCGCCGACGGCGATGGACGCGGCGACCGCCGAACCGGACAGCGCGCCGAACATGGTGTTGCCGACAATGTTGGTGTGGGCCAGACCGCCCGGGATGCGGCCGACGAAGGCCTTTGCGAGGTTAATGAGTTTTTGTGCGATGCCGCCGGTGTTCATCAGAACGCCGGTCAGGATGAAGAAGGGAACGGCGAGCAGCGAGAAGCTGTCAACGCCGGAAACCATCTTCTGGCAGGCAACGAAGGTGGAAAGGTCGATCGGCAGGGCAGCCGAGACCGTAACGAGGGACGAAATGATCAGGGCCATGGAGACCGGGACGCTCAGCGCGAGCATCAGGAAGAAGCTGGCCAGCAGCAGCAGACCGATTTGTACTACACTCATGTTGTTCTCTCCTCTCGTATTACTTGGCGGCCGGAGCCTCGGCGCCCTTGAGCGCCTTCAGGTCTTCCAGAATGAAGATGATCGAATAGAAGACGATCAGCACGCCGCCGACCAGAATGCTCGCGTAGACGTAGGGCATGGGGAGATGGAGCGCGGAGGAGATCTGGTTAAAGGTGGTCTCGACCAGACGCAGGTCGCCCATGATCATGACGATGATGCAGAATACGATGACGACGAGCTGCACGCAGATATCCAGCACCTTCTGGCCGCTGGGGGAGAGCTTCTTCGTCAGCATGGTGATGGCCAGATGCTTGCGGCGGCCGTAGGCGTACGCGCCGCCGACCATGGTGGTCCAGACGAGCAGGTAGCGCAGTACCTCTTCCGAGGTGGTGGAGGGGTTCTTCAGCACGAAGCGTGCGATAACCATCCAGCAAACGTCGATTACCATGTAGCCCATGATCAGGGTACACAGGATCTCGATGATCTTATCAATGATTTTTCTCATCTTCGGGTCCTCCTTACTTCAGATAGCTCTGGAAGTCGGCGAAGTAGCGGGCGTTGTCCTCGCTCTTGGCGCAGAATGCTTCCTGCTGGGGCTTGCAGGCCTCGATGAAGGCGGTCTTGTCGATCTCATAGAACTGAACGCCCATTTCCTTGGCGCCTTCCTTGTTGCGCTCAACGATCTTGAGCCATTCGTCCTCATGCGCCTGCCAAGCGCCCTTCATGGTTTCACGCAGGGTCTCCTGCTCCTCGGGGGTCATGCCGTCCCAGGTCTCGACCGAGATGATGACGATATCGGGCAGGTACTGGTGCTGGGTGTAGGTGTAGGACTTGCAGACCTCACCGTGGCCGTCGTCGACCAGTACGGTCTCGTTGTTCTCAGCGCCGTCGATGATGCCCTGCTGCAGGGAGGTGTAAACCTCACCGGAGGACATCGGGGTGGCCGCCGCGCCCATGTTGTTGATCATCTCAACCGACGTCGGGCTGTTCATGGTACGGATCTTCATGCCCTTCAGCGCGGCCGGAGAATCGGCCGGGCCGTCCTTGGTGGTGTAGATCGAGCGCGCGCCCGAATCGAACCAGCCGATCGCGATGAAGCCGTCCTTGCGGGTGGATTCAAAGATCTCCTTTACAGCTTCGGAGTTGTTCATGGTGTCAAAGTAGTGCTCGGTGGACTGGAATACGTAGGGGATCGAGAAGATCGAATACGCAGGGTTGAACTGCTCGAGCGCGCCCGCGGAGACCTTGGCGATATCGAGTACGCCAGCCTTGACCAGCTGTACCATCGCGCTGTCGTCGCCCAGCTGACCGTTCGGGTAAACGTCGAAGGTGTAATCGGTTTTTTCTTCCATCTCGTCACACAGGTAGCTCAGACCGATGTGGACCGGATGCCAGTCGCCGTGGCCGTGCGCAACCAGCAGATGCTTGGGATCCTGCACGCCGCCGCAGCCGGTGGTCGCCAGAAGCGCCGCCGCCGCGAGCGAACCGGCTAACAATCTTTTCAAGCCTTTCATGGGGTTCTTTCCCTCCGTCTTAAATCTTAGTTTGTGAATCATTTCACAGGCGGTACCGAACCTGTATTTGCCATCCGGCCGGACAAATCGCGCGCTTGCTTCCGGCCTTTGATTGTGATACCATTATAGAAATTCTAGAAGTATAAATAAAGCGCGAATTTTGTCAAGAATATTGTGATTCTTGCTTTTATCGAACATATATTGTCCGATATATACAGAAAATATGGTCGATATTTGTGCGTTTTCACCGAAACAGAAAGGAGCGCATCATGCCAAAAACAGTTGTCGCCGCGCCCAATTCCTGGGTACACAAGCAGTACATGTCCGAACGGGACTTCGAGATCGAGCACGCGGTCGATACGCATTATCACAAGATCGAGCCGCATTACCACGAGTTTTACGAGCTGTTCTTCTTCCTGAACGGCCATGTCGACTATGTCGTCGAGGATCAGATGTTCGAGATGCGCCGGGGCGACCTGCTCATCATTCCGCCCAGCGTCCTGCACAACCCGATCTTCCGGGACTTTGACGAGCCGTATGAGCGGTATGTGCTTTGGGTCTCGGCACAGTGCATGGAGCGTTTGACCGCGCTCGATCCCGATCTGGATGCCTTCCGGCGCACCGGAACACGGACAATGTATCTGATGCGCTCGTCGGAGGCGGCATGGAGCAGCCTGGGCGGCAGCTTCATGACCATCCAGAAAGCATCCGAGCAGCAGGAGTTTTGCTGGCGCAGCCGCGGTCTGGCCGCGCTGCTTCGTGTGCTGGGCGAATACAACTGCGCCTCTCACGCGCAGAAGGATCAGGCGCCGGCCGGCGCGCGCGCAACGCTTCTGACCGGTATCCTGCATTACGTTTCGGACAATCTGTGCGGGGATCTGTCGCTCGAAACGGTCGCGCAGGTGTTCTACACCAACAAATTCAGCATTTCCCATATGTTCCAGCAGGACATGCGGATCTCATACTATCAGTATGTCATCCAGATGCGCCTGCTGGCCGGGAAGAAGCTGCTGCTCGAGGGGATGCCCGCCTCCAAGGTCTGGGAGGCCTGCGGCTTCGGTGATTACGCGGGCTTTTACCGCGCCTTCCGCAAGTGGTACGGCGTCAGCCCCAGCCAGTTCCGGAAGCTGCACGACTCCCTCATCGCGCCGACCGAGTGACCCGCGCGGTGCGTGCGCGATAATCACGCCAGACGGTTTCAAACCAGTCCTGCGGCACGGGCTCGGGACGGACGGGCGCAAAGGAAGAAGAAACGCCGCCGTCTGTGAACCGGGTGCACAGGACCTGATTGTCGCCGCCCAGGGTCTGCGGGCGATAGTGCAGATGGGGAAGCGCGGGCAGGGAACTGCCGTCCGCGTCGCAGACCAGACCGGCGCCCCGGCTGCCGCGCGTGCGGGCAGAGAGGAGCATCGCGTCCAGCACAGCCGCCTGTGTCAGCAGCATGTCCCGGGTCTTGAGCAGATGGAGCACGCCGCCCGTGCCAGCCGGGACATAGGCGTCCCAGAAGTGCGCGAGGAGATCGAGAATTTCATCCCGCATCCGCTCCATCTCCGCCGGGTCGCGCAGCAGACCGGCGCGGTCGCTCATGACGCGCTGCATCCGGCCGCGCAGCTTCCAGTCGGTGCTGGAGGCGTCCGCACGGCGCAGACAGGTGAGCAGCTCGTCCGCCCAGCCGGCTGCCGTGCGCTGCACGCAGGCTGCGAAAGCGGACGCGTCGAAGGGCGCGGGGTCGGAGCTGTACGCAATGTGCTCAGCCGCGCGCATCGAGCCGACCTGCGTCGAGTTGAGCGCCGAGCCGCCCGGACGGTATACACCGAAGGTGCCCGCCGCTTCGCCCGCCGTATACAGGCCGGAAACGCCGGTCTGCCAGTCGCCGTCGACGGCGGTGCCGCCGTTGCAGTGCTGGGCACAGACCGCGATGCGCAGAGGTTCGCGCGCCAGATCAATGCCGTGCGCCCGGTAGAGCGCGATCGCATCCGGATTCATCCGCTCCAGACGGGCCAACGGGGTGGGAATGAGCGCGTCCGAATTGGCCAGATAGCGGTAGGTCTCCTCGGACAGACCGGTGAACCCGGCATCCAGACCGGTCGGGTCACGCTGGAAATCCAGATAGACCTTCCGGCCCAGATCAGCGGTCTCGTGGTGCACGATTAGGTCGATACGCGAGGAGCCTTCGACCTTGCGCACGTCAAAGGGCCACTGGTAGCCCTTGAGGAAGACCGCGTCCAGCGCCTCCTGCGGGGTCTCGAAGTAGTCGAGCAGGAATTCGCGCTCTACGCCCTGCTCGTCCACCGAGATGTAGCGGGGGAGCACTTGCTGATAGGTGCCTGAAACATTCCAGCGGAAGTCGACCGACGCCAGACCGTACTGCCACTGCTCCAGATTGACCGCGTCCGCGCCCGCCTCGAGCGCCAGACCGGTCATGCCGGTGTGACCGCAGGGGTAGACCGAGTCGGCGTAGATGCCGGCCGGGCCGCCGGTCGCCAGCACGATGTGCCGGGCGGAGAACAGGGTCAGGCCGTGGCCAGGCTCGTTGACCCGGGTCAGGTCGACGGCCAGCAGACCGTGCACCGCGCCGTCCTCGACGAGCAGACGGGCGGCCAGCATCTGGTCAAAAATCGGGATATTCTTGCGGCGGACGCTGGCTTCGAGCGCCTCGGTCATCAGCTTGGAGGTCAGCGGCCCGGCCGAGGTCGCGCGCTGGCGCGGATCGTGGTCGGTCTTGTAGCCCACGTATTCGCCGTAAGCGTTGACCGGGAAGGGCACGCCCAGATTGGCCAGCTTCATAAAGCAGCGGGTCGAGCAGGCCGCCTCGATGCGGGCGGTGTCGTGATGCACGCCGCCGCCGGACGCCAGCGTCTGCGCCATTTCTGCGACCGAATCCAGACCGTCCGACGCAAGGGACAGCTTGTAGTAGGTCTGCTTGTCGCTGCCCGTGTTGCGCGAGGTGCCCATGTTTACGCCCTCGGTGACGATGGCGATGTCACGCCGTCCGAGGTCGTACAGCCAGTCGGCCGCGTTGTAGCCCGCGCAGCCCGTGCCGACGACGAGCGCGTCCAGCGCATAGACCGGCAGGGTCAGGCCGCACAGGGTCAGGGTGCTTCGTTCCATCCGGGCCTCACAGTCTGCGGATGTGGAATCCGCCGTCCGCGTTGAGCACCTGACCGGTCGCGAAGTCGAGCAGACCGCCCGCCGCCGCCAGCACGCAGTTGGCGACGTCCTCGGGCGTGCCGAACCGTTTGATCGGGGTGACGCCCTCGGCGATCAGCTTCTCGTACTTTGCCGTTACACCGGCCGTCATATCGGTGCGGATGATGCCCGGGCGCACCTCAAAGACGGGGATGCCGTATTCGGCCAGACGGTCGGCAAAGAGCATGGTCACCATGGACAGACCGGCCTTGGAAACGCAGTATTCGCCCCGGTTGACCGAGGAGGTGTAGGCCGACATCGAGCAGATATTGATGATGCGCGGGGTGTAGTCGGACAGGCCGCGGCTCTGCATGTCGATCATGCGGTTGGCCGCAAGCTGGCACATGAAGAAGGTGCCCTTGAGGTTGACGTTCAGCAGGCGGTCCATGCTTTCCTCAGTGGTCTCGAGCAGGTCGAGACGGACAGCCGGGGCGACGCCCGCGTTGTTGACGATCAGATCAAGACGGCCGTAGGTGCGGTCGATCCAGTCGATCATGTCCGTGCGGTCGGCGGCGGAGGAGATGTCGCACTTGCGGTAGACGCAGTCGATACCCTCGCCGTGCAGCTCGTCCAGCAGGTCGTCGGCTTGGGGTGCGGTCGCCGAGACGATCACGAACCAGCCCTCGCGGCCCAGTGCGCGGGCAATGCCCAGACCGATGCCGCGGCGGGAGCCGGTCACGAGCGCGATCTTCTTCATGCCTGACCCTCCTTCAGTACGTCGCGGCGGTAGATGGGCAGATAGGCCGGGTCACGGATGACGCAGCCCGCCGTCGAACCGGCACGCATCAGCTCGGTGCACTTGCCGCAGGTGATGCAGCACTTCTTGGGATCGAGCGCGCCCTTCTCGAAGATTTCGCGCGGGAACTCGGGGTAGGCAAAGGACTCGCGGCCAAAGCCCGCCATCGAGCACACGCCCTGCGCCAGCTCAGCCGCCGCCAGATTGGGGGCGTACTGCCGCAGATAGCTCAGACCGGAGGAGATGACCTTGAGATCGGGATACGCGCGCTGGATCGTGCCGACACAGGCGACCATGCGCGCAACGCCCTCGAGCGGGTGTTCGTCCGGCACATAGCCGCCCATGTCGAAGGGACGGTTGACATGCGGATTGAAATAGGGGTTGCCGATCGTCACGTCGAGCAGCTCCATGCCCAGCTCCTTGTGCAGCTTGCCGACCAGCTCGAGCGGCTCGGTCAGGTCGGGCGTTACGCTGCCGTCCGCCGCAGCGCCCCAGCCATAGGGACGGGGGAAGCCGTCATATACGTTCAGGCGGGAGGTCACGATGAAGTCGGACGAGGTCGCGGCCTTGGCGGCCTGCACGCCGCTGATGAGCAGACGGGTGCGGTTTTCCAGACTGCCGCCGAACGCGCCCGGACGCTCATAGGCCGAGAGCAGCTCGCTGTTGAGATAGCGGTGGCAGCACTTGATGTCCACGCCTTCGAAGCCTGCGGCCTCGGCCAGCGCGGCGGTCTTGCCGAACTTTTCCTCCAGACCGAACAGATAGTCGTCCGAGAGGATGCGGTCGGCGGAGATGGGGTGGTCGCCCTCGAAGATCGGGTTGTTGTAGGCAATCAGCGGCGCGGGCACGCCCTCGGGCTTGGAATAGCGGCCCGAATGGGTGGCCTGCAGGATGACGATCGGTTCAAAGCCGTTTTCCTTCCGGCAGGTCTCCTTGATGTCGGCGACGAATTTCTTGTAGTCGTCCAGATTGTCGTCGGTCATCCAGAGCTGGCGCGGGTTGGCACGGCCCTCGGGCACGATCGCGCAGGCCTCGGCCCAGATCAGTCCGGCACCGCTTTTCGCGAACCGGTCATATCTGCGCAGGGTCAGCTCACCCGGACGGCCGTCCGCCGTGCCGTCGCAGCCCTCCATCGGCTGGATCGCGATTGCGTTCGCCGCGGTGTGCTTGCCGATCTGTACCGGCTGCCGGAGCGGGGACAGATCATCCGACAGCGGAATATCCACACCAAGCGTCGAAATCTCGGCTTTCAGAGCGTCCTGTGTCGGATAATTGAACTTTTTATGCGTCAAAATGCTCTCCTCCTTTTGGGTACGCAGGAGTGCGCACCATGATTTTCGTAAATTTTTATTGGCTTTTGCTGGTTTTATGATATAATACTGCCGCGGGCAATAGTCATACCCGTTTGTTTTGTGATACGTCAATTTTGTTTTTCTTGGGGAAGGGGGAACATCGTGGAAAACACGGCGCCGCTGGTGATCGAAAGCTGCTATAAGCGCAGCGACTGCACCATTCGCATCCATTTTCACAACGCCTGTGAGCTGCTGTTCGTGCGGCAGGGACGAATTTCGATCCGCGTCGGTGAGGATATATATGAGGCCGGAACGGGTACGCTCATCGTAATCGGCCGTTTTGAGGAGCACTCGCTTGAGGTGCGCACCGAGGAATACGAGCGCAACTATGCCATTCTGGACGCCACCCGGCTCGAGCGCCTGATCGGTGACCGCCGCCTGCTGTTCCCACTGCGCAACCGGCCCAAGGGCTTCCGGCATACCTTCGACCTGTCGCCCTATTATGATCGGGTCTGCGCGATCTTCGACGCCCTCTGCGCGGAACAGGAGTCACCCGGCCCGTTCTCCGAGCAGCTCTGCTTGAGTCTGGTCACCGAGCTGCTCGTCTACCTCCAGCGCACGCCCTCCGCGCTGCCCGCCGTACGGCAGATCCCGTCCGCCGTTCTGGCCGTGCAGAGCTATATAGAGGAGCACTTTGCTGAGCCGCTTTCGATCAGTGATCTGGCCGGGCGGGTCTTCATGACGCCCTGCTATCTGACACATCGGTTTAAGGACGCGACCGGCTACAGTCCCAAGCAGTATCTGGTGCTGCACCGCATCGCCTATGCCAAGGAGCTGCTGGCCGAAAGCAGCCTGCCCGTTTCCGAGGTCGCCTTCCGCGCGGGCTTTACCGATGTCAATAATTTCATCCGCACCTTCAAGCGCGACGCGGGCGACACGCCCCTGCGCTATCGCGAGACCCATCAGCAAACGCAAGTTTGACGGATTTTCCCGCAACTGCCTATGACCGCCTGCGGAACGGACGCGGTACAATGAAGGCAAGCTATTACACGCGGCGCACGCCGCGTCCGGAGAAGGACGGGATTTTCCAAATGAAACAGACAAAACTTGCGATCATCGGCGCCGGCGGCTACGGGGATTATTGCCTGGGCCTGCTGGAACGCTTTGTCGATCCGGCCAGCTTTACGCTGGTCGCGGCGATCGACCCGTTTTATGAGCGCGTGCCGCGCTATGAAAAGCTGCGCGCGGCCGGGGTGCCCTTTTACCGTACGCCCGAGGAATTTTACGAAGTCGGCCACGCCGATCTGGTGCTGATCGCCAGCCCGATCCACCTGCATCGAGAGCAGTGCATCGCGGCGATGCGGCAGGGCTCCGACGTGCTGTGTGAAAAGCCGATCGCGCCCCTGCTGCAGGATATGGAGGCCATCCGCGCGGTACAGCGGGAGACCGGCCGCCGTCTGGGCGTAGGCTTCCAGATGTCGTTCTGCCAGCCCATTCTTGACCTCAAGCGTGACATTCAGGCCGGTCTGCTGGGCGCGCCCAAGAGCCTGCGCTGCTATGTTTCGTGGCAGCGGTACGACAGCTACTACAACAGCCCGTGGCGCGGCCATCTGCGCGATGCGCAGGGACATTGGGTGCTCGATTCGATCGTGACCAACGCGACCGCGCATTATCTGCATAACGCCTGCTTCGTGCTGGGCGAGACGCTGGATTCCGCGGCCATGCCGGAGGAGCTGTCGGTCGAGCTGTATAACGGCAAGGGCATCGAGACCTTCGATACCGCCTTCCTCAAGGGCCGCTTCGCAAACGGCTGCGGCCTGTATCTGGCGGTCACCCATTCGGGCGACAAGAATATCGATCCGGTGCTGCGCTACGAGTTTGAAAACGCGGTCGTGACCGCGTCGGGCAACGACGATTCGGCTGAGATCATTGCGACCTTCACCGATGGCTCGACCAAGAATTACGGCGCGGCGCTGGGCGAGTACCACGTGGCGCAGAAGCTGCGCACCATGCTGGCCGCCGCGGTCGACCGCACGGTCATGATTCCGTGCACGGCGGATACCGTCCGCCCGCAGCTCACCGTTTCCAACGCGATCTTCGATCAGGCGCACGTCCATGTCCTGCCCGGTCTGACCCGGGTGTCCGAGCCTGAGCCCGGCCTGTTCCGCACCGGCCTTTCGGACGAGGCGTGGGACTGCTTCATGGAGGGCGTTCTGCCCAGCGAGCGCGGCCTGTCGTGGGCCTGCGCGCCCGATCGTATCGCGCTTGCGGGCTATACTGCCTTTTCGGGCGAGCGGTTTGAGAAGGGAGGCTTTGCGGAATGATCCGTGTTTGTATCGCGGGCAATTCGGGTCACGCGGCGACCGTGACGCGCGCTCTGCCCAAGCTGCCGCAGGTTGAAATTGCGGGCTGGTGCCGCACGTGGGACGGCGAGCCGATGACCGAAGTGCTCGAGGACTTTGAAAAGCTGGGTCTGACCCCACCGGAATATCCCGATTACAAGACGATGGTCGAGACCGTCCGGCCGGACGTGCTGGTCGTGGACGGTCAGTTCGGAGACCACGCAGAAATGACGATCTGGGCGCTCGAACAGGGGCTGCATGTGTACTGTGACAAGCCGCTGGCGCTGTCCATCGAGGAATTGGAACGGGTGCGCGCGGCGGCCGAAGCCGCGCCCGGCCTGCTCTGGGCCATGCAGACCGCGCGCTATGATCCGTGGTTCTACACCGCGAAGCGCCTGATCGACGGGGGCGCGGTCGGTGAGATTCGTCTGCTGTCGGCGCAGAAGTCCTATCGTCTGGGCACGCGCGCCGATTTCTTCCGGGAGCGCGCCCGGCAGGGCGGACTGATCCCGTGGGTCGCGATCCACGGTATTGATTTCATTCGCTATCTCTGCCCGCTCCCGGCCGAGACCGTCTTTGCCAGCCATTCGACCGTGGGCAACGGCGGCTACGGAGAACTGGAAGCCACCTCGCAGCTCATGATGACCATGCAGGGCGGCGTGTCCGCACAGGTCAGCGCGGATTATCTGCGCCCGGCCAAC
Source organism: Butyricicoccus pullicaecorum (assembly GCA_021531865.1). Taxonomy (GTDB): domain Bacteria; phylum Bacillota; class Clostridia; order Oscillospirales; family Butyricicoccaceae; genus Butyricicoccus. The sequence continues at coordinate 54,234 of JAFBIW010000005.1, read as the reverse complement.
GCGCCCACCCACGGCGACGACCGCGTTCGCGTGGTCGGCACCAAGGGCGTGCTCGAGGTGCGGGACGATAAGGTCTGGCTGATCGCCGCCGATCACGACGGCCTGACGCCCGAGCCGATCCAGCCCGTTCCGAGCATTTTTGAGGACTTTATCCATACACTGGAAGGGCACGGCCTTGGCCTACTCGACCTTGCGGAGTCCTTCGAGGATTCCCGTCTGGCACTCATGGCGCGCGACGCGGCCGACGCAGGCCGCCTGCTGAAGCTGTAAAAGGCAGAAATCAGGACGCAGTACCCCAAATCCGGGGCGCTGCGTCCTTTCTTTTGCGCGAGGGATTGCCGCCTGTGCGCGGATTTGCTACAATGGAGAAAAAACAGGAGGGATCGAACGATGGGGAAGGCGGAAGAAGCGAAGGCATTATTTTTGCAGGGTTATAACTGCGCTCAGTCGGTGTTCGGTGCGTTCGCGTCCGAGCTGGGGCTGGAACCGGAGACCGCGTTTCGTCTGGCGAGCGGCTTCGGCGGCGGCATGGGACGGATGCGCAATGTCTGCGGCGCGGTCAGCGGCATGTTTCTGGCGGCCGGTCTGGCGCGCGGCTACAGCGAGCCGGGCACGCACGAAAAGAAGACCGAAACCTATGCGATGATCCAGCAGCTTGCGGCCGAGTTTGAAGCGCGCAACGGCAGCATCGTCTGCAAGACCCTGCTGGGGCTGGAGCGCCCCGAGGGCACGCCGCAGGCCGAGGCGCGCACGGCAGAGTATTACCGCAAGCGTCCCTGCGCCGAGCTGGTCGCGCAGGCGGCGGAGATCCTCGAGGCCTATCTGGCGGAAAATCCTTAAAAATCGGATGCAGAACAGGAAAATATACCATATATTGTGTGAACATAACGAAAGCCGTACCAATGTCAAGCGTATTTTGTGAGGAATTTGGACAGATTTCGCCTGAAAATTTCGTATACTCTGCGCCTTTCGTCCGGATGGAAAATCGCTTACAATAAAAAGGTCTGTAAAATTGCAATGAGAGGGAGAATCCACGTGAACGTGCAATATGTCAAAAAACGCACCGGCCGGGTCGTCCCGTATGACCGCCGGTTTATCGAGCGCGCCATCCAGCTTGCGGCCAACTCGGCGGGCGAGTATGAGGAGGCTTATATCGAGGCCACGCTGCGCCGGGTCGAGGAGCAGCTTGCCAAGCGGACGGACGCCACCATCGCGATCGAGGAGATTCAGGATCTGGTCGAGCGCAGTCTGTTCGAGGAGGGTCACTTCGAGACCGCCAAGGCCTATATCCTGTACCGGGTCGACAAGGAGCGCAGCCGCAGCCAGACCGAGCGCAGCCGCGGCCTGCTGACCAAGGAGTTTCTCAGCCCCTACAAGCATTCGCGCGGGCCGATGCAGCAGCTCGGTTCGTTCGTGTATTCCCGTACCTATTCGCGGTTCCTGCCCCAGCTCGGCCGCCGCGAGTTCTGGTGGGAGACCGTGCGCCGCGCGGTCGAGTATAACTGCTCGCTGGCCAAGACCAGCCGGGAGGAAGCGGAAGCGCTTTATCGCAATATTTATGAAATGAAGCAGTTCCTGTCCGGCCGTACCCTGTGGGTCGGTGAGACCCGGGTGGGCGAGCAGTATCCGATGGCGAACTACAACTGCGCCTTCGAGGTCATCGACAACTTCCACGCCTATCACGATCTGTTCTACCTGCTGATGGTGGGCGCGGGCGTGGGCGTGCGCGTGCTGCGCGAGGATGCGGCCAAGCTGCCCCGGGTGCGCACCGACCTCAAGCTGATGCATGAGATGTATCAGGAGGTGCCGCGGCGCGACCGGCTGGAATACACCAACCTGACCTTCACTAAGGACACTGCGTTCATCACGATCGGTGATTCCAAGGAGGGCTGGGCGCAGGCGCTCGACGCGTACTTCAACCTGCTGTATAACAATGAATACGTCAAGATCACGCAGATCATCGTCAATTACAGCAACATCCGTCCCAAGGGCGAGCGGCTCAAGGTCTTCGGCGGCACGGCGAGCGGCTACCAGTCCATGATGCGGATGATCGACAAGATCCACAAGGTCATCTGCGCGGCGGGCGCGCGGGACGGCGCTGTGCGCACGCAGCTCAAGCCGATCGACCTGCTTGATATCGCGAACATCATCGGTGAAAACGTGGTCTCGGGCGGCGTGCGCCGCACCTCCGAGATCGGCCTGATCGACCAGGATGATCCGACCTGCATTCAGGCCAAGAGTGATCTGTACCGTCAGGTGGGTGACCACTGGGAGATCGACCCGCGCATCGCGCACCGGCAGATGAGCAATAACTCGATCTTCTATACCCATAAGCCCACCCGGGAGCAGCTTCACTGGCATTTGCAGCAGATGCGCTATTCGGGCGAGCCGGGTTGGGTCAATCAGGAGGCGGGCGCCAAGCGCCGTCCCAACTTCAACGGCGTCAATCCCTGCGGCGAGATCCTGCTCGATAACCACGGCCTGTGCAACCTGACGACGCTCAACGTCATGGGCTTCGTCAAGGACGGCAAGCTCGACCGGGACGCGCTTCTGCGCGCCCAGCGCCTGTCCGCCCGCGCGGGCTATCGCATGACCTGCCGGGAGCTGGAGATTCACGAGTGGAACGCCGTGCAGCAGCGGGACAAGCTGCTGGGCTGCTCGCTGACCGGCTGGCAGGATATGGTCAACGCGACCGGCATTTCCCGGGAGGAGGAGATCAGCCTGCTGGAGGATCTGCGCCGCACGGCGCACGAAGCCGCGCGTGCCTACGCCGAGCAGCTCGGGGAGCGGGAGCCGCTTCTTGTCACCACCCTCAAGCCCGAGGGCACGTTGTCCCTGCTGCCAACGGTCTCGAGCGGCATCCATTATTCGCATGCACCCTACTACATCCGCCGCGTCCGCATTTCGGCCGAGGATCCGCTCTGCAAGGTCTGTGAGGAGCTGGGCTATCCCGTCCTGCCCGAGGTCGGTCAGGACCCGGAGAACTGCCGCACCAAGGTGGTCGAGTTCCCGGTCAAGGCGCCCGCCGGACGGGTCAAGGCCGACGTGTCCGCCATTGAGCAGCTCGAAAACTATAAGATGTTCATGGAGCATTATGTCGATCATAACTGCTCGATCACAGTCCATGTCCGCAGCAACGAATGGGACGCGGTTGAGGACTGGGTCTGGGAGAACTGGGACGAGATCGTCGCCCTGTCCTTCCTGAGCTTCGACGACAATTTCTATGAGCTTATGCCCTATGAAGCCATCGACAAGGCCGAATATGACCGCCGCGTCGCCGCGATGAAGCCGTTCAATCCCGCGCTCATCTCCAAATATGAGCGCGAGGAGACCGAGCTGGATATCGGCGACAGCGAGTGCGTCAACGGCGTCTGCCCGGTGCGCTGATTGATGTGGAAAAATCCTGCTTATGAAATAGACTGCTGCATCTGCGGCAGTCTTTTTTCGTCCGCTTGACTTTTGAGAAAAATGCGGATACAATAGTTGCATACGCAATAGTTGTAGGAGGGAGCATTGTGCTGAGACGGATCTTTTCCTATATGCGGCCTTACCGGCGGGCGGCGCTGCTGTCGGTTTTGTGCGTGCTGGCCGAGTCGGTTTGTGAGCTGGTGATCCCGCTTCTCATGGCCGACATCATTGATATCGGCGTAGCGCACGGCGATCAGGGCTATATCATGCGGCAGGGCGGCAAAATGGTGCTCTGCGCGCTGTGCGCGCTGGTGCTCGGCATCGGCAGCGCACGGTTCGCGGCGGTCTGCGGTCAGGGCTTGGGCGCCGAGCTGCGTCGGGCGGAATATCAGAAGCTGCAATCGTTTGCTTTTTCCAATATTGATCGGTTTCAGGTGCCGTCGCTGGTCACCCGCCTGACGAGCGATGTGACGACGATCCAGAACGCGGTCTCGTCCGGTCTACGGCCGGCCTGCCGTTCCCCGATCATGCTGCTGCTCGCGACCGGCATGGCGTTTGCGGTCAACGCCCGTCTGGCGTCGGCCTTTTTGATTGCCCTGCCCACGCTGGCGGTGCTCCTGTATGCGATCATCCGCCGGGTGGGGCCGCTCTACGGCCGGATGCAGCGTGCGCTCGATCAGGTCAATCGGATCGTGCAGGAGAACCTGACCGCTGTGCGCGTGGTCAAGGCCTATGTGCGTGGGGACTATGAGCAGGAAAAATTTGATGCGGTCAACGACCGGCTGCAGACCGCGTCGGAAAGGGCGTTCCGTCTGGCGGCGATGAACATGCCCGCCCTGCAATGCGTCATGTACGCCACGATCCTCGCGATCCTCTGGCTTGGTGGGGAGCTGATGACCGTGGGACGCATCAAAACCGGCGAACTGACCGGCATCCTGAGCTATGTGCTCCAAATCCTCAACTCTTTAATGCTGCTGTCCAACGTGTTCCTTTCGATCACCCGCTCGATGGCCTCGGCCGGCCGCATTCTGGAGGTCATGGACGAGACGCCTGCGATGGCGGATGCCGGAGACCCGTCCCTGCGCGTCGAACGCGGTGAAATCGTGTTTGATCATGTTTCCTTTCAATATAAAAAGGGTGCGGCCGAGCGGGTGCTGACCGATATCTCATGCACGATCCGCGCGGGGCAAACAGTCGGCGTCATCGGACGCACGGGCGCGGCCAAATCGACGCTGGTGCAGCTCATTCCGCGCCTGTACGACGCGACCGAGGGACGGGTGCTGATCGACGGCCGGCCGGTGCAGGACTATACGCTCTCCCACCTGCGGGATGCGGTCGCGGTAGTTTTGCAGAAGAATACGCTGTTTTCCGGTACGCTGCGCGACAATCTTCGCTGGGGCAAGGCGGATGCGACGGATGAAGAAATGGCGGAGGCCTGCCGCATTGCCTGTGCCGATGAGTTCATCGACCGGCTGGCGGACGGCTATGACACCGAAATGGGGCAGGGCGGCGTCAATGTTTCGGGCGGACAGAAGCAGCGCCTGTGCATCGCACGCGCCCTGCTCAAGCATCCGCGCGTGCTCATTCTGGACGACTCGACCAGCGCGGTCGATACCGCGACCGAGGCGTGCATCCGACAGCGGCTGTCGGATGCCCTGCCCGGGATGACCCGGATCATCATTGCGCAGCGCATCTCCTCGGTGCGCCATGCCGATCAGATTTTGATTTTGGAGGATGGACGGCTGTGCGGTCAGGGCACACATGAAGAGCTGCTGGCCGGAAACCCGATCTATCAGGCGATCTACGCGTCGCAAAAGGAAGGAGCGGAGCTGTAATGGCCGGACCGCGTTATCTGGGCTATAAACGGCCCAAGCACATCGGACGCACCCTTTGCCGCCTGCTGCGTTATCTGGGCGGACATAAGTGGGTGCTGCTTTTGGTCACCCTGCTGGTCTGCGTCAGCACGGGCGCGAATCTGGCGGGCACGTACCTGCTCAAGCCGGTCATCAACGGCTTCATCCTGCCGGGCGACCGGGTGGGTCTGAAGCAGGTATTGACCGGTATGGGTGTGATGTACGCCTGCGGCGCGGCGGCTACCTATGGCTATGGACAGCTCATGGTGCACACGGCGCAGCGCGTGATCGGAGAGATCCGCGCCGACTTGTTCGCCCATGTGCAGACGCTGCCGCTCTCGTATTTTGACGCGCACACGCACGGCGAGCTGATGAGCCGCTTTACAAACGACGTCGATACCCTGCAGGAGGCGCTGAATAGCAGCTTTACCATACTGATCCAGAGCTTTTTGATGGTCACCGGCACGATTTTGATGATGATCATGCTCAGCGCCCGGCTGATGCTGGTCAGCGCGGTGTTTCTTCTGACCATGTGCGCCGTAATCCGGTTCAACGGCAGACGCAGCCGCCGGTATTTTCAGAAGCAGCAGGCTGAGCTGGGACGGCTCAACGGCTTCGTGGAGGAAATGGTGGCCGGGCAGAAGATCGAGAAGGTTTTTGGACATGAACAGGCCAATTTTGAGGAATTCTGCCGCCGGAACGAGGCGCTGCGGCAGGCTTCGACCAATGCGTTGACCTATGCGGGCATGATGATCCCGAGCATCGTGACGATCTCTTATATCAATTACGCCGTTTCCGCCTGCGTCGGCGGGATGCTGACGCTGGCCGGGCTGTTTGATTTGGGCAGTCTGGCGGCCTATCTGATCTATGTCCGGCAGGGGTCGCAGCCGGTCAACCATTTCACCCAGCAGGTCAACTTTCTGCTGGCCGCGCTTTCGGGCGCGGAGCGGATCTTCGAGCTGATGGACGAACCGTCTGAAATCGACGCGGGAAAGGTGACGCTGTGCCGGGTGCGCGAGCGGGACGGACAGCTCGCCGAATGCGCGGAATACACCAGCCGCTTCGCATGGAAGCAGGCCGATGAAACGGGCGTGCACCTGACGCCCCTGCGCGGCGACGTGGTCTTTCACGACGTTACATTTGGGTATGTGCCCGGCAAGCGGGTGCTGGACGGCGTGAGCCTGTATGCCCGGCCGGGGGAGGAGATCGCCTTTGTCGGCTCGACCGGTGCGGGTAAGACCACCATCATGCAGCTCATCAACCGATTTTATGAGCTGGAACGCGGATGCATCACCTATGACGGCATCGACATCCGGGACATCCGCAAGGCCGATCTGCGCCGGTCACTCGGCATGGTCATTCAGGAGACCCACCTGTTCACCGGGACGATCAGCGAAAACATCCGGTACGGCCGGCTGGACGCGACGGATGAGGAAGTGCGCGAGGCGGCGCGCATTGCGGGTGCGGATTCCTTCATCCGCCGCCTGCCCGAGGGCTATGACACCATGCTTTACAGCGACGGCGCAAACCTGTCGCAGGGACAGCGGCAATTGCTTGCCATCGCCCGGGCAGCCGTTTCGCAGCCGCCCGTCCTGATTCTGGACGAGGCCACCAGCTCGATCGACACCCGCACCGAGCGCCTGATTTCGCAGGGCATGGACGCGATTATGGCGGGGCGGACGGTCTTTGTCATCGCGCACCGGCTTTCGACCGTGCGCAGCGCCAAGGCCATTCTGGTTCTGGAGCACGGCAAAGTCATCGAACGGGGCAGCCATGACGAGCTGCTCGCCCAAAAGGGTCGTTATTACCAGCTTTATACCGGACAATATGAATTGGATTAAAGGAGAAGATCATGCAGAAAAAAGAGATTCGAGAGCGGATGGACCGGGTGGTCAACCTGCGCCGGGCGGCGCTGCGGACGGAATTTGCGTCCATCGGCCTGACGCTGGGGCAGGGACAGGGGGAGCCGCGCATCCTGCGCGCCCTGCGTGCAAACGGAGCCATGACCCAGCGCGCGCTGGCTGACGCCTGCTTTCTGGAACCGGCGACCCTGTCGCGCACGCTCGACCGGATGGAGAGTGCGGGATTTCTCGCGCGCCGTCCCCACCCGGACAGCCGCCGCGCGTTCCTGATCGACCTGACGCCGCTCGGGCAGGAGAAGGCGGATGCGGTCTGTGCGCGGCTGGCGGTCTGGGACGAAGAGCTGCTTGCCGGGTTCTCCGAAGAGGAACTGGAATGGCTGCGGGACGCCCTGCGCCGGATGAACGACAATCTGGAACGGAACACGCGCTGACCGGACAGCTCTTGGGACAAAGATGGGCTCTGCGTATTCTCCGGTAAGATCTGCTTGACAGAAGGGCACGGCGGGTGGTATCCTATTCCCAAGGGAATGAATGTCTCCCGAGGCTTCGGCCTGAACCGCTTATGCAAGGATAAGCTGATGACTTCTGCGCAATTTGACGCGGGAGGCATCAGCTTTTTTCTGTCTCCGGCGGAAAGGGGAAATGAAAAACCATGTTAATGAGTCTTGCACTGATCTTTTTGTGCGGCATCCTGCTGGGCGGGCTGGCCCGCAAGCTGCATTTGCCCGCCCTGCTTGGAATGCTGCTGACCGGCATCCTGCTCGGGCCGTATGTACTGAATCTGCTGGACCCGTCGATCCTGTCGGTCTCGGCTGATCTGCGGCAGATCGCCCTCATTATCATCCTGACCCGGGCGGGGCTCAACCTGAACGTCGCCGACCTGAAGCGGGTCGGCCGTCCGGCCGTGCTCATGTGCTTCCTCCCGGCCGCCTGCGAGATCGCGGGGATGGTGCTGCTTGCACCCCGGCTGCTCGGGCTGAGCCTGATGGAAGCTGCGCTTTTGGGCACGGTCATCGCAGCGGTCTCGCCTGCCGTCGTGGTGCCCAAGATGCTGCGTTTGATGGACGAGGGTTACGGCACGGCGCAGAGCATTCCGCAGCTCATTCTGGCGGGCGCGTCTGTCGATGATGTGTTCGTCATCGTCCTGTTCACCTCATGCACGGGGCTGGCGGCGGGCGGCACGGTCTCACCATTCGATCTTGTCCGTATCCCGACGGCGATCGTGCTCGGCCTGACTGGCGGCCTGCTCTGCGGCGCGCTGCTTGGTCTGCTGTTCCGGCGGGTGCACATGCGCGACAGCCTGAAGGTGGTCATTATTTTGAGTATTTCCTTCCTTTTGGTGACACTTGAGCATCAGATGACCGGCTATATCGGCTTCTCGGGACTGCTGGCTGTCATGAGTCTGGGCGTTGCGCTCCAGCGGGTGCGCGGCGAGGCGGCGTCCCGTCTGTCGGTCAAATATTCCAAGCTCTGGGTTGCAGCCGAGCTGCTGCTGTTCGTGCTCGTCGGCGCGACGGTCGATATCGGCTATGCCGCGCAGTCCGGCCCGGCGGCGGTCGTGCTCATTTTCGGTGCGCTGCTGTTCCGCATGGCGGGCGTCTGCCTGTGCCTGCTGGGCACACCGCTTACCGCGAAGGAGCGCCTGTTCTGTATGCTGGCGTATACGCCCAAGGCGACCGTACAGGCTGCGATTGGTTCGATCCCGCTTTCGATGGGACTGGCCTGCGGCAATACCGTGCTGACGGTCGCCGTGCTGGCCATCCTGATCACCGCGCCGCTGGGCGCATTCGCCATCGACCTAACCTACCGCCGCTGGCTGAAAAAAGCGTAAAAAAACAGCCTTTCCGATTGGAAAGGCTGTTTCTCGGTTGGACGGTATTATTCGACCGGCTGCTTCCAGCGGTCGAGGGTGGGGAGAAGCTGCTCAAGCCACGCGCGCGCCTGCTCCTCGGAAAAGCCCTGCGCGGTCATGTGCGGCAGGCAGCTTGCGATCATTTCCTCCATCGTGCAGTCGACGGCATAGTGTCCTTCGTTGTAGCACCACTTGCAGTAATGCGCGTTGGCGGCACCGTCTGACTCATGGCTGATCGTATCGGGATCGGACAACGGCATGCCACAGCTTTGGCAGACCGGTTCGCCCAGCAGGGTGTTGATCGAGACCTGAAAGGTCTCGGAGATCAGCTTGAGCGTGTCGATGCTGGGCAGGGTCTCGCCGCGCTCCCAGCGGGAAACGGCCTGACGGGTGACCATCAGCTTTTCAGCCAGCGCGGTCTGAGTCAGTCCGTGCGTCTCGCGCAGATGGACAAAATTTTCAGCGGTTTTCATTAAATTCATAAAACGATCACCTCTTTGTCCTTATGATACCATGCGAGGGGTGGAAAGGAAAGCAACCGCCGGTTGCGCGGCCTTACCGCTCGGTCTGCCAGTAGGCGACCGAATAGGGAGGCAGTTCGGAGCCGCCGCCGAAGTCGTGCATCTGGCCGGTGATGAGGTCGACCGCCTGCCCGGCGCGCGCGTCAAAGTGTGCGGTATACGGCTCGCTGTCCGCGTTGATCGCGACGAGCACGCGCTCACCCTCGGCCTCGCGCTCCCAGATACACTGTTTGTTCGTCAAAACGAGCGAACGGAAGCTGCCGTAGCACAACGCTTTGGAGTTTTTGTGCGCGCGAGCCAGCTTTTCGATCCACGCGGTCAGTTCGTTTTCCTCGGGCGCGTCGAAGCTGGGACGGAGTGCGTCGTCGCCGTCCTTCTTTTCGCCCGTTGCGCCCCATTCACTGCCGTAGTAGATGCAGGGGATGCCGGGCATACCGAAGAGCATCCCGTAGAGCAGGGGCAGGTGGGCCGGATTCGTCAGGATCGAGGCCGCGCGGGTCACATCGTGATTGTCAACGAAGGCGAGCAAATGCTTTCCTTTATATAATGTCCACTGCTCGGGGCCGAATTGGCGCAGCAGGGAGTGGGTGATTTCAAAGAGATTCATCGAGTTGAGCGCAGAATACAGACCCTTGTAGCACTCGTAGTTGGTGCAGGAATGGAGCAGACCGTCGCCCACGCGCTGGTTGTAGTCGCCGTGCAGCAGCTCGCCGACGAGGAAGAAATCGGGCTTGAGCGTATCGCAGAAGGCGCGCAGACGGCGCAGGAAATCGGGGGAGAGGCAGTAGGCAACGTCCAGCCGCAGGCCGTCGATGTCGAAGTCGCGCACCCAGCCGCGGATGCAGTCGAAGATGTGGTCGACGACCGCCGGGTTGTCCAGATTGAGCTTGACGAGCTCGTAATGGCCCTCCCAGCCCTCGTACCAGAAGCCGTCGTTATAGTTGGAGTTTCCGCCGAAGTCGATGCGGAACCAGTCCTTGTAGGGGGAGTCCCACTTGTTCCGACGCACATTCTCGAAGGCCCAGAAGCCGCGGCCGACGTGGTTGAACACGCCGTCCAGCACGACCTTGACGCCCTTGTTGTGCAGGGTCTGACAGACAGCGGCGAAATCGGCGTTCGTGCCCAGACGGCAGTCGATCCGGCGGAAGTCGCGTGTATCATAGCCGTGGCTGTCCGATTCAAAGACGGGGGAGAAATAGACCGCGTTCGCGCCGAGCGCGGCGATATGATCGGCCCAGTCGCCGACCTTGGCGATGCGGTTCACGGTCACGCCGTCGTTGACACGGGGCGCACCGCAGAAGCCGATCGGATAGATCTGATAAAAAACACTTTCATAAGCCCACATGGTAAACACTCCTTTGCTGGTCACAGGCTGGTTTTAGTATACCGCATCCTTGAAAATTTGTATATAGTGCTCAGAAAATTCTTTGTTTCTTGTGAAAAATTTTTTCAGGACACGCAAAACAGGACTTGCGGAACCCACCGGATTTGTGATAAAATATACCGGAACAACGGGCATTCCTCTGTTTACCGGCCTGAAAGCAGGCCTTAATAGAAGATAGGCACGAATGTCCAGTATGAAAGGAAGACATAAAGATGGATTTAGTAAAGGTTCTGTCTGAGCAGCAGCTCAAGAGCGATCTGCCCGAACTGAAGATCGGCGATACCGTTAAGGTTCACGCGAAGATCAAGGAGGGCAACCGCGAGCGTATTCAGGTGTTCGAGGGTATCATCATCGCGATGAAGCACTCCGGCATCAACAAGACCGTCACCGTTCGCCGCATCTCCTACGGCGTTGGCGTCGAGAAGACCTTCCCGGTACATTCTCCGAACGTTGCGAAGTTCGAGGTTGTCCGCAATGGTAAGGTTCGCCGCGCCAAGCTGTACTACCTGCGCGGCCGTGTTGGCAAGGCTGCCAAGGTCGCTGAGAAGGTTTAAGCCATCGAAAGAAAGCAGAGGGAAACATTCTTGTTTCCCTCTTTTCTTTTTTCGGGCCGCGCACAGGCGGCGGTACTGTCTGTATGGGGCGGAATTCCGACGAAAAAACGATTCTTTTTGCCCAGAATCCCTTGCGTATCGACCGCCTGCACGATATAATAACCTATGTATGTCACGTTTTTTGAAAAGGAGGCGATCACTGTGGGTTGGCAGAAGAAGCCGCAGCCGGAGAATGCTGCGGAGCAGACCGGCCGGTTTTCAAACAGCCTGTTTGAATGGGGCGAAGCCCTGATCTTTTCCCTGCTGTTCGTGGTCATCGTGTTTACGTTTTTGTTCCGCCTGATCGGTGTTTCGGGCCATTCGATGGTGCCCACCCTGCAGGATAAGGACATCATGATCGTCAGCAATCTGGGCTATACGCCCGCGCGCGGCGACGTCGTGGTGCTCAACAAGAAATCCTTCACCTATGGGCCGATCGTCAAGCGAATCATTGCAGTCGGCGGCGACACGGTCGATATCAATTTCGCCGAGGGCGTGGTTTCGGTCAACGGGGAAGCGCTGGACGAGCCGTATATCAATGAGCCGACCTGGGAGGCCGAGGGCGTCGCGTTCCCGGTCACCGTGCCCGAGGGCAGCGTGTTCGTGATGGGCGATAACCGAAACGCCTCGACCGACAGCCGCGATCCCCGCATCGGCATGGTCGACGAACGCTATATCATCGGCCATGTGCTGGCGGTCGCGCTGCCGTTTCAGTCGATGGGAAAGGTTGCGTGAACGGATGAATATTCAATGGTATCCCGGCCATATGGCGAAAACCCGCCGTCAGATGCTGGAAAACCTCAAAAATATTGACCTTGTCTGTGAGCTGGTCGACGCGCGTATTCCGCAGGTCAGCCGCAATCCCGATATGGATGAGATCGCGGGCGACAAGCCGCGCATGATCATCTTGAACCGCACCGATCTGGCCGACCCCGAGATGACCCGCCGCTGGGCGGCGTGGTACCGGGCGCAGGGCTATTCGGTGCTCGAGACCGACAGCCAGCGCGGCGCGGGCACGAACCGCTTCGCAGCGGCCGCGCGGGAGCGCATTGCGGATAAGATCGCCCAGTGGAATGAGAAGGGGCAGACCGGCCGCGCGGTGCGCGTTATGGTCGTCGGCATCCCGAATGTGGGAAAATCCACCTTTATCAACCGCGTATTGGGCCGCAAATCGGCCAAGGCAGCCGATAAGCCGGGCGTCACCCGGGGCGCACAGTGGTTCCGCGTGGCAGGCGGCATCGACCTGCTCGACACGCCGGGCATCCTCTGGCCCAAGTTCGACGACGAGCGCACCGGCATTCTCCTGGCGGTCACGGGCGCGGTCAAGGACGACATTCTGGATACCGAGACCCTTGCCTGCAAGCTGTTCGAGCTGCTGGCGCAGCGCGCGCCGCAGGCCATTATCGATCGCTACCGCATCACCATTCCGGAGGACTCCGATTTTCCGGGTTACGACATGCTCGAGCAGGCGGGCCGCCGCCGCGGCTTCCTGATTTCGGGCGGCGAGATCGACACCGAGCGCATGGCGCGCATCCTGCTCGACGAATACCGCGGCGGTGTGCTGGGCCGGATCACGCTCGAGACGCCGGAGGAATATGATGTTAACGCAGACGATTGAAAATGAGATTCGCGCACAGGGCTATGCCGCGGTCTGCGGCATCGACGAGGCCGGACGCGGCCCGCTGGCCGGGCCGGTCGTCGCGGCGGCGGTCATTCTGCCGCCCGACTGCGTGATCAAGGGTCTGAACGATTCCAAAAAGCTCTCCGAAAAGAAGCGGGAGCAGTTGTTTGACGTGATCTGTGCGCAGGCCGCCGCGTATGCGATCGCATCGGTCGATCATCAGACGATCGACGAGATCAATATTTTGCAGGCTACCTTCCGTGCCATGCGCGAGGCGGTGCAGGGACTGCCCGTTCCGGCCGAGTTCGCGCTGGTCGACGGCAACCGGGAACCCGGCCTGACGATCCCGTGCCGCTGCATTGTGGGCGGCGACGCCTGCTGTCCGTCAATCGCGGCGGCCTCCATTTTGGCCAAGGTCACCCGTGACCGGTACATGCTGGAGATGGACGCCCGCTATCCCGAATACGGCTTTGCAAAGCATAAGGGCTACGGCACCAAGGCGCATAACGAGGCGATTTTGGTGCACGGCCCGTCTCCCATCCACCGCATGACGTTTTTGAAAAAGCTCTACGCCAAGCACCCGGAGGCACAGCCATGACCCGGGGCGCGTGGGGTGAGGCGGTCGCGGCCGCCTATCTGCGGAAGAAGGGCTACCGGATCGTCCAGCAGAATTTCAGCACGCGCTTCGGTGAGATCGACCTGATCGTGCAGGACGCGCGGTACATCGTTTTTGTCGAGGTCAAGACCCGAAAAAGCGACCGGTTCGGCGCGGCGCGCGAGGCGGTCGACCTGCACAAGCAGCGGCGGCTGATTGCGACGGCGGAGCAGTGGCTCCAGCGCAATCCGACCAATTTACAACCCCGATTCGATGTGGTCGAGATCTATGGGGAGGAGGATCTGCCCGTTCGTTCGATCGAGCACATCGAAAACGCCTTTGACGCCTGAGCGGAAGGAGGCTTCTGCGTGGATCTGTTTGATCTGCACTGTGATACCTTATATGAATGTTATGAGACCGGCGCGTCCCTGCGGGAGAATACCCTCTGCATCGACCGTGCAAAGACCGGCGGATACGGGCACTACGCCCAGTTTTTCGCTCTGTTCTGCGGGGCACAGCCACCGCAGCCGGTTCCGGATCGGCGCTGCCTTATGGATCTGCCGCCCGAAGACCGGCTGGACGCTCTGCTGGATACAGCGCGCACCCAGTTCCGCGAGAACGCAAACTGGCTGACCCTGTGCCGGGACGCGGACGAGCTCGAGCTCGCGCGGCGGAAGGGGAAGGCAGCCGCCTTCCTGTCGGTCGAGGGTGCCGAGCTGCTCCCGACCGAGGCGCACGTCCAGCGTGCCTATGATGCCGGCGTGCGGCTGGTGACCCTGAGCTGGAATTACCGCAGCCCCTACGCCTGCGGCGCGGTGACCGACGATGACGCCGGCCTGACCCCGCGCGGACGCGCGCTCGTGCACGAGCTGATCGGATTGGGCGTCATTCTGGACGTGTCCCACCTTTCGTCGCGCGGCTTTTGGGAGCTGTGCGTTGAGACCGAAGCGCCCTTCGCCGCGACCCACTCCAACAGCCGGGTGGTCTGCGACCATCCGCGTAACCTGACCGATCTGCAGTTTTCCGAGATCGTCCGCCGGGGCGGACTGGCTGGCGTCAACCTGTACAGCGGCTTCCTGCGGGCAGACGGCGCGCAGGCCGAGATCGACGATGTGCTCCGTCACATCGATCATTTTCTCGCGCTGGGCGGCGAATCCTGTCTGGCGCTGGGCGCGGACTTTGACGGCTGCGACAGCACGCCGCGCGGCATAGACACCGTGCGTGACATGGAGCGGCTGGCCGAGGCCATGCTCCGGGAAAATTATCTGGAAAGTACCGTGCGCGCGCTGTTTTACGACAACGCCGCCGCGTTTCTGGCAAGAATGTTATAAATCTGCAATTTTATTGGGAGGAACCCATCATGGAATACGTAAGTAGCAGAAATAAGAACCTGCGCGTCAGCGCGGCGCAGGCCATTGCCACGGGCATCTCGCCCGACGGCGGCCTGTACTGCCCGACCTCGTTCCCGCAGCTCACCCACGCCGACTTCCAGACCCTGCTCTCGCTCGACTATAAAGGCCGCGCGGCGTTCATTCTGGGCAAGTATCTGACCGAGTTTTCGGCGGAGGAGCTGAACGACTTCGCGCAGAAGGCCTATGCCGATGAGAAGTT
Source organism: Butyricicoccus pullicaecorum (assembly GCA_021531865.1). Taxonomy (GTDB): domain Bacteria; phylum Bacillota; class Clostridia; order Oscillospirales; family Butyricicoccaceae; genus Butyricicoccus. The sequence continues at coordinate 38,934 of JAFBIW010000005.1, read as the reverse complement.
CGGCGGCGCGGACACCGCCCCCGTCGTCACTCTGCCGGACGGCCGTCACGTGCTCGAGCTGTGGCACGGCCCGACCTGCGCGTTCAAGGACATGGCGCTGCAGATGCTCCCGCACCTGCTGACCGCCTCTCTGCGCAAGACCGGCGAGACCCGCACCTGCTGCATTCTGGTTGCGACCTCGGGCGATACCGGCAAGGCCGCGCTTGAGGGCTTCGCTGACGTACCGGGCACCAAGATCATGGTCTATTACCCGGTCGACGGCGTTTCGCCCATGCAGAAGCTGCAGATGGTCACCCAGCAGGGTGAAAATGTCGAGGTCGTCGCGATCGAGGGCAACTTCGACGACGCGCAGTCTGCGCTCAAGCGCATTTTCACCGACAAGTCGGTCGCGCAGAAGCTGGACGAGAACGGCATGATGTTCTCCTCGGCTAACTCGATCAACTGGGGGCGTCTGGCGCCGCAGATCGCTTACTACGTCTCGGCTTACTGCGACCTGCTTTCCTCGGGTCGGATTAAGCACGGCGAGAAGATCAATATCTGCGTGCCCACCGGCAATTTCGGCAACATTCTGGCCGCTTACATTGCAAAGCAGATGGGCCTGCCGGTCAACAAGCTGATTTGCGCCTCCAATGCGAACAACGTCCTGACCGACTTCTTCAAGTGCGGCGGCGTTTACAACTGCGACCGTCCATTCTATCTGACCGATTCGCCCTCGATGGATATTAAGATCTCGTCCAATCTGGAACGTTTACTTTTCTATGTTTCCGGGCAGAATGACGTATTGGTACGGGAGATGATGGACAGTCTGGCAAAGACCGGCCGGTATGAGATTCCGGCGGAGATGCGCGAGAAGATCGCCGCTGACTTCGACGCGGGCTGGTGCGACGACAAGGGCACGGCTGAGACCATCCGAACCCTGTTTGAGCAGCAGGATTATCTGTCCGACACCCATACCGCGGTTGCCTTCCGCGTGTACGAGGAGTATCAGAAGGCGACGGGCGACACGACCCCGGTTGTGATCGCTTCGACTGCCAGCCCGTTCAAGTTCTGCAAGCCGGTCGCGGCTGCGCTGGGCAAGCAGATCGAGACCGACGGCGTCGGCCAGCTCGACGCGCTGCACGCGCTGACCGGCCGCGAGATCCCCAAGGGTCTGGCTTCTCTGGCGGGCAAGCAGCCCCGTTTTGACCGCGTTGTGCCCAAGGAGGACATTCTGGACACCGTGGATCTGCTTGTAAACCTCTGATGGCGCTCTATACCATTGCCGACCTGCATCTGGCCTGCTCGGTCAATAAGCCGATGGATGTATTCGGTGGAAAATGGCAGAATTATATGGAGAAGATCGCCTCCCGCTGGCAGGCCCTCGTCCGGCCGGAGGATACCGTCGTCATCGGCGGCGACCTGTCCTGGGGCATTGATTTTAAGCAGTGTCTGGCCGACTTTCAATATCTCGACCGCCTCCCGGGCCGCAAGATTCTGCTCAAGGGCAACCACGACCTGTGGTGGAACACGGTCAAGAAGATGAACGCGTTTCTGGAGGAAAACCACTTTCAGAACATCGAATTTCTGCATAACAACTGCTTTTTCTACGAAAAAACAGCGATCTGCGGTACGCGCGGCTGGTTCTTCGAGGAGGACTTCAAGGAGAGCCATGACGAAAAAATCTTCCGACGGGAGCTGATCCGGCTGGAGGCCTCGCTGAAGGCCGGCCGGGCGGGCAATCCGGACGAGATCCTGTGCTTCCTGCACTATCCGCCGATCTACGCCAATTTCCGCTGCGGCGAGATCATTGATCTGATGAAGCGGTACGGCGTCAGCCGCTGTATTTACGGCCATCTGCACTCGGACAGCCTGCGCTGGGCGGTCACCGGTATGCAGGAAGGCATCGACTTTACCCTCGTATCAGGAGATTACGTGGATTTCACCCCTGTTTTGTTAAAAAAATAAAAAATAGGCTGGAAATCCGCCGCATAATCTGATAGAATAGATTGGATACAATTTTAGGAGGAATAAATTGTAATGGAACTGAAAAAAGTTGAAAAGCTGGAGAAGAGCATCACCGCTCTGACCATTGAGATTTCCGCCGAGGAACTGGAAGCTGCCAAGGAGCAGGCCTTCAAGAAGAACGGCAAGCGCATCACCGTTCCGGGCTTCCGCAAGGGCAAGGCGCCCCGCAAGGTCATCGAGAGCCTGTACGGCGACGGCGTTTTCTTTGAGGATGCGCTGAACATCTGCTATCCTAAGGCGTATGACGCGGCGATCGCTGAGTCCGGTATCAAGCCGGTCGCGCCCGCTGATGTACAGATTTCCGAGATGACCGACGCCGGTGCGGTCGTTCTGGAGTGCAAGGTTCCGGTCGAGCCTGAGGTCACTCTGGGCGAGTACAAGGGCCTGTCCGTTGAGAAGGAAGAGGCTAAGGTTCTGGTTGCGGACGTCAAGGCTGAGCTCGACCGCATGGCGCAGCGTCTGGCCCGCACCCAGTCCGTAGAGCGTGCCGCCAAGAAGGGCGACACCACCGTGATCGACTTCGAGGGCTTCGTTGACGGCGTTGCGTTCGAGGGCGGCAAGGGCGAGAACTACGACCTGAAGCTGGGCTCCGGCTCCTTCATCCCGGGCTTTGAGGATCAGCTCATCGGCTGCAAGGCCGGCGAGGAGAAGGACGTTGTCGTCACCTTCCCGACCGAGTACCACGCGGCTGAGCTGGCCGGCAAGGAAGCCACCTTCAAGTGCACCGTGCACGAGGTCAAGGAGACCATCCTGCCCGCGATCGACGACGAGTTCGCCAAGGACGTATCTGAGACCGCCGAGACCCTGGACGACCTGAAGAAGGAAGTCAAGGAGCGTCTGCTGGCGCAGAAGTCCGATATGTTCGAGCGCGACTACGAGGAAGCGCTGCTGACCGCTGTCATCGACGGCATGCAGGCTGAGATCCCCGAGGCGATGATCGAGGTTCAGCTCGACAACGTCATGCAGGACTTCGGCTACCGTCTGCAGATGCAGGGCATGAATCTGGAGCAGTACGCCCAGATGAGCGGCATGGAGATGGGTCAGTTCCGCGCGATGTTCCGTCCGCAGGCCGAGCGTCAGGTCAAGGTTCGTCTGGCTCTGCAGAAGATCGTCGAGACCGAGGGCCTGGACGTGACCGCCGAGGAGATCGACGCCAAGTATCAGGAGCTGGCTTCCCAGTACGGCATGGAGCTCGAGCAGGTCAAGAAGGCGCTGCCGGCTGATACCATCACCGGCGACATGAAGCTGGACAAGGCGATCGCGCTGATCAAGGACACCTCCAAGCCCAAGAAGAAGACCAAGAAGAAGGCTGAGGACGAGTCTGCTGAGACCGCGGAGTCCGCTGAATAAGATAGAAGGAAGGATACCATACATATCCTTCGCAGCCCAATGGGGGTAACCGTACGGAACGGGGGATTATGGAAAGGAGAATTTCTTTTATGAGCTTAGTACCTATGGTCATCGAGCCGACCAACCGCGGCGGCGAACGTTCGTATGACATTTATTCCCGCCTGCTCAACGACCGCATCATCATGCTGTCGGACGAGGTCAACGATGTGACCGCGTCGCTGATCGTTGCGCAGCTCCTGTACCTCGAGGCACAGGATCCGGACAAGGACATCCAGTTCTATATCAACAGCCCCGGCGGCTCGGTCACTGCGGGCATGGCGATCTACGACACGATGAACTATATCAAGCCGGACGTTTCCACCATCTGCATCGGCTTGGCCGCTTCGATGGGCGCGTTCCTGCTGTCCTCGGGCGCCAAGGGCAAGCGTTTTGCCCTGCCCAACTCCGAGATCATGATCCATCAGCCGCTCGGCGGCGCACAGGGTCAGGCGTCGGATATCAAGATTCACGCGGATTGGATCCTCAAGACCCGCGACAAGCTCAACCGCATCCTTGCCGAGAATACCGGCAAGCCGCTGGATGTGATCGAGCGCGACACCGACCGCGACAACTTCATGAGCGCGGCCGATGCGATGGCGTATGGCCTGATCGATCAGGTCTACGACCGCAGATAAAACCATAAGATAATCGAGAACCATCGGCGGGAGCTTCCCGCCGGTGGTTTCCGTGCCTTTATGAAAATGAAGCCTTTTGAGGTGAATCATGGCGAATTACGACGAAAATAAAACACTGCGCTGCTCCTTCTGCGGCAAGCCCCAGAATAAGGTCCGCAAGCTGGTCGCCGGCCCGGGCGTGTATATCTGCGACGAGTGCATCAACGTATGCGCCAGCATTCTGGACGACGAGCTTTCTCTGGACTATGACGGCGCTGAGGGAAGCGTCGACGAGGCACCCGAGGCGCTGCCTACGCCGCGTGAGCTGAAGGCCGTTCTGGACGAATATGTAATCGGACAGGATAAGGCCAAGATCGCGCTGAGCGTCGCGGTGTATAACCATTATAAGCGGATCTTCCGCGGCGGCGACGACGATGTTGAGCTGTCCAAGAGCAACATTCTGATGCTCGGCCCCTCGGGTTCGGGCAAAACGCTGCTCGCGCAGACGCTGGCCAAGACGCTGCAGGTGCCGTTCGCCATTGCGGACGCGACCACGCTGACCGAGGCCGGTTACGTCGGTGAGGACGTCGAGAACATCCTGCTCCGACTGATCCAGGCGGCTGATTTTGACGTGGAGAAGGCCGAACGCGGCATCATCTACGTCGATGAGATTGACAAGATCGCCCGCAAGTCCGAAAATCCGTCCATCACCCGCGACGTATCGGGCGAGGGCGTACAGCAGGCGCTGCTCAAGATGCTGGAGGGCACGACGGCCAATGTTCCGCCGCAGGGAGGCCGCAAGCATCCGCATCAGGACTTTATCCAGATTGACACGACCAATATCCTCTTCATCTGCGGCGGTGCATTTGACGGCATCGAAAAGATCGTCCAGAACCGCATCGGCAAGAAGGGCATCGGCTTCGGCGCGGAGGTGCACGGCGCGCAGGATGAGGCCGTCGATGTGCTGATCGACAAGATCGAGCCGCATGACCTGATGAAGTTCGGTCTGATTCCTGAGTTGATCGGCCGTCTGCCCGCGATTGTCGGCCTGCATTCGCTCGACGAGGACGCGCTCGTGCGCATCCTGACCGAGCCGAAAAACGCGCTGGTCAAGCAGTATCAGAAGCTGTTTGCCCTCGACCATGTCGAGCTGACGTTTGAGGAAGACGCGCTGCGTGAGGTCGCCCGCATCGCGGTCGAGCGCAAGACGGGCGCGCGCGGTCTGCGCGGCGTGCTCGAGAGCGTCATGACCGATATCATGTTCACGATCCCCTCGGACGACACCATCGAATCGGTCGTCATCACGCGGGACGTGATTGCCGGCACGGGAGAGCCGCGCGTCACGCGCCGCGCAAAAAACACAGATAATCCGGTAAAAAGTGCATAAACTGTGAGAAAAAGAGCACGGGATTGCCTGTTCCGTGCTCTTTTTGTATAAAACGCCGATTCTTTCCGCTTGAATAAATACGCGCATTATACTATACTTATCATATATGACAGATGGTCAAGCTGTCGGAGAATTGAGAATTACCGTTTAGGAGCGTTAAAGAATGAACGTGAATGATGAAAAGACACTGCGGATTCTGCCCGTTCTGCCTCTGCGCGGACTGACGGCGTTTCCGGATATGCTGATCCACTTTGACGTGGGCCGCGCCATGTCGATCAAGGCGCTGGAAGCCGCGATGAAGGACGGCCAGTGGATCTTTTTGACCGCCCAGAAGGATCTGAAGACCGATCTGCCCGAGGCTGCCGATCTGTACCGCGTGGGTACGATCTGCATTGTCAAGCAGATCCTCCGCCTGCCGGGCGACAACATCCGTGTGCTGGTGGAGGGCAAGTCCCGCGCCTACGCGGAGAGCTTCCAGCCCGGTCAGGGCGGGGAGGACGGCTGCCTGTACGCACAGGTCGAGGTGCTGCCTGATCTGGTGCCCGAGGGAGGGGCACGCCGGGAGCAGGCGCTCGTGCGTACCGTGCAGTCCCGCTTTTCTGAGTATGCTGAGCTGACGCCCCGCATGTCCAACGACGTTGCCATCACGGTCGCGGCAGGCGGTTCGGCCGGTTATCTGGCTGACTATATCGCGCAGAACATCTCGGTCGATTTTGACGTCAAGCAGGAAATTTTGGAGGAGCTGAACGTCAATCGCCGTCTGACCCGGGTCATCCGTCTGCTGACGGAGGAGATTGAGATCCTGAAAATCGAGGACGATATTCAGGAGCAGCTCAAAAACGTGATCGACAAGAACCAGAAGGACTACTATCTGCGGGAGCAGCTCAAGATCATCCAGTCCGAGCTGGGCGAGCAGGATATTTACGCCGAGGCCGAGACCTACCGCGAGAAGATCAAGAAGCTGGGGCTTGCGGCTGAGCACGAGGAAAAGCTGCTCAAGGAGGTCGACCGCATGGCCAAGATGAGCGGCGCGTCGGCTGAGACCGCCGTTGTCCGTACATATCTGGACACCGTGCTCGAGCTGCCGTGGAAGACGGCTACGCGCGAGCGGCATGATCTGGCCCGGGCGGAGAAGATTTTGAACCGTGACCACTTCGGTCTGGAAAAGGTCAAGGAACGTATTCTGGAATTTATGGCCGTCAAGGCGCTTGCGCCCGAGTTGAAGGGACAGGTGCTCTGTCTGGTCGGCCCGCCGGGCGTGGGCAAAACCTCGATCGCGCGCTCGATTGCCGAGGCGATGAACCGCAAGTACACCCGCATGTCGCTGGGCGGCGTCCGGGATGAGGCCGATATCCGCGGCCACCGCCGCACCTATATCGGCGCGATGCCCGGCCGCATCATCAATGCGCTGCGGCAGGCGGGCAGCAAAAATCCGCTCATCCTGCTCGACGAGATCGACAAAATGGGCAACGATTTCCGGGGTGATCCGGCTTCCGCCATGCTCGAGGTGCTGGACACCGAGCAGAACGTCGCCTTCCGTGACCACTATATCGAGATCCCGGTCGACCTGTCCGACGTCCTGTTCGTGACGACGGCCAACGATCTTTCAACCGTGCCGCGCCCGCTGCTTGACCGTATGGAGGTCATCGAGCTGTCGAGCTACACGGCTGAGGAAAAGCTGCAGATCGCCAAGCGGCATCTGCTGCCCAAGCAGATCAAGAAGCACGGCCTGACCAAGGGCGCACTCAGCCTGCCGGATGAGACGCTTTCGGCTGTGGTTGCGGGCTACACCCGGGAGGCCGGCGTCCGCCGCCTGGAGCAGCTCTTGGCCAAGCTGTGCCGTAAGGCCGCCAAGCAGATCGCGGACGGTACGGCCAAGCGGGTCACGATCCATCCGAACGAACTGGAACGCTATCTGGGCATCGCGCATTATAAGGAAGATAACGTATCGAAGACCGATGAGGTCGGTATCGTCAACGGTCTGGCATGGACGAGCGTGGGTGGCGAGATGCTTCAGGTCGAGGTGCTCGCCGTGCCCGGCACCGGTAAGATCGAAGTCACCGGCAATCTGGGCAAGGTTATGGAGGAGAGCGCCAAGGCGGCGGTCACCTTTGTCCGCTCGCGCGCTGCGATGCTCAAGATCGACCCCGATTTTTATAAGAATACCGATATCCACATCCATTTCCCCGAAGCGGCCGTGCCCAAGGACGGCCCCTCGGCCGGCGTCACCATGGCGACCGCGATCATCTCGGCGCTGACCGGCGCGCCTGTGCGCCATACCGTCGCAATGACGGGCGAGGTCACCCTGCGCGGCCGGGTCATGCCGATCGGCGGCCTGCGGGAGAAGACGATGGCGGCATACCGCGCGGGAATCCAGACCATCCTCATCCCCAAGGGCAACGAGCCCGATTTGGAGGAGGTCGAGCAGGTGGTCAAGGATCATGTCACCTTCGTGCTGGCTGAGACGATGGACACCGTTATGGACACCGCGATCGACTTTGCCCGCCGTCCCAGCCCGGCGCCGCTGACAGAACAGGAGCATGAAAAGCTGCCCGTGCCCGTGCCGGGCGCGCAGCGCCCCGCGCTCCGACAGTAACGAAAGGACATTTATGCTGAATCTGCATCAGGCGGAGTTCATCCGCTCGGCGGTCAAGACCGCAGACTTCCCGGCAGACGGCCTGCCGCAGATCGTTTTTGCCGGAAAATCCAATGTCGGCAAGTCCTCAACGATCAATAAGATCTTAAACCGCCGCAATTTCGCCCGCGTGGGCGGACAGCCCGGCAAGACCATTCATATCAACTTCTTTTCGATCGACAAGCAGGCATATTTCGTCGATCTGCCCGGCTACGGCTACGCCAAGGTTTCCAAGGGCGAGCGTGACCGCTGGGCCGCGCTGCTCGAGACCTATTTTACCTCCGGCCTGATCACGCTGGGCATCCAGATCGTCGATATCCGCCACAAGCCGACCGCGGACGATAAGACCATGACCGATTGCTTTCTCGCGACCGGACAGCCCTTCGTCGTGCTGGCGAATAAGCTGGACAAGATCAAAAAAAGCGAGCTTGCAGGCAATCTGAATACCATCCGGGAGACCCTGCTGCTGCCTGAGGAGGTTCCGGTCATCCCGTTCTCGGCGGAGAAGGGAACCGGACGCGACGAGATCCTTGCGCTGATCGAGGACCATGTTGCCGCGCATAGCACACAGGCATAATGAGCGAATCGAGACCGTCCGCGCCGGTGCGCGGGCGGTCTTTTGCATAAAAAGGGTCTTTTTTGATGGATGTCTGAACAGAGTTGACCATTTTCTGCAACTTTTTTATTTGGTCAAACGGTAAAATTGAAAGAAATTGCGAAAAAACTTGACAAAATTCAGGAGAGTCATTATACTGAATCTGTAATGGAGTTTCAGTCCGCGGACGGATGTCAGGAGCAAAGCAGCTTTTTTGTGTTTTGCTCTATTTTTATGGTGCGTTTCCCTTTGCGGACAAGCTCAAAACCGACATTTTTTAGGAGGCTATCAAAGAAATGAAGAGATTTCTGAGTGCGGTACTCGCCGGTATGATGACTCTGTCTCTGCTGGCAGGCTGCGGCGGCTCCGGCGATACGCAGGCGCCCGCGGCGGACGATACCAATACCCCGGCGCAGGCTGAGGACAACGGCCAGGCGGCTGAGGGCCTGTTCCCGGCGGTTGCGAAGGAAGATATCAAGGTCGGCGTGGTTCACATCACCGATCCGGCCGAGGGTTCTGGCTACACCTACACCCATGATCTGGGCATTCAGGGCATGCAGAAGAATCTGGGCCTGTCCGACGACCAGATCGTCCGCAAGATCAATGTAGATGACTCGAACGCCACCGCGATCCAGACCGCGCTGGAGGAGTGCGTTGAGGAAGGCTGCAACATCATCTTCGCTACCTCTTGGGGCTACATGGACTACGTTGAGCAGATGGCGGAGGAGTATCCCGAGGTCATCTTCTGCCACGGCACCGGCTACAAGTCCAACGGCACGAACTTTACCAACTACTTCGGCAAGATCAACGAGGCGCGCTACCTGTCTGGTATTGCAGCCGGTATGAAGACCACCTCGAACAAGATCGGCTACGTTGCTGCGCAGAACAATGAGAACGGCGAGGTTACCTCCGGCGTGGACGCGTTCGCGATGGGCGTTGAGTCCGTCAATCCGGACGCAAAGGTATACGTTAAGGTCACCGGCTCGTGGTTCGATCCCGAGGGCGAGGGTCAGGCTGCCAAGGCGCTGATCGATCTGGGCTGCGATGTCATCGCGCAGCACTGCGATACCTCCAACCCGGCGACCGAGGCTGAGAAGGCCGGCGTATTCGCGATTGGCTACAACTCCGATATGTCTGAAAAGGCGCCCGGCTCGACCCTGACCTCTGTTATGTGGGATTGGTCGGTTTACTACACCACTGCGGTTCAAGCTGTCATCGACGGCACCTGGGACGGCACCAACTACTTCGGCGACATGAAGGACGGCCTGGTCACCCTGGCGCCGTGCTCCGATCTGTGTGCTGAGGGCACGCAGGAAGCGATTGACGCGGTCAAGGACAAGATCCTGTCCGGCGAGTGGGACGTTTTTGACGGTGTGACCGAGTATGAGACCAACGACGGCCAGAAGGTCACCCTGAAGGCTGAGGATTACGGCACCTGCAACTGGTACTACAAGAACGTTGAGGTTGCGTAACAAAAACTGCATCTGACTCTGGAAAGGGCGGTCAAATCTGGCCGCCCTTTTTCACAATTTACGCTTGATTGAGGGGGAGTTTTATGGCACCAACGGATTCCTATGCGATCGAATGTCGGGGCATCACCAAGACCTTCGGCTCAGTCGTCGCAAATGACCATATCGACCTGACCGTGCGCTACGGCGAGATCCTCGCGCTGCTGGGTGAAAACGGCTCGGGTAAAACGACGCTGATGAATATGCTCTCGGGCATTTACCATCCGGATAGCGGTTCGATCCGGGTCGCGGGCAAGGAGGTCTCGATTTCCTCGCCAGAGGACGCGATGGAGCTGGGCATCGGCATGATTCATCAGCATTTCAAGCTGGTCGACGTGTTTACCGCATCCGAAAATATCGCGGTCGGCACGCCGGGCAAGCGCCTGCCCGCGCGCGTCATGCGGGAGAAGGTCAAGGAGATCAGCCAGTCTATCGGTCTGGAGATCGACCCCGACCGCCGTGCTTTTGAGATGTCGGTTTCTGAAAAGCAGACGGTCGAGATCCTGAAGGTGCTGTATCGCGGTCAGAAGATCCTGATTCTGGATGAGCCGACCGCTGTGCTGACGCCGCAGGAGACCGACAAGCTCTTTGATATTCTGCGTTCCATGCGCGCACAGGGCTGCGCCATCATCATTATTACCCACAAGCTGCACGAGGTGCTTGCGATTTCGGATCGTGTCACCATCTTGCGCAAGGGTAAGTACATCGACACGGTCGAAACCGCCTTGACGGATGAAAAGAAGCTGACCGAGCTGATGGTCGGCCGCCCGATCTCGCTCAAGATCGCCCGTCCCGATCCGGTCGGCTGTGAGACCATTCTGAAGATCGTCGATCTGTCCGTCCGCAAGCCGGACGGCTCGCTCGCCATTCAGGACGCCAGCTTCGAGGTGCGCACGGGCGAGATTCTGGGCGTTGCGGGTATCGCCGGTTCGGGCCAGAAGGAGCTGTGCGAGTGCATCGCCGGTCTGTGCCCGGCTGAAAAGGGCGCGATCCTGTTCCATAAGGAAAATCTGGTTGGCAAATCTCCGCGTGAGATCATTCGTAAGGGCGTGCATCTGGGCTTTGTTCCTGAGGATCGTCTGGGCATGGGTCTGGTCGCCTCGATGGGCATGGTCGGCAACATGATGCTCAAGACCTATGACGTACCCAAGGGCCCCTTTGTCGATCCCGCACCCGCGCGCCGTCAGGCCGAGGCGCTCGTTGAGCGGCTGGAGATCGTCACGCCCTCGGTCGATACGCCCGTTCGTCTGATGTCGGGCGGCAACGTGCAGAAGGTTCTGCTGGGACGCGAGATCGAATCCGAGCCGCAGGTACTCGTCACCGCCTATCCGGTGCGCGGTCTGGATATCAATTCCTCGTATACTGTTTACGACCTGCTCAATGAGCAGAAGCAGAAGGGCGTCGCGGTCGTATTCATCGGCGAGGATCTTGACGTCCTCATGGAGCTGTCCGACCGCATCATGGTCATGTGTCACGGTCAGGTGACCGGCGTGGTCGATGCGCGGACGGCGACCAAGGACGATATTGCGCTGCTCATGGTCGGCGGCGGAAAGGAGGCGCAGGCATGATCCGCATTGTCAAAATCAAGGAAAAAAACAGCCGGCAGACGTTTGCCATCCATCTGGCCGCCTTCTTGCTGGCGCTGTGCGCGGGCGGCCTGTTCATCCTGATGCTGGGCTTTAACCCGCTTGAGATTTATGCGACGATTATTTCGGGCGCATTCCGCTCTAAAATGGCGATTCAGGCTACCATCAAGATCATGATCCCGCTGCTCATCGCGGCGCTCGGCGTCATGCTGTCGTTCAAAATGCGCTTTTGGAACATCGGCGGCGAGGGACAGATCATCATGGGCGCAGTCTTCGCAACGTATTTCGCCCTGTTTCACGCCGATTGGCCGTCGTTTATCCTGTTCCCGGTCATGTTCATTGCCGGTCTGCTGGGTGGCGGCTTGTGGGCGCTGATTCCCGCGTTTTTCAAGGTCAAATTTGGCACGAACGAGACCCTGTTTACCCTGATGCTCAACTATATCGCGCTCTATCTGGTGAGCTGGCTTCAGGAAGGCCCGTGGCGCGATCCGTCGGCCAACGGCTTCCCCAAGATCGCGAGCTTCGGCAAGAGCGCGGTTCTGCCCAAGGTATTCGGCGTCCAGATCGGCTGGATCGTCGCGCTGGTGCTGGTTGCCGTGCTGTTCGTTTATCTGCGATACACCAAGCAGGGCTATGAGATCTCGGTTGTCGGCGAGAGTCAGGCGACCGCCACATACGCGGGCATGAACGTGCAGAAGATCGTCCTGCGTACCATGTTCCTCTCGGGCGCGATCGCGGGCATCTGCGGCATGATTCAGGCCACCGGTTCGGACCGCACGCTTTCGACGGGCGTTGCGGGCGGCGTCGGCTTCACGGCCATCATCGTGGCTTGGCTGGCGCAGCTCAACCCGATCAGCAGCCTAGTCATCGCGTTCCTGTTCTCGGTGCTTGAGAAGGGCTCCTCGGTCATCCAGTCCACCTACGGTTTGTCGACCGACTGCGCGGACGTACTGCAGGGCATCATCCTGTTCTTTGTTCTGGGCTGTGAATTCTTCATTCGTTACAAGTTTGTCCGCGATCATAAGGGGGGTGGCAAGAAATGCTGATTAAATTTTTGGTTGCCGCCATTGCGGCAAGCACGCCGCTGCTGTTCGGCACGGTGGGTGAGATCCTGTCCGAGAAGGTCGGCCATTTGAATCTGGGTGTCGAGGGTATGATGTCGATCGGCGCGTGTGCGGGCTTTATGGTCGGTATGCAGACCGATTCCTTCGTGCTGGCATTGGTTGCGGCCTTTATTGCGGGTCTGTGCAGCGCACTTATTTACGCGGTGCTGACCGTGACCTTTCTGGCAGACCAGAACGTTGCCGGTCTGACCCTGACCATCTTCGGCATCGGTCTGGCCAACTTCATCGGTATCTTCATGCTGGGTTCGTCCGAATCGGGTACGCTCAAGCTGCCCGCAGGCATTACCGCGCAGATGCGTGAGATCAGCATTCCGGGGCTGAGCACGATCCCGGTGATCGGCCCGCTGCTGTTCTCCTACAGCCCCTTTGTCTATCTCGGTGTTCTGATCGCCATTCTGGCCGGTCTGTTCCTCAAAAAGACCAAGATGGGTCTGAATGTGCAGGCCATCGGCCACAATCCGGCAGCGGCCGACGCGGCCGGCATCAATGTCACCCGCTGGAAGTACACCATGATCCTGCTGGGTGGTGGTATCTGCGGGATCGGCGGCGCGTACTGCGCCATGATCATCAACGGCGGTGTCTGGATCTCCAATAATGTCGGCGGTCTGGGCTGGATCGCGGTCGCGCTGGTCATCTTCGCCAAGTGGAATCCGTGGATCGCCATCGGCGGTTCGTTCGTCTTCGGTGCACTGCGCATCCTCAAGTATTACGTGCCCAAGTCGGTCATCAGCCTGCCGACCGCGTTTTACGACATGCTGCCGTTCCTGATGACGGCGCTGATTCTGGTCATCAGCTCAATCCGCAAGAAGCGTGATCTGAACCTGCCCGGTTCGCTGGGCGTGGATTATTTCCGCGAGGAGCGATGAAGAAGCAAACCAAAGCCGTTCCGGTTTTCCGGGACGGCTTTTTTTGTTTCAAGGTCAAAGAAAAGTTTGACCTATTTGTGAACTTTCGCCCGTCCGCATTGCGTCATTTTCCGACCGGGCGTATAATAAAGATAATATAAATTTTTCAGATACAAAGGTGGCTTTTTTATGATGGATTTCCTTCGCCGGCTGATGTACGGGCGCTACGGAAACGACAGTCTGAATCAGTTCCTGATGGTCATCAGCATGATTCTTTTGATCCCATTCTTTATTACCCGCTGGCGCATTTTTTCACTCATCATTCTGGTGCTGATCGTCATTGCCTATTTCCGGATGTTCTCGCGCAACACCTACCGCCGCGCGGCCGAAAACCAGAAATTCCTTTCCTGGTTCACACCGCTGCAGCGCAAGGCCACAGGCAAAAAAATGCAGATGGCCGACAAAACGCACCGCTACTACAAGTGCCCGTCCTGCAAGAAAACCCTCCGCGTTCCGCGCGGAAAAGGTCGAATTTCGATCACTTGCCCCCATTGCAAGTACAAATTTGTGAAAAAGACCTAAAAAGCTTTGCAATTCTAAGGGATTTTTTCCGACCCGGGACTTGCCCTTTTCCAGCTTTTGTAAGATAATAGTAATAGCATTATGCAAATCGGTAAAGGGGGAATTCCCATGACTTTGGAGCAACTTACAAATAAGGTTTACAACAAGCTGAAGGACAAGGATTTTGCGGACAAGCAGGGCAGAATGCTCGCCATTCAGGTCAACCTGACCGGAAAGATCGGCGGCGTGTTCTATATTGAGATCCTGAACGGGGTTCTCTCTGTTATGCCCTATGAATATAACGACCGCGACGCTGTCATTTCGGTAACAATGACCAATTTCGACAAGATCCTGTCCGGCAAGCTCAGCCCGAACACGGCTTATGCGACCGGCAAGCTCAAGATCGAAGGCAATATCGACAAGGTACTGCTGCTGGCCGAGCTGCTCAAGTAAAAACGCAGATTCATGGAAGGACGCCCCGCAGTGCGGGAGCGTCCTTTGATTTTTGAAACAACGTGCTGTGCTGCATACAGCAAACAAAAAAGAGCTTTCCGTGTGGAAAGCTCTTTTGGCAGATGCAGCGTTATTTTACGCCGTAATCCTTAGCCAGTCGTTCGAAGATCGGCAGTGCACGCTCAATGGTCTCGGTCTTGACGCAGTAGGAGATACGCATATGGCCGGGTGCGCCAAAGTCGCTGCCCGGGACGACCAGCAGGTCATACTGCTTGGCACGCTCGGAGAACGCGCGGTCATCGGCTTCGAGAGTCTGCGGGAAGATGTAGAACGCGCCGGTCGGCTTGACGCAGGAATAGCCCATTTCGATCAGACTCTTGTAGAGCAGGTCGCGGTTGCGGGCGTAGACCGAAAGATCGGCGGTCATGCCGGTGCACCGGGCGGCGACGCGCTGGAACAGGCTGGGTGCGTTGACGTAGCCTAGCACACGGCCTGCGCCGCAGACGGCTGCGTAGGTTTCGGCAAAGTCGACGATCTCGCCCGGCACCAGCACATAGCCGATGCGCTCGCCCGGCAGCGAGAGCGACTTGGAGTAGGAGTAGCAGACCAGCGTATTCGGGTAAACCTGCGGGATGAAGGGGACGGTCTCGTCTCCATAGACCAGTTCGCGGTACGGCTCGTCCGAAATGATGTAGATCGGATGGCCGTAGGCCTCGGACTTTTCGGTCAGCAGGGCGGCCAATTGGCGGATCGTCTCCTCGGAATATACTGTGCCCGACGGGTTGTTGGGCGAGTTGACTACGACAGCGCGGGTGCGCTCGTTGATGCGGGCAGCCAGTGCATCGAAGTCGATCTGGAAGTCTGCGATGCGGGGCGGTACAACGACCGGCGTCGCGCCTGCACCGTCACGGATGAACACCAGATATTCGGGGAAGTAGGGCGCGAGCACGAGGAACTCGTCGGTCGGGGCGCAGGTCAGCGCCTTGAAGCAGATCGACAGCGCGGCGGCTGCGCCGACGGTCATATACAGGTTGTTCGGGCCATAGGCCGTGCCGAAGCGACGGTTCAGATCGTCCGCGATGGCCTGCCGGACGAAATCCGCGCCCTGCGCCGAGGTGTAGCCGTGGGTGACCGCTGGATCCTCGGCGTTCAGAATGTCAAAGATCGCCTCTTTCACCGCGTCCGGCGCGGGTACGTTGGGATTGCCGATGGAAAAATCGAAGACGTTCTCCCGGCCGACGACAGCGGCGCGCTGGTTGCCGAACTCGAACAGCTCACGGATGGTCGAGCGCTTCTGGCCGAGGGCGAGAACGGATTGGTTGAGCATGGAAATGACCTCCTCTGATACGGACTGTACTGGAATTTATTATAGCACAGTGAAAAAGAGACGGCTATACAAATCGGTGAAATTCTGATAAAATGAAGAAAAACCTGCAATAGGAGGGGGAAAATGGGACTCAATACCCTTGGGCTGGCGCATGATTTCCTGCGGCGGCAGGTCAAGCCGGGCGCGGTGTGTATCGACGCAACGGCGGGGCGCGGACGGGATACCGCGCTGCTTTGCCGGCTGGCCGGGTCTGCGGGCCGGGTGCTGGCGTTTGACATTCAGGCGGATGCGGTGCGGCAGACGCGGAAGCTGCTCGAACAGGAGGGCCTGACAGCCGAGGTCATACAGGACAGCCACGCGAACATGGAGCAGTACGCCGCACCGGAAACGGTGGACTGCATCGTGTTCAATTTCGGCCGTCTGCCGGGCGGCGACCCGCATATTTTCACAGTCGCGGAATCCTCGATCGCCGCGATCGACGCAGGACTGCGCCTGCTCAAGCCGGGCGGCGTGATGAGCCTGTCGCTCTATTACGGCGGCGCGAATGGCTACGATGAACGGGACGCCATTTTGGCCCATCTGCGCACGCTGGATGACCGCCGCTGCTCGGTGCTGGTCTGCGACTGGGCGAACCGCCGCAACGATCCGCCCATGCCGATCTTTCTTTGGAAGGACTGAAAAAAAGAGCCTGTTTCTCCGGAAACAGGCTCTTTGATTTAATTGAACTCCTTGCGGGAATAAATCGCGATAGAGATGAGCGCCGACAGACAGAACAGCGCGAGTCCGATAAGCAGCACGACCCAAAGATGGGTCATCAGCCAGGCCAGCGCGGACTCGATCGGGCCGAGTCCCATCACGATCGCCGGCACGGAGATGCCGAACAACAGAAAAATGGCGATCGTGACAAAACGGCCGCGTTCTGTGCCGAGCCAGAACAGCATGGGAAGCTGAATGGAAGCGAGAATCAAACCGGAGGCTGTGAGCAGCAGGATGACCTGCTGTTCTTCGCTGAAGGGCTGTCCGCTGATCTGCGCCGCGATTCGGTAAAACAGAAAGAGCGGCAGAGAGGAGACCACGAAGCCCAGCAGGGAGAGGACGTATTTGCTGAGCACCAGGTTGTGCTGCGGCACAGGCAAGCATAGTCCCATGCGATCCCAGTGAAATCGCTCATCATAAGCCAGGGCGTTCATCGGCAGCATATTGCACATCAGAACGACAAAAGCAAGAAAGAACGCGGAATTATCGCTGTAAAGACCGATTGCAAAGTAGAGCACCATAAAACCAATATAGGTTATCAGTGTTTTCCTGAGGGTCAGAATATCTTTTAAGAGCAATGCACGCATGGTGTTACGCCTCCTTTGCCGTGAAAACCATGATTTCGTCCAGCGTGACCGGATCGACCGTGAGACTGGCGGGAACACGCTCCCGCTCGACCAGCGCTTCCACGCTGACATTGGTGCGCCGCACGCCGTGCACCGCCGCCGAATCGAGGGCGCGCAGGGTCGTCTCGTCGCATCGCAGCACGCCGAAACGGGAGAGCAGCCGATCCTTTTCCTCACTGAACCGGATGCGGCCCTGATGGATGAAGGTGATGTAGTCGCAGATGCGTTCCAGATCGGACGTGATGTGGGAGGACATCAGAATCGCGTGCTGCTCATCCTGCATGAAATCATAGAAGATATCAAGGATCTCGTCGCGAACGACCGGATCAAGTCCGCTGGTTGCCTCGTCCAGCACAAGCAGGCGGCTGTCGTGTGAGAGCGCGGCGGCAATCGAGAGCTTCATTTTCATGCCGCGGGAATAATCCTTGATTTTCTTCTTTTCAGGCAGTTGGAACCGGCGCAGATAGGCTGCATAGGTGTCGGGCAACCAGGTTTTGTACGCAGAGGCAAGAACACGGCCGACGTCGCGCGCGCTCAGGGTCTCAGGGAAGCAGCATTCGTCAAACACAACGCCGATGTGCTCCTTGTCCGGATTGTCCGTACCGAAAACACGGATTTCGCCGCCGTCCGGCCGCGCCAGTCCGAGCAGCAGACGGAGGGTGGTCGATTTACCCGCGCCGTTTTCACCGATCAGCCCCATGACCGCGCCCATCGGCACGGTGAAGCTGATGTCATCCAGCGTAAAGGTGGAAAAATGCTTGCTGACATGTTCCAGCTCGATCGCATTCATGCTATCATTCTCCTTTGTATAGAATGGTTAATATCTCACACAGGTCATTCAGCGACAGGCCGCTCTGCGCAGCCAGCGCGATACATTCCTGCATGCGGCTTTCGATCTGCTTGAGGTTTTCCTCGCGCACAAGCTCCAGATTGGCCTGGGCGACAAAGCTGCCCTTGCCGGGAATCGACACCAGAAAGCCGTCGCGTTCCAGTTCTTCGTAAGCGCGCTTGGTGGTGATGACGCTGATCCGCAGATCCTTGGCCAGAGCGCGCATGGAAGGCAGCGCGTCGCCCGCATGTAGCTCGCCCGACAGGATCAGCCCCTTGATCTGAGAAGTGATCTGGTCGTAGATCGGTTGACCAGACGCGTTGCTGATAATGAGATTCAATGGATGCACCTCCACTGTGATTTGCAAATCTACTGTATATACTCAATATATACAGTTATACACGGTTTGTCAATAGGCAGTTCAAAAAATTTGAAAAAAAACAGACCGCGGTTTGCGGTCTGTTTGCATTGTCAGCGGGGCAGGTCGTCCAGCGTCATAAAGGTGTATCCTTCTTCCTTGAGAAAGCGGATGGCCTCGTCCAGTGCTTCGGTGTTGGACTGGGAGACGGCGTGCAGCAGCAGAATCGCGCCATTGTGGTGGTTATCCCGGATCATTTGCAGCGCCTTGTCCCGGCCGGGCTGCTTGTCCGGGTCCCAGTCGGCGTAGGCAAATGACCAGAACACCGTTTCGTACCCCAGACTTTGCGCATTGTTCAGGGAAGCGATGCTGTATTTCCCCTCGGGAGGGCGGAAATAGTGCGGCATCTCCTGACCGGTCAGCGATTGAAATGCGGCGGCACAGCCGTCCAGCTCCTTTTGCAGCGCCTCGCGGGAGAGCTTGCTGCAATCCGGGTGGGTGGTGGTGTGATTGCCCACGATATGACCCTCGTCCACCATGCGCTGTACCAGTGCGGGCTGCTCGCGGATGTAAGGCGTCGTGACGAAGAATGCCGCCTTGACCTCGTTCGCCTTCAGGATGTCGAGGATTTGCGCGGTATATCCGTTTTCATAGCCCTCGTCGAAGGTCAAATAAAGGGTTTTGTGCTGCATGTCGCCCATATAATGTCCGCCTCGGCTGAGAATATCAATGGTCTGCTGTGCCTCGGGCGGCAGATGGGTCTTGTTGCGCACGAACCACCAGGATTCGGTTTGCCATTGGCCCTGCTTGGGGCTGTCCGCCGTGGGCTGCGCAGGCTCAGGCGTCGGGTCAGCCACCGGCTGGACGGTTTGGACTGCGGGCGGCTCGGTTGTCTCAATGGGTTCAACGGGTTCGGCTGAGCCGGTCAGCAGGGAGGAAGCGAGCAGCAGGGCGATCAGAGCGGTTTTCATGACAGAGACCTCCGGACAAGTAGTGCTTACAGTATAGCACAGAATGAATCGGGATTTTGTCGGCAGAACGCATAAAAAACAGAAGGTGAATTTGACAAAGCGGCTGCCGGAAAGGCAACCGCTTTGGTTTTTACCGTTTTTCTGCGAGCAGGGAAGCGCCATATGCCCCGGCAAAGTGACCGTTTTCGAGCGGGTGCACAGCCGCACCCAGCTTTTCGGACAGCCGCTCGGCAAAATAGGGACTGTGGCACAGACCGCCGGTCAGGACGATCTGCGGCAGAAGCCGCTGGCGGAAGCAGAGTGTCGCCACCTTTCCGGCGACCGAATCGACCACGCCGGCTGCGATGTCCTCGCGCGGATGTCCCTCTCCGATGTAGCTGATGACTTCGGAC
Organism: Butyricicoccus pullicaecorum; assembly: GCA_021531865.1. Taxonomy (GTDB): domain Bacteria; phylum Bacillota; class Clostridia; order Oscillospirales; family Butyricicoccaceae; genus Butyricicoccus. The sequence goes on along the minus strand of JAFBIW010000005.1, from coordinate 18,974 downwards.
TCGGCGAAGACGGTGCACAGCGCGCTGATTGGCAGGACATTGCCGCGCTGTGCGAAGGCGAACAACTCCTCAATCGTGACATTCAGGCGGTTGGCCATGATCTCGATGAATTTACCGGTTCCCGCGGCGCATTTGTCGTTCATCAAAAAGTCGGAGACCACGCCGTCCTCAACACGGATGACCTTGGTGTCCTGACCGCCGACGTCGATGACCGTGCAGGTACCGCCGCTGTCCTGTGCGCTGCCGTGCGCGTGGCAGGTGATCTCGGTCACCTGCCGGTCTGCAAAGGCGACGGCGTTCCGGCCGTAGCCGGTTGCGACCGTTCGCGCGTTTGCCGTGCCCAGCGGTACACCGGCGTCGCGCAGCCGTTCTTCGATCAGGCGGGCGGTCTCCCGGCTGCTCCAGCCGGTCGGCAGCAGCATCTGCTGTGCGTGGTCGCCCCGCACAACGATCTTGGCCGCAGTCGAGCCGATGTCGATCCCGATGTAATCCATCAGCCCAGCATCTCCAGGAACGCGCCCAGACGGGTGGCGATCTGACCGGAATCCGCCTTGGAATAGTCGGTCTCGATGCACAGATAGGCCTTGCCCTTCTGCTCGGTCACATAACGCTTGACCTCGTACGATTCAATGTTGTAGGTATGGCAGGCCTGCAGGATGATCTCGATGACGCCGTCCGCCTGATACTGGTCGATCATGTCGCCGATATCGGTCAGACGCTGCGGATTGGGACTCATGACCGAGCAAGTGATATCCAGATACTTCTGCGCCAGCGCGTCCATAACGGGGAGATTTTCGTCGACCTTGCGCAGCTTGTCCCGCAGACCGTTGCAGGCGTCGAAGCAGACCACATCGGCGCCCATATCCTCGACAGCCTTGATGATCTTGTCGCGTACGCCGGTGTTCGGGCAGCCGGTGACCAGCAGGCGGGGACGGTTGGATACGGTGCCCTTCTTGTTGGCGTTCCAGTCGGCCAGAATTTCCGCCGTGCGCGCCTCGACCTCGGCGCAGCGCGCCTCCAGATCGAAGGAGAACGCGGCGGCGTCCAGACGGGTGCCCAACTCATAGCCGGACAGCGCGGCAGGCTTGCACTTGCCCAGTTCGAGGAAACGAAGCATCACATCACGCTCGTGATTCTTGCGGCGAATGGCTTCGCGGATCTTGTCATCCGTGATCTCAATCTGATAAAACTGCTCCAGTGCTTCCTTGAAGCGGATGATCTCCGCCTTCCAGCTCTCGAGCGCCAGCGCACCGGTGCGGCTGGGCGGGAGCTGCATGACATGTGTGTGCTTGATCTCGTCGAGCAGTTCGAACATTTTGCGCTTGCCGTCGCAGGTCGTTTCACCGACGATAAAGTCGGAGAAATAGAAATAGGGGCAGGTGTCGGTCAGCGCAAAGCCGTAGCTGGCCTTGATCAGCGGACAGAGGTTGCGGGGCAGATGGGCTTCAGCCGCCGGGATGGGCTCGTCCGTGAAGGCGCACAGACCGATCGGGATTGCGTCCGCGGCATAAATCAGCTCGGTCGGAACGAACGAGCAGAACATGCCGACAACGCGCTGTCCGCGATCCTTGAGCTCCTTCATGCGCAGAAAGCCTGCCTTGCGCGCTTCGGGGTAGGTTTCAAAATTCTTGGGCAGTTGGATCATGAGAAACGCTCCTTTTGCGGTTTTTTTGTTATTATACTTTATTAAGTATAACGGATAAACAGAAACCTGTAAACAGTTGTTTTGATCAAACAACCAAATAAGGCGTTTCAACCAAAAATCAATGAGAGATTTTGGGGGATTTTCCGAAAAGAACGGCGTAACATGTCCCTTGTCGCGAGGAATCAAATTGTGTTTGCCGTTTCCCGGAAAGGGTTACACCGGATGGTCGGATCGCAGCTCCGACAGACGGCAAAGGAAAGCGCCAAAATCCGCAGAACGCAAGCACAGCAAGAAGAAATTGCCCGCAGCGTCGGCGGTGTGGTATAATCTAATGAAGGATCAGATATGGAAACAAAGGGGAAGCGGCCATGGAAAAGATCGTGGTGATTGGCGTTGGATTCATCGGCGGTTATTTGAGAAGAGGGATGAAGAATCTGCTGGGCAGTACGCTCAGAGACAATGTGTTCGGCGTCAAGGGGAGCGCCGCCGGCCGGGCAGAGCGGGAGCGCACGCTGGGCTTCGACATTTCGGTCAACGATGCCGCCGCGGTGCTTGCAAGAGAAAACCCGACCATCATCGTGCTCAGCCCGCCGCCCGAGACGGTGCCCGGTCTGACGCGCGAGATCTTGTCTCCTTACTATGCCGCCTGCCGGTCTGCCGGACAGCCGCTGCCCGATCTTTACAGCTTTGCGCCCAGTCCGTCAGCCGATTGGCTCGCGGCACAGCTTGGCTCAGACGTCCATTGTGCCAAGATCCTGCCCAATATTTTCGATACGGTGTGCGGCGTGGATATCACGCCGATTGGCGTCAATTCGGTTTCCCTCGGCAGCAGTTGGCCGGAGGAACGGCTGGCTGTGCTGCGCACGGTGCTTGCGCCTTACGGAGAAACGGTGGTGCTGACCGATCCCGATTCGCTCGTGCTGCTTGCGGGAAAGATCACGAGCCATGTCTGCTGCGAGGTGTGCTGCGCCATTGCGGACACGGCTGCGCGAGCGGGCGTACCGGTTACAGTCAATGCACTGGGCAGCGCCATGTGCGCAGCACAGCTCTTGTTTTGCCCCGATCTGCCCACGCTGTATCCGTGCAGCGATGCGGAAGTTCCCGCGCCGCTGCGGTCGTTTATGATCGAGCTGACGCGCGCGTGGTTCGACGGCCTGCACGCTTTCACACAGAGCATACCGCTGTCCATTCCGGCCGAACAGGCCGCGCATATCGACGCGCTTTCTTTCGCATTGAATGTTTTCCCAATCTCGTTGGAGACGCGGGAGCAGCTTGCGCAGGATACGAAGAACGCCGCGACCAAGGGCGGTGTCCTCGAGCGTGGCGTCGAATATTTTTATGAGCATGTGGAAGCGCCTTTGGCGCGGGCGGTCGAGGAAACGCTGACCGGTGCGGGTGCAGACTCCGATTTCTTTGCGTGGATACGCGCGCAGAGCGAGGGAATGAGCCGCGCCGCTTATGAACGCAGCCTGCGGCTGGCCGGAAGAGACTCGGGGGATCAGCAGATTCGACTTGACAAATCCGATGTTTCGGATTAAAATATAACTGTTCTGCGGATGTAGTTTAGTGGTAGAACTTCAGCTTCCCAAGCTGACCGTGCGGGTTCGATTCCCGTCATCCGCTCCAGTTATTTTTGCAGAAGCCTGCTTCATTTGGAAGCAGGCTTTCTTATTATTTATGAAAAAAACTCCTTTCACGCTTTCAATCGGAAGCTGAGAAAGGAGTTTTTTGCGTGATACGTGATGGAGGATCAACGCTTGACCAGAATATCCATCAGGATATCGGCGGCGTGGTCGCCTTTGTCAGAGGCATGATTGAAATGCGCGTAAACCTCGCGGTATTTCAGGATCATACGGATATCCTCTTGATCAAATAATTCGCTCATGGCCTGATGAAAGCGCGCGTTGAGCTTGTTTTCCAGTTTTTTGACCTGAATTGCGTTTTCGGCGCATTGTGCCGCCTGTTTCTCCAGGCAGTGTACGCTCTGGTACAGGAACTGCGCCATTTCCAGCAGCAGGTCGGCCATTTCGACGATCGCCTGATCGGGGCCAATGTGGTAAATGCGCAGTTCCTTGACGGTATACCACGCATAGTCCATGACGTCATCGATCGTGCCCGACAGGCGGAAGATGTCCTCCCGGTCGATCGGTGTGATAAAAGAACGGTTGATCTCCGCGACCAGATTGCTGCGGGTGTGGTCACCCCTCTTTTCCGCTTCCTTGACCCGGTCACCCAGTGCTTCATCCGGCGCCTTGCAGTATTGGCAGAGCAGTTCGACGCCCTCTACCGTGCACTTGGCCTGTGCGGTCAGCAGATCGAAGAAATTCGGCTTTTCTTTTTTCTGAAACATAATCGGTTCTCCCATCCTATGTATTTGTCGATTACACGAAGATCAAGCGCAGCAGCAGGAACAAAACCGCGCCGATTGCACCCGAAATCGGAACGGTGATGACCCAGGATACAAAGATCTTTCCGGCAGTATTCCACTTGACAGACTTATACCGCTCGGCTGAACCAACGCCCATGATCGACGAACTGACGATCTGGCTGGCGCTGACCGGCGCGCCGAGCAGGGATGCGCTCAGAATGACCAGACCGGAAGACAACTGGGATGCGAAGGAGTGGATCAGACGCACGCGGTAGATACCGGTGCCGACCGTCTTGATAATTTTCAGACCGCCGGTCAGAATACCAAGCGCCAGCGACAAGGCCGCGCCGCCAATCGCCCACAGTGGGATCGAGCCGGGCGTCGCACCGAAGCAGATGCCGATCAGGATCATGATGATGCCGGTCGATTTCTGCGAATCGTTAAAGGCGTGATTGAAGGCCAAAAAGACCATATTGGCGTACTGTGCGTATTTAAAAAAGGATTCCGCGCGCGAGGTCAGATGCCTGGCGCACCAGAGGATGAGCTTCATAACAACGAAACCAACAATGAAGCTGAGCACCGGGGTCAGGAAGATCATGAGCACGACCTTGATCCAGAAATAGCCCCAGGAAATCGAGTGCACGCCGAAGGCCGCAATGCCCGCGCCCACAACGCCGCCGATCAACGCGTGTGAGGAGGACGACGGGATCGCGAACAGCCAGGTGCTCAGGTTCCAAATGATCGCGGCGATGATACCGGCTGTGATGAAGATCAGGCCGACGACCTGCGCTTCGGGCGCAGTATACGTCGTTTCATCGACCAGCTTACGGATCGTATTGGATACGCCCGAACCGATGATGAGTACGGCAAACGGCGAGATCAACTCGATGATCGAAGCGAAGATCAGAGCAGGCGCCGGCTTCATGGCGCGGCTGGCGATCAGCGTGGCAACGACATTGCAGCCGTCCCGGAATCCATTGACATAAGTGAAACAAAAAACCAATCCAACGAGCAGCAGAAAAATCGTATGCAATTCTGCGTCTCCCCCTTCTGCAAATGATATGGCGTAAACGTTTGCGTAAAAAGAAATAAAAAGAACCTGATAAGCTCATATCAGGCGTTTGTTTATGTTATTAACAGTATACGGCATGGCTGTAAAATTGTCAACAAAAATTTTGATAATATGTAAAATAATTCGTCAAATTACATAAAATAAAAAGGGAAGAATCGAAAATGAAAATGAAACTGCGATCGGATAAAAAGAACGAAATCGTTTGCGAAAAAAAGGAAAGGATTGTATTGTCAGGAGAAGAAGACTGCATGTATTCTGTCCGGCGGCGTTTCCATTCTGTTTTCCGGACGGCGGACGGCGCTTTTGCATCCGACATGCACAAAACAGGGAGGAGTTGCAGCCGAATTTATGGTTTTACCGTGCTTTTTATCGCTTTTTACCGAAAAAATGCTTGACAGAACGCGGAACTATGATATACTTATCTCGACATGTGATATGCGTCTGTGAACAGAGTATCCATGCAAATATTACCCTGACCACCCGCCCGCGCGGGTCAAGGCCATACGGACAGCCGGGTCAACTGCCGAGCGGCGGCCAGCGTGCCGCCATTATTGATTGCGTTAGAAGCGCAATTTTATAAGTTGGTCACTTTATAACCAGCGTGCGTCATGCACCATCAACTTGTAAAACGGTCAATAAGAGTAGTAAAAGTAAGTATTTGCTATATAGACTCTGATACGGAACGCATCTCCTCAGAACGGATCTGAAACAGCATCGGCGTCCCCGGCGGCTCCCGCGGGCCATTTGGACGTGTTCGTTTCCGGATGATCGACTCATTTTACAGGCAGTGTGCAGAAACAAGCGCATCTGCCTGTTTTTTTGTCCGTAAATGTGACATAAGGAGACTGCGAAATGGGAGAAAAACTGAAACTTTACGGGTTCAATAACCTGACCAAGGCGCTCAGCTTCAACATTTACGACGTCTGTTACGCGAAAACCGCGCGCGAGCAGCGGGACTACATCGCGTACATCGACGAGCAGTATAATTCGGAACGATTGACCAATATTCTGACCACACTCACCGATATGATCGGCGCGCGCGTGCTCAATATCGCCCGGCAGGACTATGAGCCGCAGGGCGCATCGGTCACGATCCTGATCGCTGAAGGCTCCATGATCCCCGCGGGGGAGACCCAGCTCGCGCATCTCGACAAGAGCCATGTGACCGTGCACACCTATCCGGAATACCATCCGGAGACCTGTTTGGCGACCTTCCGCGTCGACATCGACGTTGCGACCTGCGGCGAGATCACGCCGCTGTCCACGCTGGACTATCTGATCGGCTCCTTTGATTCCGATATCATCACGATGGATTACCGCGTGCGCGGCTTCACTCGGGCGCTGGACGGAAAAAAGCTCTTTCTCGATCATACGATGCGGTCGATTCAGGACTTTATCGACCCGCTCACGCTTCGCCGGTACGACGCGGTGGACATTAACGTCTATGAAGCCAATCTATTCCATACCAAAATGATGCTCAAGGAGATCGACCTTCAGAACTACCTGTTCAAGACCGACGTCTACGAGCTGCCGCCGCGCGTCCGGCTGGAGATCATGGATAATCTGCGCCGCGAGATGATCGAGATCTTCAGCGGCCGCAATATTTACTGAGAGGTCCTGTCCCATGAAGCTGCTCGATCAGGAACGCGCACCCATTTATGAAGCGCTCGAAAAATTCAAGAAAATGCGGGTCGTCCCCTTTGACGTGCCCGGTCACAAGCGCGGACGCGGCAACCCCGAATTGACCGCGCTGCTCGGTGAAAAATGCGTCAGCATGGACGTTAATTCAATGAAGCCGCTCGATAATCTCTGCCATCCGGTCTCTGTCATCCGGGAGGCGGAAGAACTGGCTGCGCAGGCCTTCGGCGCGGCGCACGCCTTTCTGATGGTGGGCGGCACCACCTCGGCAGTGCAGAGCATGATCCTGTCGGTCGCCGGGCGAGGAGATAAGATCATTCTCCCGCGCAACGTGCACCGCAGCGTCATGGGCGCAATGGTGCTGTGCGGCGCGGTACCGGTCTATGTCAATCCGGAGTGCGACGAACGGCTGGGTATCCCGCTCGGTATGAAGCTCTCGCAGGTCGAAAAGGCGATTCGGGAGAATCCGGACGCCAAGGCCGTTCTGGTCAATAATCCCACTTATTACGGTATCTGCTCCGATCTGCGTGGGATCGTCGCACTGGCGCATGCACATGGGATGCTGTGTCTGGCCGATGAGGCGCACGGCACCCACTTCTATTTCGGCGAAGGCCTGCCGGTCTCGGCGATGGCGGCGGGCGCGGATATGGCGGCGGTGTCGATGCACAAATCGGGCGGCAGCTTGACCCAGAGCTCGCTGCTTTTGACCGGCCCGGCCATGCAGGAGGGTCATGTCCGCCAGATCATCAATCTGACCCAAACGACGAGCGGTTCGTATTTACTGCTGTCCAGTCTCGATATTTCGCGCCGCAATCTGGCGCTGCGCGGCCGGGAAGCCTTTGGGCACGTCGTCGAGCTGGCCGAATATGCCCGGTCGGAGATCAACGCGATCGGCGGCTATTACGCTTACGCGCGTGAGCTGATCAACGGCGACAGTATTTTTGACTTTGACGTGACCAAGCTCTCGGTGCACACGCTGGATATCGGTCTGGCCGGGATCGAGGTTTACGACCTGCTGCGCGACGAATACGACATTCAGATCGAATTCGGCGATCTCGGCAATATTCTGGCCTATCTGTCCATCGGCGACCGGCCGCGTGAGATCGAACGTCTGGTCAGCGCACTGGCCGAGATCCGCCGCCGCTTTGCCCGCAGTAAGACCGGCCTGATGGAGCATGAATATATCGATCCGGTCGTCGCGGTCTCTCCGCAGGAGGCGTTTTATGCGCAGAAGGAGTCGCTGCCGCTCACGGATACGGCCGGCCGCGTATGCAGTGAATTTGTCATGTGCTATCCGCCCGGCATTCCGATCCTCGCGCCGGGCGAGCGGATCACCCGAGAGATCATCGACTATATCCGCTATGCCAAGGAAAAGGGCTGTTCCATGACCGGCCCGGAAGATCCCGCCATCGAGCGGCTGAACGTATTGAAAGGAGAGGGCTGATATGGATTTCTGGTTTTCTGAGCCGCATACACCCCATGTAAAATTATCCATCCGCGTTGACCGCCAGCTTTACAGCGGAAAAAGCGAATTTCAGCGGATCGACGTGTTCGACTCTCCTGAGTTCGGCCGTTTTCTGACGCTGGACGGCTATATGATGCTGACCGAAAAGGATGAGTTCATCTATCATGAGATGATCACCCATGTGCCGCTGGCCGTCCATCCCGCCGTGCGAGACGTGTTGGTCATCGGCGCGGGAGACGGCGGCGTAATTCGTGAGCTGACCCGCTATCCCGACATCGCACACATTGACATGGTCGAGATCGACCCGCTGGTCGTTGAGGTCTGCCGGCAGTATCTGCCCAAGACCGCGTGCCGGCTGGACGATCCGCGCGTGTCTATCCACTACGAGGACGGACTGAAATTTGTGCGTGCGTGCGAGAACTGCTACGACCTTATCATCGTCGATTCGACTGATCCCTTCGGCCCGGGTGAGGGCCTGTTCACCCGGGAGTTTTACGGCAACTGCTTCAAGGCACTGCGGGAGGACGGCATCATGGTCAACCAGCATGAAAGCCCGTTTTATCCGGAGGATGCGGCGGCCTGCCAGCGTGCGCACAAGCGCATTGTGGAGTCATTCCCGATCAGCCGGGTGTATCAGGCGCATATCCCGACCTATCCGTCCGGTCATTGGCTGTTCGGTTTTGCATCCAAAAAGTATCATCCGCTGCGTGATCTGGACGAAACACGCTGGAATCTGCGCGGTATGTCCTGTAAATACTATACCACAACGCTGCACAAGGGCGCATTTTATCTGCCCGCCTATGTTGAGGAGCTTTTGAAAGATGTTGAATAAAAATACCGAGGTATTCATGGCCTGCGAGGCCGATTACAGCGAGGCGCAGACCGTCCTGTTCGGTGCGCCCTTCGATTCGACCACGTCCTACCGGCCGGGTACCCGCTTCGGCAGCGCGGCAATCCGCCGGGAATCCTACGGCGTGGAAACCTACAGCCCGTATCAGGACCGCGATCTGGAGGAGATTGCCGTCATGGACAGCGGCGATCTTGAGCTGCCCTTTGGCGACCCGCGCGAGGCGCTCAGCCAGATCGAAGCGCGCGCGGCTGAGATTCTTGCGGACGGCAAGCGTCCCTTCCTGATCGGCGGCGAGCATCTGGTCACGCTGGGCGCGGTGCGCGCGGCGGCGCGGCAGTATCCCGATCTGCATATCGTACACTTTGACGCACACGCCGACCTGCGCGACGAATATCTGGGTGTCCAGCTCTCCCACGCCTGCGTGCTGCATCGCTGCTGGGAGCTGGTCGGTGACGGTCATATCCATCAGTTCGGCATCCGCTCGGGCATCCGGGAGGAATTTGCATGGGGCGCAGCGCATGTGGAAACGCAGAAATTTACATTCGACGGGCTGGAAGCGCTGACCGAACGGCTGGCAGAGAAACCGGTCTATTTCACCCTCGATCTGGACGTGCTCGATCCCTCGGTCTTTCCGGGCACCGGCACGCCCGAGCCGGGCGGCGTCTCGTTCGACGCGCTGCGTGCTGCGGCGACGCTCGTCTGCTCCAAGATGAATGTTGTGGCCTGCGACGTGAACGAGCTGAGCCCGCATTACGATCTGAGCGGCATTTCGACGGCCGCTGCCTGCAAGATCGTCCGAGAAATGCTTTTGGCCTTACAGTAAGGCGTTCAAATTTACAGGAGGTATCATCACTATGGGAAAAGTTTTGATCATCGGCTGCGGCGGCGTTGCATCGGTCGCCATTCACAAATGCTGCCAGAACAGCGACGTTTTTGAGGAAATCTGCATTGCCAGCCGCACCAAGTCCAAGTGCGACGCGCTCAAGGCCAAGCTCGAGAGCACGACCCGCACGAAGATTACCACCCGTCAGGTGGATGCGGACAAGGTGGATGAACTGATTGCGCTGATCCGCGAGGTACAGCCCGATCTGGTCATGAACATCGCGCTGCCCTATCAGGATCTGACCATCATGGACGCCTGTCTGGCCTGCGGCGTTAACTACATGGACACCGCAAACTATGAGCCGGAGGATATTACCGAGCCGGTCTGGCGCGCCGCCTATGAAAAGCGCTGCCGTGAGGAGGGATTCTCCGCGTATTTCGACTATTCGTGGCAGTGGGCGTATCAGGAGAAATTTGAAAAGGCCGGTCTGACCGCGCTGCTCGGTTCGGGCTTTGATCCGGGCGTGACGCAGGCGTACTGTGCCTACGCGCAGAAGCACCTGTTTGATTCGATCGACACGATCGACATTCTGGACTGCAACGGCGGTGACCACGGCTATCCGTTCGCCACCAATTTCAATCCGGAGATCAATCTGCGCGAGGTCTCCGCGCCCGGCTCCTACTGGGAGAACGGGCATTGGGTCGAGATTCCGGCTATGAGTATCAAGCGCACCTATGACTTCGATCAGGTGGGCGAGAAGAACATGTATCTGCTCCACCACGAGGAGATCGAGTCGCTGGCCAAGAATATCCCGGGCGTTCAGCGCATCCGTTTCTTCATGACCTTCGGTGACAGCTATCTGACCCACATGAAGTGTCTGGAAAACGTTGGTATGCTCTCGACCGAGCCGATCGAGTTCGAGGGACATCAGATTGTTCCGATCCAGTTCCTCAAGGCGCTGCTGCCCGATCCGGCCACGCTCGGCCCGCGCACGGTCGGCAAGACCAACATCGGCTGCATTTTCACCGGCAAGAAGGACGGCAAGGAAAAGACCGCCTATATTTATAACGTCTGCGATCATCAGGAATGCTATCGCGAGGTCGGCTCGCAGGCGATTTCGTACACGACCGGCGTGCCCGCGATGATCGGCGCAATGATGCTGCTGACCGGTAAGTGGAATAAGCCCGGCGTTTACACCGTCGAGGAGTTCGATCCCGATCCCTATATGGACGCGCTGAATCAGTACGGCCTGCCCTGGCAGATCGACGATCAGCCCGCGCTGGTGGACTGATGATCGAGCTGGATCGTTCTCTGCGCACGCCCTATTTTCTGGTCGATGAGGGTCTGCTCGTGCGCAATCTGGAGATTTTGCAGGATGTGGCCGAGCAGTCGGGCTGCAAGATCCTGCTGGCACAGAAGGCGTTCTCCATGTTTTCCTGCTATCCGCTGATCCGCCGGTATCTCGCCGGTACGACGGCCAGCGGCGTGTATGAGGCGCGACTGGGGCATGAGGAATTCGGCGGGGAGACCCATGTATTCTCCCCGGCCTACCGTCCGGACGAGTTTGAAGTGCTTCTGCGCTATGCGGATGACTTCGTGTTCAATTCGCCCGCACAGGTGCGCAAATACGCTGAAAAAGCACGCGCCGCCGGGAAATCAGTCGGTCTGCGTGTCAATCCGGAATGTTCGACACAGGAGGGGCACGCGATTTACGATCCCTGCGCGCCCGGCTCCCGTCTGGGCACGACGGCGGAAAATTTTGACCCCGCGCTCCTGCCGCTGCTGGACGGCCTGCACTTCCATACCCTGTGCGAGCAGGGAGCGGATGCGCTCGAGACCACGTTGGCCGCGTTTGAGGAAAAGTTCGGCCGCTGGCTCCCTGGATTGAAATGGCTGAATCTGGGCGGCGGACATCACATCACGCGGGACGACTACGACCGCGCGCTGCTCATTCGTTTGGTGCGCCGTCTGCGCGAGACCTACGGTGTAGAGGTCTATCTGGAACCGGGAGAGGCCGTCGTCCTGAACGCAGGTTTTTTGGTGTCTCAGGTGCTTGAAATTGTCCACAATGGCATGGATATTGCGATTTTGGACACCTCGGCCGCCTGTCATATGCCGGATGTGCTTGAAATGCCTTACCGGCCGCCGGTGCTGGACAGCGGCGAGGCAGGGGAGAAGGCTCATACCTACCGCTTTGCCGGGCCGACCTGCCTCGCGGGCGATGTGATCGGTGACTATTCATTCGATCGTCTTCTGCGGGAGGGAGATTTCGTCGTATTCGGTGATATGGCACTCTATACGATGGTCAAAACGAACACATTCAACGGGATGCCGCTGCCGTCGATCGTGCTGCGCACACGGGAGGGCGCGTGCCGTCTGATCCGAAGCTTTGACTATGTGGATTTTAAATCCCGTCTCTCGTAAATACGCATGAAACGCGCCGGAAGCCCGGCGCGTTTTTTGTGTCCGGCACGGATTTTTTCCTGCGTCCAGCGTCCAAATCCGCGTGTGCTGCATAGGCTGAAGCAAGACGGGAACTCGTCTTAATTCGATCGCAAAGGAGTTTCAGCCAATGGATATGAACTATGATCCGTTGTTTCCGCTGGCCGATCCGCAGGAAAGGGTGCCGGAACGGATGACAAACCGCAGCCGTCCGCAGATCAGCATCACAGACCGGGATCTGGGAATGGATGAGAGCGCGGAAATGCCGGAGGAAAGCATGGAGCAGCCGGTCGAGCGTCCGCTTGGCGACAGTATCGACCCAGCGCTGCTTGCACTGGCAATGGGGTTTGTGCCGCGTCAGTCGTGGGAGCAGCCGTATGATCCCGACGTTGCACTGGCCCGCGGCACCATTTTCCCCGGCCTTGACAAGCCCTTCCTGGGTGAGCCGCCAATCGCACCCCAGCCGCGGATGAGAAGGGAGGGCTGACCGATGAACGAACGGGAAACCTTGCTCAATCGTGTGCGCATGCACGATCTGGCGCTTGTTGATGCAGGTCTGTTTCTGGACGGACATCCGCACAGCAGCGATGCGCTGTCTTATTTCCGGCGGCAGCAGGCCGCGTACAAACAGGCGGTTCAGAACTATGAAGCAAAATATGGGCCGCTGATGTTCAAAAACGGTGATTTTACAAACGGCTGGAGCTGGGTCAATGATCCGTGGCCGTGGGAAGGAGCGGATAACTAATGTGGGCTTATGAGAAAAAGTTGCAATATCCGGTCAAGATCGCAAATCCGAACCCAGCGTATGCGAAGATCGTTATTACGCAGCTCGGCGGCCCGGACGGCGAGCTGGGCGCGGCTACGCGGTATCTGAACCAGCGATATACCATGCCGTACAAGGAGGCCAAGGCCATCCTGTCAGACGTAGGAACGGAGGAACTGGGCCATCAAGAGATGATTGCGGCGATCGTCTATCAGCTCACGCGCAATCTGACGCCCGAACAGATTCGGGAGGGCGGCTTTGACACGTACTTCGTCGATCATACGACCGGTATCTATCCGCAGTCCGCTTCGGGCGTGCCGTTCAGCGCGGCGACGCTGCAATCGACCGGCGATCCGCTGACCGATCTGTTTGAAAACCTCGCGGCAGAGCAGAAGGCGCGCACGACCTACGACAACCTGCTGCGGCTGATTGATGATCCGGACGTCCGTGACCCGATCAAGTTTCTGCGTGAGCGTGAGGTCGTTCACTTCCAACGCTTCGGAGACGCCCTGCGCGTGGTGCAGGAGAATCTGGACGCCAAAAACTATTACGCCTACAATCCGGCGTTTGATGTGCAGAGCGTACCCGACCCGCGTCGGCGCGCCAGGATTTAACCAATTTTTGTGCAGAAAGAAGCCCGAAAACTTGAAGGTTTTCGGGCTTTCTGCGATTTTCGCGCGCGCGTGCTTGACCGCGCCATGGAAAAAAAGTATAATGAAAGAGAAAAAGCAAACCGAATTTTATTGAGAAGGAGGATTTGTCCTGATGTCTTACGAACAGGAATATCAGAATAAACTGACCACGGCGGAAGAGGCGGTCAAGATCGTCAAGTCCGGTGATTGGATCGATTTTGGCTGGTGCGCGGGTACGCCTGTCGCGCTTGATCATGCGTTGGCGCAGCGTATGCCCGAGCTGTATGATGTCAACTTCCGCGGCGGCGTGCTGCTGCGTCCGCTGGAGTGCTTCGCGGCGGATGACGCGGGTGAGCACTTCTCCTGGAACTCCTGGCATATGTCCGGCATCGAACGTCACATGATCGCCAAGGGCTGCGCATACTATGCTTCGATGCGCTATTCCGAGCTGCCGCGCTTTTATCGGGAGCACATCATCCCGAACGATGTGATGATGGTGCAGGTTGCACCGATGGACGAACATGGTTACTTCAATCTCGGCCCGCAGGCTTCCCATCTGAAGGCGGCGAGCGAGGTTTCGAAGAAGGTCATCGTTGAGGTCAACCACAATATGCCGCGCTGTCTGGGCGGCTTTGAAGAGGCGCTGCACATCTCCGAGGTCGATATGATCGTCGAGCACGATTCCCCGATCGGCATTCTGCCGGCGGGCGGCCCTGCGACTGAGATCGACGAGGCGGTCGCCAAGCTGATCGTTGAGGAGATCCCGAACGGCGCATGCCTGCAGCTCGGTATCGGCGGCATGCCGAACGCGGTCGGTTCGCTGATCGCGCAGTCCGATCTGAAGGATTTGGGTGTACACACTGAGATGTACGTAGACGGCTTCGTCGATATGGCGGCGGCCGGTAAGCTCACCGGCGCCAAGAAGAACATCGACCGCGGCCGTCAGGCGTTTGCATTCGCCGCAGGCACGCAGAAGCTGTATGATTATCTGAATGATAATCCGGCCTGCATGAGCGCGCCGGTCAACTACACGAATGACGCGCGCGTCATCGCCGAGCTTGATAACTTCATGTCGATCAACAACGCGGTCAACCTCGATCTGTTCGGTCAGGTCAATGCGGAGTCCGCAGGCGTCAAGCACATCAGCGGCGCGGGCGGCCAGCTCGACTTCGTTATGGGCGCGTACCTGTCGAAGGGCGGCAAGAGCTTTATCTGCTGCTCGTCTGCCTTCACCGATAAGCAGGGCAATCTGCACTCGCGTATTTTGCCCACGCTGGATAACGGCTCGATCGTCACCGATACCCGTGCCAACGTGCACTATCTGGTCACGGAGTACGGCAAGGTCTGCCTGAAGGGCCTGTCCTCCTGGCAGCGCGCGGAAGCGATCATTTCGATCGCGCATCCGCAGTTCCGGGATGAGCTGATCGCATCGGCTGAGCAGATGAAGATCTGGCGTCGTTCCAACAAGCGTTGATTTTTCGCCCTCGCCGTACAGGCGAGGGCTTTCCTTGGGAGGGATTTTTATGACAGAATCCATTGAAATGCAGGCACGGGCCGCGATGGAAGCCCTGCTGGCGCAGGCCAAGTGCAGGCCGGGCGATCTGGTCGTTGTGGGCTGCTCGTCCAGCGAGATCATTGGCTCCAAGATCGGCACGGCTTCCAGCCCGGAGGTTGCTGAAGCCGTCATGCGCGGGATCCTCCCGGTTTTACAGGTAAATGGCCTGTTTCTCGCGGCACAGTGCTGCGAGCACCTGAACCGTGCGCTGATTGTGGAACGCGCCGCTGCGGAAAAATTCGGCTATGAGCCGGTGAATGTGGTGCCGCAGCCCAAGGCGGGCGGATCGTTCGCAACGGCGGCGTGGAAGCAGTTCAAGGAGCCGGTTGCGGTCGAGTTTGTTCGGGCGCAGGCTGGTCTGGATATCGGCGGTACACTCATCGGCATGCATCTGAAGCACGTGGCGGTTCCGGTGCGCTTGCCAATGAAGCAGATCGGTGAGGCGATTCTGCTGGCCGCGCGCGTTCGCCCCAAGTTTGTCGGCGGCGGCCGGGCGGTCTACAACGAGACGCTGCTGTAACGAAGCAAAGGAGTTTTATGCAAATCAAAGCGGTATTATTTGATTTGGACGATACGCTGTACGGAGAATTCCCGATCTGTGACCGGGAAGGCTTTTTAGCGGTCGGCCGTTATGCGGAGCGTGAGCTTGGCATCCCGTGCGATCAGTTTGTGACCGCCCTGCAGACCGGCAAAAAAGCCCTGCATGACCGGCTGTACGGAGAGCCGGAGAGTCATGACCGTGTGCTGTACGCCAAGACTACACTGGAAATGTTGGGCATCAACCCGATCCGCCATGCGGAAAAGATGCACAAAGCGTATTGGGATGCGGTGTTCCGCAATATGAAGCTGCGTGAGGGCGTGCATGAGCTGTTTGACGTTCTCCGCGCGCGCGGCGTGCAGGTCGGCATCTGCACCAATATGCTGGCGGATATCCAGATGCAGAAGCTGTGTCTGCTTGGATTGGATGAGCGGGTCGATTTTCTGGTCACCAGCGAAGAGGCCGGCGCGGACAAGCCGAAGCCTGCGATCTTTGAATTGGCGCTTGCGCGCGCGGGCTGCACGGCGGAGGAAGCGCTCATGGTCGGCGACACATTCAAGCACGATATTCTGGGCGCGCATCATGCCGGCATCGAGGGGATTTGGCTGCACATCGGCAGCGACCGGGCGGTCGAGAAGCCCGGACTTCGATATACCGAGGCGCGGAGTTTTCCGGAGGCCGCGCATCTGATCCTCGCACGCGTGGATCGGAAATCAGATACCATTTAAAGGAGATTTTGTTATGCACTACATGTATTGTCCCAAAGGCGTTTGTTCCCGTCTGATCTCGTTCGATCTGGACGGCGATGTGGTTCACAATGTTGAGTTTGTCGGCGGATGTAACGGCAACCTGAAAGCGATCAGCAAGGTCGTTGACGGTATGACCGTTGAGCAGATCGAGGGCTATTTTCAGGACATCGACTGCGGCGGCCGCGGCACTTCCTGTTCGGCGCAGCTTGCGCAGGGTGTGCGCGAGGCGCTTGAAAAAGCGAAGCAGCAGTAATACGAACGATTTCATGAAAAGACGGCGTGGCCTGCATTCTGGCCACGCCGTCTTTTTTTGCCCGTCCTAAATTTTGTCCCGTCCGCATAGACTGAAGCAGACTAATGAGAGCGGAGGGAGCGCCAGTGAAAGGCTTGCCGGAGGAACGGGCGATCAGCCTAGCGAAATACATGATCGAAGAGGGTGCGACTGTGCGCCAGACCGCGCAAAAATTCGGCGTCAGTAAGTCGACGGTACATAAAGACATCACGACGCGGCTCAAGGGGCTGAATACGGTGCTCTATGAGCAGGTGCAGGAGGTGCTCTGCCGGAACAAGAATGAGCGGCATATCCGGGGCGGCTTGGCAACGCGGGAAAAATATCGTGCGGCGCACGCGATGCAGCAGACGCGTCATTGAATCAGCGCTGCGCAATGCTTGGCACAGCCCTTGCAGATGCACTTGCTGTGAATGGAAACCAGATCGGCGGAGGCGCCGCAAAGGATGCAGGTCGGTTCGTACTTTTGCAGGATGATCCGGCCGTTTTCCACATAGATTTCAAGGGAATCCTTGACTTCGATGCTGAGTGTGCGGCGCAGCTCGACCGGGAGGACAATACGACCCAATTCATCAACTTTTCTGACAATACCGGTAGATTTCATAGCAAAATAACTCCTTTTTGATGTGCGAATAGAAAGCGAGGAGAACTTCGTGTTATCAAAAGTCTGGACGGCGTTCTTTGCGCTTGCTTTTGTGTTTGGCTGCCTGAGCGGTCGGATCGACGCGGTTACTTCGGCGGTGACGGCCGGCGCGGAGGAAGCGGTTACGCTGCTGCTTCAGATCACCGGACTGATGATGCTGTGGTCAGGCATGATGGAGATTCTTTCAGCGTCCGGCCTGGGACAGCGCATGGAATGGCTTCTGCGACCGCTGCTGCGTCCGCTGTTTGGCAAGGCGGGACAGGATGCGGAGAGCATGGAGCTGGTCAGTGCCAATGTGACCGCAAACCTGTTAGGACTGTCCAACGCAGCGACACCGATCGGACTGCGTGCAGTCGACCGATTGTACACACTGTCCGGGCGCAGGGGAACGCCGGACAGCGTTCTGACATTGATCGTGCTCAATACGACCTCGGTTCAGTTGATCCCTTCGACGGTGGCGGCGATTCGCGCCGGATACGGCGCCGCGAATCCGTTTGACATCATGCCTGCCGTCTGGGGCGCATCGATCCTTTCGGTTTTGGCTGCACAGGCTGCCGCCAGACTTTTGCGTCCCGCTTTCCCGCCGCGCGGGAATTGACAAACGCTGGATAAAAATGGAAAATGCTGTAAAATTACTTTACAGATTGTATTATCCCTTATGATGGGAAAATAATTTGTCAAATGATGTCGTGCTGGCAAAAAATAATAAATTCACGGGAAATCATATGAAAAAAGGCGATTAAAGGGGAGATTTAGAGACAATGGGAAATGCTGTCGTTCCTGCGCTGCTGGCCTGCGTCACGGTTTACGCTTTGTATAACAGAGTGGATGTTTTTGGAGCGTTTCTGCGGGGAGCGGAAAAAGGAATGCGCACGGCGATTGGGATCGCACCGACCCTGATCGGCTTGCTGACAGCAGTTTACATGCTGCGTGCCTCCGGGTGTATCGACTATGCGGCCTCCTTTCTCGCACCTGTGTTTGAAAAAATCGGGATTCCATCCGCATGCGCGCCGCTGGTGCTGCTCAAGCCGGTCAGCGGAGGCGGCGGGCTGGCGCTTGGTACAGAAATCATGAAGACGGCCGGTGCGGACAGCTATGCGGGCCGTGTGGCCGCTGTGATGCTGGGTGCATCCGAGACCAGTCTGTATACGATCAGTGTGTACGCGGGCAGTCTGGGGCTGAAGGATACGCGATATGCTGTCCCGGCTGCGCTGGTCGGGGATTTGACTGCGTTCGCGGCATCCGCGTTCTTTGTCCGGCTGTTCTTTGGCGGCACATAAAAAAGCGGCTGCGCCAGTGAAGTGACCCCAAAAAGTTAGACAATATTTCGAAGTAAAAATTGTTCAAGCAGCCGAAAGGGCTTGTTGTCTGTGAAGAGCAGGCGGCAAGCCCTTAAGCTTTGCCTTGATACGGTGGTTGTTGTAGTAATCGAGATATTCAACGAGCTCCTGTTTGAAGTGATCCATAGATTGGAATTCTTGCAGATACAGAAGTTCACTTTT
>JAFBIW010000042.1 GCA_021531865.1 Butyricicoccus pullicaecorum | reverse complement strand
CGACCAGACTTACACGGGTTCCGATATCATTCCGGAAGTAATTGTTGAAGATGAAAGCGGTACTACGGTTGACTCCAAGGAATACAAGGTCATCTGCAAGGATGGAAGCAATATCAATGCCGGAAAGGCTAATATCGCTGTCATGATGGGCGGCGTTGAGATCGGTACGGCATCTTTCACTATCACCCCCGCCGAGTTGACCATCACCGCAGACGACCAGTCCATATACGTGAACCGTACGCTTCCCAAGTACACCTACACCGTGACTGGGCTGATGGATGCGGATAAGGAAAATGCAACGACGCTGTTGAGTGGAGTATCTGCTTCCTGCACGGGTGCGGACAACAGCAAGGCTGGCACTTACACCATCACTGTCAGTGGCCCGGAGGCCATCGCAAACTACACCATCACCTATTTTCCCGGCACCCTGACCGTCTCCCGCCGTTCCAGCAGCAGTTCTTCTTCCACTTCCGAAAAGACCTACGCCGTCTCGGCTGAGAAGTCC
>JAFBIW010000041.1 GCA_021531865.1 Butyricicoccus pullicaecorum | reverse complement strand
GGCTCTCAGTGCCAAGGCATTCCCCTTGCGCCCTTTACAGCTTGACCTATTCAGTCACGGATGAGCGATTCATCCGCGCTGTAAATATAAACAAGAATTAGGAAAAATCTCGGTTTAAGATTTTAAAATCTTTTTAGCTAATTTTGTAGTTGATCTTTTCAGATCAATTTACCCAACAATATAAACGTCAAAACCTTCAAACTGACCTGTTTTTCAAGGTCGGAATAACATTTTAACATTTCCTCTATTGTTGCTTTGCTTTCGTTATTGTTCAGTTTTCAAGGTACAACGTTCAATAAGGAAATCCTTATTGATTGGTGGGCTTGAGACTCTGTGAGTCTCACTCCCAAAATTCGCTTATACTCGCTTCGCTCGTAAAAGCGAATTTGGTGGGCTTGAGAGGACTCGAACCTCCGACCTTACGCTTATCAGGCGTACGCTCTAACCACCTGAGCTACAAGCCCATGTGTTTCGGCGGCGGTCGTCGTTTTCGTCTTCCGACGCCCTTTGGTGG
>JAFBIW010000040.1 GCA_021531865.1 Butyricicoccus pullicaecorum | reverse complement strand
GTTTAGCTGTACAATTTTCTCAGACATGGTTTGCTGTCTCCTTTCGGAATGGTGTGTCACGACTTCATTCTACCAGAGATCTGCAAACCATGTCTTTTTATTTTTGCGAAACTTATTGTACCTTATCTTCCGTGTGGGCCGCATGTCAGCGCAAGAACAACTGCGTCTACATGCAGCATTACAGCTTGATGCTTCCGGCTTTTCGTGCCATGCGTAATCCTCCCTTTCATGCAAAAACAGACTACGGCAAAACCATAGCCTGTCTGCATGATAGCATATTCCGTTTTCCGCTTCCGCGAACTTAGGCACACCTTAATTTTTAATTGTCCCCTAAAAGTTGCAAAAAGCAAAGAAAAACAGCCTATTTCTGAAGAAATAGGCTGTTTTTGGAGCTGCTGAGCCGATTTGAACGGCCGACCTCATCCTTACCAAGGATGCGCTCTACCTACTGAGCTACAGCAGCATATGAACTTGAACCATAAAAATGGCGACCCGGATGGGGCTCGAACCCACG
>JAFBIW010000004.1 GCA_021531865.1 Butyricicoccus pullicaecorum | reverse complement strand
AAAAGCGAACTTCTGTATCTGCAAGAATTCCAATCTATGGATCACTTCAAACAGGAGCTCGTTGAATATCTCGATTACTACAACAACCACCGTATCAAGGCAAAGCTTAAGGGCTTGCCGCCTGCTCGTCACAGACAACAAGCCCTTTCGGCTGCTTGAACAATTTTTACTTCGAAATATTGTCTAACTTTTTGGGGTCACTTCACACATAGGTTTTTTGACCTAATGCGTTATCGGCTCTGCGTCTATGCGTCTGGCACTTTTAATCATTTTTTTTTGAATTTATTATATGTGTTAGCTAACTGTCCACAAGCCGCGTTAATCTCTCTGCCATGAGAAACTCTCATAGTAACTTCAAGTCCTGCTTGCTCTAATTGATGTTTGAATGCAACTATTTCCCGTTTCTGTGGTGCTTTAATTCTTGAATTGCTTGTTGGGTTGTATTGTAACACGTTAATCATAACTTTTTTGCCCCGAAACCATTTTGCAAGTTGTCTTACATCTGAGGGCCGGTCATTTATACCCGGTAAAAGCAAATACGCAAAGACAATTTTGCGATTATGCCTTTCAGAATAGGATAAGGCTTGCTTAACAACATCTTCAATAGCATATATGCGCATGTGAGGAATAATACGATTTCTTGCAGATTGTGTTGCTGCGTGTAAAGATATTGTCAACTGAATTTTAAGATGTTCCTCGCGCAATTTTTTTAATTGATCGACCGGACCAACTGTTGATATGGTAATGCCGTCGGTTGGAAAGTTGAGCCCATATCTATCTCGGAGAATATGGATTGCTTTTATCAAGTTGTCATAATTGAATAAAGGCTCTCCCATACCCATAAAAACGATACGGTTTACTTTTCGACGCAACAATATAATCTGTTGTACGATTTCTGACGATGTTAGATTACGAACAAAGCCATTTCGCCCGGACTCACAAAAAATACAACCAACAGGACAACCGACTTGTGTGCTCACGCAAACAGTTCCACCATCTCGCCGCTTGATAAAAACCGTTTCAATGTATTTGTTGTCTTTCAGTTCGTAAACATACTTTTCAGTATCACTGCTTTTGCAAATATTTTTTACCAACATTGATAGATTTTTTTTGCGTGGTAATTGCTTATATAATTCTTCATATAAGGCTTTTGCTTCATTCTCGCCAATAACTTCCGACATTTCTTTGTAAGTAAATCCGTATGGATCATTCCGTACTTCCGCAGGCGTATATTTAGGTAAACGTTTCATTTTTATATCCTTTCTTCTAAATAATAAAAGCCAGGCATTTTGTTTAGTAATAGAAAAAGGTGCAGTTGATTATTGCGTATTGTCAATCTCTCTCAAACCGGGTAGTAAAAATACGGCAAGCGCAACGATGATAATGCCAATTCCGCAAATGACAAACCATTTCTCAACTCCCAGCCGCTCCGCCAGAGGCCCGGAAATGACAAGGCCAAACGGCATGGCGAGGGAAGCGGCGCTTGTCAGTAGAGAAAAAACTCTCCCCAGATATTCTGGTTTGACCGTTTCTTGAAAAATCGCATTTTGCACACCGTAAAATGGAGCGGAAATTCCCATAACAGTACAGCACACAACAAAGACAAGAAATGCGTCTGGCGGCAAAAGCCCGGAGAGCATATTGCTAACGCCCATCAGGAGAACGGAAAGACCGATGGTGTACCGCCGTTTCTTAAAACCGCCCCAAATGCTCAGAATGACTCCGCCAAGCAGCATACCAACCGCAAAAGCAATTTCAGCGGCAGAGGCATGGGCCGGTGTTCCTTTGAAGTATGACATACAGATGAGAGGAAAAAGCGTACTGATTGGCATATAAAAGAACATATAAATTACACCAATCCAGAGCAGAGCAAAGAGGCCCCTGTTTTGCTTTAATACCACATACCCCTCTTTCATATCCTGTAAAAACTGTTGTCTTTTCGTTTCTGGACATAGTTCAGGCGTTGGTATGGACGAAATCGCAACAGTCACACAGGCAAGGATTGCACCCACAATATCTAACAATATAATTGCATTAAGAGGCCAAACAGCATATAAAAACGCTGCGGCAGCTGGACTGATAATCGCACTTACTGCTTGCATGGTCGACGTGTAACCAGCGCATTTTGTAAGTTCCTCTTTTGGCACAATCATAGGTGTTGCTGCGCTGAATGCTGGAGAATGAAAAGCAGTTCCCGCACTTCGGATTAACAGGACAACCATAATAGACCATACGGGCAATTCCATGTAAAACGCCACCAGCGCCAGAATACCGCCAGCGGCGGCAATTATCAAATCCGCACCAATCATTACGCTTTTACGGCTGTGCCGGTCAACAAAAGCACCTGCAAACGGGCCTAAACAGGCTTGCGGCAAAAATCCAATCAGTGTTGCCGCCGTCAATATGATTGCAGAATTAGTTTTCGCAACCAAATAAAAGATAATGGCCATTTGCAAAATACCGCTGCTAATAAAGGATATTGCTTGTCCGGCAAGAAGTGTAAAATAAGTTTTTCTCCATGAATTGTTGTTTTGGGTCATAATGCGAACCTCCTTTTTTATTGCATTGTTCCTTTGTTTCTGCAATAAAAAGCAGGCGTTGTCCCACAGAGAGGGCAGACGCCTGCATAACAACAAAGCACGAAAAAACACCACGATACAGTTCAAAGACTGCTCGTGTCAAACCTACGTGTTCCTTTGCATACGCACGCAAAAAAAGCCCACCATCATGTGGAAAGGTACTTCTACTTTTTATTGCTTATTAGCGTACACAAATTAACACACGTAAGCCTCCTTCCAATCTCAAACTGTCGCACAGTATAACACACATCCGATAGACTTGTCAACCATTTTTAACCTTGTTTTCCATCTTGTTTTTCCATCTCTTACGGGCAGTAGCAAAGCCAGGCGAGCCAGTCAACGGTCAAGATGAACGGCGCTTTCAGCGCCGCCGTTGACAGTCTCGCCCGTCTTTGCTAATGGGTAATCAAGGCGGGAAAGCCATTTTAGGGCTTTCCCGCCCATTTCAATTTTGGGAGAAGAAAGGCCCCAAAATGAACGAGTGCGGCCAAACACTTTTAGGGATTGGCCACCTTGTCCACCCATCCAGCGGGGCGGCGGGGAACGGTCAAGGCCGGGCGTCAGCCCATTCATTTCAGCCTTGACGGTTTCCTGCCGTCCTGCTACTTTTCCCGGAGTGTGGCCACACATCTGGTCACGGTGTCCAGAGCTTTGGGACTTTTTGTCCCATAGGCCGGGGGCGGAGGACGAGGGACGGGGGCTTTCATAATACGCCCTGTCTGCTGCTGAAATCAGCCCTTTGTTTCCGGCTTACCAGCCCCAAACAAAGCCCTGCTTTCCTGCCGCGTCAAATGCCCTTGCCCTCCCCGGCGGCAACGGTATTTTCAGGGCAACGCCGACAGAGCGTATAACACACTACACTTTGCTCCGCAAAGTCGTGTGCCAAATGGGGCGCTGCCCCCTTTGGAAACCCCCGCAACAAACAGGTGCTATGCACCCAGCCGGGAGCATAGCGCCGTTTGTTGTCAGCAGCCCGTTTCACGGTCTGCGTGTAGTTCCTTGTAAACTGACCTAAGCCGTAGGCGAAGTGTTTCCTGATGCCAAATACCAGCGGTGTACCGTCCACTTTTATCGCAACGTGTTCTCTGTAACCCCTCGTTCCAAGGTTAATCTTGTGGCCAAGATGCTCAAAGCGATCCACGCTCAGGAGAGCAAGAAAGCCGCCCGGGAGAAGGCCAAAGCTGTGGTGGAGGAACTGCGTTCCATGAAACTGAAAGAGGCTGCTAAGAAGGTGGAGGACGGCATTGAGGAGACTCTGACCTACTGCGATTTCCCCAGTGAGCATTGGATCCGTATCCGTACCAACAACGTCATCGAGAGGCTGAACCGAGAGATCCGCCGCCGCACCCGTGTGGTGGGTAGTTTTCCGGATGGCAGCTCTGCCCTTATGCTGGTCTGTGCCCGGCTACGTCATGTGGCTGGTACCCAGTGGGGCAACAAGAAGTACATGAACATGAAGCACTTAGAGGCGGCTCTTGAGGACACCTCTATTGCTGGCTGACTTTATTCACATCAGGGTCTGCAAGCCAAAGTGCGAAAAACTGTTGACACTCCCCGGCGGATACGACATCAACGGCAAGCAGATCATCCGGTCGATGACCTGGACGCCCGATCCGGGCATGACGAAGCGGCAGGTCGAGAAGGAGCTTGAACGGCAAAAGGTGCTGTTTGAAGAGAAGGTGCGCGCCGGGCAGGTCGTAGACGGAACAACACGCCTGTCAGACTACGCCGAGCGCTGGTTCCGGGAGTACGTATCGGTGCACCTGAAGCCGACTACACAGGAGAACTACCGCATCCTGTGGAAGCGGGTCGCGCCTGCGCTCGGGCACCTGCGCATGGACAAAATTCGTCCGCACCACCTGAACGCATTCTATCTGAACCTCATGGAAGACGGCATCCGAGACGATGTGATGTACCAGTGCGACGACTTCAAGGCCATCACAAAGGCGGCCGGAAAGACGGCAGCCGAGCTGACCAAGGAGACCGGACTTGGGATCCGCACCCTGTATTCCCTGAACGCCGGCAACGCAGTCAAACCGGACACCGCCGAAAAGCTGTCCGCCGCCCTCGGTCTTCCTCTGTCGGCGCTGTTCCGCCCGACACGCGACAAGCAGGCGCTGACCCATTGCAGTGTCAACCACTACCACAAATTTCTGTCCTCGATGTTCCGAACGGCCGTCAAGCAGGGCGTCATGGCAGAGAACCCGTGCGCCCACGTAGACGCGCCCTCAGCGGGCGAGGAAGAGCCCGCATATCTGGACGAAAACGACGCGGCAAAGCTCATAGAAGCGCTTGACGCGGCGCCCATGAAGTATCGCGTGATGATCTTCCTGCTGTTGGATACAGGGATGCGGCGCGGTGAGCTGCTCGGACTGGAATGGAAGGACATTGACTTCGACCGGTGCACCATCACGATCCGGCGGAACTCGGTTTACCTGCCCGGACAGGGCGTCATCACGCAGACGCCAAAGACGCGTCGATCCGCGCGAACCGTCAAAGTCCCGCAGGACTGTATTGATATGCTGCGGCAGTACCGCACGCACCAGCTTCAGGAGCGGCTCAAGCTGGGCGACCAGTGGGAAGAGCACGACCGGCTGTTTACGACGTGGAACGGCCGACCGCTGCACCCGTCGAGCGTGACCGGTTGGTTCACCAAGTTCGCACGCGCCGCGGAGCTGCCCGAAGGCGTGACGATCCATAGCCTGCGCCATACAAACGCAACCCTGCTGATCGCGGCAGGCGTGAACGTGCGCACGGTCTCGGCCAGACTGGGGCACGCCCACACCTCGACAACGATGGACATTTATTCGCACGCGATCCAGTCGGCGGACGCCGCCGCATCGGACGCGATCGGCAGCGTCGTGCACCGAAAAAAGAAACGAAAAGCGTGACTCCCCCACCCTCGCCGGTCTCAAACGGCGGGGGTATTTTCAGGCCGTAAAGAACAAATAAAGAACAAGGCGCAGGTCTGAAAATTTTTCCGAA
The DNA here is from genome assembly GCA_021531865.1 of Butyricicoccus pullicaecorum. Lineage (GTDB taxonomy): Bacteria > Bacillota > Clostridia > Oscillospirales > Butyricicoccaceae > Butyricicoccus. The sequence goes on along the minus strand of JAFBIW010000004.1, from coordinate 176,009 downwards.
CTTTTAGATACAAAAAACCGCCGATTTCTTTCAAAATCGACGGTTTCATGGTCCGAGTGACAGGACTTGAACCTGCGGCCTCTTGACCCCCAGTCAAGCACGCTACCAGCTGCGCTACACCCGGATATGGAGTTTTGTTTTCGTTCACTTGTTGAACTCAGCTTGTATATAATACCATACCCGCAAGGTCTTGTCAACACTCATTTCAAGTTTTTTTCAAAAAAATCATGAACACGCGCGGGCAGGGTCTCGAGCGGCGCGGCATTCTCGAAATACAAGTCATACGGATATTCCTCGACCGCGTCGTCCGAGCGATTTCCGTACTGCTTCTGCGCCAGATCGCTGCGCCGCACGAGCAGGGTGCGGCATACCCCGCCGATCGCACGCTTGAGCCGCGCGATCTCCTCCGGCTCGCGCACGTGGATGAACAGCAGCTCATCCTCACTTTGCTCAAATGCGCGGTACTGCTGCATACAATAAGTAAAGGACAGATCATTGAATTCAGTGAACACCGCCTTAAGCTGGGAGAGCATCCGACGGGCCGCCAGCGTCTTCTCCCCGTTCCATCCGGCGAAGCGAGCAATCTCAACGATGGGCGTGATCGAAGAAATATTCCGCACGCGGTAAAACTGCGCCGCGCAGCTGCAAACGGTATCCTTACCCACGCCGCCCTTTCCGTTGATGATAAAAACCTGCTTTTCCATAGTCCCGCTTCCCTTCTGTTTTTATTATCATACCGCAATTCCCGGGAAATAGCAAGCGGCGGTTCGCTGTAATGGTAAAACGCTTTACACCAATTGTATTCCCTTTTCATCACGCAAAAGTTCTTTCAATTGTTCTGAATTTCTTTATTTTTCACTAAATTTTTCATGGTTTTTCGTGAAACTATGTGTAAAGGTAAAAACCAGACAGCGCGGCTCTTCCCGGAACCGCGCTGTGAAATCCCTTTACAGCAGGATGCAGATGAGTCCGCCCGTGCTTTCGTTAATGATGCGCTCAAGTGTTTCCCTAAATTTATCCCGCGCCTCCTCTGGCATCCGGGCCAGCTTATTCGACAGTTCCTCATTGACCAGTTCGGAGAGTGATTTCCCGAAAATATTGGTCTCCCAGATCTTCTCCGGCGCGCCGTCAAATTCACCGAGCAGGTAATGCACCAGTTCCTCCGACTGCTTTTCCGTGCCGACGAGCGGCGTGACCGACGCCTTGATATCGGCCTTGATCAGATGGATGGAGGACGCCGACGCGCAGAGCCGGACGCCGTACCGGCCGCCCTGCTTGATGATCTCAGGCGGTTCGAGCGACAGCTCCTCCAGACGGGGCATGACCACGCCGTAGCCGGTCGCCATGGCCTGATCGAGCGCGCCTGAAATCCGTTCGTACTCCCGCGCGGTCGTCGAAAGGCGGGCCAGCACCGGGATCAGATCGGCTTCATCCCGGATCGCAACCCCGGTCTTTTCGGTCACAATACGATAGAACACCGTGCCTGGCACCTGCATGGTGATCCGCGCCTCGCCTGTCCCCAGCTCCATGCCGTCGATGCTGGCCGTTTCGACCAGTTCATTTTCCATGAGCGCGCGCACCATGCGTTCCAGATCGCGCATTTTCCGCACCGCCGCGCCCGCTGTGCGGACGCTGTCATACAGGCTGCGCTGCACCGGATGCTCGGACTCGAGCGCGGCGACAAATCGTGGCAGCGAGACCGCGATTTGCTGCACTGGGAACTCATACAGCACGCCGGTCAGGATGGTGCGCAGGGCGGCTTCATCCAGCTCCATGCAATTGACCGGACAGGCGGTCACGCCGAACCGCTCCCGCAGCGACCGGCAGACCTGTGCGGCGCGTTCGCCCGACGGGTCGGTCGTATTAACCAGCGTCAGAAACGGCTTTCCGATGGTCTGAAGCTCCTGAATGACCCGTCCTTCGACCGCCTCGTAGCTCTCGCGCGGAATCTCAGAAAAGGAGCCGTCCGTCGTGATGACCAGACCGATTGTGGAATGATCGGCGATGACCTTGCGGGTACCGATCTCGGCGGCTTCCGCCATCGGCATGGGCGTATCCCGCCACGGCGTCGTCACCATGCGGGGCTGATCGTCCTCCATGCTGCCGAGCGAACCATCGACCAGATAGCCCACGCAGTCGACCAGCCGCACCCGGCAGACCGCGCCGTTCTCGAGCGAAAGCTCGGCGGCCTCCTCCGGAACGAACTTTGGCTCAGCCGTCATGATCGTGCGTCCCGAACCGGACTGCGGCAGCTCATCCTTAGCGCGCTCCCGTTTGTAAACGTCGTCGATCCGTGGCAGCACCATCTGCTCCATAAACCGCTTGATGAAGGTGGACTTGCCCGTGCGAACCGGGCCGACTACGCCAATGTAGATATCGCCGCCGGTGCGCGTCCCGATCTGCTCATACAATTCCCGACTTTCCATGAGGTTCCCTCCTTTTTCACCGGTTGTAGACCGGGATTAACAGCATTGCGTCTGACACGCTTTCGGTGTGTTCGGCCAGCGCGTTCGCCCGGCGGATCGCCCGCACCGTGGATGCGTATTGCTTGGCGATCTCCCAGAGCGGCTCGGGCGCATGGATGTACCGCAGGATCAGCGTCGTATCCACCCCGCCGCACGGCTTGCGCGGCGCGCCGGCCGACAGCGCGGTGATGTCACGCAGCGTCAAAACCGGGCGCTCGGTCAACTGACCGGAGACCGTCAGACGCAGGTTGAGATTGCCCTCGCCGCCCGGCGTCGCCGAGACCTGCAGCGCGGCATCTTGGACACAGGCGGACGCCTCGGACGCGGGAATCGGCACATTCACCGGAAGCTGACGGGACGCGCTGCAAATCACGCCGTCCGCGTCCCGGTACAGGACGGAGAGCTGCGCGCTGACCCGGATCGTGTGGTCGTCGCTCTGCTGCAATCCGGCGCAGACCGCGTCCGCCGATATAATTTCAGACGCCGGACGGCTGACCGGCATCACAGCGGTGCTCTCCCCTGTGAACGGCCCGCACAGATGACAGCCGCGCAGCGCAAGCTGGCGCTCTTCCAGCTCCAGCGTCCGGTGGACGTGGTACAGGTCGCGGATGGTTTGCAGGGTATGTCTGCCCTCTCTCAGCAGTAGAACGCCCACGCCCACACCGACCGACAGTACGCCGCCCTCTGCGAACATGCAGTCCAGATGCCGAACGGCCAGACGCGCCGCAAGTGTCTGCCCTTCCTGCACGTCTTCGCATTCTACAATCTGGGTATAGGGAATGGTCTGATGCAGGACTTGGAACGCACCCGTATCGTCCAGCGCGAGCAGCGTCAGGCGGGCGTCGCCCTTGAGCGCGGCACGGCCGTTCATCGCCTGACACCCGGCCGATCCCAGCTCGCAGGACGCCGTGACGATCTCGAGCCGCTCCCCGCCCGGGATTTCCAGATCGTCCAGCAGGGTAAATTCGCGCACCGCCGCGTCCTCGAGCAGCGGGATGGTCTCCTGTCCGGACAGGATTTCGAGCGCGTCCGCCTGCGGGTCGATCTGCTCGGTCAATTCGGCCGTGCGCCGTTCGTAACCATCGGTCTCGACGCAGAGCTGCGCGGTCACGCTGACCTTGCGCGAGTTGACCGCCTTGGCCGTCACGCCGCCCACCCGGCAGCGGACAAAGCAGACGCTTTCAGCCGTCACGCCGCGCGCCTCTTCGATGTGGGCAAAGCTGAGCGGCACGCTGAGCTTGCGCACACCGCTCTCCCCCTCGGGCTGATACAGGACGACTGCGTTGACCATGCCGGAGACCAGAATGCGGTCGGTCTGCGGCAGCTCGTCCTTTACAGTCGCCGCGCCTGCGGCGCAGATGATGCGGCCAATATCAGGAAACGCGTCCGGGACGATGGCGTCCGTGCTCTCGCTGAAGCTCGAAAGCGCCTCGTGGGACGGCTCACAATACGGGATCTCGGTACGGATGAGTTCCATCTATGCTTCCTCCTTTTTGCTGCTTCTGTCACCATATATATGCGGCACGTCCCCGAATATGAAAAAACAGGGGGATCATCTCCCCCTGTTTTCAGGATTCTCCCTTATCCATGCCGAACATGCGGCGCAGAAAACCATTCAGGCAGCGCGGACTCTTCCAAATGACAACTTTCATAAGTAGGCTCCTCCCTTATATCCGAGTCAGTGCGATGCCGGCGGCGATGAGCAGCAAGCCCAGAATCCACACGATCAGCGCGCAGGAAAACAGGCCGCCGATCAGCACGCCCAGGCCGAACGCAGCCGCCGCCAGCCCGATGGCGCAGCATTTTCGGATCATGCGCATCACACTCCTTTGTTATCAGTATAAGCGCAGGACAGCCGGAAGGTGACAAAAAAGAACGCCCGTCGGCTTGCACGCCGACAGGCGTTTCAAAGGAATCCGCTTTTATTGTTTTCCGGTGCTGCCGTGGCCGCCGCGGTCGGGATGGCCGAGCGAGCCGACCTCCCGGAAGGTCAGACGGGGCTGGTGCTCCATGATGCGGAACTGGCAGATCCGATCGTTGACCGCGATCTCGGTGTCCCGCAGAGCATACGCCGGGAAAAACCACTGGTCGTTGTCGCCGCAGTAGGTCTCGTCGACCACGCCCATGCTGTTGACCTGAATGATGCCGAAATGCTTGAACGTCGAGCTGCGCGGCACGATATGGGCCTCATAGCCCGCCGGAAGCTCGATCGCGACGCCCAGCGGGATCAGCCGGAATTCGCCCGCCCGCATCGTCACAGACTCAGCCGCGCGCAGGTCGATCCAGTCCGACTTGCCCTCCACATAGCACAGACGCTCGATCGCGTCAGACAGATATTTGATCCGAATTTCCATTTTGCCGTTCCTCTCCGCTCTCTTTATTAAAGTTCAGCTTTATCATACCACATCCCGCGTCCCGCCGCAAGCGGCCGCCTTGTATTACGGCCGCTCCTGCCGCTCCCGGTTCGGCAAGCGCCAGCGCATCACATAGGCAAGCTCCAGCTCACGCGCCCGCACCAGATCTCGAAAAAGGCCCATTTTCATCACCTCCGCATGTAGTGTATGCGTTCCGTCCGCCGGATAAACGGAAGGCGGCTCCATCCGGAACCGCCTTCGTTTGAGATTTAATCCCCGATCGGATCGTTGATGAGTGTCGCCACCCGGAAGCAATGGACATGACGGTCCTCGGGCTTGGTCTGCGCATGCAGGAAATGGACATGACGGCCGCAGCCGACGTCGATCATGCCGCCCGTTCTGCCGGTGAACTCGTGATAATGATCCTCGTAGAAATCCGTGCAGAAGCAAACCTCATGCACGTGATCGTTCTGTCCAACCGGGATCGCCTCACCGCAGACCGTTGCAAAACGGTGGTTGTGCGGCTCACAGCCGTCCAGCGCGATCCGCACGCTGCCCAGCATCTCGTGTACGTGCCGCCGCGGCCGATCGTGGCCGCCGCTGACGCTGCCGCCGCATTCCTTCTTGTGATCCATGATACCGCTCCCCGTCTGAATGTTGTAAGACATTTGCCGTCTCCAATCCATTCTATGCCGCCGTGCGCCGGTTCGTACCGATTGGGCTCTTTTTTCGTCCGGGTTTGCGTATGATCGGGCACCGCCGCGCGCAACCTAGAACCGAGGTGATCTGAACATGGCAAAAGCAGGTATGCGCCGCCCCGATCCGCGCGAGCCGCACAGCACGGAGAGCAACCGCATCACACATTTTCCGAAAAACGACGCGCCGCCCGTCCCGGAGCTTCAGGGCGCGGCCAAGCACGGCAACAGCAAGGCACGGCCGATCATACAGGACGGCACGCGCAGTCCGCATAAGGTGTTCCACGCCCTGCGCGGCGACGGCGCGGTCGGCGACCCGCACGCGGAACAGGATGTGCCCCATGAATGACGTGCATCTGTGCCTGACCGACCTGCTCGATCAGGATCTGACGGCCTTCGAGTATTTCCAAACACTCCCGCCGGATGTGCAGCAGGCGCTGTATCAAATGGAGATCAAGACCTTTGCTGAATTGCAGCAATGCGCAAACGAACAGAAAGCGAGGAAATGAAACCATGCCAAAGGACAGCCAGCCCGATCCCAAAGAGACCCGCATGAGAAAATGCAACGGCCAGACGCCCATCACGCGGGAAAACCAGAATCAGAACCGGAACGCGAAAAAGCACTCGATCCCCAACAACGACGTCTGACGGCAGGCGAAGCCCTTTTCCGGTAAAAACGCCGACCGACACAAAGCGCGGTTCTCCCGCATATACTGTGTCGGAGGTGATCGCATGTCATGCAGCGATGGGCTGCCGGTCGTTGTGGGGATGCTGTCCACAGCGATTGCACGGAGGCGCAGCACAGATGAGCTGACCATCCTCGCCGCACTCTTCACCCAGCTCGGCGACAGTCTGGCTCTGATCGCGGCAGCCCGACCGACGGAATCGGATGCGTCCGCCGGTTCCTGCGGCGGCGAATGATCCCCTGCCCGACCGAAAATTTTCCACATATTTTCCACCCAAAAACGAAAATAACGGAAAAAAAACAGGGTCAAACCGGCAAAAACAAGAAAACAGAATCCTTCAGATTCCAAAACAATACCCAGATGCAAGGCTGCATATTTGATCCAAAACAACAAAAATCCCGCCTAAAAAGGCGGGATTTCATTTGGTGGACACTGGGGGGCTCGAACCCTCGACCTTCCGCACGTCAAGCGGATGCTCTTCCAGCTGAGCTAAGTGTCCAAACTGACGTTGGGAATCTCACCCAACGTCAAATATTATATCACGATTCTTCGTCGCTGTCAAGCCCCGAAAGATCAAATTCTAATTCTTCTCCGCAGGCATTGCAGACGATCGAACCTTCCTCCAGCATCTGCTCATCCAGGTAGATGACTTCGCCGCAGGTCGGGCAGATGACCTGATACAGGTCATCCTCCGGATCGAGTTCAATCTCAATGTCGTCCGCGTCGAGGTCCTCATCCTCGTCCATCAGGAAATCCTCCGTAATGGCGGAAAGCTCCTCGTAGACGTCATCCAGCTCGTCCTGAAGCTCCTCATTCTGCTGCTGAAGCTCAGAAACGCAGACCGCCAGATCCTCCAGCGTGTCCAGCATACCGGACAACAGCTTGCCTTCCTTTTTCGCGGTATCAATTTCCAGTCCTTCAAAAAGGCCCTTCAGATACGCTACCCGTTCTACTACAGTCATCTCGCATCCTCCTCCGTGAAAACTGAAGACAATCTGGAATCAAACTCAGCCCTTGGCGCGCTCGAGATACTCGCCGGTGCGGGTGTCGATCTTAATCTTGTCGCCGATCTCGATGAAGAGCGGAACCTGAACGGTCGCGCCGGTCTCGATGACGGCGGGCTTGAGGGTATTGGTGGCGGTGTTGCCCTTGAAGCCGGGATCGGTCTCGGTGACCTCGAGCTCAACGAACAGCGGGGGCTCGACCGCGAAGACGCTGCCCTTGTAGGACAGAACCTTGACGTTCATGTTCTCCTTGACGAAGCGGAAGTCATCGCCCAGGGTCGACTTGTTGATCGGAAGCTGGTCATAGGTCTCGGTGTCCATGAAGTAGTACAGATCGCCATCGGCGTAGAGGTACTGCATCTCCTTGCGCTCGACATAAGCCGGCTCGTACTTATCGGTCGGGTTGAAGCTGCGCTCGGTCACAGCGCCGGTGATGACGTTCTTCATCTTAACGCGAACGAACGCCGCACCCTTGCCGGGCTTTACGTGCTGGAACTCAACGACCTGCAGAACCTGGCCGTCCATCTCAAACGTTACACCGTTTCTGAATTCACCTGCAGAAATCATATACGAATCCTCCAAAAATTAAACACTGCTGTGTTCTGAAATCTTATTTACGCGAATATATTCTACCCTATTTTTACGATTTTGACAAGACCCTTTTTTTGTTTTGCGCGGAAATCGGGCGTGCTGTCCGTCTGCGGACAGAAAAGAGCGCGGAAGCTCTTGCTTCCGCGCTCCGGGCCGAGCAGATTACCGGCAGCAGCCGCAGCAGTCATCACGGCCGTTCGAGCCGCAGCCACAGCCGCAGCCACAGCCCATATCGCCGCCGATGCCGTTGCCGTTGCCGCAGCACAGCCAGATCAGGATGATCGCGAAAATGATGATGATCCACCAGCACTCGTTTCCGCCCCAGTTATTACAGTTCATCATAGGTCATTTCCTCCTTTGTTTGATTACACCCCATACTATGGCGCAGGGAGGAAATGGGTTCCGGCTTCAGAGGCCTTTTTCTTCCACGTCGATCAGCGCGTCCTGTGAGATCGCGCCGCGCAGCAGCAGAGCGTCGCACATCCGTCTGCCCTCGGTCGTTTTGGTAAACAGGGCGCGGAATGAGGTATAGGCGACGTGGTCGCGCAGGAACTTGCCGGACGAGAGGATCGCGCTGCGCTCGGACGCGGTCTGAATGCCGACCGAGACCGCCATCTGGTCGGCAGTCGACCACGAGAAGTCGCCGTTCCGGTCGGAATAGCCCAGCGCGCGCAGGAGGAAGGTCATGTAATCCCGATAGCGCAGCTCCATCGACGCGCCGAATTCGGTGCTGCTGATGCCGCTGGTATAGCCCTGCCGATAGGCATACGCCACATAGGGGGCAGCCCACGCGGGCACATCGGTAAACGGGTGGCTGCCCGTAAACTGCCTGGCCTCGGTTTCCCGGCCGAGCAGGCGGATGAGCATGACAACGCCCTCGACTCGGGTGGATGCGCGGGACAGCTCATAGCCCTTGCCCGAGCCTTGAAACAGGCCGAGCGTGTTGAGCGCGTCGGCATACGCGGTGTACCGCACGCCGCTTTCCTGCGTGCCGCCCGCAGCCTGTCCGATTTGGTAGCTGCCCGCAATGCGCAGCGTGCCGCTCCCGGTCATTTGCAGGACGGCACCGTCATCCGCCGCCAAATAGATCTGGTTGCGCACAAGCGTGCCCGGCGCTGTGACCGCCCAGCCTTCGGAAAGGTTGATCAAGGTGCCGCGCGTGACCGATGCGCTGCCCGCCGTCAGGCAAAGCTCGGCGCCTGCCTGACAAGTGACCGTCTTGTTCGCCGCAAGCTGCACGTCGGTCATCGCACCGCCGCCGCCCAGCGCGGCCAGCACGCGCTGCTCAAGCGCAGCCCGGGTCGCGGTCTCAGAATAGGCCGCCTCGGTCTGTTCGAGCTGCGGCGTGACCTTCTGCGCCAGCACGGCCTGCGCCGCCGCGCCCGCGCGCGCCTTGATCGTTTCCAGATAGCCGCCGACCGCGTAGGACTGGGTCACCAGCGGATCGTTGGCCGCAACGGCAGCCGAAACGGCGGTCGCAGCCGTGCCGCACACGAGGAGCGCCGCCGCAAGGATCAGCAGAGGTTGTCGTTTCATCGGGGTCTCCCCCTTTCATTCCTTTAAAATAAGTACAGTATAGCCTGTTTTTTCGGTTTTGTCAAAGCAAAGCCGTGCCGCTCAGGCCGTCCTCGGTCACCTGCGTGATCCGCACCGGGACGAACCGGTTTTTCGCGATCGCGGGATGGGATGCGCGCACCGGGAAGCAGTAAGGGCTGTGTCCGCTCCATGCGCCGTCCGGCGTGCGGTGCTCGAACAGGACGTTCAGCGTCCGGCCGACAAAACGCAGACGATACGCCCGGGCTGTCCGGGCGGCCACGGCCTTGGCGCGCACGGCGCGCGCCTCCTTCTCCGTCTGCGGGATCTGTCCGTCCATGTCAGCCGCGGGCGTGCCCGGCCGGGCGGAGTACGGGAAGACGTGCACATCGGACAGGGCGCAGGTCTCCAGAAACGCGAGCGTCTGCGCAAATTCGTCTTCGGTCTCCCCCGGAAAGCCGACGATCAGATCGGTCGTGATCGAGCAGTCGGGGAACGCGGCGCGCAGCATCCGGCAGCGCTCGAGGAAGAAGGCTGTGTCGTACCGCCGCTTCATCCGCGCAAGCACGGCGTCGCAGCCGCTCTGTAAGGACAGATGAAAATGCGGACGCAGATTGGGCAGAGCCGACAGGCGGGCGCAGAAATCGGCGTTGACCGTGCGCGGTTCGAGCGAGCCGAGGCGGAAATACACCGCGGGCACAGCCCGGCAGAGCGTCTCGGCTGCGTCGGTCAGCGTGGGCTGTCCGTCCAGATCCCGCCCATAGGACGAGATTTCAATGCCGGTCAGTACGATCTCGTGCACGCCCGCGTCCCGCAGCCGTTCAGCCTCGTGCACCGCTTCGGCAAGCGGCAGGGAGCGCACATGCCCGCGTGCATAAGGAATGATGCAGTAGGCACAGTAATTGTCGCAGCCGTCCTCCAGCTTGAGCAGCGCGCGCGTGCGCCCCTGCGGCACACCGGCGGGCAGCGGCTCGAACGCGCGGCCTGGCATACGGAAGCGGGACAGGTCGGTCTCCCGCCGTCCGGCGACCGCCGCTTCGCAGAGCGCGAGCACGTCGGCGCGCGCCGACGTGCCGCAGATCAGGTCGATCTCTCCGGTCGCACGCAGCTTGTCCGGCTCGGTCTGTGCAAAGCAGCCGCAGGCCGCGATGACCGCGCGCGGGTTCTCCCGCCGGATCTTATGAAAGGCGCGCAGATTCTTGTGGTCGCTGACCGCCGTAACGCTGCACGTATTTATAATGAAAGCATCCGCGTCCCGGCTGCAAATTTCGTGTCCTCGCGCCTGCGCCAGCCGCATAAGCGCCTGCGTCTCAAAGAGGTTGACCTTGCAGCCCAGCGTGTAAAATCCAAACTTCATGCTTTTCTCCGATTCCTCCGGTTTTTTCGTGATATTATTATACGCGAACGGCGCTTCCCAGACAATAGACCGGATGAATTTATTATTTTCACTAAATTTTGATTTGACAAAAGCCGGACTTTGTGTTATTATGTTACCAGATTGTAACCCAGCCTTGTAACCGATTTGTAATGAAATGTAACGTTTTGTAATCATCGGTTGGCATAAAAAAGGAGAATTCTATGGCTTCAATTGTGAAAGAAGGCGAGCTGCTCCAGTACAAGGGCCGCCCGCTGATGCGCAAGGAAAACATTATCTATTACGGCAGCATGTCCGATCCCTACATCATCATGATGCAGATTCTCGACACCAAGCAGGAGGGTGACCTCAAGGTCGCGACCCGCGTCGCTGTTCAGCTCCAGCAGACGAGTCCCAACGTCAGCCGCAAGGAGCGCATTGTCAAGAAGAGTGAAAAGAACAGCCTTTGGAGCGCGATGGACATCGCTTCGATCTGGCTGACCCGCGCGCTGAGCAACAAGTAATCGCGCAATCAAACATATTTTTCGTCGAATTTGTCGGCGTGCAGGAGGATTTTTATGAAAGTATCTCGCAAATGTCTGAAAATCGCACTGACCACCGCTTTTTCAGTATCCCTCGCCCTGTCCGGCGCTTCCGCGCTGTACGCGGGCATCAACACCGCATCCACCACCCTGAACTTCCGCGAATCCGCGGGCGGCAGCGTGATCGGTTCGATTCCGAGCGGTGCGCGTGTCGCTGTCATTGACAACTCGGACGAGTGGTATCACATCGCCTACGGCGGCGCGATCGGCTATGTCAGCGCCGATTACGTCAGTTGGGCGGACGACGGCGACGTCGACCTCGGCACCGGCGTGTGCAAGCGTGACAACGTCAACATCCGCTCCGGCCCCTCGACCAGCGCCGATGTCCTGCTGCAGATCAGCACGGATGACTGCGTCGACGTCACCGGCGTCGTGGATGGCTGGTACCGCATCGCGGTCGATGACACCGACGGCTACATCTACGCCGATTACCTCACCTTCGGCGACGAGCTGACCGATACGGCAGAGTCCCACCATCCGGAAGCGACCGCCGCCAAGGCTTCGAGCGAAGCGGACAAGCTCCTGAGCTATGCAGAAAAGTTCCTGGGCACTCCGTACCGCTACGGCGGCAGCACACCGAGCGGCTTTGACTGCTCCGGCTTCACTACATATGTTTACCGCAACGCGCTGGGCATCTCCCTGCCGCGTACCTCTAAGGATCAGAGCGTGACCTACTCCCGCGTTTCCTCGATCTCGAACCTGCAGCGCGGCGATCTGGTCTTCTTCGGAGACGGCTCGGTCAGCCACGTCGGCATCTACGCCGGCAACGGCCAGTTCATCCACTCCCCCCACACCGGCTCCTCGGTCAAGTACGACACCCTGACCTCGGGCAGCTACAGCCGCAGATTCCTGTGGGGCGGCCGCGTGCTCTAAGCAAAAACTGCACATCAAAAGGCGTAAAGCATCCGCTTTGCGCCTTTTTTCATACTCCGACGATCAGCTTGCCGTCTTCCGTGCGCACCGAGGCGAAGGTCACGCCCTGTGCGCGCAGGCCGTCCTGCAACGCGGTCTCGAGCAGACCAACCGCCGGTTTCAGCAGCGCCGCCGGCAGGCGCAGCCCGTTGACGGATACGGAAACCGGCTCCAGAACGATCGCCCGCGCTTCCCGATCCAGCCCGACCGAAAGCGCGGCGGACACCGTGCACACGGCAGGCAGGAGCGCGGCCGTCCCGGCGGGCAGCTCGGCCAGCGATTGCAGCGCGTCACGCGCGGCGGACGCGGTCACCAGCAGGCTGCCGTCCGCTCCGATCCCGACTGTCAGCGAATCCAATGGACAATCCGCAGGAAGCTGCCGAATCACAAGGCTGGTCAGACGTTCTCCATCAAGCGCAACCTCCCGTCCGTCCTCCGCCCGCGTCTCCCCTGCGCGCTGCACCACCGTTTGCGGATCGTGCAGCGGTACATCGGTGTGCAGCACCATTTTTCCGATCAAAAACGCGGAAAGAATGATGCAAACAGCCAGCATCACGGTATAAATGCACTTTTCCTCCGATTCCATATCTCGTCCCTCCCGGTTCTATCCTATGTCCGTGTCCGAAATTTAGAAGAATTTTCTTGACAAAACAGGTTTATCGCGATAAACTCAAAGCAAGAAAGGTTTATCCAAATAAACCAAAGGAGGTGCGTTTATGGAAGCCTGCAAGCTGTACGACGCCGAATTCAAGTTTGTTTCCCTGATCTGGGAGCATGAGCCGATCGGCTCGGGCGAGCTGGTCGCGCTCTGTCAGGAAAAGCTTGGCTGGAAAAAATCCACGACCTACACCGTCCTGCGCAAGCTCTGCGCGCGCGGCGTCCTGCAGAACCGGGACAGCGTCGTGACCGCGCTGGTCGCACGCAGTCAGGTGCAGCACTACGAGAGCGAAGCCCTGCTCGCGCGCGCGTTTGACAATTCCCTGCCCGCCTTTCTGGCGGCCTTCCTCTCGGGCGGCAAAAAGCTGACGCGGGAGGAAGCGGACGAGCTGAAGCGGATGATCGAGGAGGCGGCCAAATGAGAGAGCAGCTCTTTTTGCAGATCGTGAATCGGAGCATTGACGCGTCCATCGCGATGGCCGCCGTCCTCTGTGTCCGGCTGCTGCTGCGTCCCCTGCCCCGCAAATACAGCTACGCGCTCTGGGGCGTCGTGCTGTTCCGCCTGTTTTTCACGGGCGGCGCACTGCGCAGTGTCGTTTCGCTCATCCCGTCCGACTCGACGCCCGTGCCGCTCGATCTGGCGCTGCGCACCCAGACCGATCCTTCCGGCCTGCCGGTCGTTGATCAAATCGTCTCCTCGGTCGTGCAGTCCAATCGGGCATCCGCGGCCGTCAGCATGAATCCTTCGCAATTCTGGCTGTACGTGCTCAGTTGGGTCTGGGTGCTCGGCATCTGCATGCTCATTTTTGCCGCCATGCTCAGCGTGCTCAGACTGCGCCATTCTCTGCGCACCGCAACACGGATCAAGATGATATTTATGAAACCGACCGCATCTCTTCCCCGTTCGTTCTGGGATTCTTCCCTGCGAAAATCTATCTGCCGGTCGGCCTCTCTCCCGCGCAGCGCACCTATGTGCTGGCGCATGAGCACGCCCACCTGCGACGGCGGGATCATTGGATTAAACCGCTGGCCTGCTGTGCCGTTGTGCTGCACTGGTTCAACCCGCTGGTCTGGCTGTGCTGTGCGTTGGCCTTCCGGGATATGGAGGTCTCGTGCGACGAGGCTGTTCTGCGCAGTTTGGAGGGCGACTGCCGCGCTGATTACGCCGCTGTTCTGCTGGCGCTGGCCGAGACCCACGCCGGACTGCTCCATCCGCTCGCCTTCGGCGAGTCGGACGCGGGCGTGCGCATCAAAAACATCCTCCGCTGGCGCGCACCGCACCGCTGGATGACGCTCTGCGGCATCACTGCGCTGCTCCTTATGACCATGCTGTGCGCCTGCCGTCAGACCGATATCGGGATCATCGGCGGCGCGGACGGCTCAACCGCGATCATCGTTTCCGAGGGTGCGCCGCCATCGACCGGCGCGAAGTCTGAAAAAGACGCATCCCAAGCGGCAGGGGAACCGCGCGTGCTCACGCCGCAAGTGCCCGTGCTCACAGCCGATCAGCCGCTGGGCGCGGACGGGCCGATGATCGACTGGACGGATGGCGACACGGTCATCTTCCACGATTATTTCGGCCTGTTCGTCGTCGATCTGAACCGTTCCGAGGTGCTGGCCGCGCTCGATCTGGCCGTGCTCGGCTGCGACGCCACGCAGGGCGACGACTACTGCGAGGTGCGATTCTCCCTTGATCGTCAGACGATCTATCTGCACCCGCTGTCTCAGCCCTACCATTTCGCGTACCGCTGGCGCGGAAACAGCCTGCGCATGGAGCAAAACGACCCGGATACCGCATATTATGTCAATCCCTACGCGGAAAGCGCGCCGCCCGCAGACGTTCCGTCGCCATACTACTGCTTCAAGGACGGATGCTATGCCTATCTGGTCTCGGACGACTGGACAGTCGGCACGCTCTGCTATACTGAATACGGCACCGGCGTGCAGATCCCGCTATTCCCTTCGGACAGTTCAACCGATCCGTCGTAAAAGGAATGAAACTATCAAAAAACGCCCATTTCCTTCTGAAATGAGCGTTTTTTATTTAAAACATTGCTTCAATCTGTGCGATTGCATACGCGACCGCGCTGTGCTCGTTATCCGGGACGATCTGCGCAGCCGCCGCCCGCGCTGCCGCGTCGGCGTTTTCAGGTGCAAAGCTGTATCCAGCCGCTTTGAGCATGGACAGGTCGTTGCCGCCGTCCCCGATCGCAAAGGTGCGGGCACGTTCGACGCCCAAATGTTCCGCAACCGTGCACAAAGCGGTTCCCTTATCCGCCTGCGCGCGGGTGACCTCCAAAAGATTGGGCGCAGACATCACGGCAGAATAGCGGTCTGTCTGTCCGAAATATGCCGTTCGAATCTGCTGCAAGACTTCCGGCTTACCGGTCAAAGCGATGTCATACAATACCGTTCCGGGCACAAACGCCGTCATCGGCGCGAACTGCCTGCGGACGAGCTGCATATGATATGTCGTTTCCGGACTGCTCCGGTACAAAAAGACCTCATCCGCCGCGAACAGCTCACAGCCGACTGTCGGAAAGTCGGCGCAGACCGTTTCGATCAGCGGCCAAATCTCCGAACCGAATGTAAACTGCCGCAGGACATGCTGCGCGTCGTACCGGATGAGCGCGCCGTTCAGGTAGATCTTGGGTGCACCGCAGGGCAGCAGCGGCTCAAACGCCGACGTCGTAGCCGGCGGCCGGCCGGTGGCCATGCAGAACCATCCGCCCTCCCGGGTGAACCGCGCGACGGCCTGCCGGTTCTCGTCCGAAATGCGCTTGTCCCCAGTCAGCATCGTGCCGTCCATGTCGCTGACTAACAAAATTCCGTCAAATTTCCCCATTTTCCCGCACCATTTTGTCCAAAACTGTCTGAAAATACGCCGGAAGCGGCGTTTCAAAGGTCATCCGCTCTCCAGTTCGCGGATGGGTCAGCGAGAGCCGGAAGGCGTGCAAACACTGTCCGTTCAAGGACCGAAAACGATCCTTTTTCGCGCCGTACAGCGGGTCACCGATGATCGGGTGGCCGATCGAGGCGATATGCACCCGAATCTGGTGGGTGCGCCCGGTTTCGAGCGCAAATTGCAGGAGCGAATAGCCCCGGAAGCGGGCGAGCACCTGATAGTGTGTGATCGCCGGGCGGCCGTCCGGCACGATGGCCATGCGCTTGCGGTCGGTCTTGTGCCGTCCAATCGGCTGGTCGATCGTGCCGGTGTCCGCACGCGGCGCGCCGACCACGATCGCCTTGTACTCTCGCGCCGCCGAATGGCAGGCAATCTGGGCGGCAAGCGACTGGTGCGCCATATCGTTCTTGGCGACGACCAGCAAGCCGCTGGTGTCCTTGTCGATCCGGTGGACGATGCCCGGGCGGATTTCACCGTTGATGCCCGAAAGGCTGTCGCCGCAGTGGAACATGAGCGCATTGACCAGCGTGCCGTCCCAGTTGCCGGCCGCCGGGTGCACGACCATGCCGCGCGGCTTATTGACTACGATGATATCCGCGTCCTCATAGACGATGTCGAGCGGAATATCCTGCGGGATCAGATCGACCGCCTGCGGCTCGGGCAGGCGGACGAGGAACACGTCCCCGGGCGAGAGCTTTCCGTTTTTCTTGGGCGTTTTTCCCGATTCGGTCGTGACCGCGCCCGATTCGATCAGGTTCTGCGCGGCGCTCCGGGTCAGCCCGTCCAGCGCCCCGGACAGGAACACATCCAGCCGCTTCCCCGCGTCCTCGGGCGCGGCGACCAGTCTGCGCTCATCCATGCTTCTGCTCCTTGTCCGCTTGGAACAGGATATAATAGAAAAACAGGGCGACGCCGCAGACGATATAGATATCCGCGACGTTAAAGACCGGGAAATGGATCAGGCGGAAATCAAACAAATCGACCACAAAGCCGCGGAACGCACGGTCAATGAGATTGCCGACCGCGCCCGCCGCGATCAGATACATCGCGCAGCGGCCGACCCGGGTGCAAATCAGCTCCTTCTTGAGCACGTAAAAAATGCCGATCAGGATGATCGGGGTGATCAGCAGGAAAAACCAGCGCTGGTTTTGCAGGATGCTGAACGCCGCGCCCCGGTTCTCCACGTAGGTCAGGTGAAATACGCCCTCAATCAGCGGCATGGTGTCCACGGCGGACAGAATGTTCAGCGCCCAGTATTTCACTGCCTGATCAATCGCGATCATCAAAACGATCAAAAGTGCAATGAGCATTTCACAACTCCTTTAAAAAAGGGCAGGCTGAACATCCAGCCTGCCCTGCTTTTTCTCTGATTTAGCCGACAACGGAAGCGCAGCGTGCGCACAGGGTCGGATGCTTGGCGTCGTGGCCGATGGAATCCACATACATCCAGCAGCGCTCGCAGCGTTCGCCGTCTGCGCGCTCGATCGAAACGCGGATGCCCTCCAGCTTTTCGCCCGGCATACCCTCGCCCTCACCGCGGCGGACGCGCAGCTTGGAAACGATGCACAGCGCAGCCAGCTCGTCCGGCTCCATGCTCTCGAGCAGGGATGCGGTCGCGTCGTCGGTGACGGATACGGTGACCCAAGCCTCAAGCGGCTTGCCGATGACCTTGTTCTTACGTGCATCCTCGAGCGCCTTGTTGACGTCGTCGCGCAGCGCGGTCAGCTTGTTCCACTTCTCCGCACCCGCCTCGTCGAACGCCCACTCCGCATGGGTCTTGGGCATCTCGTTGAGCACAACGTTGGCCGCGTCGTCGCCGTCGCGGTGCGGCATGGCCTGCCAGATCTCGTCGGCGGTGAAGCACAGGATGGGCGCGATCATACGGACGAGCGCATCGAGGATCTCGTACATCGCGGTCTGCGCCGAGCGGCGGAGCACGCCGTTCTTGTCCTCGCAGTACAAACGATCCTTGATGACGTCCAGATAGAAGTTGGACATATCGACAACGCAGAAGTTGTGAATCGCGTGGAGAACGACATGGAATTCGTAATCGTCGTAACCCTTAATGACCTTGGCGATCAGATCGTTCAGCTTCATCAGCGCCCAACGGTCAAGCTCGCAGAGCTGCTCGTAGGGAACCAGATCGGTCTTGGGATCGAAGCCCTCGAGGTTGCCCAGAATATAACGGGCGGTGTTGCGGATCTTCAGGTAGTTCTGCGCCAGATGCTTGAACATTTCCTTGGAAATGCGCATATCCTGACGGTAATCGGCCGAGGAAACCCACAGACGGAGGATATCCGCGCCGTAGTCTTTGAGGATCTCCTGCGGGCTGATGCCGTTGCCGAGCGACTTCGACATCTTCTGGCGCTCCTCGTCGACGATCATGCCGTGGGTGATGACCGTCTTATAGGGTGCAATGCCCTTGGTGGCGATGGCGGTCAGCATCGAGGACTGGAACCAGCCGCGGTACTGGTCGTTGCCTTCCAGATAGACGTCGACCGGGATGGGCTGACCCTCGCGCTGCTCGATGACAGCCGCCCAGGACGAACCGGAGTCGAACCAGACGTCCATGGTGTCGGTTTCCTTGTCAAACTCGTGGCAGCCGCACTCGCACGCGATGTCGGCAGGCAGAATTTCGCTCGCGTCCATCTCGAACCACGCGTTCGCGCCCTTTTCACGGAACAGCTCGGAAACGATCTTGATGGTCTGCTCGTTGACGAGCGGCTTGCCGCACTTCTTGCAGAAGAAGATCGGGATCGGCACGCCCCAGATACGCTGACGGGAGATGCACCAGTCGGAACGCTCCATGATCATGGAGGTCATGCGCTCCTCGCCCCAGCCGGGCAGCCAGGTGATGTCGTGGCAGGCCTTGACCGCATCATCCTTGAGCGCGTCGACAGAGCAGAACCACTGCTCAGTCGCGCGGAAGATGATCGGGTTCTTGCAGCGCCAGCAATGCGGATAGGAATGGACGATGTCCTCAGTCGCCAGCAGCGCGCCGCAGTCGTCCAGATCCTTCAGGATGATCTCGTTGGAATCATCGACATACAGGCCCTCGTACTTGCCGGATTCGGCGGTATGACAGCCCTTTTCGTCGACCGGAACCATGATCGGGATGTTGTACTTCTGGCAGACGATGAAGTCGTCCGCACCGAAGCCGGGCGCGGTGTGAACGCAGCCGGTACCGGCGTCCAGCGTGACATGCTCACCGGTGATGACGAGCGAGGTGCGGTCATACAGCGGGTGCTTGGTCTGGATCATTTCGAGGTCGGAGCCGAGCGCGGTGGCCAGAACCTCCCAAGAGTCGATGCCAGCGGTCTTCATGACAGACGAAACCAGTTCCTTGGCCAGCACGTAAATCTCGCCGTTCGGCACCTTGACAAAGTCATATTCAAAGAAGGGGTTGAGCGAGATGGCGAGGTTGCCCGGGATGGTCCAGGTCGTGGTCGTCCAGATGACGAAGTATACGTTTTCGGTGGTGCCGAGCAGCTTCGTGATAACGCCCTTGTCGTCGCTGACCGCGAACTTGACGAAGATCGACTTACAGGGAATGTCCTTGTATTCGATTTCCGCCTCAGCCAGCGCGGTCTCGTCCTTGGGACACCAGTAAACCGGCTTGAGGCCCTTATAAATATAGCCCTTCTTGGCCATCTCACCGAAGATTTCAATCTGCTTGGCCTCGAAATCGTGGGTCAGGGTCATATAGGGGTGCTCCCAGTCACCGATAACACCCAGACGCTTAAACTGCTCGCGCTGGGTATCGACGTGCTTGCGCGCGAACTCCTCGCACTTGTGGCGGAATTCAGCGGTAGAGACCTTGTCACGATCCATGCCGTAGGCCTGAATCGCCTGACGCTCGATCGGCAGACCGTGCGTATCCCAGCCCGGAACATAGGGCGCGCAGAAGCCCGCCATGTTCTTGTAGCGGATGATGAAATCCTTGAGCACCTTATTGAGCGCGTGGCCCATGTGCAGATTGCCATTTGCATAGGGAGGGCCGTCATGCAGAACGAAGAGGGGCTTGCCCTCGTTCTTCTTCATCAGTGCATGGTAGAGTGCGTTTTCGTTCTGTTCCCAGTTCTCAAGGAAGCCGGGCTCTCGCTTGGGAAGATTGGCCCGCATGGGGAAGTCAGTCTTCGGCAGATTGATCGTTGCGTTATAATCCTGCGGCATTGTACCGTTTCCGTCCTTTCGTTTGGTTGGTCTTTATTCCTCGTTTTCGGGCTTGTAGTCCGCACCGAACTTCAGCTCGCCGAAATCGAAGCGCGCAGTCGCCTGCTCATGCAGGCGGGCGGTATCCGACAGGCGGCCGGTGTCCGAGGAAACGGCCGGCTTTTCGCTGCTGGCCAGCGTGACCTCGGAAATCGAGAATTTGGAATTTCTTTCCTGCGGCTCTTCCGCCGGTTCCTCCGCGGACTGAGCCGGTGCTTCCTCCGGCTGAGCCGTTTCGGGTTCGGCGGGCGCAACCGGCTCGGCCGGCTGCAGCTCGGGGGCGGCGGACAGCTTGACGAGAATCTTCATCTGGGCCTCGTAGACCGCCGTCATCTTGCTCAAAAACTCGGCGTTGTTCTTCTTGGCCAGCTCGAGCCGCTGCTCCTCGGCCGCGATCTCAGCCTTGAGCTCGTTGACGCGAACCTCATAGGTCTCCTTGGCCTGATCGACGATCTGCTGGGCTTCGAGCTTGGCCTTATCCAGCGTTTCCTGTGCGATCCCCTGCGCGGAGACCAGCGCGCGGCGCATACCGTCCTCGACCGAGCGGTATTCCTCGATCTTGTCGACGAGCACCTTCATCTTGGACTTGAGCGCAGCGTTTTCCTTCTGCATGGCGGCATAATCCTCGGTGATCTGCTCGATCACTTCGTCGACCGACTTCGGATCATAGCCGTTGAACATTGCCTTTTCAAAGGTCAATGCCTGTATTTCCTGAACCGTAAGCATAATTTTATCCTCCGATATCAATCTATACGATTTCGATTTTATTTTCTGCAAGGCAAAATGGCCGGAGTATCCCCAGCCACCTCACACGCCTTTAAAGAATCAGGCTGTATAAAAGACGCTCCACAACGCTCATCGCGATGAAAGCGAAGAGGAACGGCAGGTCCAGCATGAACCCGCGCAGGCTCTGAATGCGGTCAAACAGCGCACGGAACGGCAGGATAAACGGTTCAGTCGCCAGATAAAGCAGTTCTGCGATCTTGCTGCCCTGCGCCTGCGGGAACCAGGAAAAGATCGCCCGAGCCAGCATCAGAAACTGAAGCAGCTCGATGATCTTGATGACAAAGTAGACAAAATAATATTGAAACACGGTATTCCTTCCATCAAAATCAGATGTAGAGACCGTTGCTCTCAAGCTCGTCGATCAGATCGCCCAGGATATCGACGTTGTACGGGGTGATGATGAAGGTGCTGTTTGCGACCTTCTTGATCTTGCCCTCGTTCGCATAAGCGACGCCGCTGAGGAAATCCACGAGACGGCGGGCAACATCCTTGTTGGTCTGCTCCAGATTGAGCACAACGGTGCGCTTTTCCTTGAGGTGATCGGCGATCTCAGCCGCGTTTTCAAAGCGGTCGGGCTTGACCAGAACGACTGCGAGCTGCGCAGTGGCGTTGATGTTGACGACGTTGCCCTTGCGGCTGGAGCCGGCGGAAGAAGGGGCGCTGTACGAGGAAGAGGTGCTCTGCTGCGCGTCCTCCTCGATCGGCTCCTCACGCTGAACCGGGGTGAAGTCGTCGAAATCATCCTCCATGTCCTCGCCCTTTACCCAATCGAGAAAACTCTTGATCGATGCCATATTTCAAAACTCCTTTATGGATTCTAAGATAAATTTTCCAGTTTCGCTCATGGTTGCGTCAGAGCATACGGCCGCAGGCCAAAGATGCCGCTGCCGACGCGCACAATGTTGGCGCCGCAGGCAATCGCATCCTCAAAATCGGCAGACATACCCATTGACAAATAATCCATATCTACATTATCGTATTTTTTTGTCGATATGTCAACAAATAGTTGATACATTTCGTTAAAATAACACAAACTTTTGTCCTTGTCCGCTGTGGCCGGCGGGATTGCCATGAGTCCGCGCACGTGCAGCGCAGGCAACTCGCCCAGCGCGGCCGCCGCAGCTTCGACCTCTTCCCGGAGAAAGCCATGCTTGGCTTCCTCCCGTCCGATATTGACCTCGAGCAGGATATCCTGCCGGACGCCGGCCTTGGCGGCCTCCTTTGCGATGCACTGGCCGAGCTTCAAAGAGCTGACCGACTGGATCAGCGAGACCTTGCCGATCAAATACTTGACCTTATTGGTTTGCAGCGTTCCGATGAATTGCAGATCGGCGCCGTCGTAGGCGTGCTGCTCGTATTTTTCAAGCAGCTCCTGCACCCGGTTCTCACCGCAGGCGGTCAGACCGGCGGCGATCGCCGCCTGCACCCGTTCCGCGCTGTTCATCTTGCTGGCCGCGACCAGACGGATCTCCTCCGGCTTTCTGCCGGCCTTCCGCGCCGCGTCGGCAATGCGCCGCTGCACATCGTGCAGCCGTTCCTCTAAAATGCACCGTTCCTGTTCCGTCATTATTTCATCACCTTCAAATCACTTAATTCCGTTCCGCGGGTAATGATGCGATCCCCGGCAACCAGACCGGCGGATTTGGTATTGCCCTTCTTCACGATATAGCATTCCGAATTTTTAAAGACGGTCTCTATGGTCTTGAATCTCTGTGTCGCGCCGGTCAGGATGTAAACGCCGATCTCGTCGGTCGTCGTCCCGTCCGCATTCTCGGTCCGGCGCATGGTAACGGCTGAAACCGGCACACGCAGGCCCTCATAGGTCGCCAGAACGATGCTGACCTCCTGCTGCCGCACCGAAACCAGATCGCCGTCGACCGTGGTGCTTGAAAATACGACGAGCGCGCGCCCGGCCTCCTCGTCGCGGTTGACCGCCACGACGGTCGCGGGCGAATCGGAGGCGATCTGCGAGAACTTGAGCGTCACCTTTTTGCCGACCGGCAGGCGGCCGGCATCGTCCTCCGGCAGGATCACGGCGAAATACCAGGTAAAGCCGCTCATGACCTTGCCGAGCTTGCCGGTCGGCGCGGTGACCTTCTTTTCGGTCAGCTTTTCAAAGGCGTCCGGCTGCATCTGAAGAACGGTCTCCGGCCTCAGGACGGATTCATAGCCGTCCACGACCTCGGAAAAATATCCCGAGACCGGCGCGGAAATCGTTTCGCTGCGTCCATAGGCTTGTCCGGCCAGCTTGGACTGTTCTCCCTCAAGCAGGGTGATCTGTGCGCGCAGCGTGCTTTCATCCAGCCCGTTCGCGCCCCGGCGGAGCGTCAGCTCACGCAGGGTCATGGCGGAGGACGCCGCGCCTGCTGGCATGCCGTCCTCCACCTGTCCGGCGAGCTGCTCCATCTGCTTAACGATGAGCTGGTCGGTCTTGGTGGTGTCGGTGTAGCTGCCCGCGGTCTGTACCGCGGCCTGGAGCAAACTGAGCTCCTGCTCGATCTCCTCCAGACGGCGGCTGGCCTCCATGATCGAGGCGTCCGCATAAACGACTGCGAGCGCGGCGTCTGCCTGTACCTTCTCACCGTTCGAGACGATGTGCTTGACCGTATGGCTCGAGGTGCCCTCCGCGACGGTTTCGTCCCGGATAAACCAGCCCTCGGCCGTGATCGCGTCATCGTAGGTGACCGCCTCCGCGACCGTCGTTTCGGTCACGGAGGAAGCCGCTCCCATCGCCCGCACCGCGAGGTACACCGCGACGGTGAGCGCAAGGAAGAACACCAGCAGATACGCCGGTGCAAAACGGTTCAGTATTTGTTTTTTGCCCACAACCCAGATCTCCTTATATCAGTTCGGCGTACGCTCCTCTCTGCGCGCATAAAACTCGACGCGCTGCTGGGGAACCATCGTCGAAATGGCATGTTTGTAGATCATCTGCTGCCGCCCGTCGGATTCGAGCATGACGATGAAGCTGTCAAATCCGCGCACGATCCCGCGCATCTGGTACCCGTTCATCAGGATGACGGTGATGAGCTGACCCTGCTGCCGCACGACATTCAGGAACGCGTCCTGCAAATTGATCTCGTTTTTCACTGTAAAGCCCTCCATAATTGTAAAATTATGGAATCATTGTATACCCTGAGCCTTTAAATAATCTGTCGAACGGTGCACCAGCGATTCGAATTCCGAACCGGCGTCATAGGTGAGCCAGTGGATCGTTTCGTCCCGCCGGAGCCATGTGAGCTGACGCTTTGCGTAGTTGCGCGTGCGGCGTTTGAGCACCTCGACGCACGCGGCCAGCGTGCAGACGCCCGAGAAATAATCGGACAGCTCCTTGTAGCCGATCGCCTGCGCCGCCGTGCCGGTCAGCTTTCCCGAGCGGAACAGCCGCTCGGCCTCCTCGATCAGCCCGTCGGCCAGCATCTGGTCGACCCGCCGGTCGATCCGCTCATAGAGCGTCTCGCGTTCGGACGGGCACAGACCGATTTTGATTGCACGGTACTTGGGTTCGGGACGCTTGTTCTGTCGGTTGAAGGCGTCCAGCGTCATGCCGGTCTGCTCGTAGACCTCGAGCGCACGGATGACCCGCTTGAGGTTATTCGGGTGCAGCCGTTCGGCCGCATCCGGATCGACCGCGCGCAGGCAGGCGTGCACCGCCTCGTTTCCCTGCTCCCGCGCCATCCGCGCGTATTTCTCGCGCACGGCCCGGTCGGTCTCGTCACCCGAAAAGACGCTGCCCTCGATAAGCGCGTCCAGATACAGCCCGGTACCGCCCACGACGATCGGCGTTTTGCCGCGCGACAGGATGTCCTGCGCACAGGCGTCGGCCAGCTCGACATAGCGCGCGACCGAAAACGGCTCGCCCGGATCGACAATATCGATCATATGATGGGGCACGCCCGCCTGCTCGGCCGGAGTCGGCTTGGCCGTGCCGATGTCCATACCGCGATAGATCTGCATGGAGTCGGACGAGATGATCTCGGTGCCCAGCCGCTGCGCGAGCGCAACGGACAGGGCGGTTTTGCCGCTCGCCGTCGGTCCGGCGATGCAGATGAGTTGGTTTTCCATAACGAACCTCACTGGTTGACCCGTTTGAACATTTTATCCATTTCGTACTTGCTCAGCCGCACGGTGACCGGCCGTCCGTGCGGACAGCAGACCACCTCGGGATCGGCCAGCACCCGGTCGCAGAATTGCTGCAGCTCGGGCAGGCTGGTGACCATGCCCGCCTTGACCGCCGCCTTGCACGAGACCGTGTGGATCAGGTCGTCCAGCCGGTCGGGCGTGGGCGCACGGCGGTCGAGCAGCTTCTCGGCCATCTCGGAGAGCACCTCGGGAATGTCGGCGCAGTCCAGATAGGCCGGTACAGCGCGCACCGCGAAGCTGTTCTGGCCGAACGGCGCGATGTCAAAGCCGATGCCCTGCACCGCGTCGAGCTGCTCCTGCAAAGCGGCCGCTTCGGCGGCGGGCAGGTCGGCGACGACGGGCGCAAGCAGCTCCTGCCGCGGAATATCGGTCTCCCGGCGCAGGCGGTTGAAGATCATGCGCTCGTGCGCCGCGTGCTTGTCGATGAGCAGCAGGCCGTCCTTGTCCTCCGCGATGATATAGGTGCGGAAGGCCTCGCCCAGCACCCGCGCGCCGCTGTCCAGCGTGGTCTGCACGGGTGCAGGCCGTTCGGCAGGCTTGGGCGCGTCCGGCTGGGGCGATACCGGCTTTGCGATCACAGGGTCGGACAATGCGCTTGCTTCGGGCTGCACAGGCGCAGACGCAGGCTTGGACGCCACAAGCGGCGGCAGTCCCTGTTCGGCGCGGCGCACAGCCTCGCGCTCCTCCGAGAACCGGCGCGCATCCTCGTCCGACCGAATCGCGTGCGGCATGAACGCCCGGTCGAGCGGCCGGGTGTCCTCAAATTCGTCGTCCACGTCGATATAGGGCAGCTTGACCCCGGTCTGCCGCAACTTCAGCGTGGTCGGCTCGGTCGGCACTTTTTCCGGTTCGGACGATACCGCCGGACGCGCGGATTCGGACACGCGTGCCGCAAAATCGCCGAGAAAGGCTTCGATTGGCTTTTCGGGCGCGGAGCGCACCAGCTGCGCCGGGGACGGCGCGGGCAGATCGGGCAGCGCGACGTGGAGCTTTTCCTGCGCGTCTGTCAGATTGTCCTCCCGTCCGGTCTTGGGCGCGTCGTGCGCCTTGATTTCGGGCACATTGTCGTTCGATTCGAGCGCGTTCCGGCACGCGGCGTACACGATTTCGAATACATCCTTTTCGAGCGCGAATTTCACCTCGGTCTTGGCCGGATGGACGTTCACGTCCACCAGGTTCAGCCGCAGCTCGAGAAAGACCGCGCCCGAAGGATATTTTCCGGTGATGATCTTGTTGCGGTAGGCCTCCTCCAGCGCAGCCTGCATCAAGCGCGACTTGACATAGCGGCCGTTGACGAAGAAATGCTGCATGGCGCGGTTGGCCCGGCCCGCGTGGGGCTTGGTGATATAGCCCCAGACCTTCATCCCGCTGCGCTCAAACGGGCCGACCTCAATCAGATTCCCGGTCATTTCCCGCCCGAACACCGCAAAGACCGGCGCGAGCAGCTTGCCGCTGCCCGGGGTCGAAAAGACCTGCTTGCCGTCCCGCAGCATGGTGAAGGCGATCTCAGGATGGGACAGGGCGGCGTGCTGCACGACGCCGACGACATAGCCCGCCTCGGTGAAGTCCTTTTTCAAAAACTTCATCCGCGCCGGGGTGTTGTAAAACAGGTCGCGCACGATCATGGTCGTGCCGTCCGGGCAGCCCGCTTCCTCCTGTGTCAAGAGCTCGCCCGCATCCAGATGGAGATGCAGACCCGCGATCGTCCCCTTCTGCTTGGTGAACAGGTCGATGCGGGAGACCGCCGAAATAGCGGCCAGCGCTTCGCCGCGAAAGCCCAGCGTACCGATTGCGGCCAGATCGGCTTCGGTGCGCAGCTTGCTCGTCGCGTGGCGGCGGAAGGCGACCGGCGCGTCCTCGGGCGACATGCCACAGCCGTTGTCCGCGATGCGCAGGTAGGTCACGCCGCCGTTTTCGATCTCAACCGTGATCTGCGTCGCGCCCGCGTCAATCGCGTTCTCGACCAGCTCCTTGGCGACCGACGACGGACGCTCGACCACCTCGCCCGCCGCGATCAGGTCGGCCATATGCGCAGATAACTCGTGAATGATTGGCATATTCCGCCTCCCTTTCTGTCCTTATACCAGCTTTTTCAGCTCATAAAGTGCGTTCATCGCCTCGATCGGCGTCATGGTCTCGACCTGCATGGCGCGCAGGCGGTCGGCGACCTCGTTCTTGCCCAGATCGAGCAGAGAGACCTGCGCCTCCTCGGCCTCGGGTACGGCACGCACCTCAGCCTTGGGCATTGTCTCCTCCAGATCGGCCAGAATGTGCTTGGCGCGCTTGATGACCGGAGCGGGCACACCCGCCAGCTTGGCGACCTCGATGCCGTAGCTGTCGTCCGCGCCGCCGCGCACGATCTTCCGCAGGAAGGTGATGTCGTCGCCCCGCTTCTTGACCGCGATGTTGTAGTTCTGGATGCCGTCCAGCAGATTTTCCAAGGCGGTCAGCTCGTGGTAATGGGTCGCGAACAGAGCACGTGCGCCGATCCGGCGCTTGTCGGCCACATATTCGACCACCGCGCGGGCGATCGACATGCCGTCGTAGGTCGAGGTGCCGCGGCCGATTTCGTCCAGAATCAGCAGGCTGTTTTTGGTCGCGTTTTTCAAAATATCGGCTACCTCGCTCATCTCGACCATAAAGGTCGACTGGCCGCTCGCCAGATCGTCGGACGCCCCCACGCGGGTGAAGATCCGGTCAACGACGCCGATGCGCGCCGAAGCCGCCGGGACGAACGAACCCATCTGCGCCAGAATCGTGATGAGCGCCACCTGACGCATGTAAGTCGATTTGCCCGCCATGTTAGGACCGGTGATGATGGCGACCCGGTTGTCGCCCTGATCGAGCAGGGTGTCGTTCGGGATGAACAGACTGCCCTCGAGCACCTTTTCCACGACCGGATGCCGTCCGTCCCGAATCTCGATGCGGCCCGAGAAATCGACGTCCGGACAGACGTAGTGATTCTCGGCGGCCAGCTCGGCCAGTGCGGCCAGCACATCCAGATTGGACAGCGCGTGTGCTGTGCGCTGGATGCGGTGCACCTGTCCGGCGATGCGGTCGCGCACCTGACAGAACAGGTCGTATTCGAGACCGGTCAGGCGTTCCTGCGCGCCCAGCACCTGTCCCTCAAGCTGCTTGAGCTCCTCGGTGATATAGCGTTCACAGTTTGCAAGTGTCTGCTTGCGGATATAATGGGCGGGCACCAGATTCAGATTGACCTTGGTGACCTCCAAATAATATCCAAATACGCGGTTGTAGCCGATCTTCAGGCCCTTGATGCCGGTAGCCTCCCGCTCGCGCTGTTCGATCTCGGCGATGCGGCCCTTGCCGCCCGTCGCCAGCTCGCGCAGCTCGTCAACCTCCCGGCTGAAGCCGGTCTTGATGAGACCGCCCTCCCGTATGGTCGCCGGAGGATCGTCTACGATGGCTGCGTCGATCAGGTCGGAGATATCGTCCAGCGTATCGATACGGCTGTTCAGCTCTCGCATCAGGGGCACGGCCGCCTGGGCGGCCAAATCCTTGATCGCGGGCAGATGGGTCATCGAAGCCTGCAGGGCGCGCAGGTCGCGGCAGTTTGCCGTACCGTAGACCACGCGGCCGATCAGGCGTTCCATATCGAACATCTGCTTGAGCTCGTCGCTCAGCCCGGTGCGCAGCATCAGGTCGTCGACGAGCGCGCCGACAGCGGCCTGCCGCTTTTTGATGTGCAGCGGGTTGAGCAGAGGCTTTTCGAGCCACTGGCGGATCATGCGGGAACCCATCGCGGTACGCGTGCGGTCGATGACCCACAGGAGCGAACCCTTCTTCTCCTTGGTGCGCATGGTCTCGGTCAGCTCGAGGTTGCGCCGGGCGCTCAGGTCAAGCTCCATATACTGTCCCTGCTGATAGACGTTCAGGGTGTTCAGACTGCCCAGACTGCTTTTCTGGGTCTCGTCCAGATAGTGCAGCAGACCACCCAGCGATTGCAGCAGAACAAGGCGCTCGGTCAGACCGGCGCTTTCAAAGTCCTCGATGCCGAAGCACCGGCCGACTGCCGCGCGGGCGGCTTCCAGTTCAAACGCTTCCTCGGGTACGGGCGACAGCACCGACTCAATGCGCTCCTTGAGGAAACCGGTCAATGCGTCATCCAGCGCGGCGTCACCGCCCAGCAGCGTTTCGCTGGGCAGGAACCGGCCAAGCTCGCTGAACAGGTCGCCGGTCGACTGCACCGCCGTGGCGTAGACCTCGCCGGTCGAAATGTCGGCGAAGCAGACGCCGCTCTGCCCCGCGCTGCCGAAAATGCAGCACAGGAAGTTGTTCCGGTGCTCATCGAGCATGGACGCTTCGATCACGGTGCCCGGAGTGATCATGCGGACGATCTCGCGTTTGACCAGCCCCTTGGCCGACTTGGGGTCCTCGACCTGCTCGCAGATCGCGACCTTATAGCCCTTGCGCACCAGACGGCCGATGTAGCCCTCGCTGGCGTGGTAAGGCACGCCGCACATGGGCGCGCGTTCCTCCTGTCCGCAGTCGCGGCCGGTCAGGGTCAGCTCCAGCTCCCGGGAGACCAGTCGGGCGTCATCGTAGAACATCTCGTAAAAATCGCCCAGACGGTAAAACAAAATATAATCGCGGCACTTCTCCTTGATCTCGAAGTACTGCTTCATCATGGGGGTCAGCTCAGCCATGCGTTGCTTCCCTTCTTTTCTCAGGTCTCATCGCCGCGGCCGAACAGGCAGCGCAGCGAGGTCTTGTCAATGGTCACCTCGGCGAATTCGCCGACACGCAGATTTTCGCCCGCGCAGCAGACCAGCAGGCCACCCTCAGTGCGGGCGGTCAGCGGATATTCGGTTCCCTTGCTTGTGCCGTCCACCAGCACGCGGAGACGACGGCCCAGATAGGCGTCCTGCCGGGGCTGGACGGCCTTGTCCTGCGTAGCCAGCAGGCGTTCAAACCGGGCCTGCTTGACCGCGTGGGGCGTGTTATCCTCCATCTCGGCCGCCGGTGTGCCGCTGCGGCGGGAATACAGAAAGGTATAGAGCATATCAAAACCGGTCGCCTCGACCAGCGCGCGCGTCTGCTCAAAGTCCTCCTCGGTCTCGCCCGGGAAGCCGACGATGATGTCGCTCGAAAGAGTGATTTCAGGCATCTTCTCCCGCGCGTAGGCGATCAGCTCCCGGTAGTGCGCCGCCGTATAACCGCGGTTCATGCGCTTTAAAATACCGTCGCTGCCCGACTGGAAGGGCAGGTGGAGCTGCTTTGCCACCTTCTCACAGTCCGCCATGGTGTCGAACAGCTTATGCGAGGCGTCCTTGGGATGGCTCGTCATGAAGCGGAGCAGGAAATCGCCCGGCACGGCGTTGAGCCGCCGGAGCAGGTCGGAAAAATCAATGTCCTGCTCAAGATCCTTGCCGTAGGAATTGACATTCTGTCCCAGCAGGGTGATGTCCTTATAGCCCTCTGCGACAAGCTGACGCAGCTCGGCCTCGATCTCCTCAGGGCTGCGGCTGCGCTCCCGTCCGCGCACATAGGGGACGATGCAGTAGGTGCAGAAATTGTTACAGCCGTACATGATGGACAGCCACGCCTTGGTTCCGCCGTCGCGCAGGACGGGCAGGCCCTCGGCGATGTAGCCGCCCTCATCGCCTGTCGTGTCGAACACACGCTTATCGCCGGTCAGGCGGCGGTAGAGCAGCTCAGGAAAACGCCAGAGCGCGTGCGTGCCGAACACCAGATCGACCTGCGGATAGCTCTTCTTGATTTTCTCGGGCATATGCGCCTGCTGCACCATGCAGCCGCACAGGCAGATGGTAACCTCAGGCCGGGCCTTTTTCAGATGGGACAGGGCGCCCACGTTGCCCAGTGCCCGGCTTTCGGCGTGCTCACGCACGGCACAGGTGTTGATGACGATGACGTCGGCCTCCTCGGCCTTTTCCGCCTTGTCATAGCCCATTTCGCGCAGCATCCCCGCGATCCGCTCGGTGTCGGCCTCGTTCTGCTGGCAGCCGAAGGTCTGGGTGAAGGCGCGCGGCTTCTCCCCGCGCACCTGCGCCCTCTCGGCGTTCATCCGGGCGATGAACTGCATATATTCGTACTGATGTGCGATCTGTTCTTCTGTTACAATGGTCTTCTTTGCCATTTGGATTCCTTTCCTGTCTCTCAGCGGAAGGGCTTCATCTGCCCGTTATACACGCACAGGCGGTGGTAGGCCGCGCCCGCGATCGTGTATTCGGGCAGGTACTGCGCAAGCGCACGGGTCAGATACTCGGGCGACAGATTGTTGTTGCCCGCCGCCGTGACGACCTCGGCGTACACATGCGTGTCATCCGCCGTCAGCGTCAGGCCGTTCATGTACTCGCGCATATTGACCAGCTTTTCCCCCCGCTTGGAGCGCTTGAGCATCTCGATTTCCTTCCGGGCGAACAGGCGCTCGGCGTCGGACACGAAGTGCGCGGGCACGCCCTCCGGGAACGACCAGGTCACGCGGTACTTCGACCACGCGATATCGCGCAGCGCCATGCCGCCGTCCGACAGGGCGTAAATCTCAATCGCGCGCAGACCGGCCGGGAAGACGCTGTTGAGCGCTTCGACCGCGTTTTCGGGCACATTTTCGCTGAGCAGGTTGAAGTCGAGCAGCTCCCACTCGCCCGAATAGCCGGTCGAAAGGGGCAGCGCCACCGAAACATAGGCATGCTGGTTAAAGCCCTCGGTGAACCAGAGGGGCATCTGGCAGCGCGCCATGGCACGCTGCATGGTGTGCATCAGGTCAAGATGGGAGATGTACTTCGCCCGTCCCTCCTTGGCAAATTTCATACGCGCCTTAAACACAGCACTTCCCTCCTTCCAGCAGCTTGTTCGAGCCGCAGCCCGCGCACTGCTGCATGCAGTCGGGCGTGATCTCGGCGCGGCGCGAGCGTTCCCACTCGCGGATGAGATGCGCCTTGGTCGTGCCGCAGCCGATATGATCCCACGGGAAGACCTCGTCCAGCGGACGCTGGCGGGAGGCATAGAATGCGGGATCGAGGCCGCAGGCCTCAAAGGCGGCGATCCATTTGTCGTAGTCAAAGCACTGATCCCAGCCGTCGAACTTGCAGCCGCTCTTCCACGCGGTGTAGATTGCCTGACCCTGACGGCGGTCGCCGCGGGCGATAACACCCTCCATAACCGAGGTCTGGGCGTCGTGCCAGTTATAGGTGACGTTTTTGGTCTTCATGATCTTCTTCATGTAGTCCTGCTTGCCGCGCAGGGTTTCCAACGTGTTCTGCGCGTCCCACTGGAACGGAGTCTGGGGCTTGGGCACGAAGCAGGAGGCCGAAGCCGTGATGCGCACGCCGCGCTGGCGGTTGTCGGTGTTCATGCGCCAGCAGTAGGCCACCTTCTTGCAGATCTCGGAGATACCGTCCAAATCCTCCGAGGTCTCGGTCGGCAGGCCGATCATGAAATACAGCTTGACGTTGTTCCAGCCGCCCTGAAACGCGATCTCGCAGGCGTTGAGCACGTCGTCCTCGGTGATGTTCTTGTTGATGACGTCGCGCAGGCGCTGGGTGCCCGCCTCGCAGGCGAAGGTCAGGCCGCTCTTGCGCACCTTCTGCACCCGCTGCATCAGCTCGGCGCTGAAGCTGTCGGCGCGCAGCGAAGGCAGGGACAGGCTGATGTGGCGCGGCTCGCAGTAATCGAGCATGCACTCGGTCAGCTCGCTCAGCTCGCCGTAGTCGCTCGTCGAGAGGGACGACAGCGAAATTTCCTCATAGCCCGAATTTTTCAGGATGGCCTCGGCCTGCCGCATCAGGGTCTCCTTGGACTTGCGGCGCAGCGGGCGATAGGTGTGTCCGGCCTGACAGAAACGGCAGCCACGCGGGCAGCCGCGGAACAGCTCGATCATGGCGCGGTCAAAGACGATATCGGTCGAGGGCACGACAAAATAATCCGGATAATACATCGTATCCAGATCCTTAACGATCCGCTTCTGTACGACAGCCGGCGCGCCGCAGCGGGGCGTGTACGCCTCGATCGTGCCATCTTCCTTGTAGGTCACGTTGTACAGGGCGGGCACATACATACCCGGAATCTGCGCGGCTTCGACCAGAAATTCGTCCTTGGACAGGCCTCGGCGCTTGGCGTCGATATACAGGTCGGTCAGCTCGAGCATGATCTCTTCGCCGTCGCCGATCATAAACAGGTCGACGAAGTCGCACAGCGGCTCAGGGTTGTAGGCACAGGGGCCGCCCGCGACGACGAGATGCTTGAGCCCGGTGCGCTCCTTGGCGAACACGGGCACACCGCCCAGCTCCAGCATATTCAGGATGTTGGAGAAGGACAGCTCGTATTGCAGGGTAAAGCCGATGATATCAAATTCCGAGAGCGGGTCGCCGCTCTCCAGACCGTACAGCGGGATGCCCGCCGCGCGCATCTCCTGTTCCATGTCGATCCAGGGCGCAAAAACGCGCTCACACCAGATGTTCTTCTGATCGTTGAGCAGGCCGTACAGGATGCGCGAGCCCAGATGGGACATGCCGACCTCATAAACGTCGGGGAAGCAGAAGGCGAAGCGCAGGTCAATGTTGTGTTTATCCTTGGTGACAGAGCCCCACTCGCCGCCGACATAGCGTGCGGGCTTTTGGACGCGGGGCAAAATCTGTTCCAGAGCAGAATGCAGCATGGTAATCCTCCATTTCGTATACAGAGTTCATTATAACACAGGATTTTGCAGAAGGAAAGAGTGCAAATCCACCCAAAAATGAAAAAACCGCGCCTCGGTCGAAGCGCGGTCTTCCAAACAGATTTCAAGGTTCCTCCTGCACATGAGCCAGGCCCTGCTTGAGGATGACGCCGATATGGTCGTCGCACAGGCGGTAATAGACGGTCTTCCCTTCCTTCCGGTTCGAGACCAGACGGGCCTGCTTCAGAAAGCGAAGCTGGTGCGAAATGGCCGACTGGGTCATGCCGAGCAGCTCGGCGATGTCGCAGACGCACAGCTCGCCGACGGCCAGCGCGGTCAGGATGCGCAGGCGGGTCTTGTCCGAGAAGGCCTTGAAGAAATCGGCGGCCAGCCGAGTGATGTCCTCATCCGGCATCCGGCTTTGCACCCTCTGCACGGCGTCGCAGTGCACGCAGCTCTCTTCACAGCAGTCCGGAATTCGGGTCTCGTTCTCCATCGGGCTTCACCTCACGAAAAATATCACAGCTTCATTATAGCACACTTCCCTGCCGTTTTGAAAGCAGAAAAACAGCGCGGCAAAAATACCGCGCTGTGTGGGAGTCTTATTTGCTCTGGGGCTTGTCGTCGGTCACGACTTCCTTGAGGCCGCCCAGCAGGCCGGCGATGCCCTGAATCTCGGACGGAATGATGATCTTGGTGGCCTTGCCGTCCGCCGCCTTGGTGAAGGCTTCGAGCGCCTTGAGGCGGATGATCGGGTCGGTCGGCGCCGCCTTGTTCAGCATTTCGATCGAATCGGCCAGCGCCTTCTGTACGGTCAACAGAGCTTCGGCTTCGCCCTCGGCCTCCTTGATCTTGGCCAGACGGGTGGCCTCGGCGCGCAGCACCATGGATTCCTTTTCGCCCTCGGCGACCAGAATCTTGGACTGCTTCTCGCCCTCGGCGGTCAGGATCGCCTCGCGGCGGTCGCGCTCGGCCTTCATCTGCTTCTCCATCGACTCACGGATCGCGGTCGGCGGGATGATGTTTTTCAGCTCGACACGGCCGACCTTGATGCCCCATGCGTCGGTCGCCTCATCCAGAATGGCGCGCATCTTGGTGTTGATGATGTCTCGGCTCGTCAGAGTCTGATCAAGCTCGAGGTCGCCGATGATGTTTCGCAGGGTTGTCGCGGTCAGATTTTCGATCGCGGCCATCGGGTTTTCAATGCCGTAAGTATACAGCTTGGGATCGGTGATCTGGAAGTATACGACGGTATCAATCTGCATGGTGACGTTATCCTTGGTGATAACCGGCTGCGGCTCAAAGTCGACGACCTGCTCCTTCAGGGTGACCTTGCGCACGACGCGCTCAAACAGCGGGATCTTAAAATGCAGGCCGGTGTTCCACGTGCCCTGATAGGTGCCCAGACGCTCGATGATGAACGCGCGCGCCTGCGGGACGATGACGATGTTCTTGGCCAGAATGAGCAGAACGATGATCGCCAGAACGATCCAAACAATAAACATAAGCTCTCTCCTTCTCTTTTACGGAATTTTTTCGACGATCGCCTTGACGCCGACGATCTCCCGGACACGGACGAGCGAGCCCGCCGGGATCTCCCCGCCGTCCGCCGCGCGCGCCGTCCAGAGCTGTCCGAAGACCTTGATCTCGCCCTGAGACAGCGTGTTGTTGATCGGCTGGGTGACAAGCGCCTCCTGTCCGATGATCCGGTCGGCGTTGGTGGCTGCCCCCTTGGGACGGAGCACCCGGCGCGCGAACGGGCGGACCAGAAAGATCAGCACGGCCGAAATGACGACGAACACGACGAGCTGCACATGCAGACTGCCGCCGACCGAGGTGACGATCAGCCCGCCCAGACCGCCGAGCGCGAACCAGATCGCGTTCAGATCAAGCGTCGCGGCCTCCACAATCAGCGCGGCGATGATGACGGCAACCCACAAAAAGCTGCCCGTCAGCCAAAATGGCAACATGGCAAAACCTCCTTCACACCACCACACGTATCATTTCTCAATACCCCTTGAAAATTGCATGATTCGCGGGATTTTATCGGTTTTCGTGCGGTGAAATCCAATGCGGCAGATGCCTTGCAACCATTATAGCGCCTGCGGCTGCAAAAGTCCATCCTTTCTCCGTTCTGTTCCGAAATTGTCATCTTATGCGCGGCACGAAAAAAGCAGACGCGGAAACGTCTGCTTTTGCGGGTCATTCAGATCAGGTCGTCATCGGTGATGAAAAAGGCGTCGTCCAGCGCGGCACAGCGGCGGTCAAGCTCGGAGGTCGTGCCGAGCAGCGCACGGACGCTGTCATATTCAGCGCGCGCCTTCAGGTTGTCCTTCCCCGTGCGCACCGCGCGGATGAGCAGGTTTTTGGGCGTGTCCAGCGGCGAGATGTACTCGACAACCGAGACCTTGTAGCCCTCGGCCTCCAGCTTGAGCGCGCGCATGGAGTCGGTCAGTACATCGTTGAACCGGGCCTTGAACACACCGAATTTGGTCAACGGCTCGAGACCGGGCAGGCGGTACTGGTCGAGCAGCTCCTTGTGGCAGCAGGGCACGCAGGCGATGTACTTGGCCTGCGCGCGGATGGCCGTGCCCAGCGCGAGGTCGGTCGCGATGTCGCAGGCGTGCAGCGAAATGACGGCGGTCACGTTTTTGGGCGGCTGGTACGTCCGCAGGTCGGCAGCGATGAACTCCATGTTGTGATAGCCCAGGCGATCTGCCATTTTGCGGCTCTCCTCAACGACATGGGGATTGATGTCCACACCGATAATCCGGCAGCGGCGGCGGAGCACGTCGCGCAGGTAATAATTCATGACGAAGGACAGATAGGACTTGCCGCAGGCGCAGTCGAGCAGCAGAATCTCCTTGCTGTCGTCCTGCTCGAACATGGGCGCGACCAGCTCAACATAGTGGTCAATCTGGTTGTACTTGCGGATCATGTCATTACGGATTTTGCCTTCGGCAGTCAAAATGCCGATCTCGCGCAGCAGCGGCGCGGCCTTATCCGCCTGAATCAGATACTTCCGACCGCTGTCAAGCAGCGGGTTGGCCGCCGCGGCCTGCGCCGCGGGCGCGGCCTTCTGCTCGGTCTGCTTCATGTTGACGCCCTTCGCGTTGACCGTAATCGTGACGACCGTGCCGCGCTCGGTATAGGTGAGCACGGATTCTTCGTACAGCTCGGTCTGCTTGCTGAAGAAGTCCATGGCCTCCTCCGCGTCCATCGGGCGCTCGGTGCCCTGAAAGACCAGCGTAAGCGCATCCGCGCCCACCGGCTTGAGCACGGCCTTGAACTTTTTGCCGCCCGAACGGAACATAAATTCAGCGGCTACAAAATAGTCGCGGTTCTGCTTGAGTCGGGCTTGGATGCCGACGAGCAGCAGCTTCAGTTTATTCTTTTCTCCCTTTTGCATGGGCAAACGCACCTTTCGTGATTCGATTGTATTATTATAGACGAATTTCAGGGAAGGCGCAAGCACTTTGCCCCGGAAAAGGCGTCATACCGCTCGTGGGAGACGAAGATCAGCCCGCGCGACGCCCGGCGGCGGTTGATGCAGGCCAGCACGCGGGCGATATTGTCCGTGTCAAGCCCGGAAAACGGTTCGTCGAGCACGAGAAAATCGGACGGCGCAAGCAGGGCGCGGACGATGGCGGCACGCCGCTGCATCCCGCCGCTCAGGGTCGCCGCCGCCTGTGCGAGATCGTCCGCCGTCAGCCCGACCTCGGCCAGCGCGGTGCAGATTTCGTCGTCGGGCGCGTCGCAGGTCAGCGCGATGTTCTGCACGGCGCTCAGGCGCGGGATCAGCCGGTTCTCCTGAAAGACCGGCGCGAAGCGCACGCTGTACGGCCGGTCGATCCGCCCAGCCGACGGGTGCTCCAGTCCGAGCAGCAGGCGCAGCAGGGTAGTCTTTCCTGCGCCGGACGGCCCCTCGACCCGCCACGTCTCCCCCGCCTGCACGCGCCAGTCCAGCCCGCTGAGCACGGTTTTGTCTCCGTAACGTTTTGATACATGGTCAAACCGGATTTCCATAGGCAGCCTCCCAACGTTTCCTGAGCCGGTCAAGCAGGCGCACGACCGCCCGCTCGCACAGCAAACTGATGCAGATGATGACGATCGTCCACGCGAACAGGTCTGCCGTCGCCAGATACAGCTTGGATAGATAGAGCTGCTCGCCGATCGAAAGGCCGGGCAGGCCGATGATCTCACCCGCGACGCCCGCCTTCCACGCCATGCCGACCGCGACCCGGCAGCCCGAGATCAGGTAGGGCATGACCTGCGGAATATACAGCGCGCGCAGCCGCTTGGGAAGCGGCATCCGGAACACCCGGGCCATCTCGAGCAGCGCGGGGTCCATCTGCCGCAGACCTTCTGAAAGATTGAAATACACGACCGGAAACACGACAAAAAAGGACACCAGAATCGAAATATTGTCCGCGTGCATCCAAATGAGCGCGACGACGATGAAACTGGCGACCGGCACGCTCTTCATGATCTGCACGGCGGGCGCAAAGAGGGCGCGGACCGGCGGACAGAGCCGTCCCAGCACCGCGAGACCGGCTCCCGCCGCGAACGCGAACACAAATCCGGCCGCGATCTTGCAGAGCGAATGGACGATCGACAGCCAGAACGCGCCCGTCCCCGCAAGCTGCCGCAGGCTCTCCAAGGTCTGGAGCGGCCCGGGGAACAGGATGTCCGTCCGGTACCGGGCGGCAAAAAATACGGCCATGCTCTGCCACAGGATAAGCCAGAAGGCGGCAATTGCCGCCTTCCATAGGAGTCCTTTATACGAGGTAAAAATCCGCATCAGGCAGTTCCCCACCGACCAGCTCGGGGCTGAAATCGTACAGCGCGTTGAGATAGCCGTTCAGCGCGGTCTGCATCTCCGTGCCGGTCATCGAAACCAGATTGCAGCGCGGGATTGCCAGCTTGGCAATGCCGGCCTTGACGATATCAAGCTGCTCGATCAGCGCGGCGGCCTCAGCCGGATGGGTATTGACGTATTCGACCGACGCGGCGGCGTCATTCTGGAACTGTGCGAGCGCCGCCGGATGCTCCTCGGCAAACGCTTTGCGAACGACCGTGACACCGGTGACGAGCTGGCTGTCATCATCCGAGAGCTGGCTCCAAAGCTCGGTCAGGCTGAGCTTGATGCTCATGTTGTCGAGCTGCTGGGTCGCGACGGTTGCGAAGGGCTGCGGCAGAACGGCACAGGCAGTCGGATCGCCCTTGAGCGCGGCGACGACCTCGGTCGCCTCCGACTTAAACTCGACCTTCAAATCCTCCCACTGCATCCCGCTCTTCTCGATGAGATAGCGCAGAGCGGATTCGGGCGTCGTGCCCTTGCCGGTCATGTAAACCGTCTTGCCCTTGAGGGCGGTCAGGTCACCGATCTGCTCGGACGCGGGGGCAACGACCTCGAGCACGCCCAGCGTGTTGATGTTCAGCACCGCGATCTTGCCCTCGGTCTTCTTGTACAGGGTCGCAGCCAGATTGGCCGGAATCAGCGCTCCGTCGATCTCACCCTTGACGAGCAGCGGGACGATCTCATCCGCCGCCGTGTGCATCTCAAACTGATAGTGCTCGTTTTCATCGGTCATGAGCGAAGCCAGACCCATCGAGGTCGGGCCCTTCAGCGAGGCCACGCGCAGTACAACGCCGTCCTCATAGGCGGCCTCCACGGTCTCCTGCTGGGGCGCTGTCTCCGGCTCGGCGGCCGGCTCAGCCGCCTGCTGCTGGGCAGGCTCCTGCGCATCGCTCTGCGTCGCAGTCTGACCGCAGCCGGCCAGCACGAACAGCATGGCGCAGAAAAGCGCCAGAACACGTTTCTTCATGATCATCGTTTCCTTTCTGAAAATGGGGTTATTTTGCATATTGCGCCTTGGCCTTCACGCCAGACAGACGGCCCAGCTTACCGGACAATGCGCTGATGATATCGTTCGGCGCGTCCAGAACCACGCAGATGACGGACAGCTTGCGCTCCCGGTACGGGACGCCCAAGCGCCCGACGACATACTCGCTGTAATCGTGCAGCAGGGCGTTGACCTGCCCGCTCTGTGCGTTGTCCTCGATAAAGATCCCCAGAATGGCGATGCGGTTTTCCATACATTCAGCTCCTTTTCCTCAAAAAATAATGCGCCCCAAACCGGTGACGGCTCAGGGCGCAGAAAGATACAGGGATGCAGCTTCGCCTTTCATCTCAGGATGCGCCTTCGACGTCAGTCAAACAAATATGATACGGCCTTATCCGCAGCAATGCTTTGGACTCGGACGATGGATTTTACCGAAGGATCAATAATTCTCGGCCTTCAGCTCAAAATATGCCTGCGGATGGGCGCAGACCGGGCAGACCTCGGGCGCCTGCTTGCCGATGACGATATGGCCGCAGTTGGAGCACTGCCACATCATGTCGCCGTCGCGGGAGAAGACGATGCCATCCTCGATGTTGGCGAGCAGCTTGCGGTAACGCGCCTC
Organism: Butyricicoccus pullicaecorum; assembly: GCA_021531865.1. Lineage (GTDB taxonomy): Bacteria > Bacillota > Clostridia > Oscillospirales > Butyricicoccaceae > Butyricicoccus. The sequence goes on along the minus strand of JAFBIW010000004.1, from coordinate 136,004 downwards.
ATGCTCCTTCTCGATCTTGCCGACTTCCTCAAACAGGAATGCAATGTCGTCAAAGCCTTCCTCGCGCGCTTCCTTGGCAAAGGTGGCGTACATATCAGTCCATTCGTAGTTCTCGCCGTCAGCCGCGTCCTTCAGATTCTCAATGGTGGACGGGATGCCCTTGCCATGCAGCAGCTTGAACCAGATCTTGGCGTGCTCCTTCTCGTTCTTGGAGGTCTCCTCGAACAGGCGGCCGATCTGGACGTAGCCGTCCTTCTTTGCCTTGGAGGCATAGTACTGATATTTGGTATGCGCCTGCGACTCGCCCGCGAATGCGGTCATCAGATTCGCTTCGGTCTTGGTACCCTTTAAATTCGCCATAACGGTGACTCCTTTCAAACGTCAAATAGTTCCAAATGAGAACGATTTCTATTCATAGTATACCACATTGTTCCGGATTGTCAATTGAAAACTGGAAATATTTTACGACCTTCCGATGTATCATATTCCCGGCTTTCGGACATACTGCCTTTGTAAATCTCAAAGGAGGAAATCATTATGCTGAACCACGAAAACAAGTCGATCCATTGCACCGTCAAGCAGTGCGTCAACCATTCATCCGGCGCGGATTACTGCAGTCTGGACTCGATCACCGTAGGCACCCACGAGTCCAACCCGACGGTCGAGCAGTGCACCGACTGCCTCGACTTCCGCAAAGGCTGAGCCGTTCCCGGTTGAACGGCAGAGATCGTCCGTTTCGTCCGATCTTCTGTGTGAAACAGTCCCGCGCGTCTGCCGGAGCCACACGCCCCGGCAGCGCCCGGGGCTGCTTCTTTTTTTGGCCAAAAATGCGCAAAAAGGCGTCTCCAACACGGGAGACGCCTTTCTTTTTGTTTATTTGGATTGTCCTGGACGGAATTAGTACATGCCGCCCATATCCGGCGCCGGAGCAGCAGCCGGAACGACAGGCTCCTTCTTGTCGGCGACGATGGACTCGGTGGTCAGAACCATCGAGGCAACGGACGCCGCGTTCTGCAGCGCGGAACGGTTGACCTTGGTCGGATCGACGATACCGGACGGGATCATATCGCAAAACGCTTCCTTGTACGCGTCGAAGCCGTAGCCGATCTTGCCGGAGGTCTGGATCTTATCCAGAACGACCGCGCCGTCTACGCCGGCGTTCATCGCGATCTGCTTGACCGGAGCTTCCAGGCCGCGCATGATGATCTTCACGCCGGTCTTCTCGTCGCCCTCGACCTCGTCGAGCAGGGCGGCAACCGCCGGGATCGCATTGACATAGGCCGTGCCACCGCCGGCGACGATACCTTCCTCAACCGCCGCACGGGTCGCATTCAGCGCGTCCTCGATGCGCAGCTTCATTTCCTTCATCTCGATCTCGGTCGCAGCGCCGACCTTGATGACCGCAACGCCGCCGGCCAGCTTGGCCAGACGCTCCTGCAGCTTCTCACGGTCGAAATCAGAGGTGGTCTTCTCGATTGCAGCGCGGATGGTCGCAACGCGAGCCGCAATCTTCTCGGAGTCGCCAGCGCCGTCAACAATGGTAGTGGTCTCCTTGTTGACCTTGACCTGACGTGCACGACCCAGCATATCCAGGGTAGCGTCCTTCAGATCCAGACCAACTTCCTCGGAGATGACGGTGCCGCCGGTCAGGGTAGCAATATCCTGCAGCATCTCCTTGCGGCGGTCGCCGAAGCCGGGCGCCTTGACGGCAACGCAGGTGAAGGTGCCGCGCAGACGGTTGACGATCAGGGTGGACAGTGCCTCGCCCTCGATGTCCTCCGCAATGATCAGCAGCTTACGGCCGGTCTTAACGATCTGCTCGAGCAGGGGCAGCAGATCAGCGATGACGGAGATCTTCCGGTCGGTGATGAGGATGACCGCGTCGTCCAGCGTGGCCTCCATCTTCTCGGTGTCGGTGACCATGTAGGGAGTGATATAGCCGCGGTCGAACTGCATGCCCTCTACGACCTCGGAATAGGTCTCAGCGGTCTTGGACTCCTCAACGGTGATGACGCCGTCGGTCGAGACCTTCTCCATCGCCTCAGAGATCAGCTTGCCGATCTCCTCGCTGCCGGAAGAAACCGCCGCGACGCGGGCGATGTCCTCTGCGCCGTTGACCTTCTTGGAGTTGGACGCGATTGCCTTGACCGCCGCGTCGACCGCCTTGGTCATGCCCTTGCGCATAACCATCGGGTTCGCGCCGGCCGCCAGGTTCTTCAGGCCTTCACCGATGAACGCCTGCGCCAGCAGGGTTGCGGTGGTGGTACCGTCACCGGCAACGTCGTTGGTCTTGGTGGCAACTTCCTTGACAAGCTGTGCGCCCATGTTCTCAAAGGGGTCGTCCAGCTCGATGTCCTTGGCGATGGTCACGCCGTCGTTCGTGATCAGCGGTGCGCCGAACTTCTTGCCCAGCACAACGTTGCGGCCCTTGGGGCCCATGGTGACCTTAACGGTATCTGCGAGCTGATCAATGCCGCGCATCAGAGACTTGCGCGCTTCCTCGCCAAACTGAATCTGCTTAGCCATAATCAAAAATCTCCTTCAAATTTTGAGTTAGAAAAAATATGTTCCGGGTCTTACTCAACGATCGCGAGGATATCGCCCTGACGGACAACGATCAGCTCCTCGCCGTCGACCTTGACCTCGGTGCCCGAGTACTTGCTGGTGATTACCTTGTCGCCGGGCTTGACCTGCATGACGACCTCCTTGCCGTCAACCACACCGCCGGGGCCGACCGCGAGAACCTCCGCAACCTGCGGCTTTTCTTTCGCGGAACCGGTCAGGATGATGCCGCTGGCGGTCGTTTCCTCCGCCTCGACCATCTTAATGACAACGCGGTCAGAAAGGGGCTTCAAAGTCATGATATATTCCTCCTAAAAATTTAAGATTAACAAATTCAATTATTAGCACTCAACGTTCCGGAGTGCCAACCCGGTTATTATAATACATCAAGCCCACAGGAAACGCAAGGCCTTTTTTGAAGAAAATAGAAAACAAATTGTGAAAAATTTATGAATGCTTCCCCTTCGTCCGGTTTGGCACTTCCCGGTCTCCCCTGCCAACCTGGCCGCGCGCCTGCTGGGCGCGGAAGGGACGGCGCTCGGCCTGCGGCTTGAAATACATATACAGGTCGCATTTGAGCATACCGTTGTAGAGTTTGCGCCGTTTGTCCGCGCGGTATCCGTAAAACCGCTCAAATTCCGGATCGGAGGTCAGATAATACTGCCGCAGCTCGCTGCCGCCCGCCGCGCGGCCCATCGCGCGGTACAGCGCCTCGGCGCTCTCGCGATCGAGCAGGCGTTCACCGTAGGGCGGATTGGCAAACAAAACGCCCGACTGCCAGCGGTAATCCCGGCGCACGGCGTCGGCCTGTTCAAAGCGGATGAAGCGGTCAACGCCCGCCTTCTTGGCGTTTTCGATCGCCAGCGCCACGCAGTCCGGGTCGATGTCCCCGCCGCACAGCAGGTCGGGCGCGAGGTCGGTGCGCACGGCGGCGACCGCCTGCTCCCGCGCGGTGCGCCAACGTTCAGCTTCGATCCAGCTCCATTTCTCGGCGTCAAAGGTGCGCATCATGCCGGGCGCACGGTTGAGCGCGATCATCGCGGCCTCAATCGGGATGGTGCCCGAGCCGCAGAAGGGATCGAGCAGGGGTTCCCGGCCGCGCCAGCGCGCCAGCTTGACCATGGCCGCCGCCAACGTCTCCCGCAGGGGCGCGGCGTTCGCGTTGGCGCGGTAGCCCCGCTTGTGCAGCCCCGCGCCCGAGGCGTCCAGAAAGATCTCGGCCATGTCGTGCATGATCGAGAACTGGATCTGGCACCGTGCGCCGGTCTCGGGGAACCAGCTCAGCCCGTAGGCCGCGCCCAGCCGGGTGACGACCGCCTTCTTGACGATCTTCTGACAGTCAGGCACGCTGAACAGCTTGGAATCGAGCGAATGTCCCTTGACCGGGAACGTGCCGTCCGCCGGGATGAAGTCCTCCCACCGGATCGCTTTCACGCCCTCGAACAGCTCGTCGAAGGTCTCGGCGCGGAAGGCGGCCAGCCGCACAAGCACGCGCTCGGCGCAGCGCAGGTGCAGGTTCGCCCAGATGAGCGTGTCCGCGTCGCCCGTAAACAGGACGCGTCCGTTTTCGGCGCGCACGTCGGTCAGCTTTCCGCCGAACCGCAGCTCGTCGGCCACGATCCCCTCCAAACCGAACAGGGTCGGACAGCAAAATTCCAGTTTCATATATGACACCTCAATGTATAGAATCAAAAGAAAAGCCCCTGTCCGGGAACAATCGAACAAGAGCCGCATTTTCTGTATTCATCATACCGTGTCCGACGGGCAAAGTCAAGGCATCGCCGCATAATTCGGCAAGAGCGATTTCAATAGAAGAGGGTCAAATAGGCGGGCGCGCGGCCGGGAACCGACAGATATTTCCGCACGTTGACGCCGAACAGCCGCAGAACAAGCAGGTACAGGAGCAGTGCGCTCAGGACGGCGCAGACGAGACCGGGCCACTGTCCGCCCAGCCAGCCGACGAAGACGTAATAAAACACCCGCGTCCACAAAAAGACCGCCGCTCCACACACTAGCGGCACGCCCAAGAGCCGTCCGGGCGCAAAGGGCAGCGCGCCGCACGACACCAGCCGGGCCGCACCCGCCAGCGCGGCGCAGGCGGGCGCGATGCACTGGGCGATCAGATATCCGTAGACCCGCAGGTGCGGCCGGCCGGCCAGCGCCCAGACCAGCGCAAGCTGCAAGGCCTCGGCTGACAGAGCCGTCAGCACGGCGAACTGCTGCCGGCCGATGCCGTTGAGCAGACAGCCGGTAACCATCTGATAATAGCACAGGATGCACGACACGCCGATGAGCCAGAAATACAAGGGCGGCACGGCGCGATAAAAAAACAGCCGCGCAATCGCGGGCGCGAGCGGGATCAGCAGGGCGGTCGCCGGAATCCCGACCACGCCTGCGGCAAACACGGTCTTTCCGGTGAACCGGCGCAGACGCGCCGGGTCGCGGAGGGCGGCATACCGGCTGGCCTCGGGCATGGCGACCGTACACAGGGAGGACAGCAGAGCAATCGGCAGCAGCATGATCGGAGACGCGATGCCGGACACCACGCCCAGTGCGGCAACCGCATCGGCACATGTCAGGCCGGACGCGGTCAGCCGCATGGGCAGGACGACCGCGCCCGCCGAGGCGATCCCGTTCGACAGGAGTGCCGAGGCCGAGACCGGCAGGACGATCGACAGAAACTCGGCCCGCGCACCGGGCGGCGGCGGCGCGGCGGGAGGCAGGCGCAGACCGCAGTACATCCGGGTCATCAGGAAGGCGCTGACGCATTCGCTGACCGTCATTCCGGCGAAGATGAGCACCGCGATCCAGCCCAGATCGCCGTTCTCATTCCAGTATAACAGGGCCAGCGTCGCGCCGATGCGCACGACCTGCTCGGTCAATTCGCTCACCGCCGCGTTGTCCACCCGGTTCAGTCCGACCATGGTGGATTTGAACACATTCTCGATGCCGGTCAGCCCGATGCAGGCCAACATGACCGGCATGGCGGCGGCTGTCCGCCCGTCGCCCAGCACATGCTCCGCGATCAGGTCGCGGAACAGCAGCAAGACGGACGCGCCGCACAAAAAGAAGCACAGGAAGGTCTGAAACGCGCGGCGCACGAGCACGCGCACCGCACCCGGCCGTCCCTGCGCGCTCCATTCGGCAGACAAGCGGGTGCAGGCCATCGTCACGCCCGAAAGGCAGGCCGCGTGCAGCACGATATAGGCCGAGTAGGCCAGCCGGTACACACCCAACCCCTCGGCGCCCGCCAGACGGCTCATGAAGATGCGGTACAGGAAGCCGAGCGCCTGCAGTCCCATATTGGACATGCAGAGCACGGTCAGTCGTCCCGCAAAGCTGTCACACCGGCGCATCCGCATCCCTCCCCGATTCCGGTCTGTCCGTTCAGGGTATGCGGCGCGGCCGGAAAAAAGACGTGAAAAAGAGCCTCTCCTTAAGGGAAAGGCTCTTTTGGTTCAGGGCTCGCGCACGTACAGGGTCAGCGTCCCGTCCCCGGGCGCGAGCGACGCGGTATACCGCGCCGCGCTGTCCTGCGCGATTTCGCCGTCGGCTTCCAGCGTCCACCCGTCCGGCAGGTCGACCGCAATTTCGGTCGGCACCTCCGCCGCCTGCACGCGGTAGCCGGTCACGCCGGGCTCAAACCGATTGAAGCTGGCCGCCTTGTCCATCGTGCAGACCAAGGTGCGGGTCTCGCCGGGCGCAAGGGTCAGGGACGCGGTCAGGCGCTGGCTGCGCTGCGCCCGCCACGCCGCGCGCACGCTGTCCGACAGACTGATATCCGGCCAAACCTCGTCCGCCGCCGCCTGTGTCAGCGCAGCCAGCCGCGTTTCGTCGGTCTCGGCCGTGCCGGTGAAGTCGGACAGACGTTCCCGAAGCAGGCCGGACAGGTGTATCGTGCGTTTGTCGAGCGACACGCCGTCCGGTGCGTCGGTCAGGGTTACAGTCGGGCCGCCGTCAAAGACAACAATGCCGGGCGTACCTCGATCCAGACCGTTCCCCTCGAAAAACCGCGTGCCGTCCGTCTGCCCGCCGTAGGAAGCGAAGCCAAACGAGGTAAGCCGACCCATTCCGGACGCTTCCACCCGAAGCGGCTGCGCCCGACCGCCGGTCACGTCATACACGGTCACGACCGGGTCGTCCACGGTCTCCGGATCGAAGTCCGCGACCGCATATTCGGCGCTGAGCACCGTGCCGTCCAGCGTGAGCACGGGTTTGCTGTCTCCCAGCGCGGCTTCATACGGATATACGAGGGTCAAATCAAGCGCGTGCTCCGTTTCGTTTGTCAGCGTGTACGCATCCGTCGCCTGAGCATGCTCAGCATCGAACACCGTCAGGCTGAGCACGCGCGTGACCGAAACGCCTTCCGCCGGTTCGACTGCAAGCGGGCAGAGCGTACCTGCGTCCACATCAAAGTCCTGCATCGACGCATCCGCGGCGCTGTTCGAAGCGGATGTGCCGGCGCTGTTTTCCGCCGCGCCGCAGTCCGCCGTGCTCATGCCGCCTCCACTCGCGCCGCCGCAGCCGCGCAGAGGCAGGAAGACCGCGCTGGCGATCACAACACACAGGCAGGCCGCAAGTGAAACTGAAGCCCACCGGCGGTACGGCGGCCGGACACGCCCGGCATGCGCCGCCCGCTCGATCAGATCATCGTCGATCTCGCCCAAAAGCTCGAGCAGCTCTTCTCTGGTCATTCCAGCATCCCCTCCCGTTCCAGACAGGTGCGCAGCTTCTTCCGCGTGCGGAACAGGCTGGATTTGACCCGGCTCTCGCTCATGCCGAACCGGGCGGCCAGCTCCTCGATCGAATCCATGTACCAATACCGCCGCACGAACAGGTCGCACTGTTCCTCCGACAGGGTGCGCAGAAACGCGCTGATCCGCTGCGCCGCCTCCCGGCGCTCGACCGTGCGCTCCACGCTGCCGCCTGCCGCGACGCATTCGCCCAGCTCATCGAGCGCGATTTCCAGCGTGCCGCCGCCCCGCTTTTCCGCGTGCGCGCCACGATAACGGGTGATCGCCAGATTGCGCGTAATCTTCCCCAGATAGGCCATGAGCGCACGCGGCCAGTCCTCGGGCATGGCGTTCCACGCGCGCAGCCACGTGTCATTCAGACATTCCTCGGTATCCTGCCGCTGGCGCAGGATATGAAAGGCGATCTCATGGCAAAATCTGCCGTATTTGTCCCGTGTCCGGGCGATGGCTTCCTCGTCCCGCGCCCAGTACAGCCGGATGATCGCTTCGTCCTCCATAAATCTTCCCTCCTTCTGCAAATACAGACGCAATCCGCGCACCGCCGTTGCATAGAGATATAGAAAAAGCGGCAGGAAAACTCCTGACCGCTTTTGGGCGCCTCATCAGATGCGCTTGGCCAGCCGTTCGCTGTACTGCGCGCGAAATTCTTCAAAGGTATCGGTTTCGATCGCTTCGCGGATCTTGACCATCAGATTGTTGTAGAACCAGAGGTTGTGCTGCACCAGCAGGCGCTGGGAGAGCATCTCGCCCGCCTTAAGCAGGTGGCGCACATAGGCGCGCGAGAACTTCCGGCAGGTCGGGCACTGGCAGCCCTCCTCGATCGGCCGGTCGTCGGTCTGGTACTTGGCGTTGTGGATATTCATGATGCCATCCCATGTGAACAGATGGCCGTGACGGGCGTTGCGGGTGGGCATGACGCAGTCAAAGAAGTCGATGCCGCGCGCCACACCCTCGATGATGTTGGACGGGGTGCCCACGCCCATCAGGTAGCGCGGCTTGTGTTCGGGCGCGTGGGGCAGGACGACGTCCAGAATGTGATACATCGTCTCGGTGCTCTCACCGACGGCCAGACCGCCGATCGCGTAGCCCGGCAGATCGAGCGCGGCGATGTCCTCCATATGCTGCACGCGCAGATCGTCATAGGTGCCGCCCTGATTGATGCCGAACAGAAGCTGATGCGGGTTGACCGTATCGGGCAGGCTGTTGAGCCGGTCAAGCTCGGTCTTGCAGCGAGCCAGCCAGCGGGTCGTGCGGGCGCAGGAATCCTTGACATACTCATAGGGCGCCGGATTTTCAACGCACTCGTCGAAGGCCATCGCGATATCCGATCCGAGATTCGACTGGATGCGCATGCTTTCCTCCGGGCCCATGAAGATCTTGCGGCCGTCCACATGGGAGTTGAAGGTCACGCCCTCCTCCCGGATCTTACGCAGCGACGCCAGCGAGAAGACCTGAAAGCCGCCCGAATCGGTCAGCATCGGGCCGTCCCAGCGCATGAACCGGTGCAGGCCGCCCATCTGCTTGACGATCGCATCGCCCGGACGCACATGCAGATGATAGGTGTTGGACAGCTCGACCTGACAGCCCAGCTCCTTCAGGTCAAACGCGTCAACCGCGCCCTTGATCGCGCCCGCCGTGCCGACGTTCATGAACACCGGGGTCTGCACCAAACCGTGCGCGGTCATAAATTCGCCGCGCCGTGCCTTACCCTCGTTTTTTTTCAGTTGAAAAGCTCCAATTTCCATGTGGTACCTCAATATTTCGTATGTTTTTTACAGGAATAGACAGCTATCGCCGAAAGAGAAGAAACGGTACTCCTGCTCGACGGCGACCTTGTACATATCAAGCACGCGCTCCCGGCCCGCGAAGGCCGAAATCAGCATCATCAGCGTGCTTTCGGGCAGATGAAAATTCGTAATCAGATGATCGACGCACTTGAAGGTGTAGCCCGGATAGATGAAAATATCCGTCCAGCCCGACTGGGGACGCACCGTGCCGTCGGGCGCGGCGATGGTCTCCAGCGTGCGGCAGGCCGTCGTGCCGACCGCGAATACGTCGTGTCCGGCAGCGCGGGTCTCATTGATGACCTTGGCGGTCTCCTCGTCCATCACATAATATTCGGAATGCATGATGTGGTCGGTGATTTCCTCCTCCTTGACCGGACGGAAGGTGCCCAGACCGACATGGAGGGTGACAAAAGCCAGCTTCACGCCCTTTTCCTTGATCCTTGCAAGCAGCTCGGGCGTGAAATGCAGGCCGGCGGTCGGCGCGGCGGCCGAGCCGGGCGTCTTGGAATAGACCGTCTGATACCGCTCGGGGTCGTCCAGCTTTTCCTTGATATAGGGCGGCAGGGGCATGGTGCCCAGCTTGTCGAGCAGCTCAAGGAAAACGCCCTCGTACTGGAAGCGGATCATACGGTTGCCGTCGGCCGGGTTGACCGACTCGACCACGCCGGTCAGCAGGCCGTTACCGAAGGAGAGCTTGACGCCCTCGCGGGTCTTCTTGCCCGGGCGGGTCAGGCATTCCCAGACGCCGTCGCCGTGGTCGGTCAGCAGAACGACCTCGATCGGCGTGGTGCGCCCCTCGGCCTGCCCCATCAGGCGAGCCGGGATGACGCGGGAATTGTTCATCACGAGACAGTCACCCGGCTTGAGGTATTCGATCAGATCGTGAAAATGGCGGTGCGCCAGTTCGCCGGTCGATCGATCCATGACGAGCATACGGGAGCTGTCCCGCTGCGCGAGCGGATGCTGTGCGATGAGACGTTCGGGCAGATCAAAATAAAAATCGCTTTTCTTCATAGTATGCGCCGGGCGTGTTCCCGGCCTCCTCCTTATTTGGAATCACCGAACCTCGATGCCGGTGAAGTAATATTGTAAGATACGGTCGTAAGGAAAGCCCTGCTCGGCCATTGCCTTCGCGCCGTACTGGCTCATGCCGACGCTGTGACCCCAGCCCGTACCGGTGAAGGTAAAGCTGTCGCCTGCAGCAGACGTGTCTGTCGTCTGAGCCGCCGTCGTCACAGGCTTCAAGCCGGCGCTTGTGAGCATCGAGCAGCCGCTCAGCGCGACCTGACGTTTCACGCCGTCCGCGCCGATCACATAGACGACATTCGAGGCGGCAGGCGCTGCGGCGGCCGTGCCGCCCGAAACCGAATAGCGGATGCTGTTCAGGCCGAAGACCGACCGGCAGGCCGCGCGGGTCAGCTTCACCTTTGTGCCCGCCGTGTCGGTCACGGTCAGCTCGGCGACGTTGCCCATCGCGGTGCGGCCGGTGATCTGGATGGACGCAACCGTGCCGATCGTATGCCCGGCCGCACGCAGCTTTTCCGCCGCCTGCGCCGCCGTCAGCGCGACCGACCACGTGCCGTTGAGCGCCTCGGCCGTGTTTTCATAGGGGTCGGGCACGCCGGTCAGATAGGGCAGACTGCCGCCCCAGACGTTGGCCGCGTCCTCGGTCGCGCCGCCGTCCGACGAGAAATAATAGCCGACGACCTTCTTCCCGTTGTACCACAGGTATTCACCCTTGGTTTCCTCGACCGCCGCGTCCGAATTGGCCGTGGCGCGGCCGGTGCCGCGGTAGGTCTCGCAGTGGGTGGAGGCGCACAGGTCAAAGCCCTGACTCTCGTGCTTGCCCATCTGCCCGTCGGCATAGGAGCGCACGCAGACAGCCTGCGCCTTGAGCGCCTCGCGCGGCCAGCTCGCGGTCATCTCATAGGGCACGACGCCCTTGATGTAGTCCTCCAGACCGATGTAGTTGATGACAGTGACCCTTCCGTCCGTATTGCGGCACACAAAGTCGCCCTCGTACCGGTTCTGGCCGAACAGCGTCAGCCGGCCGAGCGCCGAGAGCGCAAGCTCGTCCGCGTCGGTCTCGTAGACCGTCCGGCCGGCGTCCGCGTCCACCAGTCTCAAGCCCGTACCGTCCGGCTCGACCGTGAGCACCGCGCAGGAAAGGGTCTCGCGGCTGACGAAGGAGGTGCCGCGCATCTCACCGACCGTCCAGCCCGCGCCGTCCGCCGCCTCCAGCCGGGAGGCCTCCTGCGCGGACGCGCCGTAGGCCAGCCCCACCCGGACGACCGGATCAGAGGCCGCCCGCGCGGGGGGCAAAAACAGCGGTACGCACAACGCACACGACAAAATCGCTGAAAAAATACGTTTCATAGCCATCTCCTTCGCGTTTGTCTATTGACAAAAGAAGAACCGTGCCATAGAATAAAGAATGCATACGTTACATAACGAAATTCCTACAGATAGAGGCGCGGTGTTCATCAGTATCGTCTGTCAGGGGCCGCAACCCCGTTGACCATTCGAAAAAGGGGACTCCGCCGAAGGCGCGGCCCATTGCGGGATGCCCTGCCTGGACGGTTTGGAGAACATCCCATCGTCTGTCATCAGCATGTCTCATGCCGGTGGAGCGCTATCACTTATGGGATGACAATCCTGTCTTTCCATTATAGTATAGTCCATGCCGGTTTTTCAACCGGTTTTTTTCTTATCTGTCGAGTATTTCACGCTATGGTAGAAAACTGTTAGGAGGAATCCCAAATCATGAAGCAGTATCAGGTAGGTATCGTCGGCGCGACCGGCATGGTCGGCCAGCGTTTTTCCCTTCTGCTTGAAAATCATCCCTGGTTCCATGTCGTCGCGCTCGCCGCGTCCGGCCGCAACAAGGGCAAGACCTATGCCGAGGCCGTTGAAGGCCGCTGGAAGATGACCCGTCCGATCCCGGAGGCCATGAAGGACATGGTCCTGCTGGACGCCACCGCGGACGCCGAGGAGCTGGCCTCCAAGGTCGATTTCATCTTCTGTGCCGTCGATATGAAGAAGGATGAGATCCGCGCTCTCGAGGAGCGCTACGCCAAGCTCGAGTGCCCGGTCATCTCGAACAACAGCGCGCACCGCCTGACCCCGGATGTCCCCATGATCATCCCCGAGGTCAACGCCGGCCACGCCGAGATCATCGCTTCCCAGCGCAAGCGCCTGGGGACCAAGCGCGGCTTCATCGCCGTCAAGTCCAACTGCTCCATCCAGAGCTACGTTCCCGCCCTCTCCGCCATCTGGGATCTGGGCGTTGAGGAAGTCGCCGTTTCCACCTATCAGGCGATTTCGGGCGCGGGCAAGACCTTCGAGACCTGGCCCGAGATGATCGACAACGTCATCCCCTACATCGGCGGCGAGGAGGAAAAGTCCGAGGTTGAGCCGATGAAGGTCTGGGGTCACATCGAAGGCGACCGCATCGTTCCGGCCACCTCCCCCAAGATCACCGCACAGTGCCTGCGCGTGCCCGTTTCGGACGGCCACATGGCGTCTGTCTTCGTCAAGCTCAGGAACAAGGCCTCCAAGGAGGAGATCATTGAAAAGTGGCGTACCTATGAAGGCCGCGCGCAGGAGCTGAAGCTCCCCTCCGCCCCCCAGCATTTCCTGACCTACTTTGAGGAAGACAACCGTCCCCAGACCCGTCTGGATCGTGACCTCGAGGGCGGCATGGGCGTTTCCATCGGCCGTCTGCGCGAGGACTCCCTGTTCGATTACAAGTTTGTCAGCCTGTCCCACAATACTCTGCGCGGCGCGGCGGGCGGCGCTGTCCTGCTGGCCGAGCTGCTGTGTGCAGAGGGTTACATCGACTGATTGTTAGGAGGTCTTACCCTATGAAAAAGCCTGTATTTACCGGCGCGGCCGTCGCGATCGTCACCCCCTTCAAGCCCACCGGCGAGGTTGACTACGAGGAATTCAAGAAGATCATCGACCACCAGATCGCCCACGGCACCGACGCCATCGTCATCGTCGGCACCACCGGCGAAGCCTCCGCCATGACCATCGAGGAGCACGCCGAGGTCATCCGCTTCGGCTGCGACTATGTTGCCGGCCGCGTCCCGGTCATCGCGGGCGCCGGCTCGAACGACACCCAGACCGCCATCCAGCTCACCCGCGAGGCCGCTGCCTGCGGCGCGGACGCCGTTCTCTCGGTCACGCCCTACTACAACAAGACCACTCAGCGCGGCCTGATCGCCCACTTCAACGCGATTGCCGATTGCAGCGACTGCCCGGTCATCCTGTACAACGTGCCCAGCCGCACCGGCATGTCCTTCACCGCCCAGACCTATTTCGAGCTGTCCAAGCACCCGAATATCAACGGCGCGAAGGAAGCGAGCGGCAACTTCTCTCTGCTGGCCGAGGCCATGCACCTGTGCGGCGATGAGCTGAACTTCTGGTCGGGCAATGACGACCAGATCGTCCCGCTTATGTCGCTGGGCGGCAAGGGCGTTATTTCCGTCCTGTCGAACGTCGCGCCGACCGAGGCGCACGAGATCACCCGCCTGTGCCTCGAGGGCAAGTACGCCGAGGCCACCCGCCTGCAGCTCGACTACCTCGACCTCATCAACGCCCTGTTCTGCGAGGTCAACCCGATCCCGGTCAAGAAGGCCATGGAGCTGCTGGGCTGGAAGGTCGGCGACCTGCGCCTGCCCCTCGTCGAGCTGTCCGCCGAGCACACCGCCATGCTGAAGGCCGAGCTCGACCGCATGGGCTGCAAGATCTGATCTGCCAAAGGAGCCATACCGTTATGCTGAACATCGCACTTTCCGGCTGCAACGGCCGCATGGGACGCGTCATCACCGAGATCGTCGCGGGCAAGCCCGAGATGCGGATCGTCGCCGGCTTTGACGTGAACGCCGTCCGTCTGGCCGATTATCCGGTCTACGCTGACCCGTCCGCCTGCACCGAGCAGATCGACGTCGTTATCGACTTCTCGAACGCGTCCGCGGTCGACGCTCTGCTGGCCTTCTGTCTGACGCGCCGCGTCCCGGCCGTCATCTGCACGACCGGCCTTTCGACCGAACAGCTCGCCGCCATCGACGCCGCTTCCAAGGAGATTCCGCTCTTCCGCTCGGGCAATATGTCCCTCGGCATCAATCTGATGATGGATCTGCTGCGCAAATGCGCGTCTGTCCTGGGCGCGGACTACGACGTCGAGATCGTCGAGGCCCACCACAACCAGAAGCTGGACGCGCCGAGCGGCACCGCGCTGATGCTGGCCGACGCGGTCTCCGAAGCCCTGCCCTACGAGCCTGAATACGTCTATGACCGCCACGAGCGCCGCGAAAAGCGCCCGGCGCACGAGATCGGTATGCACTCGATCCGGGGCGGCACGATCGTGGGCGAGCACAGCGTGCTGTTCTGCGGCCGCGACGAGGTCATCGAGGTCAAGCACTCCGCCCTCTCGCGTGACGTTTTCGCGTCCGGCGCGGTCAACGCCGCCGTCTTCCTCGCGGGACAGACCCAGCCCGGTCTGTACAACATGAGCCACGTCATCGCTTCGATGAAGTAAAAGTGAATTGTATGAAAAGGTCCTCCTGCCGAGCACAGGAGGATCTTTTTTTCATTTGAATGTCGCGAACAGGATCGAATCGTACAGGCGGTCGTGCTTGCAGATCCGGTTGCAGAAATAGCCCTCGCGCTGGAAGCAGTTTTTCTCGAGCACCCGGATCGCGCCCGGATTGTTCGAGAAGACCTCGGCCTCGATGCGCACAAGCTCGGTCTCCTGAAATGCCCGCTCGCAGACGATGCGCACGGCCTCGGTCGCAATGCCCCGGTTCCAGTAATCCCGACCCAGCCAGCAGCCCAGCTCGCCGCAGCAGCAGAGCACGTCGTCGCCGAATCGCAGGCTCACGCCGCCGGCGACCCGGCCATCCACCTCGATACATCGGTGCCAGCCCCGGTCACAATGGGTGCGCCGCGCGATATTGATGAAAAATGCCGCGTCCTCCTCGGTGTACGGGTAGGGAAACGTATTGCGCAGCTTGTCCGACACGCCCGGGTCGTTTGCCTGCGCGGCCAGTCCGGCCGCATCCTCCAATTTCCAATTGCGAATGATGATTTGCATAATTCTGTCCCCTTTTCTCTGATTTCATGTTGCAGATGCCGGGAAAAGGGAACAAAAAAGCCCTCGTCCCTGACAGTTCAAGGACGAGAGCAAAGCTGCTTCGTGTTACCACCTTAAATTCATCCGCGCCTCACGGCGGCGGACCTCTGCAAGTACGGAAAGCCCGGAGGCTTCGATACTCTGACGCTGTAATGGGCGCGCCCATCGTATCCTAAATGCGCCGCAGCGCAGGTCGGTACGCAGCTCCAAGGCCATTTTCCGCCGTTCCCTCCAGACCCCTTTCCACCAACCGGGGCTCTCTGCGCTTTCCGAAGCGGCATACTTTCCTTTTCATCGCTTTTCTTCGATATATTGACATTGTAGCACGGCATCAGCCGCCTGTCAATCCGATTTTACACGCCTTCGCCGTCAAACGCGGGAATGAAGCTCTCGCTGATGGATTCGCCGTCCTGCAAAAAACCGGACAAGCCGAGCGTCGAAAACTGCTCGACCGCTTCGGCGTATTCCGCGTCGGTGATCCGCCGGTCAAGCTCGGGATGCGCGTCCATCTCAAACGGAGTGTACTGCCGCATCAGGCTGACAAGCACGCGGTCGCCCCACTGTTCGGCGATGCAGCGCAGCACCTGCGCGGTGTCCCCGGCCAGACCGGGCAGCATCAGGTGCCGGATGACCGTGCCCCGCACGAGCAGGCCGTCCGCATCAAAGACGGGCGCGCCGGTCTGCCGCACCATCTCCCCAATCGCCTCGCGCGCGAAGTCGGGATAATCGGGCGCGGCGGAATACAGTCCGGCGTAGTAGCTGCTGTAATACTTGAAATCGGGCAGGTAGACGTCTACCAGACCGTCCAGAAGGCGCAGCGTTTCGACCGTCTCAAAGCCGCCGGTGTTGTATACGACCGGGATGCACAGTCCCTCGGCGCGCGCCAGCCGCAGGGCGCGGGCGACCGAGGGCGCATAGTGGGACGCGGTCACCAGATTGATGTTATGCGCACCCCGCGCCTGTAATTCCATACAAATTTCGGCCAGCCGCTCGGGCGTGACCGCCTTGCCGCTGTCCGCTCCCCGGCGGCTGATCGAGCGATTCTGGCAGAACACACAGCCCAGCGTGCAGTGCGCGAAAAAGACCGTGCCCGAGCCGCGCGTACCCGAGATCGGCGGTTCCTCCCAAGGGTGCAGTGCGGCGCGCGCGACGTACATCGTGTCGTCCGCCCCGCAAAAGCCGCGCGCACCGGCCGTGCGGTCGACCCCGCAGGCGCGCGGGCAGAGGGTGCAATGGGTATATGCTGTTTCCATGGATGCCTCCTGATTTATGCGGCCATCTCGCGCAGCTCGTCCATCGCCTCCTGCGTATTGTCCGCGGAGAAGCAAAAAACACCATCCGCGTCATAAACTTCGACATGACCCGCAACATTTTGAATCCGATAACCCTGCATTTTGCATTCTCCTTTCTTTGTTATCTCCAGTATAGCAAAGAAAGTGTCCAATACGCAGGACTTTAAAGCCCGGCGAGCAAATTTTTTAAGCTCTCCCGGTATTGTGCGACCACGGCGTCCGGTGAGACCGGCCGCACGCCGCCCTCCAGTCCGGCCAGCCAGCCGAAAAACTGCGGGCTGACCGCGACGCGCACCGATACCTCGAACCAGTCCGCGTCCACCCGGTAGGGAGACAGCTCGGCGCCGAAGCGGTCGCGCAGCACGTCGGCAAATTCGTTCCGCGCGCACAGAACGACTGTCTGCGTTTCCCCGTGGAACATGCCGAACACTGCGCGCTGTCCCTCCTCCGGATCCTCGGCCTCCCACGCTTCCTGCCCCTCGCGCGGCGCGTCCACCCGACGGATACGCTCCATCTTGTCCACACGGTAATGCCGGATGGACTGCGAACGGCTGTCATAGGCCGCGAGATAATAATTGAGGTTGTCCCAGATCAGCGCCCACGGGCTGACGATATAATCCGCGCCCTCCCGCCGGAACTGCTTGACAAAGCCGCCCGTTTCCGATAAACTCCATTTAAAATACCGGAATGCGACCTGCTCTCCGGCGGCCATCGCCGCGTGCAGGGCGTCTACATTCAGGAAAATGCTCTCGTTTGCCGTCTTGACGCGGCCCGCGACGTGCACCTGCCGCCCGAGCGCGGCCGCCTCGTACCGGCTGGCCATGCTCTCAACCTTGGCGATCAGCTCCCGCGACTTGCGGGCAGTCAGAAAACGGGACGAGCTGATGACGTCGGCCAGCAGGCGCAGCTCGGCCAGCTCAAATTCCCGCGCACCGATGGCGAAGCCCGCGTTCCGGCCGCGATACCGCAGGATATCCTCCCCGAACTCGGCCAGTGCGTCCATATCCTCATAAATGCTCTTGCGCTCGGCGTGGATGCCGTAGCCCGCAAGCGCCTCGCACAGCGCATCCGCGCTCATGCGGTGGGCGTCGTCCGTCCGCGCGCGCAGGATTTTCTGCAAATAGAGCAGCTTGAGCTTCTGCCGCTGTGATCTGGGCATTCCAGTTCCTCCTAACCCATGCTTTGACGAATGATACAAAAGATGATACAATCAGTCTATTGAAACGGCGCTGCGCCCTCCCGCCGCCGTTCGGAATCGAGGCGTATCATAAAAGATGAATAAGCAGAACACCGCCACCCTCTTCGCAATTTTGGCCGCCGCGCTGTATGCGGTCAATATTCCGCTGTCCAAGCTGCTGCTGGCGCACGTCGGCTCGACCATGCTGGCCGCCTTCCTGTATCTGGGCGCCGGACTGGGCCTGCTGCTGTACAGCGGGCTGCGCCGCCTGACCGGGCATCCCAGCGCGAAAGCGCCCCTGACCCGGAAGGAGCTGCCCTATACGGCGGCAATGGTCGTGCTTGATATTGCCGCGCCCATCCTACTGATGGCGGGCGTCGCACGGACGACCTCGGCCAGCGTATCGCTGCTGAACAACTTTGAGATCGTCGCGACCTCGATCATCGCCCTCGTCGTATTCCGAGAGGTCATCTCCCGGACGCTCTGGCTGGCTATCGTCCTTGTGACAGCCGCCAGCGCCATCCTGAGCTTCGAGGCCGGCGGCAGCTTCACCTGGAACGCAGGCTCCCTAATGGTTCTGGGCGCGTGCGTCTGCTGGGGCTTTGAGAATAACTGCACCCGCCAGATCAGCCACAAAAGCTCGGAGGAGATCGTCACAATCAAGGGCTGCTTTTCGGGGCTGGGCAGTCTCGTGATCGCCCGTCTGTTGGGAGAACCCTTCCCCGCGCCGGTCTGGCTGCTGGCCGTGCTGGTGCTGGGGTTTGTCTCCTACGGCCTGAGCATCAATTTCTACATCATGGCGCAGAACCGGCTGGGCGCGGCCAAAACCAGCGCATACTATTCGATCGCGCCCTTTCTGGGTGTGGCGTTCAGCATGATCCTGCTGGGTGAGCGTCCCGGCGTGCAGTTCTATCTGGCGCTTGCGCTGATGCTCGCGGGCACCGTTCTGCTCGCGCGCGACCCCGCGCCCGAGGGGGCGTAAACCGACTTCTCACGTTTATGGTAACACACCCGGGCGTGCGCCGCAAGCGGTGCGCCGTCCGTCCGCAACCTTTTTCCTGTCAAACGGAGGCAATCCATGCGATACATCATCGACGAATATGCGCACGACGCACCGCCGCTTGTGCGTGATTTTCTGGTCTACATGACCACAATCCGCGGCAAATCCCCCAAGACCAGCTTCGAATACTTCCTTGATCTGCGGCTCTTCCTGCGCTTTCTCAAGATTCAGCGCGGGCTGGTTCCCCGCTCGGCTGAATTCGACGAAATTCCGATCCGCGACGTGGACGCCGATCTGCTGCGCTCGGTGACTCTGCGCGACGTGTACGACTTTCTGACCTATATCGGTGAGCAGCGCCCCACCCAGCAGAACAGTCCGGCGACTGAATACGGTCTGTCGGCCGTCTCCCGCGCGCGCAAGGTCTCCTCCCTGCGCTCCTTCTTCAAATATCTGACCGACAAGGTAAATGTACTGGACGCGAACCCGGTCGCAGGTCTGGAGCTACCCTCCAAGCGCAAGGAGCTACCCCGCTACCTGACGGCGGACGACTCGATGCAGCTTCTGGAAAGCGTGGATGGCCCCTTTGCCGAACGGGACTACTGCATCCTGACTCTCTTTCTCAACTGCGGGATGCGTGTATCCGAGCTGACCGGCCTGAACCTGACCGACATTCAGGAGGGCACCATCCGCGTGCGCGGCAAGGGCAACAAGGAACGCATCCTCTATCTGAACGAGGCCTGTCAGGATGCGCTTGTCCGCTATCTGCCCACCCGGCTCCAGCCGCACGAGGCTGACCGGAACGCCCTCTTCGTCAGCCGCAACCGCAACCGCATCAATGCGCAGACGGTCAAGTGGCTGGTCAAGAAATACATCACCGCCGCCGGGCTCGACCCGACCAAATACTCGGCGCACAAGCTGCGCCACACCGCCGCCACCCTGATGTATCAAAACGGCGTGGACATCCGCACCCTGCAAAACGTTCTGGGGCACGCCCGGGTAGACACCACCATGATCTACACCCACATCGCCGACCAGAACGTCCGCGATGCGGCCGAGCGCAACCCGCTCGCCCACGTGACACGCGGGCGAAAACGAACCGATGATACGCCGGATGACGCATAACCGCCATCGTGCGCCGCGCCGCGCAGGCCGTCATGCAGACTTTCCTGTAAAATTTCTACAAACCCGCCAGAAAGCAGCGATTCATTTCGCTCACTTTGGTGGAATACGTAAAATCCAAACAATTTGGAAATTTGCGCTTGACAATCGGGCCGAAACCGCCCTATAATAGCACCGTAAACAGCAAAGGCGCTGCCGGGAACAACCATCCCCGCGGCGCCTTTTTCCGTTTTTATGGCGCATTCCCGGCGGTCAAATGTTAGGAGGCTATATTATGAATTCCAATCCGGCACCCAGCGTACCCGAGATCTTCGGCAGCATGGTGTTCAACGACGAGGTCATGCGCACCCGGCTCCCCAAGGACGTTTATAAGTCCCTGCGCCGCACCATCCTCGAAGGCACGCCCCTCGATCCGACCGTTGCCAACGTCGTCGCGAATGCGATGAAGGACTGGGCGCTGTCCAAGGGCGCGACCCACTTCACCCATTGGTTCCAGCCGATGACCGGCGTCACCGCGGAAAAGCACGATTCCTTCCTCTCCCCGAGCGGCGATACCTCGATCATCATGGAGTTCTCCGGCAAGGAGCTGATCAAGGGCGAGCCGGACGCTTCGTCCTTCCCCTCCGGCGGTCTGCGCGCCACCTTTGAGGCTCGCGGCTACACCGCATGGGATCCCACCTCTTACGCATTCATCAAGGATAAGACCCTTTGCATCCCGACCGCGTTCTGCTCCTACACCGGCGAGATTCTCGACAAGAAGACCCCGCTGCTGCGTTCGATGGACGCGATCTCCGCGCAGGCCTGCCGCGTGCTGAAGCTCTTCGGCAAGGACATTAAGCGCGTCACCACCACCGTCGGCCCCGAGCAGGAGTACTTCCTCATCAACAAGGAAGACTACGCAAAGCGCCGCGACCTCATCCTGACCGGCCGCACCCTGTTCGGCGCGCCCGCTCCCAAGGGTCAGGAGATGGAGGATCATTACTTCGGTTCCATCCGTCCGCGCGTTAAGGCGTACATGGAGGAGCTGAACGTTGAGCTGTGGAAGCTCGGCATCTTCGCCAAGACCGAGCACAATGAGGTCGCCCCCTGCCAGCACGAGATGGCGCCGGTCTATGCGACCACCAACATCGCGACCGATCACAATCAGCTCGCCATGGAGGTCATGAAGAAGGTCGCCAACAAGCACGGTTTCGTCTGCCTGCTGCATGAGAAGCCGTTCGAGGGTGTCAACGGATCCGGTAAGCACAACAACTGGTCGATCTCGACCGATCAGGGCGAGAACCTGCTCGAGCCGGGCACCACGCCGGCCTCCAACATGCAGTTCCTGCTCTTCCTGACCGCGGTCATCAAGGCGGTTGACGAGTATCAGGATCTGCTCCGCATCTCGGTCGCCAACGCGGGCAACGATCACCGTCTGGGCGCGAACGAAGCGCCTCCGGCCATTGTTTCGATGTTCGTCGGCGACGAGCTGGAATCCGTTCTGGAGGGCATCGTCAAGGGCGAGACCTACGCCGGCTCTGCCAAGACCACCATGGTCGGCGCAACCGTTCTGCCCCCGATCCTGAAGGACACCACCGACCGCAACCGCACCTCTCCCTTCGCCTTCACCGGCAATAAGTTCGAATTCCGTATGCCCGGCTCGACCTTCAACATCGCCTGCACCAACATCATGCTGAACACCGCCGTCGCCGAGGAGCTGCGTCAGTTCGCTGACGAGCTGGAGAAGGCGGACGACTTTGACGTCGCGCTGGCCGCCCTGCTCCGCCGCGAGATCACCGCGCATCAGCGCATCATCTTCAACGGCAACGGCTACGACGATTCTTGGGTCACCGAGGCTGAGAGCCGCGGCCTGCTGAACCTGCGCTCCACCCCCGAGGCGCTGCCGCACTACATGGACGAAAAGAACGTCAAGCTGTTCACCACCCACGGCATCTACACCGAGGCCGAGATGAAGTCCCGCGAGGAGATTCAGCTCGACGAATATGCCAAGGTCATCCGCATCGAAGCACTGACCATGCTTGACATGCTCAAGAAGGACATCGTACCGGCTTGCCTGTCCTACACCCATGAGCTGTCCGACACGGCCATCGCCAAGAAGTCCATCGGCGTCGACGCCGCGACCGAGACCGAAATGGTTCGCGCGCTGTCCGATGAGACCCGCAAGCTGATCGAAGCCCAGAACGCGCTCGAGGACGCGCTGACCAACGCGCCTGACGGCGACGTAGAAGCGCTTGCCACCTATCAGCATGACGTGATTCTCCCTGCAATGGAGCAGGCACGCGCCTATGCCGATCGTCTGGAGAGCATGGTTCCGAAGAAGTACTGGCCGATGCCGACCTACGCGGATCTGCTGTTCTACGTATAATTTCCTGTATTTTTCCTATCCCTGCGCACAAGGGTGTGCGTTCTCCCAATCGGGAGAGCGCACACCCTTTTCTTTTTTCTCTCTTTTTCTCTTTCTTCTTCCCGTTCATCTTTTGTTTCACATATTAAGGAGGTAAACAAACAATGGATTTAACAGCAATGGGCGATGCCCTGAACACAAGCTGGATCCTGCTGGGCGCGGCGCTCGTCTTCTTCATGCAGGCGGGCTTCGCGATGGTAGAAACCGGCTTCACCCGCGCGAAAAACGCCGGCAACATCATCATGAAAAACCTGATGGACTTCAGCCTCGGCACCCCGATCTTCTGGATCTTCGGCTTTGGCCTGATGTTCGGCGGCACGGGCGCGCTGATCGGCGGCATTGACCTGTTCACCACCGGCGGCGAAGGCGGCTGGGCGACCCTGATCTTCCAGACCGTTTTCTGTGCAACTTCGGCGACCATCGTTTCGGGCGCCATGGCGGAGCGCACCAAGTTCTCGGCCTACTGCATCTACTCGATGATCATTTCGGCCTTCATTTATCCGGTCTCGGGTCACTGGATCTGGGGCGGCGGCTGGCTGGCGCAGCTCGGCTTCCATGATTTCGCCGGTTCGACCGCGGTTCATATGGTCGGCGGCGTTGCGGCCTTCGTCGGCGCCTGCATCCTCGGGCCCCGTATCGGCAAGTACGACGCGAACGGCAATGCCCGCGCGATCCCCGGCCACTCCCTGACGCTGGGCGCGCTCGGTGTTTTCATCCTCTGGTTCTGCTGGTTCGGCTTCAACGGCTGCTCGACTGTCGCCCTGACCGACGGCGCGGCTGAGGTTGCGGCTCGCGTATTCGTCACCACCAACCTGGCGGCTGCCGTTGCGACCGTCACTGTTATGTGCATCACCTGGGTACGCTACAAGAAGCCTGATGTATCCATGACCCTGAACGGCTCTCTGGCCGGTCTGGTCGCCATCACTGCGGGCTGTGACGTTGTCACCCCGGTCGGCGCGGCCCTCATCGGCATCATCGCCGGTTTCGTCGTTGTCTTCGGCATCGAGTTCGTCGATCAGAAGCTGAAGGTCGACGACCCGGTCGGTGCGGTCGGCGTACACGGTCTGTGCGGCGCGACCGGCACCCTGCTGACCGGCCTGTTCGCTTATAACCTGGAAAATGACGCCGGCGCACCGGCCGGCCTGCTCTACGGCGGCGGCTTCCACTTCTTCGGCATCCAGATCCTGGGCGTTGTTTCCGTCATCGCTTGGGTCGCGGTCACCATGACCATCGTTTTCCTGATTCTCAAGAACACCATCGGCCTGCGCGTCTCGGCGGACGAGGAAATGATGGGCCTCGACCAGCCCGAGCACGGCCTGACCTCTGCTTACGCCGACTTCATGCCCCTGCCCCACGTGCTGGGCACCAAGGCGGGCGAAGCGGCTGCCAAGGCGGCTATGGCCCCGTCCGCTCCGGCTGCACCGGCTGAGGCAGTACCGGTTTCCCGTGTCACCACCGAGGGCGCAAGCGCTTCGATGCACAAGGTCGTTATCATTACCAACCAGTCCAAGTTTGAGCGCCTGAAGAACGCGCTGAATCAGATCGGCGTCACCGGTATGACCGTCGCGAACGTCGCAGGCTGCGGCATGCAGATGGGCGCGCCCGAGTATTACCGCGGCGCGAAGGTCGATGCGACCCTGCTGCCTAAGATCAAGTTCGAGATCGTCGTTTCCGCGATCCCGGTCGAGACGGTCGTTGAGACCGCCAAGAAGGTTCTGTACACCGGCCACATCGGCGACGGCAAGATCTTCGTTTACGATGTTGTTGATGTTGTCAAAGTTCGTACCGGCGAGACCGGCTTCGATGCCCTGCAGGACTGATTCCCTTCGCCTCCAATTCTTTGGAATTGTGATACATCCCCTAACAAGGACACGCTGTGAGCACACGCTCCCAGCGTGTTCTTGTTTTTTTGCCTTTTATCTGTGCATCGTCTGCACCGGGTCGAGATTCGCCGCCCGCAAGGCGGGCGCGATCCCGGCGAGCGCGCCGCAGAGCACCGAAAGCCCGAGACAGACGAGCGACAGCCCGGCGGGCACGAACAGGGCGCGGCCGGTCACAAGGCGAGCCAGCCCGACTCCACCCCATGCGGCGGCCAGCCCGGCTGCCGCGCCGATCAGGCAGATCAGTCCGGACTGGATGAGGAAGATCCAGAAAATATCGCGCCGCCTGCCGCCGACCGCGCGGTAAATGCCGATCTCCTCCCGCATTTCGTGCGCGGCGGACAGCATCCCGCAGGTGACCGCCACCAGCGCGACGACGAGTGAGACCGCTGCGACCAGCAGGAAGATTCGAACAGCGCCCGTCGCCATTTGATCGATCTCATCCAGATAGCCGCTCAGATTCTGTACGCCGACCGACCCGCGCAGGCCGAGCAGCCCGGCGGCGATCTGGTTGAGCCGCTGCTCGAGCTGCTTTGTGTCGCCGCTGTACGCCAGCAAAACCTGATCGGCTGTGTCCGACCGCTGGGCCAACAGTCCGTAGGGCAGATAAATGATCTCGGGCACGCCGCTGCCCGCCAGCCCGGTCAGCAGACCGGCCTGATCGCGGATGACGCCCACGATCTCATACCGGTTTTCCGCCCCGTCCACCGTCAGGCGGATGGACTGGCCGCAGACCGCGACCCGACCGAAGACCGACCGCGCCAGCCGTTCGCTGATGACCGCGCGCCGCACCGGCTGTGTGCTTTCCCCTGCCGTGAACAGCCGTCCGTCGAGCAGGGTCACATCGAGGGTTTCCCGCATCCGCTCGTCCACGCCGAACAGCACCGCATTGCCGCTCTTGTGCCCGGTCTGGTACCGTCCCGCCAGATACTTGACCGGCATGGCCGCGTCCACGCCCGGAACGCCCTGCTCGACCGCTTCCGCAAAGGCGGGCGTGAGCGCGTCACCCGTCTGCTGCTCGACCAGAAAGCAGGTCATCCCGCGCAGGCCGACCGAACGCACCGCCTCGGTCATCTCGCCCCGGGCGTATTGTCCGACCGCGCCGATGACCGACATCGCCAGCACGCCGACCGCGACCGTTCCCGCGCACAGCAGGCTGCGCACACCGCCCCGCCGGGTCTGTCCCCACGACAGGCGGAACCGGTCAGCGAGCCGCACGGCGCACCGCCCGTTCTCCGTCGGTCAGCGCGGCTTCGCCGTCCGTGACCACCCACGCCCCGGCTTCCAGTCCCCGGGTAACCTGCACGCCCCGACTGAGCTGGTAGCCGGTCTCGATGTCCCGGCGGCGCACGACGCCATCCGCCAGCACGAAGACATATTCCTGCCCGTCCTCCTGCCGGACAGCGGCATAGGGCACGGTCACCGCGTCCTTGACCTCATCGGTGAACAGCTTGACGTCCACCGTCGAGCCCGGAAGCAGCCCGTCGGCCGGTTCATTCAGCGACAGGGTGCAAAGAACGGTCGCACCCGCCGTGCCGCCGGTGAGCTGAAAGGTCTGCACGGCGTAGGGCGCGATTTCGTCCAGTGTGGCGGACAGTGTGGTGTCGGGCGACGAGACCGGCGTAAGATTGGCCCGCTGGCCGGACGACAGCTCGCCCGCGTACAGCTCGGGCACCTTGGCCTCGACCGTCAGCCGGGAAAGGTCGGCCACCCGCGCGGCGGTCACGCCGGGCAGGAGCTGATCCCCCACGCGGGGAAGCTGGGCGGCCGTGCCGTCCAGACCGGCATACACCACCTGCCCATCCACCGTCTCCGCCATCCCGTCCGCTCCGTCGAACAGGGCGGAGACCGCCGCCGCCGCGTCGGCGGGAACGTCAAGACCGGTATAGGAAACGCGGAAGAGCGGCTCCCCCGCCGTCACCGTGTCCCCGGGTGCGGCATAGACCGTCTCGACCCGTGCGGGGGCATAGACGCAGAGCCGATCCTCCCGCCGCGCGCGCACCGTCCCCTTGACCGTCACCGTGTTGAACACATCCTCACACGCGGCACGCACCGCCTCCACCTCGACCGGCGGCCGGGGCGTGCGCCAGACCGCAAACGCCAGCATAACGCCCAGCGCCAGCGCGGTCAGTCCCAAGGCCCAGCGGTAAAACTTCGGTTCCATCCTGCATCCCTCCGCGAAATCATCTCAGGATAGGTTGACCGCTCTCATGCAAAATCATGCGTACAAACTACTGCTTTCCGCTTGACAGCAAACCGTATCACCCTTATAATACAGTTATAAACCGTATCACTCCTGTCATACAGTTTGATCCGACCGGAGGTATGTCCTATGATCTCCTTTGACTCGTTCCGCATGGAAGCCGGAACGCCGATCTATCAACAAATTCTGCGCTTCATCCAGCGCGGCGCGGTTGCGGGCGTCATCCGGGACGGCGACGAGCTGCCCTCCCGCCGGGTGCTCTCCGCCCTGCTGGGCGTCAACCCGAACACGGTGCAGAAGGCCTACCGCCTGCTCGAAGACGAAGGGCTGATCCGCTCCCACACGGGCGCGAAAAGCTGCATGGTGCTGGATGACGACGCGCTTGCACGCATCCGCGCCGCGTTGCTGGCACACGAAGCTCGGCGGGCAGTCGCCGCCCTCAAGCAGATGGGACTGACCAAGGATGAGGCGCTGACACTGCTCGAAACGCACTGGGAGGAGGAAGAAGAATGAAAAAACACAGTTCTGTTTTGATGCTGCTGGCGCGCAGCACGATTTATCGGGTGCTGGCGCTGCTCGTCCTGCTGGCGATGATCGAGCGCGTGCTGTTCGGCAGAGCGCTCCCCTATGGGCAGTTCGGCGAGGACGGCCTGAAAACGTGCTTCTCAGAAAGTTACATCGTATGGGCCTTCGGCCTGTACTTCCTGCTGCTGACCGCTCTGCTCTGCACGACCGGCTGCGCCTTCGGCAGTCGGACAGGCGACACCCTGCGGCGGCTTCGCATTTCGGAAAAGGCGGTCTTTCTCTGGCAGTGCGGGTACAACGCCTGCTGCTATCTGCTGCTCTGGGCGGTGCAGGTCGGGCTTGCCCTGTATTTCTGCCGGATGTATACACAGGCTGTGCCTGATTCGGTCACAAATCAGACCGTTTTCCTCGCGTTTTATCGGGTTCCGCTGCTGCACAGCCTGCTGCCGCTGGCGCATATCAGCCGCTGGGTGCGCAATTTCCTGCTGCTCGCCGGTCTGAGCATCACCGCCGCAGGCGTTCCCTACGCGCAGCGGCGGGGCGAGCGCGTCGCACCGGTTATCGTTCTGGTCAGCGTGACCAACTTCCAATTCGTCCGGGATCTGTCGGAGTCCGGGAGCGATGTCATGCTGAGCGTCCTGTCGATCGTGACCGCAACCGTGACCCTGATTTCCGTCCTCGGAAAGGAGGCCGCATATGATGACGCATAAGCTGTCCCGCTGGGCGCCGCCCGGCTTTCCGCTCCGAACCGAATTGCAATTTTTTGGCTCTGGTATGTTTCTTGCCGCGCTGTACAGCGCGCTGTTCCTGCATCGGTACTTCATCGCGCGGAACGACCTGTACGAGACCTTCGGTACGTCGCGCGTCCTGCGCCCGGACGCGGTCATGCCCGATTTCATCGTCCTTCTGGGCGGCTTCCTGCTCGGCTTCGCCGTGCTGGCGCTGTGCATGGCGGGCTTCGCGCTGTACCATTACCTCTACCACTGGCAGGGCGGCAGCAAGAGCATTTATCTCATGCGCCGTCTGCCCGACCGCTGGGAGCTGCACCGCCGCTGTCTGACTCTGCCGCTCGCAGGCGCAGTGCTCTGCGGTCTGGCCGCCCTGCTCCTGCTCTGTCTGTATTTCATCCTGTATATGACCGCCACCCCGGCCGTCTGTCTGACGCCCGGCCAGTGGCAGAAGGTTTGGAGTGTGATCTTATGATTGAATTGAATCATCTGACCAAGCGATACGCCGGCAAACGTGCGCTCGAGGACGTCAGCCTGACCCTGCCGCAGGGGCAGATCATCGGCCTGTTCGGTGAAAACGGCGCGGGCAAGACGACGCTCATGAAGTGCCTGCTCGGCCTGATCCCCTATCAGGGCACAATCACACTGGACGGCGCGCCCATCGACCGGCGGAACATCGAACGTCTGTCCTTCGCCACCTGCGAGCACTCCTTCTTCCCCAACCTGTCCGCCCAGTCCCACCGCGAGTTCTACGCCGCGCATTTCCCGCGCTTCTCGGACAAGCGGTTCACCGGTCTGATGGACTTCTTCGAGCTGCCCCTGCACAAGCCGCTGCGTGCCTTCTCGACCGGCCAGAAGAACCAGTTTGAGGTCATTCTGGCCCTCTGTCAGGGCGCGGACTACATCCTGATGGATGAGCCCTTTGCCGGGAACGACGTGTTCAACCGCGAGGACTTTTACAAGGTGCTGCTGGGCGTGCTCGAGCCGAATGAAACCGTTCTGCTCTCGACCCATCTGATCGAGGAGGTCGCGGGCTGCATCAGCCGCGCCATCCTGCTCCGCAAGGGCGAGATCGTGGGTGATCTTTCGACCGAAACGCTGGAGGAATCGGGACAAAGCCTGATGGACTGCATCAAGGAAATCTATCACTATCGCGCCGACCGCGTCGGAAAGGCGCTGGGCGAGCTGACCGGGGAGGAATGACCATGCGCAAGGCACTTGCACTGACACTCATCCTGACGCTGCTGGCGGGCGGCGGACTGTGCGCCGCCTTTTACGCGGTCGACCGGAACAGAGATACGGTCGAGCTGACGGTCTCGCCGCTGGCAGGCGACCCGTCCGAGGCCGAGGGACTTTCAGCCGTCATCCACGCCGATTACGACCGGCGGCTCTTCTGGGACACCGCCTTTACCGCCGGGCAGGAAGGGGACGCGCAGACCGTCTTTACCTTTGAACCGAGCAGACGGCGGTACACGCGGGAATACGGCTATCCGGGCGTGCGTATCGACGGCGTTTTGTGGCCCCTGGGTCCTGAGTCCGAGGGCGGCTTGGGTGAAGCATATCGTGATCTTCAGGCGCACACCGAGCCGAATGCGGAACGCACCGAGATCATCCGCGTGGCCGACTATTATGAAACCTATCCGCTCGCCGTTCAGCTCGATTTTCCGAACGCCTATGTCCGCTGGGAGTTCTGGGATATTGACGATACGACCGATCCGCGTTTCGATGCCGAGCGGCACATCCTGCAAACCTTCGAGGACTGCTTCCGCATCCCGGTGCTGCCCGACGAGCAGTACGAGATTTCTGTGCGGCTCGATGAAAAGGGTGAGATCGTCGGGTCGGGCGGCGGCAGCACGGCGGGGGAAGCGTTTATCATGGAGACCCACAGCGTGCTGACCGACTCGGCCTGTTATTTCACCTTCGATGCCCATGCAGGCGAGGGTACGCAGATGGACACCAGCCTGCTCACCCACGGCTACGGCATTTACCGCCTGCCCTATGATAAGGCGCTGACCGAAAACGGTGATGTGGAAGGCATTCTGGTAGACGAGATGACGAACGTGTTCCCGCTCGACCCGGCGGACGTCCTGCTGGACTTTGCGCAAAGTCCGGACGGCAGCCGTCTTCTGCTCCATCAGGTACGGAACGGCGCGTATGTCCTGACCGTCATCGACCTTCAGACCATGACCGCCTTGCAGACCTTATCCGTGTGCGACCTGCCCGCAGATAGCTATTGGATCGGGGTCAACAGGAACGAGGACTTTCTCGCCGTCCTTCTGCCCGGCCAGCAGCTTGCCCTGCTCGCGCAGAACGCGGACGGCACCTATGACCTGCGCTTTCTCGTGCCGGTCTGGAACGGAGACGGCGACGCGCCCTTCTATCTCGAACAAAACACCGCAATGGCCTATGACGGCAAGCGGCTGGCCGCCGCGCCCGTCGTCTGGAACCGGGAGGGCGCCGACATCCGGTTCTGTCTGACGGTCTACGACGAAACCGGTCTGATCTACTGCGGCGAATACCGCAGCAGTCTGGAAACCGACGGAAACGCCTGTTCTCTGACAGACGACGCCCCGGTCGAACTGCGCTGGAACACAGCGCAATAAAAAAATGTGCGCATTTCTTCCCTGCGGGTGTATACTAGACACGAACAGGCAAAGCTTCGGCACATCACAAAAAGGAGTTTCTTATGGCAATATTGGAGCATTTGGAGCCGCAAGGCGTCTTTTCGTTTTTTGAAGCGCTGTGCGCCATCCCGCACGGCTCACACAACACCCGGCAGATCAGCGACTGGCTGGTTTCCTTCGCGCAGACGCGCGGACTGGAATACGTGCAGGACGCGGCGGGCAACGTCATCATCATCAAGCAGGCCACATCCGGCTACGAGCATGCCGCGCCCGTGATTTTTCAGGGACACATGGACATGGTCTGCGAAAAAACACCCGACTGTACCAAGGACATGGCATCCGAGGGGCTGACCCTCGTTTTGGACAGTGATTTTATTCGCGCGGAGGGCACGACGCTGGGCGGTGACGACGGCATCGCGGTCGCGGTCGCACTGGCCATTCTGGATGCGGACGACATCCCGCATCCCCAGTTCGAGGCCGTCTTCACGGTCGATGAGGAGGTCGGCATGGAGGGCGCGACCGCGCTCGACGTCAGCCCGCTCCAAGGACGGCGGATGCTCAATCTGGATTCCGAGGACGAGGGCGTCTTCACCGTGAGCTGCGCGGGCGGCAACCTGACCTGCTGCACCCTGCCGGTCGGACGCAAAGCCTTCGCGGGCGCGCGGCTGCGGATTGCGGTCGAAGGACTGACCGGCGGGCACTCGGGCGTCGAGATCGACAAGGGGCGCGCAAACGCCGACCTGCTGCTCGGCCGTCTGCTCTACGCGCTCTCGCGTGAAACCGAGCTTCGCATCATTATGGTGGACGGCGGCTGCAAGGACAACGCCATCCCAACCGACGCGGCGGCTGACATTGCAGCAGCGGATGCGGACACGGTGCGTGCGGTCTGCGCCCGGATGGAGCGCACGCTTCAGCACGAGTTCCGCGCGACAGACCCCGGACTGCGGGTCTTCGTGACCGAAGACAGCGGCGACGGCCTGCCGATGGACGCCGATTCGACCGGCCGCGTGCTCTGCCTGCTGACCTGCGTACCCAACGGCGTGCAGGCCATGAGCGCCGACATGCCCGGACTGGTACAGACCTCGCTGAACCTCGGCATCCTCGAAACCGGCGACGCGGGTGTTTCGGCCTCCTTCTGCGTGCGCAGCAGCGTGGAATCCCAGAAGCAGATGCTGGTCGACCGTCTGCGCTGCCTGACCGAACGGCTGGGCGGCAAAATCGCCGTTTCGGGCGATTACCCGGGCTGGGAATACCTACCAGTCTCTCCCCTGCGCGACCTGATGGCCGCGGTCTACACCGAACAGACCGGCGCCGCGCCCCGGATCGAAGCGATCCACGCGGGCGTGGAATGCGGCATCTTCGCTGGCAAGCTGCCCGGGCTGGACTGCGTCTCCTTCGGTCCCGACCTGCTGGACATCCACACCTTCCGCGAGCGGATGTCCGTACCCTCGGTGCAGCGCACATGGAAGCTGGTGTGCGAGGTGCTCCGCCGTATGAAATAACGGAAAAGAAAAATCCGTCCCAAAACCGGGACGGATTTTTTCATTCGATTACAATACGGCGCGGATGGCGTCCTGCACGGTGCGCACCTGCACGACGTTCATATCCTTCGGCAGGCCATCGCCCAGATCCTGCATCGGCATGATACAGGTATGGAAGCCCAGCCGGTAGGCCTCCTGAATCCGCTGTGCCGCGCTCGAGACCGCGCGCAGCTCACCGGTCAGGCCGACCTCACCGAAGCTCATGACGCCCTCGGGCAGGGGCTTGTCCCGGAAGCTGGACGCGATGGCCAGCAGCATAGGCAGGTCGGCCGCAGGCTCGTCCAGCCGCATACCGCCGACGACGTTGACATAGGCATCCGACCCGGACAGGAACAGCCCGGCGCGCTTCTCCAGAATGGCGAGCAGCAGCACCATGCGGTTGTAATCGACGCCCGCCGCCGTGCGGCGCGGACTGCCGCCGAACTGGGTCTTGGCGACGAGCGCCTGCACCTCGGCCAGCAGCGGACGGGTGCCCTCCATGACGCAGGCGATGCAGTTGCCCGACGCGCCGGTCGGATGCCCGGCCAGCATGGCCGCCGAGGGATTCTGCACCTCGAGCAGCCCTCGGTCGCTCATTTCAAATACGCCGATCTCATTGGTCGAACCGAAACGGTTCTTGGCCGCGCGCAGACAACGGAAGGGGCCTGTGCGCTCGCCCTCGAAATACAGGACGCAGTCAACCATGTGCTCGAGGATCTTGGGGCCTGCCAGGGTGCCCTCCTTGTTGACGTGGCCGACGATGAAGATGGTGACGCTGTTCCGCTTGGCGTACTGCATCAGGCTCATCGCACATTCCTTGATCTGGGTCGTGCCGCCGGGCGCGGCGGTCAGGTCGCGGCGGTAGACGGTCTGGATCGAGTCGACGATCAGAATGTCGGGCTTCAGCAGGTCGGTCTCCTGCACGATCTCGTCCATATCGGTCTCAGCCAGCACGAACAGGTTGGACGAGCGCACATCCAGCCGTCGGGCGCGCAGCTTGATCTGCCGCAGGGATTCCTCGCCCGAGACATAGAGCACCTTGGCCGCCTTACACATCTCCTGGCACATCTGTAAGAGCAGGGTCGATTTGCCGATGCCCGGCTCGCCGCCCACCAGCACGAACGAGCCGTGCACCGCGCCGCCGCCCAGCACACGGTCGAGCTCACCAATGCCCGAGTGGAAGCGATCCTCGCTCGTCGTGTCGATGTCGTCCAGCAGCACCGGCTTGTTCTGGATGCGGCCGCGCCCATCCGACGGCAGCACGCCGCGCGTCGCGGTCTCGGGCTGCACCTTAAATTCACTCATCGTGTTCCACGCGCCGCAGGACGGGCATTTGCCGAACCACTTCGGGCTTTCGTAGCCGCAGTCGCTGCACAGGAACAGGGTTTTCTGTTTCATGGGTTCCTCCTGATCATCCGGTCAGACCGCCCCGGGCACGCAGATAGCCCGAAACGATGCAGACCGAAAGCTGGGTCTGGTAATCAGACTGCTTGAGCCGCGCCTCCTCCGCCGGGTTGGAGAGAAAACCGCACTCGACGACGAGCGCGGGGCAGTCCAGTCGTTTCATTAAATAAATCGTATCAGCCGCCTGTTTGGCCTTCCGGTCGTTGCCGTTCGGAATGCCCGCGATCAGCGCGGCCTGAATGGCTTCGGCAATCGGACGGCTCTGCGCGTTGTTCCCCGAATAAAAGACCTGCGCGCCGTAATACCGCGCCTGTTCGAATTTGTTCAGATGGATGCTGAGGAAGACCGGATTCCGCACCGCGCGGCAGGCCGCTTCCCGCGCCTGAATGTCCGCCCGCTTGTTTTCCCGCACCGACCGGCCGGGGACATAATCGAGGGCTTCTTCATCCTCCCGGGTCATCACGGCGGGCACGCCGAACAGTCCGGCCAGATCACGCACGCGCCGGGCAATGCACAGGTTGATGTGCTGCTCGGTCGTGCCGTTCGCACCAACCGCGCCGCCGTCAAAGCCGCCGTGTCCGGCGTCCAGCACCAGCGTCACCGGCGTATCCTGCGCACTGAACACCTGCCAGACCGGCCGACCGCCGCGCACGGCATAGGCCAGACACAGGGCGCACAGGCAAGCCGCCGCACACAGCGCGAACCGTCCTTTTTTCATGTCACCGCCTCCCTGTCCCCATGCTATGCGGCAGGACAGCGGAACTATGTCATTTTCATTATAACAGACTGGATGCAAAAAGAAAAGTTCCCCTTTCCGGGGAACTCTTCCGATCATAATTTGTCTTTTTCGGTCGTCAGCAAACGGGCATAGACCAGCGCGAACGCGAAGAAGAAGCCCGAGGTGACGGTAAAGAGGACGTGACCGGCCATCGTCAGGTAGGCGACGGTCAGGCCAAGGGAGACGAACGCGCCCAGGCGGAGTACGTCAAAGCCCTTAAAAAAGCGGATGAGGAACTCGACGCCGTACTTGACGTACATCCAGAGCATCGTCACACAGCCGAACAGACCGTAGAACATGGCAACGTCGCACAGATCCATCTCGATGATGTGACCCTGCGAACCGCGTCCCACGCCGAACAGCCATGCAAACGGCCCCGCCTCCTTGAACGAAGCGAAGGTGGCCGCGAGCTTGTTCCAGCGGCCCGAGATCAGGCTGCCGCCCGGCTCCTCGGCCACGTCACGCATACCGCCCAGCGAGCCTTCGAGAATCTTCATCAGGCCCTGTCCCGCGCCGTTCATAAACACGGCGGCGGCCGAAACGATGACCGCAATCACAACCGTCATCACCGCGACCAGCACAAGACGCAGGATGGGCGAACGGTCGCCGCGCACCAGACAGACGATCGCGTACAGCAGCATGATGACGGCGGAAACGCCGAGCGCGAGAAACGCGGTCTTGGTGCCGATCAGCGCCAGACAGAGCAGCGACATGGCCGGCCCCAGGCTGTAAAGGAAGGCACGGCCGCGGGTGAACCGTTCCTTGGGCAGGAACAGGAAATACGCCAGCGCCAGCGGCAGCAGGATCATAAACGCACCCGTGATGTCGTTGCCCGAATAATAGAAGCCGCGCACGCCACGCGCGCCGAAGCGGTCATAATAGGTGCGGTAGCCGACGTTCATGACATACGGCACCAGAATGCCCAGCGCGAAAATGATCGTCATGCCGTTGATATAGCAATGCACCTTGTCGATGAGCTGCTCCCGGGTCAGGGACGAGCGGCGGAAGACGTTGAGATAGACCATCGCGACCGCGACGTTATAGGCAAAGCGGGCGAAGAAGGTCACGTCGAGCGACAGGTTCAGGCTGCCGAAGTTGATCAGCTCGGATACGACCGAGAGCGCCCACGCCGCGCCCATCGGCAGGGCGGTCAGGATGGCTTTTTTGTCGCGCAGGAGCAATATGTACACGACCATGACGACGAGCACGGCCATGCGGACGATCAGCGCGGGCGTCGCCGTCATGCCGCCCGCGTTGGTCAGTTCGCGGTAATTGACCGCTTCCATCGCGTAGCCGCGCGTGAGCATCCAGATGAACACGCCGTTGACGATGTCAAGCACCGGATTGAGCATCAGATAGAGCCAGAAAAACCGATCCAGCCCCTTCAAGGATTTCTGCATCCTTTCACTTCCTTTGTTTTGTTTTTCGTTTCATTTTATCACATTTCCGCGTCCGGCTCAACCCCGGATGCGGGCGCGCAGGGCGCCCAGCCATTCAGCAGTCTTAAACCGGAAGCTGGTCTGCTCGCACAGGGCGCTGTCGGGCGCCTCCGCCGCGCTCGTGCACAGGGGCGGAAAGACCACGCACCACCAGTTGCGTCCGTCCGCCTGCCCCAGCCGGAGCTTCAGGCCGACGTACTCGCCCGCAGGCAGAGAAAAGGTGTCATACGTCCGGGTCGGGTAATACTCCCCTGCAAGCTGGGCCGAGAGCGAATAGGGTGCGTCCGCCTCGCGCAGCACCTGTGCGCCCGCGTCGGTGATCTCCTGCAAATGGTCGGACAGGCGCTGCCGGACGTCGGCCGGACTGTCCGCTCCGCGCAGTAAGGGTTCGGTCACCGCAAGCACGCGGTCGCGTACGCGCAGCTTGAGCGCCTGATCGGCCGCCGAGTTCGAATTGGCGATCACATGCAGGCGCACGAGACCGTCCGCCAGATGTTCCCGCGCGAGCGAAACGCCTGCGGCATATGCAAACAGCACGGCCAGCGTGCAGAGCAGCGTCACTTCGATCCGTCTGAATTTCATGGGATGTCCTCCGTTTCATACCGGTTTTGTACTGCCAGTATGGACGGATTTTCCCCGGTTTAAACCAAAAGCTCGGTCAAATGGGTATCCGGGAAGACCGGTTTGAGCGCCTCATAGGCCGCGCGGGCCTTCTCAGAATTGGAAAACAGGCCGAAGGTGGTCGGGCCGCTGCCGCTCATGACCGCGCCCTCCGCGCCGCAGGACAGCAGCGTATCCTTGATCTGACCGATCTCGCTGTGGCGCGCCGCCGTGACCGTTTCCATCACGTTATAAAGCCGATGGCACACGCCCGCGTAGTCGCCCGCCGCCAGCGCGGCCAGCATCCCGTCGGTGTCCGGACGGACGGTCAGCGTTTCCGCGTCGATCGCGGCATAGACTGCGGCGGTCGAGACCGCGAAGGGCGGCTTGCACAGCACGACGTGGCAATAGGGCGGCGGCAGGATGGGTGTGAGCGCTTCACCGATGCCCTCGGCCAGCATGGTGCCGCCCAGCAGGCAGTACGGCACGTCCGCGCCCAGCTTGAGTCCGATCTCGCACAGCCGCTCGAGCGGGAGGTCGGTTTCGTACAGGGTGTCAAGCGCGTGCAGGACAGCAGCCGCGTCGGTCGAACCGCCCGCCAGCCCGGCCGCGACCGGGATGCGCTTGACGATGTCAATGTGCAGACCCTCGTTTGTAAGGCCGGTCTCCTCGAAAAACAGCGCGGCCGCGCGCACAGCCAGATTGCGTCCGTCGGTCGGGACATAGGCCTTGTCACAGGTCAACGTGACCGCGCCCGAACTGTTCCGGGTGACCGTCACGTCGTCATGCAGGCCGACCGACTGCATGACCATCCGCACCGTGTGATAGCCGTTCGGCAGGCGGCCGGTCACATCGAGCGTCAGATTGATCTTGGCGTGCGCCGCGATCTGTACTTCATTCATCCGTTTTTCCTTCCTTTCACAGTGAAACCCGCACCGGCTGGCGGTTTCGGAACAGCGTTACATGGTCAAAGCCCGCCTGACGGGCCCAGTCGGCGCATTCGGTCATGCCGCGTCCCAGATCGGCCGCCCGGTGGGCGTCCGAGCCGATGCTGATGCGTTCCCCGCCCATACGCTTGAACTCCCGCAGAATCCACTGGTCGGGGCCGGGATGCCCCATCCAACTGAACAGGCTGGCCGCGTTGATCTCGAGGGCGTAGCCCCGGTCGACCGCCTCCCGCAGAACGGGCGCGATGAACTCCCCGAAATTGTCAAACGAGGGCTGGTTGTCAGGCAGCTTCATGACGCGCAGCGGATAATCCAAATGAGCCAGCACATCGAAGCCGCCGAAACGCTCCATCGCCAGCACCTCGGCGAAGTAATCGCGCAGCAGCGCGTCGCAGTCGAGGTGCGCGTAATCGTGAAAATAGAGGTCGAGGTCGTTCGGCATGGCGTGCAGCGAACCGACGACAACGTCAAACCGGTGCTGCGACAGGATATCCTGCGCCATCGCCGGATTGGCGTGCGGCTCGCCCAGCTCGATGCCCCACAGGATTTCGAACCGGCCCGCAAAGGCCGGCTTTGTTTCCTCGATCTCGCGTCCGACCGCCGCGATGTCATGCGTGATCGGCGCGGCCTTCCGGAACAGGTCGTAATGGTCGGTCACCGCGAAGGCGTCCAACCCGCGCGCCGCCGCCGCTTCGGCCATTTCGGCGATTGAAGCCGGTTCCTTGTCCGCGTCAAACGAATATTTGGAATGAGAATGGAGATCCACCCGCATATCTGCTTCCCCCTGTCAAATTTTGCTTATCTTATTATAGCGGAAAACCGGCCAAATGAAAAGCCGGTCACATGAAATGTCACAAATTGTACATACTATTTTCCGATCGAAGGAGGTGAACGCTATGAACAAACTGGTGCTCGCGATCGTGATCATCGGCGCGATCAACTGGGGTCTGATCGGCCTGTTCGGACTGGATCTCGTAGCATGGATCTTCGGCGGCCAGCTCTCGCTCGCCAGCCGCATCATTTATACGCTGGTCGGTCTGGCCGGCCTGTGGGCCTTCAGCTTTTTCCCGCGCGTTGAGCCGGAGCCGTCCGCCCGTCCGCACGCACACTGACAAAAAACGCCCCTGCCGGACGGCAGGGGCATTTTCGTTGCAGCAAACGGGTTATTTTTACTTGGTAGCCGCGTTGACCAGGCGCTCGGTATCCTGCGCGATGACGAGCTCCTCGTTGGTCGGGATGACCAGAACGCGGACACGGGCGTAGTCGATGGAAATATCCATCTGACGGCCGCGGAACTTGTTCTTCTCGGGGTCGATCTTGATGCCCAGATACTCCATGTGCTCGCAGACATCCCAGCGGACGGAGCGGTCGTTCTCGCCAACGCCGGCGGTGAAGACGATCGCATCGACGCCGCCCATGGCCGCGATATACGAGCCGATGATCTTCTTAACGGACAGATTGAACATATCCTTGGCCAGCGCGGCGCGGACATTGCCCTCGTTGATGGCGGTGTCCAGATCACGGAAGTCGGAGGAAACGCCCGAGATGCCCAGCATACCGGACTTCTTGTTCAGGATATTGATGACCTCATGCGCGTCCATGTTCTCGTGCTCAGCCAGGAACTCGATGATCGCCGGGTCGATGTTGCCCGCGCGGGTGCCCATCGGCAGGCCGTCCAGCGGGGTGAAGCCCATCGAGGTATCGACCGACTTGCCGCCGTCGATCGCGGTGATGGAGGAGCCGTTGCCCAGATGGCAGGTGATGATCTTCAGATCCTCGATCGGACGGCCGAGCATCTCAGCCGCCTGCTGGGAGACATACTTATGAGAGGTGCCGTGGAAGCCGTAGCGGCGGATCTTGTACTTCTCATAGTATTCGTACGGGATGGCGTACATGTAGTTCTTGGGCGGCATGGTCTGATGGAAGGCGGTATCGAAGACAGCGACCTGCGGTACGTCCTTGCCCATGACCTCCTCGCAGGCATGGATGCCGATGAGGTTCGGGGTATTGTGGAGCGGCGCCAGCGGGATGCAGGCCTCGATCGCCTTGATGACGTCCTCGTTGATGAGGACGGAATCAGCAAAGTACTCGCCGCCGTGTACGACACGGTGGCCGACCGCATTGATCTCGGACATGCTCTTGATGACGCCCCACTTTTCATCGAGCAGGATGTCGATGACCGCCTTGATCGCATCGGCGTGGGTGCTCATCGGCACATCCGCCTTGTACTTTTCGTCCGAGCTGCCCTGATGGGTCAGCTTGCCGTCAATGCCGATGCGCTCGCACAGACCCTTGGCCATGACGGTCTTGGTGTCCATATCGAACAGCTGATACTTCAGAGAAGAACTGCCTGCGTTAATAACCAGTACTTTCATCCTTCATAACTCCCTTGCTGTGATTTGAAATGTTTTTTATTTGACCCCTTGCAAAAGAATTTGCAAGAAAGCACAAATAAGTGTACAATAATTTTATCTACATTTATTTTACACTAACCCGAGAGAATGAGCAACAGCAATTCTGGATTTTTTGGAGGCATTTATGAAAATTTGTGGCGTCGTTGCGGAATACAACCCCTTCCATAATGGTCATGCCTTCCATCTTGCCGAGACCCGCGCCCGTTTGGGCGCGGATACCGCGATCATTGCCGTCATGTCGGGCAATTATGTCCAGCGCGGCGATTTCGGGGTAATCGGCAAGTACCGCCGCGCGGCCATGGCCGCGCAGAACGGAGCCGATCTTGTGATCGAGCTGCCGCTCTCGGCGGTGCTGTCGTCGGCGGAGGGCTTCGCGGCAGGCGCGGTCAGCATGCTCGGCGCGCTCGGCTGTGTGACCCATCTGTCCTTCGGCTCGGAATGCGGCGACCTCGCCCTGCTCCGCCGCGCGGCCGAGCTTTCCATCGACCGGGGCGCGATCCGCGCGCGAATGTCAGCCGGGCAGTCCTTTGCCGCCGCATTGCAGTCGGCGATTTCGGCACGCGACCCGGAAGCCGGGGCGGTGTTCTCGAGTCCGAACAACACGCTGGCCGTCGAATATCTGGCCGCGCTTGCGCGGCACGGCAGTCCGATCGAGCCGCTCACCATCCGCCGCGCGGGCGCGGCGCACGACAGTGACGCACCCGACGCCCTGCCCTCGGCCTCCTTTGTACGGGCGCGCATTCTGTCGGGCGACCTGTCCGCCTGCCGCCGCGTGATGCCGCCTGCCGCCTTCGCTGTTCTGTCCGCCGCCCTGACCTGCGGCGCGGCTCCCGTCCACGCAGCCGCCTGCGACCGCGCCATCGTCGCCCACCTGCGCCGGATGTCAGCCGCCGATCTCTACCTTTATATCACGGGCGAGGACGGCTTGCAGAACCGGCTCTATCAGGCGATTCAGTCCAACGGCACCTTCGCGGCCATCTGCGAGGCTGCGCAGACCCGGCGCTACCCGCTCGCGCGCATCCGGCGCGCTCTGCTGCGCGCCTATATCGACCTGCCCGGCAGCATGGACGTCGCGCCCCATTATCTGCGCGTGCTGGCGCTCGGCCCGCGCGGGCGCGAGCTGATCCGGCTGATCGGACAGACTTCCTCCCTGCCCGTCATCGTCAAGCCGGCCGCAGAACGCGGCCTGCCCAATGCGGTGCAGCCCTATCTGGCGCACGACGTCCTTTCGGACGACCTGTTCGCGCTGGCGCAGCCCAATCCCGACCTGCACGTCGGCGGCGGTCACTACCGCAAAACGCCCTTCTGCGTGCCTGAAATCCGCGCTTGACCCTGTTCTTCAGTGCGATATTCAATCCAAAAAAGGCCGGAATTTCTCCGGCTTTTTTCTGTTCAGACCCAGATCGTTTATTCGAAATACCAGTCTTCCTCATCGTCCGAATCCAGCGTGAAATACAGGTACGGCCAATCATCGTCCGCGTCGTCGCAATCGACGCCGTAATAATAGAGCGTGTCGGTGTCTCCGTCTTCATCCTCGACCTTCAGCTTGAAATCCCATTCGCTGCCGTCCGAGAGATCGAAGGTCTCGGTGAGGTAGTCACCGTCCTCCAGCTCGTCCGAGAGCAGATCCTCCCAGTCGGATTCGTCCGCGAGGCTGGCATACAGATAGGTGATCGTATACTCGCTGCCCAGATCGTTGTACAGGCGAGCGGTGACGGTTTCGCTGTCATCCGGGTCGACCGTGTTGTCATCCAGCACGCGATAGGCCTCGTCCTCATCCGTGATGACGATGGTGACCTCGTCCTCCGCGCCGACCAGACTGATATCCTCAATCACGGCGTCGGTCTCATCATCGTCGTCATAGACAATGTACAGCTCCCAGAGCGGTTCGTCGTCGGTCGTGAGGGTAAACGAAAGGCCGTCGTCCTCGTCCAGCGTGCTCTCGTCGTGTTCCTCGTCGATCAGATCGTCGTAATCGTCGTAATCCTCGCCCGCCGGATAGAGATACAGCTCGGCAATCTTGTCAAAATCCGAACGGTTCTCGATCGCGACCTTGAGCTTGCTCTCCATCTCGGGCACATCCTCGTCGTCCAGATCGTCCCAGTCGCCGTCGTCCTGGATCGAAATTGAAAACGCTTCGTCTACATCGGTCAGGTCGATATCGGTATAGGTTTCGCTGCTGCCATCCGCGTAGGTGACCTTCAGGCTGATCTCCGGATCGCCGTCCAGATCGAGCCAGATATATTCGGTCTCGTCATCGCCCAGCACCGCGCAGGGCAGGACGTTCGACGACCAGCTTCCTCCGTCATTCGCCGCCCACTTGACCGAGTCGATCTCCTCTCCGGTCTCGTTCGTCAGGATCATGAGGGTATCGCCCTCCGGGCCTTCCTCGTCCACGACCGTCGTATAGATCGGATAGGTCACACCGACCTGCTCAGCCGCGCCGTTCCAGCTGCACGACACGCCGGTAAACTGCTCAAGCGCGCGGATGTGCACCAGCGTCCGGCCGTCGCTCGTCAGCTCGGGCGCGGTCGCGAGCTGCGTATAAACGCCCGAAACCGTGGCCGCCGTCGAGCCGATTGTCAGCACCTCGGTCTGTCCGCCGAATGTGATCGTGATCTGCCGCGTCGCGGCGTTCCATGCCAGCGTGCCGCCCATCGCCTCGACCACGCCGCGCAGCGGCAGCATGGTATAGCCCGGACTCTTGACCACCGGCGTCGTGCCCTCCGCGTCGATCAGGCGGGACAACCCGTTCGCCGTCAGATAGGGTGAGCCGACGGTCAGCGTCAGCGCGCCCGTCCCGGTGACCGTGGTCGTAACCGCCCCTGCGCCCGGCAGAGCGCCTGCAAGAAGCGCGGCCGATACGGCCAGCGCAGTGCCTCGTACTTTCCATGATCTCGTCATTTGTACACCTTCCTTATTCTGTCATACGGTTGTTTTTCTGTCAGATTGTAACTTTGTTACCATTTTGTAACCACTGACAGCTTACTAAGTTTTTGTGACTGTTTTATGGACAAAATATGGAGGTTCTATGTAGATTCTGTGTCGGTCACCCGGCTTCCCGCTTGACATTCCCGCACTTCTTTGTTATCATGAACTCATCATATATGGAAACGGAGCTGAAAGGATGTTCACAACTTCTTGCTGAGAAACGGCATTTCAAAACGGTATCGTGGCGCGTGGCGCCCTGTTTTGTGATGCTCTCAGGCAGGAAGTATGGACTTTCTTTTCGGCTTTTTTGCGTTTTTCGGCGGTTTTTCCGCCGTTTTGCGCCGCATCAGACTGCCGTAGGAAGCGCCTGCTCCCTGCGGCAGTTTTTTTGAGTTTACAGGAGGCGCATCATGTCACAAATACAAATTTCAGATCTGACCTTTTCTTACGACGGCAGCTTTGAGCCGGTTTTTGAGCGCGTCAGCCTGACGGTCGACACCGACTGGCGGCTGGGACTGATCGGCCGGAACGGACGGGGCAAGACCACCCTGCTCCGCCTGCTCTGCGGCGAACTCGAATACCGCGGTACGATCGCATCGTCCGTCCGCTTCTGCCGGTTTCCTCAGCCGGTCACCGACCCGGCACGGCCGGTGCGTGAGATCCTGCACGCCGCCGCGCCCGACGCGATGGACTGGCAGCTCGAATGTGAGCTGAACGAACTTGCGCTGGACGCGGACGTGATCGACCGCCCCTTCTCCACCCTGTCGGGCGGTGAGCAGACCAAGGTGCTGCTGGCCGCGCTGTTTCTGGACGAAGGCCGGTTCCCGCTGATCGACGAGCCGACCAACCATCTGGACGAGGCCGCGCGCGAACAGGTCGCACAGTACCTGCGCCGCAAGGACGGCTTCCTGCTGGTCTCGCACGACCGCGCCTTCCTTGACCGCGCGGTCGATCACATCCTGTCGATCAACCGCACCGGTCTCGAGATACAGGCGGGAAATTTCTCCTCATGGTGGGCGAATAAGCAGCGGCAGGACGCGCACGAGCGCGCGGAAAACGAACGGCTGCGCGGTGAAATCGGCCGTCTGACCGCCGCCGCGCGGCGCACAGCCGACTGGTCGGACGCGGTCGAAAAGACCAAGATCGGCGGCGGCAAGCAGGCGAACGGTCTGCGGCCCGACCGGGGTGCGATCGGCCACAAATCAGCCAAGATGATGAAGCGCGCCAAGGCGATTGAGGCGCGGCGGCTGGAAGCGGCGGAGGCAAAATCAAAGCTGCTCAAAAATGTCGAAACGACCGATCCCCTCTTCCTCACGCCCCTGTCCCATCAT
Source organism: Butyricicoccus pullicaecorum (assembly GCA_021531865.1). Taxonomy (GTDB): domain Bacteria; phylum Bacillota; class Clostridia; order Oscillospirales; family Butyricicoccaceae; genus Butyricicoccus. The sequence continues at coordinate 92,449 of JAFBIW010000004.1, read as the reverse complement.
GCGTCCCGGCTCGTCGAAGCGCATGATCTGACCATCCGGTATGACGGGAAAGCCCTGCTGGGCGGTCTGCGGTTCGAGCTGCGCCCGGGCGACCGCATCGCGCTGCGCGGGCCGAACGGCTGCGGCAAGTCCAGCCTGCTCAAGCTGATCGCGGGCGAAGCATTGGATTATGCAGGCACGCTCCGGTGCGCGTCCGGGCTGACCTGCTCCTACGTGCCGCAGGACACCTTGTTTCTGTCCGGTCGGCCGCAGGATTACGCGCAGGCGTGCGGCATCGACCAGAGCCGCTATCTAACCCTGCTGCGCAAGCTGGACTTCCCCCGCGCGCTCTTTGAACGCGATATGGCGACCTATTCCGCCGGACAGAAAAAGAAGGCGCTGCTCGCCCGCAGCCTGTGCGAACAGGCGCACCTCTATCTGTGGGACGAACCGCTCAATTTCATCGACATTTTTTCACGGATGCAGCTCGAGGATCTGCTGACCGAAACAAATGCCGCCTTGCTGTTCGTTGAGCACGACCGCATGTTCACCGACCGGGTCGCCACCGGAATCATCGAACTGGGCAGACCGTGATGCAGACAAAAAAATCCGTCCCATTCCGGGACGGATTTTTGATCAATGGACATATTCAAATTCAAGCTCACCGATGACGACAAAGTCGCCCTCCTGCACGCCCATCTGCTCCAGACGGTCGTAAACGCCCGCGTTTTTGAGCATACGGTCCATATACATGCGGGACTCATAGTCGTCCACGTTGACGCTGGACATGATCTTTTCAACCCAAGCGCCGCCGACCACGTAATAGTCCTCGACCTTCTCGATCGTGATATCGCGCTCGGTGACGGTCTCCTCGACCGGCACGAACTCGGGCTCGTAGACAAAGACGGGCGGCAGCTCCTGCAGCATCTCCCACGTCTTCATGACGAGCTCGCGCACGCCCTGATTGGTCGCGGCAGACAATTCGAGGAAGGCAAAGCCCATCTCGTCTGCATAGGCGTGCAGCCGCTCGATCGGCTCACGGTCGTCGCCCAGCAGGTCGGTCTTGTTTGCGACGATGACCTGCGGACGGGCGGCCAGAAATTCACTGTAGCCCGCCAGCTCGGCGTTGATCGTCTTGACGTCCTCGACCGGGTCGCGGCCCTCACTGCCCGCGGCGTCGACCAGATGCAGCAGCAGGCGGCAACGGTCGATATGGCGCAGGAAATCGTGACCCAGACCGGCGCCCTCGGATGCGCCCTCAATGATGCCCGGAATGTCGGCCATGACAAAGGACTGCTCCTCGCCCACGCGGACAACGCCCAGATTGGGGATCAGAGTGGTGAAATGATAGTTCGCGATCTTGGGACGGGCGGCCGAGACCATCGACAGCAGGGTTGACTTGCCCACGTTCGGGAAACCGACCAGACCGACATCGGCCAGCAGCTTGAGCTCGAGCGTGATCTCCATCGTGACGCCCGGCAGGCCGGGCTTGGCGAAGCGCGGCGTCTGGCGGGTCGGCGTGGCAAAATGGGTGTTGCCCCAGCCGCCGTTGCCGCCCTTGGCCGCGACGAAGGGTTCGCTGTCCGACAGATCCTTGATGACCTGCCCGGTCTTCTGGTCGCGGATGATCGTGCCGCGCGGCACGCGAATGACCAGATCGGCGCCGTCCTTGCCCTTCATGCGCTTGGCCATGCCGTTTTCGCCGTCGGGCGCGACGTACTTTTTCTTGTAGCGGAAATCGAGCAGGGTCGAGAGGTTATCGTCTACCTGAAACACGACCGAGCCGCCCCGTCCGCCGTCGCCGCCGTCCGGGCCGCCCGAGGCAACGTACTTTTCGCGGTGGAAGCTGACCTTGCCGTCGCCGCCCTTGCCCGACGCGATTTTGATTTTTGCGACATCAATAAACATCTTTCAAGATCCTCATATAGAAAAACAAAATCCCGGATCGCTCCGAGATTTTGTCAAACGGTATTCGATTACTGTACCTCGTAAACAGAAACGCGCTTGCGGTCCTTGCCTACGCGCTCAAAGCGAACCACGCCGGAAACCTTGGCGAACAGGGTATCGTCGGAACCCTTACCAACGTTGACGCCCGGATGGATCTTGGTACCACGCTGACGAACCAGAATGTTGCCGGCCGGAACGACCTGGCCGTCGGCACGCTTTACGCCAAGGCGCTTCGCCTCGGAATCACGACCGTTCTTGGTCGAGCCAACGCCCTTCTTATGAGCGAAAAACTGTAAGCTAATCTGCAGCATCGTTGTACACCTCCGTAACTTTGATGAACTCTGAATAGTTTTCTGCGAGCTCGGTCAGGTGGAGCCGGAAGGCCGAAAGGCCGTCCTGTCCCGCGTCCAGCTGATCGTGCGGGAGGGTCAGGCGGATGTGCGCGCCCTCGTCCTCGATCAGGGTGTCCACGGCGATGCGCTGTACATCGTACAGGAGCGCGTGAACGAGCTGAACCGAGCTGGATATCGCCGCGCAGACGATGTCCTCGCCTTCCTCCGCGTAGCCCGCGTGGCCGAGGAGATCGACAGCCGAAAGGCGGCCGTCCTGCGTGCGATAAAAAGTGACCGTAGTCATTTACGCGTTGATCGCGTTAACGGTTACCTTGGTGTAGGGCTGTCTGTGACCCTGACGCTTTCTGTAACCCTTCTTCGGCTTCATCTTGAAGATGTTGATCTTCTTCTGCTTGCCGGTCTTATCAGCGGTACCTACGACGGTCGCGCCCTCAACATAGGGAGCACCGACCTTCAGGTCTGCGCCTTCGCCAACTGCAAGCACCTGATCGAAGGTTACGGTCGCGCCGTCCTCGACGCCGAGCTTCTCGACGTAGATCACGTCGCCCTCAGATACCTTGTACTGCTTGCCACCAGTTACTAAAATTGCATACATTGCGGTAGCACCTCTCTTTCGTTATTAGAGTCACGCTCGCGCGGGTGGCACCCGGATGGGCACACTTCACCTACCCTGCTTGATGCGGCTTTATGAATGATACCATGTTTTCCCCGGCTTGTCAAGAGGATTTTCACGGTTTTTCTCAGTTTTCCGCGTGCAGTTCCTCCGCCGTCCGGCAGGCGGTCACGACCGTGCGGCCGTCCTCCTCGCCCAGCGTCAGACGTTCGGCGTAACGCCAGTGCTCCCCACCCGCTGTGAGGTCGTAGGTCACAAGCGCGCTGTCCGGCGTGACCTCGCTGACCGTCCAACCGGCAACACTCGGGCTGGAGCCCCAGCCGATCCGCCAGAACCAGCGCATGCCATACGTCCGCTCCTGCTGCCGCACGAAGTCCGCGCGCAGGGCGCGTCCAATGGCCGGCATCCGGAAGACCGCGTTCTTCCGCAGGTATCCTTCCGCCCACTGGTTCGCGGCCTGATATACAGCGACCTCCCGCGCGTCGGCGACCCGTTCGTCATGCGCCGCCTGGCGCAGTCCGGTCACACGATATTGTCCGTCCTCGGTCTCGGCATAGCCGAACGCCGCGCGGCTCCCGTCCGCGAAGGTGTAAATGACCCGGCTCTGCTCGGGTTCGGTGCGGTACTGTCCGCCGTACAGGCGGAAATTCAAATAAACCGCCGCCTGCGGCGATCCGCCCGGGCGCATTTCGTCGGGCAGGCCGTGCGTGGTCAGTTCATCCGCCCGGGTGATGAGGCCATCCGGGTCGTCCAGCCGCATGACCTCGACCGTTTCCCGGTCGATGATCTTCGCCTGTTCCTGCTCCCAGCCGAAGGTCACCCGCTCGGTCTGGGTCATCCCGCCCAGCGGCGTCTGCGCATGAATTTCAAATAGCGCCGTGTTTTGTGCCCCATCCAGTGTATCAGTCACGTGGTCGGCGGACACGCCCGAGGGCAGGTTTGCGACCGGGCAGCGCCCGGCTTCATCCGTTCCGTAGCTTTGCAGACATTCCTCAAATCGCTCGTGCAGCGGATACCCCAGCCGTTCCGCGTCATCCGCACGAAAGCCGTGCAGCAGCGCGTCCGACCAAAGCGCAGTCAGCTCGGTCATTTCATGCAGGGCGGTCTCATCGTCCGGGCGGTACGGCTCATCCTGCACGGCTTCCCAGCTATCAAACACCCAGCCGTCGTCGGTGTGTTTCAGCGAGACCTTGACGCGCTGGCCGTTTGCAAACTCGTATTCTATGCTGTCGGCATCCACCTGCATCTGCTGGCCGCCCGCCCAGCCGAGCACCTCCCCGACCCAACTGTCCGGATCTGTAAAGCGCATACTGCCGCCCGTTTTGGGCAGGCCGAGCACGCCGTACAGCCGTTCGAAGGTCTCGAGGTCATGCGCTGTGCCGCCGCCGAATACATCGTCCGGTTCGACCAGCCGCAGCGCGCCGTCCTCGCGCACAAAGGACTGCCAGACGCACGAACGGATGTCCGGACTGTTCGTAGCGCTCCAATTCAAGACAATATACGCGCCCATCCGCTCCGCATCGGGATAGACGGCATACGCTGTGACCCACGGGCTGGATACGCCGATCGTCCAGTTCGGTTCGCCCTGTCCCTCGACAATGGTCTCCGCACCCGCGATACGCTGACCGTCCTCCTGCCGTGCGCGGTAGTAATCGGGCTGATCTTGGGCGCGCAGCATGTCATAGATCGCCTTGCCGTCCCGCTCCTGCACCGCCTGCGCATAGGCTTCGGCCGCCTGCCGCAGTTCGGCCTCCTGCACCTCGGATGCTTCCGCCCGGTCGCCGACCGCGACACAGCCGCCTGCAAGCAGGGTCAGCAGGACGCAGACGAGCAGAAAGACCCGGCCGCGTTTTCGGTTTTCCTGTGCGAACAGACCGGTCAGGCGCAGCTTCAGTCCGGCCGCTTCGTCGGTAAAGCAGGTGGTCAAGCCCTGTCTGACCCGCCGCTGTGCCGCCGCGTTGTTCAGGATGCACGCGCCATAGGCGCGCCGCCCCGCATTGTCCAGCCCGCGCACAACCGTCTGGTCGCAGGCCAGCTCGATGTCCTCGCCCGCCGTGCGCACCATGCGCCAGACGAGCGGATTGAACCAGTGTACCGCGCGCACACAGACCAGCGCCAGCTTGAGCCAGAGATCACGCCGCTTCCAGTGCGTCAGCTCGTGCCGGAAGATGAAGGGCGCGTCCGCCGGGTCGATCTCCGCTTCGGGCAGCACCAGCACGGGTCGGATGAGTCCGCACAGCAGCGGCCCATCGGCTGCGGACGAGGTCACGAGCGTCACGCGGTGGGTCACGTCCAGCGCGCACCGGGCTTCGTCAAACGCGGCGCGGAGCGCGGGATCATCGACCGGCCAGGCTGTGCGGCGCAGACGGCGGCGAAAGGCCGCGTAGCTGCCGAGCAGCACGGCCAGCAGCACGACCGCACCCGCGAGCCAGAGCAGGCAGAGCGCCGTATTCCAGCCAAAGGCCGCTTGCTCGGCAGCGACCGACACCGCCGTCGGACGGTTCATCCCGACGTTGTCCCCCGTCGTATCCGCCGTCTGCACAGCGGGCGGCACGGACGCCTGACCGGTCTGCGCCGGGGTGGAGACGGTCAGCGCGGGCTGTTCGACCACCCAAACGGCGGGCAACGGCAGTTGGACGGGCACGAGCAGCCGCAGCACAATGCACGCCCAGAGCAGCACGCGGATGCCCGCCGGGTATCGTTTCCGCAGCGCAGTACGCATCAGAAGCAGGGGCAGCAGCACCACTGAGGTCGTCAGGCTGACCTGCAAAACGTTCCAAAACAACCGGTTCATCCATCCTCCCTCCCCTTTTCATCCAGAAAGGCGCGCAGTTCATCCAGATCGGCGTCGGTCAGCTCACCCGCGTCGGTCAGCGACGCAACCAGATCGCGCACCGAACCACGGTACAGCCGTCGCAGAAAGTGCGCGCCCGCCTGCGCACGGTAGGTCTCCGCGTCGAGCAGCGGCGTATATGCGTTCATTTTCCCCTGTTTCTCCTGCTTCAAAAAGCCCTTTTCGCACAGGCGGGATAAAAATGTCAGCACCGAGGTCTGCTTCCAGCCGTGGGGCGCGCACACCCGGCCACAGATGTACGCCGAGGGCACCGGCCGTTCTTCCGCGTTCCAAATCTCCTGCATGACCGCCAGCTCGGCGTCAGGAAGTCGCTTGATCTCCTTCATTCCGTTCACCTTCTACAATTGTCGAATTTCTTGGGATGCTTATATTCTACGCTTGTAGAAATATGAAGTCAACCGGTTCGGGATGACGGTTTGGATACAAAAAACTCCCTTGCTTCCAAGGGAGTTTTGAGATGTTACAGACCGTTTTGCAGACGCGCGGCCTTGAGCGTATTCTGCATCAGCATCGTGATCGTCATGGGGCCGACGCCGCCCGGAACCGGCGTCATATAAGACGCCTTTTCGGCGACTGCCGGATCAACGTCACCGCACAGCTTGCCGTTGTCCCGGTTCATGCCCACGTCGATGACGACCGCACCCTCGCGCACCATGTCGGGCGTGACAAACTTGGCCTTGCCGACCGCCGCGACCAGAATGTCGGCCTCGCGGCAGACCGCCGCCAGATCGGCCGTGCGGCTGTGGCAGATCGTGACCGTGCCGTGCTTATGCAGCAGCAGCATGGCCATCGGCTTACCCACGATGTTCGAGCGGCCGATAACGACGCACCGCTTACCCTTGGGGTCGATCCCGTACTCGGCCAGCAGCTCCATGACGCCGGCTGGCGTGCAGGGCAGGAAATCGAAATCGCCGATCATAATCTTGCCGACATTGACCGGATGAAACGCGTCCACGTCCTTCTCATAGGAGATCGCGTCGATGACCGCCTGCTCGCTGATGTGTGCGGGCACGGGCATCTGGCACAGGATGCCGTTGATGCGCGGATTGTGGTTCAGCTCGTCGATCAGACCCAGCAGCTCCTCCTGCGAGGTCTCAGCCGGGAGGGCGTATTTCTCGCTGTAAAATCCACATTCGACGCAGGCCTTTTCCTTGTTGCGGACGTAGATCTGGCTGGCCGGATCCTCGCCCACGATGATGACCGCCAGACCCGGGCGCACGCCGCGCTCCTTCAGAGCCTCGGTCTCGGCCAAAATACGCTGTCTGACCTTGGCGGACAGCGCCTTTCCATCCATCATAACTGCACTCATATTTTTCACGACTCCTTTGTAGTTTCAGCACGCACCGCGCGCGGATCGGCGTGTGGATCGACCAGTTGGGTCAGAGTTTCGACGCCCCGGCGCAGGCACAGAATCAGCAGAACAACGCCGACGACGCAGGACGCGACCGCGACAAGCTGGGAGACCCGAATTCCGGTGCCGCCCAGATACAGGCTGTCTGTGCGCAGCCCTTCGATCCAAGCCCGTCCCGCGCCGTACCAGATCAGGTAGCACAGGAAGAGCTGCCCCTTGAAGCGGTAGCATTTTTTTGAAATGAAGTGGAGCACCCAAAAGCCCACGAAGTTCCACAGCGACTCATAGAGGAAGGTCGGGTGGAAGGGGCCTTCGCCGTTGACCGTCATGCCCAGCAGGGCGGTGGTCTCCGAGCCGTGCGCCTCGCCGTTGACGAAGTTGCCCCAGCGGCCGATGCACTGGCCGATCAACAGGCCGAGCACGGCCACGTCGAACGTGCCCGGGATACTCAGCCGGTTTTTCCGGTCATACAGCGCGACGGCGAGCAGCGCACCGATCACGCCGCCGTAGATCGCCAGACCGCCCTTCCAGACGGCGATGATATCGGCCGGATGGGCGCTGTAATAGCCCCATTCAAAAATGACATAATACAGGCGGGCACAGACGATCGCGCTGGGCAGCGCCCAGAGCAGCGCGTCATACAGCATGTCCCGCGTAAAGCCGAAGGATTCGATCCGCACGCCCGCGTACAGCACGGCCAGCAGGAGACCCACGGCGATGATGATGCCGTACCAATAAATATCTTTGAGTCCAAACGCGTTGAACGCCACCCGGTCGAGCGTGAACTCCAAACCGAGGGCAGGAAAACCAATCACCTGTTCCATCACGACACACCCTGTCCCTTCTCCGCGTCCTCGCGCGGCAGGATGATCGACTGGGTCGAGCCTTCGGGCCGCGCCCAGCGGGCAAGCGCCGCTTCGACGTCGGCACACGTGATCGTGTCGAACAATTCCGCGAAGGAGAGGAAGTCCTCTCCGCCGAAGATGGAAACCGCCTGCGAAACGCACAGGTCGTCCGGCCGGTCGAGCGTGCGCACGTTCATGCCGTAGCACGCCTTTTTCATCCGTTCAAACAGGGCGTCATCCACGCCCTCGCGCACCAGCCGGTGCAGCTCGCCCTCGATCATCGCACGCGCCGCGTGCGGGTCGCGGCTCGCGCCGCCCAGCAGAGCCGCCGCACCCTCGGGCAGCAGGGTGTAGCTGGTCTCAAATTGCCGGGTGACCAAACGCGCGTCATACAGCTTGGCATAGAGCGGCGAGGTCGTGCCGCACAGGATGCGGGCCGCCAGCTCGCCGATAAGCGACCGGCGCAGCCGACTCTCTCCCGCCGCAAGCGGATCATCCTTGAAGCCCAGCAGGAAATTGGGGCGGGAAACCGCCATGTGCCGCACGACCTCATAGCGGGCGGCCTCCGGACGGCGCGCGCCGTAATGGCGGGCTGCGACCCGGGCGGCCTCGGCGGGAGACAGCTCCCGCGCCATCCGCACGATCGTGTCAAAATCGGCGCTGCCGCAGACGACGAGCACCATGTTGGCCGGGCTGTAGAACGCGCGGTGGCAGAGGGACAGCGTTTCGGGCGTGATCTCCGCGATGCTCTCGGTACTGCCCGCGATCGAAACGCGCACCGGATGCTCGTGATAGAGCCCCTCGAACACACCAACATAGGCCATCCAGTCAGGCGTGTCGGCCATCATGCCGATCTCTTGTCCGATGATGCCTTTTTCCTTCTCGACGTTTGCCTCAGTAAAATAAGGAGTGAAAACGAATTTTAATAGAATCTCGAGGTTTTCCTCGAAGCGGTCGGTGCAGGAGAAATGGTAGGCCGTCATCGTGTGGCTGGTGAAGGCGTTGGGCGACGCGCCGGTCGCGCTGAATTTTTGCAGGGCGTTGCCGTCCGCGTCCTCGAACATCTTATGCTCGAGAAAATGCGCCACGCCCGCCGGGGTGTCATACCGCACGCCGTCCAGTGTGAACGACGCATCCACCGAACCGAAGTTGGTCGCCAGCAGGGCGAAGGTCTTGGAAAAGCCGGGCTTGGGGAAATAGCAGATGCGCAGGCCGTTTTCGAGCGTTGTTTCCTCCATCGACGCGTTCAGCCGTTCAAACGTATGGGTCATTCCGCCACCCCCTTCAGGAAATAGGTCAGGTCGAGGTCAATCCGACGGCCGACCGCCATGACCTGTCCGCGATCGACCGCGCCCAGCCGGGCGATCAGCTCGTCGGGCGAAGCGTCCGCACCAGCCAGCATCTGCCCCTGCCAGAAGCGTTCGAGCTGCAGCGGGCTGTCCTGCATCGCGCGCAGGTTGTTCTGCACCGTGCGGCGCGCCCGATCCAGTTCGTCCTGCTTGAGACCGCCCGCGCGCAGATCCTCAAACTGCCGGAGTATCTCGCCGCGCGCACGCTCGAAGCTCTCGTTTTCGATGCCCGAGGAGACCAGCATCAGACCCTTGACCTTGTCGAGCGCCGAGCTGGCGTAATAGCACAGGGACAGCTTTTCGCGCACCGTGCGGAACAGGCGCGAGCCGGTGTAGCCGCCGAACGCCGCGTTGAACAGCAGGAGCGCCGGATAATCCTCATCGCCCGCGATGCAGTTCGTGCGGAAGCCCAGCGTCAGCTTGCCCTGCTTGACCGGCATTTCCTCGACGATGGTGCGGTCGGCGCGGCGGATGCGGCAGACGTCCGGGTCGGGCTGGTAGCGCAGACCGGTATCGGCCAGCTCGAGCGCGCGGGAAAACGCGTCCCGCACGGCTCCGGGTTCCATCGAGCCGCAGTAGAACAGCTCGACCCGGGCTTCGCGCAGGGCGGTCTGATAGGCGTCCCAGACCGCGTCGGCAGTCAGGGCACGCGCGCCCGCCCCGGTGCCGAACTCACAAGCGCCGAAGGGCTCGCCCGCGCACATCAGCTCCTTGGCCCGACGCACGGCCCAGCCGCGCGGATCGTTGGGCAGCGCCGCGATCCGGTCGCACAGGTTGGCACGCTCGGCCGCCAGATCGTCCGGACGGAACCGGCCGTTTTCGAGCGCCGGACGGCAGATCAGTTCGCCCAGCAGGGCGGCTGTGCGCTCTGCGAGGGCGTCCCCATCGGGCACGCACGCACCGTCGATCACGTCGGACAGGAAGCCCAGCACCAGACTTTCGCCCACCTTGCGGACGTAAGGCTCGATGCGCGCGCCGTACAGCGTGTCGAGCGTCTCGCCCAGCGCGGCCAGGTCGGGATGCGCAGCCGTTCCCCGGTACAGCAGCGGCGGCAGGACGGCGAAGGGCGCGTTCTCCTCCCGCAGCGGCAGTGCCAGCGCCGCGCTGAAGACCGCCGTCTTGAAGCGGTCGGTCGCAATGCAGGTCATAAAAACGCCGGGCGCCAGAGACAAACGTGTAATCTTCTGCATATGACATCCTTTCTTTCAGGGAAATTTTATCTCATATATTCCAAGTATAGCCCCTGCTTCCCGTAAAGTCCAGCATTTCACGAAAACGCCTGAATTTTTCCGCAGAAAGTTTACAAATCCTCTTGACAAAGGAACGGAAATCGGATATGATATTTAACGTTGTAGTTGTAAAGCGTTCATCCTTTACACCGGAGGTGCTCCATGAAAAACAAACCTCTTGAAATGTGCCTCCTGTTCGACTTCTACGGCGATATGCTCACCGACAAGCAGCGCGAGCTGTTCGATCTCTATTATAATGAGGATCTTTCCCTCTCCGAGATCGCTGAGCACGCCGGGATCACCCGTCAGGGCGTGCGGGACGCGATCGTCCGCGCCGAGCATACCCTGCGTCAGGTCGAGGATAAGCTCGGTCTGGTCGCCCGCTATGGGCAGATCGACCAGCACATCGAAGCGCTCAGCGCCGACCTCAAGGCGCTCGGCCGCATCAACGCCAACTACATGCAAAATTCCGAGGTTTCCCGTCTCGTCGCCCGCATGGGCGAGCACATCCGGGCGATCACCGGATGACCGACCGCTGTTACGGAGGCACTTATGGCATTTGAAGGCTTAACCGAAAAAATTTCATCCGCCTTTAAAAAACTGCGCGGCCAGACCCGTCTGACCGAAGCGGACGTCAAGGACGCAATGCGCGAAATCCGCATGGCGCTGCTCGAGGCCGACGTAAACTTTAAGGTCACCAAGGACTTCATCAAGAAGGTCACCGAAAAGGCGACCGACGCTGAAATCCTCGAAAGCCTCTCCCCCGCGCAGCAGGTCATCAAGATCGTCAACGAAGAGCTCATCGCTCTGCTGGGCGGTCAGGGCGCACGCATCACGATCGCGCCCAACCCTCCCACGATCGTCATGATGGTCGGCCTGCAGGGCGCCGGTAAAACGACGAACTGCGCCAAGCTCGCCGGCATGTTCAAGAAGCAGCAGCAGCGCCGTCCCCTGCTCGTCGCGTGTGACGTTTACCGCCCCGCTGCGATCGAACAGCTCAAGGTCGTCGGCCGCCAGCTCGGCATTCCGGTCTTCGATCAGGGTCAGGGCGATCCGGTCGAGATCGCGAAGGCAGGCATCGACCACGCCCGCAAGAACGGCTACGATCTGGTCTTCCTCGACACCGCAGGCCGTCTCCACATCGACGAGGCGCTGATGAACGAGCTGAAGAACATCAAGGCCACGGTCAAGCCCCATGAGATCATGCTGGTCGTCGACGCGATGACTGGTCAGGACGCGGTCAACGTCGCGCAGACCTTCGACGAGGCGCTCGGCATCGACGGCATCCTCATGAGCAAGATGGACGGCGACGCACGCGGCGGCGCGGCCCTCTCGGTCAAGGCCGTCACCGGCAAGCCGATCAAGTACGTCGGCACGGGCGAAAAGCTGGATAACATCGAGGCCTTCCACCCCGACCGCATGGCATCCCGCATTCTCGGCATGGGCGACGTGCTGACGCTGATCGAAAAGGCGCAGCAGAGCTTCGACCAGAAGCAGGCCGCCGAGGTCGCAAAGAAGATGTCCGCCGGTAAGCTCACGCTGACCGACTTCTACGAACAGCTTCAGCAGTTCAAAAACATGGGCTCGATGGAGGAAATGCTGGGTATGCTGCCCGGCGTGGATACCAAGGCCCTTGCCGGAGCGCAGATCGACGAGAAGGCCATGGCCCACACCGAGGCCATCATCCTCTCGATGACCCCCAAGGAGCGCGACAACCCCTCCATCATCAACTACAGCCGCAAAAAGCGCATCGCTGCCGGCTGCGGTCTCAAGATCGAGGAGGTCAATAAGCTCCTCAAGCAGTTTGAAGCCATGCAGAAAATGACAAAGCAGCTCGCCGGTATGCAGAAGCGCTCCAAGAAGCGTCGCGGCGGCGGCTTCGGCGGCTTCAAGCTCCCCTTCTAATTTCGTTGTAAATGAACTTTACAAATAGATTCCCGCTATTTCAAGGAGGTGAAATCCATGGTAAAAATTAGACTTCGCAGAATGGGCGCCAAGAAGAACCCGTTCTACCGTATCGTTGTTGCTGATTCCCGTTACCCGCGCGACGGCCGCTTCATCGAAGAGCTGGGCACCTACAACCCCATGACTTCTGAGGCTGCAGTTCAGATCGACGCTGAGCGCGCGCAGGCTTGGATCAAGAACGGCGCACAGCCGACCGATACCGTCCGCGGTCTTCTGAAGAAGGCAGGCGTGCTCTAAGGATGAGTGAGGTTATGGATATGAAAGAGCTTTTAACCTACATCGTGGCGAATCTGGTCTCCGAACCGGACGCGATCTCCATTACCGAATCGGCCGAAGGCGATGAAGTGACGTTTTCGCTCCACGTCGCCCCCGATGACATGGGTCGTGTGATCGGCCGCCATGGCCGCATCGCCAAGGAAATCCGCACGCTCATGAAAGCGGCAGGCAATCGTGAAAACAAGAAGGTTTCCGTCGATATCTGCGACTGATTCCAGCAAGACCTGTCGAAAGACAGGTCTTTTCCATATCCGGAGGTTTTATGAAGAAACAGTTTCTCGAAGCCGGCAAGATCGTCAACACCCACGGCGTCTCCGGCGATCTGAAGGTACAGTCCTGGTGCGACAGCCCCGAGGTGCTGACCGACTTTACCACCCTCTACCTCTCCCCCGCCCAGCCGGTCGAGGTCGTCAAGTCCTATGTGCACAAGGGCTGCGTCATCCTGCACCTCAAGGGCGTGGACACCCGTGAGGCCGCCGAGGCTCTGCGCGGCAAGGTGCTCTACCTCAACCGGGACGATATCGACCTGCCTGACGACCTTGTCTTTATTCAGGATATGCTCGGTCTCGAGGTATATGACGAGCGCACCGAGGCCGTCATCGGCAAGCTCAAGGACGTGCTGACCACCAACCCGGCGCACGATATGTACGTGATCTCCCGTCCCGAGGGCGGCGCGGACGCGCTGATCCCGGCCTGCGCCCCCTTCCTCGTCCGCGTCGATCTGGACGCCGGTCGGATCACCGTGCGCACGATCGAGGGTCTGATATGAGAATCGACATCATGACCCTCTTCCCCGACCTGATCGACGGCGTGATGCGGGAAAGCGTCATCGGCCGGGCACAGGCCAAGGGACTGATCGAGATCCGTGCGACCAACATCCGTGACTACGCGCTCGACAAGCATCACAAGGCGGATGACGCGCCCTACGGCGGCGGACGCGGCATGGTCATGCTGCCCGAGCCGCTCTTCCTCTGCCATGAGGCGCTGACGGCGGGTGAGCACATCCACACCGTCATGATGAGTGCGCAGGGCGCGCCCTTCAATCAGGAAAAGGCGCGTGAGCTGCTCGCGCGCGGCCGCTTCATCATCGTCTGCGGCCATTACGAGGGCATCGACCAGCGGTTCATCGACGCCTGCGTGGACGAGGAGATTTCGATCGGCGATTTTGTCCTGACCGGCGGCGAGATCCCGGCTATGGCGGTCGCGGACGCCGTCTGCCGCATGGTGCCCGGCGTCCTGCCCGACGAAACCGCCTTTCAGGAGGAAAGCCACTGGAACGGTCTGCTCGAATATCCCCAGTACACCCACCCGGCCGAATGGCGCGGGCGGACGGTGCCCGAGGTACTGCTCTCCGGCCACCATGCGAACATCGCACGCTGGCGGCGCAAAATGTCCATCAAGCGCACGATGCGCTCCCGTCCTGATCTGTACGCGGCCTTCACCCCGCGCGACAAGCAGGACCGCAAGATCCTCGACGAGATCGCCGCGGAAACCGACTGAGCCTCGGTTCCCGCGGTTTTTTCGCGCCTGCCGCCACAAATTTTTCGCGGCGTGTGAATTGGGATTTACAATCGGAAAAAGATTCGGTAAAATAGTAGTAAGAAGTATTGTGATCACAGGAGGACGCCCCCATGATTATTACCATTACGCTCAACCCCGCGCTTGACCGTACCCTGCGCATCGAAAAGCCGCTTGTCGCGAATAAGCTCAACCGCGCGGTCAGCAGTTCGGTCGAACCCGGCGGCAAGGGCATCAATGTTTCCCGCGCCGTCAAGGCGCTGGGTGGCGAAAGCGTCGCCCTCGGCTTCTGCGCGGGCAGCAACGGCCGCTTCATGAAGGATGCACTGACCTCGGTCAACATCCACCACGACTTTGTGGACGTGCCCGGCAACACCCGCGTCAACGTCCAGATCATCGACCAGTTGGGCGACCACACCGAGGTCAACGAGCCCGGCTTCAAAATCTCGGACGGCGACTTCATCCGCTTCCTTGAGCGCGTGGAGCTGTATCTGGACGAGAAAAACATCTTTGTGCTGGCCGGCTCCGTCCCGCCCGGCTTCCCCATGGTCAACTACATCCGCCTCATCAAGACCATCAAAAAGGCGGGCTGCCGCCTGATCGTCGACGAGTCGGGCGACCTGCTGCGCGAAGCCCTCAAGTTCGAGCCTGATTTCGTCAAGCCCAACATTTTTGAGCTGGCTGAAGTCGTGGGCGACGAGCCGACCGACGATCCCGATGTGCTGGTGCACAGCGCCCGCAAACTGCTCGATCTGGGCGCGAAGTCGGTCTGTGTCTCGATGGGCCAGCAGGGCGCGCTGTTTGCTGCCAAGGACGAGCCCGAGGTGCTCTATGTCAACTGCAATCCCAAGATCGTGGACGCGGGCGCGGTCGGCACGGGCGACGCCATGGTCGGCGCGATCGCGAACTCGATGGACAAGGGCGTCAGCTTCACCGAGATGGCCAAGATCACTGTCGCCACCGGCCGCGCATCTGCCCGTCTGGCCGGTACCGAGATGGCCTCGCTCAAGCGGGTCTACGAGGTCTATGAGACCCTGCTCGTCTACACCGTCTGATTTCTCCCAAAAGGCTGTTTCAGACCCTTTGGTTCCTTCCGTAAAGGACGGCAGGCCAAAGGGTCTGTTCCATTTCAGGCGTTCACAGCCTGTGCGCAGGCTGATCTGTCAGGAGGTATTCCGATGCAATTAGAAAAAATTCAAGCCGTTCACGACCCCATTGTCTATCTGCCCGGTCTGCGCACCTTCGGCGCGATCGGCGACCCCGGCTGCGAGGGACTGGGCACCTACAATATGAAGGTCTACGCGGGCGCACTCGAGGAGAGCGCAAAGGACGATATCACCCTGATTTTGGGCGATATGGTGCCCGCCGGGAATGACCGCTACTACGAGACCTTCAACGCGCTGACCGAGGAGCTTGCTGGAAACCGCGTCTATGTCCTGCGCGGCAACCACGACACGGGCGCCTACACCGCCCACTACGGCAAGCACAATTACGCGATCCTGTCCGACGACTTCGCCGTCATCGTGCTCGACAACGCCATGCGCACCTTCGAGGCCGAGGGCTTGGAGCTGGCTGCCCGCGTACTCGCGCGGGACGACGTGCAGCAGGCGGTCATTGCCTTCCACATCCCCCTGCCCAACCACTTCATCCCGAACAGTGTGTCCTCGGCCGAATTTGACCGGCTGAAGGCGGCCTACGCGCCTTGGAAGGACAAGGTCAAGTACCTGCTCTGCGGGCATGTCCACTCCCGCTTCGTCGATACGGTCGACGGCATCCCGATGATCTGCACGGGCGGCGGCGGCGCGATGATCGAGGACGTTTCCGCCGAAATTCGCGCCGGGGATGTGAACCACCACATGGTTCACTTCTATCTGGAGGACGGCCGACTGACCTACGCCTTCACCGATCTGCCCGAGGACTGCTACCGCACCGAGCAGAAGGACCCGATCCTGCGGGAGCGGCTGGAGGAGACCGTCAAGGGCGAGCTAATGGCCCATCTCAAGTACCTGATGTTCGCCGACCGGGCGCGCCGGCGCGGTCTGGACGCGGCGGCTAACCTCTTTCAGGCGCTGGCCGACTCCGAATACTTCCACGCGCGGAATTTCTATTCCGTTCTGGAACGTCCGGCGGTCTTCAAGGACGCGGCCAGCCGGTTCATCCCGGGCGAGCAGTTTGAGTTTGAAAAGCTGTACCCCATGATGACCGCGTACGCGGACGAAAACAAACGCCCGCTGACCGCACAGGCCTATACCGGCGCGGCTGCGGCCGAAAAAATCCACGCCAAACTGCTGGCGGAAGCCGAGGAAATCGAGCAGTTCTCGCGGGAACGCATCTATGTCTGCCCGATCTGCGGCTACGTGATGACAGAGGACAAGCTGCCCGAACGCTGCCCGGTCTGCGGCGGCCCAAAGCGGCAGTATCAGGTGTATGACTGCCGGTCGTGAGCCGGAAAACAAAAAAACAGCCCGTTCTGCAGAACGGGCTGTTGTGATTTATGATGCGGTTTTTGCCGGATTGACGTGCACCATGCAGTGCTTGACGTTCGGGAAGCTCTGCTCAATCGCCAGATGGACACCCTCAGCGACCGCGTGCGTCTCATTGAGCG
Organism: Butyricicoccus pullicaecorum; assembly: GCA_021531865.1. Classification (GTDB taxonomy): domain Bacteria; phylum Bacillota; class Clostridia; order Oscillospirales; family Butyricicoccaceae; genus Butyricicoccus. The sequence continues at coordinate 75,565 of JAFBIW010000004.1, read as the reverse complement.
TGCGTTCGCCGTCGGCGCAGATCTCGACGTCCACATAGATCTTCGGCCCGAACAGGCGGGTCTTGATCTCGTCGACGCCCAGCACGCCGGGTTGGGCACGCACGACCGCTTCGATCGCCTGCACAGTTTCCTCGTCGCAGGATTCGTCGGTCATTTTGCGCACCGCGTCCACAAAGATGTCATACGCGGCCTTGATGATAAATAAACAAATCACGACGCTGGCCACCGGATCGAGCACCGGATAGCCCATCCGCGCGCCCAGAACGCCGATGAAGCTGCCGATCGACGAGAGGGCGTCCGAGCGATGGTGCCACGCGTCGGCCATCAGCGCGCCCGAGTCGATCTGCTTTGCGGCCGCACGGGTGTACCAATACATCGCTTCCTTCACGACGATCGAAACCACCGCCGCGACCAGTGCAAGCGACCCGGGTACGGTCAGCGTACCCGCACCGCCGTGGAAGATCTTCTGCAGGCCCTGTATCCCGATGCCCACGCCGGTCAGCGCCAGCAGGACGGACAGCAGAATCGAGGCCACACACTCCAGCCGTTCGTGTCCGTAACGGTGATTGGCGTCGGCCGCGCGACCGGACAGGCGCACGCCCGCGATGACGATGAAGGTGGAAAATACGTCGGATGCGGAATGGACGGCATACGAGATCATTGCACCCGAATGGGCAATCAGGCCCGCGAGCAGCTTGAACGCCGACAGGGCCACATTGATGAAAATACTGACGGCCGAAACGTGCATCGCCAGCGCTTCATCGGTTCGGTGTTGTTTTTTCATGGGCTTTCCCTCCGAGCTGCGTCAGCCGCGCGGGGAACAAAAAAGACACCCGCGGAACATATTGCCTGTCCCACGGATGCCGTCATTCCGGTTCCGCTGCCGCTGTGCGGCCCAGCTGCACAGGACCCGAACGATCCTGCCGCCTGATCAGTTTGTGCTGTCGCAAAAGGCTGCGCAAATTGATTTGTATGATTATATCATATTCCCCATCCGCTTGCAAGCATTTTTGTGATTTTGTGCCATATATTTTCGTCATAGGGGATGAAAAAAGCAGCCGTGCACGCGGCTGCTCCATCCTATGACGGCTGCGCTGCAAGGGTGCGGCAGGCCTCCGTTATTTGTGATATTTTCCGCCCGACGCGATGTTGAGCGCGCGATAAATCTGCTCGAGCACCATGACGCGCGCCAGATGGTGCGGGAAGGTCATGGGCGACATGGACAGGCGCAGCCGCGCCTCCCGCTTGAGTTCCTCGTCCAGACCGCAGGAGCCGCCGATCAGGAAGACCAGCTTGCTCGTGCCGCTGACGGTCAGATTGCCGATGGTCTGCGCCAGCGCCTCGCTCGACATCGTCTTGCCCTCGACGCACATGGCGATCACCGCCGCGCCCTGCGGGATCTTTTCCCGGATGAGCGCGGATTCCTTTTTGAGCGCCGCCGCGATCTGTCCCGAACTGGGCGTATCCGGCAGCTTCTGCTCGGGCAGCTCGATCACCTCGGGGCGGCAATAGCCCTGTAAGCGCTTGACGTACTCGTCGCACGCCTGCTTCCAGAACTTCTCCCCCAGCTTGCCCACGCAGATCACGCGGACGGACAGCATGAAAACGCCCCCTTATTTCCCAGCGCGATCGGTTCGGTCATCTCATCCCGGGGCGCGACCACCAGTTCGCAATGGAGCTGCTCCGCCAGAAGCGCCGCCTCGGTCTCAAGCCGCGCCGCGCCCGGCGTGTTGTTTTTCTCGCTCAAATGGGCCAAAATCAGCCGCTGCGCGCCGTTTTTGACCAATGACGCGGCCAGTACAGCACAGTCCGCGTTGGACAGGTGACCGCGCGGCCCGGCCACGCGCTGCTTGAGCGGATAGGGATACGGCCCGGTTTCCAGCATATATCTGTCATGGTTGGATTCGAGCACGACCGTGCCGCAGCCGGTCAACGCCTCGCGCACCGGGTTGGGCACGAAGCCCAGGTCGGTCGCGTAGCCCAGCTTGACGCCGTCTGCCTCAAATATGTAGCCCACGCTGTCGGCCGCGTCGTGCGGCGTCGCAAAGGACTGCACCGTAACCGGCCCGACCGCGAACGACGCGCCGCTGTAAAACGGGCGGAGCCGGTCGCGCGCGTCCGGATACTTGCACAGAATGGCCTCCGCCGTACCGCACGAGGCAAAAATCGGCGTATCATGGTGCTTGACGAAGGTCGCCAACCCCTTAATGTGGTCGATATGCTCATGGGTCAGGAGCACGGCTGCAAGGTCGTCAATTGTGAGTGAAAGCCCCTTGAGCACGCTCTTGAGCTTGCGCACCGAAACGCCCAGATCAACCAGAATATACTGCCCGCCCAGCGCAATCAGGCTGCAATTGCCGCTCGAACCGCTGGCAAGACTGTAATAAAAATTCCGCATGGGTTCCCCCTGTTTATGGCAAAAGGCGGGAAAACGAACCGCTTTCCCGCCGGGTGTATTTCTGTATGCTTTAGTTTGCCGCGGCGATCGAACGGCTGTCGGTGTCCGGGATCTCGGCGCGGTACATATCCGCACCCAGACCGACCAGCTTTTCGACAATGTTCTCGTAGCCACGCTCAATGAAGGTGACCTGCTCGACCTCGGTCACGCCCTTGGCCGCCAGACCGGCGATGACCATGGCCGCGCCCGCGCGCAGATCGAACGCACGCACCGGCGCGCCCTTCAGCTCATGCACACCCTCAACGACCGCGATCTTGCCGTCCACATGGATGTTCGCGCCCATACGCGCCAGCTCCTCGGTATAGCGGAAGCGATTGTCCCAAACGCCCTCGGTCACAATGCTGGTACCCTCGGCCAGACAGAGCGCCGTGGTGAGCTGGGGCTGCATATCGGTCGGGAAGCCGGGATACGGCAGGGTCTTGACGTTGGTCTTGGTCAGCTTGCCCGTGCGGCGCACCAGAACGGAGTCGTCAAATTCGGTGACCTCGACGCCCATTTCGGTCATCTTGGCCGTGATGCACTCGAGGTGCTTGGGGATGATGTTCTTGATGAGCACCTGTCCGCCGGCCGCCGCGACCGCCGCCATGAAGGTACCAGCCTCGATCTGGTCGGGGATGATGGAGTGCGTGCCGCCGTGCAGGCTCTTGACGCCCCGGATCTTGATGACATCGGTGCCCGCGCCCTTGACGTTCGCGCCCATCGCGTTGAGGAAGTTCGCCAGATCCACGATATGCGGCTCCTTGGCCGCGTTTTCGATGACAGTCAGACCGTCCGCCAGTACAGCGGCCAGCATGATGTTGATGGTCGCGCCGACTGAAACGACATCAAAATAAATATGCGCGCCGTGCAGGCCGTTCGGCGCTTCGGCGTGGATGTAGCCGCCCTCGCGGATGGAGACCTCGGCGCCCATCGCTTCAAAGCCCTTGATGTGCTGGTCGATCGGACGGATGCCGCCGAAGTTGCAGCCGCCGGGCATGGCGACCTCAGCGTGGTGGTACTTGCCCAGCAGCACGCCGATCAGGTAATAGGACGCGCGGATCTTGCGCATCAGCTCATAGGGAACCTTGGCGTCGGGCAGGCATTCGCCGTTGACCTCGACCGTAGTCGCATTGAGCAGGCGGATGGAAACGCCCAGCTCGCGCAGGATCTCGAGCTGGAGAGTTACGTCAATAATTTTCGGAACGTTTTCGATCCGGCAGGGGCCGTCGACCAGCAGCGCAGCCGGGATAATCGCGACAGCGGCATTCTTTGCGCCGCTGATCGTCACTTCACCATTGAGCGGCTTGCCGCCGTTAATCACATACTTCGTCAAGTTCACCGTCTCCTTAACGTGTCTATCAAAAAATTCAGAAAAGGGCTCCTCACGCCCGGAGGAGCGCCATGATAAATCAGTTTATGAAGCCGAAACCTCTTTTGGCTCGGCAAATTCATGCATTAAATATTTTACCATAGGACGCCGGGAAATGCAAAACTCTTTTGCGCTTCTGTATCAATAATTTTCGATAGCCATGCTTGATTTTTTCAGCGAATCGACGAAAAAACAGCCGATATCGGTCTCAATGCGCCAGCCGGGCGTCATCTGCACCCGTCCGCCGCCGTTTTCGGTCAGGAGGAAGCCCTCCTCCAGCCGGTCGATCCGACCGACGGTTTCGCGAGAGATCAGGGTAAAGACGGCGTCACTGGCCTCGCAGGCGGCGTACACCCCGCTTCTGGTGGTGTAGGGCACGCCAAACGTCCACCAACCGGTCAGCGTGACCCGGGTGTCCGAGAAGCCGAAGGTCAGCTTCCGGTTGAACACAGGCACGCCCGCCGTCTGGAAGCCGGCCGTCACCATGGATGCGGTCTCGTCCGCAGCCAGCTCCACCGGGTTCGTCACACCTGCGTCGCTGAGCAGCTTCTGCACTGCCTCCTCCATCGCCCGCGCACCCGACGGCCGTTTGTAGCCGACAGGCGTCACCGCACCCGCAACAGAACCGCCGCCGCTCCACGTCAGCGAACCGGCCGCACCGGTGTAGGTGACCGCGCCGTCCGGCGTTTCGGTGCGCTCCGCGTCTTCGCCCAGCAGTCCGGTCGAGAACGTGTCCTCGTCCGGGCGGCTGCGGTCGATCTGCAGGACGGGCAGCGAATGCGCCTCGGGCAGCGTGAGCGCACGCCCCGGCTCGATGCCGCGCGCCGTCAGGATCACAGTCATATTATGTGCAGTTTCGGTCTCACGATAATAGCGTGACACATATTTCCCTGCAATATTGAACGCCAAAAAGCCATTGGCGACCAGCAGGATCACGATCAAAATGGATTTGACCCGGCTCCACTGCATAGATCAGCTTTCCTTTCCGTCGATCAGATAATAGCGGCGGGCCGCATAGGCGCCGTCCTCCCGGACAAAATAGCCGACGTGCAGGCCACGCGTCTCGCCCACTGCCGCGCTGGCCGCCTGTCCGGATGGCAGCAGCCCGGCCGTCACCTCGCCCTGCGTGAAGGAACGCAGATTGAGCGCCGCCGAGACGAACATGTTGTCCCGGAATTCGATGACCGCCATGACGCCGTCCGCATCCATGACCGGCACGCCGCCGACCGCGTAGCGGAACAGCAGGCGGGTCACGCCGGACGTCCGGTCGTCCTCAGCGTACACGAAATAGAAGGACGCGTCCGAGGAAAAGGCCTGCGCCGCCGTGTCCAGCAGACGGCGGGCGTAGTCGATCTGGAAGGCCAGCGGCTGTTCGCCGCCCAGCTCACTTTCCAGATAGGCTTCCAGACCGCCCTCGACCGTATTGGCACGGAAAACGACGGTGCCGTCCTCGCCCACCCGCAGGGTGGACTGGCTCTCGACAAAAACCCGCTTTCCTGAGTCCCCATCGTCATAGTTGCGCACATGCGGCTCGTAGCCGAAGGCCTGCAGAAGCTGCTGCAGGCTGGCCGCGCTCTCGGTGTCGAACTGCGCCGCCGTACTCGTCAGGGTGGGCAGCGAAAGCGTATCGTCGAACAACAAAGTCTCGGGATGCACCGCCGCCCCGTCGTAGGGCGTGCCTGACAGTGCTGCAAAGCGGCAGGCATATCCCGAAAACGCCTGCGCGCGGAATTGGACGTCCGCGAGCTTCTGGCCGGTCGTGCCCGTCCAGAGCGCCGCGCCGTCGCCGCGCAGCCACAGCTCTCCCGACCGGGTCAGCAGCAGCGCCGTGACCGCCGGGTCGTCGGACACCGACAGCGTACCGCCCATCCAGTTCGTCAGCAGCGAGAGCGGCAGAACACTGTCATACCGCAGATACAGAGCGGCGTCCGAGAGCGCCGCGCGGAAGTCCGTCTCGCTGCCTTCCTCAAGCCTGCGCACGCCCGCAAGCGCGGACGCGACCGTCTGCCCGTAATCGGACAGGAACGACTTGACCGCGACCTCGTTGTACTGCGCGCCGCGCAGGGACGCATCGTCCCATACCGCACATTCGACCGGATAGGCCGCCGGGATCTCGCCCGAGCGCAGCTCAAAGCCGCCCGACGCGCCGAAGCTCAGGTCGATGTAGGTGCGGCCCAGCCACGAATCCGCCGGAATAGCGTCCAGACTCAGGTCGCCCAGCCAACTGATCGCGGTCAGCACGATGAGCAGCAGGAACAGGCTGAGCAAGATCAGGTTTTTGGTCGTATTTTTCAGTTGATTCTTCGGAATTTTCATAGCTTCTTTTCGTCATCCGCCGGCAGGTTGGTCGGCAGAATGATCGTCACGGTCGTGCCCACGTCCAGCTCGCTTTCGAGGTAGATCGTGCCGCGGTGGGCCTCGACCATCTCCTTCGCAATCGCAAGACCCAGACCGCTGCCACCCTTGGCGCGCGAACGGGCCTTATCCACCCGGTAAAACCGCTCAAACAGGCGCGGGATATCGGCCTCGGGAATGCCCATGCCGTCGTCCGTGACCTGAATGGTCACATGGCGGTCATCCCGGCGCATGGCGGTCAGCTTGATGTGGCCGCCCGAGGGCGTGTACTTGACCGCGTTGGACAGCACATTGATGACGACCTGCTCCAGCCGTTCGCGGTCGCCGTTCATATCGGGCATGGGGTCGCGCAGATCGAGCGCAAGCGTCTGTCCGCTGCCCTCGGCTGCCAGCAGCATGGCCGCGTACACGCTTTCGAGCATATCCTGCATGGAAAAGCGGCGGAAATGCAGATCCATCCGGCCGTAATCCAGCTTGGACAGAGTCAGCAGATCCTTGACGATGCGGGTCATGCGGTCGGCCTCGTTGCCGATGACCGACAGGAAGCGCACCTCGGTCTCGGCCGGCAGCTCGCCCGCCGCGTCGATCAGGGTCTCGGTATAGCTTTTGATGTTGGTCAGCGGGGTGCGCAGCTCGTGGGAGACATTGGCAACAAATTCACGGCGTGCGTCGTCCAGCTTGCGCTGCTCCGTGATGTCATGGATGACCGCGATGATGCCCTTCTCGCTCTCGTTCGTGCCGTAGGGCGCGAACAGAACGGCCAGCGTGCGACCCGTGCGGCTGATCTCGGTTTGAATGAAGCCCTGCTCCCCCGCCATGTCCTCGTTCGGCATGGAGACGCCGACGAAAACATCCTCGAACCGGGCGTCCTCGCGAAAGGCGACGCCCAGCAGGCTTTCGGTCGCCGGATTCATGTGGATCAGCTTGCCGTCCGCCGTAAAAGCGGCGACGCCGTCCGTCATGTGCAAGAAGATCGTGTTGAGCTTGTCGCGCTCGCCCGCGACCTCTTCGAGCGTATCGTGCAGGCGGTCGGCCATTTCGTTGAACGTCGCGGTCAGCTCACCGATCTCGTCGTTCGACTGGATATCGACCCGGTGGCTGAAGTCGCCTGCGGCGACCATCTGCGCCCGGGTGCGGATGTTTTCGATCGGCGTCGTGATCGTCTTGGACAGCAGAAAGCTCAGCAGCACGGCGACGAGCAGGCCAAAGGTCATGGCCTTGAGTACGATGCCGAAGAAGCTCCACGACAGGGCGCGGATTTCCCGCTTGTCGTCAACGATATAGACGATATACCGCGGCGTGCCCGATTCCGAGCAGTCGAGCGGAATGGCGTAATCCATATAGCTTTCGACCGAGCTGTTCTCGCCGCCTGCCTGGCCGGTCATCGCAGTCAGGATATTGGGCGTGCGCGCCAGATCCTGACCGAGCGCCTCGTTGTAGCCGGTCAGGAACGTGCCGTTTTCGTCGAGCACACAATAGTTGCGGTAATTGTCGATGCCAAGCTGGCTCTCATATGCGGCCAGAATACTCATGATCTGCTCGGGGCCGTTTTCTCCCCGGGCGGCCTTTTCCAGCGAGCGCAGCGTCTCACTGCCGTTCTCGGTCATGACGCTCTCGACACGGGTCTGGAAGTCCTCCAGATAGTAGTTGCCGACGCTGTTGACCAGAAAGGTGCCGACGACCGCCATGACGGAAACGATCAGCAGAATCAGGATCAGCGCGAGCTTCATGTGCAGACTGCGAAACATACCGGTTCTCCTTCAACCCTCAAGACTTGGCGAAATAATAGCCCAGACCGCGCTTGGTGATGATGTATTTGGGCTGTGCGGGCTCGTCCTCGATCTTCTCGCGCAGGCGGCGGATCGCAACATCCACCGCGCGCAGGTCGCCGTAATACTCAAAGCCCCAGACCTTCTCCATCAGCTCCTCGCGGGAGACGACGCGGCCAGGCTCATGCGCCAGATAGGACAGAATTTCAAACTCACGCACCGAGAGATCGACCGGCTTGCCGTCCTTGTAGACCGTGGCCGCCTCGGTCGAAATCTCCAGCCCGCGGCTGTCCGCGTGCTGGGGCGCGTCCTGCTCCCCGGCCGAAAAGCGGCGCATATTGGCCCGGATGCGGGCAATCAGCTCCCGGTTGGAGAAGGGCTTCGTGACATAGTCGTCCGCGCCCAGCTCGAGACCGAAGATCTTGTCGGCCTCCTCCTCGCGCGCGGTCAGCATAATGATCGGCACCTGCGAGGTTTCCCGCACGCGCTTGCAGATCTCGAAGCCGTCCATGCCGGGCAGCATCACGTCGAGCAGGATAAGGTCGGGCGATTCCTCGAGCGCCATGCGCAGGCCGGTCGGCCCGTCCCCCGCCTCGAGCGTCTCAAAGCCCGCACGCTGTAGGTTGAATACGATGATATTGGCAATGTCCTGTTCATCCTCGACTACAAGGATCTTCTTTGCCATAGGAAATCACCTCCGTCAGTCCAGCAGCCCCTTCAGCCGCGCCTTGTACATCGCGGCAATTGTTTTCGCGTCGCGGATCTCGCCCGCGTCGATCATGCGCTCGACCTCCCGGATCGGCAGACGCACCAGCTCGAGAAATTCATCCTCGTCGGGCTGGCATTCGCCCTGAATCAGGCCGCGGGCGGCGTAGAGATGGGTGACCTCGGTCGTAATGCCGGGCGAGGGGTACATCTCCCCCAGATAGACCATCTCACGGGCGGTGCAGCCGGTTTCCTCCTTCAGCTCACGCACGCCGCACAGGTAATGGTTCTCGTCCGGCCCGTGGTCGCGCTTGCCCGCAGGCATCTCGAGGATGGCCTCGCCAAAGCAGTAGCGGTACTGGCGCACCAGAATGATGTTGCCTTCGTCGTCGATCGGCAGGATGCCCACGCCGCCCGGATGCTCGACCACCTCGCGCATCGCGGGCTTACCGTTGGGCAGCGTGATCTCGTCCACCCGAAGCTGGACGATGCGGCCATGAAACTGATATTGCTGAGAAACCGTCTTTTCGGTCATATCCATTGAAACTCTCTCCTTTGCTTTATCGGATCGCGCGCAGGATCATCGCGGTGCAGCCCGCCGCGCGCAGTACCAGATCGTCGGTGTCGCCGCAGGCGTAAACGCCGCCGCCCAGCAGATCCTCAGCCTCCAGGCAGGGCAGACGGACGACGTTCTCGGCGTCGTCCCGGTTGATCACTACATACATCCGCTCGTCCGCGTCCGCGCGCTCGTAAACAAGCACGCCGCCCTCGGCGCGCAGGAAGCGCAACTCACCGTCGTTCAGCGCCGTGCTTTCGGCGCGCACCGCGCACAGGCGGCGATAGAAATCGAGCAGCGAACCATCCTCATTGCCCCACGGATAGGTGCGGCGGTTGAACGGGTCCTCGAAGCCCTGCTGACCGGCCTCGTCGCCGTAATAAATGGTGGGCGAACCGGGCATGGTGAACTGAATCGCAGCGGCCAGATACATCCGGCGGCGGGCGGCGATCAGGTCGTCACCGATCAGGCGGGCGGCGGCGCGGTGCTCACGCGAGCCGCTCCAGTCCTCGGGCTTCGCGCCGAGCACGGTGAGCACACGGGGCGTGTCATGCGTGCCGATGATGTTCATAAGGTTATAGAAGATCGCGCGCGGATAGTTTTCGCGCAGGCACTCCATTTTTTCGGCAAAATCCTGCGCGGGTGCGCCGCCCAGAAAGCTGAGCACGCCGTCACGCAGCGGATAGTTCATGACGCTGTCCAATTCTCCGCCCTGAAAATAGCGGCGGCGAACCGAATAGCTGATCTTATTCGACGCATCCTCCCAGACCTCACCGACGATCAGCGCGTCGCTCTTTTCGCAGCGGGCAGCCGCGTTCAGGCGGGCAATGAATTCATCCGGCAGTTCGTCCGCGACGTCCAGCCGCCAGCCGGACGCGCCCAGGGACAGCCAGCGGCGGATGACGCTGTCCTCGTCCTCGACAATATAATCAAGGTAGCTCGGATTCAGCTCGTTGACCTGCGGCAGCGTATAGATGCCCCACCACGAGCCGTACTGATCGGGCCAATGGGAGAACTCATACCACGAATAATAGGGCGACTGCTGGGACTGGTACGCGCCCACGCTGTCATAGTGGCCGCGCGCGTTGAAATACAGGCTGTCATAGCCGTTGTGGCTGAACACGCCGTCCAGAACAACGCGCATCCCGCGCTTCTTCGCCTCGGCACACAGGGTCTTGAAGTCCTCCTCGGTGCCCATCATCGGGTCGATACACTTGTAATTGCCCGTGTCGTAGCGGTGGTTGGAAAACGCCTCGAAGATCGGATTGAAATAAATGGTCTGCACGTGCAGGGATTCGAGATAATCGAGCTTGGAGATCACGCCCTGAATGCTGCCGCCGAAGAAATCGTTATTCAGAATCTCGCCCTTCTCGTTCGGCAGATAGACCGGGATGTCGTTCCAGTTCTCGTGCACGACGCGCGGCGCGCGGTAGCCCTCCTTGGGCGGAACCTGGGTGCGGCAGAAGCGGTCGGGGAAAATATTATAGGTGATGCCCTTGCCGAACCAGTCAGCGACTTTGTACGAGCCGTCGAACACGGTGAGCTGGAACATCGTGCCGAGCGCCTGCCCGCAGATTCCCACGCCGGCCTCCCCGCGGCTGACAAAGGTGCGGCTGTCCGCATCGTCGCAGGTGAAATAATACCAGTACAGATCGGGCTGTTCGGGTGTGAATACAACGGTATAGCGATCGCGCGCGCCGCACAGGCCGTCCCACTGCATGGGATAGGGCTGCGCCGGCTGGCCGTCCGCGCCGACCCAGAGGGTCACGGCGTACAGGAAGTGCTCGCGATCGGGATAGACGGAAAAACGCACCGGCTGACCGGCGGCTGCGGCGCCGTATGGCTCCTTGCAGGCCTGATCCCGGGATGCGTAAATGGTTTGATCCAAAATCATATAAAGTGATACTCCTTTGGGTGAAAGTGCTTTTGCCATGGCCCGAGCCGGGCCGGGCCGTCGCAAAAATACTTGAATTGAAAATCACGGCCGAAGCGGGGCACAGGACTGCCGGGCGAACCGCGCAGTCCTGTCTCCTTTTATCATATCAAATTGACTGATAGACCTCAACATATTTTTCTGCCGAAGTTTTCCAGCTAAAGTCAGACTGCATACCGCCGGTCATGAGCTTCTGCCAGGCTTCCTTGTTGAAACGGAAGACCTCGCAGGCCTCGCGGATGACATGCAGCATGTCGTGCGCGTTGTAGCTGTGGAAGGTGAAGCCGTTGCCCGTGCCCAGATAATCGACAAAGGCGGTGACGGTGTCACGCAGGCCGCCGGTCTCGCGGACGATCGGGATGGTGCCATACCGCAGGGCGATCATCTGCGCCAGACCGCACGGCTCGGTCTTGGAGGGCATCAGGAACAGATCCGCGCCCGCGTAAATCTTATTCGCCAGGTCGGCCGAGAACAGGATCGACGCCGAGACCTTGTCCGGATAGCGGCGCTTGGCTTCGACGAACATCTGCTCATACCGCCAGTCGCCCTTGCCCAGCACGACAAGGCGCACATCGTCCCGGAGGATGTCGTCCAGCACGGCTTCGACCAGATCGAGGCCCTTCTGATCGGTCAGACGGCCGACCATGCCGATGACCGGCGTATCCGCGTCGCCCTCCAGACCGCACAGCTCGAGCAGCGCCTGCTTATCCGCCGCCTTGCCCGAGAGATCCTGCGCTGTATAATGCGCGGGCAGGTACGGGTCGTGCGCCGGATCGAAGGCGTCGAGGTCGATGCCGTTGATGATGCCGTGCAGCTTGTAGCTGTTGGAACGCAGGATCGAATCCAGACCGTGGCCGTAGTACGGCGTCTGAATCTCCTCGGCGTAGGTGGGCGAAACGGTCGTGACCGCGTTGGACGCAACGATCGCGGCCTTCATGAGATTGACGTCGCCGTCCATGACCATGAAGCCCGAGCGGTAGTGCGCGTCGTCGATGCCCATGACATATTCGAGAATTTCCCGACCATAACGGCCCTGAAACGCGATGTTATGGATGGTGAATACGGTCTTGATGCCGGTATAGAACGGGCGGGACGCGAACATCAGGTTGTAGTACACCGGAATAAGCGCGGTCTGCCAGTCGTTGCAGTTGATCACATCGGGTCTGAGCTCAAGATCGGGCAGAATCTCGAGCACGGCCTTGCTGAAAAACGCGAAGCGCTCGGCGTCGTCATACTCGCCGTAAACCTGCGCACGCGCGAAATAATACTCGTTATCCAGAAAATAATAGGTCACGCCCGCGCGTTCGAGCGAAAAAATGCCGCAGTACTGATTGCGCCAGCCGAGCTGCACATAGGCGTTCTTAACAAAGGTCATCTGCTCCCGCCAGTCCTTGCCGATCGCGCTGTAAAGCGGGCAGACGACGGCCACCTCATGTCCCGCAGCCGCCAGCGCGGCCGGCAGAGAGCCCGCGACGTCACCCAGACCGCCGGTCTTGACAAAGGGGGCGACTTCGGATGCTGCATACAGAATTTTCATGGGGAATCCCCTCCTGATAAACCCGCAAAGCGGGAGCTTCCGGACAGGACGCTCCCGCTTTGAACGTTGAATATGGTACTAAAATTACGGGATACCGATTATACGACCGAACGCTTTGCGATTACGACCGGATAGTTCTCGTGGCCCATCATTGTGCGACCCTCGCGAATGGTCACGCCGCGGTCGGTGACGATATGCGCCAGCGACGCGCCGGACAGGATGCGGCCGTTCTCCATAATGATGGAGTTCTTGACCTCGGCGTCCTTTTCGATCAGCACGTCACGGAACAGGACGGAATGGCTGACCTTACCCTCGATGTGGCAGCCGTCGGCAACCAGGCAATCCACAACGTCGGCCTTGTCGCCGTAATAGGCGGGCGCTTCGTCATAGATGCGGGTGAATATGGGTCGGGTGCGCTTGAACAGCTCGTTGCGGCAGTCCTTATCCAGAATGTCCATATTGGCCTGGAAATACTCCTTGGCGTCGAATACCTTCATGTTGTATTCATTGAAGACATAGGCGCCGATGTTGCCGTCGGTCAGGGCGCGGGTCAGCAGCTCGCGCTCGAAGTGGGTGCAGTTGTGGGTAACGCAATCGGCAATCAGGTGGATGAGGTACTGGCGGCTCATGACGTAAACGCCCAGCGCGGTGTACTTGCACTTGCCGTCGTTGTTGTCGCCCACGCGGATATCGGCGATATCGCGCTTGCGGTTAAGCTCACAGAAGGTGATGAACGGGTTGTCGGTCGAGCGCTTGGTGACGACCATGGTGATATCGTTGCCCGAAGCCTCATGCGCCTTGACGACCTCGTCCATCGGGATGTTGGCAATCAGGTCGCCGTCCGCGATGACGACATAGTCGGCGCGGTTCTTCTGCAGGTAGTCGATGGCGCCGGCCAGCGCGTCGATCTTGCCGCGGTACTCACCGGTAACCAGCGGAGAAGCCTTCTTGGAGTAGGAATACGGCGGGAGCAGGGTGATGCCGCCGTTTTTACGGGACAGATCCCAGTCCTTGCCGGTGCCGATGTGGTCGATCAGGGACTGATACTTGTCCTTCATCAGCAGACCGATGCGGTAAATACCCGAATTGACCATGTTGGACAGCATGAAGTCCACGATGCGGTAGCGGCCGCCGAAGGGTACCGCCGCGACGGTACGGTGGTCGGTCAGCTCGCGCAGGTCATTATCTGTATCAAAGGCAATGATTAAGCCCAAAACGTTCTTCATTTCCATGTTCTTTCGCGCCCCCTTTTATACTTCCTGATCCGGCAGATCCTCGCCGGCCATTTCCTTCGCGCCCAGCTTGGCGTTCTTGCCGATCGTCACATTGGACGCGACGACTGCGACGCCCCAAGCGTCCGGATCGACATCGCTCGGCGACGCGCCGACCGAAGCGCCCGCGCAGATGTGCGCGTTCTCGGCAACGATGGCATAGCGAACGGTCGCGCCCGCGTCAACGACTGCGCCCGGCATCAGGATCGAATACTCAACATTCGCACCCTTGCCGATGGTGACATCGGAGAACAGGACGGACTCGGAAACATTGCCGTAGATCTCGCAGCCCTCGGAAACCAGAGAATGGGTGACCTTGGCCTGCTTGCTGGTGAAGTGCGGAGGTGCGCCGTTGTTGCGGCCGTAGATCTTCCAGCGGTCGTCCGACAGGTTCAGGCCGGACTTGGGCGAGAGCAGATCCATGTTGGCCTCCCAGAGGGATTCGATCGTGCCGACGTCCTTCCAGTAGCCATCAAAGCGGTAGGAAACCATCTTCTCGCCTGCCGCCAGCATGTTCGGGATGATGTTCTTGCCGAAGTCGTTGGACGAACCCTCGGTCGCCTCGTCCTCGATCAGGTACTGGCGCAGCTTCTTCCAGTTGAACATGTAAATGCCCATCGAAGCCAGAGTGCTCTTGGGCTGCTTGGGCTTCTCCTCGAACTCATAGATGGTACCGTCCTCGCGGCAGTTCATGATACCGAAGCGGGAAGCCTCGTCGAGCGGAACGTCCATAACGGCGATGGTGGCGTCCGCGCCGGTCTTCTTATGCTGCTGGAGCATCTTGTTGTAGTCCATCTTGTAGATGTGGTCGCCCGAAAGGATCAGGACATACTCGGGATCGTACTCGTCGACGAAAGCGATGTTCTGGTAGATCGCGTTCGCAGTGCCCTTGTACCACTCCGAGCCCTTGCCGCGCTGGTACGGCGGGAGCGCGTAAACGCCGCCGTTCATACGGTCAAGGTCCCAGGTCTGGCCCGAGCCCAGATAGGCGTTGAGCACATGGGGCTCATACTGGGTCAGGACGCCGACGGTGTCGATGCCCGAGTTAACACAGTTGGACAGCGGGAAATCAATGATTCGATACTTGCCGCCAAACGGGACTGCCGGCTTGGCTACCTTCTGCGTCAGGACGTACAGTCTGCTTCCCTGGCCGCCCGCCAGCAGCATCGCAACACATTCTTTTTTCCGATACATGATTACTCTCCGTTTCTCCTCACTTTATAGTCTTGTCACAAAATACTCTATTGACACCCCGCATGGGAGGGGCTATCAAAATATCAGGACTCCGCCGATTTCCGCGGCTTGCGGGTCGAGGACGTCTTGGCCTTTCCGTCGGCCTTCTTTCCGGACTCCGCTTTCTTCTTGGTTTCCGTCTTCTTGTCCCCCGATTTCTTCGCAGGCGTTGCCTTGGCACGGCGCGGTGCGCGCGGCTTGCCCTTGAAATACATGACGGACAGCGGCGGGATCTCGAGGTCGATCAGGTCGGTGAAGCCGTGCAGCTTGGTCTCGACCGGATTGCCCTCCTCGTCGTACATCTTGCCCAGAACGCTGGAGGCCATCTTGGAACGGATCTTGCCGTTCGAGACGCCGGTGCCGCCGAACTCGGGACGGTCGGAGGTGAAGATCTCCTCATAGGTGCCCGCATACGGCACGCCGATGTAGTAGCTGTCGTGGTGGACGGGCGCGAAGTTGACAACGCAGATCAGGTCGCTGCCGTCGGTCGCGATGCGGCGGAAGGCAATGATGTTGTTGCGGTTGTCATCGTGCGAGATCCACTCGAAGCCCTGCCAGTCCATGTCGTTTTCCCAGAGGGGCTTGTTTGCCAGATACAGCGCGTTGAGCGCCTTGACATAGGTTTTCATCTGGCGGTGCGCTTCGTAGTCGAGCAGCATCCAGTCAAGCTCGCGCGCCTCGCTCCATTCAGAGAACTGAGCGAACTCGCCGCCCATGAACAGCATCTTCTTGCCCGGATGGGCCATCATGTAGCCATAGAGCGTGCGCAGGGACGCGAACTTGTTCTCATACGGCTCGGGCATCTTATCAATCAGCGACCGCTTGCCGTGCACGACCTCGTCGTGAGACAGCGGCAGGATGTAATTTTCGGAGAAGGCGTACATGAACGAGAAGGTGACCTTGTCGTGCATGTCCTTGCGGAAGAAGGGATCGGCGCTGACATAGCAGAGCATGTCGTTCATCCAGCCCATGTTCCACTTGAAGTTGAAGCCCAGACCGCCGACCGCGCCCGGCTTGGTGACCATGGGCCACGCGGTCGATTCCTCAGCGATCATCATGACGTCGGGATGATCGGTCAGGACGAACTCATTGAGCAGGCGGAGGAAGTCCACCGCTTCGAGGTTCTCGCGGCCGCCGTAGATGTTGGGCCGCCATTCGCCGCTACGGTTATAGTCAAGGTAGAGCATCGAGGCGACCGCGTCGACGCGCAGGCCGTCGATGTGGAACTGTTCAACCCAGAACATGGCCGAGGAGAACAGCAGGTTGCGCACCGACACCTTGCCGTAGTCGAAGACGCGGGTGCCCCATTCCTTGTGCTCCATCTTGAGCGGATCGGAGTACTCGTAGAGATACGAGCCGTCAAACTCGACCAGACCGTGTCCGTCCTTGGGGAAGTGCGCCGGAACCCAGTCCATGATAACGCCCAGACCGGCCTCGTGGCACTTGTCCACGAAATACATCAGGTCGTGCGGCGTGCCGTAGCGCGAGGTCGCGGAGAAATAGCCGGTGACCTGATAGCCCCACGAGCCGTCAAACGGATGCTCGGTCAGGGGCATGCACTCGATATGGGTGTAGCCCATCTCTTTGACGTAGGGTACGAGCTCGTCCGCAAGCTGACGGTAGGAATAGAAGCTGCCGTCCGGGTTGCGTTTCCACGAGCCCATATGAACCTCATAAATGTTGACCGGCGAGGTGTACGGCAGATGGGCGCCGCGCCACTTGAGCCAGTTATCGTCATGCCATGTGTAGCCCGACAGGTCATACGCCTTGGAGGCGTTGCCCGGCCGGGTCTCTGAATGGAAAGCGTAGGGATCGCTCTTGTCGTAATCCTGACCATCCTGCGTGCGGATGGCGTACTTGTACGCATCGTACTGTTTTACACCCGGAATAAACAGATGCCAGATGCCCTGCTCGTCGCGCTGCATCACGTTTGCATTCCTGCTCCAGCCATTGAACTCGCCCATGACGGCGACCTCAACGGCATTGGGCGCAAA
This sequence comes from Butyricicoccus pullicaecorum, assembly GCA_021531865.1. Lineage (GTDB taxonomy): Bacteria > Bacillota > Clostridia > Oscillospirales > Butyricicoccaceae > Butyricicoccus. The sequence goes on along the minus strand of JAFBIW010000004.1, from coordinate 58,406 downwards.
CACGGAGAAGTGATACCCCTCCTGTCCGTCCACTGTCATTGGGTGCGCACCCATAAATTCATAGGCGCGGCAGTCACGGCCGGAATAAAACAGGGCGTCATGTTCTTCCTTTGTCATCGTCCTTGTTTGCAATGCCATGCATTCATCTCCCTATAAATGCGCAAATTCAGCGCGTTTTCCTCAGTACGCCCAAACATACGCAACAACGGTTTTGTCGTTTTCGCACAGTTTCCGCCGAACGTATTTCGGAATTACTAGGTATAGTATACAACCACTATAAAAAAATGTCCAGTGATATTTCACGTTTTGTGCTATCACTGGACGATTTTTTAATCAATTTTTGGTAAAGTTTGCGTATCACACATAAAACATCGTTTTCCGACGCCGCGCACTTTACGAAACGGATCTTACGGCAGCATCCGGCGGATCAGATCGAGCGCGGTCGAGGCCGCCTGATTGCGCACCCGGTCGCGTCCCAGACTGCCACGCATCCGGCGCGTTTGACGCGCGCCCCGGAACCAGACGCTGATATAGACCAGACCGACCGGCTTTTCGTCGGTACCGCCGCCCGGGCCGGCTACGCCGGTGATGCCAACGCCGAAATCGGTGCCCATCAGACGGGCGACGCCCTCGGCCATCTCCTCGGCTGTCTCGGGCGAGACCGCGCCGTATGCGGCCAGCGTATCGGCCGACACACCCAGGACGTTGATCTTGACCTCGTTGGCATAGGAGCACACGCCGCCCTTGTAGTAGTCCGAAGCGCCGGGCAGGTCGGTGATCCGCTTGGACAGCAGACCGCCCGTGCAGCTCTCAGCCACCGACAGGGTCAGTCCGCGGGCGCGCAGTCCGTCGCCCACCACCTGTTCGAGCGAATCGACGTCCACGCCGTAAACGCTCTCTCCCAGCAGGGCGACCACCTCATCCACGACCGGCTTCAGCATCTCCTCCGCCGCCTCAGCGCTCTCGGCCTTGGCCGTGACGCGGGCAAAGCACTCGCTCGTCTTGGCATAGGGTGCGATCGTCGGATTTTTCATCGCCGCCATTTTGTCGTGCAGAATGTCCTCCATGGCCGACTCGCCCAAGCCGAACACGCGGATATTATGCGAAACGATGCAGCCTCCCGCCAGCTTGTACAGATACGGCATCGCGCGTTCGCGGAACATCGGCTCACACTCGCGCGGCGGGCCGGGCAGCATGATGACATGCGTGCCATCGGCCTCGAACGCACAGCCGGGCGCGGTGCCCCAGTCGTTGTGCAGCGGCAGACAGCCCTCGGGCAGCAAAGCCTGCTTCTCGTTGTTCGGCGTCATCTCCCGCCCGATCGAGGCGAAGAAATTCCGGATGTGCGCGAGCGACTCCTCGTGCAGCGTGAGTTTCTTGCCGAACACACGGGCAAGGGTCTCCTTGGTCAGATCGTCCAGCGTGGGTCCTAGACCACCCGTTGTAATGATGATGTCGGCGCGCTCCCGCGCCTCGCGGATGACCCGCTCGAGCCGGGTGGGATTGTCGCCCACCACGGTCTGATAATATACGTCGATGCCCAGCTCGGACAGACCCTGCGAGATGACCTGCGCGTCGGTGTTGACGATGTCGCCCAGCAGGATCTCAGTGCCTACGGCGATCAGTTCTGCTTTCATGCTCTTTGCTTCCTTTCCGGATGGTTTCCCTTAGCCTAAAATCACGCGCTCCGTACCCGCAACGGCCTCGTCCACCAGCGCGTCCACATCGAGTGCGCGCTCGGCTTCCAGAATTTTATACAGCTTGGGCTTAGTGTTCGGGTGCTTGGGTGTGAAGACCGTGCAGCAATCCTCATAGGGCAGGATCGAGGTCTCGAAGGTGTCGATCTTGCGGGCGATCTGCACGATCTCCTCCTTGTCCATGCCGATGCAGGGACGGAAAACCGGCAGCGTCCGGCAGACCTCGTTCGTAACCGCCATGGCCGGCATGGTCTGGCTGGCCACCTGACCCAAGCTTTCACCCGTGACGAGACCGCCGCACTCGTAATCGAGTGCGAGCCGCTCGGCAATGCGCATCATAAAGCGGCGCATGATGAGGGTAAACAGCTCCTCGTGGCACTTGTCCCGAATTTCCTCCTGAATCCTGGTGAACGGCACGACGAGCACCGGCATCCGGCCGCAGTAGGCGGTCAGGCGGCGGCCCAGCTCGAGCACCTTCTCCTTGGCCCGCTCGGAGGTGTACGGATAGCTGAAGAAATGGATGCCGACCAGCTCCAGACCGCGCTTCGACATCATATAACCCGCGACCGGCGAGTCGATGCCGCCCGAGAGCAGCAGCGCCGCCCGGCCGTTCGTGCCGACCGGCATACCGCCCGCACCCGGCACCGGGCCGGCGTGCACAAAGGCGTACTGGTCGCGAATCTCAAAATGGATGGTCAGCTCGGGGTTGTGCATATCGGGCTTCATGTGCGGGTACTTCTCGGCCAGCTCGCCGCCCAGATGCTGGGAGGTCTGCACCGAGGTCAGCGGGAAACGCTTATCGGCGCGCTTGGTCTCGACCTTGAACGAATGCGCCTGCGCGATCTCGTCGGCCAGATACCGCTCGGCGGTCTCCTGCATGGCTTCGAGCGTCTTTTCGCACACGCCCGCGCGGCAGATCAGCGCGATGCCGAACACCTTGCGCACGGCCTCCATGACCGCGTCGCCGTCCACCTCCTCGGGGATCTCGACGAAAATGACCGACTGGCGCATCGAAACGCCGCACTCGCCCACCGGCTTCAGACGGCGCTTGAGGTTGCCCAGCAGCTTGTCCTCAAATCGCTTGCGGTTGAGACCCTTGAGCACGATCTCACCGCATTTCAGCAGTAATACTTCCTTTGTCATATTGGTTCCTTTCTGTTATCGCCGCAGCAGCTTCGCACCCTTTTCGAGCGCGTCCAGCAGGGCGTCTACATCTTCCTTCGTATTGAACGGCGCGAACGAAACGCGCAGGGCGCTGTCGATGCGGGCCTTGTCCAACCCCATCGCGCGCAGCACATGGCTCTCATGCCCCTTGGAGCAGGCCGAACCGGCCGAGACGAAAACGCCGTCCGATTCCAGCACGCGCAGCATGACCTCGCTCTTGCAGCCGGGCAGGGACAGATTGACCACGTGGGGCACATCCCCTTCCCCGTTCCAGACCGCCCATGGCAGGCGCGCTTCGACCTGTTCGTGCAGGTAAGCGTTCAGCTCGGCCACATGGGCAAGATCGGCCTGCATGTCCCGCGCACGCACCCGGCAGGCTGCGGCAAAGGCCGCGATGTTCGGCATCGGTTCGGTGCCCGAGCGGAAGCCGCTCTCCTGCCCGCCGCCCACGAGATAAGGAGCGAGCCGGACGCCCTTCTTCATATAAAGCGCACCGATGCCCTTGGGCGCGCCGATCTTGTGACCGCTCACGCTCATCAGGTCACAGCTCCACTTGTACGGCGTCAGCGGCACGCGGAACAGCCCCTGCACCGCGTCCACATGGAACAGCGCGTGCGGACACTGACGCTTGACCGCGCGGCCGATCTCAGCGACCGGCAGAACCGTGCCCACCTCGTTGTTGACCAACATGACGGTGACGAGGATGGTGTCCTCCCGCAGGGCGGCGGTGACATCGTCCACTTGAATTCGACCCGCGCCGTCCGGCTGGATATAGGTGACCTCGAAGCCCTCGCTCTCAAGCCGCTTGCAGGCCTGCAGCGTGGCCGCGTGCTCGATGGCAGTGGTGACGATATGGCGGCCGAAATGGCGGTTTTTGCGCACCGCGCCGAAAATCGCGGTGTTGATGCCCTCGGTACCGCCCGAAATAAAGGTCAGCTCAGCCGGGGCGCAGCCCAGCGCGGACGCGGCCGTCTCCCGGCTCTCCTTGAGTACGCGCGCGGCGTCGATGCCCATGCTGTGCAGGGACGAGGGATTGCCGAACGTCTCGCGCATCATATGGACTGCGGCCTCGGCCGCCTCGGGCAGGACCATGGTGGTCGCCGAGTTGTCCAGATAGTGGATCATGCCTGATTCCTCCCGAAATTCTTCCTGAATATTCTTATACGATAGTATTATACCAGTATTATTCGCCCGCGCCAACTACTTTTTTATTGTCATTGCTTTACGACGGTGCTATAATAATGTGTGTATGTGCGAAAGCCATATTCTGATTTTGTGATTCTATCGTCTGAAAGGGGCAACATTTGTATGCCGGGCAAAGTAATCTTAGGCGCTCAGTGGGGCGACGAAGGTAAGGGTAAATTTATTGATATTTTCGCGGGTCAGGCCGATCTGGTCGTCCGCAGCCAGGGCGGCAACAACGCCGGACACACCGTTGTTGTCAATGGGGAGACCTACAAGCTGCAGCTCATCCCCTCCGGTATCCTCTATCCGAACTGTGTCAACATCATCGGCCCGGGCGTGGTCGTTGACCCGCGCAACGTCCTGCGCGAGATCGACGGTCTGGCTGAAAAGGGCATCTCGGCGGACAAGCTCTTTATCGACGCACGCTGCCACTGCATCCTGCCCTGGCATCTCGAGCTGGACGCGCTCTCTGAGAAGGCACGCGGCGGAGACGACATCGGCACCACCAAGAAGGGCATCGGCCCGACTTACATGGACAAGGCCGAGCGCATCGGCGTGCGCATGCACGACTTCGTCGATCCCGACCGCTTCGAGGCCGTCATGCGCGAGGCCTGTCAGCGTAAAAACAAGGTCATCACCGGCGTTTACGGCGGCGAGCCGATCGACATCGAAGCCGTGCTGGCCGAGTACAAGGGTTATGCCGACCGTCTGCGCTCCCACGTCAAGGACACCACCATCCTGACCTACGACGCGATCAAGGCGGGCAAGTTCGTCCTCTTCGAGGGCGCACAGGGCACCCTGCTCGACCTCGATATGGGCACCTACCCTTATGTCACCTCCTCCCATCCGGTCGCGGGCGGCTGCTGCATCGGCTCGGGCGTCGGCCCCACCGCCATCACCGACATCATGGGCATCTTCAAGAGCTACACCACCCGCGTTGGCAAGGGTCCCTTCCCGACCGAGCTGTTCGACGAGACCGGCGACTACATCCGCAAGGCCGGCGGTGAGTTCGGCACGGTCACCGGCCGTCCGCGCCGTACCGGCTGGTTCGACGCGGTCATCGCGCGCTACGCCGTCCGCGTCAACGGTCTGACCGAAATGGTCATCAACAAGATCGACCCGCTGCGCGGCCTGCCCAAGCTCAAGGTCTGCGTGGCTTACGATTACAAGGGTCAGCGCCTGACCGAGTTCCCGGCCAACTTCGCCGACCTCGAGGACTGCAAGCCGATCTACGAGGAATTTGACGGCTTCGATGAGGACATCACCGGCTGCCGCTCCTTCGACGAGCTGCCCGCCTCTGTTCAGTCCTACATCAAGGCACTGGAGCAGATCTGCGGCTGCAAGATCTCGATGCTGGGCGTCGGCCCGGCCCGCGATCAGGTCATGTCCATCTGATCTTCTTTCAAATGAAAAACCGCCCGATGGGCGGTTTTTTTCATTCTATTCCAATTTTATCGCCGGATTGAGGCCGCCATGCGGCGATAGGTATGGCGCACGCCGCGCACCGCGACCGAATAGGCGAAGATGTTCTCGGGCAGCGCCATACCGGCGTAGCCCGCGTCACCCAGATGGTGGATATCGGTGCCCGTCATCTTGCATTCCAGCGCGATGCGGCGGATCGTATCCACGTCCGCGCCCTCCTGCGAGGTGCCGATCGAGGTCATCGTCAGCGCGCCCAGCTCATGCGCCAGCACGACGAGCGAACGGACGTACTCGGTCGTGATGCCGGGCACGGTGCCGGGTGCGGGCAGCAGGATGAGGTCGGCGCCCGCTTCGATGAAGGCGCGCACATCCGCGGCGGTGATGATGCGCTCTCCGGCCTCGGACGGGATGCCCGAGGCGTGCATCTTGCCCGCTGCCAGAATGACCCGGTCACCCACCGCCGCGCGCAGAGCGCGCAGGGTCGAAAGGATCGCATCATTGCGCACGCCGGTGCCCGGATTACCGGTCAGCAGGATGAAATCCACGCCCATATCGGCGGCGCGGCGGGCGTTTTCCACCGTTGCGCACCGTCCGGCAGTCATCTCCCAGAGCGGATCGTCCGGGTTCTGCCCGGGCACGGTCGGCTCCAGATTGACGCCGATCGGACGGCCGGTCAGCCGCTTCAGCTCTCGGACGGTCTCCTCGGGCGCGACCGGCGGCAGGCCGTTGATCTGCGGCCGGTCGAAATCGAACAGATTGAGCAGGATCAGATCGGCGCCCTGCGAGGCCGCAAACTCGGCGTTTGTCACGTCGATCAGCATGGGCTGCACCGCGCCGATCGTCTCGCAGGCGATTGTGCGCCCCTCGCTGGCCGAGATCGCCGCAAGCAGCGCGTGCTTGTCCATCGAAATGAGTTCAGAGGAAACGCAGGAAATCAAACGCTTTGGCATATAATCAACCTCCCATTCGTTCAAACACCCGCTCGACCGACCGGCACAGGCCGGTTTCGGGGTCAATGTCAAACACCGCGCCCATCAGGGCGGTCTCGCCCTCAGCAGCGCGGAAATACTCGGTCAGGTCGCCCCGGAACATGGCGACCGACTGGCGCGGATCAACGCCCAGCACCGACCAGAGCGGGCCGGTCATGCCCAGATCGGTGATGTAGCCCGTGCCCTTGGGATTGACGCGCTCGTCCGCCGTCTGCACGTGGGTGTGCGTGCCGTAGACCGCCGCCGCGCGGCCGTCCAGATAGTAGCCCATCGCCAGCTTTTCGCTTGTGGCGTTGGCATGGATCTCGCAGACTGCAAAATCATACTGTCCCTCGTTCTGCCGCAGGATGCGGTCGGCCATCAGAAACGGGTTCTCCGCGCCGAACTTCATATCGCAGCGGCCGATCAGGTTCATGACGAGCAGCCGCCAGCCCGCGCAGTCAAAGATGCCCCAGCCCCGGCCGGGCTGCTGGGGCGCGTAGTTGGCCGGGCGCAGAACGTAGGGGCAGTCGTCCAGATACGGGATGATCTGCCGCTTGCCGTACACGTGGTTGCCCAGCGTGACCAGATCGGCGCCCGCGTCCAGAATGCGGTCGACCTGCTCGGGCGTCACGCCCACGCCGGACACGTTTTCCCCGTTGACGATCGTAAACGAGACCCCGTGCGCCTTCTGCACCGCGCGCAGCTTTCTGCGCAGGATCTCCAGGCCGGGCTGGAACACCACGTCGCCAACTGCCAATATTTTCATAATCCGCTCCTTCTCTGAACAAAAAAGGCGGACAAAGCCTGTCCGCCTTTTTCTTTTGTGTGGTTTGTTTCTGTCCGAAGATCAGTCGAACAGCGGGGATACCGAAACCTCCTCGTAGATGCGCGCGATCGCCTCGGTGAAGACGGGCGCGACCTGCAGCACGTTGATCTTGTCGATCATCTTCTCCTGCGGCAGGGTGATGGTGTCCAGCAGGGTCATGGTCTGGATCGGGCTCTTCTGAATGCGCTCGATGGCCGGGCCGGACAGAACGCCGTGGGTCGCGCAGGCGTGCACCTCGGTCGCGCCGCCCTTCTCAATGAGGGCCTCGGCCGCGTGGACAATGGTGCCTGCGGTGTCGATCAGGTCGTCGACCAGCATGACCTTCTTGCCGCGTACGTCACCGATGATGTTCATGACCTCGGAAACATTGGCCTTGGGACGGCGCTTGTCAATGATGGCAAGCGGCAGGTCGAGCTTCTCGGCAAACTTACGCGCACGGTTGACCGAGCCGAGATCGGGCGAAACGATGACGAGGTCGTCGCGGTTGAGGCCGAAGCTGCCCGCGATATGCGGGATCAGGACGGACGCGCCCATCATGTTATCCACAGGAATGTTGAAGAAGCCCTGAATCTGGGTCGCGTGCAGGTCCATGGTCAGCACGCGGTCTGCGCCGGCGGCCGAGATCAGATCGGCGACCAGCTTGGCAGAGATCGGATCACGCGCCTTGTTCTTGCGGTCCTGACGGGCGTAGCCGAAGTAGGGCATAACGGCGGTGATGCGGCCAGCGGACGCGCGGCGGCAGGCGTCGATCATGATGAGCAGCTCCATCAGGTTGTTGTTGACCGGCTCACAGGTCGACTGGACGAGAAACACGTCCGAGCCGCGAACCGACTCGCCGATGGAGACCGAGATCTCACCGTCCGAGAAGGTCTTGACCTCAGCCTTGCCGAGCGGCAGGCCCAGCGCGGACGCGATCTGCATTGCCAGCGCCGGATGAGAGTTGCCGCAGAAAATCTTGATGTTTTTACCGTGAGAAATCATTGAAAAGTACCCCCTGCATATCCTGTTCGGTATTTTATTATCGACAAAAATAAATGAAAATATCGCATCGAAAGGCGGAAAAGCGTTTATTTCTCTGTTTCCATGCGCGCACGGCGCTTGTCGTTCCAGCCCTCGATCGTGACCTGACGGGCACGTCCCACAGCGAGCGCGCCGTCAGGAACATCCTTGGTGACGGTCGAGCCGGCCGCGGTGAACGCGCGGTCGCCCAGCTTGATCGGTGAAACCAGATTGGTGTTGCAGCCGATGAAGCAGTCGTCCCCGATGTAGGTGTGATACTTGTGGTAGCCATCATAGTTGACCACGACGGTGCCGCAGCCGAAATTGACCCGCTCGCCGACGGTGGCATCTCCGATGTAGGTCAGGTGGGAAACCTTGGTGCCGTTGCCGATCTCGGCCTTTTTCAGCTCAACGAAGTCGCCGATGCGGGTCTTGTCTCCGATCTTGCAGCCCGGACGGACGTAGGCGAACGGGCCGACCGTGGCGTTCGCGCCGACCGTGCTTTCGTAGATCTGGGAGGCGTTGACCGACGTGCCGTCGCCCACAGCCGCCTGCTCAAGCAGAGCGTTGGGGCCGATCGTCGCGCCGCGGCCGATGACGCAGCCCGCGCGGATGATCGTGCCGGGCAGGATGACCGTGCCCGCGCCGATCTGCGCGTCGGGCGCGATGTATACGCTGTCGGGTGCGAAGATCTGCACGCCTGCGGCGATGTGAGCCATGTTGATGCGCTCGCACAGCTTCTTCTGCGCGGCGAAGGCGGTCGCGCCGTCGGTGACCACAGCCGCGCCCGCGATTTGGACGGTCTCAGCCGTTTTGCCTGCGGCCAGCAGGCCGTTCACCGCCGCGATCAGGTCTTCCGCGCCGGTCAGGGCGCGCGCCGTCTCCGGGGCGGCGCAGACCACCGGCAGCGTGCCGGCGGGCAGGGAAATGATCTCGTCCGCCGCGCCGCGCACGGGCATATGCGCCGGGTCGGAGAACAGGGTCATATCCGCGCCGACCGCAAGCTGAAGCGCAGCCAGCCGGCGATAGTCCTCCGCCGTCAGCTCGGGGCAGGGCGCGCCGACAAGCATGACCGCGTCGCCCGCCGCCTCGTCCGCCGAGGGCACGACAGGCATTCCTGCTTCCGCCAGCGCGTCTTCCACCCACTTGCCGGCGCTCTGAAACAGCACCGGACAGACGTAAGGCTCTTCTGCGCCCAGCAGAATCGTCGAAATTTGACTCATGAAGTTTGGTCCTTTCAATTCCTGTGTTTGGGCGCAGTACGCCCATACCAATTTATTAACTTATTATACTATATCACATTCAGGATTTCACTGTCAAATTGAGAAAATTTACAGGCCACTTGCGCGATGTGTTTTGACACGATATAATAAAAACCGTAGTCCCGCGCGAAAAAACGCTTTTTTCCGCGCGTGCCGTTTTTAATTCGTTTCACGCGCCGGGGCGGCCGCCGCCCCGGCCCATGTCTGGAGGTTTTTCATGAGCCTGGCTTCTCTGCTGATGCCCGAAGGGGAATTCCGCGTCCTGCGCTGCGACGTGGCCGACCGGCTGATCGACTGCGCCGACGGCGACGCCGCCCTGCTTTACATCTATATCCTGCGTCAGGGCAATCGCTTCGAGCCGCGCGAGGCCATGCGCGCGCTGGGATTTTCGCAGGAGCGCTTCGACCGCGCCTCCTTCACCCTGACCAATCTGGCCATCACCCAGTCTCCGGCTGCGGCTGAGGTGCAGGAGCGGCCCGCGCCGCGCTACACCGCCGCTGAGCTGCGCGCCGCCCGGGAGGAGGATCACCGCTTTCAGGCCATCTGCGACGCGGCTGAAAGCGTGACCGGTAAGCCGCTCTCCGACACGCTGGTGCGCACTCTGTTCACCGTCTACGACCACCTCGGCCTGCCCGCCGAGGTCATCATCGAGCTGATCAGCTATGTCAAGCGCGACAAGGGCAGCATCCGGGGTCGGGACATCGAACGTGAGGCCTGCGTCTGGGCGGACAAGGGCATCCTGACGACAGCCGAGGTGCAGCGGTATCTGGCCGAGGCCGAAGCCGAGCGCCCGCTGCGCGACGCCCTGCTCGCCGCGCTGGGCGTCGTGGGCCGCCAGCCCACCGCCGCCGAGCGTTCGCTCATCGCCCTCTGTCTTGAGAAGGGCTTCGCCCCGGACGCCGTCGGTCTGGCCGTTGCCCGCATGAAACGCAACATCGGCGATTTTTCAGCCAGCTATCTGCGCAAAATGCTCAAGGCGTGGGATGAAAAGGGCGTACATACCGTTTCTGAGATCACCGCGCTCGAGCCCGAGACCGCCCGCCGCGACGAACGCGCGCCCGCGCGTACCGCCGTCCCGGTGCAGCCGTCCGCCGGTCAGACCGACCCGGCACAGCTCGCCGACTGGGAGAAGGAATGGCTCGAGGAGGTCAAGCGCCGCCGCGAGCGCCGCATGGAGGGATAAGCAATGCAATTCAACAAAGAAATCCTTTCAGCCGTCCTGCGCGACATGGAGGCTGACCGCGCCGACCGCGCCCGGCAGTACGCCGCCCGGCGGGACGAGATCTACGCCGTCCTGCCCCGGATCAAGGCCATTGACCACGCCCTGTCCAATACAGCCGCCGCCGTCCTGCACGCCGCGCTCGAAACGGGCGGCGACCCAATGGAGGCCATCGAACGTCTGCGCACGCAGAACCTCTCCTTACAGGACGAGCGCCGCCGGCTGCTGCTGGACGCCGGCTACCCAGCCGACTATCTGGACGAAAAACCGGCCTGCGAGGCCTGCGGCGACGCGGGCTATATCGGCTCCGCGCCCTGTGACTGCCTGAAAAAGCGGTACGCCGTCCGGCTGACCGAGGAGCTTTCGACCATCCTGCCCATTGCGGATCAGAATTTCGAGTCCTTCCGGCTCGACTATTACTCCGCCCGTCCGGACAGCCGTCTGGGACTGTCGCCCCGGGAGGTCATGGAGGAAAACCTGCGCATCTGCCGCGAGTACGCGCAGACCTTCGGCCGAAACGGCAAAAACCTGCTACTCTACGGCTCGACCGGTCTGGGCAAGACCTTCCTGTCCTCCTGCATCGCCAAGGTGGTGTCCGAGCAAGGCTTCTCGGTCGCCTATGATACAGCCATCCGCATCTTCGCCAGCTATGAGAGCGTCAAGTTCGGCAGCCCGGATTCGGCTGAGGCCGCCAAACGCATCCGCAAGTACGAGCGCGCCGACCTGCTCATCGTGGACGATCTGGGCACCGAAATGGCGACGGCGTTCACCATCTCGGCCTTCTACGGCCTGATGGCCGACCGCCTGATGCGCCGCCGTGCGATGATCGTCAACACCAATCTGCTGCCCGCGGACTTTGAAAAGCGGTATTCCCCCGCGATCGCCTCCCGCTTGAACGGCGAGTTTGAACAGCTCCGCTTTTTCGGTGAGGACATCCGGATGCTGCGCCACCGCGCCGCGCTTTAAAACTCTGTTCACAGTTCGCGGGAAAGGGATACAAAAGGTTCACAGGTCGTTTAAAATCTGTTCACATATCCATTGTGAAGATAGGGTATACTAAGACCATCAGGAAGGACGAAGCCGCAACGGCCTCCCTGATACAGTGAAAAATGCCATCATTCTTTCAAAGTTTCTTTACCCCCTATTTACCCCCTTTATTTTGTGAAACAACCGGGAAAAGCCCGCTCGTCTGAGCGGGCTTTTCCTCTGTCCGCAGCCGCCAGCCGCTTTACATTTCCCGGGAAAGCCCGTATAATAAAACTGATATTTCAAGGAGGTTTTTCCTGTTATGCTGAAGTTCCTGCACCTGGCCGACCTGCACCTCGGCGCGTGCTTTGATATGCTCCCTGCGGACAAGGCCGAAGCGGCCCGTGAAAAACAGTTCGACGCGCTCGCGCACGCCGTCCGGGTGGCCGGACGCGAGAGGGCGCAGGCCATCCTGATCGCGGGTGATCTGTTCGATACGCCCTCCCCCGCGCCCGCTCTTTTTTCCCGCGCCATGCACTTGCTCGCGCAGGCCGAATGCCCGGTCTATCTCTCCCCCGGCAACCACGACCACATCCACGCGGCCAGCCCCTATCTGACCGCCGCCCTGCCCTCGAATGTCCACGTGTTCACCGCCGCGACGCTCGAAGCCCTGCCGCTGACCGCCGGTGTGACGATCTGGGGTGCGGCCTTCCACGGGCAGAACGCACGCGTCCCGCTCGACGGCGTCTCCTTCGACACGCCGGTCAATCTCTGCCTGATCCACACCGATCTGCTGGCCGACAACGGCCACAACCACTATACCCCGGGCGAGATCGCGGCCAGCCGCTTCTCCTATCTGGCCGCAGGTCACAACCACGCCCCCAGCGGCCTGCGCCGGGCGGGCGGCACGGTCTTCGCCTGCCCGGGCGGTCTGTCCGCCGTCAAATCGGACGAGACCGGCCCCAAGGGCTTCCTGCTGCTGACGGTGGACGAGACCGTCAAGGCCCAGTTCGTCAGCTCCAAGGCGGTCGAATTTGCAAGCATCGACATTGACCTCTCTCCCATCCCCTCGGACACCGGCTTGCAGAAGGTGCTCATCGACCGCATCCCGCAGAACCACGACCGGGTCGCGGCAGCGGTCACGCTGACCGGCGAACGGGTCTATGAGCCGAACCTCGCCGCTCTGCGCCGGGTGCTCGGGCAGGTCTTCTTCTCCTGCGTCGTCACCGACCGCACCACCCTCAAAAAGCCGCTCTGGCGGTACTTGCAGCAGGATGACCTGCGCGGCGCGGTCAGCCGGAAGTACCGTGACCTCATCGAAGCAGCCGAAAATGAAGACGAAAAGGCGCGTCTGCTGCTCGCCCTGCGCTACGCTCTCGCCGCCTTTGACGGCGACACGCCGCCCGCCCTCTGAGAACCGGCGGCAAACGGAATATGGACACAAAAAAGAGACCCCGAGGGGTCTCTTTTTTAATGTTTTCTTTTTCTCACCAGTGCGGTCAAAGCATAATATAATTCCAAACCAATACAATTCAGAATCACATCATCAATATCTGCCGTCCCTCGGCGAAAAACAGCCTGTGTTAATTCCAGAACTATGGGAACCGCAAAAATAAACGCGGCCTGTTTCTGACGGGAATATATGGAATGGCATACAACGCTGATCGAGAAGCAAATCGGCCATAGAAGAAAAATTTCAGAAACAAGGTATTGCACTACATATCCCAGCGGCAGAAATCCTCCTGCCGCAGACGAAAACATCGTGTAAATCGTCCAGAACGGAATCCCGTTAAAACAAAATCTCCTTGCATTATCCGTGTCCAGAATTGTGAAGGCGACGATAGAAAACAAATAAAAAATCCCGCATAAGATACAGCAGGCATTTATGAGTTTTTTTCTGTTGAATCGATCCTTCTTCGGAAACACCTTTACCGCAAGTGCAAATGCAGCCACAGAAACCGCATTTACGATAAAATATGTTTTAAGCGGCGGATGCGTGATCGGCAATATAAATAAAACGCTCCACACACCAATCCAAAGAATTCCCATGAATGCAAACAGGCCGGCTGGTGCATATTTCACACGTTTTTCCAGAATCATCCTACGTTAGAACACCTCATCTACGTTTGTCGCAAATCCTTCGCCTACCACTCGATACAGTCCCGTCGTATCATCATACAATACTCATTCCCAGCATCGTCATACTGAATCTGGGTTGCCGAAGCAATCGAACAAGAAATCGTCAGAATCAAGGCAAAGAGGTTATCAACGGAGATTTCTATATCGTAATCGAAGAAACCACCTATGAAGAAGACGAGATCCCAGATGATCTGTTCTCCGAACCCGACGGAAAGGGCATTGACTAATATGTAAAAAATTATTGGCAAGTTTGCTTTCTTTGACTCTAATGTTTATGTTGTGCTGTACAGCTTTTGCAGCCGAAGTCTCTGCGGTAGAAGTAATAGACTGCGGTAACGGATTTACGGTTGAAATCACTTCTCAATCTATTTATTCTACAAGAAGTTCCACTGTCGCAAAAACTAAAACCGCAACCGCTTCCGGCGCAAAGGTCTCCGGAAAATGCACCTTCTACTCCGGTTCCCTCTCCAAGTCTGTCAGCCTGTCCATGACCTGCTCTCCCTCGGGCACGATCTCTTAAATTATGTCCTATTTCAGGAACAGTCCTTTACAACGATTGTTCTTTGATCTTTTAAAAGGTTGACTTCGCTCCAGCCGCGGCGCCTGCCGCGGCTTTTTTGTGTCTTGCCCGCGCCGTCCGGTCTGTGCTATAATTTTCTCTGTATTCTGATAAGAAAAGAGGCGGTTCTGCGTGGCGCAGAACGATTTTTCGCGCGGGAGCGTTTCCGGCAACATTCTCAAGCTGGCTGTGCCGCTGATGCTGGCGCAGCTCGTCAATGTGCTCTACAATGTGGTCGACCGCGTGTTCATCGGCCACATCGGCGGCAGCACCCTGCCCCTGACCGGCGTCGGGCTGTGTATGCCGGTCATCACGGTCATCTCAGCCTTCGCCGGTCTGTTCGGCATGGGCGGCGCGCCCATCTGCTCGATCGCACGCGGACAGGGCGACCTCAACGAAGCGCGGCAGATCCAAAACACCGCCTTCGTCCTGCTGGTCTCGACCGGCCTGCTGCTGACCCTGCTGGGCGAGCTGTTCTGCCGCCCACTGCTCCTGCTCTTCGGCGCGAGCGCGGACACCCTGCCCTATGCAGCGGGCTATCTGCGCATCTATCTGGCGGGCACGGTCTGCGTCATGATCGCGCTGGGCATGAATTTCTTCATCAACTCGCAGGGCTTCGCTCGCACCGGTATGCTGACCGTTTCGCTGGGCGCGGCGCTCAACCTGATTCTCGACCCGATCTTCATTTTCAAGCTCAGGCTGGGCGTCAGCGGCGCGGCGCTGGCGACCATTCTCTCCCAAACGGCCTCGGCCCTCTGGGTGCTGCGCTTCCTGCGCTCCGACCGGGCCATCCTGCGGCTGACGCCGCGCGAATTCCGGTGGAGCACCGATCGTGTCCGCCGGATCGTCGGGCTGGGTCTGTCCAACTTCATCGCGCAGGGCACGAACGGTCTGGTGCAGATCGCCTGCAACGCTACCCTGCAAACCTTCGGCGGCGACCTGTACGTCGGCGTCATGACCGTTCTGACCTCAATCCGCGAGGTCGTGCAGATGCCGGTCAGCGGCCTGACGAACGGCAGTCAGCCGGTCATCGGCTACAACTACGGCGCACGCGCCTACGACCGGGTCAAGCAGGCCATCCGCTTCATGGCGGTCTCGGGCATCGCATACACGACCGCCATCTGGGCCGTCCTGTTCTTTTTCCCGCGCGGCTTCATCCTGCTCTTCAATAACGATCCCGTCCTGCTCTCGGCCGCTCTGCCCGCCCTGCACCTGTATTTTTTCGGCTATTTCATGATGAGCCTGCAATTCGCCGGGCAGGCGACCTTCGTCGCGCTGGGCAAGTCGCGGCAGGCCGTCTTTTTCTCCTTATTCCGCAAGGTCATCATCGTCGTGCCGCTCACCCTCCTGCTGCCCCATGTGGCCGGGCTGGGCGTCAGCGGCGTCTTTCTGGCCGAGCCGGTCTCGAACTTCATCGGCGGCGCAGCCTGCTTCCTGACCATGCACTGCACAGTCTACCGCAAGCTGGGAAAGGAAACCGATTAAGCGCAAAAAAACTCCCGTATGACACCATACGGGAGTTTTTTGTCGGTTTGAAACGGAGATCAGGCCTCGGGGTCAACCACGGCGGGAGCCGTTTCCTCGGCCGCCTTGGGCGCGTCAAAGGTCACGCCGCCAACGCAGACGTTGACCGCGGCCGCCTTCAGGCCGGTCATGGACTCAATCTCGCTCTTGACACGCGCCTGCACATTGCCCGCGACCTCACGAACACTGTGACCGAACTTCGCCATGAAATTGACCTCGACCGCGACGGTATCGTCGTCGCCAAGCTGTACCTTAACGCCCTTGCTGCTGTTCTTCTTGCCCAGCAAGCTGGCGATCTCGGACTTCAGGCCGGTGCACAGACCGCTGACGCCCTCGGTCTCGGTTGCCGCGAGCGCCGCGATGGACGCGACAACATCTTCCGAAATCTTGATCGTACCCTGATCGCCTGCGGTGATCCAGTATTCCTTATGCTCTGCCATAAACTTCATACACGCTCCTTTGGAGGGATATAGGTTCAAAATCCATTGAATGACTGTATTATACCACAGGGGCGGCCAAAAATGAAGCCCGATTCTGCCATTCCCGGTATAATTTATAAAGAACGGTATGTTACGGATGGATCAAATCCTCCTGCTTTCCGGTATGTCAGGCCGCTTCGACGATCTTGATCTTGTCTGCGCCCAGCCCGGTCTCCCCGATCACGACGTCCCGCACGACCGCCGCGTCCTGATCGGCAAAGCCACCCGCCGGCGGCTGGATGATGACGTTGACCGAGTCCTCCCCCAGAAAAACGACCGCATCCGCATAGCCCTTGGCGCGGATGAGGCTCTCGACCCGGGCCTCGGTCACCGAAGCGTCGGCCATTTTGGAGATCTGCTGCGCCGCCTCCTGCCGCGCCGCTTCGTCCGAGCCGTCACTTTGCAGGGTGTCCTTCAGAATGCTGATGGCCTCGTCCCGCGCTTTTTCGCGCGACAGGCGGGACTGGGCAAAATAATCGCTGCCCGAGACCGCTTCGGCTTCCTCCGCCGCATTCGCCGCGTCTGTGTTCCCGGCGGATGGGTCGGCCGAGGACACGCCCGCCAGCTCGGAATCGACCTGTCCGGCGACCAGCAGCTCGTCGGGCGACTGGACATAGCTCCAGTTCAGGTAGAGCGCCACGCACAGCATCAGGCCGATCACGCCGTAGACCGCACCCCGTTTCTTCACATTTGCCATGATTCATTTCCTCCTTTTACTGACCCATTTGGATGACCGAAATTCGATCCGCACCCAGCCCGCACACCGCCCCGACCGCTTCGGTCACGGCCAGCCGCACGCTGTCGCGCGACGCGCCCTCACACAGCACGACCGCGCCCCGGAAGGTCGGACAGCGCTGCTGGATCTGCACCGGCTGCTCGCCGTAGCTGCCGTCCGACACGGTCGAGAGCGTGCTCTCGTATGAGCCGCTGTCCACCCCGTTCTCCGCGTGCCGGATGTTGGAGGCATAGACCGACTCGCCCGTCTCCTCGAGCGAGAGCATCAGCTCGACCCGCCCGATCCCCTGAATGTGGGACAGGCTTTCCTCCAGCCGGGCCTCAAAATCAGCCAGCACAAAGCCGGACGCGTCATCCTGCGCGGCGGCGGGCGCCGCCGGTTCGTCCCGTGCGCCTCCGCCCGCGTACAGCAGCAGAATGCCCGCTAACAGGACGAGGCACACATATTTATAGCGCTCTATGAAGGGCGCGGCGCACGCCAGCCGCGCCCGCAGCCCCTCCTTCAATCGTTCGAGTTCCATGTCTGCATCTCCCGCGGAATTCCGCATTCCTCCGCCACCATCGTTTTCAGGGCTTCCATCGTATTCGCATCGGCCGGGCCGCAGGTCATATGCGCCGCCGTCACGATCAGGATACCGTTTTCATCGGTCGCCAGATCGAGGTCGGCCCGGCATTCGACGCCCATCTCAGCCGCGCGCCGCTTAATGTACCGGCAGGTCACGTCCATCGCCGAGGAGGACAGCACCTCGCGGTTCTCAGCCGCAATCTCGTCGGTCTGCGCCTGTGCCTGCCCGGCCGCGCGCCGCACCGCGCCTGCCACATCGGGCAGACGCAGGCCGGAAAGCGGCTCGAGCACAGCGAGCAGGACAGCCAGACCGGCCGCCAGCCGGATGATCTCGCGCAGCGCGCCCCCGCCCGCCAGCAGCATGGCCACGCCGCCGCAGATCGCCGCCGCCGACACGCCCAGCAGCATCTGCCGAAAGACTTCTATCATATTGGATTCACCAGCGTGATGGAAAAGACCAATTCAAAGAACAAAATTGCCGAGCACGCGCCCAGCATGCCCAGCATCAGCCCCATGCTGTCGCTCAGTCCCGCAATCAATCCGGCCAGTGTGCGCCCGCACACCGGCGAGAGCGCCGCCCCACCCGCCTTGAAGATCAGGTAATTGCAGCCGACCTTGAGGAAGGGCGTCAGGCAGATAGCGGCGACGCACAGCATCCCAGCTACGCCTACCGTGTTGCGGATGAGCACCGCCCCGGCCAGCATGGACTCGGCCGCGTCCGAAATCACGCCGCCCACGACCGGCACCGAGCCCGAGACCGCAAACTTGGCCGTCTTGACCGCGAGGGCGTCCGCGCTGCCGCCGATTACGCCCGAAAGGGTCAGATAGGCAACGAACAGGGTCAGCACCAGCTTGAGACTGCCGGTCACGAGCCACTTGACGAAGGCGGCGAGCTGTCCGAGCAGACCGCTGCCCACGGCCGCGTTGACCGTGATGACCGCGATGTACACCCCGACGGCGGGCAGGAGCAGGCCGGTGATGAAGCGCACGAGCAGGTCGAAGGAAAACATCGTCACGCCCTGCATGACCGTCGCCGCCGTGGGCGCCCCCGTGACCGTGACCGCCGCCGCCATGATGGGCAGCATGCACTTGGAGAAGGTCGAGACCTCGGCCAAGGTATCCTGACACAGGCGCATCATGCCCGAAAGGTCGCTCAGCAGCACGCCGGTCATGCCGAGCGCGCCCGCCATCGTCACAAGCGGCAGTTCTTCCTGCCCCGCCGCTGTCCGTATGCCCTGTAACATACCGCACAGAACGGCGACTAACAGCAGCTTACCCAGGCTGCGCAGGGCGGATGTCCATGCCGACCGGCCGCCCACGGCCGCGTTTTCGGCCAACTGCGCCACCGCCTCGCCCAGACCGTCCTCCAACCGTTCGGGCACGCCGCGCATGAGCGCGGCTGCTTCCCCGGTCAGCGCGTCCGTCATCTCCCCCGCCTGAGAACGGGCCAGCGCCTGCGTCTCGTCCGCCGCCCGCGCCCAGCCGACCGCAAGCAGCAGAACGGCGCACAGCGCACACAGTCTTTTCATCCCGTTTTTTCCTTTCCGTTCAAAATTCATAAAAGATTGCCGATTAACCCGAGCACCCGCTCAAACAGGGGCAGGCAGACCACGACAGCCGCCGCCGCACCCGCCAGCTCAAGCGAAGCCGCCAGCGCCGACTGCCCCGCGTCCCGGCAGACCGCGCCCGCGATCCGCACGACCGCTGCGATCCCGACCGCCTTGGCTACCGGCACATAGACCGCCTGCTGCTGTCCGGCCGCGTGCAGCAGACCGGTCGCCGCCCGGGTCAGCTCGGCCAGCGGCGCAAGTGCGCCGTTCAGCAGATACAGCCCGCCCGCCAGTGCAACGATGAAGGCCAGCGCCGGAACGTCCCGCCGGAGCAGCAAGGCGAGCAGGGCGGTCACCACTGCCGCGCCCGCCAACGTCCAGATTCCCTCCATAGCTCAGAACCCGAAGACCGACTTCATCAGGGTGAACAGGTCGCTGATCTGCTGCACCAGCACCATCATCACGACGATCAGCCCGGCCAGCGTGACCATCATCGCCTGTTCCTCCCGCCCCGAACGGACAAGAAGCTGATTAAAAACCGCGACCAAAATCCCGATCGCGGCGATTTTGAAGATCAGATCGACTTCCATGTATTTTCCTCCCTTCCTCCGGTCACAGCATGACCAGCACGACCAGAATCCCGACCGCGACGCCACAGGCGCGGTAAACGCTGCCCCGCTGCCGCAGCTCCGCACAGGCCGCGCGGCGGCATTCCTCCAGCCGGGAAGCGGTATAATCGAGCGATTTGACCTGCTGCCCGGCGTCGTACCGCCCCAGAAAAGCGGCGGCGTCCCGCAAAACGGCGCAGTCACCCGGGGCAAGCGCCAGCTCATCCGCCAGATCGCGCACCGTGCTGCTCCAGTGGTAGCCGAGCGACATGCTCTCCGCCCGCTCCATCCGGGCGCAAATCTCACCGAACAGCCGCCGCTGGAAGCGGTTCGGGCTGCGTGCAAGCTGGTGGAATACATCGGGCAGGGGCGTCATCCGTCCCTCGATCTCGGCCGAGATCAGCCGCACCCCGTCCAGCATGGCGGTCAGCGCCGCGATGCGCAGGGTCAGCCGCTGCCGCGCGGCCAGACCGAGCGCGCCGCACGCGCCCACGATCAAGGTCGCGCCCAGAAGCTCAAGCATCGGCGTTTCCTCCTTCCAGCGGCAGGGCGCGGTAGGCCCGCCGTCCGTCGAGCAGGTCAATCACAAGGATGCAGGAAAAGGCACGGCTGGCACACAGGTCACGGTAAAACGGCTTGCTCGACAGCTCGGCCGCGTTGCGCGCGTGGATGGTGGCCAGTACCGCCACCCCGCAGTTGGCCGCGAAGCGGACAGCTTCCAGATCGGTCGGGTCGGTCACCTCATCGAGCGCGAGGACGCGGGGCGACATCGTGCGCACGAGCTGCAAAGCGGCTGCGGCCTTGGGACAGCCGTCAAGCACGTCGCATGCGCCGCCCAGCGCGAACTGGGGTTGTCCCTCCCGCATCGCGGCCAGCTCGCCCCGCTCGTCCGCCACGCCCACCCGCACGCCTGCTTCAGATAGGGCTCGGATCAGATCGCGCAGCAGGGTGGTCTTCCCCCAGCCGGGCGGCGAGAGGATGAGCGTGCCGCGCACCCGCTCCCCATCATAGACCGCGCGTAGGATGCCGTCCGCCGCGCCCGGGATCTCCCGCGCAATGCGCAGGCAGAGCGAGGACACCGTCCGCACGCCCACAGGCTGTCCGTTCTGCACGGCCATCGTGCCGCATACGCCCAGCCGGTGCCCGCCCACAAGGGGCAAGAACCCGGCGCGCAGGCAGTCGCTGAAGCTGTGCACCGACCAGTGCGCCGCCCGGGTCAGCGTGTCCCGCGCCTCGTCCACCGTGACCGGTGCGCCGCCGACCGGAAATTCCCGTCCGCCCGCCGACCGCCGCATGACCTGTCCCACGCGCAGGCGCAGCTCTTCCGTTTCCTCCCGCTCCTCATCCGGTACCGTCAGCGCCAGCCCCATCAGACGGGGCGGCAGGCAGGCCACCGCCTGCGCATACCGCCGGAGTCTTTCGTTTTTTCCATCCATTTGCATCACCTGCCTTACTCTATGTCCACCCGGCGCCGGACAGACCCTTTGGACGAAATTCCCGGGAATTTTTTCTGCCGCGCTTCTTGACAAGCTTCGCGCGGGTGCGTATAATAGCAAATGTATATTGATAAAGGCGATGACGGAGGAAGTAGTCCGGTCAGCCTCTCCTTTCAGGGAGCGCCCATCCCGACTGTAAGTGGGCGCAGGAGAAGACCGCATGAAGTTCCCTCCCGAGCTGTAGGGCTGAACCGCTCCGCAAAGTAGGCCCTGCCGGTCTCCCCCGTTACCTCGGGATAGGATATCGTTTCGGTGTCCGAAGCAAAGTGCGGCGTAAGCATCTCCATACGCCGAATCTGGGTGGTACCGCGGAACTGTTTGTCTTTCGTCCCTGCAAGTGGACGGAAGACTTTTTTTATTCCTCCGCGGCGGCAAACATGTTCATTTTACCACATACCATAGATTCGAAAGGAAGAATATTATGATCCTCGTCATGAAAAACAGCGCGACCCCGGAACACATCGAGCAGCTCTCCAATTGGCTGACCGACACCTACGGCGTGCATGTCAACCCGATCTACGGCACCGGCACGACCGTCCTCGCGCTCGTCGGCGACACCTCCGCCATTGATCAGGACGCGCTCTCCCGCAACTCCAAGATCGAGCGCATCACCAAGGTGCAGGAGCCGTTCAAGCTGGCCAACCGCCGGATGCACCCCGAGGATACCACCGTTGAGATCGCGCCCGGCGTCGTTGTCGGCGGCAAGAAACTGGTCGTCATGGCCGGCCCGTGCTCGGTCGAGAGCGAGGAGCAGATCATCGACGTGGCCAAGCACGTACAGGCTGACGGCGCGACTATACTGCGCGGCGGCGCTTGGAAGCCCCGTTCCTCCCCGTACTCTTTCCAGGGTCTGAAGGCCGAGGGTCTCGAGCTGCTGCACAAGGCGCACGAGGCGACCGGTCTGCCCGTCGTCACCGAGATTACGAACCCCAAGAACATCGAGCTCTTCCTCGACAAGTGCGACTGCTTCCAGGTCGGCGCGCGCAACATGCAGAACTTCGACCTGCTCAAGGAGCTGGGTCAGACCCACAAGCCCGTCCTGCTCAAGCGCGGCTTCGCCAACACGATGGAGGAATTCCTGATGTCGGCCGAGTACCTGATGGCGGGCGGCAACGAGAACGTCATCCTGTGCGAGCGCGGCATCCGCACCTATGAGACCTACACCCGCAACACCCTCGATATCTCGGCGGTGCCCGTGCTCAAGCGCATGAGCCACCTGCCCGTCATCGTCGATCCCTCCCACGCGGGCGGCATCTACTGGATGGTCGAGCCGCTGGCCAAGGCGGCTGTCGCCGCGGGTGCGGACGGTCTGATGATTGAGGTGCACAACGATCCCTCTCACGCCCTGTCGGACGGCGCGCAGAGCCTGACCTACAAGTCCTTCTCCGAATGCATGAACTCCATCCGCCGGGTCGCTGAGGCCGTCGGCCGTGAGCTTTGATCCCAAAACGCGGAACCTTTGGCAGAAAAGGAGCGTCTAACCATATGAAACAGCTTTCTTTGACCGGTGCGGCCGGTCAATCGGACATCCTGATCGGCCGCGGCCTGCTGGATGAGGCGGCGGCGCGCTGCGCCGAGGTCTTTTCCCCCAGCCGCGTCCACATCGTGACCGATTCGACCGTCGCCCCGCTCTATCTCGACCGTCTGGCTGCCCAGTTTGACCTGCCGGTCTCGACGACGGTCATTCCGGCGGGCGAGGCGCACAAGCGGCTTTCGACCGTCGAGACCATCTACCACGACCTGCTGGCCGCAGGCATGACCCGCAAGGATCTGATCCTCGCGCTGGGCGGCGGCGTGACCGGCGACATCACCGGCTTCGCGGCCGCGACCTTCCTGCGCGGCGTCGCCCTCTGCCAGATTCCGACCACCCTGCTCGCGCAGGTCGATTCCTCGGTCGGCGGCAAGACCGGCGTCGACCTGCCCGAGGGCAAGAATCTGGTCGGCGCGTTCTATCAGCCCCGGCTGGTGCTGATCGACCCCTGCGTGCTCGACACCCTGCCTGACGCCACTTTTACGGACGGCATGGCCGAGGTTGTCAAGTACGGCTACATCGCGAACGCTGACATTCTGGACATGATTTCCCGCCCCGATTATCGGGACACGATTGAGGATGTGATCTACGAATGTGTCAAGATCAAGCGGGACGTCGTCGCGGTTGACGAGCACGACACCGGCCTGCGCATGATCCTGAACTTCGGTCACACGATCGGCCACGCGGCCGAAAAGCTGGCGCACTTCACCGAGCTGACCCACGGTCAGGGCGTCGCCATCGGCATGGTGGCCGCCATGCGGCTGTCGAACGCGCTGGGCGCGCCCACCGATCTCGTGCCCGGTCTTGTCGGCCTGCTCCAGAAGCTGGGTCTGCCGACCGAGCTGCCCTACGACCGCGAAGCGATCTTCTCCGCCCTGCTGTCCGACAAGAAAAAGTTCGGCGGCACGGTCAACTTCATTCTGGTGCGCGAGCCCGGCAAGGCCGAGATCACGCCCATCGCGGCGGACACGCTGCATCCCCTCATCCTGAAACTGTAAGGAGGTGCGCTCATGGGTTCTACCTGGGGCAATGCACTGAAAATTTCTATCTTCGGCGAATCGCACGGCGCGGGCATCGGCGTCGTGCTGGACGGCTTCCCGTCCGGCGTCGACTACGACGAGGCCTTCATCCTGCGGGAAATGGAGCGCCGCGCACCCGGCCGCAACAAGCAGTCGACCGCGCGCCGCGAGGCCGACCAGCCCAAGATCCTCTCGGGCGTGTTCAATGGCAAAACGACCGGCACCCCGATCTGCGCCGTCATCGAAAACACCAACACCCGCTCGCAGGACTACAAGAGCCTGTCCGATCAGCCCCGCCCGGGCCACGCCGACTACACCGGTATGCTGCGCTACCACGGCTTCAACGACCCGCGCGGCGGCGGACACTTTTCCGGCCGTTTGACCGCGCCGCTGGTCTTCGCAGGCGCGATGTGCAAGCTGTTTCTCCGTTCCAAGGGCATCACCGTGGGCGCCCACATCCAGTCGATCGCTCAGATTCAAGACACCGCGTTTGACGATGTTGAGGTCTCGGCGGGGCAGCTCGACGCGCTGCGGATGCAGGAATACCCTATCCTCAATCCCCGCGCGCAGGACGCCATGCTGGCCGCTATCGAGGACGCGCGGATGGACTGCGATTCGGTCGGCGGCGTGATCGAGTGCGCCGCGGTCGGCGTGCCCGCCGGTCTGGGCAGTCCGATGCTGGACACGGTCGAAAGCCGTCTGTCCTCCCTGCTTTTCTCGGTGCCCGCCGTCAAGGGCGTGGAGTTCGGCGTAGGCTTCGGCTTCGCCGAGTACCGCGGCTCCCACGCGAACGATCCTTTTATGAAAACGGATGACGGCCGGATCGTGACCGAAACGAACAACAACGGCGGCGTGCTGGGCGGCATCACGAGCGGCATGCCTCTGCTCTTCCGCACGGTCATCAAGCCGACGCCGTCCATCGCCAAGCGGCAGAACACCCTGAACCTCGTTTCCGGTCAGGTCGAGCCGCTTGAAATCCACGGCCGCCACGACCCCTGCATCGTCACCCGCGCCGCGCCGGTCATCGAGGCCGCCGCCGCCGTGGCGATCACCGATCTCTATCTGGAGGGCTACGGTTATGCAGCAGAATAAGCCTCGCCCGCTCGAGGAGACCCGCGCCGAAATCACCGCGCTCGACCACGAGATCCAGCAGCTCTTTCTGCGCCGCATGGCCTGCTCCGAGCAGGTCGCGGACTACAAGCTGTCCACCGGCGACGCCATCCTCAAGCCTGAACGCGAGAAGTTCCTGCTTGACACGCTGGGTGCGCAGGTGCCGGACGATCTGCGGCAGGAATATGTCTCCATGCTCAAAAACGTCATGCGCGTCTCGCGCAAGCGCCAATATGCTCTGATGCTCAGCCGGGACCCCTCCCGGCTGGACCTGCATTTCGTCCCCCGCAACGAAGCGCCCCAAACCGTGGTCTATCAGGGGCTTCCGGCCTCCTACCAGTCCGCCGCTGCCCGGGCGATGTTTCCCGACGCGCCGGTCATCGACCACGTCGCCACCTTCGAGGACGTCTTCCGCGCGGTGGCCGCGGGTCGGGCCGACGTGGGCGTTGTGCCGGTCGAAAACTCGACCGTGGGCACGATCAATGAGGCCTGCGACCTGCTCGTCAAGTACGACCTGTACATCACCCATTCCCACGTTGACCGCATCTGCAACTGTCTGTGCGCCTGTGCGGGCGCGTCGCTCGATTCGGTGCGCACCGCCGTGTCGATCAAGCCCGCGCTCGGCCAGTGCCAGAGCTTCCTGAAAGCGCATGGACTGACCCAGCAGGAGGCGGCCAACACGGCGGTCGCCGCGCAGATGGTCGCCGAAGCGCACGACCCGACGCTGGCCGCTGTCTGCTCTGAGCAGGCTGCTTCGCTCTACGGTCTGACCGTGCTCTCGTACAACATCAACGACGACAAGTCCAACCGCACCCGCTTCATCGCGGTCGCACGCGGCCTGTCCGCCCAGCCGGAGGACAACCGCATCAGCCTGAGCTTCACCCTGCCCCACTGCCGCGGCTCGCTGGCGGGCGCGCTCTCGATCTGCGCCGATCACGAGATCAACCTGACCGAGATCCACTCCCGCCCCCTGCCTGAGACCCCGTGGAACTACCGCTTCTACGTCGATCTCGAGGGCAGCCTGTGCGACCCGACCGTCTGCGCCATGATCTACCAGCTCAGCGAGGAGCTTTCCACCGTGCGCATTCTGGGCAGCTACCAGAACAACGAATCCACTGAAACGAGGTAATCCACCATGAAAATCCACTCTTCCACCGGTCTGCATGGCTGCGTGACCGTGCCGGGCGACAAATCGGTCTCCCACCGCTCGGTCATGCTGGGTGCGCTGGCTGACGGCGTGACCCATGTGACCGGCTTCCTGATGGGCGAGGACTGCCTCTCCACCATTGACTGCTTCCGCAAAATGGGCGTTGCGATCGAGGTCGGCGTCGATCACGACGTGACCGTGCACGGTGTCGGCCTGCACGGCCTGCGCGAGCCGTCCGAACGGCTCTACACCGGCAACAGCGGCACCACCACCCGCCTGATCTCGGGCATTCTGGCCGGTCAGGCCTTTCCGGTCTCGCTGACCGGCGACGCTTCGATTGAAAAGCGCCCGATGGGCCGTGTCATCACCCCGCTGCGTCAGATGGGCGCGGACATCACCGGCGTAGACGACAAGTTCTGCCCGCTCTCCATCCGTCCGTCCCGCCTGCACGGCATCGAATACACCCTGCCGGTCGCCTCGGCGCAGCTCAAGAGCGCCATCCTGCTGGCCGGTCTGTATGCCGACGGCCCGACAACCGTCATCGAGCCCGCCCCCTCCCGCGACCACACCGAGCGGATGCTGCGCCAGCTCGGCTGCCGGGTCGAGGCCGAGGGCTGCCGCATCACGGTCTATCCACCCGAAAAGCTGACCGCCTCCGACGTGGCCGTTCCGGCCGACATCTCCTCGGCCGCCTTCTTCCTCGTCGCCGGCGCGATCGTCCCCAATTCCGAGGTCACCATCCGCTCGGTCGGCGTCAACCCGACCCGTGACGGCGTGATCGAGGTGCTGCAGAACATGGGCGCGGACATCACTCTGTTCAACCGCCGGGATGACGGCGAGCCGGTCTGCGACGTGACCGTCCGTTCCTCCCGCCTGCACGGCGTCGAGATCGGCGGTGCGCTCATCCCCCGTCTGATCGACGAGCTGCCCGTGCTGGCCGTCGCCGCCGCTTTTGCTGAGGGCGAGACCATCATCCGGGACGCGGCTGAGCTGAAGGTCAAGGAGTCGAACCGCATCCTCGCGATGGTCACTGAGCTGACCCGGGCGGGCGCGGACGTGACCGAAACCGCGGACGGCATGATTATTCGGGGCGGCAAGCCGCTCAGAGGCGCGTCCTTCGAGACCTACAACGACCACCGCATCGCCATGAGCATGGCGGTCTGCGCGCTGGCCTGCGCGGGCGAGAGCGAGATTCAGAATGACGCCGTCGTCGCGATCTCCTACCCTGATTTCTTCGACACCCTGCGCCAGTTGGGAGGCGAACCGGTATGATCCTGACCTTTGAGGAATTCCGCACGTTTACGCCCGAACGCGAGACCTACGCCCTGTTCGGCTACCCGCTCGGCCACACGATGAGCCCCGATCTGCACGCCGCCCTGTTCAAGGCCGCCGGACGCGAGGCCGACTACATCGGCGTTGCCGTCCCGGCCGAGCAGCTTCCGGAAGCCATGGAGCTGGCACGTAAAAAGCTCGCCGGCATCAACCTGACCATTCCGCACAAGAAGGCGGTCATTCCGCTGCTGGACGCGGTCGATCAGAGCGCGGCCGACCTGCACTCGGTCAACACCGTGACCTTCGCGGACGGGCGCGCCGTGGGCTACAACACCGATATTCTTGGCTTTGCCGAGTCGCTGGAGCGCGACGGCGTGCATCTGTCCGGCCGCAAGGTGCTGCTGCTGGGCTACGGCGGCGCAGCCGCCGTCATGGGCTACCACTGCCTGAACATGGGCGCGCACCTGTATATCACCGGCCGCAACCTCGAAAAGGCCAAAGCCCTGCGCGATCAGCTCCTGACCGTCCTGCCCGGACGGGGCCGGTGTGAGGTCTGCTCCCAGCGCCGCATCCCCAAGGACATCCAGATCGTCGTCAACGGCACCCCGCTCGGCATGTTCCCGCACGAGGACAAGGCGCCCCTGCGCTTCCTGCCCCGCAAGACCCAGTACGTCTTTGACGCGGTCTACAACCCGCCGGTCACGGCCACCCTCCGGCTGGCCAATCCGCGCAAGACCAAGACCCGCGACGGTCTGTTCATGCTTGTCATGCAGGCGGCCCGTGCCCAGACCATCTGGTACGGCGCGCAGTTCGAGGACGCCGCGTGCGATTCGATCCTGCGCCGGATGTACGGCAAGCTGGCCGTCAAGCGGCTTTCGGACAAGTACGGCAAGCGCAACATCGCCCTGTGCGGCTTCATGGGCAGCGGCAAAACGACGGTCGGCCGTAAGGTCGCCCGCCTGACCGGCCTGCCCTTCATCGACGTCGACCACTACATCGAGGAGACCGAGGGCATGACGATCCCCGAGATTTTCGCCACCCACGGCGAGCCTTACTTCCGTGACGTCGAGACCCGCTGCATCCGCGAGCTGTCCCAGCGCGAGGGTATCGTCCTTTCGCTTGGCGGCGGTTCGGTGCTGCGCCCCGAGAACGTCGCGGCGGTCAAGGAAAACGGTCTGCTCATCCTGCTCGACACCCCCTTCTTCCGCATCGTCAAAAACCTGTCCTACTCCACCAACCGTCCCCTGCTCGACAAGGAGGACAAGCTCGCCGAGACCCGCCGCCTGTATCAGGCGCGCCGTCCCATCTACGACAAGGCCGCTGACCTGCGCGTGCGCAGTCCCCGGCTGAGCGAGGTGGTGGAGCGAACCCTGAAAAGCATCTGAGGAGTCCCTATTATCATGAAGCATCCTTTCCTGTCCCGTCTGATCGCCGCCGGACTGTGTCTGGGTCTGTCCCTGTCTTCAGCAGGGGCGGCCCTGATCGACGGCGGCTTTACCTATTCCTACCGCATCGGTCTGGGCACGACCTACAGCCGGACTGAAGGCATGAATTCAGCCGGTATGCAGCGCGCCAACGCGATCGAATACACCCCCTCGTCCGACGTCTCACCGATCGGGGCGCGCGCGGGCACCCAGTTCTACGGCAACAAGAAAACCCTGTCGAAGGCCGCCGCCGCGCTGGAAGCTCAGGGCTATGACGTGCTGGGCGGCATCAACGCCGACTTCTTCTCGACCGAAAATGGCATTCCGACCGGTCTCGTCGTGGACAACGGCCGCATCATCGCCTGCAACACCTGGCAGAACGCGGTCGGTTTCCGCGCCGACGGCTCGGCGGTCATCGGTCAGCCGGTCACCTCGATCACGGTCTCCGGCGCGTCCGGCAAGGTCGGTGTTTACGGCTACAACAAGACCCGTACCTCGGTCGGCCTGTACCTGCTGGACAGCTACTATTACAGCCAGACCCGTTTTTCCACCCCGGGTCAGAGCATCATCCTGCAATATCAGGACAAAAACGACCTGCGCATCGGCCATGAGGCCAAATTCACCGTCGTCGGCAAAAACGACGGCTCCTCCTCCTTTGAGATCGGTGAATACCAGATGGTGCTGACCAAACGTTCAGACTGCACCGCCGCTTGGATCGACTACCCGATCGGTGAGGAGGTCACGATCACCTTCAACACCATGCAGTCGGGCTGGGACGAGGTCAAATACGCGGTCGGCGGCAAGTGTCTGGTCACAAACGGCCAGTCCACCCCGACCTCGATCGACCGCGGCACCTCCCACTGCGCCCGCACGGCGGTCGGCGCCAAGGCGGACGGCACGGTCGTCCTCTTCGAGGTCGACGGCGAATCCTCCTACAGCCGGGGCATGACCGCGAATGAGCTGGCCGCCGAGATGATCGCGCGCGGCTGCGTCAGCGCGGTCTGTCTGGACGGCGGCGGCTCGTCCACGATGACCGTGCAGGAGCCGGGCGCAAGCTCGACTTCCCGCATCAGCCGCCCGAACGGCGGCTCAAGTGAACGCGCGGTCTCGAATTTCATCTTCCTCGTCAACCGCAAGCAGTCCGATTCGATCCCGTCCTACCTCTATATGTCCCCGGTCACCCGCTATGTCCTGCCCGGCGCTTCGACGACCTTCTCGACCATCGCGGTCGATGACGCGTCCGTCCGCACCAGCCTGCCGGGCGAGGTCGAATACACCGTCGCGGGCGGCGTGGGCACGGTCTCGGACGACCAGTTCCACGCCGGATCGACCACCGGCCCGACTACGGTTTACGCCCGCTCGGGCAGCGCTTCGGGTGAGATGCAGCTCATGGTCATCGGCGCGGTCACCTCGTCCAGCCTTTCCGCGGGCGGCAAGGCAGTCTCGTCCGTCTCGGTCAAGGCTGAGGAGAAGATCGATCTCGACGCGACCGTCTTCTACAACGGCTCGACCGTGGCCTCCCGCGACGATCTGCTGAATTGGTCGGTCACCGGCGGTGTCGGCACGATCGACCAGAACGGCGTCTTCACCGGCACCAAGCGCGGCTCAGGCAAGATCGTCCTGTCCTATGGCAGCTATTCGACCAGCATTCCGGTCAAGGTCGGCATGGGTGCGCCGCAGGCGCTGACGACGATCGCCGACTTTGAGACCACCCAGCCCGTCACGACGCTGGGCGGCGTGACCCTCGAACGGGTCACCGACGCCGCTTCGGTCGCACGCGGCGTAGGCGCACTGTCCGTCGCCGTCAGCGGCGTAGGCAACCTCGATCTGCCCGAGACCGATGTGACCGGCACGCCGGTGCTCTCCCTCTGGGCCAAGGCCGACGGCAGCGTCAGCCTGTACGCCCTGTACGCCGACGAAAACGGCGACGAAATCGAAGCGCCGGTCAGCAGCACGCCCGGTACGGAATACGCCTTCCTCACCTGCGCCGCGCCCGAGGGCGCACGCTATCTGACCGGCCTGCGCGCACAGGGTCAGGGTACGCTCTATCTCGACCACATTCAGGTCAGTGCGGCCGCGCCCCTCTCGACCGGTGCGCCCGCCATCACCCTGACCTCCGCCCCCGAGACCGCCTCGGCCGGTTCCTCGGTCACCGTAACCGCCCGCATTACGCAGGAGAACGACGCCTATCCGGTGCGCACCCGCAATGTACGCGCCTATGTCAACGGCAAGCTGTCCTCGGCGCAATACAATGAGGGCACGGCCAGCATTTCGGTCCCGACCGGCGCGCTGGGCGCGGGTCTGCACACCGTAGTCATCGAAGCGTCCGACGACGCGGGCAACCGCACCCGCAAGGCAGCGACCATCCGGGTCGTGGGCAGCACGTCCTCCTTCGCCGACACTACCGGCCACTGGGCGGCCGACTACGCCGACCGGCTGGCCGCGCGCGGCATCATGCAGGGCGCGACATCAGGCGGAAAAACCTATTATTACCCCAATAACAACCTAAAACGGTGCGAATTTGCCGCGATCATCGCGCGCACACTGGGTTTGGACACGTCCTCGACCGATGGGCTGTCCTTCACCGACAACGACACGATCCCCGCGTGGGCGCGCGGTTCGGTCGCCGCCGTCTATCGTGCGGGTCTGATGTCCGGTTCCTCGACCGGCGCGTTCAACCCGAACGCCGACATCACCCGCGCCGAGGCGATGACGGTTATCTCGCGCAGCCTGCCGCGCGGCTACGCGCCCGGTTCGGCCAGCTACACCGATCAGTCCGCCATCCCCTCGTGGGCGCTCTCCCATATCCGGACGGTCGCCTCGATCGGTCTGGTCGGCGGCTATCCGGACGGCTCGATCCGCCCGAACGGCAAGATCACCCGCGGCGAGATCGCCAAAATCTTCTGTTATCTCTAAGGAGCTGACTTACGTTGGATTTCATTCCCTATCGTCACAAGGTACAGTATTATGAAACGGACGGTATGCGTGTCGTCCACCATTCAAACTACATCCGCTTCATGGAGGAAGCCCGCTGCGACATGCTGGAGCAGCACGGCTATTCCTATGCGCGGCTGGAGGCGCTCGGGCTGAGCATCCCGGTGCTCAGCGTCTCGTGCGAATACAAGCACATGAGCCGCTTCGGTGAGACGCTCGTCATCGGCGTCGCGGTCACCGAGTTGACCCCGACCCGGATGACCGTTCAATACGAGATCCGCGACGACGCGACCGGAGACCTGCGCGCGACCGGCGAGACCAAGCACTGCTTCCTATCGGCGGCCGGGCGGCCGATTTCGCTCTCCCGGTCAATGCCCGAGGTTTTCCAATACTTTACCCACCTGCTCAAAGCCCCCGACGCCGCGGAATAACGACGCAAAAAGGCGCGATCCATTTGGATCGCGCCTTTTTTTCTGTCTGTATGGTTCTTATTTGGTCTGAGCATGCTCAGGTGCGTGATCAGGCTCGAATGCGTGCTCAGGTGCGTGCTCAGGCGGCTGTGTCTGCTTCCGGCGCGCACGCTTCCGACGGAGCCGGATGCGGATGAGCACCAAAATCAGGAGAATACCGGCCAGGCCGAGCACGATGTAAAGCCCGGTCAGGTCGCGCCGCAGGATGGCATACGCGCCGTTCGCGTCGCCTTCAAAGACGAGATAGCTGCCATCGAGCGTGCTGTCCGTCAGCGTCAACCCGCCGTCCTTGAGCACGGCGACCGCGCTTCCCTTCTCGCCCGCGTGCGCACGCAGGGTGACGGTCTCGGGCACCGGCCCATCGTCCGTGATCTTGTAGCTGTGCGACTCCACCAGAACGTAGCCCGACGGGATCTGGTCTGCATCCGGCGTCCAATCACTTACGTCGACCCTCGCTTCGGGCGAGAACGCGCCCTCGGCCAGCAGGGTCGGATGGGAACCGGTCGACGCGATCGTCGAGCGCAGGTTGCTGTAAACCGCGTGGACGGTCTGGCTGCGGATGACCGCATCCGCTTCAAAGGTCTCCCATTCGCCGTGCTCCCCAGCCACGCTGGGCACCGCGGGGATCTGCTCCGGATCGAGCGCGCCGCCGTACGAAACCGGCAGCACGGCGACCGTCGCACCGTCCGCTGTGACAAAGCGTACCTCAAACGTCAGAAAGTCAGCCGGAACGCCTGAGAGCTTGGAAAACACGTCAAAGGCCGCCGGTTCGGACTGACCGGCATAGTTGATGCCGTCC
The DNA here is from genome assembly GCA_021531865.1 of Butyricicoccus pullicaecorum. Lineage (GTDB taxonomy): Bacteria > Bacillota > Clostridia > Oscillospirales > Butyricicoccaceae > Butyricicoccus. The sequence continues at coordinate 25,334 of JAFBIW010000004.1, read as the reverse complement.
ACGCCCGCCCATTCCTCGTCGAGGAAGTAGTTGCCTGTGATCTGGCCGTCGGCTGCGCCCGCGATTGCGCCCAGCTTTTCACCGTCGCTGTCAATGCGGGTCATGGCGCGGCAGTCGATGATGTCGGTGCCCTCACCCGCGATGCCGCCCAGATTGTCGCCGCCGGTCAGATCGGTCAGCGAGGCGCACTGCTTGATGACGCCCTCACTCAGACCCGCGATGCCGCCGCACTTGCCGCCGCTCGTGGATTCGATCCGAGCGCGGGATACGCAGCCCAGCACCGCGCCCGACTCGGCGCGCCCCAGAATACCGCCCGCGCAGTCGTTGCGCGCGGTCACGTCGCCGTTGTTGCGGCAGTCCCGCAGGGTCGCCTTGACAAATGCGGTCGTATCGACGAGCACGTTGTCCGCGTCCAGATCGAGATCCTCCTCGGGATCAAAGCCCAGCTCGGGCGCGACCGTGCCCACAATACCGCCGACGTTGGTATCCGCTTCGACCGCACCCTCATTCCGGCAGGAATAGACCCGACCCGGGCCGCTCTCGCCTGCCGAATCCGAAATATCATCGACCGTCTTTTCGGGCGTTTTGGTCATGTCATAGATCGCGTCCTCGACGACATTGAGCTGGCTGATGATCGCGCTCGTCGTGCCGTGCAGATCGGTATTTGTGCGGCTCGCGCCGTCGGTCATCTGCCCCACCGTGTCGCTAACGATATGGAGCTGATCGTTGACCTCGTCCATACGCTGCTGTCCCTTGTCCATCGTCGTACCCGCGTAGGAATGGACGGTGTTCTCGATCGCGCTGACCTTGGAATTGATCGTGCGCAGGGAGGAAAGCGCGCTGTCTGAATAGGCCTTTGCGTCCGAATTGAGGGTATTCGCCAGCTTTTCAAGCTTAATAAGTGCATCGTTCGCGTCGCTGAGCGAGGCCTGCACCTTATCGCGCGACTGGCTGATGCCCCACTTGAGATTATCGGTCAGCAGACCGAGCGAATCCTTGATGTCGCTGAGGGCACGCAGCGCCCGGTTGAGCCGTGCCCGCGGATCGACCGTGCCAAGTGCGCCGAGCGCCTGCTGAAGGGCAGCATCCGGATCGGGATTCTGGAGCAGGCCGCTGACGTCCTTGACGAACTGCTTCATCCGGCGCAGATCGTCCTGTGCACCCGAAAGCTCGGATTCGATCTTGCTGATCTGCTTGTCGATGTCACGCATGGTGTCATCGACCGCGTCGGTCGCCGAAGTGACCGTGCCGCCGATCGTATTCGGCACCTCAGCCAGATTTTTGCGCACCTTTTTCATCTGTTTGCTGATGGAATCAAGCGTTTTATTGGTCTGACCGGCAAAATCGTCGGTATCCTCGATCAGGGTATCGAGCGCACGGCTGACCGCCTGCGCCGAATCGTGCACGTCGTCCAGCATGAGCTGGGTATCGGTATGCGCCTCGGTGCCCGCCGCGTGTGCGGTGTCCCGGATCGAACTGAGCGCCTCGTTCATCGTCTTGAAATCCGCAGCCGCGTCCTCGACCGTGCCCGAAACCTGATCAGCGAGCTGCTGAAGCAGACCGGACAGGGTATCGAGCGCGCTGTCCAGCGTGTCAATCGGGGATTCGCCGTATTCGAGGTCGATATACGGCTCGAACTGGCCGACAATGCCGCCCACGTCCTTGCGGCCGTAGACCTTGCCGGTGTTGACACAGTGGACAACGCTGCCGTTCTGGATGCCGACGACGCCGCCCGTGTTATAACCGATGTGCTGGTAGCCGATCGTGCCCTCGTTCGTACAGCCGCTGATGACGCCCTCCGACCGACCGGTGATGCCGCCGGTGTTGGTGGCCGACTGCTCGCTGTCAATGTTGACGTCGCCCCGGTTGACGCAGCCCTCGATCGTGCCCTCCGACCGGCCGGCGATGCCGCCCGCGTTGGTCGAGCCGGTGACAGCCGCTTCTGAGACGCAGTCGCGGATAACGCCCGATGCCTCGTTGACGCCCACGATGCCGCCGACGCTTTCGTCGCCCGTGACCTCACCCGCGACCGCGCAGGCGCGGATGAGGCCCTCGTTGCGTCCGGCGATCATACCCAGCCCCGACTTGGTGCCCTCGGGCGCGACCCGGCCCGAAACGGTCAGGTTGTGGATCTCCGCACCCGGCTTGACATAGCGGAACAGGCCGCGATCCGAGCCCTTGCCCGCGCAGCTATAGCCGCTGATCGTATGATGCTGGCCGTCAAACTCACCGCAGAATACCGGCGCCGAAATCGAGCCGAAGCCGGACAGGTCGATATCCTTGTCCAGCACGACGCGCAGTCCCTGCGAATAGGTGTTGCTCACGCATTTGGCGGCAAACGCCTTGAACTCCCGTGCGCTTGCGATATGTACGGTGCCCGCGTCGGCCGCGAGCGCGGCCAGACCGTCCGCCGCAGGCGCTGCGGTCAGAAACGCGCAGAGGCACAGGGCGGAAAGCCGCTTTGCAATGGATCTCATTCGTCTTTCTCTCCCTTCTGTGCGATGGTCTTCTGCGGCGCCATGGCCGGGTCCTTCAGAACCGGCTGCTTGCTTTCGATGGTGGCGTTGATATCGCCCCGGATGATGCCGCGGATCTCGCCGTCCACAAAGCCCGAAACGTGGCCGCGGATGTGGCCGTCCACCCGCATGATACCGCCCGAGAACCGCTGGCGGCGGTCGATGTTCAGCGTGATCGCTGTGCGCTCGATCAGGGTATCGCCCAGCAGGAGCATCTGGGGCAGTACGGTCATGACCAGAATGATCGAGGTCAGTGTGCCGCGTCCCAGCGCGATGCCGAGCGAGTTGATCGCCGGATTGGTCGAGATCAAGCCGATGAGGAAGCCTGCGACCGTCATGATCGAGCCCGAGGTCAGAATGGTCGGGAAGCTCTGGTTGAGCGTCTCAATGACCGCGTCCCGGCCGGGCATGATGGTCTTCAGCTCCATGTAGCGGTTGGTGATGACGATCGCGTAGTCGATCGTCGCGCCCATCTGGATCGAGCTGACGACCAGATAGCTCAAGAAGAACAGGTTGGTATGGGTCAAAAGCGGGAAGGAGAAATTGATCCAGATACTGCCCTGAATGGTCAGAACGAGCAGGATCGGCAGACCGGCCGATTTGAACGTGAACAGCAGGATGGCCATGACGAACAAAGCGGTCAGAATGCTAATCTTATTGTTGTCGCCCGAGAAGGAGGCAGCCAGATCGTGCGCGTTGGTCGAGTTGCCGACGAGCAGCACATCGTCCCCGTAATATCGGGCGGCGACGGCGCGCATCCGGTCGAGCAGGTCATAGGTTTCCTCGCTTTCCTCCGGAACGTCCGCCACGAAAACCATACGCGAATAGTTCTCGCTGCGAAGCTGCGGCAGACCGATATCGAGCGCTTCCTGAATGTCATCCATCTTGTCGGCCTGCTCGCCCTCCAGCTCGATAACGCCCTTGTCGCGCTGTTCCAGAATAAACTCGATCATATCGACGAGCGGCACCTCATAATCGTCCGGATTCTGGAAGATCGCACCGTATTCCTCATTTTGCAGGCCATAGGCCTGATAGGCCAGACGAGCCAGCTCGATGTCCACACCGGCCATTTCAGCGAACTTGCGCGGGCCGATCTTGTCGGTCAGGTAATAGTCCTCTGCCTCGGTGTTTGCCAGACCGGTCGCCGTTTTGATCTCAGGAAACGTACTGATTTCGTTCAAAATCTTCCGCTCCTTGTCGTAGTCCCCGCGCGGGACGACCATGGCGATCGTATTCTTATTGCCGAAGGTCTCGGTGATGTGGTCGTACGCGATGCGCTCCTCCGACGGGTTGCCTGTGTCGATTACGTTCTCCGAGAAGCAGTAATCGCACCGGCTGGACAGGAAGATGCCCGCAACCGCAAAGACCAGAAAGATCGGCGGCAGGATATAGCGCAGCTTGACGACCGACTTGCCCCAGAACGTGATGCGCGGCACCAGATTGGCATGCTGCGTGCGGTCGATCAGGCGGCTGAACAGCAGCAGCAGGCCGGGCATCAGCAGGAACACGACCAGCATACTGCACACGATGCCCTTCGCCATGACAATGCCGAGGTCAAAGCCGATGCGGAACTGCATGAGCATCAGGGCGATCATGCCCGAGATCGTCGTCAGGCTGGAGGACGAGATCTCAACGATCGCCTTGGACAGCGCCGCGATATCGGCCTCCCGCGCCTCCTTGGTCTCGTGCTCCTCCATGTAGCGGTGGCAGAATATGATGGCGTAGTCGATTGCGAGCGCAAGCTGCAGGACGACCGCGACCGCGTTCGTGATGAACGAAATCTCGCCGAACCAATAGTTCGTGCCCATGTTGAGCACAGCCGCCACCGAGAACACGATCAGGTAGACCGGCACCTCCATATAGCTTTTGGAGGTGAACAGCAGCACGGCGATGATGACGAATGCCGCGATGACCAGAATGACGCCCATCTCGCTTTGCAGGCGGGCTGAGGTGTCCAAACCGACCTCGGAATTGATATAGGTATCATAGGGTGCAAGCAGCTCCTTGATCTGCTCCATCGCCCGCTCGGAGACCGGGTCGTCGGCCTCGCCGTCAAAGGTGACGGACAGGAGCGCTGACGAGCCAACATAATGATCCTCGGTGTCGTCGTACTCCACACCGGAAACGCCGTCCAGCTTTTCGATCGCGTCGGCCACAGACTGCGCCTGCTCCTGCGTAATGTTCGTCAGCATGAACTGTCCCGAACCCAGCGTCGTGAATTCCTCGTCCATGAGCGTCAGGCCGCGCCGGGTCTCGGTGTCGTCGGGCAGATAGGACGTGATATCGTCGTTGACCCGCACCTTGGAGATCGACGCGCCGCAGAAGATGACGGCGGCCAAAAAGACCAGATAAAACGCCTTGCGCTTATCCACGATGAAGCGCGCGAGCTTCACCATAAAGTCTTCCGATTTGCGTTCTTCAGACATGTATTTCTCAACCTTTCCATCGGATCTTCGTCCGCTCCGCCCGGTCTGGCGAAAAGGCGGACTGCACACATCTTATGATAGGCCAAACCCGCCCATGCCGCAAGCCCGGCGCCCGTGACACTTCAAAAGGGGGTGTTACCTTTTTGGACACTTCCCCCGAATTGTCCCAAAAACACGGAAAGACGGGGATCGGATCGGTCGCTCAGATCACAAAACCGCCCGTGACGCCCAGCACCTGACCGGTCACGAACGAAGCGTCGGGCGAGCACAGGAATCGGATCGCGCGCGCCGCCTCCTCTGCCGTGCCCAGCCGGCCGAGCGCGGTCTCCTCCGCCAGCCCGGCCAGCGTTTCAGCGTCGTGCATCGCGTTCATATCGGTGTCGATCACACCGGGCGCGACGCAGTTGACCCGGATGCCCGACAGTCCCAGCTCCTGCGCAAGCGACTTGGTCAGGCCGATCAGCCCGGCCTTGGACGCCGCGTAGTGGCTCTCGCACGAAGCGCCCGATACGCCCCAGACCGACGAGACCGTCACGATTGCGCCCGATTTTTCGTGCACCAGATCGGGCAGGACGGACTGGATGCAGTAAAACGCCGATCGCAGGTTGCCGTTCATAATGAAGTCCCAGTCCGCGTCGGTCAGGTCGCAGAACATCTTCTGCTGGGCCACACCCGCGTTGCACACCAGCGCGCCCAGCAGGCCGTACGCCGCGTGAATCTCCCGGACACAGCGCTCGACCTCCTCCCGCACGGTCATATCGGCCTGCACGGCCAGCGCGCCGGTCTCCGCCGCCAGCTTCTCCGCCACATCTCCGCTTTTTAAATAGGAAAAGGCCACCCGCCAGCCCGCCTGCGCGAACGCGCGCACGCAGGCCGCGCCGATCCCGCGCGAGCCGCCTGTGATCCAAACTGTCTGTTTCATCGTATTCCTCCCAAAAAAGGAAGCGGGCAGGTTCCCTGTCCGCTTGTCCTTTGTCTGTACTTGTTTGTCAGATCGCGACCGTCTGCTGGGCTTCAAACAGCGACTGGTTCAGATCCTTGGTCTTCTGGAGACCTTCCTCGATGTCGATATCGACTACGTGGCCGCCTTCCAGAACGACGACGCGCTTGCTCTTGCCGGCCTCAAGCGCGGTGACCGCGGCATAGCCCATGCGGGTACCCATGATGCGGTCCTGCGAGGTCGGGCTGCCGCCGCGCTGGATGTGACCCAGAATGGTCAGGCGGGTGTCGATGCCGGTCGCGTCGCGGATGCGGTCGGAGACCTCCTGTGCGGAGCCGTAGCCCTCGGCCACGATGATGATGTGGTGGTTTCTGCCCTTGATGCGGCCCATGCGCATCTTTTCGATGACCTCGGTCTCGAAGTTGATCTCACGCTCGGGCAGCAGGATGGCGGTCGCGCCGACCGCACAGCCGACGTTCAGCGCCAGATGACCGGCGTGACGACCCATGACCTCAACGACCGAGCAGCGTTCGTGAGACTGCATGGTGTCGCGCAGCTTGTCGATACACTCGAGCGCAGTATTGCAGGCAGTGTCAAAGCCAATCGTATAGTCCGAGCAGCCGATATCGTTGTCGATCGTGCCGGGAACGCCGATGCAGGGCACGCCCAGGCGGGACAGTGCGAGCGCGCCGCGGAAGGTGCCGTCGCCGCCGACGCAGATCAGGCCGTCAATGCCCAGATATTTGCAGGTATCCGCCGCCTTCTGCAGGCCCTCGGGCGTGAGCATCTCCTTGCAGCGGGCGGTGTAGAGCATGGTGCCGCCCTTGCGGCTGATGCCGTCCACGCTGCGCGCGGAAAGCTCGGTGATGTCGCCGTTGATGAGGCCGCTGTAGCCACGGCGGATGCCGAGCACCGAAATGCCGTGCGCGGACGCGGTGCGGACTACGGCGCGGATGACCGCGTTCATACCCGGGGCGTCGCCGCCGCTGGTAAGTACGCCAATTCTGCGGATCACATTCTGTTCCATAAACTGTCCCTCCTGGAAAAAGGAATATTCTTCATTCATGATGTCCGGGGGAACCGCCCCGATACCTTCTTATTTCATGATAACATTATTTTCGCCCAGAATAAAGCGTAATTTTTGCATAAGCTGCAAATTTCCCGCGCACCACAGGCGGCGGGGCGCCAGCATCCGCTTGCCGGTATCGGCCGGATAGAACACAACCGGCACGTTTCCGGGGTGCTGAAGCAGACATTTCTGCGCTTTTTCGAACAATTCGCCCGAAAGATCGGGCAGGCGCAGATGCAGCCGCTGCCCGGCGCGGGCCATGGCCTGCGGCCCCGAAAGAACGGGTCGGGGACGCGGGTCCTCGCGCGCGTCCAGCTCGGCCACACTCTCAGCCGAGAGCGGCGCGACCGTCTGCGCGATCAGCTTGGGCGCCTCGTCCTCGCGCGCGTCGATCCGGCCGGAGAGCAGCACCGCGCTGTCGGCCGCCAGATAGGCGCTGTAGGCCTGCAGGGTTTTCGGAAATACGACGACCTCCATCGAACCGGTCATATCCTCGACCACGGCGTAGGCCATCATCGAGCCGTTCTTGGTCGATTTCAGCCGTACGCTCGAGACGACGCAGGCCAGCCGGACGTTCATGCCGTCCTTGTAATAGGGCGCTTCGGCCTCGCCGCTCAGATCGTCAACGATCCGGCGCACGTGGGCGGCGCGCGCCTGCTCGGCCAGCGCCTGATATTCGTCCATCGGGTGACCCGACAGGTACAGGCCGGTGACCTCCTTCTCCTGCGCGAGCAGCTCACGCTTGGGCAGCTCGGGCAGGGCGGGCATGGTGACCTGCACGTCCTGCACCTCCGCGACGCCCATGCCGAACAGGTCAAGCTGACCCTCGACGTTCTTTTTCCGCTTGTCGGCAACCGCGTCGATGACGCTCTCGTACACCGCCATATACTGGCTGCGGCGGTAGCCCAGCGAATCGAACGCGCCCGCCTTGATGAGACTTTCGACGGCGCGGCGGTTCAGATCCTTGTCATACATCCGCTCGCAGAAATCGGCAAGTGACGTGAATTTGCCGCCCGCCTCCCGCTCGGCGACGAGCTGCTTCATGAAGGCGCGGCCGACATTCTTGATGGCGGCCAGACCGAAGCGGATGTTCTCACCCGAGACCGAGAAGCCGTCCTCCGATTCGTTCACATCGGGCGGCAGCACCGCGATGCCCATTTCCCGGGCCTCGGCGATATACTCCGAGATCTTGCCCGCCGAATCGAGCACCGAGGTCAGCAGCGCGGCCAGATATTCGCGCGGATAGTGGCACTTGAGGTAGGCTGTGCGGTAGGACACGACCGCGTAGCAGACCGCGTGCGCCTTATTGAAGGCGTAATTCGCGAAATCCATGATCGAGTCGAAGATCGAAGCAGCCGTCTGCTCGTCCACGCCGCGCGCGATCGCGCCGTCGATCCCCTCCTCCGGGTTGCCGTAAATGAAGCTCTTGCGCTCCTTTTCAAGCTCCTTGAACTTCTTTTTGCTCATCGCGCGGCGCACCATGTCGGCCTTGCCCAGCGAATAACCCGCCAGACGGCGGAAGACCTCCATGACCTGCTCCTGATAAACCATGCAGCCGTAGGTGACCGAGAGGATCGGCTCAAGCAGCGGGTGCTGGTAGGTCACCTTCTCCGGATGGTGGCGGCTCTCGATATACTTGGGGATCGACTGCATCGGGCCGGGACGGTAAAGCGCCACGACCGCTGTGATGTCTTCGATCGACTGCGGGCGCAGGCCGGTGACGACGTTCGTGATACCGGCCGATTCGAGCTGAAACACGCCCATCGTCCGTCCCTGTCCCAGCATCTGGAAGGTGGCCTCGTCCGAATCGGAGACCGTTTCGATCGAGAAATCGGGCGTATGGCGGCGGATCATCTTTTCGGCGTCCGCGATGACGGTCAGGTTGCGCAGACCCAAAAAGTCCATTTTCAGCAAGCCCAGCTCCTCAAGCGTGACCATCGTGTACTGGGTGACCATCTGCTCGTCGTTACGCGCCAGCGGGACATAGGTGTCGACCGGGTCGCGGGTGATGACCACGCCTGCGGCGTGCGTCGAGGCGTGCCGGGGCATGCCCTCGAGCGCGCGGGCGGTGTCGATCAGGTTTTTGACGGTCGGATTGCCGTCGTACATCTTCTTCAGCTCGGGATTGATTGACAGTGCACGATCAATCGTGATGTGCAGCTCCATCGGCACCTGCTTGGCGACTGCGTCGACCTCATTATACGGGATGTTCAGGGCACGTCCCACGTCGCGGATGGCGGCGCGGGCGGCCATGGTGCCGAAGGTGACGATCTGCGCGACGTGGTCGGCGCCGTACTTCCGGGTGACGTAGTCGATGACCTCGGGACGGCGGACATAGCAGAAGTCAACGTCGATATCGGGCATGGAAACGCGCTCCGGGTTGAGAAAACGTTCAAAATACAGGGAATATTTGATCGGGTCAAGGTCGGTAATGCCCAGACAGTAGGACACGATCGAGCCGGCGGCCGAGCCGCGTCCCGGGCCGACCGGGATACCCTGACTTTTGGCGTAATGGATGAAATCGGAAACGATCAGGAAGTAATCGACGAAGCCCATCCGGTCGATCATGTTCAGCTCGTAGTCGAGCCGCTTGCGCATCGCGCCGTCATCATTCGGATAACGCGCGGCCAAGCCCTCGAGACAGAGCTTATCCAGATATTCCCGGGCGGTGTAGCCCGCAGGCACGTCGAAGCGCGGCAGGTGGTACTTGCCGAACTCAAACTCGACCTGACAGCGGTTCGCGATCTCGACCGTGCGTGCAACCGCCGACTCATGGCCGGGGAACAGGGCGCGCATGTCGTTTTCCGATTTGATGAAGAACTCGTCGGTCTCAAACTTCATGCGGGTGGGGTCGTCTACCGTCTTGCCCATCTGAATCGCCATGAGCACGTCCTGAATGCGGGCGTCCGCCCGGGTCAGGTAGTGCGCGTCGTTCGTCGCGACAAGCGGGATGCCCGTCTCCTCCGACAGGCGGTAGAGCGCGCGGTTGACCTCCTTCTGCGCGGGAATGCCGTGATCCTGAATTTCAAGAAAGAAGTTGTTCTCCCCGAAAATCTCCCGGAATTCGAGCGCGCGCTGCTTCGCGCCCTCGTAATTGCCATTCATAAGATCCTGCGGAATCGCGCCCGCCAGACAGGCGGACAGGCAGATCAGACCCTTGCTGTGCTTGCGCAGCAGCTCCATATCGACGCGCGGGCGGATATAAAAGCCCTCGGAGAAGCTCAGGCTGACGATGTGGATGAGGTTGCGGTAGCCCTCCATATTTTCGCAGAGCAGCACCAGATGGCGGTGCCACTCGCCGTTTGTATAGCCGCGGTCGTGCCGCGAGCCGGGCGCGACATAGACCTCGCAGCCGATGACCGGGTGAATGCCCCGCTTCTTGGCCGCGCGGTAGAAGTCGATCGCGCCGTACATGACGCCGTGGTCAGTCATCGCGACAGCGGGCTGACCCAGCTCGGCCACCCGATCCATGAGCTGTTCGATCCGGCACGCGCCGTCCAGCAGACTGTATTCGGTATGCACATGCAGGTGTGCGAAGTTTTCCAAAGATCCCTGCCTCCTTTTACGGCTCGGTTTGGGTGACCCGCTCGGCAATCTCCATGATGCGGCTGAGCCGGTGGTTCAAGCCGGGCTTGGAGATCGGCGGGTCAAACATGGCGGCCAGCTCGGCCAGACTGGCCGAGGGATGCGCCACACGCAGGTCAACGGTCTCGCGCAGGTTTTCGGGGAAAACCTCCAGTCCGGCGACCGCCAGCGCCTTTTCGATCGCGGCGATCTGGCGGGTCGAGGCGCCCGTGACCTTCAAAAGGTTGGCCGTTTCACAGTTGACCTGCCGGTTGACCTCGTTGCGAAGCTGCTTTTCGACCTTGGCCTCCATCAGCGCCATGGCCGCGCGGGTCGCGCCCAGCATGGTCAGGAAATCCTCGACCCGTCCCGAATCCTTCCAGTACAGCAGCCAGGCCGTGGGGCGCTCGGTGACCTTGGGCGCAAGACCGATGTCGAGCATCAGGCTCATGACCTCGCGGCACAGGATGGCATGTCCGGTTTTGATCTCGAGATGACACTTTTTCTCGGGGCTGGACAGGCTGCCGCTCATCAGAAAAACGCCGCGCAGAAAGGCGGCCGGGCAGCAGTCATGGTCGAGGATGTTGCGGTTCAAATGATACGTAATATGACTTTTAAAATCATAGCCCATCCGTCCCAGAACGGCCCGCAGATCGTCCTCCTCAGTCAGGCGGAGCATCCAGCGGCGGCCGGACGCGGTCGGCTCGGCATAGACGCCGCAGACCGTGTGCAGCAGGACGGCGGCCCGGCGGATGATGGCGTTCTGCTCGCTGACCAGCTTGATCTCCCGGTGGGAGAAGACGGGCGCAAACAGCAGCATGCCGTACAGCTCAGCCGTACGGCAGCAGGGCCGGGTCACCTGTACCCGGCACAGCTCATGTTTGGTTTTTGCGGAAAAGGACAGCATCCCGGAGCCTCCTTGGCAGACAGAACAGATCAAACACGGTGATAATCGCGGTGGACGACCGAAACATTGCGGCTGCCCTGTGCACGCATGTGCTCGGCCAGCGCCTCAGCAATGGCGACCGAGCGGTGCCGCCCGCCCGTGCAGCCGATGCAGACGACGATCGAGGTCTTGCCCTCCGAGATATAGCGCGGGATCAGGAAGTCCATAAGCGAATTCAAATGGCTCATCAGCGCGTCCGCCGTGCCGCCCTGAAAGACGTAATCGCGCACGGCCTGCTCGGTGCCGTTGTGGTCGCGCAGACTGATTTCGTAGTACGGATTGGGCAGAAAGCGCACGTCAAACACCAGATCGGCCTCGGTCGGGATGCCGTGCTTGAAGCCGAAGGACTCGACCAGAATTTCAAAGATGCGGTCGGGCGCGGCGCCCGCGAACAGGCGGACGATGCGCTCCCGCAGACCGGCGGCGGTCAGCTTGGTGGTGTTGACCACATAGTCCGCCTTGCCGCGCACGCCCTCGAGCAGGGCGCGCTCCTTGTCGATCGCATCGGCCAGACTCAGCCCGTCGGTCATGAGCGGGTGCTTGCGGCGGGTCTCCTTATAGCGGTTGATGAGCGTGGGCGTGGCCGTATCGAGAAACAGGATGCGGTAATCACAGCCGATGGCGCGGATGCTGTCCAGCGACGAGAGCAGCTTTTTGAAGCTGTCGCCCGCGCGCACGTCAGTCACGAGCGCAACCTTGTCATACTGCTCGGTCGCCGCCAGACAGATCTCGGCGAACTTGGGCAGCAGCGTGATCGGCAGGTTATCGACGCAGTAATAACCCAGATCCTCGAGCACAGCCACCGTGCGGCTCTTGCCCGCGCCCGACATGCCGGTAACAATCAGAAATTGCACGTTTCATTCCCCCCAGAATCCATTCATTACAGCAGGCGTACCTCGCACTCGAGCGTGACGCCGAATTTTTCCTGCACGGTGTCCCGCACCCGGTCGATCAGCGCGCACATATCGGCACAGGTCGCGTTTCCCCGGTTGATGAGGAAGCCTGCGTGCTTTTCGGACACCTGTGCCCCGCCGACCGAAACGCCCATCAGACCGCTGTCCTGAATGAGCTTTCCGGCGAAATATCCGGTCGGACGCTTGAAGGTCGAGCCGGCGGACGGGTATTCGAGCGGCTGCTTTTCGCGGCGGCGGCAGGAGAAATCCTCCATCTTGGCGCGGATGTCGGCGGCCATGCCGGGCGTAAGCCGCAGCTCGGCCGAAACGATCGTCCAGTCCGGGTGCTGCTTGAAGATGCTCTCGCGGTAGCCGAAGGCGTGCGCTTCGCCCTCGATAACGCCCGGACAACCGTTTTCATCGAGGTAGTGGGTGCGCGTGACGAGGTCGGCCATCTGGCCGCCGTAGGCGCCCGCGTTCATGAAGACCGCGCCGCCCAGCGTGCCCGGGATTCCGGCGGCGAACTCGGCGCCGGTCAGACCGGCGCGCAGCGCGGTCGACGCGATCGCGGACAGGGCCGCGCCCGCCTCGGCGGTGATGGCGTCGCCCTCGACCCGGATCTCGTGCATTCCGGTCGTGCAGACGACCACGCCGCGCACGCCCTCGTCATGCACGAGCAGGTTGGAGCCGCGGCCGATGACGTAAACCGGCAGGCCAAAGCCGCGCAGCAGGGGCAGGATCTGGTCCAGAGGCGCGCCCGAGCGGCAGTTGAGGAAAAGGTCGGCCGGGCCGCCGATCCGGAAGGTGGTGTGATGCGCCATCGGTTCGTCCGAGCGCACCTGAATATATGAAGCATAAGGCTGCAATGCGGAAAGGATAGTTTGCATGGACTGCCTCCTTTGATCCAAACAGATATACAGCATTATTATAATACGTTTTGCCTGTCCCCGCAATTCCCCCTCCCGGAAAATCCAAAAGATTTGACAAATCCGGCTGGGTGTGCTATCATTTTCTCACAGTCCAATTGTTTCAATCAGCTCACTTGCCGGCTCGTCATTGACACGTTGATGATTTGCCGCGAGTGGGTTTTTTTGTGGCTTTCCGGACACGATCATTACATTTTTGGAGGAAATTACATCATGAATCAGGGCACTGTCAAGTGGTTCAACGCGGAAAAGGGCTATGGCTTCATCAAGAACGACAACGGCGGCGACGATCTGTTCGTCCACTTCTCGGCCATCGTAGCCGACGGCTACAAGACCCTCGAGGAGGGCCAGAAGGTCTCCTTCGACGCCGAGACCGATCCCAAGAACACCGGCAAGCTGCGCGCGGTCAACGTCCGCGTGCTGTAAGCCGCTTGAACGCAAAAAACAGGGCCGCATGGCCCTGTTTTTTTATTGGGATACCCAGATGGATTCCATTTCATGCTCGTCCTTTTTGGAGCGCGTCATCAGCGCGCGGATGCCGGTCACCGCGTCGCCGCCCTCGTACAGCACGTGGTAGAGCTGCTCGACGATCGGCATCGGAATCTGCATCTTCCGAGATAGCTGATAGCCCGCGTTCGTTGCGTAATAGCCCTCGACAACCGCGCCGACCGCGTCCATGGCTTCCCGCGCGGTCATGCCCTGACCGATGAGGATACCAGCGCGGCGGTTGCGCGAGTGCATCGAGGTGCAGGTGACAATCAGGTCGCCTACGCCCGACAGGCCCGCGAAGGTGTCCTGCCGCGCGCCCAGTGCCACACCCAGACGGGCGATTTCGGTCAGACCGCGCGTCATGAGCGCCGCCTTGGCGTTGTCGCCCAGCTCCAGACCGTCCGAAATACCGGCGGCCAGCGCAATGATGTTCTTGAACGCGCCGCCCAGCTCGGCGCCGATCACATCGGACGAGGTATAAACACGGAAATATTCGTTCATGAACACATCCTGACACAGCTCAGCCGCCGCACGGCTGATCGACGCGGCCAGAATGGTGGTCGGCACGCCGCGTGCGACCTCCTCCGCGTGGGTCGGGCCGGTCAGCACGACGATCGGGTTGCGTCCGCCGAAGACGCTGTCCAGCCGCTCGGACAGGCGGCAGTAGCCGTGCGCCGCGTCCAGTCCCTTGCTGACGTTGACGACCGGCACGCCCGCAGGCAGAAACGCCGCGATCTGCGCGGCGGTGTCACCCGAAGCGAAGCTGGGTACGGCCAGAACGATCAGCCCGGCGTCCTTGCCGCAGGTGATGTCGCTCGTGATCTCAATCTGCTCCGGAATCTTGACCCCGGGCAGCAGCTTTTCGTTTTCGCGCGTGCGGCGCAGATAATCCCGCTGCGACTCGCGGTGGGTCCACATCGTCACCTGATGCCCGTTGCGGCACAGCAGGATGGCCAGCGCCGAGCCCCAGCCGCCCGCGCCGTAAACCGTGATCTTCATGCTCATTTCTTCTCCTTATCCGAGGTGATCTGGGGCTTGACGTGGAAGGTGAAGCGGTTCTCCTTCCCCGCCAGAATGCGCCCGATGTTCGAGCGGTGCATGTACACGACCGCGCCGCCCAGCAGGGCCGCGACGATCGTATAGGTCACATTCCCGTAAAAAATCTGCATCGAGATCGGGAAGCTGATCGCGCCCAGAATCGAGCCGAGCGAGACCCAGCGGGTGACTGCGACGGCGATGACGAACAGGGCGAAGGCGATGAGGAAGATGCGCCAGTCGAACACGAGCAGGGTCATCGCGCCGACCAGCACGCCCTTGCCGCCCCGGAAGCCGAAATAGACCGGATACACGTGACCCAGAATGACGAACGCACCGGCCAGCAGCTTGCCGCCCGGGCCGAGCAGCGCGCCGCCGATCGCAAGCGCCGCAGCCGCCTTGGCGGTGTCGCCCAGCAGGACGAGCAGGGTCTTCCCCGCGCCCATCGTGCGGAAGGCGTTGGTCAGACCGGCGTTGCCGCTGCCGTATTCCCGGATATCGTGCCCCAGTGTCAGGCGGCAGACGATGATGGCGAAGCTCAGAGAGCCGAGCAGATAGGCGCAGACCGCGATGAGCACGGCGCAGCCGGGCGTGCCCAGCGTTCCCCGGATAGAATCGATCCATGTTGCGAGCATGATGGTTCTCCCCTTCCCTTTTTTAGTCGTCCCGGTCGCCGCGCTGACGGACGACCATGCGAACCGGCGTACCCGTCAGGTCAAAGACCTCACGGATCTGATTTTCCAGATAGCGCTGATAAGAGAAATGGAACAGACGCGCGTCGTTGCAGAAGCAGACGAAGGTGGGCGGGCAGACGCCGGCCTGCGTCATATAGTAAATCTTCAGGCGGCGGCCCTTGTCGGTGGGCGGCTGCACGCGCGCGGTCGCCTCGGCCAGAATGGAGTTGAGCTGGCCGGTCGGAATGCGCTTGTTGTTCTGCTCGTATACGTCGCGGATGGTCTCGAAGATCTTGTCCACGCGCTGGCCGGTCTTGGCCGAGAGGAAGAGGACGGGCGCATAAGGCATATAGGCCAGACCCTCGCGCACACGCAGGGTGTATTCCTTCATGGTCTTGCCGTCCTTTTCGACCAGATCCCACTTGTTGACCACGATGATGCAGGCCTTGCCCGCGTTGTGCGCCTCGCCCGCGACCTTGGTGTCCTGTTCGGTCACGCCCTCGGTCGCGTCGATCATGATGACGCACACATCGGCCCGCTCGACCGCCATGAGCGACCGCATGACCGAGAATTTTTCGATTTTTTCCTCGACCTTGGACTTCTTGCGGATGCCCGCGGTGTCGATGAAGGTGAACTTGCCGACCTCATTGTCCAGTCTCGCGTCCACGCTGTCGCGCGTCGTGCCCGCGACATTCGAGACGATGACGCGCTCCTCGCCCAGCAGGCGGTTGAGCAGGGACGACTTGCCCACGTTGGGCTTGCCGATCAGAGCGACGCGGATGCGTCCCTCGTCCTCGTCGTCCGCATCCTCGGGCGGGAAGTACTGGAAAACCTCGTCAAGCAGGTCGCCCGTGCCGTAGCCGTGCAGGGCCGAAATGCCGAACGGCTCGCCCAGACCGAGGTTGTAAAACTCGTAAAACTCGGGTGCGGGCGCGCCCGGCTTGTCGCACTTGTTGACGGCCAGCACAATGGGCTTGCCGCTGCGCTGGAGCATGGCGGCAACGTCCATGTCGGACGCGGTCACGCCGGTGCGCAGATCGGTGATAAAGATAATGACGTCCGCGTGGCGGATGGCCGCCTCGGCCTGATACCGCATGAACTTCAGAATTTCGTTGTCGTTCGACGGCTCGATGCCGCCGGTGTCGATGATCGAAAAGGTGCGGCCGCGCCATTCGCACTCGGCATACAGCCGGTCACGGGTCACGCCCGGGGTATCCTCAACGATCGACAGGCGCTTGCCCGCCAGACGGTTGAATAGCTGGGATTTGCCGACATTGGGTCGGCCTACGATCGCAACGGTGGGTTTGGACATAGTTCCCTCGCCTCCTTCGTTTATTCCTCAAAAATCTTCGCGAGCAGGTCTGCGCCGTCGATCTCGACCGGCACAACCGGCACGCCCAGCGCTTCGGACGCCTCGTCCAGCGTCAGGTCGTCCAGAAAGACGTCGCCGCCGTCCCGGAGCATATTGGCCGAAATAAGCACGCGCGCGCCCAGTTCCTGTCCCTTGAGCTGGCTGACGAGGTCGCGCCCGGTGATCAGACCGGCGACCGAAACGCCATGGCCGAAGAAATCATTCTGTATTTCAAAAACCTTGCCATTTAAATTATCGCACACCCCGGCGGCTTCGTCAATAAGCTGGGTGAGCATTGGCCCGGCGGCCGTGCCGGTCGCAACCGAGAAGGGCCGCGCGCTGCGTCCGGCGTAGTCGGGCAGAGCCGAACGGAACTCCTCAGCGAACAGGGGCAGCATACCGATGCCGTTTTCAAACTGAGTAAAGTCCTCATAATAGTCCGCCTCGGGCAGCGGGCGGCCGGCCTTGAGGTAGACCTCGTCGCCGCACCAGACCAGACGGGTACCGTACTTTTCAAGACAGCGGGCAGCAAAGTCCTCCACGATGTCAAGCATCTCGGCGGCGCCCTGCTGCGAGGTGGGCACGAGCGGATACAGCCCCTCGCGGTGGTCGGTCATGCCGAAAGGAACGACCGAGATCGAGTTCACCGCCGGATACAGGGCTTCGAGGTCGCGGAGCGAGCGGCGCAGCTCGTCCCCGTCGTTGAGTCCCTCGCAGACGACGAGCTGACAGTTCATCGTGATGCCGCCCTCGGCAAACCGGGGCAGGAGCGACAGCGCCTCACCCGCGCGCGGGTTTTGCAGCATCCTGACGCGCAGCGCGGGGTTCGTTGTCTGCACCGAAATATTGATCGGCGAAATGTGCATCCGCAGGATGCGCATAACGTCGGCCTCGGACAGATTGGTCATCGAGATATAGTTGCCCAGCAGGAAGGACATCCGCGCATCGTCGTCCTTGACGTACAGGGTCTCGCGCATTCCCTTGGGGAGCTGGTCGATGAAGCAGAAGACGCAGCGGTTGGAGCAGCGCTTCATTTTATCCATCAGATAGTGTTCAAAATTCAGGCCGAGCGGCTCGCCCTCGCGCTTGCGCACCGAAACCGTGCGGGTCTTCCCGTCCGCGTCCAGCAGCTCGAGCGTCAGATGGGCGTCGTAGCCGTAAAACTTGTAATCGAGCACGTCGCGCACGGCCGCGCCGTCGATCGAGAGCAGGGTCTCCCCCGCCTCGACGCCCGCGCGCGCGGCGGGCGACCCGGGATCGACCGAAATGATCCGAGATGCCATGGTTTTCCTCCCTTTCGGCAAAAAAATAGAGAAAGCAAGCGCTTTCCCTACTTTTTCTGTGTTTCGTTTTGCTTACGCTTCGGTCTTTACGACCTCACGGCCGTTGTAGTAGCCGCAAGCCTTGCACATTCTGTGGGAGAGCTTGAACTCGCCGCACTTCGGGCACTTCACGATGCCGGGGAGCGAAAGCTTCCAGTGGGAGTTACGTCTCTTATCACGTCTCGCCTTCGACGTCTTTCTCTTAGGTACTGCCATTTGGTAACACCTCCTACTCTATGATCAGTAATTTTTGAAAACAAATCAATCCTGCGGGCCCTGTTTGCCTTCGAGCAGCTTGGCCAGCACCGCCATACGCGGGTCGGCCTGCTTCGCGCCGCAGGAGCACACGGTCTCGTTGCGATCACAGCCGCAGGAGGGGCAAAGTCCTTTGCAGTCTTCCTTGCAGAGATAGGTCATACCGACCTGCAGAATGAGCGCGGGGATCAGGATATCCTCGACCTCGACCTCGTCGTTTTCGATGGGGAAAACGTCGTCCACATCCTCGGCGTCGCCGTCGCGTGAGAGGATCACATCGGCGTCCGCGGAAAGGTCAATCTCCAGCGGCTTCAGGCAGCGGGAGCAGCAGGTGCTGTAAATGGTATGGATCGAGCCGGTCAGGCGGAGTACGTCAAGATGGTTGACGATTTTTCCGGAATAGGTGACCGGGCTTTGGAAGGGATAGGCGCCGTAGAGGTCCTCGCCGGACAGATCGGCCGTGCCCGAGAAGGGAATTTCACCGCCGGAAGCGCTTATCAGTTTTCTCAAATCAATCTTCATGCCTACCTCACAGGTACATCTAACAGTATACTATAAGTAATTATGTTTTGTCAACCAGAATCCTATGAAAAATGGATATTTTCTTTTCGGAAATTATCCATTATACTAGTAGAGAGCCAATATCGTCAAATGCGGGAGGATCCGATCCGTGAAAGAATATCACATCACAAAAAACGACAGCGGCCAGCGGCTGAACAAGTTTCTGGAAAAGGCCGTGCCCCGTCTGCCGGGCGGCCTGATGCACAAATACGTCCGCCTCAAGCGCATCAAGGTCAACGGCAAGCGGACGGAGCCTGCCTACCGGCTGTGCGAGGGCGATCTCTTACAATTATACATCAACGACACGTTTTTTGAAAGCCCTTCTTTGCAGGAAGCATGGGAAAAAATTTCCGTCCCCGACCTGCACGTTTTGTACGAGGATGACAACATCCTGCTGGCCGACAAGCGGCCGGGCATGGTTGTCCACGCGGACGAGCGCGGCGATGAGAACACCCTGATTGCGAACATTCAGGCCTATCTGCGTCAGTCGGGCCAGTGGGACCCGGCGGACGCCGCCTCCTTCACCCCGGCCCTGTGCAACCGCATCGACCGCAACACAGGCGGCATCGTCATCGCAGCCAAAACCGCCGAGGCTCTGCGCATCATGAACGACAAGATCAAGAACCACGAGCTGTCCAAGCGGTATCTCTGCGTCGTGCACGGCGTGCCCCAGCCGCCCAAGGCCAAGCTGACCCACTATCTGCGCCGCGACGAGCAGCGCAAGCAGGTCGAGGTCTTCTCCCATCCCGCACCCGGCGCCAAGACCGCCCAGCTCATCTACCGTGTGCTGACCAGCCGGAACGGCCTGTCCCTCGTGGAGTGCACCCTGCTGACCGGCCGCACCCACCAGATCCGCGCCCAGATGGCCGCTGTCGGCCATCCTCTGCTGGGCGACGGCAAATACGGTACGAACGCGAAAAACAAGCCCTACGGCGAGACCAGCCAGCTTCTCTACTCTTACAAGCTGACCTTCGACTTTCAGAGCGACAGCGGCGTGCTTGCCCCGCTGAACGGCAAGACCTTCACCGTGCGCGACGTTCCCTTTGTTCGGAAGTATTTCCCCGATTTCCGATTTTAATCGGTTTGAACCAATCAAAAACCCGCCGAAAAAGGCGGGTTTTCTCATTTTCATATTATGCTGCTTCTCCATCGGCCGCAGTCTCGCCCTTGAGCTTCGCGACGGTCTCGTCGCGGAAGTCGGTGTAGACTACGCCCGGCTCCATCGTAACGCCCTTGACAGCCGCCAGCTCGGAGACCGTCACGAACGCGAAGCCGCGTTCCTTGAGGGTCTTCATCGCGCGGATCGTGCCGTCGATCGTGCACTGACGCAGGTCGTGCATCAGGACAATGTCGCCGTCCTTCGCGTTGTTGACGATGTTGCTGTAGATTTTGTCCGCGTCGCGGTTCTTCCAGTCCAGCGTATCCAGGCTCCAGTTGATGATGGGCAGACCGCTCTCGGCCATGCACTGCTTGACGTTGTCATCATACGCGCCGCCGACCGGACGCATGACCGTCGGCTTCTGGCCGGTGTAGGACGCAATCAGTTCGCTGTTGGAATCGACCTGCTCGTGAACAAAATCGCTCGAGCGTCCCTTCAGACCGCCGCTCATCGGGTGATCCATCGTGTGATTGCCCAGCTCATGGCCCTCGGCCAGATAACGGTCCATATGGGTATGGAAGTCCTTGATGCGGTAGCCGCACATGAAGAAGGTCGCATGTGCGCCCTGCTCCTGCAGCGCGTCCAGCAGGCGGGCGGTCACGCCGTCCTTGCCGCCGGTCGGGCCATCGTCGAAGGTCAGCGCAATGTACGCATCCGCCTCCGGGATGTTCCCCAGACTGGGCAGGCCGGACGCCTGCGCCGCGATCGCGTCGATCTGGCTCTGGTGACCCGCCAGCTTGTAGCCGGTCAGGATGCCCATGGTCGACTCAGCCGCCGTCGTGTACTCCTTGCCGAGCGCCTGCGCAAAATCAGCCAGCGCGAAATAGGCGCTGTTGTCCAGCTCCTTGATCGCGACATTCAGCTTCTTACCGTCCTGTCGGAGCGCGCCGTCTTCATAGGTGATCGTGCCCTTGGTGATCTCGGAAACCGAATCCGCCGGGAAATACAGGGTCTCGCCGTCCAGACGTGCCTTTTCGCCGCTCTTCGGCTGGACGGTCTCGCCGTTGATCTGCACCGAGCCGGAGCCGTCGCGGACGACCAGACAGTCGGTCAGGTACTGCTGCACCGTATAGCCAAGCTGCTCCTGCGCAGCCGTGCGGGCCTTTTCGATCTCCTTCTCAGAGGGCGCTTCCTTGGTGCCGATCGAGCAAATCACGTAGCCGCCCTCAGACGCCGGGAAATACTGGATGTAGCCGCCCATCGCCTCGGTGACCGCGCGGCCGGGCACGAAGAACGAATTGCCCACCCGGGTCGGCGCCACGGGCAAGGTGTAGGTCTGACCGTCAACACCGGTCACGCCCGAAGCGTTCTCCGCCAGACTGATACGCTGATCGGCCAGACTGATCTCGAAAACACCTGCTTCATAGGTCAACTCCGCGCCCAGACTCTCGGCCAGAAAGCGCAGCGGAACCAGCATATTGCCGCCCGCATCGACATACGGAGCAATCTCGGTGCCGCGGCCGTCGTCAATCGTGACGAGCGTTCCGTCCTGCAGCGCGGCGCTGTTGTCAAGTTGTAAGATAAGCTGGTGCTCCTCCGCCTTCTTCTGGGGCGCGAACACCGGAGCTTCTCCGCCGCGTATCGCGCTGAACGCGGCCGGGATCATGGCAATAATCAGTACGGCGACCATTAGCGCGGCGCCGGTTTTCCATTTCATAATATGATTTCTCCTATCTGTATTGTAGTCATTTCTTTTATTATATCATACCCACCGAAGGAATGCAGGTAACAGAGTGTTAAAAATATGGATGGGCGAAAAAAGGCCTCCCGGCCGGGAAGCCCAGTTTTTCTCAGTCAAACAGATCGTCGGGCAGAAGCTGGATGCCTGCGCCGATCAGATGCGGGCCGACATAGGTGGCCAGCGTGCAGTCGATCTCACCCTCGGTCATGCTGAGCGCGTCGGGCAGACGCGCCTCGAATTGGGCGCGAATCTCCTGCATTTCGTCCGCGCAGTCGCCGTTTGCAACCGCCGCGTGATACCGTGCGCCCGCCGGCACCTGTTCCGCGACCATGTCGATCATCTTGGAAATGGCCGACTTGCGTCCGCGCACCTTGGCCACGTTGACGAGCTGACCGTCCGGCGCAAAGCTGATGATCGGCTTGATTTGGAGCAGCGTGCCCGCGACCGCTGTGATCTTGCCGATGCGGCCGCCCTTCTGCAAGTATTCCAGCGTGTCGACGCAGAAGAACACCTTCGTATTCGAAATCAGCTTGGGCATGGCGCGCAGAATCTCACCCCAGGCGCGGCCCTGCTCGATCATCCGTGCGGCCTCCAGCAGAATCAGGCCCTCGCCCAGCGAAGCGCTGACCGAATCGAACGCGCGCACCTCCAGTCCGACAAAGTTCTCTCCAACCAGCCGCACCAGATTATATGTGCCGCTCAGGCCGGCGGACAAATGCACCGCAAGCACCTTTTCGTAGCCCTTTTCCTGAATCTTCTGGAAAATGCGGATCACCGCGTCGCCCGACGGCAGAGAGGTTGTCGGGATCTCCTGCGGCAGACGCTTGTAGATTTCCTTCGGGGTGATGGTTTCGCCGTCGAGATACTCGCCCTCATGGAACAGCAGGCGCAGCGGAAGCACGAAAATATCGTACTTCTTGATCAGCTTCTGCGGGATATCCGCACAGGAATCCGTCAACAGAGCAATTTTTTGTGCGTTCATCTTGACTCCTTCCGCCTTCAAAACCCCTCAAATGTCATGCAGGTCACGTCGTCCGGAACGGCCTCCCCGACCGGCTTGTCCGCCGGAAACCCGAACATATCGAGCCACTGTCCGCAGACGTCGCACTGCCATGCGGTACGGCTCTCCTCGTTGGAGCAGTAGAGCTCGTTGCCGCAAGGACATTTGAGAATAAACATGGTATATTTCCTCCCATCAAGGTATCAGTATAAGTGTAGTCTTTCCGGCATGTTTTGTCAAGTCCGCAGCGCGGCACTCTTTTTTCCCGAGTATTGATGGATTTCATTCTCGTCGATTTCGCCAATCACGTCATTGCTGGCAGCCCTGCATTATGATATGATGCATTTGACAAATCGAAATTTGCGGCTCAAAAATGCTTCGCAACTGGAAAGTTGCGTGATAGTTGGTAGCGCAACTACGGCATACTTGTTATACTGATTGCAAGAAAGGAGGTTGCTCATATGAAATTAGCAACCATACATTTATTCATCAGCATAGCTATATCGCTCATAATTTTTGCGGCACTGGCTTACTTCTTTTTTTTGCTGATAAAAGCATTGAAAAAGTATATTAAATCTGAACCAGCAAGAAAGGAAAAGGCTGAAAGTGCAAAATCGCTTGGAGAAGTTTTGAAGCGGCATCGAACGGAATGCAGGATGACGCAAGAGTTTGTAGCGGAGACATTAGGTGTAAGCAGACAGGCAGTTTCTAAATGGGAAAGCGGGCTGTCTGATCCAAGTACGACGAACCTCATGGCACTGGCAAAACTGTTTCATATGACTCCTGAAGATCTGCTGAAAGAAGCGCAGTGAAATTCCAGTTTCGAGCAGTCCCATTTTCGGGCTGCCCGTTTTGCATAGACACAGGCTGTGCAGCGTGCCAAATGAAATTGGCGAATCCGCAAAATTAATAAAATGGAATCTATTTCACAAATTATGTGATGGAGAAAGTGCGTGCCAATGAAATAAGCCACAGCAGTAAAAAGACAGTCGAATCCTGACGTTCATAAATTATTTACGGTTCGTCCATGATTCCGTGATATATTTTGCGGCCGATCCGGTATAATGAAAATCAGAAAGGAGATGCTTCCATGTATCAGTTCTATCGATTTTTCGCCGAACGCGGTCACGCCGCCGACTTCATTCATATTCTGGACAAACTCCCCGCGCGTCTGCGTGATTTTCTCCCCCTCGCCCGTGTACGGGCTTGCCATCGTTAACGCGAATCCCCTCCTATCGCGCGGTTTTTCCCTCTTTTTCCGCGCGGCGCGTAAACGATTCTATTTCCGTCCGCACCTCGTCCCCTGGGTGCGGGCGGATTTTTTTATATGGCATCAGATACAGAAAAGCAAAAAAGACGCCTGAAAGCGTCTTTTTTGTGGAGCTGCTGAGCCGATTTGAACGGCCGACCTCATCCTTACCAAGGATGCGCTCTACCTACTGAGCTACAGCAGCATATGAACTTGAACCATAAAAATGGCGACCCGGATGGGGCTCGAACCCACGACCTCTAGCGTGACAGGCTAGCGCTCTAACCAACTGAGCTACCGGGCCATTTGGCAGGGGCAGTAGGGATCGAACCCACGGCACGCGGTTTTGGAGACCGCTGCTCTACCAGCTGAGCTATACCCCTGTATCTGGTAGGAACGAAATTGAAATTTGACTCCGTCCCGCGCCCATAGGCGCAATCTGTAAAAAAATGGTGGGCCTTCGGGGACTTGAACCCGGGACCGTCCGGTTATGAGCCGGATGCTCTAACCAACTGAGCTAAAGGCCCATGGTCACTTTTCCCAAAGGTGACAGATAGAAAATTTGCCGCCACTTTCTCAGCAGCGGCAAACCTCTTTCTGAAATGGCTCCTCAAGTTGGACTCGAACCAACGACCCTGCGGTTAACAGCCGCATGCTCTACCGACTGAGCTATTGAGGAATGTGGATGTGCGCGCTGCGTTATCTTCCCGGGCCGTCGCCAGCCAAGTATTGTCACCGTAAACGAGCTTAACTACTGTGTTCGGAATGGGAACAGGTGTACCCTCGTCACCAATAGCACGCACTTACTTTTCTTTTCCGGAAAAGAAAAGCGAATTCGCTTCGCGCCGTACAGACGCTTCTGCTTTCTTTATCTTTCTCGGAACTCCATCAGTCTATCACATCAGACAGACTTTGTCAAGACAGAAAATGGTGACCCGTGCGGGATTCGAACCCACGTTAACGGCGTGAGAGGCCGCTGTCTTAACCACTTGACCAACGGGCCACATTCGGTCTTGCGATCAGCTTAGTCCTCTTAATCGAAGACTAAACTAAATGGTGCACCATCGGGGACTCGAACCCAGGACCCACTGATTAAGAGTCAGTTGCTCTACCAACTGAGCTAATGGTGCATATTGAAGAGTTATACCTTCAAAACTGAGCAATAACTACTCACATTTCAGCATTTCGAGATTGTTTGCCTAATTCATTTAGGTCAAGCCCTCGGCCTATTAGTATCAGTCCGCTGCACGCATTACTGCGCTTCCACTCCTGACCTAT
>JAFBIW010000039.1 GCA_021531865.1 Butyricicoccus pullicaecorum | reverse complement strand
CCTGTGCTGTGCCGTTTACCTTAACGGTTGCAACAGGCTTGACCTCAAAGGCAATAAAGGTGGTTGTATCATCAGAAGACAAATTCACATCAGTAACGGCAACATTGACACCGATTTCGATTTCAACAACATCATCCGAAGTGGTGTTCGCTACGCCAGCAGCAGCGATAATCGACTGCTTTTCTTCTGTCTTCAGCGCGTCGGAAACGCCGGAAACCGAAGATTGATGAATGACTTCTTCAATCTTGGACTTGTCTTCCGGTGAAATATTATCACTATCATCCGGAATCGCAACTTCAACCTTCTCGGAAACAACGACAGATGCCTTAATGGGAGGCACATTAGTCAGAGTGAAAAAGTAGCCGGGTTTGTCAGATTCCACAACATAGTAACCCGCTGCCTTGTAAGCAGACGGATCATATACAAAGTGACCGCCGGAAATAGAAAGGGTAGAAATGTCATTTTCCCCTGTACCCTTGGTAACCAAACCGTTAAAGCAGCCGTCCGTTACGGTCAACTTGCC
>JAFBIW010000038.1 GCA_021531865.1 Butyricicoccus pullicaecorum | reverse complement strand
CCTGTTTATATGGGGGTGTAGCTCAGCTGGGAGAGCACCTGCCTTGCAAGCAGGGGGTCAGGAGTTCGATCCTCCTCATCTCCACCAAAGGGCGTCGGAAGACGAAAACGACGACCGCCGCCGAAACACATGGGCTTGTAGCTCAGGTGGTTAGAGCGTACGCCTGATAAGCGTAAGGTCGGAGGTTCGAGTCCTCTCAAGCCCACCACGTTGTACCTTGAAAACTGAACAATAACGAAAGCAAAGCAACAATAGAGGAAATGTTAAAATGTTATTCCGATCTTGAAATATAGATCAGCAAATAGGTTTTGACGTTTATATTGTTGGGTAAATTGATCTGAAAAGATCAACTACAAAATTAGCTAAAAAGATTTTAAAATCTTAAACCGAGATTTTTCCTAATTCTTGTTTATAATTTACAGCGCGGATGAATCGCTCATCCGTGACTGAATAGGTCAAGCTGTAAAGGGCGCAAGGGGAATGCCTTGGCACTGAGAGCCGATGAAGGACGCGACAAGCTGCGATAAGCTTCGGGGAGCCG
>JAFBIW010000003.1 GCA_021531865.1 Butyricicoccus pullicaecorum | reverse complement strand
AAAGCCTTCTGGTCCTTCTGTCAGGTAGATTCGTTCCCAGTCCTGCACCCGGTGATGACTGTTGATTTCGAATCTTCGGGCGGTCTCTGAATAGCTTAGCCCTTCCTGCTGCATGGTCTCTATAACCATTTTCTTGAATTCCGGTGTATACCGTTTGTGTGCGACTCCTTTTGGCATAACAAAACACCCCACTTGTTAGTTAGTATTATATCATACCGTCTAACAAATGGGGTGCAGTTCACAGAACGCAGCCGCTTTTTGGAGATACAGAAAGGGCCCGGCGAACCGAGCCCTTCAGAGATGTTAAAATGGAGAGTCTTTTAAATTAGCGAACCGTCAGATCGCCGCCGGGGATCTCCTTGCCGAAGGGGCCGTCATAGGTAAAGAAGCCCTTACCGGTCTTCTGACCCAGCCAGCCGGCACGTACCATCTTGCGGAGCAGGGGATGGGGACGATACTTCGGGTCGCCGGTCTCACGGAACAGGGTCTCCATGATCGCCAGATTGACGTCATGGCCGACCAGATCGGCGGTATGGAGCGGACCGGCCTTCATGCCAGCGCCGTTCTGCATGGCGATGTCGATGTCAGACGGAGAAGCGATGCCATCGGCGTAGATGCCGATTGCCTCGTTCATCATCGGGATCAGGATGCGGTTGACAACGAAGCCGGGGCCTTCGTTTACGGCTACCGGGATCTTGTCCAGAGAGGTCATCAGATCAAACGCGAACTTGAAGGTCTCGTCAGAGGTCTGCATTGCGCGGGTGACCTCGACCAGCTTCATGATCTGAGCGGGGTTGAAGAAGTGGCAGCCGATGATCTTATCCGCACGGTTCGGGACAGCGGCAGCCATCTCGGTGATCGAAAGAGCGGAGGTATTGGAAGCGAAGATGGTGTGTGCCGGGCAGATCTTGTCCAGGTCCTGCAGCAGCTCCTTCTTCAGATCCATGCGTTCCAGAATAACTTCGATTACGAAGTCAGCGTCCGCGGCAGCATTGCGGTCAACAGAGGTCTTCAGACCGGCGAGCAGCTCGTTCTTGTGATCCTCCGTCATCTTTTCCTTCTTGACCAGGAAGGAAAGATCGCCGGCGATGCGCTTGACACCGTTCTCGATGAACTGATCCTTAATATCCAGCAGGGTAACCTCGTGACCGTGGGTCAGGAAGACTTCCGCGATGCGGGCACCCATGTTGCCGGCGCCGAATACACAAACTTTCATGATACTCTCTCCTCTAAACAATATCGCTTACTTCTCAGCAGCGTATGATTACTTGTTCTTGAACTCCTTCGCGGGCTTATCGCGGTTCTTATCGAGGAAGTAAGCCATGCCGTACTTTTGATCCTCGGTCGCGAAGCACTCGCCGAAGCAGTTGCCCTCAAGCTTCAGAGCAGAGTTCAGATCGGTCTGCATACCGACGTTGACAGCTTCCTTGCAGAGCGCAACAGCGATCGGAGCCTGTGCAGCGATCTCTTCCGCCAGCTTGATGGCCTCGTCCATCAGCTGATCGAGCGGATATACGTAGTTGACCAGACCCATTTCCAGAGCGGCCTGGGCGGAGTAGTTGCCGCGGGCAGTGTAGAGCATTTCCTTGGCCTTGCCCGTGCCGACCAGACGCGCCAGACGCTGGGTGCCGCCGCAGCCCGGGGTGATGCCCAGACCGACTTCAGGCTGGCCGAATACAGCGTTGTCGGAAGCCAGACGGATATCACAGGACATCGCCAGCTCGCAGCCGCCGCCCAGGCAGAAGCCGTTGATCGCAGCGATGACGGGGCGCTTGAAGTTCTCGATCTTCCAGCATACACGGTTGGAGTCGTTGCCGAACGCCTTGCCCTCAGCAACGGTCATGGTAGACATCTGTGCGATATCAGCGCCGGCAACGAAGGAGTTAACGGTCTTGCCCTTCTTGTTGACGGTGGAGGAACCGGTCAGAACGACGGCATAAACATCGTCCATTGCGGCAACGGAATCAAACGCTTCCTCGAGCTGCGCATACATATCGGTGCTCAGCGCGTTCATGGCCTTCATATGCTCGATCTTAACGATGGCCACATGACCCTTTTTCTCAACTAATACGTCAGTCATTTTAATTTATGCTCCTTTGATGTTGCAGGGAAGGGAAGTGCGCCGGAGGGCGCGCCTTCCCTGTAAAAATTTTGATCGAAAAAAGTTCGGAAGAATGGGCTTTACTTGCAGAGCTCGTCACGCTCAACGATGAGCGCCTCGCCCATGCCGCCGCCGATGCACATGGTGGCCAGGCCCAGGGTCAGGTCACGCTTGATCATCTCGTAGATCAGGGTAGTGGAGATACGGCAGCCTGCCGCGCCGATCGGATGGCCCAGCGCGATCGCGCCGCCGTTGACGTTGACCTTCTCCATATCGAAGCCCAGCTCACGGTTTACGGCAGCAGCCTGTGCCGCAAACGCCTCGTTGGACTCGACGAGGTCGAGGTCAGCAACGGTCAGGCCGGCACGCGCCAGCGCCTGACGGGAGGACTCGATCGGGCCGACGCCCATAATGGACGGATCACAGCCGACGGAGCCGAACGCACGGATCTTCGCCAGCGGCTTGAGGCCGTTCGCCTTGACAAAGTCCTCGGAAGCGATGATCATCGCAGCGCCGGCGTCGTTGATGCCGGAAGCGTTGCCGGCGGTGACGGTACCGTCCTTCTTGAAAGCGGGACGGAGCTTGGCCAGACCTTCGAGGGTGGTCTGCGGGCGGCAATGCTCATCGGTATCGAATACGATAGTTTCCTTCTTCTTCTTGACCTCGATCGGAACGATCTCGTCCTTGAAGCGGCCGGAGGCGATCGCCTTGGCAGCCTTCATCTGGGACTCGTAGCCGATCTGATCCTGCATCTCACGGGTGATGCCGTACTGTGCAGCAACATTCTCCGCGGTGATGCCCATGTGGTACTGATTGAATACGTCGAATACGCCGTCGTATACCATCATATCAACCAGCTTGACGTCGTTCATGCGAGCGCCCCAGCGCATATTGTGGGAGATATAGGGAGCACCGGACATGGACTCGCAGCCACCGACCAGCATAGCCTGAACTTCGCCGGAACGAATCATCTGAGAACCGAGGGAGATTGCACGCATCGAGGAGCCGCAGACCTTATTCAGGGTCATCGCAGGGGTGGTGATCGGGAGGCCGGCGCCCAGACATACCTGACGGGCAACGTTCTGACCAACGCCGCCCTGGAGTACCTGACCGAACAGGACCTCGTCGATTACCGCACTGTCAATGCCGGCGCGCTCGATCGCGGCCTTCGCAGCAGCGGTGCCGAGCTGAGCAGCCGGAACGTCGCGCAGGGTGCCGCCATAAGTACCGATGGCCGTACGAGCTGCGGAGCAGATGTAAACATTCATTGGAAACTCTCCTTTTCTTGTCGGTTTCATCCGGGCGGATTTGCCCGCCCGGATGCGGACATATCAGCAGGGAAGGATTCCCCTTGCTTCGTTATAATTTTATCAAACTTTCGTATCGAAAGAAAGTATTATCCGGAAAATTTTTGAAAAATTTTCGTGAATTTACCAGAAAAAATCTCAGAATACTTTGCGCAATCACAAGAATTTACACAAAATACGACAATTCACACGAAAGTAAGATAATCAGTCGTTGGCAAGGCCCATCTTTTCGTCGCGGAAGATGCGGGCGTCCATCAGCTTGAGATCGTCTGCGATCTGCGGCTTGAACTCCATCTGGTCGAGGATCTGGGTCTGCAGATCAATGCCGGGCGCGATCTCGATCAGGGTAACGCCCTCGGGGCGCAGCTCAAAGACAGCGCGCTCAGTGATGTACAGAACCGGCTGATGAACCTTGTTGGCGTAAACGCCGGAGAAGGTGATATGCTCAACTTTCTTGACGAACTTCTTCTTCGCGCCCTCCTGAACAATGACGAGCTTGCCGTCAACGCAGTCGGTTTTCAGACCCTTGGCGGTAAAGGTGCCGCAGTAGCAGACCTTCTTGGCGTTCTGGGTGATGTCGATGAATCCGCCCGCACCGGCCAGACGGGTGCCGAACTTGGAAACGTTCAGGTCGCCGTTGGGCGCAGTCTCAGCCAGACCCAGGAAAGCGATATCCAGACCGCCGCCCTGATAGAAGTCGAACTGTACGTTGTGCGGGATGATGCACATTGCGTTCGCAGCCGCGCCGAACTGGGTGCCGCCGTAGGGAACACCTGCGATCGAGCCGGCCTCAACGGTCAGGGTCATGTTATCGGAGATGCCTTCCTCAGCCGCAACGTTCGCGATCTTCTCGGGAGCACCGGTGCCCAGGTTGACGATGGCGTCCTTGGGGAGCTCCATCGCGGCACGGCGGGCCAGAATCTTCTTGGCGTCCAGCGGGATGGGCGGGATGGCGTCGACCGGGATGCGGAACTCGCCGGTCAGTGCGCCGTCATACGGCATGCCCAGGCACTGCATGTTGTCCTCGTCCGAGCCGACAACGACGGAGTCGACGTAGATGCCCGGGATGGCAACCAGCTTGGGATCAAGCGAGCCGCCCTGTACGATCTTCTCGACCTGTACGATGACCTTACCGCCCGAGTTCTTGCACGCCTGCGCCATCGCAGTGACGTCCAGCGGGCCGATCTCGCGGTGTACGGTGCAGTTGCCGAACTCATCGCAGTAGGAAGCGCGGAGGAATACGACGTTGATCGGGAAGCCCTTGTACAGCAGGCGCTCCTCACCCTCGATATTAACGATCTTGACCAGATCCTCGGTGGTTACGTCGTTGAGCTTGCCGCCGCCATTGCGGGGATCGGCGAAGGTGTACAGACCAACATGGGTAATGGTGCCGATGTTGTGCGCGGCGATATCGCGGTACATATGGGAAATAACGCCCTGCGGCAGGTTGTACGCCTCGATCTTGTTGGTCAGCGCGAGCTCGCCCAGACGGGGCGCGCGATCCCAGTGGCCGCCGATGACGCGCTTGACCATGCCCTCATGGCCGTAGTGGTCGCCGCCGGTGCCGTCACGATGACCCTGACCGGCTGCAAAGAACAGGGTCAGATCCTTCGGGTGGCCGGTCTCCAGAAAACGAGCCTCGAGTGCCTTGGAAAGAGCTTCCGGGCACGCGCAGCTTACAAAGCCGCCAGTTGCAATGGTGTCGCCGTCCTGTACGAGCAGGGCAGCCTCTTCAGCGGTAAGTATCTTTACTTTCTTCATGAAGCATCATCCTCATAAAAATTATTTCTTTTTATAGCTTCCGGATTTTTTCAACGACCTCCGGAATGTCGCTTTGCCTGACGCAGAGGATTCGTTCCCCGGCGTCGATCTCCTCGTAGAGATAGGGGCAGCCGGTGCAGCCGCGGATGATGAGCAGCGCGTCATAGCGCTTTCCCTCCTGCGGGAGGGAAACCACCGCACGGTCGGATACCGCAGAGCGGATCTCCTGATAGGCCGCGCCGCGGTCATAGCCTGGGTTGCAGCCGCCGCAGAATTTTACAGCAACTTCGCGCATCGGAACCCCCTTGTTTTGTCCTGCGAAATGAGCGGAATGGACAGATAGGCACTCTGGAAGGAGTGCCTATCTGATAAATACAAACAGAATTAACCGATGCGAGCGATCTTCTTCGCCAGTTCCTTCTTCATTTCCATGTTGCACTGACGGGAGATCATGATGCGCTGCGCCTGCGGCGAGCCGGCGCCGTGCATGGACTCGGGCAGGTAGCCGACAGCGGCTGTGCCCATGGTCATGTTCTCGATCAGGCGGAGTACGCGCATACGATCCTCGGTCGGAACGGAAGCGACGCCCTTGAAGTACTTCTCGATGTAATCATGCAGCTCGGGGGTGCGGAAGTCGGCCTCGGACGGCAGGGTAACCATAGCGCCGCCGGCCAGATCCTGCGCGATGCGCGCAATGTCATACGGGAAGCGGGTAACGTTCTGCTTGCAGACGTTGGCCAGCAGCAGGTCAATCAGGTAGTTGCCCGAAGCGGTCTTGGAGCCCTGAGAAGAGCAGGCGATACCGCAGCAGTACAGGGTCTCGTTCAGGTGAACCATCTCGATCAACTTGTCCTTAACGTGAGAAGCCTTGGCAGCGCCGGCCATCTCAACAGCCAGAGCGGTCGCGCCGATCAGAACGTCGCCAACGCCGACCTTGCAGCCGCCGTAGGACTGACGGTGATAACCGGCAAAGCGCTCAACGATCATGCCGGCGAACTTGACCTCACCATTCAGGAAGATGCGGTCGTTCGGAACGAATACGCGGTCGAATACGACCAGAACCTCGTGGCCGCCGTAGACCTTATTGCCGACGTCGATGTCGTTGTACTCCTCCAGCTTGCGGGTGTCGCAGGACTGGCGGCCGTAGATCAGAGTGATGCCCTCGGAATCGGTCGGAACGGCGAAGGAGATCGCGTAGTCCTCGTCGCCCTCACGCATAGCGATGGTGGGCATAACCAGAACCTCATGCGAGTTGACGAAGCCGGTCTGATGCGCCTTCGCGCCGGTGACGTAAACACCGTCCGCGGTGCGCTCTACAACGTGCAGGAACAGATCGGGATCGGCCTGCTTGGAGGGAGCCAGAGAACGGTCGCCCTTAACGTCGGTCATCGCGCCGTCAACGGCCAGATCCTCGTCCTGAACGCGGGTCAGGAACTTGACAAAGTTCTCATGGTACTTGGTGCCGCAGGCCTGGTCGATCTCATAGGTAGAGGAATAAACGGCGTTCATCGCGTCCATACCAACGCAGCGCTGGAAGCAGGCGGCGGTCTTCTGGCCGAGCAGACGCTGCATCTTGACCTTCTTGATCAGGTCGTCGGTAGACTGATGCATATGGGTGAAGCGGTTGATCTTCTTGCCGGTCAGGTGAGAGGTCGCGGTCATCAGATCCTCGTACTGCGGGTCCTCAGCCAGCTCGTAGGTCGCGGCGAAGGAGTTCAGGGAGGGACGGATTACCGGATCATCAACCGGGTTCTCGATCTTCTTACCGAACATCCACAGGTTCATGTTCAGCTTGCGAAGGGATTCAATGTACTGGTCCTTGGTCATCATGACGAATCAGTATCCTTTCTTTCTCAAAGTATCGGTTCGTAAATAAGAGCCGATTCCGGAAAAGGAATCGGCTCCGGATCTCAGGTTATCGGAAGGGTTCTGCGCGCGGGAGACTTAGAAGCACTCGCGGTAGATGCGCTCCATCAGCTCCTTGGTCATCGGAACATAGGAGTTGGTGATCAGGCGCTGCTGATTCTCCATAACGGATACGGGGAAGTCCTTGATGTCGGACTCCTTGAAGCCATACTCATGCAGAGGCTTGAGCGGCAGGACCTTCTCGAGCAGAGCGTTCAGGGTCGGGATAGCGTCCTTGGCGTCGCAGCCCAGGATGCGGCCTACCAGCTTCTTGAAGTTCATCAGCTCGCCCTCGGGCTTGTACTCGTCGTAGATCTCGAGGATCTTGCCGAACAGAGCGTAGTTGGACTCACCATGCGGTACATGGTAGGTGCCGCCAAGCGGGAAGGACATGCCGTGTACGGTCGCGCAGCCAGCCTTCAGGAAGGCGATGCCGGCGTACAGGGAAGCGGTAACGAACTCCTCGAGATAATCGAGACGGGCGTCCGGGCCATTCTCGCCGATGCGGCGGAAGCCCTCCAGGATGATCTCCATCGCCTTGACGGAGAACAGCTCAGAGGTCATGGTCTTACGAGCCGGGGACAGGTAGGACTCGGTGGCATGGATCAGCGCGTCGATCGCGGAGGAAGCGAAGGGCTTGTAGGGCAGGGTCTTGAGCAGATCGGGGATCAGGCAGACCTTGTTCGGGATGATGTCGTCGGAAACCAGACCGAGCTTGGTGGTCGCGCCGGAGGGCTCATGTACGATGGCAACAGAGATATTGGTTACCTCAGAGCCGGTGCCGCAGGTGGTCGGGACGGCGATAACTTCCTTCTCGTGAACAACCGGGTCCTTCTTGAAGTACAGGTTGTTGACGGTAGAGGGACGCTTGATACCCAGCAGCTTGCACAGGTCCATGATAGCGCCGCCGCCGATGGCAACAACGCGGTCATAGGAATCATAGGGAATGGCCTCGAAGATCGCAGTGATCATTTCTTCGGAGGGCTCGCCTGCGCCGAACTTCTCCTGGAATACGTACTGGCACTCCAGATTGTACTGCTCCATAAAGGGCTTGTAGATGAACTCGTTGGTCAGGACCAGATCACGCTTGCCCAGAGAGAACTCCTGAGCAAACTCACCGAAGTTCTGGAACTTGTAGATGGTGGGAGCGATGATGATCTCTCTCTTGTCCTTCATCAGAGAAGCGCTAAAAGAATCCATGTTAAACATCTCCATTTTTAAAATTTGTTGTGTAAAAGCCCGGAGACCGGGACGTTTCACCAAAGTTGGACGGCCCATCGCGGGACAGCCGAAACAGGCCTAAATCAATTGTATCAAAAACCATTCAAAAGTTCAACAGAAAATCACAAATATTATACCAAATTTATGAAGCGGCTCTGATACGAAAAAGGGCAAGACCGAACCACCGGTCTTGCCCTTATTTTACCGCATATTTACCATTTTGTAAACCGATTTTAGATAAAATATCTATATGTGCTGCGCAAATCTTAATGCAAACTAGGAATTTTGCGAATATCTGCTCAAAAATGCCTGTGTTCGCTCGTTTTGTGTATTGCCGAATACCTGCTCGGGAGGGCCCTGTTCGACGACAACGCCGCCGTCCATGAAGACGACGTGATCGGCAACGTCGCGCGCGAAGGTCATCTCGTGCGTGACAATGACCATGGTGGTGTGCTTGTCGGCCAGCTCGCGGATGACCTTGAGCACCTCACCGGTCAGCTCGGGATCGAGCGCAGAGGTCGGCTCGTCGAAGCAGAGGATATCGGGATGGAGCGCCAGCGCCCGCGCGATCGCGACGCGCTGCTGCTGACCGCCTGAAAGCTGGTGCGGATAGTGGTTCATGCGGCCGGTCAGGCTCATCTGCTCGAGCAACTGCATGGCGTTGTTCTGGATCTCCTCGTGGATCGCCCGCTTGTTCTTTTTATAGTCGGGCCGCTGCTTGGCGAGCAGGATGCTGGCCAGCATGACGTTTTCCAGCGCGGTATACTGCGGAAAAAGATTGAAGGACTGGAAGACCATGCCGAAATGCAGGCGTTTCTGCCGAATCTCGGCGTCGCTCTGCGCATGGGTGTGCGCCGCGTCGAACAGGATCTCGCCGTTGACCGCGATCTGACCGGCGTCGGGTGTTTCCAGAAAATTCAGGCAGCGCAGCAGGGTGGTCTTGCCCGAACCGGAGGAACCGATGATCGCGAGTACCTGTCCGCGTTCGAGGGAGAAGTTGATCCCCTTGAGCACCTCGGTGCTGCCGAAGCTCTTGCAGATATTGTTTACCTCTAAGATCGCCATTGTGTTTCCCTCCTTATACGCGGAAATAATCCATCTTCCGCTCGAACCAGCCGAACGCAAGCGTCAGGATGCCGACGAACGCGAGGAAGAACAGGGCGGTCGAGAAGAGCGGCCAGATCAGGCCCTTGGTCGTGAACTCCTTACTCATCATGATGATCTCCTTGGTCGCGATGACGTTTGCCAGAGAGGTATCCTTGATGAGGGTCATAAACTCGTTGCCGAGCGGCGGGATGACGCGCTTGACGACCTGCAGCAGGGTAACGCGGAAGAAGATCTGCGGCTTGGTCATGCCCAGCACCTGACCGGCCTCGTACTGTCCGCGCGGGATCGACTGGATGCCGCCGCGGAAGATCTCGGAAAAGTAGCAGGCGTAGTTGATGACGAAGGCAACGCAGACGGCTGTGATGCGGGGCATCAGGTCGCCGTCCCAGAGCAGACCGGGACCGTAGAAGATGACGATGATCTGAAGCATCAGCGGCGTGCCGCGGATGATCCAGACGAAGGTCTTGACCAGCCAGGCCAGCGGTGCGAAACGGCTCATCGAGCCGAACGAGACGACCAGGCCAAGCGGCAGGGCGAGCAGGAGCGTGACGAAGAAAATTGTGCAGTTAATTTGAAAGCAGTGCAGCAGCTGTGAAAAAATAACAGATGCGGATGTACTCACGACGGTATCTCCTCCAAACAAAGCCAAGCGGGGCAACTCAAAAAAGCTGTCCCGTTTGGATAAAAATTCAATTTTTTATTCTCTTTATTCAGCAAGGCCGAGACCGTACTTGTCAGCCAGCGCGGGCAGCGTGCCGTCCGCAATCAGCTCACCCATGATCTCATTGACCTTGTCGCACAGATCGCTGTCCTTGCGGAAGCCGATGCCGTACTCCTCAACGGAGAGCTCCAGACCGT
Source organism: Butyricicoccus pullicaecorum (assembly GCA_021531865.1). GTDB lineage: Bacteria > Bacillota > Clostridia > Oscillospirales > Butyricicoccaceae > Butyricicoccus. The sequence goes on along the minus strand of JAFBIW010000003.1, from coordinate 174,789 downwards.
CGATCATGACCAGATCGGCAAAATCAGTGCCCTCGCCGATCATGCTCTTGGCCAGCGTCCAGTCCAGAATCGCCGCGTCGGACGCGCCGGACGCAACCTCGAGCAGGGCGTCGGTCTGCTTGGTAACGGTGGTGAGGCTGGCGCCGCTCAGCCCGTTGGCCTCGTCCTCGATGACGCTCTGACCGGCGGAACCGGCCTCAGCGACCAGAGAAGCGGAAGCCAGAGAAGCCACATCGGTATACTTGTCGGCATTCGCGGACTTGATGACGGCAACCTGCATGTTCTTGACATAGGGATCGGAGATCGCGATATTCTGCTTGAGATCGTCGGTGATGGTCATGCCGTTCCAGATGCAGTCGATGCTCTTGGCGTCCAGCTCAACGACCTTGGTATCCCAGTTGATCTCAACAAACTCAGGCGCAACGCCCAACTTTTCGCAGACGGCCTCTGCAAATTCGGTGTCGAAGCCGGTGAATTCGCCGTTGGCGTCGGTGTAGTTCATGGGCTCGTATACGGTGTAGCCGATCTTCATCTTGCCGTTGCCAAGCACATACGCCAGATCGCTGTCCGCCGCCGAAGCGGAAGCATCCGCAGCGGTGTCCGCGGTATTCTGCGCCGCATCAGCCGAAGCATCCGCAGAGGAATCGGAGGAGCCGCCGCAGCCGGCGAGCAGGGAAACAGACAGCATACCTGCCATCAGCAGGCTGAATAATCTTTTCTGAGTCATGGTGTAAAAACATCCTTTCAAATTACTGGGCGGGGGAACGCCGGAGCCGATCCTCCCGCACGGTGCATTACTATTCTACCACTTTAGCGAGAAAAATCAAGAGGAATTTTGCATTTCACGAAAAGCATGAAAAAGTACGGCGATATTTGTAACATTTGTGCAAGAATTCTTGCTGTCCTGCCGTTAGCTGTGGTATACTAATTATAAACTTATTTTGTATATTATGGAGAGAAGCATGAAGATTCGTTCTTTACAGGGCCACTTCGGAAATTTGAACGGTCGGAAAATCGAATTTTCCGATGGGTTTTCCCATCTGGTCCTGCCGAATGGCTGGGGAAAGAGCACGCTGTGCGCGTTCCTGCGCGTGATGCTGTACGGGCTGAACACTGCGCGGCGCGACTCGGCCGCCGCGCTTTCCGATAAATCCAAATATGTGCCGCAGGACGGACACGCCATGTCCGGACGGCTTGAGATCGAATGGAACGGCAGGGCTGTGACCATCGTCCGGGAGACCGGAAAGGGCGGCCCGATGCAGGTGTTTGACGCGTTTTATTCGGATACCGGCGAAAAATGCCGTCTGTTAACCGCGAAGAACTGCGGTCAGGTGCTGCTCGGCATGGGAGAGGACGCATTTTTGTCCAGCGCCATGGTGGACGGGGAAGAGGTCAACCGCCCGTCCCACGAACTGCAGGAGCTGATCACAGCGATGGCGCAGTCCGGCGACACGAACGGCAGCACATCAGGGACGCTGCGGCAGCTCGACCGCTGGCGGCTTGACATTGATTCGGGCACCGGACGGGGAAAGCTGCCCGCGCTTCGAACAGAATTGGCCGAGCTTGAGGATCAGCTCAGCCGGCTCGAAAGCATCACGCACGACATCGAACAGCAGAAGACCGTCTGTGCGCAGCTCGATCAGGCCGCACAGCAGGCGCAGGCTGATTATGAGCAGGGGTACCGGGAGTACACCGAGCAGCTCGCCGGTTCGGAGAATCGCCTGCTGATTCTGCGGCAGGAGCATGAGCAGCGCATCCGCGAGATTTCAGCCCGCCTGCCCGAGGAACAGGCCATCCGGGAGGCCGGAGAGATCCTGTACGGCTACGAGGGCGCGGTTCGGCTGGAAAAGGAAAAGCGCGAGGCCATGCCGATGATCGAAACACGGCGGCGGAAGGCACTCGAGCAGATCGAGCAGTCCAAGGTCGACCGTGAGATCGAGGTCAACCGTACGACCCGTCCGCGCATCCGCTGGATCGCGGGCTTCTTCTCGCTGGTGTTCGCGGTATTCGCCGCGATTACCGGCGTGCTCAAGATTGAGTGGTTTCCCCATATGCCGATCGTCCTGTCAGGGCTTGCGCTGTTCTGCCTGCTGCTGACCTTTGTCGGCAGTGTGCAGAAGCCGGGAGCGCCGCCTGATCTGGACGGGGAACGCCGCAGGCTTGAGATGGATTACCAGCGGATTCTGGACGATCAGCAGATGGCGGCATCCGTTCTGTTGGAAGAACGAAGTCGTGTGATTGCGGCGGCGCAGAGGCTGTCGCCCGATGTCACGACCGTTGAACAGGCGGCGGAGATCATCCGCTCGTCCATGTCCGACCTGCAATTGCTGCGCCGGGAACAGAGCGCGCTGGGCGATGTGATGCTCGAAATCAAGCGCGCACCCGACGAAAACCGCCCGCCGCGCCGCCTGCAGGAGATGCTGGAGCGTCTGCGTACCCGTTTGGACGACGCGGGACGGCTGGCTGAGCAGGCGCACGAACAGCTTTCCCGTTTGGAGGGGCAGGCCGAAGCCATCGGCAAGCGAGAGACATTGGAAGCACGGTTTGCCGACCTGCAGCAGCAGGCAGCCGAATTGCAGATCCGCTATGAAGCGGTCTCTCATGCGCGGGAGATCATCGCGGGGGAGAATGCCGCGCTGAGCGCGAAGATCTCGCCCCAGATCACCCGGCTGGCCGCGTCCTATCTGGCCTATCTGACTGCGGACAATTATCAGGAGATTCGTCTGGATGAGAATTTCCGGGCGCGGACAGCGGGCGCGGACGGCCGGCTGCTGAGTGAACTGCAATTGTCCTCAGGTGCGCGTGATCAGCTCTATCTCGCGCTGCGGTTGGCAGTTTGTCAGGTGTTGACCGGCGCGAAGGAAGCGCCGCTCATTCTGGACGATCCCTTCCTGACCTCGGATGATGCGCGCACGGCGCGCGGGATCGCTTTGCTCAAGGAACTGGGGCGCGAACGGCAGATCATCCTGCTGACCTGCCGGAAAAGCTGAAAAGCTCCATAAGACAAAATCAGGGACACGGCTTTGGCCGTGTCCCTTTTCTATGCTGTGAACTGAAAAGGCGGAACCATGAACGGTTCCGCCTTTGGATTCGGTGTTGTCGGATTTTATTTTGCGTAATCAACGGCACGGGTCTCGCGGATCATATTGATCTTGATCTGACCCGGGTAATCCAGCTCGTCCTCAATGCGTTTAGCGACATCGCGGGCCAGCAGGATCATGCTGTCATCGGAAACCTCTTCGGGCTTGACGATGATGCGGATCTCGCGTCCGGCCTGGATCGCATACGAACCGGAAACGCCCGGCGTAGTGTTTGCGATTTCTTCCAGCTTTTCAAGACGCTTGATATAATTTTCCAGATTTTCACGCCGCGCGCCCGGACGGGCTGCCGAGATCGCGTCCGCCGCCTGAACCAGACAGGCGATGACGGTCTGAGGCTCCACGTCGCCGTGGTGCGCCGCGATCGCGTGAACGATCTGGGCATTTTCCTTGTACTTCTTCGCCAGATCGACGCCGATGCTGACGTGGGAACCCTCGACCTCGTGGTCGACCGCCTTGCCGATATCGTGCAGCAGACCTGCGCGGCGGGCGGGAACCGGATCAAGACCCAGTTCGGATGCAAGGATGCCGGCAACGTGCGCAACCTCGATGGAGTGCATGAGGACGTTCTGACCATAGCTTGTGCGGTAGCGCAGGCGGCCAAGCAGCTTCACAAGCTCGGGATGCAGGCCGTGGATGCCGGCCTCGAAGGTGGCGCGTTCGCCCTCGCTCTTGATGATCTGTTCGATCTCGCGGCGGGACTTTTCAACCATTTCTTCGATGCGGGAGGGATGGATGCGGCCATCGGCAATCAGCTTTTCGAGCGCCATGCGGGCGACCTCGCGGCGCACGGGATCGAAAGAGGAGAGGGTGATGGCTTCCGGCGTGTCGTCGATGATGAGGTCGACGCCGGTCAGGGTTTCGAGGGTGCGGATATTGCGGCCCTCACGGCCGATGATGCGGCCCTTCATTTCATCGTTGGGCAGCGGCACGACGGAGACGGTCGCCTCCGCGACGTGGTCGGCTGCGCAGCGCTGGATTGCAATGGAAATCAGCTCACGGGCCGTAGCTTCCGCCTCATCCTTCGTGCGCTGGTTGATCTCGCGGAGCTTCACGGCAGCGTCATGCTCGGCTTCGCGTTCGATCGAGGAGACCAGATAGTCCTTTGCTTCGTCACGGGTCAGACCGGAGATCCGTTCCAGAGTCGCGATCTGCTCGCTCTTGAGCTGTTCGCTTTCCTCTTGCGTCTTCTGCACCTGTGCCAGCTTGCGGCTGAGCTCCTCGTTCTTCTGATCGAGGGCGTCCGCCTTACGGTCGAGCGATTCTTCCTTCTGGGTCAGACGGCGCTCGAGCTTCTGGGTCTCGTTGCGGCGTTCCTTGATTTCGCGCTCAGCCTCGGTGCGGCTGCGATGGATCTCGTCCTTCGCCTCCAGAATGGCTTCGCGCTTCTTGGTTTCGCCTGATTTGATTGCTTCGTTAATAATACGGGTGGCTTCCTGTTCGGCACTGCCGATCTCTTTCTCTGCGACCTTCTTGCGGTAGAGGAAGCCGATGAGTACGCCAATAATCAATCCGACAACACCAATGATCAGTTTGATTATAATAGGCATCATGGGTCTTAGTGAAACACCTCCAGGTTAGTATGATATTGTAAATCTGCAAAGCAATAATGTCCCAATAGGATGCTACGGCACGAACGCCGAAGGATATCAGGAATTACCACAATTATTGTATAGCCTTTTGTCTTTCCTGTCAAGGAGAACCCGGAATTTTGCTTTGGATTTCATACACACTGACAAAGACTTTTGCGCCACTTGTGGAAACGTATGCGGATGTAGTATAATAATATTCAATTGATTTGGGAGGGATTCCGAGATGCACGAAACCATGCGCCGCCGCCAAAGCGGCCGAATGGCATACTATACCTGTGACCGCCTGCCGGTTCGCCATGCCTTCACGACCAAGTCGGGCGGCGTGAGCACAGGCGACTGCGAGAGCCTGAATTTCGGCTTCAACCGAGGCGATGATCCCGCTCATGTACGTCAAAATTACAAAATATTGACCGACATGCTGGGCGTTCCGCTGTCCCGCACGACGCTGACCCAGCAGGTGCATCAGGACAAGGTCATCGTTGTGGAGGAGCATCATGCCGGCACCGGTCTGACGCTGCCGATGGACTGGGGCGCGGACGCGCTGGTGACCGCGCTGCCCGACACGCCGCTTGCCGGATTTTATGCCGACTGTGTGGTGACCCTGCTGTACGACCCGACCGCCCATGTCTGCGGCGTCTGTCATTCTGGCTGGCGGGGAACGGCGCAGAAGATTCTGCCCAAAACCGTTGAGAAAATGGCTGCGGCGCTGGGCGCCTGCCGGGAGACAACGATCGCCGTCATCGGCCCCTCGATCTGCGCGGACTGCTTTGAGACCGACGCCGATGTGCCCGAGGCGATGCTTGCGCAGATGGGTGCGCAGGCCGCGCCCTTCATCAGCCGACGCGGCGCCAAGTATCATGTCGATTTGCAGGGACTCAATGCGATGGAGTTGCAAAGCGCCGGTCTGCGCGCGGAGAATATCATCGTCAGCGGCCTGTGCACGCGGTGCCAAAGCGACGTGTTTTGGTCGCACCGCGCGACGAACGGCCGCCGCGGCGTGCAGGCGGGAATCATTTGTTTGTAAGGAAAAGAGGGAATCCAGTGTATACCATCGTAAAGCGAACCCTCGCGTGCTGTCTGGCGGCCGGTCTGCTCTGCGGCTGCACCCTGACCGAGCGGCTGGAAAGCGCCAATTCCTCTCTGACCGCGATCACATCCGACAGCCAGAGGGAGACGGCGGACGTTTCGATCGCCTATTATTCGGCCGAGCCGGTCAATCCGGTTACGTCGGCTTCGGTCATCAACCGTATTGTCTGTGAGGCGATGTTTGAAGGTCTGTTCTGCCTGAACGACTCGTTCGAGCCGGAAAACGTGCTGTGTGAAAGCTATACGGCCGAAGGCACGCAATATACGTTTGTGCTCAAAGAGGGGCTGACCTTTTCGGACGGCTCTCCGCTGACGGCGGATGACGTCGTATACAGTTACCGTCTGGCCGGTCGCACGCCGGCTTCGCCTTATTATAATCGCGCGGCCTATATCGCGTCGATCTCAGCCGTAGACAGCCGCACGGTTCGCATGACGACGACCGTGCCGAACAGCCGGTTCGTCCGCTTGCTCGATATGCCGATTTTTAAGCAGGGCACCGAGGGCGAGACGTTCTCGATCGGCTCCGGTCCGTTCATGGCGGAAAAGACAGACAGCGGCTATCAGCTCACGCCCAATCCGAACTGGCGTAAGGGCAAGGTGACCGGAGTGCCGCGGATTCAGCTCATGAGTACGGTTCGTGCGGACGCGGTCGTCAGCAGCTTTGCTGCCGGGGATATCTCACTCACGCGTGCCGAGCGGATCAGCGACGATCCCGCGACGATCAAGGGGGCCGTTGATGTGTTCCAGACGCCCACGACCGAGCTGCATTATTTGGGTGTGCGCGCGTCGCATCCGCTGCTGGCCGATCCGACCTTCCGCAAGGCGCTGAGCATGGTGATCGACCGCGAGATGCTCTGTCGGTCGCCGCTCCAGACCTTTGCCGATCCGGCTGTGCTGCCGGTCAATCCGCAGCCTGCGCAGGTCTCGGACGACAGCCTTTCGGCGCAGCTCGATCAGGCGGCTGCCCTGCTCGCCCAGATCGGGATTACCGATACCAATGGCGACGGCCTCGTTGAATCTGTCAATGCAGCCGGACAACGGGAGCCGGTCACCCTCACGCTGCTGTGCAACAGCGAGAACACGTTCAAAAACAATGTCTGCGCGCAGTTGACCACGATGTTCGGTCAGCTCGGCATCACACTGACCGTGAACAGTGTGCCGTATGAAACGTATGCGCAGGCGCTTGAAAACGGCACGTTCGATCTGTATTACGGAGATCTGGTCATGACGCCTGATTTTGACCTGCGCACGCTTTTGATGACGGGTGGATCGCTCAATTACGGCCGAGGCTCGGATGCGGCGCTGGACGCGAAGATCACAGCGCTGCGCGGCGCGTCTCAGGATACGCTGGCGCAGGCGGAGCAAAGCCTGAATGAATATCTGCTTGCCAATATGCCGATCCTGCCGCTTGCATTCGAGCGCAATCAGGTCATTCTGCGCAGCGGGCTGCTCAAGGGATACGCGGTGCGGCCGTATCAGATGTTCTGGGAACCGGAGAAATGGAGTCTGGGATGAGTCGGAAAATCGTATTGGGTCTTTCGGGCGGGGTGGATTCCGCCGTTTCGGCCCGTTTGCTGCGGGAACAGGGCTATGAGGTATACGGTCTGTTCATGGACGTGGGGCTGGGTGGCGCGGAAGATGCGCAGCGGGTCGCGGATGCGCTTTCGATCCCGCTGTATCTCGCGCGGCAGGATGAGGCGTTCGAGCGGGAGGTCTGCACTTATTTTCAACATGAATATCAGCATGCGCGCACGCCCAATCCCTGCATTGTGTGCAACCGGCAGGTCAAATTCCGCCTGCTGTGCAATTACGCGGATGAGATCGGGGCGGAACAGATCGCGACCGGACATTACGCCCGCATCGGGCGGGACGCGCAGGGCCGTGCCCTGCTGATGCGCGCCCGATCGCCCAAGGATCAGTCGTATATGCTGGCCAATTTGCCGCGCACGGTTTTGGAACGCTGCGTCTTCCCGCTCGGGGAAGCGGTCGATAAGGAAGCGGTGCGCGTGCTCGCACGGGAAAGTGCGATTCCGGTCGCGGAAAAGAAGGACAGCATGGATATCTGCTTCATTCCCGACGGCGATTGGGCCGGATGGCTGGCGCGGCGGGGCGCGGCGCTGCCCGAAGGAAATTTTGTAGATGAAAACGGAAAGGTTTTGGGCCGTCATCTGGGTCTGCACCGATATACCGTCGGCCAGCGCAAGGGGCTTGGAATCGCGTCGACCGGCCGCCTTTTTGTGCGTGAGCTGCGTCCCGAGACGAACGAGGTCGTCCTTTCGCTCGACGATGTGTATCAGAAGGAGATTACGGTCTCGCAGGTCAACCTGTGCGCGCCCGAATACGCCGCGCACGGCTGCTTCCCCTGTCAGGTTCGGGTGCGCTATTCCAAGCGATGCGACCCGGCGGAGGTCGAATTGACCGCAGCGGGTGCGCGCGTGGTCTTTGAACAGGCGGTGCGCGCGCCTGCGGCCGGACAGTTCGCGGTTTTTTATGACGGCGATATCGTCATCGGCGGCGGCTTTATTGATTGAGTGGGGGAGAGATATGATCATCATGTCACAACAGAAAAGCTGGACGGGGCATTTGCTCGCGCTTTTTACCGTCTCCGTTTGGGGAACGACCTTTATTTCAACCAAGGTGCTGCTGCGGTCGTTTACGCCCGTTGAGATCCTGCTGATCCGGTTCGTTTTGGGCTTTGCCGCGCTGACTGTCGTGCGGCCGCGCCGGCTGCACTTGCAGAGCCGGTCGCACGAATGGTATTTTGTGGGCGCGGGCCTGACCGGATGTATGCTGTATTATTTGATGGAGAATGTTTCGCTGTCGTATTCGACCGCGTCCAATGTCGGTGTCATCGTTTCGAGTGCGCCGCTGTTCACCGCGCTGTTTACCGCGATTTGTTTCCGGGAGCGCCTACGTCCCTCGTTCTTTTTGGGGTTCTGCGCGGCGATTGCCGGCATCGGCCTGATCTCGTTCGGCGGCGGGGACGCGGTGCGGGTCAATCCGATCGGTGATGTGCTGGCGCTGATCGGCGCGATTGCATGGGGCGTGTATTCGGTGCTCTGCCGCAAGCTGAGCGAATATAATTATCCGACGCTCGAGATGACCCGGCATATCTTCTTTTACGGTGTGCTGTTTATGCTGCCGGTCGCATGGCTTCAGGGCTTTTCTCCCGCGCCGGCCGCCCTGTGTCAGCCGGTGAACCTGCTCAATCTGGCGTTTTTGAGCTTCTGCGCCAGTGCGCTGTGTTTTGTCACTTGGAATACAGCGGTCAAGCGGATCGGCGCGATCCGGGCAAGCGTATACATTTATCTGTCGCCGGTCATTACGGTGGTCTGCGCCGCGCTGTTCCTCTCGGAGCACATCACGCGCAGATCGCTGCTCGGTACCATATTGGTGGTTTTGGGTCTGCTTCTTTCCGAGGGGCGGGCGCCGCGTAAAAAGGAGCGGAACGATCCATGGAGCAAAGTGAGCGAAAAGAATTGAAAAAATACTTCAGCCGTTTGGGCTGGACGCTGCTGCTTTCGCAGGTCATCATGCTTTTGGTCGTTTACGGTCTGGAAGCGATTCAGGCAGTCGTGTTTGCGTGGATCTATCCGGACGCCTCGGCATATGACATTAACTGGATGATCTATGAAAGCGGTCTTTCGCTGCTGCTGGGTGCGCTGTGCTCGATCGGCCCGCTGCTGCTTTTGCGGCTTGATGGATTAAAGGAGCGATTTCTGCATGAAGAGCGTGCGGTGAGCTTCCAGCGGATGATGCTGTTTTTTCTGCTCGTCATGGGGCTGCAGCTCGTCGCTTCGTTGCTGACGGTTCCGTTTGAGTGGATGACCAATCTGCTGGGCGGTTCGTTTTATGAAGCATCCGAGACCGCGAGCGCGGCCTCTGTGACCACATCCATGCTGCTTTATACCGTGCTCATCGCGCCGTTCTGCGAGGAGCTGATCTACCGCGGCTTTATCCTGCAATATTTGAGGCCGTGCGGAAAGACGTTTGCGATCGTGGTCTCCTCCGTTTTATTCGGCTTGATGCACGGCAATGTCATCCAACTGCCGATGGCGATCCTGTGCGGCTGCTTGTTTGGTTTTGTCGCCGTGGAGTATTCGCTTCCGGCTTCGATGGTGCTGCACGCGCTGACCAACCTTTCGGTCGAAGCGGTCGGATGGGTGAGCACGGTGGACGAAATGCTGGGAAACACCTGTAACAGTGCGCTGACAGCCTTTGGCCTGATCTCGCTGCTGCTGACGCTCTCGCTTCATAAGGCGGATATTCAGGCGTATTGCATGCAGCATCATGCGCCGGAGGGGAGTCTGCGCTGCTTTCTGAGCGCCCCGCCCGTGCTGCTGCTGATCGCATATCTGGTGATCCTCACCGGCATGAGCATTACACCCCTGTAAGAATCCGATCAAAAAAGAACTGTCCCGAAGGACAGCCCTTTTTTGTTTGGGTCAGGCTTGACCGTTGAATTTCTGCGCGGCTGCGGCCACGCCGCTGCGGACGATTTCCTCCGCGGCTTCCATCGCACGTTCGGTGGCGGACTGGATCCGATCTGCGTCTTCCCCCTGAAATTTGGAGAGCACCCAGTCCGCAAGGTCGTAATCTGGATGCGGTTTGGCGCCGATACCGATCTTCACGCGGGGAAATGCGTCGGATTTGAGATGGTAAATGATGTTTTTGACGCCGTTCTGTCCGCCTGCCGAACCCTTGGGGCGGACGCGGATGCGGCCGACGTCGAGTGAAATATCGTCAAAAATCACGAGAATACGCTCGGGCGGGATCTTATAAAATTCGGCGGCATCGCGTACCGATTCGCCCGAGAGATTCATGAAGGTCTGCGGCTTGAGGAACAGCACGCGCTTGCCGCCGAACTGCCCTTCACCGACGAGCGCCTTGAACTTCATGCGGTCGATCCGCTGTCCGCTTTTGGCGCAGTAGGCGTCGAGCGCGCGGAAACCGGCGTTGTGGCGGGTGCCGTCGTACTTGGAGCCGGGATTGCCCAGACCGACGATCAGCCACTCGATCGGGCCGGAGCTGCTCTGCTTTGCGGCGCGCTCCTGCTCGAGTTTTGCAAAGATATCGAAAACTGACATAGGGAAACTCCTTTAAAAAGCTCCCCTTTTTCCAAGGGGAGCTTTTCTTGTAAACGGTTTACTCGACGGAAATGATGTAATAATAGACCGGCTGTCCGCCGTTGATCACGGTGATCTCCAGATTGCGGTTTTCCTTCCGGAAGATCTCCTCGACTCGGGCGGCATCCTCTTCGGTGACACCCTCGCCGTAGATGATGGTCGCAAACGCGCTTTCATCGGTGACCATTTCGCGTGCGAGCTTCTTGAGCACCTCGCTCTGACGCTTGCTGTTCGCGGTCAGCTTGCCCTCGCACAGTGCGAGGTACTCGCCTTCCTTGATCTTCTTGCCGTCAAAGTCGGAATTGCGCGCCGCGTAGGTGACCTGTCCGGCATGAACGCCGCTGATCGCTTCCTCCATGGTCTGCGTATTCGCATCGACCTCACTTTCGGGATCGAAGACCAGCATGGCCGAGATGCCCTGCGGGATATTCTTGGTGGGGACGACGACGACCTTCTTGGCTTCAGAGAGGTCAGCCGCCTGCTCGGCCGCCATGATGATATTCTTGTTGTTGGGGAAGACGAAGACGATTTCAGCCGGGGTTGCATCGACTGCGCGCAGGATGTCCTCAGTCGAGGGGTTCATCGTCTGACCGCCCTGTACGACGACGTCGCAGCCCAGATCCTCAAAGACAGACTTCAGGCCGTCGCCGGCGGCGACCGCGACAAAGCCGTACTTCTTCTCCGGCTCCTTGATGACGCGCTCGGCGGGCGCGACGGTGCCCTCAATGACCTTGGCGGTGTGCTGTTCGCGCATGTTTTCGATCTTGACCGTGAGCAGAGGGCCGAATTTCAGGCCTTCCTCGAGCGCCTTGTTGGGCTGGTCGGTGTGCACATGAACCTTAACGATGTCGTCATCTTCGACAACGACCAGAGAATCGCCGATCTCATTGAGCAGGGCACGCATACGGCCCACGTTGCGGGCTTTATCCTTGCGCTCGGCGATGAATTCGGTGCAGTAGGTAAAGGTGATATCCTCGTCGCTGATCGCGCCGAAGTCGGCAGCCGCGCGCTGCGGCTCTGCCGTATCGATCTGACGCTCCTTGTGGATGCCCCGGAAGGCGTCAAACATGCCCTCGAAGATCGTCAGGAAACCAAAGCCGCCCGCATCGACCACGCCGGCCTTTTCCAGAACCGGATTCTGCTCGGTGGTCTCCTGAAGCGCCGTCTGGCCGCGTTCGAGCACGGCCTCGAAGACCGCCATAACGCTCAGCGTCGGGTCGGCCTGACACAGCTCGACCGCGTGCTGTGCGGCGACACGGGTCACGGTCAGGATCGTGCCCTCTGCCGGCTTCATGACGGCCTTGTATGCGGTGTCCACGCCCTCGCGCAAGGCAAGTGCAAAGTCGCGGCCGTCGGCCTCGTCCTTTTCCCGCAGCTTCTTGGCCATGCCGCGGAACAGCAGGGACAGAATGACGCCCGAGTTGCCGCGTGCGCCGCGCAGCAGGGCAGAGGCGGTCGCATCGGCTGCCTTGGCCAGAGAAGGCTCGCTCAGCCGCTGCATTTCGTCCTTTGCCGCGCCCATGGTCATGGACATATTGGTGCCGGTGTCGCCGTCCGGAACCGGGAATACGTTCAGTTCGTTTGCCTGCTCTTTTTTCTCAGCGATCGCGAGCGCGCCCTCAACGACCATGCTCTGAAAAAGCAGTCCGGTAATCTTTTGTGTGTTGATATCAGTCATGTCGGTGTTTCTCCTCCGTCTTCTTTCTGTCAATCAGCCTTGATGCTCTCCACGTAGATGTCGACATTCTTTACGTCTACGCCGGTGAGCTGTTCCACGTGATAGCGGACCTCGCTGATGATCGAACGGCAGACCGAGGCGATGTTGATGCCATGATCGACCGCGATGTGCAGGTCAATGTTGATGCCGCCGTCGGCCGCTTCGGTGATCTTGACGCCGCGGCTCATATTTTCGCGGCGCAGCAGATGCGCAACGCCGTCCGCGACCGAGCGGACGGTCATGCCCTTGACGCCGAAGCAGGAGGACGCGGCGTAGCCTGCGATGCCTGCCATGACCTCAGGGGTGATCTCGATATATCCAAGTTCATTTTTGATTAACATAAGTACCCTCCAAACAAACCGAAATCGTTCTGATTTACATGTACCTATCAGTATTTTATAATACTTTGAAGCAATAGACAAGAAGTTTTTTTCGTATCGCTGTGAAAAAGTGAAACAAATGTTTGCATTTTGCGTTTCCGTAAGATATAATGAAGAAAAACCAAACAAACGTTTTGTATCATTTAGGATGGTGCGATATGAAAAAGCTATCGGCAAAGCAGCAGCAGATTTTGGAATACATTACCGAAGCGACCGCGCGGCAGGGGTATCCGCCTTCCGTCCGGGAGATCGGGGATCATGTCGGATTGAGCTCGTCCTCGTCGGTTCATGCTCACCTCATCAAGCTGCGGGAAAAGGGTTATCTGCAGAAGGATGACCATAAGACCCGCGCCGTTGTGGTCAAGGGGTCGGCAACGGCCGTACCGCAGGTTCCGATTTTGGGACAGGTCACCGCCGGTATGCCGATCCTCGCGGTCGAGCAGATCGAGGGCTATGTGCCGTATGAACGGGCCGACCGGTACGGCGAGCATTTCGCCCTGCGTATCAAGGGCGATTCCATGATTGGAGCCGGCATCATGAACGGCGACATCATCATCGTCCGTCAACAGCAGACGGCGGACTCGGGCCAGATCGTCGTTGCCCTGCTGGAGGACGAGGCGACCTGCAAGACGCTGCGCATTCGGGATCACCACGTCTGGCTGATGCCGGAAAATCCGGATTATCCGCCGATCGACGGACAGGGTTGCTCGATCCTCGGCGTAGTCGTTGCGGTCTACCGCGAATACGACGTATAACGGAGGAAAACAGGATGGGACTGGATGACAGCGTCCTGACCGTGCGCGGGATCGGGCCGAAAAAGGCGCAGCTTCTGGAGAAGCTGCCGATCCGTACCCTGCGGGACGCGCTGGAATGTTATCCGCGTGATTATGAGGACCGGACGCACATCGTACCGATCCGCGATTTGCAGGATGGACAGAAGGGGCTGATCTGCGCGGTCGTCGGCACGCAGCCCGTGCTGCGCCGCATCCGCAAGGGCATGGATATCACCAAACTCCGTGCGTTCGATTCGTCCGGAACGATCGAGATCACGTATTATAACAACCGCTACGCTGCCGCGCTGCTGCGCGAGGGTGAGGAGTACCTGTTCTATGGCAGGGTGCAGGGCAGCGGGTCAAGACGCATGATGGTGTCTCCGGCCAGCGAGCATATTTTGCCCGGAATGCGGCCGCCTACTCGTATTGTGCCCATTTATCCGCTCACATCAGGCGTGACGCAGAAGGATCTGGAAAAAGTGACCGCCGCTGCGCTGGAGGAGTGCGGCGGCGGTTTTTCCGATCCGCTGCCTGCCGCCCTATGCCGCAAATACGATCTGATCGGTCTAAAGGAAGCATTTCGCTGCATCCACCGGCCGCAGTCGCTGGACGAGGTCGCGCAGGCGCGCCGCCGCATGGTCTTTGAGGAGCTGTTTCTGCTGTGCTGCGGGCTTCAGCGCCTGAAGGAACGCCGGATCGAGGAACCGGGTCTGGTCTTTGACCGGGGCACACCCGAAGCGTTCTGGGCGCAGCTCCCGTTTCCGCCCACCGGCGCACAGCGCCGTGCCGCCGAAGAGATCTGGCGGGATGTGCGCAGCGGAAAGCCGATGAACCGGCTGGTGCAGGGCGACGTCGGCTCGGGTAAGACCGTATTGGCCGCAGTGCTGTGCGATTTGGCAGTCCAAAATGGCTATCAGGCCGCGATCATGGCGCCAACCGAGATCCTTGCGGCGCAGCATTTGGAGTCTCTCGGGCCGATCTTTTCCCGGATGGGGATGCGGTGTGAGCTGCTTTCCGGTTCCATGACCGCCGCGCAGAAGCGTGCGTGCAAGGCACGCATTGCATCGGGTGAGACGCAGATCGTGATCGGCACCCATGCGCTGATCCAGAAGGACGTCGTGTTTGCCCGGCTGGGCGCGGTCGTTGCGGATGAGCAGCACCGGTTCGGTGTGGCGCAGCGCGCCGATCTGCGGCAGAAGGGCGTTACGCCCCATACGCTCGTAATGTCGGCAACGCCCATTCCGCGCACGCTGGCGCTGATCCTGTATGGCGATCTGGACGTGTCTGTCATTGATGAACTGCCGCCCGGCCGGCAGCCGGTCGATACCTTTGCGGTCGGAGAGAAAATGCGGCAGCGGATCTATGCGTTCATCGAAAAACAGATCGCGGACGGCGGACAGGTTTACGTGGTCTGCCCGCTGGTCGAGGAAGGCGAACTGCCGCTCAAAAGCGCGGAGGAGCACGGCGCGGCGTTGAAGCGTGTGCTGCCGCACCGCCGGGTCGGCATTCTGCACGGACGGATGAAGGCGGCGGAAAAGGATGTGGTCATGAATGCATTCGCCGCAGGCGAACTGGATATTCTGGTCGCAACGACGGTTATTGAGGTCGGCGTGAATGTGCCGAACGCCTGCCTGATGGTGATCGAGGACGCCGACCGCTTCGGTCTGTCCCAGCTCCATCAGTTGCGCGGACGAGTCGGACGCGGCAGCCGGAAGTCGTACTGCATCTGCTTCGGCGCGGATAAGGGGGAACAGGCCAGACAACGGCTCAAAATCCTGTGCGGAACGAACGACGGCTTTGAGATCGCCAAGGCTGATCTGGCGCAGCGCGGCCCGGGTGACTTTTTCGGAAAGCGGCAGCATGGCCTGCCCATGCTCAAGGTCGCTGATCTCGCAGGTGATCTGCAGCTTATGCAGTGCGCGCGGGAGGAAGCGGAGGCGCTTCTGCACGACGATCCGGCGCTCGCCGGATATCCGCTGCTGCGCGAGCGGGTCGATCGGATGTTCCGTGCGGATTCGGGTGAGATCTTCAATTGACACGCCGTTTTTTTCACGGAATCGTACGATGTGCTTGCAATTGCGGCGTGCATAGGGTAGAATAAATTTATCTTTGGAAACAAATATTATGAACTGATTTTGGAACATTTTTACAAACGGAGGGCTACCGTGAGCAGAAAAAAAGCAAGAGAGATTGCGCTGCATTTGATTTTTGAAATGGGCTTCGGCGTGTTTGAAGCGGAAAATGTGATGACGGACGGGCTGGGCGAGGACGTCCTGCATGCGCTGGGCGAGGAGATCGAGCTGTATGCCGGCCCGTTGAACGCGTCGCAGACGCAGTATATCGTTTCGGCGGTAAAGGGCGTCGCGTCCCATCTGGAGGAGCTGGACGCGCAGATCGCGGCCAATACCAAGGGCTGGAATGTCGCCCGCCTGTCCCGCATGACCATGGCGATCCTGCGTCTGGCTATTTACGAGATGTACTATGTCGACGACGTGCCGGTCGGCGCGGCGATCAACGAGGCGGTCGAGCTGGCTAAGGTTTATGACACCGAGGACGCGGGCGCGTTCATCAACGGCGTGCTGGGTACGATCGCGCGCGCGATGCCGGACAACGCATGAGCCGGTGGTATCTGGGCGTCGACACGTCCAATTACCGAACGTCCGCCGCGCTGTTCGACGCCGAAACAGGTGCGTGGCACAATGCAGGCCGGCTGCTGGATGTTCCGGCGGGTTCGATCGGCCTGCGTCAGTCGGACGCTCTGTTCCAGCATACGCTGCACCTACACGAGATGATTGCGCGGCTCCCGCAGGAAAACTGCCGGGAGATCCGCGCTGTCTGTGTTTCCACCCGGCCGCGCGCGGTCGAGGGTTCCTATATGCCTTGCTTTCTGGCCGGAGTGAACACCGCGCGCAGCGCAGCCCATCTGCTGGGCGTGCCGCTGTATGAATGCTCCCACCAGCAGGGGCATCTGGCCGCTGCCGCGCTTTCCGCGCAGGCGTTTGACTGGCTGTTCGGCGGCGCGCTTTACGCCTGGCATCTGTCGGGCGGTACGACCGAGCTGCTGCATGTGCAGCCGGGCGCGGACGGTCTGCCGCAGGCGGATTGCATCGGCGGTACGACCGATCTGGCGGCCGGACAACTGGTCGACCGGGCGGGCGCACTGCTCGGTCTGGCGTTCCCGGCAGGCGCGGCGCTGGAGGAACTCGCGGAACAGGAGCCGGACACGGCGTTTTTTCGTCCGCGCGTGCAGGAACGCAGGTTCTCACTATCGGGCATGGAAAATAAGATCAAAGAGCAGGCTGCACGCGGGACTGCCCCGGCGAAGATTGCGGCGTTCACGATCCGCACGATCTGTGCGGCTGTGGAGAACGCGACAGCGCAGGCAATCCGAGAAAAGAAGCTGCCCGTGCTCTGTGCGGGCGGCGTCATGAGCAACCGCATGATCCAGCGCCGGATGGCGGAGCGGTTCGGCGCACGCTTTGCGGAGCCGCGTCTGTCTGGTGATAATGCGGTCGGTGCGGCGGTGCTCGCGGCCGTGCAGCATGGAGAAACGTTGATATGAGCCGGGTCTATACAGTCACCCAATTGAATACCGAAATCAAGGGAGTGCTGGAGAGCAATCCGTCTTTTCGCAATGTGTTTGTGCAGGGTGAGATTTCAAATTACAAGCAGCATACCTCGGGACACCACTACATGACCCTGAAGGACGAGAGCGGCGCGATCAACGCGGTTCTTTTTCGCTCTGACGCCATGCGGCTGAAATTCCGCCCGGCAAACGGCATGAAGGTCATTGCACGCGGACGGGTCAGCTCGTTCCCCAAAACCGGTCAGGTGCAGCTTTATATCGCAGATCTGGTGCCCGACGGCGCGGGTGCGCTGCACATGGCGTTTGAGCAGCTCAAGCGGCGGCTGTACGAGGAAGGTCTGTTTGACGAAGCCCATAAGCAGCCGCTCCCGCTGATGCCTGAGCGGATCGCGCTCGTGACCTCACCGACCGGCGCAGCCGTACACGATATGCTGCGTATTCTGAAACGCCGGTTTCCGCTGGCTGAGGTACAGATCTGGCCGGTTCTCGTGCAGGGCGAGAGTGCCCCGGCCGAGATCGCGCGCACGCTGCGCATCGTCAGCAGCCTGCATGCGGCCGATCTGGTCATTACCGGACGGGGAGGCGGCTCGCTTGAGGATCTTTGGGCGTTCAATGACGAACGGGTCGCACGGGCGATTTATGAATGCGAGATCCCAGTGATCTCGGCAGTCGGACATGAGCCGGACGTTACAATTGCCGATTTTGTTGCCGATCTGCGCGCACCGACGCCGTCGGGCGCGGCGGAGCTGGCGGTTCCCGACCAGAATGAGTTGCGTTTGACGATCGACCAGTTGGAAAGCCGCCTGCACGCGGCCATGGAAAAACGGCTGACGGTACGGCGTACCCGCGTGGATGCGCTGGCAGCGCGTCTGGAGCAGCGCACGCCGGCCCGTTATCTGGCAGAAAAGCGCGTGCGGACGCAGGAACTGACCGGTCGCTTGACTGCCGCGCAGATGCGTGCGCTGCAAACTGCACGCACCCGTCTGCAGCATCAGGCCGGACAGCTTATGAATGCGCAGCGGAGCCTGCTCGCGCAGCGGCGCGCCGCACTCGGCCGACAGGCCGCGCAGTTGGACGCGCTCAGTCCGCTTAAGGTTCTGCATCGCGGCTTCGCGGTGGCGGCGGATGCGCGGGGAAGGATTGTGACGGACAGCGGAACGCTGCAACCCGGTGATGCGCTGACGCTCCGTTTTGCAAAAGGAAACGCGCAGGTGCGCGTGGAATCCATAGAATCGAGGTAAACTATGCCAAAGAAGCAGACATTTGAACAGGCTATGGCGCGCCTGGAAGAAATCGTCCGGCTGCTGGAAAAGGGCGATGCACCGCTGGAAGAAAGCATGTCTCTGTTTGAAGAGGGTGCGAAGCTGGCCGCGCAGCTTGGGACGCAGCTCGACAAGGCCGAGCAGAAGGTCAGCCTGATGACTGCGGATGCGCAGGGCAGGGTAACGGAACAACCGTTTGACGGCGGGGAGGCTTCGGTATGATTTTTGAAGAAAGATTGACATCTTATGTGACGCAGATCGAGCGTGCGTTGGACGCCGCTTTGACAACGGCGGACTGCCGTGGGCAGGAGAGCATTGTAGAGGCCATGCGATATTCCGCGCTGGCGGGCGGCAAGCGGCTGCGTCCGGTGCTGACGCTTGAATTCTGCCGCGTTTCCGGCGGCTCTCCCGCAGATGCAATGCCTTTTGCCTGCGCACTCGAAATGATCCATACCTATTCGCTGATTCACGATGATCTGCCCTGCATGGACAACGATGACCTGCGGCGGGGCAAGCCGACGAACCACAAGGTTTTCGGCGAGGGCATGGCCGTTCTGGCGGGCGACAGCCTGCTGACGTATGCGTTTGAAACGGCGGCTGCTGCGCAGATCCCGTCTGACCGGGCGATCCGAGCGATCGGTGTGTTGGCGCATGAAGCCGGATACTACGGCATGATCGGCGGACAGGTGCTCGATCTGGCTGCCGAGCACCGGCAGATCTCCCATGCCGAGCTGACAACGCTGCAGGATATGAAGACGGGTGCGCTCATCCGTGCCGCAGCCCGGATGGGATGCATCGTCGGCGGCGCTTCGCAGGAGCAATTGCAGGCGGCGGAGACGTATGCAAATGCGCTTGGACTGGCGTTTCAGATTCAGGACGATATTCTGGACATCGAGGGTGATGAAGCCGAGTTCGGCAAGCCGATCGGCTCGGACGAAAAAAGCGGAAAATCGACGTTTCCCGGCCTTTTGGGGCTGGATGCCTGTCGCGAACAGGTGCGTTCGCTCACCGATGAGGCAATCGCCGCACTCGGCGTTTTTGCGGAAAACACCTTCCTGACCGACCTCGCCGAAAGCCTGGTTGGCCGCAGAAAATGAATAAGACTGCATATTTCATACATAATTTACAGGTAACCGCTTGAAAAAATCGGGCGATTGTGGTAAGTTATTTGCGTGACGCAGTATCTCTAGTCAGGCGACTACTCTCTAAGACGGGCCTAAAAATCCGTTAAAGGGCATATCGATGAAGTCTCTGGTGCCTGCTTCTTACGCCCAGTTTGGGGTGGGTGCTGGGGGTTAAGGCTTTAGGGCGCGTTTCAATGGCATGAAATACCGACCCTATTGCCGTGGAGACCCGACTCTGTGGGCCACCTATAGCATTCTCCGTGAATTGATGGATGACCTACGGACCGGGGTGAAACCTGTATTGCGGTGCGGCGAAAGACGTATCCGGGCGACCGGCCAGTCGCTCTCTTACGCCGCCTCAAAGCGCTGTGTGCAGAGTAGCCTGCCTTGAGTGGTTATGGTGGATTCGATACCCACTCGCCCGCTTATGGCCATAAGCCGGGCGAGCATTGATCGATGAAACCATAGCTGCAAAAGAGGCTAAGGAGTAGCTTTGTCCTGTTGTGGAAATCACCTAGACTGTCTGAAATACGGGCAGGCGCGGGATTGCAGTGCGGACTGAGTGGCAATTCGGTCCCGGAAGTGGCAACACTCCGGCTCGAACTCTAAGGGGAAACCACCGGAGCGGCGACGCACGGCAGTTCGCGGGGAAATCCAACCGAACCTAAGCCGCAAGATTTACCGGGCCTGCTGTCACATTCTTTTGTTTATTCTGCCTGAAACAGCTCTGTTTCGGGCTTTCTTTGCAATATGCTACACACTTTCGGAGGTATGGAATTCCTTGGACGGAACTGACAAACAAAAAAAGAAGCCCAAAACCGGTATTTCCCGGTACATCAACTGGAGATGGGTCGGCACCATTACGGTGCTGTCCTTTCTGATCTCCTGTACGATGTCCTATGTCTCGAACGAGGCGCTGCGCAACGTCAACAACCTGATCGCGTTTTTGATCCTGCTCCTGTTCATTATCGTCGGCATCGTGTTCGATATCATCGGCGTTGCCGCCACTTCCACATCGGAGAAGGAGCTGCATTCCATGGCGGCCAAAAAGGTGGCGGGCGCACGGCAGGCCGTCTGGCTCGCGCGAAACGCCGAAAAGGTTGCCAGCTTCTGCAATGACGTGGTCGGTGATATCTCGGGCATTATTTCGGGTGCGACCGGCGCAATCATCATCACCCGCATCACGCAGGGGATGAGCGCGCTCCCGACCCTGCTGATTACATTGAGCGTGACCGGTCTGATCGCGGCTGCGACGATCGGCGGCAAGGCGATGGGAAAGGCACTGGGTATCAGCAAAAGCGTTTCCATCGTCCATATGGCCGGCCGGATTCTGGCCTTTCTGCATCTTCCGATCGAAAAGAAACGGTGAAGTCTGAAGTGAAAGAGATTACGAAAAGATATGGAATCCTCGACCGGATCGAATCGACGTCCGATCTGCGGGAAATGACCTTCCCGGTGCTCGACGAGCTGTGCGGTGCTCTGCGCGAGTTCATCGTCGATCACGTTTCACAGACCGGCGGCCATCTGGCCTCCAATCTCGGCATCGTCGAGCTGGCGGTCGCGCTGGAACGCGAATTTGATTCGAGCCGGGATCGCATCATCTATGACGTCGGACATCAGTGTTATGTGCATAAGATCCTGACCGGACGCAGAGACGGCTTCGACAGGCTGCGGATGTTTGGCGGCCTGTGCGGCTTTATGAAGCCGGAGGAGAGCAACACCGATCCCTGCATTACAGGTCATGCGTCTTCTTCGGTATCGGTCGCGCTAGGTATGGCGCATGCGCGCACCATACGGGGCGATAAGTATCACGTTGTCGCTGTCATCGGTGACGGCGCGCTGACCGGCGGCATGGCGTATGAGGCGCTGGGCGACGCCGGCGCGAGCCGGGAGCCGCTCATCGTCGTTCTGAATGACAACAATATGTCGATCGACAAAAATGTCGGCGGCATGGCGCGCCACCTGGCCAAGCTCCGCGTTTCCCCCAAGTATTTGTCCGCCAAAAACAGGACGAAGGCCGTTCTGAGCCGGGTGCCGGGCGGCAAAACCATCATCGCCAAGGGCACGAAAATCAAAAATGCGATCAAGTCCGTTATGCTGCCCAGTTCTATGTTTGAGCAGATGGGCTTCACATATCTGGGACCGGTAGACGGACATGATCTCAAGGCGATCGTGTTTCATTTACAGCTTGCCCGTCGGCTCAAGTGCCCGGTACTGGTGCATGTGATGACGAAAAAGGGCAAGGGCTACGAATATGCCGAATCCGCGCCGGAAAAATTTCACGGCGTTTCCAAATTTGATCCGATTACCGGCAAGTCCAATTCTGCCGGCGGAGAGACGTTTTCGTCCGTTTTTGGCGACGAGTTATCCAGACTCGCGGCGAAAGACGGACGCATTTGCGCTGTTACGGCCGCGATGCCCTCGGGTACCGGTTTGTCCGGCTTTGCCGCGCAGTTTCCGACCCGCTTTTTTGACGTCGGCATTGCGGAGGAGCACGCTGTCGCTATGACGGCTGGTATGACCAAGCAGGGCCTGCGTCCGGTCTGCGCTCTGTATGCGACATTCCTACAGCGCGCGTACGACCAGCTCATCCACGACATCTCGATCGAGGGAACGATCCCTGCCGTATTTGCAATTGATCGGGCGGGTATCGTCGGTGCGGACGGCGCAACGCATAACGGTACGTTCGATATTCCCTCGCTGCGCACGATCCCGGGCGTGACGATCCTGTGCCCGTCCAATTTTGACGAGCTGCGCAGCATGATTACGCGCGCGCTGTATCACAACTCGTACGGCGGAGCGGTTGCCATCCGGTATCCGCGCGGCGGTCAGGGACGGTTTACGCAGGACACCTCGGCGGAATGGGCTGCCTGCCTGCGCCTGTCGGATTGGCAGGAGCAGGGCGAAGCGCGTCCGGATGTTACGATCGTTTCCTACGGCATCCTGATCAACGAAGCGCTGGACGCTGCGGATGCACTCGAACAGGACGGCCTGCACGTGCAGGTCTGGAAGATCAATGAGATCTCAAATGCGACTGAACAACTGTCGAATGCGTTTTTGGATTCGCTCGCCGGCTGCGTCGCGGTCGTGGAGGACGTCGTGCACAACGGTGCGTTCGCCGAAGCGATCGAGGAGGCAATACTGTCCCGGACCGGATTCCGTATGCTCCGGTTCGATACCGGCAACCGCTTCCTGCCGCACGGCAGCGTACGCGAGATCTACCAATACTGCGGGATCGACGGCGCAAGCGTTGCGGCGCGGATCCGGGATTTCCTGACGGACACAAAATGACGAAGGAGCACAACATTGGCTAAGAAAAGACTGGATGTATTGATATTTGAACGGGGACTGGTGCCCTCGCGTGAACGCGCCAAGACGACGATCATGGAAGGTTTGGTCTATGTCGGTGGGCAAAAGGCCGACAAGGCCGGTACGATGGTCGCGGAGGACGCACAGATCGAGGTGCGTTCCAACGAGAAGCAGTTCGTTTCCCGCGGCGGCAAAAAGATCGAGAAGGCGCTCGGTTATTTTCAGATCGATCCGGCCGGTCTGGTCGTGATGGATGTGGGCGCTTCCACCGGCGGCTTCACCGACTGCTTGCTGCAGCGCGGCGCTGTCAAGGTGTACTCAATCGACGTCGGCTACGGACAGCTCGCCTATCAGCTCCGGATCGACCCGCGCGTCAAGTGCATGGAGCGCACCAATATCCGCTATGTGACGCCCGATATGCTGGATGAGACGCCTTCCCTCGCTGTGATTGATGTTTCCTTCATTTCGCTGCGTCTGGTGCTTCCGGTCGTTGCCGGTCTGCTGGATGAGACCGGCCGGATCGCCTGCCTGATCAAGCCGCAGTTTGAAGCTGGAAAGGGAAAGGTCGGCAAAAAGGGCGTGGTGCGCGATCCGGCGATCCATAAAGAAGTGCTCGAGGCCTTTCTGGAAAATGTCAAGGCGGCCGGGATGCATGTGCATGATCTGACCTTCTCGCCCATCAAGGGCCCGGAAGGCAATATTGAGTTTTTGGGTTATCTGGGCAAAACGCTGCCGGACAGCGAGCTCGATCTGGACGCGGTCGTCCGCGACGCGCACGCGGCGCTTGACGCCTGACAGGAAGGAGAACTTCCGTGATCAAACATGTTTTACTCAGCCCCAATCTCCGTAAGCGCGGGATCTCCGACGCGGTTCGGCAGACCTGTGAGATCCTTGCCGCGCACGGCGCACACATCCTGATGCCGCGCGAAGCCGCGATGCTTGAGGTCGATGGGCTGCATATGGATTATATGGATCAGGAGATCGCGGCTGAACAGGCGGATGTGATCATCGTTCTGGGCGGTGACGGCACGATTCTGCGCATCGCCGGTCTGGCCGCGCGCACGGGTACGCCGATTCTGGGCGTGAATATGGGTCATGTCGGCTTCATGACCGAGCTGGAGCCGGGTGAGATCGACCTGATTGCGCGCCTGTTTACGGATGACTATGTGATCGACGACCGTATGATGCTGTCCGTTGCCGTTGAGCGTGAGGGCACACCTGTTTTCCGGGATATCGCGCTCAATGAGGTGATGATTTCTAAAAATCAGCCGTTTCACATCATTCGGATCGAGCTTTGGTCGGACGGCGAGCTGGTTACCGATTATAAGGGCGACGGCATGATCATCGCAACGCCGACCGGGACGACTGCGTATTCCCATTCGGCGGGCGGCCCGATCATCGAACCGACTGCGGAGAATATCGCGGTCACGCCGGTTTGTCCGTTTACCATCGGCGCGAAGCCGCTGGTGTTTTCGCCTCACCGCACGCTGACCGTGCGCACCTCAGGGGTGGACGGCGGCGCAAGCTGCGTGTCGGCTGACGGCAAGGACGGCCCGGAAATGCGGCCGGGCGATCTGGTCGTGATCCGGCGCGCACCCGATGCGGTGCGCCTGATCCGTGTCAAAAACAGAAATTTTTATCAAGTATTGCGGCACAAGCTGTCAGATGGAGGGGAAGGCAGATGAAATTTCAGCGACAGGCGAAGATTCTGGATCTGATCGAAAAGCATGAAATCGAAACGCAGGAGGAGCTTTCCGAGCATCTGTGCCGGATGGGCTACAACACCACGCAGGCGACCGTCTCCCGCGATATCAAGGAGCTGCGCCTGATCAAGATTTTATCGGCCGAGACCGGTAAGTATAAGTATGCGGTCGCGTCCTCTGAGGTCGAGAACAGCTTTACTAACCGACTGAAGAATATTTTTAAAGAATGTGTCACAGATATCAGCGCGGCGCAGAACATGGTCGTGATCAAAACCCTGCCCGGTCTGGGACAGGCGGCCGCCATGGCGATCGACGCCATGCGCAACAAATCGGTCGTCGGCACGCTGGGCGGCGACGATACGGTGTTCATCGTGATGCGGGATGCGGATGCAGCCGAGAAATTCTGCTCGGAAGCACGCACGATGCTTGTCTGACACCGCAAACACGAGATCCATGAAAGGGGGAAGACACGCGTGCTGAGTTTGCTGCACATCGAAAATATCGCCGTGATCGAGCGCGCGGATATTGAGCTTGGGACCGGACTGACCGTGCTGACCGGTGAGACTGGCGCGGGCAAATCCATCATCATCGACGCTGTCGGTGCGATCCTCGGCCAACGGACGAGCCGTGATTTGATCCGTGCGGGCGCGTCTAAGGGATTGGTTAGTGCGGTATTTCAGGATCTGCCTCCGGTGTTGGTTGAAAAATTGCAGGACTATGGTCTGGAAGGCGAGGAGCCGGATACGTTGCACATCCAGCGCCAGCTTTCGGCCGACGGCAAAACGGTCAGCCGGATCAATATGAAGCCGGTCGCGGTATCCGTGCTGCGCGAGTTCGCGCCGTATCTGATCAATGTTCATGGCCAGCACGACGGCCAGAAGCTGATGGACGATCAATATCACATTGATTTTCTGGACAGCTTCGCTGATATCGAGGAGATCATGGCGGAATATGAGCCGCTTTATCAGAAGCTGCTTCACCTGCGCCGCCGTATCGCTGAGCTGGAGCGCAGCGAGCAGGAGCGGCTGCAGCGCGTCGATATGCTCTCATTCCATATTGATGAGATCGACGAGGCCGCGCTGACCGAGGGCGAAGACGAAACCCTGGAAGCCCGGAAAAGATTCTTTGACAACGCGGAAAAGCTGGCGAGCGCGTTGAATGAAGCACATACGGCGCTCGATAACGAGGAGGGCGGCGCGTGCGTTCTGTTGACGCAGGCGGCGAATGCGCTGCTTCGAGTCGCGGAGGTTTCTCCTGCGCTGCGGCAGATCGCCGACCGGGCGGAGGAGCTGAAGTATCTTGCGCTCGACCTGCGGGAATCGGTCGCTGAACAGCAGGGGAATACGGATTTTTCGCCCAGCGAACAGGAGATCGTCGAGGAACGACTGGATCTGATCTACCGCTTGGAGCAGAAATACGGCGGTTCGGTCTCCGAGGTTCTGGCTTATGCGGAGCAGGCGCGTGCCGAGCTGGAAACGCTCCAGTCGGCCGACGAAACGCGGGACGCGCTCCGCGCCGAATATAAGGAAAATCTCGCGCGTGCCAAGGAACTGGCGCAGCAGTTGTCCGCAAAGCGGCGCGAGGCGGCTGTGCAGCTCGAAAAGCGAATCATCCAGGAGCTTGCCGATCTGGATATGGGCCGTGTCCGGCTGTGTGTGGAAACCAATGTGGGCGCAAAGCTGACCAGCCGCGGCATGGACACCGTACAGTTCCTGATTTCGGTCAATCCGGGCGAGGCGCTCAAGCCGCTGTCCAAGGTGGCATCGGGTGGCGAGCTGTCCCGTGTCATGCTGGCGATGAAGAACGTTCTGACCTCGCGCGAGCCGGTCGGTACGCTGATTTTTGACGAAATCGACACCGGCGTCAGCGGCCGAGCGGCGCAGAAGATCGCACGTAAGCTGGCGCAGATCGGATGGCAGAAACAAACCATCTGCGTGACCCATCTGCCGCAGATCGCTGCGATGGGCGACCAGCACCTGCTGATTTCCAAGACGGTGCGCGATGAGCGGACGTTCACAACAGTCACACCGGTCGAAGGCGAAACGCGCACGGCGGAACTGGCGCGCATCCTTGCGGGCGAGGAAATCACTGCAACGACGCTGCGCAGCGCAGGTGAGCTGATCGAGAGCGCGACGGCTTATAAGAGGGAAGCGCAATGGTAATGATACATCATTGTTCGGGCGGTTTTTCGCCGTGGCGGGAGCGTGCACCGTGAACCGTCATCCGGGCATTCGCATAAAAAGAACACTTTGAAATACAGAAAGGCATTGAAATCAATGAAGTTATACGACGAACTGAAAGCGCGCGGCCTGATCGCGCAGGTGACCAACGAGGAAGAGATCAGCGATATGATCAACAACGGCAAGGCCACCTTCTATATCGGCTTTGACCCGACTGCGGACAGCCTGCACGTTGGTCACTTTATGGCCCTCTGCCTGATGAAGCGCCTGCAAATGGCCGGCAACCGGCCGATCGCCCTGATCGGCGGCGGCACCGGCATGGTCGGTGATCCGTCCGGCCGCAGCGATATGCGCCAGATGCTGACGCCTGAGACCATTCAGCACAACTGCGACTGCTTCAAGAAGCAGATGGAGCGCTTCATCGAATTCGGCGAGGGCAAGGCGCAGATGGTCAACAACGCGGACTGGCTGCTCGACCTCAATTATGTCGAGCTGCTGCGTGACGTCGGCGCATGCTTCTCGGTCAACAATATGCTGCGCGCTGAGTGCTATAAGCAGCGCATGGAGAAGGGCCTGAGCTTTCTCGAGTTCAACTATATGATCATGCAGTCCTACGACTTTTACTACCTGTTCCAGCATTACGGCTGCAATATGCAGTTCGGCGGCAACGACCAGTGGAGCAACATGCTGGGCGGCACCGAACTGATCCGCCGCAAGCTGGGTAAGGATGCACACGCCATGACCATCACGCTGCTGCTCAATTCCGAGGGCAAGAAGATGGGTAAGACTGCGTCCGGCGCGGTTTGGCTCGATCCGAACAAGACCTCGCCCTACGATTTCTTCCAGTACTGGCGCAATGTCGATGACGCGGACGTGCTCAAGTGCATCCGCATGCTGACCTTCCTTCCGCTTGAGCAGATCGACGAAATGGACAAGTGGCAGGGTGCTGAGCTGAACCGTGCCAAGGAGATTCTGGCGTATGAGCTGACCGCGCTGGTGCACGGTAAGGAAGAGGCGGATAAGGCGATGGAGGCCGCAAAGAATGTCTTCATGGGCAGCGGCTCGAGCGAGAATATGCCGACCACCACGCTGACCGACGCGGACTTTACCGACGGTTCGATCGGTGTGCTGACCCTTCTGGTCAAGTGCGGTCTGGCTGCTTCGAACGGCGAAGCCCGCAAGCTGGTACAGGGCGGCGGCGTTTCGATCGACGGTGAAAAGGTCGCGGACTTCAAGGAGATGCTCCCGGCTGAGCAGTTTGCCAAGGAACACATCATTAAAAAGGGCAAAAAGACCTTCCATAAGGTCGTTAAGGGCTGATAACACTTCCAAATTAAAAAAGCTGTCCTGTTTGGGACAGCTTTTTTGTTTGCTCAATGATCCCAGAGCTGTTTCAACGCAGCGGCAGCGATCAGCAGGAGAATGCCAATCAGGCCGTATCCCATTGCAAGGAACAAAAGTGCCAGCAGGATGGCCGGGATCAGGATCACGCCCGATCCACCGCCGGTTCCCGGTTCTTCCTCTGCCGGAGCGACTTCTGCCTGCGTTTCGAGCAGCTCGGCCTGCCCGGATTGAAACGCGTGGAGCAGCTCCTGCGCACGCGGCAGATCGTCACGGTTGACCAGAATGCGCTTCCCGGTAAAGGTGTAGCCGGTATAGACCGAGGCCAGCGCGTCGATCTCGCTGCGGTTTTGCAGCATCACGGGAATACCGTTGTCAAGCAGAAACTGCCGCAGCAGCTCGGCCTCGGTATCCAGACTGCGTTCACAAAGGAGCACGAGATCGAGAGACTGATCGGCGGCAGACTGGGATTCGCACGGCGGCGTATCGGTCAGCGGCGTTTGACAGTTTGCGCATATCGTATAGCCGCTGCGGTATTCGGCACCGCATTTGGGACACCACGGCATGGCAGACAGCTCCTTTCACAGCAGATGGATGGACGGTACGGTTATTCCGGGTCGGCCCAATGCAGACTGCGGCCGACCGCCTTGGACCAGCCGCGCAGCAGCCGGTCGCGGTCTGTGCCGGTCATTTTGGGTTCAAAAACCGTATCGCAGCGCCAGAGCTGCTTCAGCTCCTCCTGCGACTGCCAGACGCCGACCGCAAGACCGGCCAGATAGGCCGCGCCCAGTGCGGTCGTTTCCCGGATGACCGGACGGCGGATCGGACAGTCCGAAATATCGGCTTGGAATTGCATCAGGAACATATCCCGGCTTGCACCGCCGTCGACGTTCAGCTCGCTCAGCCGGACGCCCGTATCACGCTCCATCGCACGCAGCAGATCATTCGTCTGGTAGGCGATGGATTCCTGCGCGGCACGGATGATGTGTTCCCGTCGGGTGCCGCGTGTCAGGCCGACAAGACAGCCGCGCGCATACATATCCCAATGGGGTGCGCCCAGTCCGGTGAAGGCCGGAACGAGATACACGCCGCCGGTGTCCTTGACCTTCTGTGCATAGTATTCCGCGTCGCGTGCTTCGCTGAAAAAGCGCATTTCATCCCGCAGCCACTGAATGACCGCGCCGCCGACGAAAACAGAGCCTTCCAGCGCATACTGCACCTTGTCGCCCAACTGAACGGCGATCGTCGTCAGAAGCCCGTTCTGGCTTGTGACAGCATGAGAACCGGTGTTCATCAGCAGGAAGCAGCCGGTGCCGTATGTATTTTTGGTGTCACCGGGAGCAAAGCAGGTCTGCCCAAACAGCGCCGCCTGCTGGTCGCCCGCAATACCGGCGATGGGGATCTTCGCGTCGGGCAGGGAAGCGTAGCCGTAGATCTCGCTGGACGAGCATACGCGCGGCAGCATCGCGCGCGGGATGTCCAACGCCTGCAAAAGTGTATCATCCCAGTCGCCCTTGTGAATATCATAGAGCATGGTGCGGGATGCGTTGGTCGCATCGGTAATATGTGCCTGCCCGCCGGTCAGCTTCCATACCAGCCAGGAGTCCACCGTGCCGAACAGCAGCTCTCCGCGCGCCGCGCGCTCCCGGGAACCGGGCACGTGATCCAGAATCCACTTGATCTTTGTAGCCGAGAAATACGCGTCGGGTACGAGACCGGTTGTCTGGCGGATATGATCGGACAGTCCCTGCTCACAGAGAGACTGCACGATCGGCGCGGTGCGGCGGCACTGCCAGACGATCGCGTTATAGATCGGCCGGCCGGATGATTTTTCCCAGACAATCGTTGTTTCCCGCTGATTTGTGATGCCGATCGCGGCGACATCTTCGGAGGAAACGCCGGCCGAAGCCAGCGCCTCGACCATAACGGCGTACTGAGACGAATAGATCTCCATCGGATTCTGCTCGACCCATCCCTCCTGCGGGTAGATCTGTGTCAGCTCACGCTGTGCAATAGAGAGAATATTTTGCTCCCGGTCAAATAAGATCGCACGGGATGACGTGGTGCCCTGATCCAGTGCGAGGACATACGATTTCGTCATGCCTGCATCCTCCTTCTCTTCTCGTTTGGCGGGATGCACCGCCTTTCCTATATCATACTTTGTCCGTTCCCGATTGTCAATTCCGCTGATTCGCAAACGGCTGCGGCGGAAAAGTTTAGCGGGTAAATGCTCTAAAGTAAGTTGCAAGAAGGGCGGAAATGTGCTATTATGGTCACAGGTTCCATCTAAAATCGGATGCTGCTGTCTTTTTCAAATTTTCAATAGAGGGAAGTTGTTATTATGAGTGAAACCACTGCTAAAAAACGTATTTTTTCCGGCGTTCAGCCCTCCGGTAAGCTGACGCTCGGCAATTATCTGGGTGCGATCCGCAATTTCGACCTGCTGCAGGATGCATATGAGTGCATCTACTGCGTGGTCGATCTGCACGCGATCACGGTGCGTCAGGACCCGGCGACTCTGCGCCGCGCGACGCTCGAGGTTCTGGCGCAGTATATGGCCTGCGGTCTGGACCCGGAGAAGAGCACGCTCTTTATTCAGAGCCACGTGCCCGCTCATGCCGAGCTGGCTTGGGTGCTCAACTGCTTCACCATGTTCGGTGAGGCGTCCCGTATGACGCAGTTCAAGGATAAGTCCGCCAAGCATGCGGACAACGTCAATGTCGGCCTGTTCGACTATCCGGTGCTGATGGCGGCCGATATCCTGCTCTATCAGACCGATTATGTTCCGGTCGGCGTGGATCAGAGCCAGCATATCGAGATTGCGCGCAACATTGCACAGCGGTTCAACAATACCCATCCGGGCACCTTTGTCATTCCGGAGGGCATGTATCCGCAGGCGGGCGCGGGCGCAAAGATTTGCAGCCTGGCCGATCCGACCAAGAAGATGAGCAAGTCGGATGAAAATCCGAACGGCTTTATTCTGCTGCTCGACAAGCCGGAGGACATCATGCGCAAGTTCAAGCGCGCGGTAACCGATTCGGATTCCCGCATCATCCTGTCCGAGGATAAGCCGGGCGTCTCCAACCTGATCCAGATCTATGCTCTGGCGACCGGCAAGTCGGTTGCGGAGATCGAGGCGGAGTTTGCAGGCAAGGGCTATGGTGAGTTCAAGCCTGCGGTCGGTGAAGCCGTCGTCGAAATGCTGCGTCCGATCCGCGAAAAGACCGAGGATCTGCTCAAGAACAAGGATTATCTCGAGCAGGTTTATACCGAGGGCGCACGGCGCGCGAATTACATGGCGCAAAAGACCCTTGATAAGGTTTACCGCAAGGTCGGCTTTGTCAAACGGTAAGTGAGGACGATATGGCACAAGAATATAAGGTCGTTGCGCTGGTGCTGGGCGCGTTTGCGCTGGCCGGCGTGCTGTCCTTTTGGCTGACGCCCCACGTCAGCGAGTTTGCGCACAAGGTGGGCGCGATGGATATCCCGCGTGACGCACGGCGTATGCATAAGCGTCCGATCCCCCGGATGGGCGGTCTGGCGATCTTCATGGGCTTTCTAAGCGCGCTCCTGATCTTCGGAAAGATGGATGTGCAGATGCTCAGCATCCTGCTGGGCGCGATGATCATCGTTGTACTTGGTATTTTTGACGATATCGCCGCGCTGGGCGCAAAGTTCAAGTTCTGCATTCAGGTGCTGGCCGCGGCAATCCCGGTCTGCATCGGCGGCTTGAAGATCGAATTTTTCACCAGCTTCAATCCGTTTTCCGATAATCAGTATTTTTCGCTTGGGTTTATGGCCATTCCGGTCACGATCATCTGGATCGTCGGCATCACGAATGCGGTCAATCTGATCGACGGTCTGGACGGTCTTGCCGCCGGCGTTTCGTCGATCGCGGCAATGACGATGCTGGCGGTCGGACTGCTGACCAATGAGATCATGGTCGCCATCACGATGGCCGCACTCGCGGGCGCCTGCATCGGTTTTCTGCCGTATAACTTCAATCCTGCAAAGATTTTTATGGGTGATACCGGCTCGACCTTCCTGGGCTTCATGCTGGCGACGATGTCGATCGAAGGCTTTTTCAAGTTCTACGCCGTCATATCGTTTGCAGTACCCTTCCTGATTCTGGGTCTGCCCATTTTCGATACCGCATCGGCCATCATGCGCCGCCTTCTCGAGGGACGCAGCCCGATGAGCCCGGATCGCGGTCATGTGCATCATAAGCTGGTCGATATGGGCTTCAACGTCAAGCAGGCGGTCGCGATCCTGTATGCGATCAGCGGCACGCTGGGACTGGCAGCGGTAATCCTGACGACCAGCGGCGAAGCCAAGGCGATGGTTCTGATCCTTGCGGTCATTCTGGTCATGGCGCTGGGCGGCCGCATCCTCTGGACGCTGCGCAATTCATTTCACCCCAGAAAGGAACATGATGATGGGAAAAATTAAGGTTATGACCGTATTCGGCACCCGGCCCGAAGCCATCAAAATGGCTCCGCTGGTGCGTGCGCTGGATGCGTGCGAAAATACTGAGAGCATCGTCTGCGTCACGGCGCAGCACCGGCAGATGCTCGATCAGGTGCTGGATATTTTTCAGATCCGGCCGGACTACGACCTCGATATCATGCAGCCGCGTCAGACGCTGGCGATGATCACCGAAAACGCGCTGCGTGGTCTGGACGGCGTCCTTGACGAGGCCAAGCCCGATTTGGTGCTGGTGCACGGCGACACCTCGACGACCTTTGCCGGCGCGCTGGCCGCGTTTTATCACAAGATCCCGGTCGGCCATGTCGAGGCGGGTCTGCGCACCTATGATAAATACTCTCCCTTCCCGGAGGAGATGAACCGCAAGCTAGTCGGTCAGATCGCTGAGCTGCATTTCGCGCCGACCGCACGCAACCGGGACAATCTGGCCCGGGAGCAGATTACGGACGGCGTGCTGGTCTGCGGCAACACGGTCGTGGACGCGATCGGTCTGACCGTGCGGGAGGACTTTGCATTCCGCGACCCGGCGCTTCAGACGCTCGATTTTGCACAGAACCGTGTGGTTCTGGTCACCGCGCACCGCCGCGAGAATTATGGCGAGCCGATGGAGAATATCTGCCGCGCCATTGCGCGCCTGTCCGACCGCTATCCTGATGTGCATTTCGTTTATCCGGTGCATCTGAGTCCCTATGTCCGCGAGACGGCGGAAGCCTATCTGGGCGGACGGGATCATGTGCATTTGATCGCCCCGCTTGCGGTCGACGAGATGCACAACCTGATGGCCCGCTGCTACCTCATTATGACCGATTCCGGCGGCTTGCAGGAGGAAGCACCCTCGCTGGGCAAGCCCGTTCTGGTGCTGCGTCACGAGACCGAGCGCCCTGAGGCGATCGAGGCGGGAACGGTTAAGCTGGCCGGTGTCGAGGAGGATCAGATCTTCCGCATGGCGTGCGAGCTGTTTGACGATCAGGAGGCATACCAGCAGATGGCGCACGCGGTCAATCCCTATGGAGACGGCCATACCTGCGCCCGCATTGTGCAGGCGATTGAGCATCATTTCGGCCTGCGGCCGGATGCACCCGCGCCGTTCGTCCCGTAACCCATGTTTCGAAAAAAAGGCGCGGCGCCGATGCCTAAGCAGAAAACGGCGCTGATTGCGTCGCTGTGCGCGCTCGTCATGATCCTGATGTTCGGGCTGAGCTTTTGGCTGTCTTCCCGAACCTATCGGTCGGATTCTCAGGGGATCGTTTTGCCCTCCGAGCTGGACAGTCAGGCGGTCATCGGAGCGCAGGAGGCCGTTTTCGCAGATGAAAACGCCGTGCGGATCGCGCAGATCGAAATCACGCCCGACAATGTGCAGCAGGTGATTGCCTCGCTCAGCCGTCCGGACGCGTATAGCTGCGCGGTCTCTAATACACTCTATTGGCAGAACGGAAACGCAGTGCTTCAGTGCAGGCGGTATGTTCGGGAGGGCGCCGACCGCATCGAACAGCTCGACAGCAGCGGGACGGTTTCAGCCGTGACGCTTTTCTATGACGGCCGGCTATACGCATGGAGCGCGGGCGCGACGACCTATTATTCTGGTCAGGCTGGTGCGTTTTCGCCGACGGAACAGGCCATGCTGCCGACCTATGAGACGGTCTGCACGCTGCCGCCCGAGCAGATTCTGGATGCGGCGCTGACCGAGTTTGCCGGTCAGCCGATGATCCGGGTTTCTGCCATGCAGGACGGACTGACGGCGGAGTATGTGATCTCGACCGTGACCGGTCTGCTGTACAGCGCGTCCTTTTCCAGAGACGGCGTTCGCATTCGATCCATTCAAACGTCGGTTCTGAGCCTTGACCCGCCCCATGATACGTATTTTACCCTTCCCGGCGCGGATGCGCCGATCTTCTCATAGCAGGTTCATCCAGCGGCCGGCGCGCGTGCGTCGGCCGTGCATTTGTCCCAATAGAAAACGTTACAGAATAGGAGCTTCACAAAAACAATGGAAGAGAATTTTCTTGGATTATCGGAACGCGTGATCGCGCTTGGCAGGGAAGCCGAGCGCCAGCTCACGCCGTATTTTGCCCGGATCGATGAGATTTGTGATTATAACACGCAGAAGGTGCTGGCCGCGTTCCGCCGCCACCGTGTTTCAGATACCATGTTCGCCGGTACGACCGGCTACGGCTACGACGATCAGGGACGCGATACGCTGGACGAGATCTATGCCGACCTCTTTGGCACGGAAGCCGCACTCGTCCGTCTGGGCTTTGTCAACGGCACACATGCGCTTTCCTGCGCGCTGTTCGCCGCGTTGGAGCCGGGCGACGTGATGCTTTCGGTCACCGGCGCTCCCTATGACACCCTGCTCAACACGATCACGGGCGACTGCGCGGGCAGCATGAAGCGATATGGGATCGGTTACCGTCAGGTCGATATGAAGGACGGAATGCCCGATCTTGCGGCGATCGAGGCGGCAGCCGGTGCGCCCGAGATCAAGATGGTGTTCTTGCAGCGTTCGCGCGGCTACGCCGTGCGGCAGACGCTGTCCTGCGCGGATATTGAGGCGGTCTGCAAGGTCGTGCGCCGGGTCAATCCGAATGCGGTCATCATGGTCGATAACTGCTACGGTGAGTTCACCGAAAAGCTCGAGCCGACGCAGGTGGGCGCCGATCTGTGCGCCGGTTCGCTCATTAAAAATCCGGGCGGCGGACTGGCACCGACCGGCGGCTACATTGCGGGCCGGAAGGATCTGATCGAAAACGCTTCCTTCCGCCTGACCGCGCCCGGCATCGGCGGCGAGTGCGGCTGCACGATGGGGCAGAACCGACTGCTGTATCAGGGCCTTTTCATGGCGCCGCATGTGACCGCGCAGGCGG
This sequence comes from Butyricicoccus pullicaecorum, assembly GCA_021531865.1. Lineage (GTDB taxonomy): Bacteria > Bacillota > Clostridia > Oscillospirales > Butyricicoccaceae > Butyricicoccus. Next base: position 139,163 of record JAFBIW010000003.1, on the reverse strand, counting down.
TCAAGACCGCGATCTTCTGCGCGCAGGTCATGCGCGAGTTGGGCTTTGCGGTCGATCCTGCGCCCGAGACGCCCCGGTATGACATCATCCAGACGATTGCCTTCGGCGCGCCCGAGCCGATCTGCCGCTTCTGCGAGGGCATTCAGGCCGGCGCACCGGTCGATTCGTTTGTCACGCCCGAGCCCTGGGCCATGCCCGGCTATGAGGATCCGGTCATCATGGCGGCGGGTGCGTTCGTGCAGGGCGCTTCGATCGAGCTGTCGGCCGATGCGCCGATGCGTGAGCCGTATGTCTGCTATATGCAGGGCGGCCTGACCTACTCCTCGGGCAAGGCGGGCATCCTGCTCGCCGCGGAAAAGCTGATCCGGAGCGGACTGTGCTGGTAACCGGTGGGATGATTGGACGAATCAAACAGATTTTCTGAAAAGGAAAAAGTGAAACGCACAAGAAATGCACAAAAATCACAATTCTCTGCACGTTCGTCAAGAATTCACAAAATATACTTTCCCATATATTCTGATTGTGATATAATACCAAAGATAGAACTGCATTGTGAAGGAGAAACTACATGACCATTCTCGGCATTGATCCGGGGTATGGCACCATTGGCTATGGCGTCGTTCGGGCCGATCGTGACCGGTTCACGCCGGTTCAATACGGCGCGATCAAGACCCCGGCCGGCGCGCCCATGCACCTGCGCCTGTGTGAGCTGTACGACGATCTATGCACATTGATCGATACGTTTCATCCGGAGGCGGCCGCGGTCGAAGAGCTGTTCTTCAATCAGAACATCACCACCGGCATTCAGGTCGCGCAGGCGCGCGGTGTGATCCTGCTGGCGCTTGCCCAGAAGGGGCTGACGCCCATCTCTTATACACCGTCTCAGGTCAAGCAGTCGATTGTCGGTTACGGCAAGGCCGACAAGCATCAGATGATGGAGATGACCCGTATGCTGCTGGGTCTGGCCAAGGTGCCGCGCCCGGACGATGCGGCCGACGCGCTGGCAATCGCAATCTGCCACGGACACGCCTGCCGTTCGGCGCTTTACAAGGAGTAGACATGTTTTATTATATCGAAGGCAAGGTCGCGCTGCTCGAGCAGTCCCTGTGTGTGATCGACTGCGGCGGCGTTGGATATGCCTGCCACACCTCACAGAACACGATCTCCGCAGTCAAAAAGGGACAAATTGTCCGGCTTTACACGTACCTTTATCGGCGGGAGGATATCCTCGATCTGTACGGCTTTGCCGATCAGGAGGAGCTGAACTGCTTCAAGCAGCTTATCAGCGTTTCGGGCGTCGGCCCCAAGGCGGCCATTGCGATCCTTTCTGTCGCGCCGCCCAGCCGTCTGGCGCTCGCTATCATCACAGGCGAGGAGAAGATGCTCACGCAGGCGCCGGGCATCGGCAAGAAGATCGCGCAGCGCATCGTACTGGAGCTGCGCGACAAAATGAGCAAGGAGCAGCTCGAATCCGCCAAGGGCGGCGTGCCGGCTGCGCTTGAGCTGCCGGCCGCGCAGGCGGGTGCGGTCAACCACACGCAGGAAGCCATTGCGGCGCTGATGGTGCTGGGGTATTCGCAGGCCGAGGCGTTGCATGCGCTGGAGGGGATCGACCTGACGCAGAATCCCGATGCGGAATCGATCATCCGTGCCTGCCTGAAAAAGCTGGCTGCGGGATAAGGCGGTGAATGCGAGTTGAGTATTGAATTCTCGGGCGGTATGGCGGACGATGAACGCATCGTTTCCAGCCGTCAGATCAAGGAAGATGAAACGGAGAATTCGCTGCGTCCCAAAACGATGGCGGACTATGTTGGACAGACCAAGGTCAAGGAAAACCTGAAAATCTTCATCGAAGCCGCAAAGCAGCGAAACGAACCGCTCGATCATACACTGTTGTATGGCCCGCCCGGTCTGGGCAAGACCACGCTGGCGAATATCATCGCCAACGAAATGGACGTCAATATCCGCATCACTTCGGGCCCTGCGATTGAAAAAGCGGGCGATCTGGCCGCGATTTTGACCAATCTGGCGGAAAATGATATTCTCTTCATCGATGAGATCCACCGGCTCAACCGGAGCGTAGAGGAGATCCTGTATCCCGCGATGGAGGATTACGCGCTTGACATCATCATCGGCAAGGGGCCTTCGGCCCGGTCGATCCGTCTGGATCTGCCCAAATTCACGCTGATCGGTGCGACGACGCGGGCGGGGCAGATGACCTCGCCGCTGCGCGACCGCTTCGGTGTAATGATGCGGCTGGAATTATATTCGCCCGAGGAGCTCGAGCAGATCGTGACCCGGTCGGCCGGCATTCTCGGCGTGCACAGCCGGTATGACGGTGCGATCGAGATCGCGCGCCGCTCGCGCGGTACGCCGCGTATCGCCAACCGTCTGCTCCGCCGTGTGCGTGATTTCGCGCAGGTCAAGGGCGACGGCGTCATCACGCGGGACATGGCCGATCTGGCGCTGCGTGCGCTTGAGATCGACGAGCTGGGTCTCGACAATATCGACCGGCGGATGCTGACCAGCATCATCCGCAACTACAATGGCGGACCGGTCGGTCTCGAAACGCTGGCTGCGACGATTGGTGAGGAGGCTGTAACGCTTGAGGATGTGTATGAGCCTTATCTCATGCAGATCGGTTTTCTGAACCGCACGCCGCGCGGCCGGTGTGTGACCCTGCGCGCGTATGAGCACCTCAAGCTCGAAGCGCCCGATGGGCAACAACGATTTATGTAAATTTTCCGTTCAAAAATTCGGAAGGAAGTGTGATTCACTTTGGGTAAATATTTTGGAACTGACGGCGTTCGCGGTGTGGCGAACGTCGAGCTGGACGCGCTGCTTGCGTTCAAGATCGGCGCTTCGGCCGCTTATCTGCTGACGCAGGAGCACAAGGGCGCGGGCAAGGCCAAGCTGCTGATCGGTAAGGACACCCGTATCTCGTCCGATATGCTGGAAAGCGCGCTGGTCGCGGGCATCTGCTCGGTCGGTGCAGACGTAGAGCTGCTGGGCGTCATCCCGACGCCTGCGATCGCCTATTTGACGATCAAGCACAAGGCGGACGCCGGTATTGTCATTTCGGCCAGCCACAATTCGTTTGAATACAACGGCATCAAGATCTTTGCCGGTTCGGGCTATAAGCTCTCTGACGCGCTTGAAGAGCGGATTGAGGCATTGATTGACGATTTCGACGCCGTACCCAAGGCCAGCCACGAAAAGCTGGGCTGCGTGCTGAAAAGCGAGATTGATCCGGTCATTGAATATACCGATCATTTGGCGGAGACCATTTCGGGCGATCTGAGCGGCCTGCGCGTCGCGGTCGACTGCGCGAACGGCGCATCCTCGACGACGATCACCCGTCTGATGCGTCTGCTCGAATGCAAGGCAGAGTACCGCTTCTATGAGCCGAACGGCGTGAATATCAACGACGGCTGCGGCTCGACTCATCTCGAGAACCTGCAGAAGCGGATGCGCTCGGGTCAGTATGATATCGGCATTGCGTTTGACGGCGATGCAGACCGCTGTCTGATCGTCGACGAGCGCGGCGAGGTGCTGGACGGCGACCGTATTATGGCGGTTTGTGCGGCCCACATGAAGGAGCAGGGCAAGCTGCGCGGCAATGCGTTCGTTGCGACGGTCATGTCCAACATGGGTCTGCATGCCTATGCCAAAGCGCATGATATGGAGATCAAGTGCGCCAACGTGGGTGACCGCTACGTGCTGGAAATGATGCTGAAGGATGGCTATATTCTGGGCGGCGAGCAGTCGGGTCATGTCATTTTCCTCGAATACGCTTCGACGGGCGACGGCCAGTTGACCGCGATCCAGTTCATGCGCATTCTGAAGGACAGCGGCAAGAAGTGCTCTGAGATCGCGGACGAGGTCGTTCCGTGGCCGCAGGCACTGATTAACGTCAAGGTACCGAATGCCGATAAGCGCACGATCGCTGAACGCCCTGAGGTCGCCAAGGCGATCGAAGCGGGCAACGCCAATCTGGGCGAGGGCCGTATTCTGGTTCGCGCATCGGGCACGGAGGCACTCGTCCGCGTAATGGTAGAAGGCGTGGATGCTGCGCGGGTCGAGGAGACTGCACAGGCGGTCGCCAAGGCGATCGAAGCGGTCGTTGCCGGCGTGTAAACTTGAATCATGACCGAACCGTGCGGCAGGGAAGCAGCTTCCGCACGGTTCGCTGCACCATGAAGGAGGTGAGAGCAGACAGTAAACTTCACAGGGAAGCGCCAGAACTGCGGAGCAGCCGGTTTCGCAGTTGACGAGGTAAGGGTCGATCGAAAATTCGGCGGATGGCCCTTCGGCCGCGAGTGAGCCGGTCGTCAGCGGCACGTGTAAACCCTGGGAGCGATCCCGGCATACAAAGCGTGTCTGCATGACCCACTATTTTTATACCTTTTTTTCAGTTTTATCGTGTTAAAGTATGATGGAGGAACAAACATCATGTGTGGTATTGTTGGTTTTACGGGCAGGGAGAACGCACTGCCGATTTTGATAAAGGGTCTGCACGCGCTGGAATACCGCGGCTATGATTCGGCCGGTATTGCGGCGATCACCAAGGAGGGAGAACTGCGGGTCATCAAGACCCGAGGCCGGATCGAAGCGCTGGAAAAGAAGGTGCTGGCAGCCGGCGATATTGACTGCACCTGCGGCATCGGCCATACGCGCTGGGCAACGCACGGCGAGCCGTCGGACGCCAATTCGCATCCGCATCTGGGCGGCGACGGTAAGATCGCGGTCGTGCACAACGGTATCATCGAAAACTATCTCGAGCTGCGCGAGCACCTGACCGCGCGCGGCTATGTGTTCCACTCGGAGACGGACACCGAGACCGTCGCCCATCTGATCGCGGATCTGCACAAGAACTCGACCGATGGCGATATTGTCCGCACTGTCCTGCGTGCCATTCACCGTGTGCGCGGCTCGTATGCGCTGGGCGTTGTCTCGCTTGACCGGCCGGACGAGATTATCGCGGCCCGCCGAGATAATCCGCTGGTCATCGGCCTGGGAGAAGGGGAGAACATGATCGCGTCCGATATCACGGCGATCATCCGCCGCACCCGCAAGTACATTATTCTGGATGACAACGAGGTCGCTGTCGTACGCCCGGATGAGGTCATTGTTTACAACAACTTCGGTGAGCGCATTGAAAAGGAAGTCCGTACGGTCACGTGGGATCTTTCCGCAGCCGAGAAGGGCGGATATGAGCACTTTATGATCAAAGAGATCATGGAGCAGCCCCGTGCGATCTCGGATACGATCCGTCCCCGCCTGAAGGATGGTGAGATTGTATTCGAGGAAAACGGCCTGACAGACGACCGCATGGCAAACGCGAAGCATGTGCACATCATCGGCTGCGGCTCTGCGCTGCACGCCGGTATCGTCGGCCAGCGTGTCATTGAGTCGCTGTGCCGCGTGCGCTGCACGGCGCGTGTCGCTTCGGAATTCCGATATGAGAATCCGATCATTGAGCCGGATGATCTGTGTATCGTCATCAGCCAGTCGGGCGAGACAGCCGACACGCTGGCCGCTATGCGGCAGGCCAAGGCTGCCGGTGCGTTCACGGTCGCGATCGTCAATGTGGTTTCTTCGACCATCGCGCGGGAAGCGGACGGCGTGCTGTATACCTGGGCCGGCCCTGAGATCTCAGTTGCGACCACCAAGGCATATTCCGCGCAGCTCTCCGCGCTTTACCTGATCGCGGGTCGTCTGGCGTTTGCGCGCGGCTTGATGGATGCGGAACAGCATAAGGCGTTCTGCGCATCCCTTGCGGCGCTGCCCGATCTGGTACAGAAGACGCTCGAATGCAAGGAGCAGATGCAGTTCCTCGCGACCCGGTATAACAACCGCGCCAGCGTGTTCTTTTTGGGCCGTGGTCTGGACTATGCCGCCGCGATGGAAGCCTCGCTCAAGCTCAAGGAAATCTCTTATATCCACTCCGAAGCCTATGCGGCGGGCGAACTCAAGCACGGCACGATCTCCCTGATCGAGGACGGCACCCTTGTTGTCGCGCTCGCGACCCAGCATGAGCTGTATGAAAAGACGGTCTCCAACATCCGCGAGGTCACCTCCCGCGGGGCGGAGGTCATTCTGATTGCGGGCGCTGACTTTACCGGAGATGAGAGCGCGTGCCGCTACGTTGTGCGTTTGCCCGAATGCCCGGCCATTCTTTCGGCGTCGCTGTCGATCGTCCCGCTTCAGCTTTTGGCGTATTACATCGCAGTTGAACGCTCCTGCGACGTGGATAAGCCGCGCAATTTGGCAAAATCTGTCACAGTTGAGTGATTCTGACAGGAACTTGTAAAATCCGCACAAAACGATTTGCGCAGAACGAAACAAAAAACTATAAATTTCACAAAGTCTTCTTGACAAACAGCCGTAAGGACTATATAATAGTATACAACATGACAAACGGAACCGAGCGAATGCCATTGGATATCAGCAAAAATGACGAAATTGCCATGCTGACCGCCGCGCAGGCGGGTTCTCCCACCGCGACGGAGCAGATCGTGCGCCGGTATTCCCGGCTGGTCAGATCTCTCGCGCATGTCTATGCCTTGCAGGGTGCGGACAACGAGGATATGATTCAGGAAGGAATGCTGGGACTGATTTCCGCTGTACGCAATTTTGACGCTGATCGGGGCGTTCCCTTTGCGGCTTATGCACGTATGTGCGTCAGCCGCCGGATGCAGTCCGCCGTCCGGTCTGCGTCCGCACACAAGAACGATCCGCTCAACCATGCAGTTTCGCTTGATAAACCTCTGTCGGAAGACTTGGAAGCTTACCCGCAAGCGGGCTCCCTCTTCGATCCCGAATCATTCGTGATTGGCATGGAGGAGCATCGCGAGCAGTTGACTCGTCTCTTTGACCTTCTCTCCCCATTCGAGGCCCAGGTTCTGAAGCTGTATTTGCACGGCCTGTCATATGATGAGATTGCCTGTGCGACCGGAAAGGACGTTAAGTCCATCGACAACGCCATCCAGCGCATCCGCCGCAAGACAGACAAACTCTGATATACCCGTTCTTCTGGCGAAAGCAGGGACAATGTGAATTTCCCCTGTTCGCAATAAAAATCATCTGTTCCTAGCATTTCCGCAAAAAGGGTATAGGGACCAAGGTAATCAAAGAGAGGTAGAAACCATGTATCAGGACAAGACTTTAGTATGCAAAGAATGTGGCGAGGAGTTCGTTTTCACCGCCGGTGAGCAGGAATTCTATGCAGAGCGCGGCTTCCAGAATGAGCCTCAGCGCTGCAAGAAGTGCCGTGACGCCCGTAAGAACGCGGCTCGCGGCCCCCGTGAGTACTTCACCGCGACCTGCGCGGCCTGCGGCGGCGAGGCGAGAGTTCCCTTTGAGCCTAAGTCTGACCGCCCCGTATATTGCAGCGAGTGCTTCGCAAAGATGAAGGCACAGGGCTGATTTTCTTTGACTGCTTCGGAAGCGGGGACCGCCGGTCTCCGCTTCCTTTTTTATTTCCCGTATTGAAATTCGTGGAAAAAGGCAGTATAATAATAGCGATCATTTATTTTTGATTTTAGGAGGTTTATTATGGCTGCGATTACCAAGAAGACGACGATCGGTGAAGTTCTGGCGCGCGACATCAATACCGCGAAGTATTTCCTTGATATGGGCATGCACTGCCTGGGCTGCCCGTCCTCTCAGGGCGAGAGCATCGAGGAGGCCTGCATGGTGCATGGCACCAATGCGGACGAGCTGGTCGCTCAGATCAACAAGTTCCTGGGTGAATAATTGAGCATGGAACCGCAGGCCGGCAAGCGTATTGCCGGCCTCATTTTTTGAAAGATGGAACGAACAAAAGAAAGCTTGAATTTAACGCCGCGTTTACAGGCGATTGCCGACCGCGTGCCGCAGGGCGCGCGTCTGGCTGACGTGGGCACAGATCACGGCCATCTGCCGCTTTGGCTGCTGACACAGGGGCGGCTGGAAGCGGCGATCGCCTCCGATATCCGACAGGGCCCGCTTGCGCATGCGCAGGAGAACGCCAAATTTCACGAACTGACCGACCGAGTCCGGTTCGTGCTCGCGCCCGGTCTGGAGGGCGTGCGGGCAGACGAATGCGATGTCGTGACGGTCGCGGGCATGGGCGGCGAGACGATGATCTCGATTCTGGAAGCCGCCCCGTGGACGGCGGACGGCGCGCATCTGCTCCTGCTGCAGCCCATGACCATGCTGCCGCAGCTGCGTCAGTGGCTCTGGTCGCGTGGATATGTGATCGAGGAAGAATGCGTCTGCCGGGAGGGCAGACGGTATTATCTGGTCTGGACGGTGTACGGCGGCGGTCAGGCAGTGATCAGGCCGCTGACGGACTGCGTCGTGTCGGATGCGCTCTGCCGTGCGCCGCAGGCGGAGGATTATCTGCGCCGCCTGCTGGAACGGGAGACCCGTGCACTGGAGGGTATGGAACGCGGTACAGCGGCACAGGATCAGCTCGAAGCACAGCGGGCCGTCGTACGCCGCATCCGAGCTGCATTGGAGGGATCAACATGCCAACTGTAAATGATATTCTGACCTGTTTGGAGCAATTCGCTCCCTATGATCTGGCGGAAAGCTGGGACAACGTCGGCCTGATGGCGGGTGACCGTACCCAGACGGTCAGCCGTGTCTTGTGTGCGCTGGACGTCACCGAGACGGTCGCGCAGGAAGCGCACCGTATCGGTGCACAGCTCATCGTAGCCCATCATCCGCTAATCTTTACCTCGGTGCGGCATGTGACGGCTGACGACGTGACCGGCCGTGTGCTGCGCTTTGTAACCAAGAATGACATTTCGGTCATCTGCATGCACACCAATGCGGACTGTGCGCAGGGCGGCGTCAATGACGCGCTGGCGGCTGTACTCGGTCTTTCGCACGTCGTGAACATGGAAGCGGGGGAGAACGGGATGCTGGGCCGCGTCGGTGATCTGTCGGCGCCGATGTCCGCACAGGAGTTTGCTGTATATGTCAAATCTGCGCTGCATGCCGGCGGTGTACGCTATACGGACGGCGGCCGCTCGATCACCCGCGTGGCGGTCGGCGGCGGTGCGTGCGGAAAAATGATGGACGCCGCCCTTACAAAGGGCGCGGACGCCTTCGTCATCGGCGACTGCTCATATGACCTGATGCAGCGTGCGCAGGCGCTCGGCCTGACGCTGGTCGACGCCGGGCATTTCCCGACCGAAAATCCGGTCGCGCAGACGTTTGCCTCCCATCTGGCCGCGCAGTTTCCGACGATTGAGACCATTGTGTCGACGGATCACGCCGACTGTATCCAATTTGTGTAAAGGAGGCGGATTATGCCGCTTGACGCTGTTTGTCTGCGCGCCGTGCTCGCGGAGATCCATGCACGGATCGCGGGCGGCCGCATAGAGAAAGTTTATCAGCCTGACCGGGAGGAGATCGTCCTCCAGATCCGGGGCGGGCAAGGCCCCTGCAAGCTGCTGCTGTCGGCTTCTGCCGCTGCACCGCGTATTCATTTTATCGAGCAGAACCGGGAAAACCCGGCGGCGCCGCCGATGTTTTGTATGCTGCTGCGCAAGCACATTCAGGGCGCCAAGATCGTTTCCCTGACCCAGCCTTCGCTGGAGCGTATGGCCGTGCTCGAGCTGGATACGACCGATGAGATGGGTGTTCCGGTCAAACGCTACCTGATCGCAGAGTTGATGGGCAAGTATTCCAATTTGATCCTCAAGGGAGAGGATGACCGCATCATTGACGCGATTCGCCGCGTAGACGGCGATATTTCGGGCAAGCGCCAGATCCTGCCGGGGCTGTTCTATCATATGCCGCCGCCGCAGGAGCACAAGGTCGATCCGTTCTCGATCTCGGGCGCGGGTCTGGCCGCGGCAGCCGCGCGTGCGGAAGGGGAGATGGGGCTGGATAAATGGTTGTTATCCTCCTTTTTCGGCCTGTCGCCTTTGCTTTGCCGGGAATTGGCGTACCGCGCGACCGGTGAGACCGGAAAGCCGATCAGTCTGCTGACCGAGACGGACAGAGATCATCTGGTGCAGGTGTTTACCGATTTTTGCGAATATATGAATTCCGGAAAGGCGCAGCCCTATCTGCTGTCCAAAGCCGAGGACAAGACGGTATTTGATTTCAGTTGTCTGCCCATCACACAGTATGAAAATCTGGTGCAGACGACCGTTCTGCCTGACTTCTCCAGTTTGCTGGCTGCGTTCTATGAAAAGAAGGGGCAGGCCGAACGAATGCACCGCAAGGCAGGCGATATGTTGCGCACGGTGACCGCCGCGCGTGACCGTCTGGTGCGCAAGCTGTCTGCTCAGCGTCAGGAGCTCGCCAAGACCCACGACCGCGAAAAATACAAGCGCAAGGGAGAGCTGATCTCCGCGAATTTCTATCAGCTCGAAAAAGGTATGGCCACCGCGAAGGTGATTGATTACTACGATCCGAATTGTCCGGAGGTCGAGATCACGCTCGATCTGCGTTTGACGCCTCAGCAGAACGCGCAGCGGTATTTCAAGCTGTACAACAAGGCCAAGACAGCCGAGCTGATGCTGACCGAGCAGATTGGCGCGGGTGAACGGGAACTGGACTATCTGGAAAGCGTTCTGGCCGCGATCGACGAGGCCGAGAATGAGGCTGATCTGGCACAGCTCCGTGAGGAGCTGACACAGACCGGCGTTTTGTCCCACCGGCAGCAGCGGAACATGCGCCGGCAAAAGCCGGCGCGCTCGGTGCCGTATGAATACCGGACAAGCGATGGGTTCTCCGTTTGGGCGGGCAAGAACAATCTGCAAAACGATCTGCTCAGCATGAAGACCGCGTTTAAGAGCGATATCTGGTTCCACACGCAGAAAATTCACGGTTCGCATGTCATTCTGGTGACCGACGGACGGGAGCCGACGGATACGGCGATGACCGAAGCGGCCATGATCGCCGCCTATCATTCCAAGGCGCGCACGTCGGCTGGTGTTCCGGTCGATTACACCGAGGTGCGCAATCTGAAAAAACCTGCCGGTGCGAAGCCCGGTTTTGTCATTTATCATGTATATAAAACGGCGTTTGTCACACCGGACGAGACATTGATCGAGTCTCTGCGCGTCAAATAAGAAACGGAGGATGCCGTCTTGACATCCTCCGTTTTTCATCCGTTTTCCTCATTTTGCACCTGCATCGCGCGATACAGCAGTTCACACGCCGTCTGCCGGGTGATGGTCGATCCGCCATCGTGGTCGCGCTCGGATTCCGGCATGACCTTGGCTGCGGTCAGCGCGGCCGCCGCGCCCTCTGCCCAAGCAGGAACGAGCGCATAGCCGGTCGTTGAAGTAGATATGACTGCGTCGCTGCCAAGCAGCTTGGATACGATGACCGAGGCCTCAGCCAGTGTGATCGGCTTCTCGCCGCGAATCTCAGCAACGCCGGATGCGGTCGCGTAGCCATTGATCCAGCCGGCATTTGCCGCGGCGCTCACATAGGGCTTGACCCAAGGCGAAAGCGCCTGATCGTCCTGAAAATCGGTGCAAGCGGTTTCGGTCAGTTCCAGATCGGCAGCCGCAGCCGCCATCGCAATGAATTCGCTGCGGGTTACCTCCTCGTTGGGATGCAGGAAATAGGAGGCACCGATTTTTTCGCCCAGAAACACACCGGCTTCCGCCAGCTTGACCGCTGCCAGATGCGAAGGATTGTCCGTCATGTCGGCATAGGTCACCTTGGCGCTGTTTTTACGGATTTTCACCTTGATCTGTGCGGGTTCGGACTCGTTTCCCATGGTGTCGATCGCGCAGTATGTGAATTTATCGGTTCCTGTTTTCCGATTGGCGGGCGTATACAGCACCTTGTCATTTTCAATCACAGCGGTGCCGATGCGTGGCGTGTCGATCAGCTTGAAGATCACCGCGTCTCCGTCCGGATCAGTCGCGGACAGCGGAATCTCGATCATGACGCCGGCAACGGTCTCGGCCTCTATGGAAGCGGCTGTGGGCGCGGCGCCGGTTGAAACAGTCAGAAGCCGCTCTTCTGCCGTCGCCTGTGCCGCATCGTTCCAAAATGCGGCGGCGGGGAGGACGGATGACACAAAACAGGCCAGAACAAGCGCGGCTTTTCGGCGGATAGATTTCACGGTTTAACCATCCCTTTCAAATTCGGTATGGAAGTAGTTTCTGCTGCGTTGGTCGGATTATGCGGAACGACGCGTGTTTTCTATGAAAAGATCTAATGTTCTGCCGCAAATAAAAAAATAAGGCAAGAATTCTCTGCAAACCACTTGCTGAGATGAGAAAAATGTGGCATAATTTTGAATAAGCAAATATTGATCGGAGGAATTCGACTCATGGAGCATCATCAGCTTGTACTTGTGCTGGACTTTGGCGGGCAGTACAATCAGCTTATTGCGCGCCGTGTGCGCGAGCATCATGTTTACTGTGAAGTAAAACCGTATAAAACGTCGTTGGAAGAGATCAAGGCCATGAACCCGATCGGCATCATCTTCACCGGCGGTCCGAACAGCGTTTACGAGGAGACCTCGCCGCACTGCGATCCGGGCATCTTTGAACTGGGTATTCCGATTCTGGGCATCTGCTACGGCTGCCAGTTGATGGCACATTCGCTGGGCGGTCAGGTCACGGCGGCACAGGATGATTCCGCGCGCGAGTATGGCAAGACGCAGACCTTCTATGATACCGGCTGCAAGCTGTTCAAGGGCCTGCCTGCGGAGGGCATTTCCTGGATGAGCCACGGCGACTATATGGCGAAGGTGCCCGAGGGCTTCGCACTGGTCGGCCATACCGCGATGTGCCCCAATGTTGTGATCGCGGACGAGGCGCGCGGTTTCTATGGTGTGCAGTTCCATCCGGAGGTCAACCACACCGAGAATGGCAGCCTGATGCTGAAGAACTTCCTCTTTGAGGTCTGCCACGCCAAGGGCGACTGGACGATGGAGGATTATAAGAATACGTCGATCAAGGCCATCCGGGAGAAGGTCGGAGACGGTAAGGTGCTGCTGGCTCTGTCCGGTGGCGTTGATTCCTCGGTTGCGGCCGCGCTGCTGGCCGAGGCTGTCGGCAATCAGCTGACCTGTGTATTCGTCGACCATGGCCTGATGCGCAAGGATGAGGGCGATGAGGTCGAGGCCGCATTCTCCAAGTGGGATATCAATTTCATCCGCGTGGATGCGGAAGCGCGTTTTCTGGGCAAGCTGGCCGGTGTTTCCGATCCGGAGACCAAGCGCAAGATCATTGGCGAGGAGTTCATCCGCGTCTTTGAAGAGGAAGGCAAGAAGATCGGTAAGGTCGATTATCTCGTACAGGGCACCATTTATCCCGACGTTATTGAGTCCGGTGCGGGCGACGCCGCTGTCATCAAGAGCCACCATAATGTAGGCGGCCTGCCGGATTATGTGGATTTCAAGGAGATCATTGAGCCGCTGCGCCTGCTGTTTAAGGACGAGGTGCGTCAGCTCGGCCGTGAGCTGGATCTGCCCGAATATCTCGTCATGCGTCAGCCGTTCCCGGGTCCCGGTCTTGCAATCCGCGTGATCGGAGATATCACCAAGGAAAAGCTGGACATCCTGCGTGAAGCGGATTTCATCTTCCGCGATGAAATTGCCAAGGCGCATCTGGAAAATACGATGAATCAGTATTTTGCGGTGCTGACCAATATGCGTTCGGTCGGCGTTATGGGCGACGGCCGTACCTATGATTATACTCTCGCGCTGCGTTCGGTCACGACCACCGATTTTATGACCGCCGATTGGGCGCGCATTCCATACGATGTGCTTGACCGCATCTCGGTCCGCATCGTAAATGAGGTTGGCCATATCAATCGTATCGTATATGACATCACGAGTAAGCCCCCGGCGACGATCGAGTGGGAATAAACGGCCATTTCGCATATCACGCCGAAAAAAGTGAATAATACCAAAGGAAAATGAAACAAGACCCCGAAATATACGGAATAAAAATCCGTATGTTTCGGGGATTTTTTGTTGGAGCAACAGGAGAGAAACGAAATGCTCTGTCCACACAACGAAATCACGATTGTTCAGCGCAGCCAGCGGCAGTCTGCGGTTGCCGCCGCTGCTTACCAGAGCGGAGAAAAGCTGTTCTGTGAATATGACCAGCAAGTGAAGCACTACCCGGAAAAGCGTGGTATCGTCCACAATGAAATCCTGCTCCCGGCAAATGCCCCGCCGGAGTATGCAGACCACAATACCTTATGGAACGCAGCCGAAGCGGTGGAGAAGCAATGGAACTCCCAGCTTGCAAGGAGGTGGGTGCTTACCATCCCCAGAGAGATACCGCCCGACCCGTACGCCGTCCTTGTCCGGGAGTTCTGTGAATAGCGTATAATCAAGTTTGCAAAGGTGCATAGAAAATAGACAAGCCATCAGGGACTCTGTAAAATGAAAGTTGTCGAAACAATCATTATACAAAGGAGAAACCATAATGGCTCTCAAAAAGAATACCACAGATCTCACAGAATTGCTACTACAATGCGTTACACAGCCGGATCCCATGTTGAGTATGCTGGAATGGCTTTGTATAGAGCGCATGGAGGCTGAAGAGGATCAGCAGTTGGGAGCGGAGAAGAGTGAACGTTCAGGCAGTCGGAACGGTTATTGCAGTGGATACCGTCCCCGTCGCCTGGACACCCGGATGGGGACGATGTATCTCATGGTTCCCAAAGTCCGTCAGGACGGCTATATCCCATTTTTCGTCACCGAGCGTAAGCGCAGTGAAGCCGCGCTCATTCAGGTGGTTCAGGAGGCCTTTGTGCAGGGCGTCTCCACTCGTAAAATGGAGAAGCTGGCGCAGAGCCTTGGCATCCAAAATTGATCCAGAAGCCAGGTCAGCGAGATGACAAAAGGACTCAATCATTCGGGAGTCCTTTCCCGGAGCCTCCTGGCCGCGCTGCAAGGTACATTTCATGCGGAATATCTTGCCGCAGAAAGAGAAGCAGTCTTTCGCCTCCGTGCTGAAGGAAATCTGGCTGGCTCCCACTGCGGAACGGGCCAGAAAACGGGCTTATGAAGTCATAGATACCGATTCAAAGCGTTTGGAGGACTCTCTTGCTTTTTACGCATTCCCGAAACTGGACGCCCGGAAGATTTCGTCTTCCAACATGATGGAACGCCTGAACCGGGAGATTCGCAGACGGATCAGCGTTGTCGGAATTTTCCCGAACGAGGAGTCTTATGTTCGGCTGGTCACCACATACCTGATGGAGTATACAGAGGATTGGTCTGTTTCCAGGGCTTACCTCAGCCAGCAATCCATTGAGGCAACGCTGCGCATGACTGCTTGATTTCATATGACAGGAACCCTTTTTGCGAACATCCCTTGACGCGGTCTTTTCAAATCCTGTTCGTCCTCATTCGCATAATCACAGGCTTTCGCCTGACCAGAGAGAACGGCAGTCTACTCTCTGATTTTCTTGTCCGCTTTATTGACATTAGTCCACTTTAAGATGCAACTTTTCCCGACAATTCTAAAATGTAGCTATATTCTCCGTGATAAGTCTTTCGATTTCACGAAAAGCATCATACAATGGCATCAAAGTGAGGAATGATGAAATGCGTAAAAAGCAGATGATCTATATCGTATTCACGATCATGTTGGCGGTCTGTTTATATGCGACGCTTCAGTTTGTCGGCAGCCGCACGGCCGACCGCTATCGTATCGGCGCGACCTATATGACAATGAACAATCCATTCTACAGCGTGATCGACGAGGAACTGCGGCTGATGATCGAAAGCCACGGCGACATTTTGTTGACCCGCGACCCCGCGCTCGATCAGCAAAAGCAAAATGAGCAGATTCATGAGCTGATTGTAGAGGATGTGGATATTTTGGTCGTCAATCCCGTGAATTTTCTGGCGATCAGCCCTGCGCTGGAAGAAGCGCATGCCGCCGGCATCCCGGTTGTTATAGTTGATTCCCAGGTCAGCGACGAGGCGCTGGCTGCCTGTACGATCGCGTCCGACAACTATGGTGCGGGTGTGCTCTGCGCGAAGCATTTAATGAACACGCAGGATTCCGCTTCCATCATTTTGTTGGAGCATCCAACCGCACAGTCAGCGGTCGACCGTATTCAAGGCTTTTGCGATACGATTCAAAACGACAGCCGTTATCGGATCGTTGGTCGGACGGGCAGCGCGGGACAGCTTGAACTTGCGATGCCTGCCGTGAGAGCGCTGCTGGAACAGGGCTGCGCGCCCAATGTGGTCATGGCGCTGAACGACCCCTCTGCGCTCGGTGCAATGGCTGCGCTTGAGGAATATGGCATATTGGCACAAACCGCTGTTTACGGAGTGGACGGTGCGCCCGAAGCAAAGAATATGATTCTGGAAGGCGCGATGACCGCTACTGTTGCACAGTCCCCCATTCAGATCGGCCAAATAACGGCACAGACAGTCTATCAGATCCTATCCGGTGAAGATTATGAAAAAGAGATCACCGTGCCGGTCGAGCTGATCACTGCCAAAAATGTCGGGCAGTTCGATATTGAAGGTTGGCAATAAGGGAGGCTTACATGGACACCTATGCTTTTCTGAAGGTCTTTCGCCGTCTCATGCTGCTGCTGAATCTGGCGATCTGCGCCTATATCAGCGTTATCTTCGTTTTAACGCCATATCGCGCCGCCCGGCAAGCCGATGGACTGCGTTTTGCGCGGGAGCTGAGCGCCCTGCCCAGCAAGCCGTGGATGCTTTCTTTGGCTGCGGTGGGACTGGCAATCTTACTTTTCCTCAGTGCGGTAAATCGGTATCGCCCTCAAAGTATTCCCTCTCCAAACGTCGTATACTGGCTTGAACCTATCCTGTGTATGACGGTCATTTTTGCGCTGCACTTCAGCTACAACGGCTTGCTTCTGATGGTCGTTGTCGATTTGATTGACAGCTTACATGGGCGCAACCGCGCATATTTTCTCGGTACCATGACCTCCTTGTATCTGGTGACCAGCTTAGAAATCTTTCCGTCTCAGCTCGGCTTGGTTTCGATTGCCGAGTACCTGATGTATTATGATACGCACGTCCGTCAGGTCATGCAGAGCACGATCAGTGTACTGAGTGTGTTGAATTTGATCCTGTTCGTTGTTTATATGGTATTGCTGGTGGGACAGCGCACCGAGGAAAACTCGACAATCCGACGACTGAACAGTGAGCTGGAACGGGCAAATGACCAACTCTCGATTTTAAACGAACAGCTAAAGGCATATGCGGCAGAAAGCGAACGCATGGCCGAAACGCGCGAACGCAATCGGCTCGCGCGGGAAATCCATGATACCCTGGGGCATGCGCTGACGGGCATTACGGCGGGCGCGGACGCCTGCATCGAAATGCTCGAAATTTCACCGGAAATGGCAAAGAAGCAGATGCAGCGCATTGCGGATACCGCTCGTCAGGGCATGAATGAGGTGCGGCGCTCTGTCCGCGCGCTGCGTCCCGACGCGCTGGAGCGGTTGCAACTGCCCGAGGCGCTCGGCAGGCTCTGCGAAGAGATGCAGTCGACGTCGCGTGCGGCAATTACGCTGCGAATCAATGCGGAAAACCTGCGTCTATCTCCGGATGAAGAAGATGCGGTCTACCGCATTGTGCAGGAAAGCATT
Source organism: Butyricicoccus pullicaecorum (assembly GCA_021531865.1). GTDB lineage: Bacteria > Bacillota > Clostridia > Oscillospirales > Butyricicoccaceae > Butyricicoccus. The sequence goes on along the minus strand of JAFBIW010000003.1, from coordinate 121,592 downwards.
ACCAACGCGATCCGTCACGGACAGGCGACCAAGGTACTGGTCGATATTTCAAGCGCGGCACGCCAGCTTACGATTCTAATACAGGACAACGGTCTGGGCTGCAAGACAGTCGAGCCGGGCTTTGGCCTGCGGCACATGCGGGAGCGTCTGCGGCTGCTGAACGGTTCATTAAAGATAGACGGTACAAACGGCTTTCGGATTGAGGCCAAAATACCGCTTCGATGGGGGGATGAAGTATGATACGAGTGTTGCTTGCGGACGATCAGGAATTGATTCGCGAGAGCCTGAGCTTTGTTTTGAATGCGCAAAGTGATATTACGATGGTTGGAATGGCTACCAATGGGCGCGAGGCCATTGAAATGGTCCGGCGGGAAAAACCTGACGTTGTGCTGATGGATATCCGTATGCCCGAGGTCGACGGCGTGGAATGTACCCGGCTGATCAAAGCGGCCTACCCACAGATGAAGGTCATCATTCTGACTACCTTCGACGACGATGAATATGTGTTTGGCGCACTGCGCTACGGCGCGTCCGGATACTTACTCAAGGGGGTTTCTGTCGCGGAGCTGGCAAACGCCGTGCGCGAGGTTATGCGCGGCGGCTCGATCATCACACCGGACGTCGAATCCAAAGCGTTCCAGATGTTCGCGCGCATGGCCAAGGGCAATATGCAGATTCAGGTGAACGAAAAGCAGACCGCCGACTTGCAGGAAAACGAATGGAAGATCATCCGTGAGGTTGGTTCCGGCCTTTCCAACAAGGAGATCGCCGCCGCGCTCTGTCTCTCCGAGGGAACCGTGCGCAATTATCTGAGCAGCATTTTAAGCAAGCTTGATCTGCGTGACCGCACACAGCTTGCAATCTGGGCGGTGCAGAGCGGCGCGACCAACCGCCCTTATGGTGATTGATGATGAGGGAAATGGGAAAGCGGCTGCTGTCTGGGGCGCTGATGAGTGTATTCTGTCTGGGGCTGACAGTATACGGCGGTACCCGTCCGCGCGTACTGACGGTCGGCTTTGTCTCCGGAAGCTATTGGAATGCGCCGATTGGAAACTGCTATGCTGTAATAGATGCCGCGATTGAACGCTTTGAAGCCGAGCATCCTGGGGTTTGTGTAGAGTATACAAGCGGCATTTTGCCCCGGGATTACTCTGAATGGCTGATTGACCAGCATCTGCGTGGGCAGGAACCGGATGTGTTTATGGTACTGCCCGAGGATTTTGGTACACTGTATGCGCTGGATGCTCTGCACCCGCTTGATGGTCTGATGAAACGGGATGGTTCGGTCTCTGACGCGGATTTTTATCCCGCAGCATATGAGAGCGGTGCGATTGGCGGCACGCAGTATGCGCTGCCATTTGAATGCGTTCCGACACTAATGTTTGTAAACAAATCCCTGCTCGAAGAAGATGGTATCAAAGTGCCCGAAAACGATTGGACCTGGGATGACTTTTATGAAATCTGTGCGCAGGTCACACGGGATACGGACGGCGATGGTGTGCTCGACCAATTTGGCAGCTACGGCTATTCGTGGCAGAATGCGCTGTCCGCGAACGGGATTTCCCTGTTTTCCGAGGATGGACAGCACTGTCTGGCCGCAGAGCCGCAGGCCATGGAAGCGGTCGCCTTCGCGCAGAAGCTGGGCTGGCTCTATCAAAACGAAGAGATCACCGCGCGTGATTTTGATCAGGGCAATGTAGCGTTTCGCCCGTTTCTGTTCTCGGATTACCGCACTTATCAGCCCTATCCGTGGCGTATCAAGCGTTATTCGGGTTTTGAATGGGACTGCATCCAAATGCCGAGCGGCACCTCCGGAGGAAGCAGCTCCGAGCTGAGCACCATGCTGGTCAGCATCGGCAGCCGCTCGCGGCAAAAAACGCTCGCGTGGGAATTTCTCAAGGAATTGACCTGTTCGGATGAAACACAGTCCATGCTGTTTACCGATTCGCACGGGGTTTCCGCCCTGCGCCGCGTGACCCAATCGCCCGAAACGCAGCAGGTACTGCGGCACGATACGCCGGGCGAGAGCCAGCTTGCGCTCGAGGTGCTCCCCGATGTGATGGAACAGGCTGTGGCCGCGCCCCATTTCCAGAACTACAATCAGGCCATGCTGTTGGCCGAAACCCTTATCACAGCCGCGATGGAGGATGAACACAACCTCGATTTGCAGATGCTGCGCGTGCAGCGTGAACTGGATGAATATCTGCAAAATTAAAGAAAAAGTGCGTATGAGGCTGCTCTCTGTTTTCGATATGTCGAAAGCAGGGAGCTTTTTTTGCGCGTTTTTTACAAACCAAATGACAAATGTCAAATAGGAACTGAATTTCGTCACCTGCCATCCGTGACAAAATACAGATGAGAAATCGCATCAAAATTGGTAAACTTGTATCAAAAAAGACAGAGAGGGGTCTGAAAATCATGAGATACAACATTTTAGTCAGCCATGGCACCTTTGCTCCCGGCCTGCACAATGCCCTCGGCATGATGGCCGGCGCGGATCGGACGGATATCCGTTCCACCAGTCTGCTTGACGGCATGGACGTGGATACCTTCCACGAGAAGTTTGCCGAGCTGGTCGCAGACATTACGGACAGCGATGAGATCCTGCTGTTCACCGATATCATCGGCGGTTCGCCGTTGACGACCGCACTCAAGGTGCTGACGGAGAAAGGGCTGCTGGAAAAAACCATCGCAATCGGCGGCATGAACCTTCCGCTGGTGCTGACCGCGGCGTTTGCGGACGCCGACGAGCCACTCGAAGCAATCGCAGAGGAAATCATGGACGAGGCGCGCGGACAGATCAAGCGCTTCGACCTTGACAAAAATGAAGAAGAAGACATCTAAAAGAAAGAGGAGGAAAAAACAATGTCGATTTCGTTTATCCGCGTAGATGACCGTATGATCCACGGCCAGACTTGCACCCGCTGGGCGCTCGAGTATCCATGCGACGGCCTGATTGCCGTCAATGACAAGGCGGCCACCACTCCGGTGCTCAAGGCGGCCTACAAGAACGTCAGCGAGAAGAAGACCTTCGTCTGGACGCTTGACGAGTGGCGCGCCAAGTGCCAGAAGGTACTCGCCAGCAAGGACCGCTATTTCCTGATCACCAAGGACCCGATCACGATGAAGCAGATTCTGGTCGACGACGGCTTCGATCCGGGCGAGGTCAAGACCGTTATCATCGGGCCGTGTAACGACCGCGCGGGTGCGGTCAAGCTGGGCAACAACCAGTCGATCACCCAGGCCGAGGCTGACGCGCTCGAAGCCATCATGCAGAAGGGCTACGAGATCGAGTTCGCCCTCGTCAAGGAGGCAGCGATCGGCAACTGGAAGAAGTTCCGCGGCCAGTTCGGCTATTGATTCCGGAATCCGGCGGCTTTAGCCGCAAAAAAATAAAGGGGATTCAACAAAGAAAGGTAAGGTGAAGGATTCTATGGAAATCCAAGTTTGGCAGGCCGCATTATTCGGACTGTTCGCCTGTCTGGCATCCATGCCCGGTCTCGGCGGCACGGTACTCGGCAACTATACGCTCGGCCGTCCGTTGGTAGCGGGTCTTATTGTCGGTCTTATTTTAGGCGACGTTCAGACCGGTATTTATCTGGGCGCGGCGATCCAGGTCGTTTATATTGCGCTCGTTACGCCGGGCGGCACGGTTTCGGCCGATGTTCGTGCAATCTCTTATATCGGCATCCCGCTGTCTATAGTTGCCGTTCACTCGATGGGTCTCAGCCCGGCGTCGCCTGAAGGCCAGGCCATGGCGGTCACCCTGGGCTCCGCAGTCGGCACCCTCGGCACGGTCCTGTTCTATGGCACCGCAACGGTCAACCTTGTCTGGCAGCACATGGGTTGGAAAGCGCTTGAAAAGGGCGATTTGAAAAAGCTCTATGTAGCGGACATGGGCCTGCCGTGGATCTCGCACATTCTGTGCTCGTTTATCCCGACGTTTATCATCACCAAGGTCGGCGTCAACATGGTCGATCTGATGAAGGCATATCTGCCGATGGACGGAATCGCGATGAAGACCCTCTTCACCGTTGGCTCGCTGCTCCCGGCAGTCGGTATTGCCATCCTGCTCAAGCAGGTCGCGACCAAGCCGGTCGATCTGCTGACTTTCCTGTTCGGCTTCACCCTTGCCGCCTGCATGGGCCTGAACCTGATCGCAGCGTCGGTTGTCGGCGGTTTCTTTGCGGTCATCAACTATCGTATTAAGGTGCTGTCCATGCAGAAGGCTGCTCCGGCGATCGCAGGCGCATCAGACGGATTTGATGATGATGAGGAGGAAATTTGACCATGGCTGAAAAGGAACTTTCCAAAAAGGCGCTCAGTAAGTCCTTCCGCAATTGGTTTTATGGCCATTTGACCTGCTTCTCCCAGGAGCACATGCAGACATTCGGCTATCTGTGCGCGATGCTCCCGCTGGTCGAGGAGCTGTATGAGACCAAGGAGGAGCAGAAGGAAGCGCTCCAGACCTATTCCGCGTTTTTCAACACCGAGCCGCAGCTCGGCACCGTTATCGTCGGCATGACCGCCGGTCTCGAGGAGGCCAAGGCCAATGGTGAGGAGATCGACGGAGAAATGATCAACGGCATCCGTGCCGGCCTGATGGGTCCGGTCGCCGGCATCGGCGACAGCCTGCTCGTCGGCACACTGATTCCGATTCTGCTGGGCGTTGCACTCGGCATGTCGTCCGGCGGCTCGCCGCTCGGCGCAATCTTCTACATCATCGCCTACAACCTCGTGCTCACGTTCGGCATGCGTTTCCTGTATTACAAGGGCTATGAGCTGGGCGGCAAGGCGGTTGAAATGATCGTTGGTGAAAAAGCCAACGCGATCCGCGAGTCTGTTATCATGCTGGGCACGATCGTCATCGGCGCAGTTGCCGCAACTTGGATCTCGATCACGACGCCCATGGTGCTGCCGGGCGACATCGCTCTGCAAACTGGCGTTCTCGACACGATCTTCCCCAAGATTCTGCCGCTGGCCGCCGTCATGTTCTGCTACTGGCTGATGAGCAAGAAGAAAAAGGCGCCCACGACCGTCATGCTGATCCTGGTTGTCGTTGCGCTGGTCGGCGTACTGCTCGGCTTCTTCGATCCGCAGCTGGCTTATTAAGGTTTATTCAAATCAACCGATCTGGAAAGGAGCTTTCTCCCATGATTCACGATCAAAAGACGCTGCTTCGCGAGGCGCGGCAGCAGAAGGACGCGCTGGTGCGCCTGTCCCGCTGGATGCAGGGCGCGATGCTCCTTTCCTCCTGCGCAGCGGTGCTTGCCTGGTGGGGCCTGACCGGTGCGGGGCTGCGTTTCGCCTGCGGCGTGACCGGCGTCGTTCTGGCAATTGCCAGTGCAATGTGCGCCGCGCTGATCGGACTCGGCATCCGCAACGGAAAACGCAACGTCAACCACATCCTGCGCGCGGCTGAAGCCGAATAAGAAACGGAGCGTATCCCAATGACCACTTTCAACATTCGGCTGCTGTGCCTCGATATCGACGGCACACTGCTTGACACATCCCATTCGCTGCCGCCCGAGAATCGGGCGGCAGTCCAATATGCGGCAAAGCGCGGTGTTGTGATTTCCCTGATGTCCGCCCGCCCGCCACAGGCAATTGCTCCCATTGCGGATGCGCTCGGCGTGTCTGGGCCGATCGCATGCTTCGGTGGCGGGCTTATCCTGTCAGACGGCGAGCGACTGAGCGACTGCCGTATCCCAACAGATGCTGCGCTTCGTGTCGCGGCGGAGACCGCTCGGCACGGCGTACACCTGAGCGTCTACCGCGATTTCGACTGGTTCGTCGCACGAAATGACCGTTGGAGTACTGCTGAGAGTACGATTACAGGTCTTATTCCGTCTGAAGCACCGCTCGATGAACTTCTTGGCGCATGGAAAACCTGCGGCGCGCACAAGCTGCTGTGCATGGGCGAGCGGGTGCAGATTGACGAGCTGTACGCAGCGCTCAGAACACTGCGACTGCCGCTCATGCTCCAGCGTTCCAAAGACGAATACCTCGAGATTGTCCCAGCGGGGATGGGCAAAGACGCCGCGATGCAAACGCTGTGCCGTACGCTTAATATCCCGCCCGCGTGTGTGATGGCGATCGGCGACCACGACATCGATGTGCCGCTGCTGCGCGCCGCCGGTATCGGGATCGCTATGGGCAACGCTTCTCCGGCGGCAAAGCAGGCCGCACGCTTCCTGACTGATACCAACGATCGGGCAGGTGTAGCGCAGGCCATCTATCAATGGATCAAGGAGGATACGGACCTATGAAATATCGTTTAGTCGCGCTCGATCTGGACGGGACACTGCTGAATTCCCAAAAAGACATCACCCCGGCCACGTGCGAGGCCCTCACGTGGGCCAAGGCACACGGCATACATGTCGTTCTGTCTACCGGCCGTATCGTTGGTGAGGCTGCTGAGTTCGCTCGTCAGATCACCTGTGACGATCTGATGGTCACGGCGGGGGGGGGGCGCGGTTATAGCGACTGCGTCCGACGAGCATATCCTCGAAAGCTGGGCTATGCCCTGCGAGATCGGCGCGCAGGCCGTCGCCGCCGTGCAGAATCTGCCGGTGCGTGTGATGATCTACGTGGGCGATAAAATTTACATCAATCCGTTTTCTGATCGCGATTTCGTGGTAAACTACCGCGTCGAGGGCTTCCATGCCAACAAGATCGTGCTTGACGACATCGCTGGCGCGATTCGGGCGCGTGGGCTGGACGTGACCAAGGTGTATGCCATCGGTGAGCGTGAAGACCTCGACAAGGCGCTTGAGATCATCCGTCCGCTGCCCGGAATCACGATCACGAGTTCGGGCACGGACAATTTTGAGGTCATGCCCGCGGGCGTGGACAAGGGCGCGGCACTCATCCGGCTGGGTGAGCTGCTGGGTGTTGCTCCGTCGGAAATGATCGCTATCGGTGACAGCGACAACGACGCGGCCATGCTGCGGGCGGTCGGCATGCCGGTCGCAATGGGAAACGCCGATCCGGCACTCAAGCAACTGGCGAAATATGTAACGGCAGACTGCGATCACGACGGCGTGGCGCAGGCGATCTACCATCTGTTTTCAGAACAAGGAGGCGGCAAGTATGTACTATATGACGATCCCGGAGGCAGCGGTTCGATGGAAAATGATGCCACAGGAGCTGCGGCGCGCTTGTGAATGCAATGTGATTGCAGGTGCGTTTCGGATGCAGCGCAGGTGGTTTATCTCGATGACGGCGCCTCGCCCGGAGGTTCGCCCGCTCATCCATTAAAATGTAACGGTATCATCGGAAGGAGTGGAACTCGATGGCTCATATGGATATGCACGTGCACTCGGTTGTCAGCCCGGACGGAGAAATCTCCTCGCACGGGCTGGCGGAGCTGTGCAGACAGGAAGGGGTGACATTGGCTGCTCTGACCGATCACAATGCCGTTTCCGGTGTACCGGAGTTCAGTTGGCGCGGTGCGCAGCTTGGTGTGCGCGTGATTCCCAGCATTGAACTGGACTGTATGCTGGACGGTTTGCAGCTCCATATTCTTGGGTACGGAATCGATATTGCCAATGAAGCAATACAGGCGATTGAAAAATCTGCCCGTAAAACGCTGCAAGCGGTTTCTGAGCAGCAAATGGATGCTGTCATGCGTCAGGGCATTCTTTTCGACCGCAGCGCGGTTTTGAGAAAGCTCGGGATGGCGTCATCACCGCCGAAATGATTGCCGAGGCAGCGCTGCGCGAGCCGAAAAACAAGGTACATCCGCTGATACGTCCTCTCCTACCGGGCGGGGTGCGGGCAGATCGCCCTCTGGTCAATTTTTATTGGGATGTCTGCGCTCCCGGAAAAGCGGCCTACATCCCGATCCCGTATATTACGGCGGAGCAGGCCATACAAACCATTCATGCCGCAGGCGGCATCGCAGTGCTGGCGCATCCCATGGTCAATATCGGGATGCAGACTGAGCCGTTGAAACAGCTCATCGCGTTTTCCTTAGACGGGATCGAGGTTTTCAGCAGCTATCACAGCTCGCAGGCGGCCGCATTTTACCTCGATCTGGCGGAAGAGCATCGTCTGTTGATGACCGGCGGCAGCGACTTCCACGGCAGCACCAAGCCGGATATCCGACTTGGCACGATTGACTTTATGGGACGGGAGGACGCTTTGCGTACGGCTGTGCTTTCTGCCCTGTTCTAAAACATTTGACAAATGTAAAGCAAGGAGAATTGTTATGTACACATTTGAATATACCATCACCGACCCCATCGGCATCCACGCGCGTCCGGCAGGTAAGCTGGCAAAAGAAGCGGCTAAGCACACCAGCAAGGTCTGGATCTGCAAGGGCGACAAAAGAGCAGAGGCAAGACGCTTAATTTCAATTATGAGCTTGGGTGTCAAAACCGGTGAAACCGTTCGCGTGGAGGTAGAAGGTGCTGACGAGTCTGAGGCCGGCGCGCAGATCGAAGCATTCTTCCAGTCTAATTTATAAATTTATAAGAGGTGGGCAGTATGAAACAGCTTTCGGGCAAGGGCGTATCAGATGGCGTTGCAGTTGGCCCGCTGTACTTTTATCGCCGGGGAAACGGTGAGATCGAGCGCCGTGAGGTAGCGGACACTGCGGCGGAGAACGCCCGCTTTGAGACCGCACGCCAGACTGCAATCGAGCAACTGGGTGCACTGTACGAAAAGGCGCTCGCCGAGGTTGGAGAGGAGAGCGCGATGCTCTTCGAAGCGCATCAAATGATGCTGGAAGACCTTGATTATGTGGAAAGCATTCAGGGCATGATCGAAGGCGGGTTGAATGCCGAAGCGGCGGTTTCGGATACCGCAGCTATGTTTGCCGATATGTTCGCCGCGATGGACGACGCTTATATACAGGCGCGCGCCGCCGATGTACGCGATATCTCGACCCGTGTGATCGGCATTTTGTCAGGCGCGGTAGCAGGCGGCGTCGACTCTGATGTGCCTGTGATCCTTGCCGCCGACGATCTCGCACCGAGTGAAACCGTACAGCTCGATAAGTCGAAGATCCTCGGCTTCGTCACTCGGGGTGGCTCGGGCAACAGCCATACAGCGATCCTTGCGCGCACAATGGGTATCCCCGCAATCTGCGGCGTGGGCAACGTGCTCACGGAGAACTACGAGGGTCAGCTCGCCATGATTGACGGACAGACCGGCGAAGTAGTCTTTGATGCGGATGAGCCGACGCGGGAGCGGCTGCTGAAAAAGCAGGCCAAGGAGCGTGCGCTCAAAGATATGCTTGAAAAGCTGCGCGGCCAGCCGAATGTCACACTGGACGGACGTAACGTGATGGTTTATTGCAACATCGGCAACCCGGGCGATCTCGATGCAGTCCTGCAGAACGGCGGCGGCGGCATTGGTCTGTTCCGTTCGGAGTTTCTTTATCTGCAGGGCAGTGATTACCTGACCGAGGACGAGCAGTTTGAAGCCTACAAGACGGTTGCTGAGCGCATGGGCGGCAAGCGCGTTATCATTCGCACGCTCGACATCGGCGCAGATAAACAGGCCGATTATTTTAATCTCGCGCATGAAGAAAACCCTGCGATGGGTTTGCGTGCCATCCGCATCTGCCTGACCCGCCCCGAGGTATTCCGCACCCAGCTGCGCGCCCTATACCGCGCGTCGGCCTACGGAAAAATTGCGATCATGTTTCCAATGATCACCTCGGTCTGGGAGGTGCAGGAGATCAAGCGCATTTGTTCCAATATCCGGTCGGAGTTGGCTAACGAAGGCGTGCCGATGGCCGATTATGTGGAATTGGGTATCATGATTGAAACACCAGCCGCTGTGATGATGAGCGACCAGTTGGCGAAGGAAGTCGATTTCTTCTCGGTCGGTACGAACGACTTAACCCAGTATACGCTCGCGGTCGACCGTCAGGGGCAGAATCTCGATAAGTTCTTTGACGCGCATCATCTTGCTGTGCTGCGCATGATCAAGATGGCCGCCGACAACGCGCACGCAGCTGGTATCTGGATCGGCATCTGCGGCGAGTTGGGCGCGGACGCCGAGCTGACTGAGACCTTCCTCTCAATGGGTATCGACGAACTGAGTGTATCACCTTCTGCGGTTCTTCCGCTGCGCAATACGATCCGCTCGATCGACACTTCAACTTGCTCGGATCGGCTTTTGCGTGATTTATAAACACATCAATCTGCGTTACAATTGTTAATCCCGATATCATTCCTCTTGCAAGATCGTCTCAGGGATGCTGACCCGCGCAATGAACGGACAATCTGCATCCATGATCGTCGTTTCCGGAAGGGGAGAGGGGACAGAGTCATAAGACCATTCCCATTTTGTGTGAACCTCCGATGTGATGCGAAACAAAAACGCCACACCGGAGGTTTGTATTTTTGCGAAAGAGAATCATACCCGAGACGATAATGCCTACAGGGAAAAGAGAGTGGGCTTCCCGATAGGTACCGTCAACAGGTCCTTTATTGTACCTTATCAAATAAAATGACCGACCATAATAAAGAACCTCTAAAATCATAAACATAAAAGAGTGAAAAAAACTCCGCCGATTTTGCAAATGTCGGCAGAGCTTTTTGTTTTGCGCTTAATTCTATTCGGGGCGTTGGTCGTTCTCCAGCTTTAAGCGATAATCGGGATGCGCGGTAAGGATTCCGTTCCGACAATAGTTCCCGAAAAAATCTGCCTCGACCATAAAAGCACCGATAATATGTCGGTCTGTTTCCGGGCAGCCGACAGGGCGCTCGGTCAGCAAACACATTGAATTTGGTTTGAGCCGATCCGGAATACGCGGTTCTCCTTTCAAGGAACCGCTGACATAGCAGCCCGTGGAAACAGACCATCTCGTAAACAGATCTTCTTTTTGTTCTGTTTTAATATCAAATACCGCTTGAGCGCGGGGAGATATTTTCAGGCTATGCAATGGAATTTTCTTGCGTTGCACTTCTTGATACAGATGAATTTCAGATTGCATCGCGGCTTCCTGCGCAACAAGAAGCGTCTGTATCTTTTTCTGTAGTGTATGATTTTTTAATGTCAAAAAGCCGGAAAAAGCATCCGGATAGACAAATTTTTTCTCCCCTGTGGAAAAGCAGATCGTGATCGTATGTTCATCCAGCTCCGTCACAATACCGTTTCCGAATGCACAGTGTCGGATTGCCTGGCCGACCAACTGCACGAAACTCACCTCCTGCAAAGGATATGTGCAATGCTATTGATTCGCTGATCTGCCGCCAATGCCTGAAAACTGAAATGTTCGATTTCGTGCCTCAGTAAGTTTCCCTTTTTTCTTTGATCTGCGTAGAGATGAGACGGCCGTCCAGCTCAAGGGTGACCTTACTGCCTTCGCGTTTTGTGTGCATCAGTTGATTTGCAGCATGCTGACTCATTTGAATTGAAATAGAGCCAGGCAGATTGCCGCCATAAACACAGCAGGGCACAAGACCATTCCGCCGCAGCTGCTTTGCATTTGTCCGCTTGTTTCGCTTGTCTACTTTGATTAAGCTCATTGTGATCCTCCTTATGATATGGGGTTTTATATTCTATATCGCGCAAATGCGGGAATATAGCGTGAAAAAATAAAAAAGAAGGACTTTTATATTCATGCCTTACAGCAGAAAAACAAAAGCCCTTCTTTACAGACGGTTCTTTTTCTTCAGTTTTCAGAGTCAAATTATAAAAAAAGAAGCACTTTCCATATAACACCATAGGGTGCGATACCAAAAGCCCTTCCTTACAGACGGTTCTTTTCTGATTTATTTTACCATAAAAATAAAGGAAAGCAACCCCCGTTAAGACGATACACTTTACATTTCATTTCAATCAATTGGGGCACTTCTTTTTGGTCTGTCGGTCGGATGGCGATACCATCGGATTCGTAAAGCTGCGGGAATTGTTTGAACGGGATACCTATGAGATCGTTCATGTGATCGGGGAGGAAACTCTGTGGGGACATGGATATGGCGAAAGTGCGATTCGAGCCGCTTTGTCGACAGCTTTCTTAAAATGGAGAGCCAGAAAAGTGATTGCTAAAATTTATCCGGAGAACCAGCGATCAATTCGATCGGTATGCTCCTGCGGATTCAGCCAAAATGGCGAAGACAACTGTCTACTCCGATACGAGATCACAATGGATACATATCTGCATCGACTGCGTGACGTACAGTGAATTGATTGAAAACCTCCTCGGGATATCCTGACGGAGGTTTTGTGCTTGATGGTCGGCTTCTGCGGATGACAGCGTTTCGGCTGAAATTCTCTGCAAAAAAGATAATCGCCGGAAAAAGACCGTATGTGTGGCGTTCATTGGATGCGGATAGAGACAAGTTCATAAAAATGAAATATTTTCCATATCATCCTGTGATATAATATAAAACATATCGTGCTATGCTTTTATATTTTATGAACAAGGTGAGACCTTATGGAATTTAACCGGAAGAATATGAAAAGTCTGATGCTTCTGATCGCGTTTGGCATTGTTCTGTTTTTGGGCTTGCAGAATATCGCGATCCTGTTTGGCGCGGTGCGCACGGTTCTGCACCTTCTGCTGCCGTTTATCATCGGCGGTGTGATTGCGTTCATTCTGAATGTGCCGATGCGGGCGATCGAACGAACGCTCTTCCCGGATACGGGAAAGCCCGGACCGCGCCGGTACAAGAAATTCAGCAGGCCGGTCAGTCTTGTACTGACGCTGGCCGCGGTTGTCGGCGTACTGACCCTGCTGATCTTTACAGTCTGGCCGCAGCTCACGAATTCGGTCGGAATGCTGCGGGCGTCCATGCCCGAGTTTGCAAACCGGCTGACCGAATGGGGCAACGATCTGGTCGCCCGATATCCGGAGATCGAGGATTATGTCTATCAGGCGATCAAAAGCCTGGAGAGCGTCAATTGGGCGGAGCAGTTCCAGAATCTTCTCAGCTTTCTGCGGAACGGCAATCTGCTGGACAGCACGTTTTCCGTCGCATCCTCCATCATCGGCGGCATTACAAACGCAGTGCTCGGAATGATTTTTGCAATCTATGTGCTGCTGCAGAAGGAGCGTTTGGCCGCCAATATGAAAAAGCTCCTTTATGCCTGGACACCCGAGCGGCACGCGGACACGGTGATCGACATCGCGCGTTTGACGCAAAAGACCTTTTCCAAATTTATCTCAGGTCAGGTGCTTGAGGCCTGCATTCTGGGCGGCATGTTCCTGATCGCTATGACCATTTTCCATATGCCATATGCGGTGGTCATCGGACTTGTGATTGCTGTGACCGCGCTGATCCCGATTTTCGGCGCGTTTATCGGCTGTTTTCTGGGCACATTTTTGATTCTCATTACCAATCCGGTTCAGGCGCTCTGGTTTATTGTTCTGTTTTTGGTCTTGCAGCAGATCGAAGGCAATCTGATTTATCCGCATGTTGTCGGCAATTCGGTCGGCCTGCCCTCCATCTGGGTGCTCGTTGCCGTTACAACCGGTGCGAGTACGATGGGTGTTTTAGGTATGCTGATCAATATCCCGCTGTTTTCGGTCATTTATACCCTTTTGCGGCGGTATACCAACCGGGAGGTCGGCCGGAAGCACATTGATCCGCACAAGCTGCGCTGAATGGTCTATGGCGGGGACGCACAAAATGCGTCCCCTGTTTTTGTGCGAAAAAACAATTGTTAAATAATTATGACACCTCTTGATTTTTTCCTGCAATGGGTCTATCATACTACTGTTAGCACTCGAAGGAACAGAGTGCTAAACCCATTTAAATTTAAATCAATACAGAGGTGTATTTTTATGGAAAAGAAGCAGTTTCAGGCAGAATCCAAACGACTGCTCGATCTGATGATCCACTCGATCTACACGCACAAGGAGATTTTCCTGCGTGAGCTGATCTCCAACGCGTCGGATGCGACGGACAAGCTGTACTACCACGCGATGCAGGAAGGAAAGACCGGCATTCTGCGCGATCAGCTCCCGATTACGCTGACGGTCGACCGCGACGCGCGTACGCTGACTGTCTCTGACCACGGCTGCGGCATGACGGCCGAGGAGATGGAGAGCAATCTGGGTACGATCGCTCATTCCGGCTCGCTGCAGTTCAAGCAGGAGAACGACAAGCAGGAGGACATTGACATCATCGGTCAGTTCGGTGTCGGCTTCTACGCGGCGTTCATGGTTGCGTCCAAGGTAGAGGTCGTTTCCCGTGCGGATGGTGCAGAGACCGCGAACCGCTGGATTTCGGACGGCGCGGACGGCTATACCATCGAGCCGTGCGAAAAGGAGACCGTCGGTACCGATATCACACTGACCTTGATGGAGGATTCCGAAAACGACCAGTACAGCGAATTTTTGGATGAATACCGCCTGCAGGGTCTGGTCAAGAAGTATTCGGACTATATCCGGTATCCGATTCAGATGGAAATGACCCGCAGCCGCCAGAAGGAGGGCTGTGATCCGGAAAAGCCGGAGTGGGAGGAGTACAAGGAGCTGACCACGCTCAATTCCATGATTCCGCTCTGGAAGAAGTCCAAGTCCGAACTGAAGGACGAGGATTACAACAACTTCTACAAGCAGAAGTATTTTGATTTTGAAGATCCGCTGCGTCACATCCATATGTCGACCGAGGGCGCGGTCACGTACAACGCACTGCTGTATATCCCGTCCCATGCACCGATGGATTACTACACCAAGAATTACGAAAAGGGCTTGGCTCTGTACTCGAACGGCGTTATGATCATGGAAAAGTGCGCTGATCTGCTGCCGGATTACTTCAGCTTCGTCCGTGGTCTGGTCGATACAGCCGATCTCTCTCTGAATATTTCGCGCGAGCTGCTCCAGCATGACCGTCACCTCAAGCTGATCGCAAGCGGTCTGGAGAAGAAGATCAAGAACGAGCTGGCGAATATGATGAAGAACGACCGGGAAGCCTATGTCAAGTTCTTCCAGGCATTCGGTCTGCAGCTCAAGTACGGCGCTTATGTGGATTACGGCATGCACAAGGAGCTGCTGGAGGATCTGCTGCTCTATCACACCTCGGCGAGTGAGGACATGGTTTCACTGGCGGAATATACCGAGCGAATGCCCGAAGGCCAGAAGTATATCTACTACGCCTGCGGCGAGACCAAGGCCAAGATCGAGCTGCTGCCCCAGATGGAGCTGCTCAAGGAAAAGGGCTATGAGGTGCTTTGCCTGACCGATGACATCGACGAATTCTGCATGAAGATGATGCACGCCTATAAGGAGAAGGAATTCAAGTCGATCGCCGATGGTGACCTCGATCTGGAATCCGACGAGGAAAAGGAAGAGATCAAGCAGCTCACCGAGGAATACAAGACCGTGCTGGACGGCGTCAAGAACGCGCTGGGCGATAAGGTTACAGGCGTGCAGTTGACCAGCCGCCTCAAGAGCCATCCGTGCTGTCTGTCCGCAAAGGGTATGGTATCGCTCGAGATGGAAAAGGTGCTCAATCAGCAGCCCGGTCAGGAAAAGGTGCACGCGGAGCGTGTACTCGAGCTGAACGCAGAGCATCCGATCTTCGACAAGCTCAAGACGGCTGATGCGGATAAGCTGGCCAAGTATGCGCAGGTGCTGTATGCGCAGGCGCAGCTGATTGAGGGCCTGCAGATCGACGATCCGGTCGCGTATGCCAACACGGTCTGCGAGCTGATGCTTTGAGATTGTCCGCACAGCACAACAGGAGAATACGCTTTTGATGACACGAAATGAGGCAAACCCATGACGCAAAAGCTGCTGTTTATCATCAATCCCAATGCAGGTAAGGGCGAGATCCGGGAGACCGCGCTCGACTGCATCGACCTTTTTGTCAAGGCAGGCTATGATGTAACGGTATATACGACACAGGCACAGCAGGATGCCACACGGTTTGTCCGGGAACGTGCCGCGTCGTTTGACCGCATCGTTTGTTCGGGCGGCGACGGTACGCTCAATGAGGTGGTTTCCGGTTTGCTGGCTTCAGGCGCGAAAACACCCCTCGGCTACATTCCGGCGGGCACGGTCAATGACTTTGCATCCAGTCTGGGCATTCCTAAGGCACCGCTGGAGGCAGCCGAGCTGGCCGTCAACGGACAGCCGTACTCGGTCGATATCGGACGATTCAGCGGACGCTGCTTCTGCTATATTGCGGCATTCGGCGCGTTTACGGATGTGTCTTATACCACGCCGCAGGCCAATAAGAATCTGCTCGGACGCACGGCGTATATTCTCGAAGCGATCAAAACCCTGCCCGGCATCAAACCCTATCATATCCGGATCGAAGTCGAAGAACAGCAGATCGAGGGCGATTTTATTTACGGCATGATCTCCAACGCGACCTCGGTCGGCGGCTTTAAGGATTTGACGCCTGCCGACGCGCAGATGGATGATGGTGTGTTTGAAGTTCTTCTGCTTCGGCAGCCGAAAAATCCGATCGAATGGCAGATTGCGCTCAACGACTTTATTCAGCGGAAAGAGGATTCCAACTTCTGGCACCGCTTTAAGGCGTCTCGGCTGCGCATTGTCTGCGAGGAAGAGATGTCCTGGACACTGGACGGTGAATTCGGCGGAAAACCAAAAGAGGTTGAGATCTCAAATGAATATCGTGCGCTCCACATTTTAGTCGGCGGCGTGTGAGCAAAGGAACGGTTGGCGTTGGCTGACCGTTCCTTTTTGGCGTTTGACCAAATTTTATGCGCAACCTCTTGCATCACAACACGATCTTTGCTATAATTTCGCTATAATCAATAAAATATAACGAATAGGAGAGAGGGATGTGATTCAGAAAATCAGATTTGCAGCCTATAGCCTTGCCGCCCTGATGACATTATCCGCCTGCGGCGGAAGCACAGCCGCTCCGACACAGGAAGACGGAGCCGCTGAACAGAACACGGCGGCGGAGCAGACCGAACTGACCGTTTTTGCCGCCGCCTCCCTGACCGAATCTCTGACCGCGATCAAGGAGACTTACGAGACGGCGTATCCCGAGATCGAGCTGATATTCAATTTTGATTCGTCCGGCACCTTGAAGACGCAGATCGAGGAAGGCGCGGACTGCGACGTGTTTATTTCGGCTGGTCAGAAACAGATGAATGCGCTCGAGGAGCTGATCACTGCGGATTCCCGCGTGGATTTGTTGAAGAACACGGTGGTTCTGGTCGCGCCCAAGGCTGCGCAGAATCCGCCGCAGGATTTCACGGCGCTCAATCAGGTCGACTCCATTGCGCTGGGCAATTCCGATGTTCCGGTCGGACAGTATTCGCAGGAGATTCTGGAATATCTGGGGATCTGGGATAAGCTGAACGCGGACGGAAAGATCACCTTCGGTTCCAACGTCAAGGAGGTCACCGCGCAGGTTGCCGCCGGTGCGGTCGACTGCGGCATCGTTTATCGCACCGACGCGGCCAGCGAGCCCGATGTCGTTGTAACTGCGGAAGCGCCTGCGGATTCTTATTCGCCGGCTATTTATCCCGCCGCGGTTTTGAAGGATGCGCCGCATCCGGAAGAGGCGCAGGCATTTTTGGACTATTTACAGACCGATGACGCCATGCAGGCGTTTTCGGCCGTTGGCTTCGACAGGCCGTAACAAGAAACAAGCAGGGAGGGAGCGGCATTGGACTGGTTTCCGCTTTGGAATTCGCTGCGTATTGCGACGATTGCAACCGGGATCACCTTCTTTCTTGGGATCTTCGCGGCTCACGAGATCAGTAAACGGTCGCGTGCGGCCAAGGGCTTTTGGGATGTCCTGCTGACCATTCCGATGGTGCTGCCGCCGACGGTCGTTGGATTTTTCCTGCTTCGACTGCTCGGGCCGCATGGCCTGATTGGCGCGCGGGTATTGGAATGGTTTCAGGTGAAGATCACGATGACCTGGTATGCTTCGATTTTTGCCAGCGTAATCGTCACCTTTCCGCTGATGTACCGCACGGCGCGCGGTGCCTTTGAAAGCTATGACCGGCGCATCTTGGACGCCGCACGCACGCTCGGCCTGTCTGAACGGTACATTTTTTGGCGAATTCTGCTGCCCGGCTGCCGCAAGGGCGTGGCAGCGGGCGCAATTTTGGCGTTCGCACGCGGCTTGGGCGAGTACGGTGCGACCTCAATGGTTTCCGGCTATACGCCGGGCCGCACCGCGACGATCTCCACGACCGTCTACCAACTCTGGCGGGAGGGAAATGACGCGCTTGCTTACCAGTGGGTATTTGTCAACCTTGCGATCTCGTTTATCGTGCTGATGTCTGTGAATTTCATGGAGCGCAAAAAGAGGTGAGACCATGTCGGTGGAAGTCAATATTCAGAAGCAGCTTGACGGTTTCACCCTGCATGTGCAGTTATCCGCAGGGGATCTGCCCATTGCGCTGCTCGGCGCATCCGGCAGCGGAAAATCCATGACGCTGCGCTGCATTGCGGGCGTGGAACGGCCGGATTCCGGCCGAATCGTTGTGGATGGAACGGTTTTGTTCGACAGTGAACGTGGGATCGATCTGCCGCCCCAGCAGCGCCGCGTTGGCCTGCTGTTCCAGAGCTATGCGCTGTTTCCGAACATGACGGTTCGTCAGAACGTTTTGTGCGGTGCAAAACGCACGGGAAGCACGGCGGCGGTCGACGATCTGCTTGCGCAGTTCGATCTGACGCCGCTGGCGCACCGGCTGCCGGATGAGCTGTCGGGCGGACAGCAGCAGCGTGTGGCTTTGGCGCGAATCTTAGCCAGTCAACCGCGCATCCTGATGCTGGATGAGCCGTTTTCCGCATTGGATGACGCGCTGCGCTGGCGCGTTTCCCATCATATCGCATCGGTCATCGAAGCGTTTCCGGGCACAACGATCCTGGTTTCCCACAACCGGGAGGAGGTCTACCGCCTGAGTGAGCAGGTCGCGGTCATTCATCAGGGCTGGGCGGGAATGCCCCGTGACAAGCGGGAACTCTTTGCGCACCCGCGCAGCCGGGTGGAGGCCGAATTGACCGGCTTTGAGAACGTGGCGGACGCTGTCCGGCTGGACGCACATACGCTTTCCGTGCCCGCATGGGGCGTCACTCTGCACAGCCATACGGAACTGCCCGCATCGGTGCATGCGGCTGCCTGCCGAGCCCGCGCCATTCGTCCGGCGGAACAGGAGGGGGAGAATACCTTCCCGGCTGTTGTCCGGCGGACATTCGACGGCCCGGAAACCTGTCAACTGCTGCTGCAAATCGGTTCCGGCTCCGGAACGTTTCGTTGGGAGCGTTCTGCAAGCGATCGCCTGCCGGTCGGCACCCGGCTTCGGATCACACTTCCCACTGACGCGCTGATCCCGCTGACCGAATAAGAAAATGCTGCGCATTTCGGCGCAGCATTTTTTTCGTTGAAACAAGAGCATGTCCGTGCTATACTGTGAACCGTGGAAAATCTTTTCTCATCATTTCAATCGCATCCAATAGAAGGAGTGTGTTATGAACAAATCGATTCAGACGACCGAAGATACGGCCCTGCATGCGCAGGTCGTTGTTCGCATTCAATCTGTTTTTGCACCCGGGGTGTTCCGCGGCGCAGCGGTCTGCGGCCCGGTCACGGGGGAGGTCTATGTGCTGGATGATACTGCGGCTGTCTCCAAGCTGTATGCCGGTGAGATCATCGCTTCGGGGACGCGCCCTGATGGCTCTGTTTGCTGCGTCGCATCGCGGAAACATTATATCGCGCCCGAGCTTCATGCATATTTCCATGCCTTAGAGCCGGAGACCGTCTGGTGCTGCTACTATGAGCACAGTGTCGGCGCGGTCGTGGCAGCGCGTGATGCGGATGGCTGGCGGTATCTGCTGATCGAGTCGCTGACGAGCGGACACATTGGGTTTCCCAAGGGACACCGCGAAGCCGGTGAAACGATCGAGGAGACGCTGCGTCGGGAGCTTCGGGAGGAAGTTGGTCTGAACGGAATTGCGTTTATTCCGGATTTCCGGCAGGATGGCTTCTCGTATACTTCCAAAGGAATGCACAAAGATCTGACGTATTTTCTGGGCTGCTTTGATCCAAAACAGGAGTCTGTCGTTCTACAGGCAGAAGAGGTCAAACGCTCTTGGCTTGTGCCGTATGAACAGGCGGCAGGTCTGGTCAATACGCCCTTTGACCGGGATGTGCTCGAGCAGGCACATCTGCGGCTGGAACAATCCGGCTTGCGCCGTCGGCAATCGAATACTTAGGAAATCGACCAATATTCGACCGTTAAAAACCCGGTTGCGCAGCTGCAACCGGGTTTTTGCATCATAAAACATCATGTTAAGGCAGAAGGGGAGCGGTACGGTACGAGCATTTAATGATTGCAGTCCCGGGCAGGGCCACCGCCGGACTCGCCCTGATTTCCGTGATTGCCGCAGCCGGAGCCGCTCCCGCCCTTGCCCAAGCATGAGCCGCACGAGCTGGGGAAGCGATCGCGGCAGGAGGACTCACGACGCGGCGGGAAGAATGCTTCGACGGGGAAATCGAAACGCGAGAAGATATCACAAGGATCCTCGGCGGTTTCTCCGCCTACGCCGTCGCAGCAGCACTCCTTATCCGGCATGCAGATATCGAAAGCGGGCATGAGAAGCTGAATATCGCGCTCGAGCTTAATGATCGAGAACTGACCCAGTGTAACGACCAGACGGTTGCCTTCGGTGTCCAGCGCAAGCTCCTGACCCTCAAAGCAGCCGCAGATCGCGCGCGGCACTTCGCGCAGCTCACAATTGCACGAGCAACTGCAGCCACAGGAGGAAGGAAATACGACCTTTGCGTCCAGAATGATGGGATCGACGACCTCGACAACAGCGGTCGGCTGGTTGCTGCGCCTGTCGAGCTGTATGTCCATACCGTTCTGCACGAATTTGGACGAGAAGATCCGCGCGCCGCCCTCGCTGCCAAAGAGGATGCAGCGCTTGTCAAAGACAGCCAGGCCTTCCAGGATACGCGGGCGGCCGACGCCGGTGCAGGCTTCGACGGTGATCTTGTAGAAATAGCGGATATCCACCTGGAAGAAGCCGCGATTGAAGGTGACCGGCTCGGTGTCGATCGACACATGCAGCAGCTCCGCTTCGCGGGGTTTGACCGTCACATTGGTGCTTTCGATGAAATTCTGGTCGCAGGTGGGCAGGAAGACCCGCAGATCCCGGATACATTCCTTGCTTTTGCACTGATCATATACCTTGCTGGTATGAATGCAGACTGCTTCGCGGAATCCGGTGCTCCCGGAGAGCGGGCCGGGGCAGATTTTATCAGCCATGATAAAAACCTCCATTTAGAGTATTGAAAGGAACCTTCTATCTCAGGCTATGCACGCGCTCTATTTCGGTGACAAAAAAGATCCCTGCGGCGGATTCCGCAGGGATCGGATACATCAAAGGCTCTCGAGGAATACCCGCATCCGGCGGCACGCCTCACGCAGGTGATTCATGGAATAGGAATAGGAAATGCGCACGTGACCTTCGCCGCTTGCGCCGAACGCGTCGCCTGGAACGACCGCGACATGCTGCTCCTGCAGCAGACGGCTGCAAAATTCCTCAGAAGACAGACCGGTCGATTTGATCGAGGGAAATACGTAAAACGCGCCGTGCGGCTCGAAGCACTCGAGTCCCATGCTGCGCAGTTCGCTGACCAGAAAACGGCGGCGGATATCATATTGACTGCGCATGTGCACGATATCGTCATCGCCTGTGCGGATTGCCTCAATACCGGCGAACTGCGCGGTGGTCGGCGCGCACATGATGCCGAACTGATGGATCTTGCAGATCTGCTTCATGATCTCGCGCGGGCCCATCGCCCAGCCCAGACGCCAGCCGGTCATCGCGTAGGATTTGGAGAAGCCGTCCACGACGATGGTGCGCTCCCGCATCCCGTCGATCTGCGCGAAGCTGACATGCTCGCCCTGATAGGTGAGCATACAGTAGATCTCATCCGAAATAACCACGATATTCGTATCACGCAGCACGTCCGCAATGGCTTCCAGCTCCGCGCGGTTCATGATCGCGCCGGTCGGATTGTTCGGATAGGGGAGAATGAGCGCCTTGGTCTTGGGAGTGATCGCGGCGCGCAGCCGCTCGGGCGTCAGCTTGAAGCCTTCCTCGACCACCGTCTGAATCGGAACAGGCGTACCGCCGGCCAACATCGTCAGCGGCGTGTAGCAGACGAAGCAGGGCTCGGGAATGAGCACCTCGTCGCCGGGCGAGACAAGCGCGCGCAGGGCGTTGTCGATCGCTTCGGAACCGCCGACCGTGACCAGAATTTCGTCCTGCGGATCATAAAACAGGTCGTACCGGCGCAGCGCCAGACCGGCGATTTCATCGCGAAGCTGCTGGAGACCCCAGTTCGAGGTATAGAACGTGCGTCCCTTTTCGAGCGAGGTGATGCCCGCGCGGCGAACCTGCCAGGGCGTTTCAAAATCGGGTTCGCCCACGCCAAGCGAGATCACGTCCTTCATACCGGCGGCCAGATCGAAGAATTTGCGGATACCGGACGGCTTGACCGTTTGCACCCGCTCCGAAAGAATCTGCGAATAGTCCAACATCTTAAATCATTACCTCTCTGAGATCGTTCTCTGCGGGGTCAAACTCCACGCCCTGCTCCTTGTATTTCTTCAGGATGAAGTGCGTGCCGGTCGAGAGCACGTTCTCCATGGGCGCGAGCTGCTCGGAGACAAAACGTGCGACCTCGCGCATGGTGCGCCCCGAGATGATGACGGTCAGGTCAAAGCCGCCGGACATCAGATATACGCTCTCAACCTGATGGTGGGAGTAGATCTGGCGGGCGATCTCGTCAAAGCCCATGCCCTTCTGCGGCGTGATCTTGACCTCGATCAGGGCGGTCACATGATCCTTTTCGGTCTTGTCCCAGTCAATCAGCGTCCGATAGCCCAAAATGGTGTTGCTTCGCTCCAGCTCCCGGATTATTTCCTGAACCTCTGCGACCGGCAGCTCAACCATATCCGCGATTTGTGCGGGCGTCAGGCGGGCGTCCTGCTCCAGCATCGTTAAAATCTTTTCCTGAACATTCATAATTGTAATTCCTCCTGAACGGATCTCAGTGTCGATCCGTGCAATATCATCGGGTCATACGCGCAATGCGTGCTTTCGGCTATTATACCACAGCCGAATGCAAAATTCCAGACGGATACGGAAAAGAGAAGGACGGATCGTGAAATTCTATTGCGTTTGTCCGAAAAAAAGGATAGAATAAAGATAGTATTTATAAGGAGCGCTTTCATTGATGGAATTCCATGGATTTCATCCGCAGGGACTTGATCTGCTGATCGAGAACCGACTGATGAACTCACAGATGTTTTATGAAGAACACAAAGCTGAGATCAAAAAACTGGCGGTCGAGCCGTTTTACGCCCTTTGCGAGCGCATGACGGAGGAGATGCTGGCAATCGACCCCTGCTTTGTCACAGTCCCGTCCCGCATGGTTTCGCGCGTGCGCAGGGATACCCGATATACGAAGGATAAGACGCTTTACCGCGCCAATCTCTGGCTGTATTTCCGCAGGAAGCGGGCACCCTTTGAAGATGTGCCCTTTTTTTATGTGGAGGTGCATCCGGAATTCTGGGCGTATGGCTGCTGGGGCGGCTTCGGCCGGGGCGAAATGGCTGCCGCGCGCGAAATGATCCTGCGCGAAGATAAGCTGTTTCGGGATGCGTACCGGGCGGTCAACGCACTGCCGGACTTTATTCTGCGCGGCGAGGAATTCAAACGCCCCAAGCATCCGGACGCTCCCGCGGCATACCAGCCCTGGCTCAACCGCAAACAGCTCGGCTGTGACCATATCGTGACCGATTCGTTCGATCCGCTCTTCGACGGCACCTTTGTTGAGCCGATGCTGGATGCATTCCGCCGTCTTGCGCCGTTCTATACCTTCCTGCGTGCGATCAAGGAACGGGCAAATCCCACCATCTCTCAGGAGGGTAAATCATGAAATATGTTGCTCTGGACTTTGAAACGGGCAACGGATACTATACCAGCGCCTGTTCTGTCGGCCTGACCTATTATGAAGACGACAGAGTGATCCGCTCGGAATCCTTTTTGATCCGACCGCCCGAATCCGTTGGAAAATTCCACTGGTACAACATCAAGATCCATGGGATCCGCCGGTCCATGCTCAAAAATGAACCGACCTTCGATCAGGTCTGGGAGCAGATCCGAGACGAGATCGAAGGAAGCGTGATCGTGTGCCACAACGCGGTATTCGATACCGAGGTGCTTTGCCGCTGCCTTGAATATTACCATTTGCCGCTGCCGCACTGCCGTTACATCTGCACGGTCAAGGTCTCGCAGAAGGTCTGGCCGGAGCTGGAAAACCATAAGCTCAATACCGTTTCCGAGGCGCTCGGCATTGACCTGAATCATCATGAGGCCGGATCGGATGCGCATGCCTGCGGCGAGATCCTGCAATGCGCGCTGCGCGAAACCGGCAGCGTAGACGCGGATGAACTGGCTGAAAAGCTGGAGATGCGTCTGGGCGTCATCTCACCCGAGGGACGGTGCAGTTGTTCCACCGCAAAAGAAATACGTGATGAGAAAAAACACAGCGCCAGCCGCCGGCGTCACACCAGACGTCCCGGCATCAACGCCGTGCATACACAAGCAAAGGAGAAGTGATCGAAATGAAAGAAGAATTACTCGCCCGTCTGCAAAGTATTGATCAGGAGCGCCTGAAGGCGCGCGCCGCCGTTTTGCGCGACTATGCGGAGGACGCTGCCGCTGCGGCCCGAGATTATGCTGGGGAAGCCGTCGGTCAGGCCGATCGTTTCATCGATTATACCATGGGTCGTGCACGCGGCTTCAGTGTGCTTGATTTTGCGATCTTTAAGGTCTGTCTGATCTGCTTCGGCGCATGGCTCGCCTCTCTGTTTTCCAAGGCTGCGCAGAAGCTCAAGCCGCTGTTTTTGATCGGCTTCCTGGCCACCTGGTTCTATCTGATTTGGCGCATCTTTTTCTGCGAGACCGACGATTAATCCCTGAGGCGTCCGCATGAAAAACTCGTTTCACAACCAATATTTCCGCATTGCAGTAACGGCATGGTCAGTCATCGTGCTGAGCATCTGCTTTTTCTTCGCATTATTTAAAATGAATACGCTGCTGGCGGTATTCAAGCAGATCAGCCTGATTTTGCAGCCGTTTACAATCGGCTTCGCAGTTGCGTATCTGCTGTTGCCGGTTTTTAATGGTCTGGTCGCGCGTTTCCAGCCGCTATTTGGACGGCTGTGCGCCGACCCCCAAAAAGCGCGCCGGCGCAATTGTCTGCTATGCAGCCTGATCAGTGTGTCGCTGTTTATCCTTCTGGTCACCGCCTTGCTCACGATGGTCATGCCGCAGTTGGCTGAGAGCATTCTGGGGCTGTCCGAAAAAATGCCGGATTACCTGGCGCAGACCGAGGCTTGGCTGAGCGATCTGCTCTCCAATAATCCGATTTTGGCGGACAATTTCGAGGAGCTATATTCCGCCGCGTCCACGTCGCTCATGAACTGGGCTAAGGAACAGATGATCCCGCAGCTCATGAAGGTCATGCAGGGCAATTTCGTTTCCAGCTTTGTTTCCAATGCGGTCAGTTTCCTTAAAAACGTTTTTGTCGGCCTTATTGCCGCAATCTATATGCTCAGCAGCAAGGATACCTTCGCCGCACAGAGCAAGAAGCTGATTTACAGTGTTTTTGAGGTTGATACTGCGAATATGATTCTGGAAAACCTGCGCTTTGTGCACAAGGTCTTCGGCGGCTTCATCAGCGGCAAGCTGCTCGATTCGCTCATCATCGGCGTCATCACCTTCTTCTGTATAACCATCCTCAACATGCCCTATGTGCTGCTCATCAGCGTCATCATTGGCGTGACCAACATTATCCCGTTCTTCGGACCCTTTATCGGCGCGGTGCCCAGCACCATGCTCATCCTGCTGGCCAATCTGGATAACCCGCTGAAGGCGGTCTACTTTGTCCTCTTTATTTTGGTGCTGCAGCAGTTTGACGGCAACATCCTCGGCCCCAAGATCTTGGGAGACTCGACCGGCCTGGCCAGCTTCTGGGTTCTGTTTGCCATTTTGGTCTTCGGCGGCCTGTTCGGCTTTGTCGGTATGATCGTCGGCGTGCCGCTCTTTGCGGTCATTTACAGCGCCATTTCGGGTTTGGTCAATAAATCCCTGCACAAACGTGAAATGTCGCAGAAAACAACAGATTATGTCGATCTGGATCACATCAATACCGAGACCGGTGAGATGATCCCGCTTTCGGCTGAGACCGTGGTGCCGACCGCGGTCAAGCTCGAGCGCAGAAAGCGTCCGCACCGGGACAAAAACAACCACAATGAATAAAGGCAACACCGCACCACTGCGTCTGCGGCGCTATTCGGATCTTTTGTGCCCTGACTTTGTTGCGTTTTCTTGCAAGACATCCAGTATTCCTGCGAAAACGCGTCGCGTCAGGACGCAAAATCTGCTCGAAAATCGCTCTTGCCGAATGATGCGGTGGTGCCTAAAAAATCAGCGTCCGTTTTGGGACGCTGATTTTTTTCTGTTCAAACCTCCAGACAAGCCTGCTTCATTCGCCGCACGTAATCGGAAACCGGGTCGATGCAGTCCATGCCGTACTGCGCGCACAGCTTGACGATCGCGCTGCCGACGATCACGCCGTCCGCCTTGGCCGCCATCGTGCGTGCCTGCTCAGGCGTCGAAATGCCAAAGCCGACAGCGCAGGGGATATCGCGCGCCTGCTTGACCTGTGCGACCATCGCGCCGATATCGGTCGTGATTTCGGAGCGCACACCGGTCACACCCAGCGAGGAAACACAGTATACGAAGCCCTCGGCCTGTTCGGCGATCATGCGGATGCAGTCGTGTGAGGTCGGCGCGATCAGCGAGATCAGATCAAGACCGTACGCGCGACTGACAGAGGCGAATTCCTCCTTTTCCTCGAACGGTACATCGGGCAGGATCAGGCCGTCCATACCGATCTCAGCCGCTGTTTTCATGAACCGCTCCGTTCCGTAGGAAAAGACAACGTTGGCATAGGTCATGAAAACCATTGGGACGGTGACATCCTGCCGCAGCCGGCGCACCATATCGAAAATACGGTCGGTCGTGACGCCGCCGGACAGAGCGCGGACGTTAACTGCCTGGATGACCGGGCCTTCGGCTGTCGGGTCAGAGAAGGGAATACCGAGTTCGATCAGATCCGCACCGGCCTGCGTCATGGCGCGTACCAGATCTTCTGTCACATCGAGCGACGGATCGCCGCAGGTCACGAATGGAATAAAGGCTTTGCCATGGGCAAATGCTGAAAGAATGTGCTTATTCATGGATATCCTCCCCTCGATACCGGGCAATCGCGGCGCAGTCCTTGTCGCCGCGGCCGGACAGGTTGATCACGATAATCTGATCCTTACGCATCGTCGGCGCGAGCTTGCGTGCATATGCAACCGCGTGTGCGCTTTCGATCGCGGCGATGATGCCCTCGGTACGCGCTAAATATTCAAACGCATCGACCGCTTCGTCGTCAGTGACCGGAACATACTTCGCGCGGCCGATATCATACAGATGTGCATGCTCCGGGCCGATACCCGGATAGTCCAGACCGGCCGAGATCGAGTAGACCGGCGCGATCTGACCGTATTCATCCTGACAGAAGTAGGATTTCATCCCGTGGAAAATACCCAGCTTACCGGTTGCGATCGTCGCCGCGGTCTCCGCCGTGTTGACGCCGCGCCCGGCGGCCTCACAGCCGATCAACTGCACGCTTTTATCCGGAATAAAGTGATAAAATGCACCGATCGCATTGGAACCGCCGCCGACACAGGCCAGCACCGCGTCGGGCAGGCGGCCTTCCTTCTCCATGAGCTGTTCCTTGATTTCCCGGGAAATGACCGACTGGAAATCCCGTACGATGGTGGGGAAGGGGTGCGGCCCCATGCAGGAGCCCAGAACATAGTGGGTATCCGCGATCCGGCTCGTCCATTCACGCATTGTCTCGGATACCGCGTCCTTGAGCGTCGCTGTGCCCGATGTAACCGCGTTCACTTTCGCGCCCAGCAGCCGCATTCGGTATACATTCAGCGCCTGCCGCTCGGTGTCCTCCTTGCCCATGAAGATTTCGCATTCCATGCCCATCAGCGCAGCGGCTGTCGCGGTCGCAACGCCGTGCTGACCCGCGCCGGTCTCCGCGATCACGCGGGTCTTGCCCATCCGCTTGGCAAGGAGCACCTGACCGAGCACATTGTTGATCTTATGCGCGCCCGTGTGGTTCAGATCCTCACGCTTGAGGTAGATCTTTGCGCCGCCCAGATCCTCGGTCATGTGACGGGCGAAGTACAGGCGGGACGGCCGTCCGGCGTATTCGTTAAGCAGCTCGGTCAGCTCCGCGTTGAATGCCGGGTCATCTTTATATCGGTTATATGCTTCTTCCAGCTCAATGACGGCATTCATCAGAGTTTCCGGGATGTATTGACCGCCATGAATGCCAAATCGTCCATTATGCATGGTTTCCTCTCCTTACTGCGGCAACTGCCGCTCTCATTTTATTCAAATCCTTACAGCCATTCGTTTCCACACCACTGCTCAGGTCGACCGCGAACGGATGGCAGCGTTCAATGGCGCGGGGCAGGTTTTCAGGCGTCAGTCCGCCTGCAAGAATATACGGACGGGTGACCCGATCGGTCAGTGACCAGTCAAAGGTGCAGCCGGTACCACCCGCGCCGTGATCGAGCAGGATACAGTCGGCTATGCTGTGGTTGGCACGCTCGATATCTGCCGGTGAAGCCGCATGGAATGCTTGGATGATGGGTGCGTCCGTCAGACGGCGCAGAGACCGGATATACGCGTCATCCTCCTGCCCGTGCAGCTGCGCGGCGGCAATCGCGTGCGTTTCGAGCAGCGCGGCGACCTCCTCTGGAGGTGCGTTGACAAAAACACCGACGGCTTTGATCGACGGGGCCAGCCGGGCGCACAGTGCGCGTACCTGCTCAGGCGTGACATTTCTCCGGCTTTTCGGAACGTCGATCACGAAACCGCAGAAATCAGGCTGCACAGCATTGACAAAATCAATGTCGCAGGGACGGGATAGTCCGCAGAGCTTGATCTTGGTCATCCGAGCGTCCCTCGCAGCGCGGCAATGGCCGCTCCCGGGTCGGGCGCACGCATCAGTGTTTCTCCAACTAGGACGGCGTTGACGCCTGCCGCACGCAGCGCGGCAATATCCTCCGCCGTCCGAATGCCGCTTTCGGCGACGAACAGGACATCAGGGGAGACCATATGCCGCAGCCGGATGCTGTTGTTGATGTCCACATCAAAGGTTTTGAGATCACGGTTGTTGACGCCGATGATCCGTGCGCCTGTCGCCTGTGCCCGTTCAATTTCCTCGGGTGTATGCGCCTCAACCAGAGCAGACAGACCGAGCGAATCGGCCAGTGCATGATATTCCCGCAGCTCTGCGTCGTCAAGCAGAGCGCAGATCAGCAGGATCGCTGATGCGCCGCAGGCCTTCGCCTGATAGATCATATAAGGATCAATGGTGAAATCCTTGCGCAGAACCGGGATGGAGACCGTTTCCGAGATTTCAGATAGATATTGATCCGTCCCTTTGAAGTAGTACGGTTCGGTCAGACAGGAGATCGCCGCCGCGCCTGCCTGTTCGTACTTCTGTGCGATCTCCAAATAGGGGAAATCCGGAGCGATCAGTCCCTTGGAGGGCGAAGCCCGCTTGACCTCACAGATGAACTGAATGTCTGCGCCGCGCAGAGCCGATTCCAACTGAAACGCGTGGTGAGAGAAACCGGTGCGCTCAGCGGCGCGCCGCACTTCGGAAAGCGGATGCATTTTCTGTTCCCGCGCGATGCGTTCCCGCGTTTTCTCCGCGATCTGTTCCAAAATGTTCATCGGTTGCTTTCCTCTATGATCTCCTCGAGCTTGGCCAGCGCCTTGCTGCTGTCGATCAGGCTTTCAGCCATGCGCACGCCTGCTTCCAGCGTTTGCGCTTTTCCGGTGAGATGTACAGCGCCGCGCCTGCATTCAGGCAGACTGCGCAGCGTTTGGGGCCGCGCTCGGTACCGTTCAGAATCGCCCGTGTGATCTTCGCATTTTCAGCGGGCGTGCCGCCGACAAGCTCTTCCTTGTCGCACCGTTCGTAGCCGAACTGCTCGGGTGTAATCTCGTACGACTGGAACCGGCCGTCCCGAATCTCGCAGACCGAGGTGGGTGCGCTCATGGAGATCTCATCCAGCTTATCCTGACCATATACGACCATGCCGCGCTTGACGCCCAGCTTACCCATGACCTGTGCCAGCGGTTCGACGAGAGACTGATCAAAAACGCCCATCAGCTCCATATTCGCGCCGGCCGGATTGGACAGCGGGCCGAGGATGTTGAACACCGTGCGGATGCCGAGCTCCTTGCGGATGGGAGCGACATATTTCATTGCAATGTGATAATTCTGCGCGAATAGGAAGCAGAAGCTGTTGTCCTTCAGCAGCACCGCGCTCCGCTCGGGCGCGAGATCGATCTTGACGCCGAGCGCTTCCAGTACGTCGGCCGCGCCCGACTTGGACGAGGCGGCACGATTGCCGTGCTTGGCGACCGGAACGCCGCCTGCCGCAATGACCAGCGCGGAAGTGGTCGAAATATTGAAGGAATTCGACCCGTCGCCGCCCGTGCCGACGATCTCCAGAACATCCATGTCGTGCAGCAGCTTGACGCAGTGCGCCCGCATACCGGCGGCCGAGGCCGTAATCTCGTCGATCGTTTCGCCCTTGAGCGAGAGCTCGGTCAGGTAAGCGGACATCTGCACCGGCGTCGCTTCGCCCTGCATGATCTCGTTCATGACTGCTTCCGCTTCCTGATAGGAAAGGTCTTGTTTTTGGGAAAGTTTTACGATTGCTTCGCGAATCATTTTATTTACCTCCGAATCAAATGGACAAAGTTATTTAAAATCTTTGCGCCGTCCGGCGTCATGACCGACTCCGGATGGAATTGTAAGCCATAGACCGGCAGCGACCGGTGAGCGACCGCCATGATCTCGCCGTCCTCGGCCTGTGCTGTGATCTGCAGGGTGTTGGGGAAGCCCTCCCGCATGGCTGCGAGCGAGTGGTATCGAGCGACCGGGATCGTATCCGGTAAGCCTGCAAACAAGGGACAGGCGCGGTCGAGCGCGATGCGGGATGTTTTGCTGTGCATCAACTGCGCGGCATAGGAGACCGTTGCGCCGAACGCCTGACATATGGCCTGATGTCCCAGACAAACGCCAAGAATCGGGATTTTATCGAAAAAATACCGGATGGCGTCGGTGCAGATCCCGGCGTTTTCGGGGCGGCCGGGGCCGGGGGAGAGCACCAACGCGTCCGGCTGCATGGCCGCAAGGGACTCGACCGTGCAGGCGTCATTGCGGACGACCCGTAGATCAGGTTCGATCGCACCGATCAACTGATAAAGGTTATAGGTAAAGCTGTCATAGTTATCAATCAGTACGATCATCGCAGACCCTCCTGTGCAAGCTCGAGTGCGCGGACGACGGCACGCGCCTTATTCCGGCATTCGATAAATTCATTTTCGGGCACGCTGTCGGCGACAATGCCCGCGCCCGACTGGACACACACCCGGCCGTTCTTTTTGTAGGCCAGCCGGATGGCAATGCAGGTATCCAGATTGCCGGTAAAATCCAGATATCCGATCGCGCCGCCGTATACGCCGCGTTTCCGGTTTTCCAGCTCCTGTATGATCTCACAGGCTCGCAGCTTGGGTGCGCTGGACAGCGTTCCGGCGGGCAGGATCGCGTCTACTGCGTCGACCATATCACGATCCGGCCGGATCTCACCTGCGACAGTGGAACCGAGATGCATGACATGCGAGTACCGCACAACGTTGCAATACTGTTCGACCCTCACCGAGCCGAGCCGGCTGATGCGGCCGATATCGTTCCGCCCCAGATCGACCAGCATGTTGTGCTCGGCGCGCTCCTTTTCGTCCGCCCGCAGCTCGGCTTCGAGCCGTTCGTCCTCGGCTTGCGTCCGGCCGCGCGGCCGGGTACCGGCCAGCGGGTAGGTGTGCAATGTGCCGTCCTCCAGTTTGACGAGCGTTTCAGGCGAAGCGCCCGTAAGTTCGATATCGTCACTGGAAAAGTAGAACATATAAGGGGAGGAATTGGTCGTGCGGAGCACTCGGTAGGTATCAAACAGACTGCCCGAAGCCTGCGCGGTCAGCGGATTGGAAAGCACGACTTGAAAGATATCTCCCTCCCGGATGTACTGCTTGGCCCGTTCGACCATTCTGCAGTAGGATTCCTTGGAAAAATGGGGTGTCAGCTCGGATTCCAGCCGGAGCTGCGGGAAATGGGCACGTGCGCCGCTGTTCAGGAGCGTTTCCATCTCATCGAGCGTCTGTTCCGCCTGTGCATAGGAACGCTCCAGATCTTCGGTGAACACACCGGCAATCAGCAGAAGCTTCTGTCGGTCATGATCAAAGACAATGACCTTGTCAAACAGCATCAAGTTGACATCTCGGAAGTCGTCGTCTTCCGCTTCGTTCAGGCGAAGCGTCGGCTCGGCGTACTTCATATAGTCGTAAGAGAAATATCCGACCAGACCACCGGTGAACGGCGGCATAGCGTCCAGCCGCGCAGTACGGTAATCCTTCAGAATCGCACGGATTGCATCGCCCGGATGCACGACCTCCGTGGTTTCCTCCTGCGCCTGCTCGCCCTCTGCGCCGCGTCGAATGCACAATCGACCGTTCGTGCAGGTCAGTTCGAGTGTGGGCGCATAGCCCAGAAAGGAGTAGCGGCTCCAACGCTGGTTGCTTTCGACGCTTTCCAGCAGATAGCAGTGCTTGCTGGCGGCGCGCAGCGTCCGCATGATCTCGACCGGGGTAAAGCGGTCGGCATACAGTGCGCGGCAGAGGGGAATGCGACGGATCTCAGGATCCTGCGCGATCTGTTTCATTTCGGATAAAGAAGGGTACATGCTGGGTTTCCTCCAATTCTATTGGGTCAGATGGGCGGGGCAATGCAAAAAGGCCCGTCCCTGACATTGTGTAAATACACACAAATCAAGGACGGGCCAAAAAATCCCGCGGTGCCACCTTGGTTCGCGGCAAAAAAGCCGCGCGCTTATCGAGATACCAACATATCTCCGGCAACTGACGTATGCCTGCCACGTCGCGGGATACTCTGCGGAAGTTCGCATTTCATCGCGCCCTCAGCGGTCCATTTGGCAGCCTGCATTTCGATCCGGCTCTCAGCCGCCCGGACTCTCTGTGCGCGCACAACTGCTTTGATCTCCGCTTCAACGGTTTCTCTTGCTAATACAACATTGAGTTGAACTTTATGAGAAAATATTACTCCTTCTTTTTCTCTTGTAAAGTGTGATTGCAAAATTTTTTTCTCTGTTTGGATATCAGCCCGACAGCGGGGCACATAGAATAGAAGTACGGGCAAAAAAAAGGACGCCGGTCGGAGCCGGCGCCCTTTGAAGCGCAACATGCTTTATTTCAGGCCAGCGGTAATGATGGCCATCTTGTAGACCTCGTCCGCGTTGCAGCCGCGGGACAGATCGTTGATCGGCGCGTTCAGACCCTGGAGGATGGGGCCGAATGCCTCAAAGCCGCCAAGACGCTGTGCGATCTTGTAGCCGATGTTGCCGGCGTTGATGTCGGGGAAGATGAAGGTGTTGGCCTGACCGGCAACCGGAGAGCCCTTGCACTTGGTCTGCGCAACGACCGGAGAGAAGGCCGCGTCGAACTGGAGTTCGCCGTCTACGGCCAGATCGGGCGCAGCTTCCTTGACCTTGGCGGTCGCGTTGCGCATCATGTCAACAGTCTCGCCCTTGCCGGAGCCCAGCGTGGAGTAGGACAGCATGGCAACCTTGGGATCGATGCCGAACGCCTTCGCGGTACGCGCGGTCTCGATGGCGATTTCGACCAGATCATCCTCGCCCGGGTTGATGTTGATCGCGCAGTCGCCCATTGCATACATATCCGCGCCGTTTTCGGTCTCGCGGTTGAGAATGAAGCAGGAAGATACGATCTTGTTGCCCGGCTTGGTCTTGATGAGCTGGAGTGCGGGACGAACGGTATCTGCGGTGGAATAAGTAGCGCCGCCCAGCAGGGCGTCAGCCTTGCCCATCTTGACCAGCATGGTGCCGAAGTAGTTGCCCTTGGAGAGCGCCTTGCGGCAGTCCTCAGCGGACATCTTGCCCTTGCGCAGCTCGACCATCTTCTCGACCATCGCGTCCATTTCGGAGTAGGTCTCAGGGTCGATGATCTCGATGCCTTCGATATCAAAACCGCCCTTTGCGGCGGCAGCCTTTACTTCATCCACGTTGCCGACCAGAATCGAGGACAGGATATTGTCCTTCTTCAGGCGGGAAGCGGCCTCCAGAATACGGGGATCGGGGCCTTCGGTGAATACGATGGTACGGGGATCTGCTTTCAGCGTAGCAATCAGATTTTCTAACATAGTTCCAAATTACCTCCTTAGAACTCACTTGTATGTATTATACACCAAGTTACCCATGAATCACAAGGACTGTGAGCAAAAGTTTCCGAAAAATTTGCGGCATTTCGGTGCTTGTCATGAATCCACATACTTTATTCTGCATTCATTCATGTAAAGAGTGGATTTTCTGCCGAAATTCGAAAACAATCGCGCAGCGACAGGAATTTACAAAAAATTTAAAGCAACCGGTTTGCATCCGTCAGGCTCTCTGTAGTAGAATAAAAAAGAACAGAGGTGGAGAAACAACTATGAAAGTGATTTCATATCGTGCACAGCGCGCGAGGAAGCGGCGCAGACGGCCTAATTTTCGGCCGCTTCTGCTTCTTGCGGCTGTGCTTTTGCTGCTTTTCGGCGTGGGCTTGGGTGTGCGCGCCATATTTTTTGGAGAGCGGCTTGCACTGCTGGAGACAAACAGCGATCCCATTACTTACGCGGGTGATCTGCCCGTTCACGAAAGTCTTGTAGATCCCGAGGCCGTCGGTCGGCCGGGCGGAGCGCGCACGATCAAATACGTCGTCATTCACGAGACGGATAACTTTGCGGCGGGCGCGAATGCCGAACGGCACAATGAATTCATTCATCAGAATGCGCTGACCGAGAAGCTCTCCTGGCACTATACCGTCGACGATCACGAGGCGTACCATCATATCCCGGACGAGGAACCGGCCTATCACGCGGGCGACGGCATGGAGCCGGACGGTGGCAACGCCTGTGGCATCGGCGTTGAGCTGTGCGTCGCGGCGGACAATGACTATGAGAAAACGCTGGAAAACGGCGCGGAGCTGGCCGCATATCTGCTCTGGCGGCACGGGCTGACGCCGGACGATCTGCGCAAGCATCAGGATTTCTCCGGCAAAATCTGTCCGGCCCGGCTGATTAACGAAGGTCGCTGGGATGAATTTTGCAAAATGGTGCGAATTCAATACGAGAAATTTCAGCGAAATGGATAATTGGAATTTTTGCGACGCTCTTGCTTTTCGTTGCTAATGTGTTATAATTTGCTTCGGTAAACAATTTTTCAGTGGAAAGGAATTATAACACATGATTGTCGTATTAAAGCCGCATCCTGACAAGGAGCGCGTCGAGCGTTTGCTTCAGCATTTCCATGATATGGGGCTGAATACCAACTATTCGGAGGGCTCTTCCACCACCATTATCGGCCTGATGGGCGATACCTCACGTATCGACGAAAGCGACATCATGGCCTATGATCTGGTTGAGCGCGTACAGCGTGTCACCGAGCCGTTCAAGGCAGTCAACCGCAAGATGCATCCTGAAAACACCATTCTTGAGGTCGCGGGACGCAAGATCGGTGAGGGGTATTTCAACGTCTTCGCCGGCCCGTGCTCGGTTGAAAACGAGGATCAGATTCTCGAGGTTGCCGAAGCGGTCAAGAAGGCGGGCGCTTCCTTCCTGCGCGGCGGCGCGTTCAAGCCGCGTACCAGCCCGTATTCCTTTCAGGGCATGGAGGCCGAGGGTCTCAAGCTGTTGCTCGAAGCCAAGCGTCAGACCGGCCTGCCGATCGTGACCGAGATCATGAGCGAAAAGCATCTTGATCTGTTCGCTGATGTTGATATTATTCAGTTGGGCGCGCGCAATATGCAGAACTTTATGCTGCTCAAGGAGCTCGGCCGCAGCAACAAGCCGATCCTGCTCAAGCGCGGCCTGTCCGCCACCATGGAGGAGTTCCTCATGGCTGCCGAGTACATCTTCGCGGGCGGCAATACCAACGTCATGCTCTGTGAGCGCGGCATCCGCACGTTTGAGACTATGATCCGCAACAACCTTGATATCTCCGCCGTACCGCTGGTCAAGATGATGACCCATCTGCCGATCATCATTGATCCCAGCCATGCCGCAGGCCGCCGCGATATGGTCGGTCCGCTTTCCCGTGCGGCAATCGCCGCAGGTGCGGACGGTCTGATGATCGAGGTGCACAACAACCCGAAGAAGGCGCTCTGCGACGGCGCACAGTCCCTGAATATCCCGATGTTTGAAGATGTTATGGGGGACGTGACGCGCCGCGTTGCGTTCGAGGGCAAGGAGCTGCAGACCTGTCCGCAGAACTAAAATAACCTACACAGCCGAAAAACCCGCCTGCACAGGCGGGTTTTCCATTATCTTGTGAATCGGAAAAGGGAACGTTTCCGTATATCCGCTCGTCTAATGATCTGTCAGGGCCAGATCGGTCAGACTGCCGAAGGTATATCCGGCTTCCTCCCAGCGGGTCAGCAGCTCATCGAGAATGGCCGCGTTTGTCGCGGAGGTTGAATGCAGCAGGACGATCGCGCCGTTGTGGATCCGCGGGATCAGCTTTGCAAAGGCCTGTTCGGGCGTGGGCTGACGGTCGGCGTACCAATCGACATAAGCCAGCGACCAGAACACGGTCGTGTATCCGAGCGACTGCGCCTGCCGGAGGTTTTCCTCGCTGAATTTTCCCTGCGGCGGACGGTAAAATTTGGGCAGCTCCTCGCCTGTGATCTCACGGAATTTATCCTCCAGGCCGGTCAGCTCGGTTCGAAAGGCGTCCAGATCGGAAATTTTGGACATATCCGGATGGGTCATCGTGTGATTGCCGACGACATGCCCTTCGGCTACCATGCGCTTGACCAGCTCGGGTGCCGTGTCGAGATAGTTGCCGACCAGAAAGAATGCGGCGGGCGCATTGTGTTTTTTCAATGCGTCCAGAATGGGCGCTGTGTTGCCGTTTTCAAAGCCCGCATCGAATGTGATGTAAATGACCGGCTGGGACGGATCACCCAGAAAGCGCGCGCCCAGCTCCCGCAGCGCCTCTGGAGAGGCGTTGCCGATCGGCGGCTGTCCCTCGGTTTGAAAGGAGAGTCCCCAATCGGTCGTCGCTGCCGCAGCAACAGTTTCGGGTTGGGATACTGTTTGATAGATCGCTGTGCCGCCGGCCAGCGCGCCCAGAACGAGCAGCAGCGCGACGAGCGGCAGCGTCCGGCGTTTCCAGAATTGATGAAGCAAAATTGATACACCGCCTTCCCATGCTGTTATCCCATATCTATGCAGAGAAGGGAAACGGTATGTCCGGATCAGCCGTCATAATCCTCGAGCAGATGAGCCAGCGCTGTCGCGTCTGCCAGCTCGATCCCATGCGCAAGCGCTTCCTGATCGGCGTCCGGCAGGGTGCGCACATCGATCTCGGTCACCATGACCGGTTCGCTCCGGCCGGTGCGGTAGATCACGACCCGGCTGCCGGACGTTCGTGCCAGATACTGCGCGGCGGAGGTTTCTGACTGCACAGGCACGGCCGCCTGCTTTTCCGGCCGCGGCAGAAGCAGGGTGAGCAGCAGCAGTATCACCGCGCCCAGAGTCAGGCCGAGTACCATAATATTATAAAGTGAATTGCGGATTCTGGACAGCATGGACGCATCCCTCCCAAATGATCAGATCATATGCAAAGTATGGAGTTTCCGACCGCGAATTATACATGAATGATAAAAATATTGGCATTATTTTGAAAAGCATGTTATAATATTAAAGTCTATGGACTGTGCGCGCCTTTCGGCTCACGGAAGATCGCGCGGCAGTCCGCCTGCCCAGGCAAAAGGAGGCATATCAAAAACATGGCAAAACGAAAGAGAAGCGTCATCCCACGCGCCATTATGCTCACTTTGCTGGCGATCATCCTGATCGGCATTGTGACGGCATGTCTGTGCGGCCTTGCGCTGGCGTTTTACATTGGCGTATATGTCGCCCCCAATGCGAATATCGACGTATCCTCTTACAGCAAGGATCTGGCCAAGACCACGATCATCTATGCAAAGGACCCGGATACCGGGGAATATGAGGAATATGAGACACTCGAAGGCGACGTCAACCGCCTTTGGGTCGATCTGGAAGAGATTCCGGAGGATCTCCGCAACGCGGTCATCGCCATTGAGGATAAGCGATTTTACTCTCACAACGGCGTTGACTGGCTCCGTACCGCGAGCGCGGTCAAGGGTTTCATCACCGGCAGCGACGACGGCGGCGGTTCGACGCTGACCCAGCAGCTCATTAAAAACCTGACCGGCAATAACGACAAGTCGGTCAAGCGTAAGATCAATGAGATCTTTCAGGCGCTGCGGCTGGAAAAGAATCTGGGCGATACCGCCAAGGATCAGATCCTCGAAATGTATCTCAATACGATCCCGTACGGCAACCGCGCCGCCGGCGTTAAGGTTGCGGCGATGACCTATTTCGGCAAGGATCTGAAGGATCTGAATTTGGCGGAGTGCGCTGTTCTGGCTTCGATCCCGAATGCGCCGACCCGGTACAATCCGTTCCGCAATCCGGACAATGTCAAGGAACGTCAGGAAAACGTGCTTGGTAAAATGAAGGATCAGGGCTTTATCACCGAGGCGGAGTATCAGCAGGCGCTGAACACAGAACTGGTCTATAAGTCCGATGAATACAAGCAGCAGAACAGTGAGCCGTACTCCTGGTTCACCGAGGCCATCATCGACGAGTTGACCGATGATCTGGTCGAGACCCAGCACATTTCCCGCGACCTTGCAAAGTCCCGCGTCATGTCGGGCGGTCTAAAAATCTATGCGACGATCGACCTGAAGGTGCAGGAAGCGATGGACGACGTTTACACCAACGAGGCCAACTTCCCGAACGCGTCCAAAAACGGCGTCAAGCCGCAGAGCGCTATGGTCGTCTGCGACAAAAAGGGCAATATCGTCGGTCTGGTCGGCGGCCGCGGCGAAAAGGAAGGCAGCCTGCTGATCAACCGCGCGACCATGTCCACCCGCCAGCCCGGTTCTTCAATCAAGCCGCTTGCGGTCTATGGCCCTGCGATGGACAACGACTTGATCACGCCGTATTCGGCGATCACCGACGCGCCGTTCAAGGTTTACAACGACAATCCGTGGCCGCGAAACGATAACCGGCGCTATCAGGGCCAGATGGTTCTGCGTGACGCGGTCGCCCAGTCGATCAACTGTGTGGCTGTCCGCGTGCTGGACATGCTCACGACGCAGAAGTCGTACTCGTTCCTGACCGATACACTGGGCTTCAGCCATCTGACAAACTCGGATATCGACTATGCGCCGCTCGCGCTCGGCGGCATGACCCGCGGCGTCACCGTCCGCGAAATGGCGACCGGATACACGATCTTTGCCAACGGTGGCAAGTTCTCCGGCTCGCGTACCTATTCCAAGGTCGAAGACAGCGAAGGCAACATCATCATTGATTATACCGATCCGGTTGAAATCGACGCCTTCAAGAATGAGAAGACGGCTTATTATATGCTTGACTGTCTCAAGGAGGTTACTGCGTCCGGTACCGCTACCCGTGCGCGCATTCCCGGCATCGAGACCGCCGGTAAGACCGGTACGACCACGTCCAAATGCGACGTCTGGTTCTGCGGTCTGACCCCGTATTATGTCGGTGCGACCTGGTTCGGCTATGATCAGAACTATAACCTCAACGGTATTTCGGGCAACACCGCGCTGTCCCTTTGGACTGCGGTCATGCGCCGGATTCACGAGGATCTGCCGTCTGCCGAATTTGACATGGGCGACGACAGCAACTTTGTCCGCGCAAGCTACTGCGAGGACAGCGGCATGGAGCCGACCGGCGCGTGCGAGAGCGATGCGCGCGGCAGCCGCGTTTCGACCGGCCGGTTCTGGAAGGGTGACGAACCGCAGGAGGAATGCAACCTGCACAAGTATGTCACGATCTGCACCAGCTCGGGTCTGCTCGCGGGCGATAATTGCCACAGCACTTCGACGGTCGCTAAGCTCGATCTGACGCGGATGTTCCCGATCGATATTCCGAACGGTATTGAGGATGCGGGCTACTGCTACACCGGCTCCAACGATCCGGTCGGCACCGGCGACGTGGTCGTATCCGGCGGCTCTTTGGGTGTCTGCCGCGACCGCCACTTCTTCGACTTTCTGACCGGTCATGATCCAGAATCGGAGGACGGGGAAGGAGATGAGGACGAAGAAGGCTCTGAACCCGGTATTCCTTCGTTCCCGGAGGACCTGATCACGGGCGATCCCGGCGGAAATGCAGATTGAATGTAAGTTGGGGCTTGAATTTTGGTTAGACTTATAGTATAATATCTAAGCATGTGATGCAGCGTCCTGTAAGGCCGCACTAGGCGGGGCGGTAGCGGTGCCCTGAACCTGCAATCCGCTATAGCAGGGCTGAATCCCGATCGGGAGGGGCGGCGGCTGGATGCTTGCAGTTAACAGGCCGATGATGAGAGATTGGTACTGTGCAACGTGGGACTGTGAACCATGTCAGGCGGGGAACCGAGCAGCATTAAACAGAACCCTGCGTGTGCCACAGAGCTGCCGATTTTGAGTCGATCTGTTAAAAAGGCTGTCCGGGCGTTCGTTTCGATCTTTCGGTGTGCGGTCTTACAGGGCGCTGCATGACACAATCAAACTGGCTTTGGAAAGGTGGGCAGGTATTCGATACTCTGCCCATTTTTTTCATTTGGTGAAAGGAGACTGCGATGTATCAGGCGCTTTACCGCAAGTGGCGTCCGCTTCGCTTTGCAGATGTGATCGGTCAGCAGCACATTACTGACACGCTGCGCGCGCAGATGCAGAGCGGCCGTCTGTCGCACGCATATCTGTTTACCGGTACGCGCGGCACCGGCAAAACGACCTGCGCAAAGATTTTGGCGCGCGCGGTCAACTGTGAGCATCCGGTCAACGGCGATCCCTGTAATGAGTGCCCGGCCTGCCGGGGAATCTTGGACGGCTCGGTCATCGACGTGGTCGAGATTGACGCCGCCTCCAACAACGGCGTGGACAACGTCCGTGAGATTCGGGACGAAGTGCGCTACGCGCCGGCTTCGGTCCAAAAAAAGGTCTTCATTATCGATGAGGTGCATATGCTCTCGACCGGCGCATTCAATGCGCTGCTCAAAACGCTCGAGGAACCACCGGAACACGTGATGTTCATTCTGGCAACCACCGAGATCCATAGGGT
The DNA here is from genome assembly GCA_021531865.1 of Butyricicoccus pullicaecorum. Taxonomy (GTDB): domain Bacteria; phylum Bacillota; class Clostridia; order Oscillospirales; family Butyricicoccaceae; genus Butyricicoccus. The sequence goes on along the minus strand of JAFBIW010000003.1, from coordinate 80,229 downwards.
TCCGGCGACGATTTTATCCCGCTGCCAGCGGTTTGATTTCCGACGGATTACGCCGGAGGATATTGCGGCGCGGCTGACCGAGATCGCGGCGGCCGAGCAGATCGAGCTGACGCCGGGCGGTGCAAAGCTGATCGCGCGTCTGGCCGACGGTGCGATGCGCGACGCGCTCTCCATGCTCGACCGCACCGCAGGCTGTTCGGTGGTAGACGAGGATGCCGTCTCCAAAAGCCTTGGCATTCTGGGCGCGACTGATGCGGCCGCGCTTATGCAGTCCATCAAATCGTCCGACTTGGCAGGCGCGATCGAAGCGATCGGGCAGGCCTACGACGGCGGACGGGATCTGGCCGGTGTGATCGATCAACTGCTCGGTCTGATCCGGGATCTGCTGCTGGTCAAGACCGCGCGCGGCGACGTTTCGAATCTGATCTCTCCGGCGTATACGGTTTCCAAGCTGAAAACACTGGGAGAGGGGATTGCATCCGCGACCCTGATTGCGTACAGCCGTATTTTGCAGGACGCGGTCGGCCGGATCAAGGCGGCAAGCAACCGCCGCGTTGAGGCTGAGCTGTGCATGGTTCGTTTGTGCACGATGGGCGGCGAAGCCTACGACTCGCTCGCGGGACGTGTCGAAGCACTGGAAGAAAAGGTCAGGCACGGTGTGCCGGTCGCAATCGTTCCGCATGTGTCGGACGACGGCCCGCCGCCTCCCGGTGATGCAGATGCGCCGCCTCCGCCCGGAGACGAGGACGCGCCTGCTTGGGCGGTAGAGGAGACTGGGCAGACTGCGCCGGTTCCCAAGGAAAAGCCCGCGTCCAAGAAAAATCCCGATTGGCCGGGCTGGCCCAAGGTGCTCGAACAGGTCACAGGAAAGATCAATATGGGTGCGCTGACCTGCCTGCAAATCTCATCGCGCGCGGAGCTGGAAGAAAACAACGTGCTTGTTTTCTGTGAGGACGACGTGACGGCCGGTCTGGCTAAAGCACAGCCGACGATGGATGTGCTGACACAGGCTGCGTCCGCAGTTGCAGGACATCCGGTTCGACTCAAGATTTATGGTCAGGAGCAGCAGCCAAAACGGCGCAAGGGCACGGGGCGGTCGGATGAGATCCTGAACAAAGCGAAAGAATTTGATATCACAATCACTGAAATATAATTTCTTAGGAGGATAACTGACATGGCAAAGAGAGGCTTCGGCGGCATGGGCGGCGGTATGAACATGCAGGCCATGATTAAGCAGGCGCAGAAGATGCAGCAGGATATGCTCAAGGCGCAGGAGGAGATCGCACAGATGGAAACCGAGGCGACTGCCGGCGGCGGCGCGGTCAAGGTTGTTGTGACCGGCACCAACACGGTCAAGTCGCTTGAGATCAAGCCTGAGGTCGTCGATCCGGACGATATCGAAATGCTGCAGGATCTGGTCGTTGCAGCGGTCAATGAGGCCTTCCGTCTGGCACAGGAAAAGTCTGAAAATTCCATGAAGGCGGTCACTGGCGGCATGGGCGGCGGTATGCCGGGTCTGTTCTGATATGAAGTTCTTTGCGCCGCCGGTTGAGCGGCTGATCGAAGAATTTGCCCGTCTGCCCGGCATCGGGCAGAAGACCGCGCAGCGGCTTGCGTTTCATGTATTGGACATGAGCAAGGAGGACGCACAGAAATTCGCGGACACGATCGTAGAGGCCAAGAGCACGGTGTTTACCTGCAAGGTTTGTCAAAATCTGACCGACAGCGAGGTCTGTCCGATCTGCGCGAATCCCAACCGGGATCACGGCGTGATCTGTGTTGTCGCCGATCCGCGCGACGTGCTCGCATTCGAGCGCACCCGCGAGTTCAACGGTCTGTACCATGTGCTGCATGGTGTAATCTCTCCGATGAATCATGTCGGGCCGGATGACATCCGCATCCGTGAGCTGCTGCAGCGTGTTGCAGACACAGACGTGCGCGAGGTCATCATCGCCACCAACCCCGATACCGAGGGCGAAGCGACCGCGATGTATCTGTCCCGGCTGCTCAAGCCGTTCGGCGTTTCCGTCACCCGTCTGGCTTACGGCATTCCGGTCGGCGGCCATCTGGAGTTCATCGACGAGGTGACGCTGATGCGCGCGTTGGAGGGCAGAAAAGAGATTTAATTCCGCATAATTTGCGATTTGGAGGAATCAAATTTGTCTGACTTGAGACAAGAAATCGAAAATCGGCGTACTTTTGCGATCATTTCGCACCCTGACGCCGGTAAAACGACGATCACGGAGAAGTTTCTGCTGTACGGCGGCGCCATTCAGGAGGCCGGTATGGTCAAGGGAAAGAAGAATTCCCGCCATGCGGTTTCTGACTGGATGGAGATCGAAAAGCAGCGCGGTATTTCGGTCACTTCCTCCGTACTGCAGTTCCGCTATGACAATTACTGCATCAATATTCTGGATACCCCGGGCCATCAGGACTTCTCGGAGGACACCTACCGCACGCTGATGGCGGCAGATTCCGCCGTCATGGTCATTGACGCGTCCAAGGGCGTCGAGGCGCAGACCCGTAAGCTGTTCAAGGTCTGCGTCATGCGCAATATCCCCATCTTCACGTTCATCAACAAGATGGACCGCGAAGCGCGCGACCCTTACGAGCTGCTGGACGAGATCGAGACCGAGCTGGGCATCGGCACCTACGCGGTCAACTGGCCGATCGGCTGCGGCAAGGAATTCAAGGGCGTTTACGACCGCATGGAGGATGAGGTCATCGCCTTTGAGGGTGCGGACGCCCGTCACGAGGTTATGGCAACCCACCTGAAATTCGGCTCGGATGAACTGAAGGCGCGTCTGAGCGAGACCCAGTACCAGACGCTGTCCGACGATATCGAGCTGCTTGCGGGCGCGGGTGACGAATTCGATCTGGAAGCCGTCCGCAGCGGTAAGCTCTCGCCGGTCTTCTTCGGCTCTGCGCTGACCAATTTCGGTGTAGAACCTTTCCTGAAGAAGTTTTTGACCATGACGACCTCGCCGCTGCCGCGTCGCGCGGACGTCGGTGTAATCGATCCGTTTGACGAGCGCTTCTCCGCCTTTGTCTTTAAGATTCAGGCCAACATGAACAAGGCGCACCGTGACCGCATTGCATTCATGCGCATCTGCTCGGGCAAGTTTGAGCGCGGCCGCGACGTCTGGCATATTCAGGGCGGAAAGAAGATCCAGCTCGCCCAGCCGCAGCAATTGATGGCACAGGATCGTTCGATCGTGGACGAGGCCTATGCGGGCGATATCATCGGTGTATTTGATCCGGGTATTTTCTCGATCGGTGATACCGTCTGTGACGCTAAGCTCAAATGCACCTATTCGGGCATCCCGACCTTTGCGCCCGAGCTGTTCGCTACCGTCCGGCAGAAGGACACGCTCAAGCGAAAGCAGTTCGTCAAGGGCGTGACGCAAATCGCGCAGGAAGGTGCGATCCAGATCTTCCATGAGCCGAATACCGGTATGGAAGAGGTCATTGTCGGCGTTGTCGGCCAGCTTCAGTTTGAAGTGCTCGAATACCGCCTGAAAAATGAGTACGGTGTGGATATCATCCGAGATATGCTGCCCTATGAGCATCTGCGCTGGATCGAAAACGACGAGGAAGATTTCGATTACAAGAAGCTCATGCTTACCTCGGATACCAAGGTCGTGCAGGACTTCAAGGGAAATCTGCTGCTGCTGTTCACCAGCCCTTGGAACATCTCCTGGGCACTTGATCACAACGAAGACCTGCGCCTTGCAGAATTCTCTGAAAACGCATAAGAAAACGCCTTTGATGCGCTGTTTTGGTGCATCAAAGGCGTTTTTTTATTCTCTGTCGTAAGTGAACTCCCGGCGACGAATCTGGCTGAGAGAAAGCAGATCGGTGTCGATATATTCCCAGGCGTAAAACATCGGCTGGTCTTCGTTGTCGAAAATCAGGCTTTTCAAAAGAAGCAGCGGCTTTTCACCGAAGCATTCCAGTTCAGCCTTGCTTTGACTGGAACAAACCGCGATCTCGACCTTGTCCCAGGCAGCTTTCCGGCCGGTGCGCGCATATAACAGTTGAAAAAGCGATTCCGAGTTGTTTGGAATGGGCGCGTCCTGCCAGATGTCCGCAGGAAGCAAATCTTCGCAGTATACGCATGGACGATCGTCCGCATAAAACAGCTTGCGCATCCGGATGCCGTCGACATCCTTTGGGATGGAGAACGCACGTGCAAACTCGTCCGAGACCGGTTCCAGCGTCCAACCCAGCGGTTCAATGCGCGGAATATACCCGCTGTTCGCAATGACCTCACTGAAATGCTGCGCCGGATTGAAAACGGCTTGAATCCCCAATCCCGCGCGGTTGACAAATGTGCCCTTGCCCTGACGGCGCAGAACCACTCCCTCGGATGCCAATTCATCAAGCGCACTGCGTAGTGTCACGCGGCTGACGCCGATCAGATCACAGAGTTCTTCCTCACGGGGCAGTTTATTCTGCTCGGACGGCAGCGTATGAATATAGGTTCGCAGCGCGCGCTTGGTCTGTGTTTTCAGATCTATGCGCTCAATCATCTGTCGGGGCATGGAATCAATCCTTTCTGCCCGTAATGATATCACACAACGCCCGAAAAGTCAAATCAGGGCCGCCAGTAATAAAAGGCGTACGCCATGATTGCGATGCTGGCCAACAGAATGCAGCTGCCCACATTGCAGAGCGTACTCGTTGGCGCGAGGCAGGACATAAATGAACCGATGCCCATGATGATCAGACCGACCAGTGCGAGGATCTTGTATTTTTTAACATCAACGTTTTGTTTCATAACCATATTTCCTTTCCCCGGCTTACTTCCGGCTCAACAGCTTATTCAGAATCGGATAAAGGATGACTGCGGCAACGATACCGTTCAGTGCGGGCAGACCAAAGGAGATCTTTTGCAGCCCAAAAACGATTCCGTATGATACCAGCCAGGTGAGCCATGGCGACAGTGTCCAGTCCTTGAGCTGGGCAGAATCCAGCGACTCGTAATTGCCGTGATGCACAATGTAGAAATCGGAGAGAATGATACCGGCGAGGGGCGGAACGATGACGCCCAGCAGGTTCAGGAACGCAAACAGGGAATCAATCTGATAGGGACGCGTCAGCGTCAGCAGTGCGGAGATAACCAGAATAATGCTGATGAGAATGCGGCGATCCAGATGGAACGCATTGGACAGGTTCAACGAGGTCGAATAAATATTGGACGCGTTGGTTGTGAAGATATTCGTGGTCATCAGAATGACAGAGGGAATAACCAGACCCAGCGTCAGAAGAACCGAGGTCAGATCACTGTCGCCAACCGCGATCGAGGAAATCGCACCGCAGATGACCAGCAGAGAATTGCCGCCAACCAGACCGACCAAAGCGCTCAGCGCGGCCTGCTTGACGTTCTTGGCGTACCGCATGATGTCTGCGATGCAGGTCGCAGTCGAAAGAATCCAGGTGCCGATAACGACCGTGATACCGCCCGCAATGCTCATCGGATCATGGGGAATAAAGTCCAGAATGACCGAGAACGCGCCGACCACGCCGACCGACTTAATGGCGGTTGCAAGAGACAGGAAAATGATCGAGGGGATTGCGATATAGCCCAGAATGGTGATGGCGTTGATGCCGATCAGCGCGAATGCGCCCATCAGCAGCGCGCTGAGCATCATCGTAATGCCTTCTGCGACCGGACCAAAGCCCAGGATTTGAGCGATAAAGTGGCCGTACGTTGCGGATTGGATGGTGTACCAGCCGATATTGACGATCGGCACAAACAGGGAAGCGACGCGCGTACCCTTGTTGCCGAAGCTATATCGGGTGATCAGTGCAAAGGTCAGGCCGGTTTTGCAGGCGATGATGCTGACCAGAATTGCGATCGCGCTCAGAAACAAGTTGCCGAGAAAGGTCGCCAAGACAATGTTCTTAAAGTTCAGGCCGGCAGCCAGACCGCCGCCCGCCATCATGCTGGTGATGACAAAGACAAAGCCGGTCCAAACGATGGTCAGACTGAAAAAGCTTTTTCTTTCACTCTGCGGTACGGCGCTGAGCTCGAAATCCGAGCTGCTCTGCTCCGCCTTCATGATTTTCGCCATTTGAATCTCTCCTTTTCTTATTTTCCGGGATCAATCCCAATAACCACGATGTACTTCGGCTGCCTCTTCCTCGATCTCGACGAACGGGCCGACTACCTCGATCTGCTTCTGGCCGCGTGCCAATACCTCGCGGCAGGGGAGATCAAAGGTAGGATTCTGCTCGTTGCTGCCCGTCAGCTCAAGCAGGCGGCGTTCGGTCATGCCGTAGACGATCCGGCCGATATTCGCCCAGTAGATCGCGCCCGTGCACATCGCGCACGGCTCAGCAGTCGAATACAGTGTGCAGTTCCAGAGGAACGCCTTGCTGTACTTCTGCGAAGCGCGCTCTGCCAGCGTACATTCCGCGTGACCGGTGCATTTTCCGGTCGTAATCTCAATATTCTGCTGTTCCATCAGGATCTCGCCGTCCGGGCCGGTCAGAAGCGCGCCGAACGGCGTGTTGCCCGCCGCGCGGGACTCGCGCGAAATCTCGATGCAGCGCTTGAGATAGTAAATATGATCCTTTTCTCCCATGTTTATTTCCTCCTAATACATAATAGGTATCACCTATTTATTTTCGATTAGATTTTATCAAATGGAAAAATAAAAGTATAGGGAAAATCTTACTAAGATTCACTGTTAAAATTTTATCATTCGACCAAATGTGAAAACTCTCGCAATCTAAATTGTGCATTCTGCCGATATGACGCGGAGACAAGTTTGCAAAATGAACAGAAAAAAAGCGCCTTCCGTTTGGAAGGCGCTTTTCAGATTTCGGAAATCAGCTGTGCAGATAATGCGCTACGAGTTCCTGCATCAGTTCATCACGATCAATCTTGCGGATGAGGCTCCGTGCGTTGTTGTGATTGGTGATGTAGGTCGGGTCCTCGGAAAGAAGATAGCCGACGATCTGGTTGATTGGATTATAGCCCTTTTCCTTCAAAGCGTCATAAACCGTTGTCAGAATGCGCTTCATTTCGGCATTCTTATCATCGACCAGGCTAAATTTTCTGGTTCCATCGAGCATTTGGGCTGCCTCCTTTCTGTGGCGGGAAAGCTCTATTTATAGAATAATACAATTTCGCGAAAAAGTAAAGTCCTTATCCGCGGAGCACAGCATGAAATTCTGTTTCAAGCGCAGCGATCGCGTCTTTCATGGCCTTATCACATTCTTCATCGGTCAGGGTGCGGTCAGAAGCGCGCAGGCTCATTGAGTAGGCGACACTCTTCTTGCCGGCCGGAATCTGATCACCCTTATACACGTCGAACAGGGTGACGTTTTCGAGGATCGGACCCGCCGCCTTACGGATGACCTTTTCGAGAGAAGCGACCGGAATTTCATCATCACACAGAACCGCGATGTCTCGCGTGGACGCGGGGAACTTGGGCAGCGGATGATACAGCTTGGTGTTATCCGCGCAGGCGAACAGAGCGTCGATGGCCAGTTCAGCGGCCAGCACTTCGCCCGAAATGCCATACTTCTTGGAAACGACCGGATGCACCGCGCCGAAAACGCCGATCAGCGTTTCGCCGGAGAATACCTTGGCGCAGCGGCCGGGGTGATACGACGGATTCTGCTTCTCGGGCGCAAACGAAACATCCTGAATGTTCAGTTCACGGCAGAGGGCTTCGATGACGCCCTTGAACTGGTAGAAGTCCATTGCACCGTAGGTGCCCAGCGTCAGGATCTTTTCCTCGTGCGGCAGCACGTCCGGATCGGCCTTGCCGTCCTTGACGACTGGGGTGTAGATCGTGCCCATTTCAAACAGGGAAGCGGTCGGGTTACGGTGCGCATGGTTGTGCGCCAGATTGTCCAGCATGGAGGGCAGGACGGTGGTGCGCATGACCGAAAAATCCTCGCCCAGCGGGTTGAGAATGGTCGTCGAGATTCGGCGCACATCATCTGCGGGCAGGTTGATCGCATCGTAGAACTTCGGGCTGATGAAGGAATGGCTCATCGCCTCGTCGAAGCCGGCCATGCGGCAGACGTCGGACGCATTGCGCTCCAGAAGCTGCTTGGGCGTGTATTCGCCCTGTACCATTTCACCGGCGTAAAGCGTCGTCGGGATGTTGTCGTAGCCGTACATGCGTGCGACTTCCTCCGCAACGTCGCACATACGCTGGATATCGACGCGGAAGCCGGGAACAATGACCTTGCCGTCCTCGACCTTGAAGTCCAGTCGTTCCAGATACGCGATCTGCTGCGCTTCGGTCAGGTCGATGCCGAGCAGCGCATTGATGCGCTCCGGCTCAAAGGGAACGGTCTTGGGCGTCTGATCGGCCGAGTAAACGTCGATCACGCCGTCAATAACCTCGCCGGCGCCCAGCTCTTCGATCAGCTCACAGGCGCGCAGCAGCGCCGGCATGGTCAGGCTGGGATCGAGACCCTTTTCAAAGCGTGCCGAGGCTTCGGTACGCATGCCCAGCGCCTTGGCGGTGATACGGATCGTCGCGCCGTGGAAGCAGGCGGATTCAAAAACGACCGTCTTGGTGTTTTCGGTGATTTCGGAATTCGCGCCGCCCATGACGCCCGCGATAGCGACCGGCTTTGCACCGTCGCAGATGGCGAGCATTTCGGGCGTGATTGCACGGGCCTGACCGTCCAGCGTTTCGATCGCCTCGCCGGGCTGCGGACGACGGACAACGATCTTGCCGTCAGACAGGCAGGCATAGTCAAACGCATGCATCGGCTGACCGTATTCCAGCATGACATAGTTCGTGATGTCGACGATGTTGTTGATCGGACGAACGCCTGCCGCGAACAGGCGCTCACGCAGCCAGGCGGGGGAGGGCTCGATCTTAATATTCTTTACGATCTTCGCAGAGTAGCGCGGACAGAGCGCAGGCTCCTTGACCTCGACCGAAACATAGTCGCTGATGTTTCCGCCGCAGCCGTGTACGACCGGCTCCTTGACCGCAAACGGGCGGTTGAAGGTCGCCGCCGTCTCGCGCGCCAGACCGATGATGGACAGGCAGTCCGGACGGTTGGACGTGATCTCAAACTCGACGACATTTTCATCCAGACCCAGAACAGACTTGATATCCGCGCCGACCGGCGTGCCCTTGGGCAGCAACAGGATGCCGTTGTCACAGGCATACGGCACACAGCCATGATCGAGTCCCAACTCCTGGAACGAGCACATCATGCCGTTCGAGACGACGCCGCGCAGCTTACCCTTGGTGATCTTGACGCCGCCGGGCAGGGTGGACTTGTGCATGGCGACCGGGCAGATGCAGCCGACGGTCTCCGGGGTGATGTTGGGCGCACCGGTCACGATCTGTACCGGCTCATCCTTGCCGACGTTGAGCTGGCAGATAACCAGATGGTCGGAATCCGGGTGCTTTTCCACCGACAGGATCTCGCCGGTGATGACATTGTCGATCTCCGCGCCCAGATATTCCACGCCCTCGACCTTGGAGCCGGACATCGTCAGTGCGGCGGCGTATTCCTTGGTGGAAATCCCGCCGATATCAGTATAATCTTTCAGCCACGAAAGAGGCAGTTTCATTTTATTTTCCTCCTAATACTACGGACAATACGCCTTAGAACTGATGCAGGAACCGCACGTCGTTCTCATAGAACAGACGGATGTCGTCGATCTTGAAGCGGCCCATGACCATGCGCTCCAGGCCGATGCCGAAGGCATAGCCCGAATATTCGGTGGAGTCAATGCCGCTCATTTCGAGCACCTTGGGATGCACCATGCCGCAGCCCAAAATCTCGATCCAGCCCTCGCCCTTACACAGCGGGCAGCCCGCGCCGTGGCAGCGGTAGCACTGGATATCCATTTCGGCGGAAGGCTCGGTGAAGGGGAAGTGGTGCGGACGGAAGCGGACGACGGTATCCTCGCCATAGAGCTTCTTGGCAAACAGCTCAAGGATGCCCTTGAGGTCGCTCATCCGGATGTCCTTGTCGACAACCAGACCTTCGATCTGATGGAACAGGGGAGAGTGCGTGGCGTCTACCGCGTCCGAGCGGTAAACGCGGCCGGGCGCAATGATGCGGATCGGCGGCTTCTTCTTCTCCATCGTGCGTACCTGCATGGGCGAGGTCTGGGTACGCAGGACGACGTTATCCGAAATATAGAAGGTATCCTGCGTGTCGCGCGCCGGATGATCCTTCGGGATGTTCAGAGCCTCAAAGTTGTAGTGATCAAGCTCAACCTCGGGACCCTCAGCGATCGAGAAGCCCAGACCAAGGAAGATTTCCTTGAATTCATCGAGCACGACGTTCAGCGGATGCTTTTTGCCGATCGTCAGCGGCTTGCCGGGCATGGTCACGTCCAGCGTTTCCCCCGCGAGCTTGGCTTCGAGCGCCTTGCGTTCGATTTCCTCGCTCTGCGCGGCCAGCGCGGTCTCGAGCTGGGCGCAGACGTCGTTGATGAGCTGGCCCATTGCAGGACGATCCTCGGGCGCAACATCGCGCAGACCCTTGCGGATCGTGGTCAGCTCACCCTTTTTCCCCAAATACTTGACGCGCACATCGCCCAGTTCCCGGGCGGACTGTACCGCGCTCAGCTCTTCCTTCGCTTTGGCGAGGATCGCTTCGAGCTGTTCTTTCATTGATAAACACTCCTTGTCACGTGTTTTGATTTGCGATCTGCATTGCAGGACGAAAAAACGGCCATCGTCCCGATCTAGGACGAAGGCCGCAAGACTCCGTGGTACCACCTAGCTTCGCGGACAAAGGCCGCGCGCTCATCAGCCCGTAACGTGGGCAAGACCGGAAACACCTACTTGCCATAGCGGGTTCAGCGTTTCTGCTCACAGGGGAACTTCTCCCGGACGACCGACACGGCGGCTTTCAGCCGATGACCACCGCTCTCTGCGAAAGGCCCAAAACCGGGTTACTTTTCCTGTTCATCGCATTTGATCCATATGATACTCAATCAATATAGCACATTTTCAGTCGTCTTGCAAGCCCTCTTTTACAAAAAGAGACCGCTCCGGCGAGGGAAAACCGAACACGGATGTAGATTTACCGCCGTGCCGTGATCCTGCCGCGTGTGCGGCAGGTTTTCCCAATTCCGCCGCTTTTTGTTCTTGACAGAACGCGGCAAAACGGATATAATAATCTCGTTAAGATTTGGTACCATAGCCAAGCGGTAAGGCGTGGGACTGCAACTCCCTGATCCCCAGTTCGATTCTGGGTGGTACCTCCATTTCTTTTCGTGAATATCGCATCAATGCAGTGAAAAAGAGGAGTACCTCTGCGCAGACACCCAAAGAGAGCGGGCAGCCGGTGAAACGTCCGCGGGTCTTGCGGAGGGAAGGTCGCTTTGGAGCTGAAGCGCCGAGGCCTTCGCGGTAGGCGTTTCCGGGTCGTCCCGTTACAGGCGTCAAGTGCGCGGCTTTTGTCTGCGAATGTAGGTGGTACCACGGAAACCTGCGGTTTTCGTCCTATTTGGGGCGAAAACCGCTTTTTTTATCCCTGTCAATTCTTGAAATTCATCTATAAAAGGAGAGAACAACGTGTCCAACGAACTGCCGAAGATCTACGATCCGTCCGCGGTCGAAGAAAAGCTGTACAAGTTCTGGAACGACTCCGGCTTTTTTAACGCCGAGGTCGACGAAAACAAGAAACCGTTCACCATTGTCATCCCGCCTCCGAATGTCACCGGCCAGCTCCATATGGGTCATGCGTTCGATGAAACGCTGCAGGATATCCTGATCCGCACCAAGCGGATGCAGGGCTATTCCGCCCTCTGGATGCCGGGCACCGACCATGCGGGCATCGCGACCCAGATCAAGGTCGAGGAAAATCTGCGTGTCAACGAGGGTCTGACCCGGTACGATCTGGGCCGTGAGGAATTCCTCAAGCGCGTCTGGGACTGGAAGCACCAGTACGGCAACCGCATCATTGAGCAGCTCAAGAAGCTGGGCTCCTCCTGCGATTGGCGCCGCGAACGCTTCACGATGGACGAGGGCTGCTCTAAGGCGGTCAAGGAGGTCTTTGTCAACCTGTACGAAAAGGGCCTGATCTATAAGGGCAGCCGCATCATCAACTGGTGTCCGCACTGCGCGACCGCGCTCTCCGACGCGGAGGTCGAGTACGAGACCCAGCCGGGCAAGCTGTGGTATATCAAGTATCCGATTAAGGATTCGGATGAGTATGTCGTTGTCGCGACCACCCGCCCCGAGACCTTCATGGGCGATACCGGCGTTGCCGTCAATCCGAATGATGAGCGCTATCAGCATCTGGTCGGCAAGACCTGTATTCTGCCGATCATGGGCCGAGAGATCCCGATCTTCGCGGATGACTATGTCGATCCCGCATTCGGCACCGGCTGCGTCAAGACCACGCCCTGCCACGACCCGAACGACTTTGAAATGGGCCAGCGTCACAATCTGGAGCAGATCCTCGTCTTCAACGAGGATGCAACGGTCAACGAGAACGGCGGCAAGTATCAGGGAATGGATCGCTACGAGTGCCGCAAGGCGGTCGTCAAGGATCTCGAAGAAGGCGGCTATCTGGTCAAAATCGAAGACCACGAGCATAACGTCGGCACCTGCTACCGCTGCGGCACGACGGTCGAACCGATGACCTCGGCGCAGTGGTTCGTTAAGATGGCGCCGCTCGCAAAGCCTGCGATGGACGTTGTCAAGGACGGCCGCGTCAAGTTTGTACCCAGCCGCTTTGCCAACACCTACCTGCGCTGGATGGAGAACGTACACGATTGGTGCATTTCCCGTCAGCTCTGGTGGGGACACCGCATCCCGGCGTACTACTGCGAGGACTGCGGCGAGATGACCGTATCCAAGGAAGACGTGACCGTTTGTCCCAAGTGCGGCGGCACCCACATCCGTCAGGAAGAGGATGTTCTGGATACCTGGTTCTCCTCTGCGCTCTGGCCCTTCTCCACGCTGGGCTGGCCGGAAAAGACCAAGGAGCTGGATTACTTCTATCCGACCTCGGTTCTGGTCACCGGTTATGATATCATCTTCTTCTGGGTCGCCCGCATGATCTTCTCCGGTATGGAGCAGATGCAGGAGGAGCCCTTCAAGACGGTCTATATCCACGGCCTAGTGCGCGACGCGCAGGGTCGCAAGATGTCCAAGTCGCTGGGCAACGGCATTGATCCGCTCGAGATCATCGACCAGTACGGCGCAGACGCGCTGCGCTTTACTCTGATCACCGGCAACTCGCCCGGAAACGATATGCGCTTCTCGATCGAAAAGGTCGAGTCGAGCCGCAATTTTGCCAACAAGATCTGGAACGCCTCTCGCTTCATCCAGATGAACCTGACGATCGATAAGCTCGAGCTGCCCGAAACTCTTTCGCTTGAGGATAAGTGGATCGTCTCCAAGTACAACGATCTGGTCAAGGCGGTCACCGAAAACATTGACAAGTATGAGCTGGGCATCGCCGTCCAGAAGCTCTACGACTTTATCTGGGATAACTTCTGCGATTGGTATATCGAGATCGTTAAGCCGCGTCTGCAGAACAAGGACGACAAGGCGGCCAACGAATCCGCGCAGAAGGTGCTCTGCTACGTGCTTTCGGGCACCATGCAGTTGCTGCATCCCTTTATGCCGTTCATCACCGAGACCATCTGGCAGGCGCTGCCGCATGACGGCCCGTCCGTTATGGTCTCCAAGTGGCCGGAGTACCGCGAGGAGCTGCACTTTGCCAAGGAAGCTGAGCAGGTCGAGACCATGATGGACACCATCCGCGCCATCCGCACCCGCCGTGCCGAGATGAATGTTCCGCCCTCCAAGCGCGCACAGGTCATCCTACTGACGAACGAGCGCGAGGCATACGAGGCGGGTACGCTGTTCTTCGGCAAGCTGGCATATGCCTCCGAGATCGAATTTGTCGACAAGACGCCGGAAAACGCAGACTCCATGGTCTCTGTTGTCACCAAGGGTGCGACGGTTTATATGCCGATGGGCGAGCTGATTGACTTTGAAAAGGAGCGTGCCCGTCTGGAGAAGGAAAAGACCAAGGTGCAGAAGGATATCGATTTCGTCATGAAAAAGCTGAACAATCCGGGCTTTGTCGCCAAGGCGCCGGAAGCGGTCGTCGCGCAGGAACGCGAAAAGGTCGCGAAATATCAGGAACTGATGGACAAGCTCAACGCAAGTCTGGCCGCACTTCGGTAATTTTAATGGGATGAAAAGGGGAAGAAGCCGTTCTTCCCCTTTTTCTCGATTATTTCAGAAGGGAAGTGCCGTATGGAGCACACATTTTTATTCCAAAATGCCCGTTGGCAGGCGCAGGGCTTCTATTATTCCAAGGAGGCGGGTGCGGCTGCGCCGCTCACCGGTGAGACCGTCGTAACGCGGGCAGGGGACAACTGGACGATTGACAGATCGATGGACGTTTCGTGGGAAACACCCGTCCATATCGAAGATCACTACGACATTCATGCGACGAACAATGCCGCGCAGTTTGACTGGGTCGCGCAGGATACGAAGCTGGGCACGATGAACGGGGCGTTCATCGCCCTGCCCAGCATCATTACATCGTCCTATACCGTGCCGGATACCGATATTTCGGGCAGCGAAATGCTGATGCAGGTCAGCGAAACAGAATATCTGATGGAGGGCGTCATCAATCGGGACGGTGACCCCGAGAGCTGGTGGAAGGGACGGCTGATCTGCAATGCGCCCGGCTGACCGCATTCATGCGCTCGGCCGGTTTTCGGGCGCGCCCGGGCTGCACCGCATCCGTGCGCTTTGCTGTGCGCTGGGTGATCCGCAGGAGCGGCTCAAATTTGTGCATTTGGCCGGGACGAACGGGAAGGGCAGTACAGCCACAATGATCGCGCAGGTCATGTGGGAGGCGGGATACCGCACCGGTCTGTATACGTCGCCCTTTTTGGTCGTATTTAACGAGAGGATTCGGGTAAACGGCCGGATGATTCCGGACGAAGATTTGAACCGTCTGTTCGAACAGGTTGACGCGGCTGCAAAGACGCTGACGCTTCCGGCTGGAGAGCACATCGGTGAATTTGAATTTGTCACCGCACTGGCGTTTTTATATTTCGTCGAGCAGAACTGCGATATCGTTGCATTGGAGACCGGGCTTGGCGGCGCATTCGATGCTACAAACGTGATCCCGCCGCCGGAAGCTGCTGTCATCACCTCAATTTCGCTCGACCACACCGCCGTGCTGGGTGATACGATCTCTCAGATCGCGCAGACCAAGGCCGGAATCTTCAAGCCGGGTTCTGCGCACATTTCTGCACCCGGTCAGCAGGATGAGGCTTTGGACGTCCTGCGCATCTGTGCGCCTGACCTGATCGTCGCGCCGCAGGCCGAGCTGTTATCCAGCACACCGGCCGGTTCCCGGATCATCTGGCAGGGTCAAACTTATACACTTCGTTTGCCCGGACGGTATCAGGTCGAAAATGCCGCGACAAGTTTAACTACTTTACAGGCGCTTCGGGATCGCGGCTGGCGGATCCCGGAGGACTGTATTTCACGCGGCTTGGAACACGCGTTCATTCCCGGCAGGTTCCAAATTGTGCGCACAAATCCGACGATTATTCTGGATGGCGGGCACAATCCGGATGGGATTCGGAAGCTTTCCGAATCTGTAAAATTACTTCCCTTTACAGGAAAGCTTCGGCTTGTGATCGGTATGTGTGCGGACAAGTCTGTGCGTGAAGCTGTGAAGGAGATCGGCTTTACACCGGATCAAATCTACGTTACGCCGCTTCAGAATGAGCGAACCATCCCGGCAGAGAAACTCGCTTTGATTCTGCGGGAAACCTGTCATGTGATAGTCTGCTGTGAGAACTGTGCAGACGCGCTGGTGCGGGCGCAGAAGGACGCGGCACCGGAGGATTTGATCTTGGTCTGCGGCTCGCTTTATCTGGTTGGCGAGGCCGAAAAAATCCTGTCTGCCCGACAGGAGTCGGCAGAATAATTCAATCCCATTTTGTACAATAAGCCTGTGGCCTGTGCCGCAGGCTTTTTTGTTTTTCTAATTGAGGTGAACCTGTATGGAAATTACGCATGAACGCGAGGGACAGTCGATCGTCGTATACCTGTCCGGTGAATTGGATCACCATGCTGCACGCCGCGCGATCGAATATCTGGATCGACTGGCTGCGCTTTATACCGAGGAACCGATCCTGCTTGATCTGAACCGGCTGACCTTTATGGACAGCTCGGGTCTGGCCGTCGTTGTCAATTTTCAGCGTGCACTTGGCCGAAACGGCCGCCGGCTTGTTGTGCGCGGTGTGCCGCCGCATCCGATGCGCATTTTCCGTGCCGCACATCTGGACAAGCGCATTGCCTTCCAAACCAAAGAGGGGAGCAAACCCATATGAATGTAAAAAACCAAATGATGATCCGGTTTGAAAGCCGTTCGGTCAACGAAGCCTTCGCCCGCATGACGGTCGCCGCTTTCGTTTCGCAGCTCGATCCCACGCTCGAGGAGTTGGGGGATATCAAGACCGTCGTCAGCGAGGCGGTGACCAATGCGATCGTGCATGGTTATCAGGACAAGGTTGGGTACATAACGATGACCGTCCGCCTGCTGGAGGGCGGATACGTCGAAATCAAGGTCAAGGATTCGGGATGCGGCATCGCTGACATCGAACAGGCGCGGCAGCCGCTCTTTACAACGGGCGACGCCGAGCGTTCGGGCATGGGCTTTACCATTATGGAGAGCTTTTCGGACAAGCTCCGAATCCGCTCGACCGTCGGGCGCGGCACGACGGTCACAATGCTGCGACGTATTGCCGGACGCGGCGGCGAGGAACCCGTTTGAGCGCGCCGAGCGCCGAACTCATCCACCGGGCACAGGCGGGCGACACCGAAGCGGACGCGCAGCTGCTTGCGGAAAACAACGGACTGATTTGGAGCATTGCCCGCCGCTATTTCGGACGGGGCGTTGAACCGGATGACCTGTATCAGATGGCCAGTCTGGGCTTCCTGAAAGCGGTGCGCGGCTTCGATGATCGGTACGGCACACAGTTTTCCACCTACGCCGTCCCCAAGATTGCGGGAGAAATTCGCCGCTTTCTGCGGGATGACGGAACTGTAAAGGTCAGCCGCACGGTCAAGGATCGGGCACGGCATCTCCGGCAGGTACAGAGCGAGCTGGAAAGCGAGTTCGGCCGCGAGATCACCATTTCAGAGCTGGCTGAACGCGCGGGCGTTCCGGTCGAGGAGGCTGCCATGGCGGCGCAGGCTGTCCGTCCGGTGGAATCGCTTGAGCAACCCAGCGGCGATGACGGACTCACCCTGTTGGATCGGCTCGCGGGAGAGAGCATGGAGGAAACCATTGCGCTGCGGCTGTCCCTGCGCGATGCGATCGACAAGCTGCCTGGACGGCTCGCGCAGGTGATTGCGCTGCGGTACGGACGTGAACTGACCCAGCAGCAGACCGCACGCATTTTGGGTGTTTCGCAGGTGCAGGTCTCCCGGCTCGAACGCAAGGCAATCGAAACACTGCGCTGCGCATTGCAGACATAAAAAAAGATCCCTTTCTGAAAAGGGATCTTTTTTCGTGTGTCTCATTCTCAGCGCTTTGCGCTGTACAGTTACTGGAGCTGCTCGACCGCCGCGCGCAGTGCGTCGGCCTTGTCGGTGTCTTCCCAGCGGACGCCGAGATCCTCACGACCCATGTGGCCGTAAGCCGCCAGCTTGCGGTAAATCGGCTTGCGCAGATCCAGATCCTTAATAATGGCAGCCGGACGCAGGTCAAATACCTTTTCAACGGCCTGCTCGAGCAGTTCGTCAGCGATCTTACCCGTGCCGAAGGTATCGACCATGATCGAGACCGGTTCGGCAACGCCGATGGCGTATGCGAGCTGGACTTCGCAGCGGCTTGCCAGACCGGCGGCGACAACATTTTTCGCGACATAACGCGCCGCATAAGCTGCGGAACGGTCGACCTTGGTCGGGTCCTTGCCCGAGAACGCGCCGCCGCCATGACGGCCGATGCCGCCGTAGGTATCGACGATGATCTTGCGGCCGGTCAGGCCGGAATCGCCCTGCGGGCCGCCGATGACGAAACGGCCGGTCGGATTGACATAGATCTTGGTCTGCTCATCCAGCAGATAAGAGGGAACGACCGCACGAATGACGTGCTCAATGATATCGCGGCGGATCTGCTCAAGCGAGACCTCGGGAGAATGCTGGGACGATACGACGACCGCTTCCAGACGAACCGGGCGGTTGTCCGCGTCATACTCGACGGTGACCTGGGTCTTGCCGTCCGGACGGAGATAAGAGAGGGTGCCGTCCTTTCGAACCTCGGTCAGACGCTTGGCCATCTTATGCGCGAGAGAAATGGGCAGCGGCATCAGCTCGGGCGTTTCGTCGCAGGCGTAGCCGAACATCATGCCCTGGTCGCCCGCGCCGTTGGCCAGCGCAGCGTCCGCGCCGCCCTCCTTGCGCTCGAGCGAATTGTCTACGCCCAGCGCGATATCGGCGGACTGCTCGTCGATCGAGGTGACAACTGCGCAGGTGTCGGAGTCAAAGCCGTACTTCGCGCGGGTATAGCCGATGTCCTCAATGACCGAACGGGCGATCTTGGGGATGTCAACATAGCAGTTCGTCGTGATCTCGCCCATGACCGAAACGATACCGGTGGTCACAGTCGTTTCGCAGGCGACACGCGCATAGGGATCCTGCGCATAGATCGCATCCAGCACCGCATCCGAAATCTGGTCGCAGATTTTATCGGGATGACCTTCGGTGACGGACTCGGAAGTAAACAGATGTCTTGCCATAATACATGATCCTTTCTAAATACATACGCGCATACCTTCCGGCGTGATCGGGGCAAAAGAAAAGCTCCCGCTGGCGGGAGCAAACAAACCAAGCTGTTCAAGCCTCATCTTTACGTACTACCGCCGGATTTGGCACCTTGCGCGCACGCAGGTTGCCGGGTTTCATTGGGCCGATCCCTCCACCGCTCTTGATAAGGTATGCAGTTTTCTAATTGTATTTATTGTACCGTCTGCGGCGCTGCTTGTCAAGAGGGCGGACGCAAAATTTGTCTGCTTTAAAAATAGTGCATTTGTGTAAAAATCTTGTAAAATTTATGTTTCTTTGTCTGGCAGGATGGGTGTGTCTGTGTTATATTATTAAGATAGATCATATTATTCTGGGGTTTTCCGTCGATTTGGGTTTGATTTTCCGCGATCTTGAACGCCGCGTTCCTGTGCGTTCCGACAAATTTCGTTCGGCTGCGGCGGGCGCTTCTATCCAACATTCAAATTGACTTTGCCCCGACAAAGTTGTAGGATAAGATACTGTTGGATCCCCTGAATCCAGGGAGAAACCGGACAACGTGGACTTTATCTGGATTATAAAGCGAACGGAGTTTTAGACACACATGAATTATACTACTTATTTGGGAATCGACATCGGTTCCACCACGGTCAAGCTGGTCGCCGTGCGCGACGGCGCAATCGTTTACAAGCGTTATGAGCGGCATTTTTCCAAGGTGCGCGAGAAGGCGTGCGAAATGCTGCGGGCCGCGCAGGACGTGATCGGTTCGGACACGCTGCACGCGGCGATCACCGGTTCAGCCGGTCTCGGCATGGCAAAGGCGAGCGGCGTTGACTTTGTGCAGGAGGTCTTTGCGACCCGCAAGGCGGTCGGCGTGCATGTGCCTGCGGCCGACGTCGTGATCGAGCTGGGCGGCGAGGATGCGAAGATCGTCTTTCTGACCGGACAGCTCGAAGAGCGCATGAATGGCTCGTGCGCGGGCGGTACAGGTGCATTTATCGACCAGATGGCCGTCCTGCTGGACGTGACCCCCTCTGAACTGGACGCGCTGAGCCTGAAGGCCGAGCAGATCCATACGATCGCGTCCCGCTGCGGCGTATTCGCCAAGTCGGATATCCAGCCGCTGCTCAATGAGGGCGCACGCAAGGAGGACGTCGCGGCTTCGATCTTTCAGGCGGTCGTCAACCAGACCCTGACCGGTCTGGCGCAGGGCCGACAGATCAAGGGCGACGTGCTGTTCTTGGGCGGCCCGCTGTTCTTTTTCAAGGGCCTGCAAAACCGCTTCCGCGAAACCCTGCAGCTCGATGATGAACACGCGCATTTCCCTGCGCTCGCACCCTATGCGATCGCGGCGGGCGCTGCCGAATATGCCCGGGATACACAGACGGAATACACCTTTGACGGCCTGCTGAATACGCTTGAACAGGCGGCCAATGTGCCGGTCGAAAACCAGTACCTTCAGCCGCTGTTCACCTCGCAGGAGGAATACCGTGAATTTTCCCGCCGTCACAGCGCGCACGACGTGATGACCAAAAATGTCACGATGTATGAGGGTGACGCCTATCTCGGCATTGATTGCGGCTCGACGACGACCAAGCTGGTGCTCATCAGCGAGGATAATCAGATCCTGTATCATCACTATTCGCCCAACAAGGGCAATCCGGTCGACGTCATCCGCGAACAGCTTCAGAAGCTGTACGGCCTGTGCGGCGATCGGGTGCACATTGTTTCTTCGGCCGTCACCGGCTATGGCGAGGCGCTCATCCAGAATGCGTTCGGCATCGACCACGGTTTGGTCGAGACCATGGCGCACTTCCGTGCCGCACGGTATTTCTGCCCGGATGTGGATTTCATCATTGATATCGGCGGTCAGGACATCAAGTGCTTCAAGATTCGCAATAACTGTATTGACAACATTTTCCTCAACGAGGCCTGCTCCTCGGGCTGTGGTTCTTTCATCGAGACCTTTGCCCGTTCGATGGGCTATTCGATCGAGGAATTCTGCAAGCTCGGCCTGTTTTCTGAGCACCCGATTGATCTGGGTTCGCGATGCACCGTTTTCATGAACTCCTCCGTCAAGCAGGCGCAGAAGGACGGCGCTTCGATCGACATGATTTCGGCCGGCCTTTCGGTCTCGGTCGTTAAAAATGCGCTTTACAAGGTCATCCGTGCGCATTCGCCCGATGATCTGGGACAGCATATCGTCGTACAGGGCGGCACCTTCCTGAACGACGCGATCCTGCGCTCGTTCGAGCAGGAGATCGGCCGCGAGGTTACCCGCCCGGCCATTTCGGGTCTGATGGGCGCGTACGGCGCAGCCCTGCATGCAAAGGACAACCGTCCGGCGCAGACCGCGCTCGTCCTGCCCGAAGAACTGGAAGCCTTCACACACAGCGTCAGCAACGTGCGCTGCGGCCTGTGCACCAACCATTGCAGCCTGACGGTCAATCAGTTCCCGGGCGGTCGCCGCTTCATTTCGGGCAATCGTTGTGAACGCCCGCTCGGCAAGGGGAAGGCAGAGACGCTGCCTGATTTGTACCGCTGGAAATATGACTATCTCCGTGCTTTAAAGCCCAAGCAGGGCGGTGAAAAGATCGGTATTCCGTTCGGACTCAACCTGTATGAGCTGCTGCCGTTCTGGAATGCGTTCCTATCTGAGCTGGGCTTCGAGGTCGTACTGAGCGAGCCGTCGAGCCGCGAGCTGTATATGCGCGGACAGCACTCGATCCCGTCCGATACGGTCTGCTACCCGGCCAAGCTGATGCATGGACATATTGAGAGCTTGATCTCCAAGGGCGTACATTCCATTTTCTATCCCTGCATGACCTACAATCTGGATGAAGGCCGCGCGGACAATTGCTACAACTGTCCGGTCGTCGCCTACTATCCCGAGCTGCTCTCGGCCAATGTCACCGAGCTCGAACAGCTCGACTTCATGATGCCGTATTTTGAGCTGTCCGATCCCAAGCGGTTCCGGACACAGGCCGCAAAATTCTTCTGCGCGAGGTATCCGCGCTTGAAAAAGAAGGACATCGAACGCGCTGCGCAGGCGGCATACACCGCACTCGACGCCTATTACGCACAGGTGCGTGCCGAGGGCCGCAGGGCGATCGCATACGCCGACGCGCATGGGCTGGAAATCGCGGTCGTGGTCGGCCGACCCTATCACATCGACCCGGAGATCAACCATGGCCTCAATCAGCTCATCTCGTCCTACGGCATGGTCATCGTGTCGGAGGACGCGGTCTGGGATCTGGCCGAACGGCCTGAGGTGCATGTCCTGAACCAGTGGACATACCACTCCCGCATGTATTCGGCGGCCAATTATGTCGTGCACAAGCCCAACGCCCAGCTCATCCAGCTCGTCTCCTTCGGCTGCGGCATCGACGCGATCACAACGGATGAGATCCGCTCGATCGTCGAGGCGGGCGGCAAAATATACACCCAGCTCAAGATTGACGAGATCAATAATCTGGGCGCGGCGAAAATTCGAATCCGCAGTATGCTCGCTGCGATAGAGGAGGGTAAAAAGCTTGCAGAACAGCAATAAACACGTCCCCTTTACCGAGGAGATGAAAAAGGACTATACCATCCTTGTCCCGAATATGCTGCCCATCCAGTTCGGCTTGATTCTTCAGATCATGAAGAACTACGGCTACAACATGGAGCTTTTGACGACCGACGGCCCGGCCATCGTCGATCAGGGCCTGAAAAATGTCCATAACGATACCTGCTATCCTGCGCTTCTGGTCATCGGACAGCTCATGGATGCGATCGAAAGTGGAAAATACGACACGCATAAGATCGCGCTCATCATGAGCCAGACCGGCGGCGGCTGCCGCGCCTCCAACTACATTCATTTGCTGCGCAAGGCGCTCGAACGCAACGGCTATGACTATATTCCGGTCATTTCGCTGAACTTTTCCGGCCTGGAGGAAAACCCGGGCTTCAAGCTGACGCCGCAGATGCTGCTGCAGATCGCTTACGGCGTGCTGATCGGCGATCTCATCATGATGATCTACAACCAGTGCCGTCCCTATGAGGTCGTTCCGGGCAGCGCGAAAAAGGCTGTCGGCATCTGTATGCGCAATGTCGCGTCCCGGTTTACCGACAACCGTCTGATCACCTACAGCGAGGTGCGCCGCCTGTACCAGTTCGTGCTCGACGTATTCGGCAAGCTGCGTCTGGACAAGAGCAAGCCCAAGAAAAAGGTCGGCATCGTAGGCGAGATCTACGTCAAATTCTCGCCGCTCGGCAACAACCATCTGGAGGAGTTCCTGTTGTCCGAGGGCTGTGAGCCTGTCCTGCCCGGTCTGCTGGACTTCTGCCTGTACTGTCTGTATAACGCGGTCATTGACCACGATCTTTATGGCCGTTCGCTCAAATCGGCATCACTCAATCGCTTTCTGTATCAGTTTGTCCTCAAAAAGCAGGATGATATGATCCGTATCATCGAAAAGCACGGCCAGTTCCGCGCACCCTCGCACTTTGATGAGGTACGCCGTCTGTCGCAGCAGATCATCAGCCCGGGCGTCAAAATGGGCGAGGGCTGGCTGCTGCCGGCCGAGATGGTCGAGCTGATCCACGAGGGCGTTCACAACATCGTGTGCACGCAGCCCTTCGGCTGCCTGCCGAACCACATCGCGGGCAAGGGCATGGTGCGCAAGATTCGTGAGCACTATCCGCAGGCCAATATCGTTTCGGTCGACTACGACCCGAGCGCGTCTAAGATCAATCAGGAAAACCGGATCAAGCTGATGTTGTCCTCAGCCGAGGCTTGACTGAGAACCAAGAGCCGCAGATTTTTGCGGCTCTTTTTTGTTGACTTTATGCGCCGGACAGGGTATGCTTGATGTAATGAAACACAAAAGGGAGGACGGAGGATGGAAAAACGCGCGCTGATGACCGGTTCGGAGCTGCTCTCCGACGCGATGACGCTGGGAAGCTGGCTGCTCGCGTGCGGCGCCGAGATCTACCGGGTCGAGGAATCCATCCGCCGCATGTGTCTGGCCTATGGCGCGGCCGACGCGCAGGTTTACGCCGTTCCCACCGCGATCATCGCGACGGTGCGCATGGATGAAAACCACGTTGAGACCCAAGTCCGCCGCATCGAGCAGCGCGGCACCGATCTGAACCGGGTGAATGCGCTCAATGCGCTGTGCCGCAGCGTGTGTGCCCATCCCATTCCGCATGAAGAGTTCTGGGCGCGGATGCAGAAGATTGCGGATGCGGACGTCTATCCGCCGATCATCCGCTGTCTGGCGTCGGGTGGCGTCGCGCTCTTTTTCACGCTGCTGTTCGGTGGAGCGGCGGCTGACGGGCTGCTGACCCTGATCGTGGGCTGCCTGCTGGAAGTGCTCATGGAGTTGATCGGACGGATTGGGTCAAATCCTTTGTTCCTCAACGTACTGGGCGGCGCATGGATCGCATTTGCGGCGCTGTCCGGCGTCCGGCTCGGTCTGGGACAGAGCTATGATCTGGTCATCATGGGTTCGATCATGCCGCTCGTTCCCGGTTTGATGATGACGAACGCCATCCGCGACCTGATTGCAGGGGATTTCATGGCGGGCATTACCCGATTTGCCGCCGCGCTGCTGCATGCTGCCGGTATCGCGGTAGGTGCTGCCATTTCGCTCGGTATGTCGTCCCTGCTGCTGGGAGGCTTCTGATCTCATGACCCATATTTTGTATCAAACTCTGCTGAGTCTATTGGCCAGCCTATTCTTCGGCATCTTATTTCAGGTGCGCGGCCGGAATCTGTGCTTCGCCGCGCTCAGCGGCGGCTTGTGCTGGCTGGTGTACGCGCTTGTCTGCGAGGTGATACCCAGCAGCCAGATCCCGGCCTATTTTCTGTCCGCCGCGGCAACCGCGCTTTTCGCTGAGCTGTGTGCTCGGGCATTTCATTCACCGGCGGGTGTGTTCACCGCAGTCGGTGTGATCCCGCTTGTCCCGGGCGGCGGCATCTACCGCACCATGCTGCTCTGCATCAGCGGCACGGCCGAACAGGCGCTCTCAGCCTGTATCAGCACCATCGGCATTGCGGGCGCAATGGCGATGGGCGTTATGGTCACGTCATCCATCGTTCGGATGGTCACCCACCGGCGCAGATCAAAAAATTGAGGAGGAGAAGTCTATGCAGTATTTGGAAAATGACGTTTTACGGGTCGGAATCAATGAGTTCGGCGCGGAGTTGACCTCGATCATCAAAAAATCGGACGGAACGGAATATGTCTGGCAGGGTGATCCGACGTTCTGGAAGCGTCATGCGCCCGTATTGTTTCCGATCGTCGGCCGTCTGAAGGACAAGGAGTACACGGTGGGCGGTACGGCATATTCGATCACGCAGCATGGCTTCGGCCGTGATCTGGCTTTCACGGCACATCCGGTCTCGGATACCTGCGTAGAATTCGTTCTGTCTGCAAACGATTATACCAAGCAGATGTATCCCTATGACTTTACGTTGACGATCCGCTACACACTGGACGGCGCGACGCTCCGCAAGGAACACATCACCCGGAACCGCAGTGCGGACACGCTCTATTACGAGGTTGGCGGTCACGACGGGTACAATATTTTGTTTGAGGACGAAGCGTTAGGGGATTGGTATGTCGAGTTTGAAGGCGCGGACGCGCTTTCGGTCATCGACGTGGATGAGACCGTCATGCTGTCTCAGTCGCATCATACTGTCCCGCTGGAGGATGGTCGGCTGTATCTGACCCGGGAGACCTTTGCGCACGATGCGCTCATGCTGGACGGCCTGCCGGTTCGCCGCTGCACGCTGGGCTGCACAAAGCACGACCGCCGCGTTACGATGGACTTTTCCGATTTCCCGTATTTCGCGGTCTGGAGTCCTTATCAGCCTGAGACCGACGTCCCGTTCGTCTGCCTTGAACCCTGGAGCACGCTGCCGGACGGCAGCTATCTGGGCAAGGAGCTGGAGCAGAAGGTCGGTGTTTGCACGGTCGCACCCGGTGCGTCCGAGACATTGACGTTTTCGATCACAATCGCATAAAATTACTGCCGCCCGCCCCACAATATGGGGCGGGCATTTTCCTGTCCGCCTCTTGACAAAAAGCCTTCCGACTCTTATACTAGAGTCATACCCCCCTCCCTGGGAGGGAGGGATAGGAGGAGATCTATGAAACAGCAATTCAATGTGACCGGCATGAGCTGCGCCGCCTGCTCGGCTCATGTCGAAAAAGCGGTCTCCGCGCTGGACGGCGCGGAGCAGGTGCAGGTCAATCTGTTGGCCGGCACGATGACCGTTGTATATGACGCCGACCGGCTCGGAACGGAAGCGATCCTCAAAGCGGTCACCGATGCGGGATACGGCGCGTCGCTACGCGGACAGGATACCGCCCAAGCTGCCGCACAGCCGGATGACGGCGCCGCGCTGCGCGCCATGCAGCGACGGATCATCGTTTCCTTTTTCTTTCTCGCCCTGCTGATGTATGTCTCCATGGGCCATATGATCGGTCTGCCGCAGCCC
The DNA here is from genome assembly GCA_021531865.1 of Butyricicoccus pullicaecorum. GTDB lineage: Bacteria > Bacillota > Clostridia > Oscillospirales > Butyricicoccaceae > Butyricicoccus. Next base: position 53,988 of record JAFBIW010000003.1, on the reverse strand, counting down.
GGCTTTCTGACCGGCCCGGAAAACGCCGCGAGCTTCGCGTTGACTCAGTTCCTGCTGACGCTGCCCATTGTGATCGTCAACCAGAAATACTATGTCAACGGTTTTAAAACGCTCTGGCGGCGCGCGCCCACGATGGATGCGCTGATCGCGGTCGGCTCGGGTGCGGCGCTCGTCTACGGTGTATTCGCCATGTACCAGATCGGCTGGGGATTGGGGCACGGAGACAGCATGCGTGTGCACGAATACATGCACGATCTGTATTTTGAATCGGCCGCGATGATCCTGACCTTGGTGACGCTCGGCAAATACTTTGAGACCCGCGCCAAAAAGCGGACGGGCGAGGCCATTGCCAAGCTGATGGATCTGCGCCCCCAGACCGCAAACGTTCTGCGCGACGGAAAGGAGATCACCGTTTCGATCGATGACGTTCGCGTGGACGATCTGGTCGTTGTCCGCCCCGGACAGAGCGTTCCGGTCGACGGTGTGATCGTCGAGGGCCGCACGGCGCTGGATGAATCCGCGCTGACAGGCGAGAGCATCCCGGTCGAAAAGGGCGAGGGCGACACCGTGATCGCTGCAACGATCAATAAGACCGGATTCATCACTTTCCGCGCCTCACGCGTGGGCGATGATACCACACTTTCTCAGATCATCCGTCTGGTCGAGGAAGCGAGCGCATCCAAAGCGCCGATCGCAAAGCTGGCCGACCGGGTCGCGGGCGTATTCGTTCCGGCGGTGCTCGCGATCGCGCTGGTCACGACCGTCGTTTGGCTGGCCGCAGGGGCGACGTTTACCTTCGCGCTGTCGAGCGGCATTGCCGTTCTCGTGATCTCGTGTCCCTGCGCGCTCGGTCTGGCGACGCCGGTCGCCATTATGGTCGGCACGGGCGTGGGCGCGGAAAACGGCGTGCTGTTCCAGTCGGCTGAGGCGCTGGAGCAGCTCCACAAGGTGGATACGGTCGTTCTGGACAAGACCGGAACCGTCACCGAGGGACATCCGTCAGTCACAGATGTGTTCCCTGTCGGTTGCTCTGCGCCCGAGCTTCTGCGCGTTGCGCTATCGCTTGAGCAGCCGTCTGAGCATCCGCTGGCTGAAGCGGTCGTCCGTTTCGCACAGGAACAGGGCGCGAAGGCCGCGCCGGTGTCGGATTTCCATGCGGAATCCGGCAAGGGCATTCGCGCTATGATCGACGGCAAACCCTGTCTGGCCGGTAACGCGGGCATGCTGGAGGCCGCCGGGATCTCGGTTGATTCCCTGTCGGAACTGGGGCAGAAGCTGGCGGGAGAAGGAAAAACGCCGCTCTATTTTGCACAGGATGGTCGTGTGATCGGTCTGATCGCCGCAGCCGATGTGGTGAAACCGACCAGTGCGGAGGCCATCCGTGCCCTGCGTGCGCTGAAGATCGACGTGACACTGCTGACAGGCGATAACCGAATCACAGCGGAAGCCATTCGGCGGCAGCTCGATATCCCGCGCGTCGTGGCCGAGGTGCTGCCGCATGATAAGGAGTGCGAGATCCGCGCATTGCAGGAGCAGGGAAGGACGGTCGCGATGGTGGGCGACGGTATCAACGACGCGCCTGCGCTGGCGCGTGCCGACGTCGGCATTGCGATCGGCGCAGGTACGGATGTTGCCATTTCCTCGGCGGACGTTGTGCTCATGAAATCCGACCTGCTGGACGCAGTCAACGCGGTGCGTTTGTCCCGCGCGGTCATCCGGAACATCAAGCAGAATCTGTTCTGGGCGTTCTTTTACAACTGCATCGGCATTCCACTAGCCGCTGGCGTCTTCTGGCCGATTCTGGGCATGAAGCTCAGCCCGATGTTCGGCGCCGCCGCGATGAGCCTGTCGTCGGTCTGCGTCGTGTCAAACGCGCTGCGGCTGAAATTTTTCCGGCCCATCATTTCCGATCATGCTCCCGCTGCACCAGCGGAGCCGATACAAAACCAAACAGGAAAGGAAGCAGAAACCATGACAAAAACTCTGACGATCGAAGGTATGATGTGTCCCCATTGCTCGGGCCGTGTACACGATGCGCTGTGCGCACTGGACGGTGTTTCTTCGGCTGAGGTCAGCCACGAGACCGGTAAAGCGGTTTGCACGCTGACCCAGTCCGTCGCAGACGATACGCTGGCGCAGGCGGTCACCGCCGCGGGCTACAAAGTTCTGGGGATCGAATAATGCGTGCTGACCGCAAAAAGGTCGAGCCGCTTGTCAAAACCGCGCGCGGTCAGGTCGAAGCCGTGCTCAAGATGATGGAAGAGGATCGTTACTGTATCGACATCATCAATCAGCTTTCAGCCGCTGAATCCCTGCTGCGCAAGGCGCGGCGCGAGGTGCTCAAGGGTCATCTGGACGGCTGTGTCCGGGAAGCCCTGTGCTGCGGCGACGAGGAAATGCGCGAAAAGAAGCTCGACGAGATCATCGCTCTGCTCGACAGGGCGGAAAAGTAAAACAAAAACAGGAGTCTTCCACACGAAGGCTCCTGTTTGTTTTTTTATGGTAACAGATCGGTCGGATTGACCGTTGTGCAGAAAACGCAGTTACGCTAAAATTTCAGTAAGGGCTTCGAACAGCTTGTCCATTTCCGCGTCTGTTCCAACGGTAATGCGCAGGTGGTTGTCCACACGGGGCAGGTGAAAGTACCGCACGAAAATCTTCCGCGCCTTGAGCTGCGTAAAAATCTCCTGCGCGGGCACGCGCGGATGGGTTGCCAGAATGAAATTCGTCAGGGAGGGAATGACGGTAAAGCCCAGTGCGCGCAGGCGCTCCTGTGACCGCTCACGCGTTGCCGCGACCTTGGCGCAGGTCGCGCGGAAATACGCGTCGTCCTCGACCGAGGCGGTCGCCGCCGCCAGCGTCAGCATATCCATCGTATAGGAGTTGTACGAATTTTTGACCGCTTCCAGCGTTGCGATCAGCTCGGGCGACGCGATGGCATAGCCCACGCGCAGACCGGCCAGCGAACGCGACTTCGACATGGTCTGCACGACCACCAGATTTTCATATTTCTCGAGCAGCGGGAGACAGGACTGTCCACCGAAGTCAATGTATGCCTCGTCAATGATGACGATGCTGTCGGGATTGCAGCGGAGAAGGGCTTCGACAAAATCCAAACCTTCCCCGATGCCGGTCGGCGCGTTCGGATTTGGCAGCACGACGCCGCCGTTCGGGCGGGCGTAATCCGCAGGCCGGATCCGGTAATCCGCGTCCAGCGGCACGGTCTCATACGGCACGCGGAACAGAGAACACCAGACCGGATAGAAGGAATAGGTCACGTCCGGGAACAGGATCGGCTTGTCCGAGCAGAAAAATGCCTGAAAACAGAGCGCAAGAACGTCGTCCGAACCATTGCCCATGAAGATTTGATTTTCGCCCACGCCGAAATGACGGGCCAGCGCTGCACGCAGATTACCGCTGTTTGCGTCCGGATAGTAGCGCAGCTGCGCGGTTGGGAAGGTGCGGAATACCTCGGCCACAGCGGGGGAGGGCGGATACGGGTTTTCATTTGCGTTCAGCTTGATCAGGTCTGGGTCCTTGGATTGTTCGCCCGGAACATACGGATCGATCTGACGGAGCTTGTCCTGCCAGGGCTTTTCCATAAGAGATCACCTCAAAAAATCTTTCTTGTTTCTGTATGGAATTTTATCATAGTAAATCGCTAAAGTCAAGTATCATTCTTCCGTATCAGAAAACTTCGTGCACGGTTTCCAATCGGATCAAATCGTGCTATAATATTATAATTGATCTATTTCATTTTGAAAAGGGGGAAGACGCAGCGTGTATCAGCCTTTAGCCGACCGCATCCGGCCGCAGACACTGGATGACGTGGTCGGTCAGCGCGCGCTTTTGGGACAGGGTGCCCTGCTGCGCCGCATCATTGAAAGTGGCAGCATTCCCAATATGATTTTTTATGGTGCTTCCGGCATCGGCAAGACGACGGTTGCTTCGATTATCGCCCGGCAGACCAAGCGCAAGCTCTACCATCTCAACGCGACAACCGCCTCCATTCAGGATATCAAAGCGATTATCGGCGAACTGGATACCTTTCTCGCGCCCAACGGCGCACTGGTCTATCTGGACGAGATCCAGTATTTCAACAAAAAGCAGCAGCAGAGCCTGCTCGAATTCATCGAGAATGGGCAGATGACGCTGATCGCCTCGACGACGGAGAATCCGTATTTTTATATCTATAATGCGATTCTGAGCCGGTGTACCGTCTTTGAATTCAAGCCGGTCGAGCCGGAGGAGATCGAACGCGCGGTCACGCGTGCCTTCCGCATTGCGGCTGCAGATCGAACGATCACGGTCGCGGACGGCGTTGCTGCCTGCATTGCCCGCGGCTGCGGCGGCGACGTGCGCAAGGCGATCAATGCGGTCGAGCTGCTTGCAAACGGTACGGCGGACGGCGGTACCGTTTCGATTGAGGACGCCGAACAGGTTGCCCAGCGCTCCAACATGCGCTATGATCGGGACGGCGACAGTCATTACGATATTTTATCCGCCTTTCAGAAATCGGTGCGCGGCTCCGACCCGGACGCGGCGCTCCACTATCTCGCTCGGCTGCTCGAAGCCGGGGATATGATCTCGGCCGCCCGCCGGATGCTGGTCATTGCGGCGGAGGATGTTGGATTGGCATATCCCCAGTGCATTTCGATCGTGAAATCCTGTGTGGACGCGGCGTTCCAGCTCGGACTGCCCGAGGCGCGCATCCCGCTCGCCGAGGCGGCCATTCTGATGGCGACCGCACCCAAGTCCAACTCTGCGATTGTGGGGATCGATGCCGCGCTGGCCGATGTCCGGCACGGCGACATCGGGGATATCCCGGACAATCTCAAGGACGCGCATTACAGCGGCGCGCAGAAGCTGGGGCGCGGCCGCAGCTATCTCTATTCGCATGATTATCCCAATCACTGGGTCGACCAGCAATTCCTACCGGATGCGCTTCGGGGAAAAACCTACTATTCCTACGGTCCCAATAAGACCGAACAGACCGCGCGCGCCTACTGGGAAAAGGTCAAAGGACAACAAGAAAAGAAGTGAGAGATGATATGAACCCTATCCTGTCGGATTTTTTGAACGGAACCTGCTTTAATGCGTATGAATATTTCGGCGCGCACGCCACCGTACGCAAGGGACAGCAGGGCATTGTTTTCCGCGTCTATGCACCGAACGCCTTTGCGATTGAGCTGATCGGTGACTTCAACGACTGGCAGCCGGTGCAGATGCACCCGTCCGAGATCGGCCTGTTTGAGCTGTTCTGGGCGGGTGCGCATGCCGGTCAGCGGTATAAGTATCGCGTCCACGCGTTTGGTCAGGACGCCTTCCGCGACCGCTGTGACCCGTTCGGCCGCAGCGCCGAGGTGCGTCCGCACACCGCGTCGGTCATCTGTGAAGCGGGGAAATACCGCTTTTCAGACAGCGTTTGGCGCGCGTCGCGCGGCAATCACTATAACGAGGCGCTCAATATTTACGAGCTGCACGCGGGTTCGTGGCGGCGGCATGAGGACGGCTCCTGGTACAATTACCGTGAGCTCGCGAAGGAACTGGTTCCGTATTGCCGGGATCATTTCTTCACCCATATCGAGCTGCTGCCGCTCGCGGAGCACCCGTTCGACGGCTCCTGGGGCTATCAGGAGAGCGGGTATTTCGCCGTGACCTCGCGCTACGGCACGCCCGAGGACTTCTGTTATTTCGTCGACGTCTGCCACCGGCACGGCATCGGGGTTATTATGGATTTCGTTCCCGTGCACTTCATTCCGGATGATTACGCGCTGGCCCGGTTCGACGGCTCGACACTGTATGAGTACGCCGACCATACCGGCCTGCGCATGAGCGAATGGGGCTCCTGCAACTTCGATGTTTCCAAGCCAATCGTCCGTTCCTTCCTTCAGTCCGCCGCCGACTTCTGGCTCTCCGTCTGCCATTGCGACGGCCTGCGCTTCGACGCGATCCGCAACGTCATCTACTGGCAGGGCGACGAGTCGCGCGGGATCAACTCGAACGGTCTGGACTTCCTGCGTGGCTGCAACAGCGGCCTGAAGGAGCGGCATCCGGACGCCCTGCTGATCGCCGAGGATTCGACCAATCTCATCAAGGTCACAGCGCCCGTACCCTATGACGGTCTGGGCTTTGACTACAAGTGGGATCTGGGCTGGATGAACGACACACTGGAATATTTCTCCCTGCCGCCCGCACAGCGCGCGGCGGCGCATCATAAGCTGACGTTCTCGATGAGCTATTTCTATGACAACCTGTTCCTGCTTCCCCTATCACACGATGAGGTCGTACACGGAAAAAAGACCATCCTCGACAAGATGTGGGGCGATTACGACCAGAAATTCGCGCAGTGCCGCACCCTGTATACCTATTTCTATACGCATCCGGGCAAGAAACTGAACTTTATGGGCAATGAAATCGGTTCGTTCCGCGAATGGGACGAGGCGCGGGAGCTGGACTGGGAGCTGCAGTCCTATCCGATCCACAGCGGGTTTCAGCGATATCTGACCGGTCTGGCCGGACTGTATTTTTCCTCGACCGCCCTGCATCAGGAGGAATACGATATGCGCGCCTTCCGCTGGGTGGAGGCGGACGATACCGCACATTCGGTCTATGCCTACACCCGGCAGGCGGGCGGCGACCAACTGCTTATCGTGCTGAACCTGTCGGATCGCGCCTATCCGGACTATAAGCTCCGCCTGCCGCAGCCCGCGTGTCTGCGTGAGATGATCAATTCGGACTGCACAAACTACGGCGGCTCGGGTCTCACAAACGACTGGGCCATCTACTCTGACGGGCCGGACAACGAGATTTCGCTCGCGCTCGCACCGTTTGGAAGCTGTATTTTCCGCGTTTCAGTCTGACGCGCCGGCGAATACGGTCGCAACGTATTTGCTCGTGCAGACCTCCGGAGTGTAGACCCATTCGGTCAGCGGCCCTTCGGTGATGTAATAGCGGATAGGCGGCTGGAACGGCGGCCGGTCGCGCAGTACGTCGATGATGTTGAGCTTGATTTTCATCCGCTCGGGCACGATCGACTTGATATAAACCGAAACCCGGTCGCCGTTGACCACGCCCTTTTTCAGCTCGGCCAGACCGGAGAGGTTGGGCGCAAGCTCGACAAAGATCCCGTAGCTCTCCGTGCTGCGCACCACGCCGGGTACGGTCTCTCCCGGGTGGAAGAGCGCCGCGTTTTCTTCCCAGGTGCCCAGCAGCTCGCGGTGGGTCAGCGCGACACGGCGCATCTCCTGATCCACCCCCAGCACGGCCGCGTAAAGCGGCTGACCGACCGCGAACCGCTCGCTCGGGTGGAAGATGCGCGAGACCGACAGATGCTCGATTCCGATAAACGAGGTCACCCCACATCCGATGTCGACGAAGACGCCGAACGGCTCGAGATGGGTGGCCTGCGCACGGATCACATCGCCCGGCTTCAGGGTGCGCAACGCCCAGTCGAGCGCGTCCGCCTGCGCCGCGCGGCGGGACAGCACGATCCGTTCCATACCGGCCTCCAGCACTCGAAACGCGACCGGCCGGCCGACCCGGGACAGAATCGCGATCTCCCGCGTGGTTCCCTCTGCGATCCCGAGCGCGCATTCGTTCCTCGGAATGACCGCGCGGCCGCAGGGCAGCTCCACGATCAGGTCGTGCGACGGATCACAGCTGACCGCCAGTCCCTCCAGCACCGCGCCAGACCGAGCCGCGGCACGCAGACCGTCCAGATTGGCGACCGCGCGCAAATTTTCTTCCAGATATAATTTGGACCCTTCCGGGAGATATTTCTGTTTCATGTTATCCAGAACCTCCTTGCCGGCCGTATCCGGCCGCTGTTTCTCACGGGACGTTGGTTATACTATATGCCGCGCCCCGGTAAAATTGAACCGAACTTTCGCGCCAGTTGGCGCAACCATATCCTGAACCCTCAGAAGGGAGGTATTTCCCATGGATATTCGTATAGGCGACCGCCTTTCCATGAAAAAAGGCCATCCCTGCGGCAGCAGAGACTGGCTCGTACTGCGTGTCGGAATGGATTTCCGGATGCGCTGCTGCGGCTGCGGGCATGAGATCATGGCCCCACGCAGCAAGATTGAAAAAAACATCAAAGCCGTTTACCGGGAGGAGGATGCTTCATGTTGATCCAAGGTAAGCAAATGCACATTCAGATCAAAAAAGGTGATATCGGACGATATGTGATTCTTCCGGGTGATCCCGGCCGCTGTGAGCGGATCGCGCGCTACTTTGACGCGCCCGAAAAGCTCTCGTCCAACCGGGAATTTACCGTCTGGCGCGGCCTGCTGGACGGGGAACCGGTCGCGGTCTGCTCGACCGGCATCGGCGGCCCCTCGGCTGCGATCGCGGTAGAGGAGCTGATCGAGTGCGGTGCAGACACCTTCATTCGGGTCGGCACCTCGGGCGGCATTGTGGATACGGTGCGCGGCGGCGACGTGGTCATTGCAACGGCAGCCGTCCGTCAGGAGGGCACGAGCCGGGAATATCTGCCGATTGAATACCCGGCCGCAGCCGATTTTTCCGTCGTCAGCGCACTGCATGAAGCCGCGCGGAAGCTGGGATACCGGCAGCACGTCGGCGTGATCCAGTCCAAGGACAGCTTCTACGGCGAGATCCGCCCGGAAGCGCAGCCGGTCGGCGCCGAGCTGACCGCCAAATGGAACGCATGGAAGGCGGCGGGCGTGCTCACAAGTGAAATGGAGTGCGCGGCTGTTTTCATCGTCGGCGCGGTGCATCACGTGCGCTGCGGCGGCGTTCTGAACGTACTCTGGAACGCGGATACCGACGACACGCTGGATGCTTCGCCCGAAATGGCCGAGCGCGGCGTGCGCACCGCAGTCGAGGCGCTCCGTATTTTGATCGCACAAGATAGAAAGGAGTAATTTTCCCTTGTCAGATTCCGCAAATGAACTGGGCTGCGCACCGGTCGGCCGCCTGCTTTTTAAGCTTGCGGTGCCGACCATCGCGGCGCAGATCGTCAATATGCTCTATAATATCGTCGACCGCATCTATATCGGCCATATCCCGGATGTCGGCTCGCAGGCGCTGACCGGCGTCGGCGTTACCTTTCCTATCATTCTCCTGATCTCCGCTTTCAGCGCACTGATCGGCATGGGCGGTGCGCCGCGTGCCTCCATCGCGATGGGACAGGGACGAAACGATCAAGCCGAACAGGTCCTCGGCAACTGTTTTTCCGCGCAGACGATCACAGCCCTTGTGCTGACCGTGTTTTTTCTGCTCACGCAGAAGCAGATCCTTGTGCTGTTCGGCGCAAGCGCGGACACCATGCCGTATGCGCTGGAATATTTGAATATCTACGTGCTTGGCACGCTGTTTATTCAGATCGCGCTCGGCATGAACGGCTTTATCACGACGCAGGGACAGTCCCGCATCGCGATGTACACCGTCTTGATCGGCGCGGCGCTCAACATCATCCTCGATCCGGTCTTCATTTTTGTGTTCCACATGGGCGTTCGCGGCGCCGCCGCTGCGACTGTGATTTCTCAGATGGTTTCGGCGCTCTGGGTCGTCCGGTTCCTGACCGGCCCCAAGACTTTACTGCGGCTCAAGCGGGAAAACCTGCGCTGTCATGCTTCGATCCTGCTGCCGGTCATCGCGCTGGGATTGTCTCCGTTCGTGATGCAGTCCACCGAAAGCCTGCTGGCCATTACGTTCAACGTCTCGCTGGCCAAGTACGGCGGCGATATCGCCGTCGGTTCCATGACCATCCTGACCAGCCTGCTTCAGATGCTCAACCTGCCCATGGTGGGCCTGACGCAGGGCGCGCAGCCCATTATCAGCTATAATTACGGCGCCAAGCAGGTCGATCGCCTGAAAAAATCCGTTCTTCTGCTGACCGCGTGTGCGACCACGTATACGCTGCTGTTCTGGCTGGCGACCCGGCTGTTCCCGCAGGCGATCGTCAGCATCTTCACGAATGACGCAGCGCTCATCGAATTTACCTGCGGCGCGCTCTCCGTTTATCTGGCAGCCGCTTTCATGATGGGCTTCCAGATGGCGTTTCAGCAGTCCTTCATCGCACTGGGCGAGGCCAAGATCTCGCTGTTTCTCGCCCTGCTACGCAAGATCATCCTGCTGATCCCGCTCATTTTGATCCTGCCGAAGCTGCTGTCCAACAAGCTTTTTGCTGTTTTTCTGGCCGAGCCCGTCTCCGATTTTCTCGCCGCTTCTACCACAACGGTGATCTTCCTGATCCGCTTTCGGCAGATTTTGAAGGAGCTGCGCGGAGAACCGGCTGCCTCCGCTTCATAACAAAAAGAACCGCACGGCTGATTTGGCTGTGCGGTTCTTTCATATTCGGGCGTCTGCGTCCGTATGATAAAACAGGGAGGAGGGATGCCGATGCAGAGAAGGAAAAAACAAGCCGATCGGCTCACGGGCGGCGAACGGCTGCTGCTCTGTCTGGTCTCGGTTTTTTTCTGTGCGACGCTGCTGCGCTGCCTGCACGCCGGGCCGTTCGAGCAGGTACAGTCCACCGTGCAGACCTGGCTGACCGGCTCGGTCGATCTGGGCAAGGCCGTGCAGGCGATCGGTCAATTCACCGAACAGGAACACCTGCAAGCCGTTTTTCACGAGTTTTTTCCGGAAACCACGCCGTCGGATGCAGCGGCGGATTTGACTCCGACTCTGACCGAAGCGGCTGAATCCGCCGCGCCCACCGATACGCTCGCCGCCCGCGCGGCGAGCCTCTTTCCGGATGCCGTCGATGAGACCGTCTATCCGATCGACTTCGCCTGCCGCACGCCGACGGAGGGGACGGTCAGCTCGCATTTCGGGACGCGTATTCATCCCATCGATGGGGAAGAACGGTTCCATTACGGTTTGGATATCGCCGCGCCCGAAGGAACGCCCATCCGGGCGGTAGCCGACGGGACGGTCTGCCAAACCGGCAACAACTCCTATGGGCTGTTTGCGGTCATCGACCACGGCGGCGGCATTTCCACGCTGTACGCGCATTGCAGCGCACTGCTTGTTTCGGACGGGCAGGCGGTAAAAGCGGGGGAGGAGATCGCGCAGGTCGGCGCGACTGGAAACGCTACCGGCGATCACCTGCACATCGAGGTCTGGCGTGCGGGGAAGCTCCTGAATCCGGAAAACTATGTGATGCTGTCATGAAAAAACTGGATATCCGAGATTCCTTCTGGCTGATGCTTGCGGCTGCAATCTTTTTGGACAGCCAATGTCTGCTGCCCGTTTTCCTGTCTGCTGCAGCCTGTCACGAAGCCGGGCACGCGCTCATGGTTCGGTTGTGCGGCGGCAGGCTGCGCCGTTTCCGGCTGAGCGCGGCAGGCGGAATGATGACCTACCGGCTGCGCCGCCCTTCAACAGTATGCGATATCTGCATTGCCCTCGCCGGGCCGCTGGCCGGATTTCTGCTGGCGCTGGCCGCCAATGCGGCGGGCTGCTATACGATGGCTGGTGCAAGTCTGCTTCTGAGTCTGTTCAACCTTCTCCCGATCCCGCCGCTGGACGGTGGCCGCGTACTGGATGCGCTCCTGCCCAGTCATCCGGCTCGCTTGGCCGTTTCGTATTTTGCGTCCTGTCTTGTGATATGCGCCGGTCTGTATGCCGGACTTCGGCAAAACGGCTGGGGACTTCTCCTCGTCGGACTCTTTTTGACGCTCGGCCAGCAGACAGGCTTGCATTTTCATCCGATCCGGGGTAGAATAGAACTGCTTTCGGAGGAAAAATAACAATGCGTTCTGTATTTTCTGATCTTACACCCCATCCGCGCACTGCGGCCGTCATTCCGGCGGCCGGTTCCTCAACCCGGATGGGCGGCGTAAACAAACTGCTGCTCGAAATCGACGGCGTTCCCGTGCTTGCGCGGACGCTGCTGGCCTTTGAAGATTGTCCGCAGATCGACGAGATCATCGTGGTCTGCCGGGAACAGGACATCATGGATTACGGCCGCCTTGCCCAAGCGTATGACTGCACCAAGGTGACGCAGATCATCCGGGGCGGCGCGACCCGCACCGAATCCGTGCTTGCCGGTGTGCGCGCCTGCGGGCCGGACGTCGAACTGGTCGCGATCCATGACGGCGCGCGGCCGCTGGTCTCGGAAGCCGTCATCCGTGAGACGCTGGAAGCCGCTGCGCAGACCGGAGCCGCCGCGCCGGTCGTTCCGATGAAGGACAGCGTTAAACGGGTGGAGGGCGGAAGGATCATCGCTGATGTGCCGCGGGATTCCATCGCCGCCGTGCAGACGCCGCAGACCTTTCGCCGTGAACTGATTCTGGATGCGCTTGCGCGTGCGCTGGCGGACGGCGCGGCGCTGACGGATGACTGCGCCGCAGCCGAACGGGTGGGCGCTGTGGTCACGGCGACCCGCGGCAGCTATCGAAACATCAAGGTGACAACGCCCGAGGATATCACAGCGGCCGAAGCACTGCTGGAACAGGAGGAATAAACCCATGCGGATCGGACATGGATATGACGTACATAAGCTGGTTCCCGGACGGAAATGTATCATCGGCGGTGTGGACATCCCGCATGAGACCGGGCTGCTCGGCCACAGCGACGCCGACGTGCTGACCCATGCGGTCATGGACGCGCTTCTGGGCGCGGCCGCGCTGGGCGACATCGGGCATCTGTTTCCCGACAACGATCCGGCATTTGCGGGCGCGGATTCGCTCGTGCTGCTGGAACGGGTCGGAATGACGCTGCGCGAAGCCGGCTGGCGGGTGGAAAACATCGACGCGACCGTATTGGCGCAGGCGCCCAAAATGGCGCCCCATATTCTGCGGATGCGGCAGAATCTGGCCGCACGGCTGGGGATAGCGCCCGAACAGGTCAGCGTCAAGGCGACGACCGAGGAAGGGCTCGGATTTACCGGCGCAAGGGAAGGCATCGCCGCGCATGCAGTCTGCCTGATCGAAAGACTGTAAATATCAAAAAAACCACCCATTCGGGTGGTTTTTTCATTTATTTCAATGATTCCTGTACACCCTCTGCGATCTGCATCTGGATGAACTGCCGCGCGGTGCGCGGCGAACGGCCGTTGCGCCGCAGCGCAAAGCGTTCCGCCAGCATATGCAGCTCGTCGGGCGCGATCTGCAGGCCGCAGTCGGCTGCAAGCTCGTCCACGATGTCAAGATATTCATCGCGGTCGGGCACCGAGAACGTGATCTCCAGACCAAAACGATCGGACAGGGAGGTGATCGTCTCCAGCGTATCGCGGCGGTGCACGTCGTCGCCCTGCCGGTCTGCGAAGGTCTCCCGAATCAGGTGACGGCGGTTCGAGGTCGCGTACAGAATCAGATTATCCGGCTTGCCGGTCAAGCCGCCTTCGATAAAGGCCTTCAGCATTGCAAAATTGTCGTCTTCGCGGTCGAACGTCAGATCGTCGAGGAACACGATGATCTTGAAGGGACTGTGCGCGGCGTAGCGGCAGATCATCGGGAAGGCCGGGATCTGCGCGACGGAAAGCTCGATGATCTTCAGGCCGCGGCCGGCGTATTCGTTGACGATGGCCTTGACCGTCGAGGATTTGCCGGTACCCTTGTCGCCGTACAGCAGAATATTGTTGGCCGCATGTCCCGCCAGAAATGCCTTGGTATTAACCCGAACCTGCTCCTTCTGCCGGGCGTAGCCCTTCAGATCGGTCAGGCGGACGGGGTCGGGATGCGCGACCGGAACCAGCCGGTTTTTATCAATCGTGAAGAAGGTCGCACCTGCGAAGTAACCGAAGCCCTTCTCCTGATAATACGCGGTCAGGCTCTCACCGTCCGAGAAGGGCAGGGGAGAACCGGCCGGAAAGCCGGGCAGCGTCCGCAGGTCGGGCATCTGCGGCCCGAATGCCGCTGCCGCCGCTTCCAACAGCGTCTGTCCATCGAGCGCGGCCAGTGCGGCCAGCGTGTGTACGTCATGCGTTGCGGCATGCAGCAGGGCTTCCGAGGGTCGGTCGATCACGTCTGTCAGCGGATTGCTGTTGCAATGGATCAGGCTGTTGAGCGCCGCGCCGGAATCGCCCACCCGGTACACCGCTTCGCACAGGGCGCCGTATGCCGAAGCAAACGCTGCGGGCGAAGTCTCAAGCGCCTCCAGAACCGCCCGGTAATGCTGCACCAGCGGCTCCTCGCCCAAGCTGCGGAATACCGAAAGAAAGCCGGTATCCAGTGCCAATGTATGTAAATCCATGGATCGTAACACTCCTTCTAATATACTGTAATACTTTAACAGCATAACACAGGAAAGACTTTTTCGCAATCCCGATTTGAGGCGCATAGGATGAAGCGGAGCAAAATTTTTTCGAAGGAGGGCTATTCTTTGATTTGGATCGTATTTCGCAGTCAGACCGAGGCCATGCGCTGCCGCAGTCTGCTTTCTCATAACGGCATTCTGGGCCAGCTTGGCAATCCGCCGCGCTCACCCGGGCATCCGTCGTGCTCCTGGGCCCTGCGCATCGGCTGGGATCAGCAGGGCACGGCCCGGCGGCTCTGCGCGGAAAACGGCATCGAACCGTGCGGCTGGATCGACGAAGGAGGGAAATTGCCGTGATCTATCTGGATTGCGCCGCGACCAGTCTGCAAAAGCCGCAGGCGATCGGACATTACATGCAGGCTGCGCTGCATACCTGCGCGGGTTACGCGCGCAGCGGCCACGCACCCGCTCTGCGGGCCGGGGAGACCGTATTCCAGTGCCGGGAGTCTGCCGCGCATCTGTTTGACGTGGAGGACCCGAGCCGGATCGTCTTCACGATGAACGCGACGCATGCGCTCAATCTGGCCATTCACGCGCTCTGCCGGCCGGGTCTGCTGACAGCCGTGACCGGCTATGAGCACAACTCGGTCATGCGGCCGCTGTTTGCGCGCCGTCAGCCCATCATCATCCTGCGCAGCCGCCTGTTCGACCCGGCAGACCTGCTGATCCGGGCGGAGCAGGCGATCGACGCGGGAGCAAAGCTCTTTGTGGTCAATCATGTATCCAACGTTTTTGGCTCGATCGTACCGCTTCAGGCGCTGGATGATCTGCTTGCGCGGCGCGGCATCCCCATGATTCTGGACGCGTCGCAGTCGGCAGGAGCGATTCCGATTTCCGTGCGGAGCCTGTCCTCAGTCGCCGCCGTTTGCATGCCCGGCCACAAAGGACTGCTCGGGCCGCAGGGCACCGGCATCCTGATCGTCTGCACCGATCGTTTGGGCGAAGCCCTGATTCAGGGCGGCACCGGCAGCCTGTCCGCAGAGCTGGAACAGCCGCAGCTTTTGCCCGACCGGTTTGAAAGCGGCACGCCCAATGTGCCCGGCATCGCCGGACTCTGCGCCGGCTTGTCCTTCCTGCAATATGTCGGCGTAGATCAGGTGGGTGCGCACGAGCAGGCGCTGGCACAAACGCTGATCGAAGGGCTGCGCTCGATCAACAGTCTGACCGTATTCCACGCGGATGATCCCGCCTGCCAATCCGGCGTGATTTCGGTGCGCAGCGACAAGCTGGGCGCGGAGGCGCTCGCCGCGCGGCTGAGTGAGGCCGGGGTCTGCACCCGGGCCGGTCTGCACTGTGCGCCGACCGCGCACGAAACCGCAGGCACGCTCGACACCGGGACTGTCCGCCTGTCCATCGGCTGGTTCAATACGCGGGAGGAAATTTTGGACACCGTTTCCATCTTTCAGAAAATCATGACCAATTTGTGAAAATCTGTGAAATTGTATTCACACGATGGCGTGAGTGTGATAAAATAACTATAGTATTATGATGCGGAAATTCAGCTGCATTAGGGAATGTAGGTGTTTTATCACATATGGGAATGGAAATTTTTGATACCGTCCGGGGCGTTGCCCAATTGATCAGCGTCAGCGACGTTGTGGACGTCGCGATCACGTCTTATGCGATCTATCGCTGCATGAAGCTGCTCAAGGATTCCAGCGCGATGCGTCTGGCCAAGGGCATCCTGATCATCCTGATCATCCAGCAGGTCGCGGCGGCTTGCCATCTCAATACCATTTCGTTCGTTCTGGATAACACATTTTCAGCCGGCGTGCTCGTTCTGGCGATCATTTTCCAGCCCGAGCTGCGCCGTATGCTTGAACAGCTCGGCAAGGGTCAGATGCGCAAGCTGCTGACCGGCACCGAGGTCGACGTGACCGCGATCGAACAGTGTATCACGCAGACAGTCGCCGCGTGCGAGTCCATGAGCTGGACGCGCACCGGTGTGCTGATGGTGTTCGAGCGGCAGGAACAGCTCAGCGATATCATCAAGACCGGTACCCGGATCGACTCCGAGCCCTCCGCCGAGCTGCTCAAGAACATTTTCTTCAAAAATTCACCGCTGCACGACGGTGCGCTGATCGTTCGGGAAGGCCGCCTGTATGCGGCAGGCTGCGTCCTGCCGCTTTCGGCCAACCAGAACCTTTCCCGCGACCTCGGCACCCGACACCGCGCGGCGGTCGGCATGAGCGAGGTCTCGGACGCGGTCATCGTCATCGTCTCCGAGGAGACCGGCTCCATCTCGGTTGCTATCGGAGGTATGCTCAAGCGGCATCTTTCGCCTGAGACCCTCCGCAAAATTTTGACCGCTGAATTAATGCCCGAGGAAAAAGAACCTGAAAAGCCCCAGCGCAAAGGCTTCCTGCCTGCCAAAAAGCCGGACAACGCCCGGCAGGGGAGAAAGGGGAAGTCGAAATGAAAGACTTTTTCAAACGATATGATATCCCACGCAAGCTGCTTTCGATCCTGCTCGCGCTGGCGCTCTGGGTCATTGTTGTCAGCAGCAGCTCCTCCCAGCGTCCGCAGACCTACAGCGGCGTTTCGGCCATTTTTGTCGGCGCAGATCAGCTCGAAACCGATTACGGCTTGAAGATCATCGAAGGCATCGATCAGAAATTCACGATCAAGGTATCCAGTACCTTCGATACCATGAGTAAATTCAATTCGACCCGTTCGCGCGTCTCGGTCAATCTGGCCGCGCTCAACATCACCGAGCCGGGCACCTACACGATCCATACCGACAGCGATTGTCAGGTCAACGTCTATAACGCGCGCATCACCAACACCGAGATCCTGTATCCGTCTTCCTTCCAAATCGTGGTGGACAGCATTTCCTCCAAGGAGGTTCCGGTCACAGTCGAGGTCGAGGGCCTGCCTTCGGCCGATTATATGTATGACGCGGTCGAAGCCAATCAGGATACTGTTACGGTTTCCGGCCCGGCCTCGGTCGTCGCCAAAATCAAAAAGGCGGTCGCGATCGTGCCCGCCGCCGATTCGAGTCACCTGACCAAGACGGCCAACCTGCTCGTCTCCTGCACCTTCCTGGATGAAAACGGCGAAATCGTTGATCCCGTCTACCTGACCAGCACGCCCAGTGAACTGCCGGTCAAGATCCCGGTTTACCGCGTCGCCAAGATCCCGCTGACCGTTGATCTGATCGAGTCGGGCAGTCTGACAAAGGATTCGGTCGATGTGACCATTGAACCCGCCGAGATCTCGGTCTACGGTGCGGAGGAGATCGTCAGCCGTCTGACCGAGGTAAAGCTGGGCTCGATCAATCTGCGCGCAGTCGATCTGACCGAACCCAAAACCATGCCGATCACCCTGCCCTCGAGCGTCAACCGTATGGTGGGCGAACCGGGCACCGCTAAGGTTACCATTAAGGCCGCCGGAATGTCCACGCGTGAGATCACGGTCAACGAAATCGAGCTGCAGAACGACGGCACCGATCCGAACCTTCGGGTGAACCTGACAACGCCCTCTGTGATCGTCCGGCTGCAGGCAGAATCGGGTGCGCTGGGTGCGGTGACCGCTGAGGATATCAAGGTTCGCGCGGTCTTCAACGCCGACTCGCTCGGCGTCGGCACGCACGAAGTGGAGGTCGAGGTTCAGCCCTACGGCATCGCGAACTTCACCGTCCTGAATGTGGAGCCCAGCAAGGTCACCATTGAGATCACCCAGCAGGATGAAGCCCCAACGGAGGAAGAACCAGCCCAGTGAGTATCATTGTTTCCGGCATCCGTCTGCCGTTTGACGAAAAGGACGGCGCCGCGGCCGCACAGGCAATCCGTCTGTGCGGCCTGCGCGCGAATACGGTGGAAACCACCGTTTACCGCACGTCGATCGACGCACGGCGCGGGAAAATCGACCGCGTTTACTCGATCCTGATCGACGGCGTGCCGGACGAGGCCGCGCTGGTCGATCGGCTTGGACGCAATGACGTGCGAATCAAGCCGCGTACCGAATTTCATCCTGCGCTGGGCGCAAAGCCCATGACGCACCGTCCGGTCGTTGTCGGTCTTGGCCCGGCTGGTCTGTTTGCCGCCTATCTGCTTGCGCAGTACGGCTACCGGCCGATCATTTTGGAGCGCGGCGACGCGATCGACCGGCGGGATCAGGCGGTCGACGCATTCTGGAACCGCGGCGTTTTCGACCCGGACAGCAACATTCAGTTCGGTGAGGGCGGCGCGGGCGCCTATTCGGACGGCAAGCTGACCACCCGCATCAACGACCCACTCTGCGATGAGGTGCTGCGCATCCTGATCGCGCACGGTGCGCCTGCTGAGATCGCTCGGCTGGCCAAGCCGCACATCGGCACCGATATTCTCAAAGATGTCGTTCGAAAAATGCGCGAGCAGATCGTCGACTGGGGCGGGGAAGTGCACTTCCGCACGCCGCTGACCGGGATTGAGACGGCAAACGGTGCGCTTCGCGCTATCCATGCAAACGGAGCGGCCACCCCGTGCTCCCATGCCATTCTGGCGCTGGGTCACAGCGCACGCGACACCTTTTTCCGGTTACACGACGAGGGCGTATTTTTTGAACCCAAGGCGTTCTCGGTTGGTGTGCGCATCGAGCACCTGCAAAGCGAAATCGACCGTTCGCTTTACGGCAGATTTGCCGGACATCCGCTGCTGCCGCCCGGGGAGTACAATCTTTCACACCGGGAAAACGGACGAGCCTGCTATTCCTTCTGTATGTGTCCCGGCGGGCAGGTCGTCGCGGCGCAAAGCGAAGAACACACGATCGTAACAAACGGCATGAGCTACCACGCGCGCGACGGGCGGAACGCCAATGCCGCGCTTGCGGTCTCGGTCGATCCGTCCGATTATGCAGACGGCACGCCGTTCGGCGGGATCGCATTCCAGCGCAGGCTCGAGCGCGCCGCCTATCAGCACACCGGCTCTTACCGCGCGCCCTGTCAGACAGTCGGCGATTTTCTCGAAAAGCGCCCCTCGCGTAAGCTGGGCGCAGTCGAGCCGACTTATCCGATGGACGTGATGCCGACCGACCTGAACACCCTGCTGCCCGGCTTCGTCTGCGACGGGCTGCACACCGGTCTCGCGGTCTTTGCACGCAAGCTGCGCGCCTTCGGCGCGCCGGACGCGGTGCTGACCGCTCCTGAGACCCGCACCTCGTCACCCGTTCGCATGACGCGCGGCGCCGATTTATACAGCGTTTCCGCACAGGGCCTGATCCCCTGCGGCGAGGGTGCGGGCTACGCGGGCGGCATCATGTCGGCCGCGGTCGACGGACTGCGTGCGGCCGGCCGCATCCTGTCCGATTTCAAACCTGAATTTGTGGAGTGAATCATCTATGTTGCAAAAAGCTGTTGTCAAGGGAGTCATTGACCGAACCCATGCCGAGATTGAAGTGCAGCGTCAGGGCGCGTGCAGCCATGACTGCGGAAAATGCGGCGGCTGCGGCCATCCGACCGAGCGCATCCGCGCGACCGCGATCAACCGCATCGGCGCGGAAACGGGCGATGTTGTTACGATCGAGGGCTCCAGCAAACAGATTTTAGGCATGGCGGCTGTTGTTTACGCCATTCCGCTCGTGCTGTTTTTCGTGCTGTACGGCGTTTGCGCCGGCCTTGGCCTTTCGGAAGGCCCGGCGGCCTGCGCCGGTATCATTGGCTTTGTAATCGGCATCCTGCTGGCCGTCGGGTACAACAAAAAAGTCAAGGCGTCGGGCAAGATCGTTTTCACCATTGTGAAAAAAGGGTAAATATTTTATAAACAATGACTGCCTTTTGCCTGGCAGTCTTGTTTTTTCCGAGAATATCCTGTAAAATATAATGAATATGGTATGCCTGTTTTCGGGCGGCAGAGGAGATGACATATGTTTGGATTCATCCGGCCGGTCAAGCCGGAGCTTCGTGTGCGCGAGGTCGATCGGTTTCAGGCCGTATACTGCGGTCTGTGCCACGAGATCAAGCGGCGATACGGCCGGATGCAGACCTGGTTTCTCAGCTACGATATGACCTTTTTGGCGCTGGTTCTGGGCGCGGTTACCCCGGACGATCCTGGGACTGAGACCTGCCGCTGCGACGCCAGTCCCCTGCGGAAGAAATGTGTCTGCCGTTCGTCAGATGCGCTGGCCTATACAGCCGATGTCAGCGTCCTGCTCGTTTACCATAAAACACGCGACACGATCGCCGACGAAACCGGGGTCAAACGTCTGGCGGCGCGCGCGCTGCTTCGCCTGATGCGGCCTGCTTACCGCAGGGCAAGCGCGGCGCAGCCCGCGCTCGACGAAACGATGCGCACCTGTCTCGATGAGCTTTCCGCACTCGAGCAGGCGCGCACGCCCTCGCTCGACCGACCGGCAGATACCTTCGCGCGGCTTTTGGCCGCCGCCGTGCCGTCCTGTGAGGCGAACACCGCCCGCATTCTCAGACAGATGTTTTATCACACCGGCCGCTGGCTCTATCTGCTGGACGCCTGTGCCGATCTGGCCGAGGATCTCGCATCCGGCGCATACAATCCGATCGCACTCCGCTTCGGCCTGACAAAGCCCGGACTGGAGCCGGTCAAGGAGCAGCTTGAGCACACACTCGAACGTTCGCTGCTCGACATCCACACAGCCTGTCAGCTTCTGACCCTGTACCGCGATCAGGGGCTCTTGAAAAATATGATCGATCTTGGCCTGCCGCTCGTGACCCGGCAGGTGCTGGACGGAACCTATCAATCAAACGGAGGACATGATCAGCATGGATCCTTATAAAGTTCTCGGCGTAACGCCGCAGACAAGCGATGACGACGTCAAACGCGCCTATCGTGAGCTCGCCCGTAAATATCACCCGGATAATTATGTCAACAATCCGCTGGCCGATCTGGCGGAAGCCCGGATGAAAGAAATCAACGAAGCCTACGATATGATCATGAACGAGCGCAACGGCGCGAAAAAGGCCGGAGCGGCCGGGCAGCAGGCATACGGCGGCTATCAGCAGCGGCAGAGCGGCACGGGGATCTATTCTCAGGTGCGCTCGGCGATTAACGCGGGCAACCTCTCCATGGCGGAGGAGCTGCTCAGCCGCAGCCCGCAGCGGGACGCCGAATGGTATTTCCTCATGGGTACGGTCTATTTCCGCAAGGGCTGGTATGACGAAGCGCAGCGCTGCTATATGCAGGCCTGCTCCATGGATCCGTCCAACGCGGAATACCGCAGCGCGCTCAATAACCTGAACATGGGCGCGAGCTATGGCGGCTACCGGCCGATGGATTCGGTCAACGCCTGCGACTGCTGCGGTCAGCTTATCTGCCTGCAGTGTATGCTCAACTGCTGCTGCGGAGGAGGCGGCTGCTGATGAATGCGCGTCAGGTCGCACGCGGCGGCATGGTCACCGGCCTTTCGGTGGCGCTCCTGTATGTCGCGACCTTCCTTTCCATCGCAAGCTGGGCTGCCTGTATGCTGGTCGGTTTCATCCCGGCTCTCTTCTTCCTCGTAGGGGAATACCGGCTGGGCACGCTGGTCTACGCTGCGACCGCGCTGCTTTCCCTGTTCGTCCTGCCGGATAAATCCATCGCGATCCTGTATACCGGGTTTTTCGGCCTGTATACCGTCCTGAAATTCTGGACCGGACGGCTCAAGCACCGCTCGACCCGGCTCGTCAGCAAGCTGATCTTTGCAAATCTCTGGGTCATGATCGTGATGAAGCTCATTTCGCTCGGCTTTATTCCCGAGCTGCCGGCTCTCTCCCCAGTCGTTGTCTGCGGCGTGCTGATCGGCGGCAATCTCATTTTTGTATATTACGACCTGTGCGTGTCAAGAATCTTCGCAGGGATGCGCGGACTGGCACGGCGGTTTCACAATCTATAAATAAAAGTAAGGGTGTAGCAATATGAAAAGTATGACCGGCTACGGCCGCGCACGCACTGCCGTCCGCGGACGTGAGATCACCGTTGAAGTCCGCGCGGTCAATCATCGCTATCTGGACGTCAATGTCAAATGTCCGAGAGCCTACGGCTTTCTC
Organism: Butyricicoccus pullicaecorum; assembly: GCA_021531865.1. Taxonomy (GTDB): domain Bacteria; phylum Bacillota; class Clostridia; order Oscillospirales; family Butyricicoccaceae; genus Butyricicoccus. The sequence continues at coordinate 31,781 of JAFBIW010000003.1, read as the reverse complement.
GAGGAAGCGCTGAAAAAAGCCGCCGGTACACGGATCTCGCGTGGTAAGGTCGATATTTTCGTCCAGATGGAATCGGTCGATGCAGACGATACCCGCGTTCGCGTCAATCTTCCGCTGGCACAGAGCTATCTGGATGCGCTGCGTCAGCTGAGCGAGGCGACCGGTCTTCCCAACGACGTCTCTCTGTTGTCGCTCGCCAAAATGCCTGACGTGCTGACCGGCGAACGGGTCGAGGAAGACACAGAGGAGCTGACGCGCGACGTTTTGTCTGTCTTCCATCAGGCTGTCGACGAGTTTGAAGTCATGCGTGCCCGGGAGGGCGAAAAAATGGCGGCTGATGTGCGTGCCCGGGGGGAGACCATCCTGACGCTGGTCTCCGCCGTCGAAGCGCGCGCGCCCCAGCGCGTCGTCGAATACCGTGAGAAGCTCGAAAAGCGGATGCAGGAGATCCTAGCCGATACCGCGATCGACCCGCAGCGCATCCTGACCGAGGCTGCAATCTACGCCGACCGTACCGCGGTCGATGAAGAGACCGTCCGCCTGCGCAGCCACCTGCACCAGCTCGATCTGATGCTGGCCGAGGAAAAGCCGGTCGGCCGCAAGCTGGACTTTTTGGTGCAGGAGATGAACCGCGAGTCCAACACGATCGGCTCCAAGGCGAACGATGCCGAGCTGGCCAAGATCGTGGTCGATCTCAAATCGGAGATCGAGAAGATTCGCGAGCAGATCCAGAATATCGAATAACAGCAAAGCGGGGGAGAACAAATGAAGCTGATCAACATTGGCTTTGGCAACATGGTGTCCGCCAGCCGTCTGGTTGCAATCGTCAGCCCGGATTCGGCGCCCATCAAGCGTATCGTTCAGGAGGCGCGTGACCGTGGGGTGGTCATCGACGCGACCTACGGACGCCGTACCCGCGCCGTGCTCATCACGGACAGCGACCACGTGATCCTGTCCGCCATCCAGCCCGAGACCATCGCGGGCCGTATGGACGCACGGGAAGAGGATGACGAGGGGGATGAAGATGAATAAAGGAAAACTGTTTGTATTCACCGGGCCTTCGGGCACCGGTAAGGGAACGATTCTGAAGGAGGTTCTCGCGTCGGACGACCGGCTGCGCCTGTCCGTTTCCGCGACGACCCGCGGGCCGCGCGAGGGCGAGGTCAACGGCGTACATTACTGGTTCCTGAAAAAGGAGGATTTTGAAGCGAAGATCGCGCAGGACGCGTTTCTGGAGCACGCCTGCTATGTCGGCAACTACTACGGCACACCCGAGCAGCCGGTCAATGATCAGTTGGCCGCCGGGTATGACGTCGTGCTTGAGATCGAGGTGCAAGGCGCAATGCAGATTCACGAAAAACGTCCGGACGCCGTAATGGTCTTCGTCGCGCCGCCCTCACTCGAGGAGCTGTCCGACCGCCTGCACGGCCGCGGCACCGAATCGGAGAAAAAGATCGCCGCCCGTCTGGCGACCGCCGAGCAGGAGTTGAAATATGCGGATCGTTTCGATTATGTCATCGTCAACGACGACCTGCAGGAAGCCATCGGCGACCTGCGCGCCATCCTGCGCGCCGAGCGCTGCCGTGTGGCACATGAACTTGGTTAATCCAAAAATCTGAAGATAAAACGAGGTAATTTGACATGTTAAAGCCGTCTATGAAGGAACTGATGAACAAGGTAGGTAACCGTTATCTGCTGGTCAATCTGGCCGCGCAGCGCGCCCGCGATATCGCGCAGGAGGCAGAGGAGACCGAGGAGCCGCTGCCCGATAAGGCAGTCAAGCTGGCGCTCGACGAGATCGCCGCAGGCACCATCGTATACTGCCCCGGCCCCAAGATCGAGCCTGAGATCCGCCCGAACGACCTGCCCGGCACGCTCGATCTCGACCTTGACCTTGATCACGAGTATCACTCCGATTCGTCGGATGACGCCGACGAGGATGAGGACGATTCCGCCGAGGACGAGTCGTCCGACGACGAGGAAGCGTAAAAACATGAGTCCGCTGGAAGGAAAAAACGTCGTTCTGTGCGTAACGGGTGGTATCGCCGCATATAAGGCCGCCGATTTGACCTCACGCCTGCGCAAAAAAGGCGCGTCGGTCTACATCATCATGACCGAATCGGCCACCCATTTCATCACGCCCCTGACGCTGGAGGTGCTCTCCGGCAACCGGGTCGTCACTGATATGTTTGACCGCGCGTTCACCTGGGAGGTGGAGCACATCTCGCTGGCCAAGCGCGCCGACGTTTTCGTCATCGCACCCGCGACCGCGAACATCATCGGCAAGGCCGCGCACGGCATTGCTGACGATATGGTCTCAACCACCCTGATGGCGACGCGCGCACCGATCGTCATGGCGCCCGCAATGAACACCAATATGTACGAAAATCCGGTCGTTCAGCAGAATATGGAGCTTCTGCGGGAACGCGGCGTCTGCTTTGCCGCGCCTGTGAGCGGTCATCTGGCCTGCGGTGACACCGGCTCCGGCAAGCTGGCCGATCCGGCCGATATTGTTCGCGTGATCGAGGATGCTTTGACCCCCAAGGATCTGTCCGGCCTGTCCGTTTTGGTCACCGCCGGCCCGACCCGCGAGGCGATGGATCCGGTTCGCTTTCTGAGCAATCACTCGACCGGCAAAATGGGCTACGCGATCGCAGAACGCGCACGGGCGCGCGGCGCGCGTGTCACACTGATCAGCGGCCCGGTCGCGCTGACCCCGCCCGAGGGCGTTGAGGTCGTACCCATCACATCCGCACTGGATATGTATGACGCCGTCCTGTCCCGGCTGCCCCGGCTTGACTGGGTCATCAAGGCCGCCGCGGTCGGTGATTATCGCCCGGCCACCTGCGCCGACGACAAGCTCAAGAAAAAGCAGGACGATATGTCCGTTGCGTTAGTCAGAAATCCCGATATCCTCAAGGAGATCGGCGCACGAAAAAACGATCACCAGACCGTCTGCGGCTTCTCCATGGAGACGCGCGACCTGATCAACAATTCCCGCGCCAAGCTGGAAGGGAAGAACTGCGACATGCTGGTCGCAAACAATCTGCGCACGGCGGGCGCGGGCTTCGCACACGACACCAACGTCGCGACTCTGCTGTATCGGGACGGCTCGGCCGAATCACTCGACCTGATGGCCAAGGATTCGCTCGCCGATATTGTGCTTGACCGGATGCTCGCCATCCATCAGAAAAAGGATCGGTAACGCCATGCAAGCGGTCTGCGCCGTCGCGGTCGATGCAGCAACCTATGCGATCGACAAATTATACGATTATATCATCCCGGATGGCCTGTACGGACAGGCGCAGGTGGGCTGCCGCGTTCTGGTGCCCTTCGGACGCGGAAACAAGAAGTCCGAGGGTGTCATCCTGTTGCTGCGCCCGCCCGGCTACCCGCGTACCCGCCTCAAGCCGTTGGCCGAGGTGCTGGACGAAACGCCCGTGCTCGAGGACGCGCAGATCCGTCTGGCAATCTGGCTGCGCGAGCATCTTTACTGCACCTTTTTCGATTGTCTGCGTCTGATGCTGCCCTCCGGTCTGTGGTTCCGGCGCCGGGAGACCTATACCCTCCTGCGCCAGCCGGAGACGGTACTTGAAAAACCGCTGGCTGACGTCATGCGTCTGTTCTCCGAAACCACGCCCGAGCGTACGGTCGAGGAGATCCGCACGCTGACCGGCGGCCGCTGCACCAATCGGATGCTCGACGAGCTGGAGCAGGCCGGCTATCTGGAATACCACAGCCATGTTCAGCAGAAGACCCTCGACAAAACCGAGAAAATGCTCTCTCTCGCGGTCGAACCGTCGGAAGCAATGCAGAAGGCGGCGCGCGCACGGACGCCTGTGCAGATGGATGTTGTTTCTCTGCTGGCGGACGGCTGCTCGATGAGTCAAAAGGAGCTGTCCTATATGACCGGTGCGTCGGACGCGGTGCTGCGCGGCATGGTCAAGCGCGGACTGCTGGCGGCCGAACAGATCGAACGTCTGCGCACGCCGGATTACTCCGAGGTCGAGGAAGTGCCTGCACCCGTGCTCAATGCGCAGCAGCAGGCCGCGTATGAAGGCATCCGCGCGCGGATGCAAACCGGTAAGCCGGAGGCCGCGCTGCTGTTCGGCGTGACCGGCAGCGGCAAAACGCAGATCTATCTGCGCCTGATCGACGACGTTCTGGCGGCAGGAAAATCAGCGATCCTGCTGGTGCCCGAGATTGGCCTGACTCCGCAGATCGTCCGTCTTTTTGTCGGCCGATTTGGAGATACCGTGTCCGTTTTGCATTCAGGACTGTCCGCCGGAGAACGGTACGATAGCTGGAAGAAGATCCGCTCGGGCCGTGCCCGGGTCGTGATCGGCACCCGTTCGGCTGTGTTCGCACCGGTGCACGAGCTGGGTCTGATCGTGCTGGACGAGGAACAGGACAGCGCGTATAAATCCGAGCAGTCGCCGCGCTATCACGCCCGTGATGTGGCCAAATACCGGGTCTCGCAGGAGAACGCCCTGCTGGTGCTCGGCTCCGCGACGCCTTCGGTCGAGACCTATTTCGGCGCGGAGCAGGGGAAATATCCGATGTTCCGCCTGCCCGAGCGGTATCAGGGCGTCGCGCTGCCCAAGGTCGTCATTGCCGACCGGCGCGGCGAAGCCCGCGCAGGCTGGACGTACACGATCGGCCGGACGCTGTATGACGCGCTGGCGGAAAACCTCGAACGCGGGGAACAGGCGATCCTGTTCCTGAATCGTCGGGGCAACAGCCGGGTGATCGGCTGCACAATGTGCGGCTGGGTGCCCGAATGTCCGTCCTGCTCGACCACACTGACCTACCACTCGGCCAGCGGCCGCGCCATGTGCCATTTCTGCGGCGCATCCATCAAGATCACCGGCCTGTGCCCCGAATGTGGCTCGCCCCATCTCTATATGGAATCCGCCGGTACTCAGCGGGTCGAGGAGGAGCTGCACACGCTGTTCCCCAAGGCGCGCGTGCTGCGGATGGATGCGGACACGACAACGACCAAAAACTCGCACTACCGCCTGCTCGAGACCTTCGCCAAGGGACGGGCGGATATCCTGCTCGGCACGCAGATGGTCGCCAAGGGACTCGATTTCGAGCATGTGACGCTCGTCGGTGTGCTGGACGCCGACCAGTCGCTCTATGCGCAGGATTACCGTGCGCGGGAGCGCACCTTTTCCCTCATCACGCAGGTCGTAGGGCGGGCCGGCCGCCGCGAGACGCAAGGCCGTGCCATCATTCAGACCTACAACCCCGATCATCCGGTCATTCTGGCCGCCGCCCGTCAGGACTATGAAAAGTTCTACGCCGACGAGATCGACGTCCGCCGCGCCCTGCTCATGCCGCCTGTCCAGCAGATGCTGTTGCTCACTGCGGTGGGCGAACGGGAATCCGAGGTCATGACCGCGCTGCTGCGCCTGAAAAATCGGTTGCTCAGCCTGATGCAGGGACAATTTGCCGATTTCCGCTATCCGGTGCTTGGGCCTTCGCCCGCATCGGTCGTGCGCGTGATGGGCCGCTACCGCTATCATCTGATCCTGCGCTGCCCGGACAACAAGCGGCGCAGGCAGCTCATCTCGGGCGTGCTGCTCGAATTTTTGAAGGACAACAGAAACAGGGGCATTTCGGTCTTCGCCGATCTGAACCCCGACGCTTTGTGATAACAGGAGTAAAATATTATGGCATTGAGAACAATATTGACTGCGGGCGACGAAATGCTGCAAAAGAAATGCCGTCCGGTCACCGCTTTTGACGACCGTCTGGCAACCCTGCTCGACGACATGACCGAAACCCTGCTCCAGTCGGGCGGCGTCGGTCTGGCCGCGCCTCAGGTGGGCGTGCTGCGCCGGGTCGTCGTCCTGCTCGATATCAATAAGGACGAGGAGGTCGTCGAACTGGTCAATCCCGAGGTCATTGAAATGAATGAACTGGAAAAGACCGTTGAGGGCTGCCTGTCCGTCCCCGGAAAGTACGGCTATGTCATGCGTCCGACGCACGCCAAGATCCGTGCGCAGGATCGTCACGGCAACTGGTTTGAACGGGAGGGCGACGGCATGGTCGCTCAGTGCTTCTGCCACGAGACCGAGCATCTGGACGGTCATCTGTTCACCGAAAAAGTTCTGGAATACGTGGATATGGAGCAGGAATAAGCTATGAGGATCCTATTTATGGGTACGCCGGATTTCGCGGTGCCGTCGCTGCAAATGCTGATCGACAGCCGCCATGAGGTCGTCGGCGTTCTGACACAGCCCGATAAGCCGCAGGGCCGCCGGCAGATCCTGACGCCGCCGCCGGTCAAGACACTCGCGCTTGCACATGATCTGCCGGTGCATCAGCCGGAGACTCTGAAAAACGGCGCGATCCAGTCCATTCTGGACGAGACCAGGCCTGACCTGATCATCGTCGTCGCTTACGGCAAGATCCTGCCCGAATACGTTCTGCATTATCCCCGGCTGGGCTGCGTCAATGTGCACGGCTCTCTGCTGCCGCGCTGGCGCGGAGCTGCTCCCATCCAGTGGTCGGTTATTGCGGGCGACAAGTATGCGGGCGTGACTACGATGAAGATGGCGAAGGGTCTGGATACGGGCAACATTCTGCTGGCCGAACAGACTGAGATCGGCGCACGGGAAACGGCGGGTGAGCTGTTTGACCGCCTGTCCGTTCTGGGTGCGCAATTGCTCGAAAAGACGGTCGATCAGCTTGAAATCGCGGACAGCGACGGCGTACCGCAGGACGAAGCACAGGCCTGCTATGCCTCCATGCTGGATAAGGAAATGGCGGTCATTGACTGGACGTGCGCCGCGCGAGAGATCGACTGCCTGATCCGCGGTCTCAATCCGTGGCCGGTCGCGCTGACGTCGTTCGAGGGCGCACGCATGAAAGTCTATGCCGCGCAGCCCGAAGAAGGCGTGGGCGCACCGGGCGAAGTGCTCGTCGCTGACGCGAAAAACGGCCTTCTGGTTGCCTGCGGCACGGGTGCGCTGCGCATCACCGAGCTGCAAATGGTCGGCGGCAAGCGCATGAACGCCTGCGACTATCTGCGTGGCCATGCCATTCCGGTTGGAAGCCGACTGGGCGGTTGACCGCTGTTTTGGATCGGAGGAATCCTGATGTTTGGATATTACTACGGTATTGACTGGACTTATATCGTCTTTGTCGTGCCCTGCATCCTGCTGGCACTCTGGGCGCAGCACAATGTCAATGCAACCTTTACCAAGTATTCGTCTGTCTATTCGCGCCGCCATATCTCGGGTGCGCAGGCGGCGGATATGGTGCTCCGCCAGAACGGCATTCATAATGTGCGGATCGAGGAGATTTCAGGCCGCCTGACCGACCATTTTGAGCCGGGCGCCAATGTGATCCGCCTTTCGAGCAGCGTCTATCATTCGACCTCGGTCGCGTCGATCGGCGTCGCCTGCCACGAGGCCGGGCATGCTGTACAGTACGCCAAGGGCTACGCCCCGATGAAGCTGCGCGCCGCCATCATTCCGCTGACAAACGCGGGCTCGGCCCTGTCGTTTCCGCTGCTACTCGCAGGCCTCATTCTGAATTTTCAGGGTCTTGTGCTGTCCGGTATCGCGCTGTTCGGTCTTTCGACCGTGTTCCAGCTCGTTACGCTGCCGGTCGAGATCAACGCATCCCGGCGGGCGCTGACTGCGATCGAAGCGGGCGGCCTGCTGTATGATGACGAATATCCGCTCGCGAAAAAAACGCTGACAGCAGCGGCACTGACCTATGTGGCCGCGCTTGCGGTCTCTCTGGGTCAGCTTCTGCGTCTGTTGTTCCTATTCGGAGGTCGGCGCGATGATTAAAAAGCGGCCGGTGACCGCGCGGGAGGTCGCCGCTTTCACCCTGTTCTCCATGGAGGAGGACGGCGCATGGTCGGACGGCGCACTGCATCATTATCTGGAACGCGCCGGTTTGCCGCCGCGTGACCGAGCTTTAGCGACCCGTTTGGCCTACGGCGTTGTGCAGAACCAGATCCTGTGTGACTGGTATCTGCGTCATTTTTCCAAGATTCGTCTGGCAAAGATCGCGCCCCGTGTGCGGATTTGTCTGCGTCTCGGCATCTATCAGCTCATTTTAAGCGACCGCATCCCGGCGCACGCGGCGGTTGGTGAAACGGTTGAGCTGATTCGGCGCTATGCACACGCAAACGAGCGCACCGTCGGCTACGCCAACGGCGTACTGCGCGCGGCGGCGCAGGCGGCTGCGGACAACACGCTGCCCCGGATGGACTGCCCGGACAAGGAAAGCTACTACAGCCTGCGGTACAGCCATCCCGAATGGCTGGTGCGCATGCTGACCGCCCAATACGGGCAAAAGGAAACGGCCGCCCTGCTGGCGGCCAACAATGAGACGGCGCCGGTCTCCATCCGGGTCAACCGGCTGCGCATGACCCGGGACGAAGCCGCCGCACGCTTCACGGCGGACGGCTTTGCCGTTCAGCCGCATCCGTTCGCGCCCGCCATTCTGCTGGCCGACCGGGGCGAGATCGCCGGTCATCCGCTGTTCACACAGGGCGCGGTCACCATTCAGGATGCAGCCAGCGCAACCTGCGTCGAGGTGCTCGATCCCCAGCCGGATACCTTCGTGCTCGACTGCTGCGCCGCACCCGGCGGCAAGAGCTTCTACATCGCGGAGCGGATGCGGAATCGCGGCCGTTTGATTTCGTGCGATATCTATGCCCATAAGCTGGAAAAGATCGCGCAGGGCGCAGAACGTCTCGGTCTTTCGATTCTGCAGCCCACCTTACAGGATGCATCCGCTTTTCATTCCGAATGGGAAGGACAGGCGGACACTGTGCTGTGTGATGTGCCGTGCTCCGGCATGGGCATCATCCGCAAAAAACCGGAGATCCGCTGGAAGGACGAGACCGAGCTTGCCGGTCTGCCCGCGATTCAGCGCGCCATTCTTGAAAATTGTGCGCGATACGTCCGCCCGGGCGGCACGCTGGTCTATTCGACCTGCACCATTCTGGAGCGGGAAAATGAAGCCGTTGTCCGGGCGTTTCTGGCCGGTCATCCGACATTTGAAGCTGTCCCGACCACCCATCCGGTGTTCGGAACGGCAGAGAACGGTATGGTCGCGCTGCTGCCTCCGGCCCACGGAACAGACGGCTTTTTCATCGCAAAATTAAGGAGAAAATCATGAGCGCTACCGTGCCCAAAAAAGAAATCAAATGCCTTTCCATTGAGGAACTCAAGGCGGAGCTGCTGGAAATGGGCGAGAAGCCCTTTCGGGCCGGCCAGATCTTCAAATGGCTGCACGAACCGGTCGAATCCTTCGACGAAATGAGCAACCTTTCCAAGGATCTGCGCGCCCGTCTGGCTGAACGCTTTGTTCTGACCGTTCCGGTCTGCGAACGCAAGCAGGTCTCCAAGGTGGACGGCACCCGCAAATACTTATGGCGTATGCAGGGCGGTGACTGCGTCGAAAGCGTCCTGATGAAATACGAGCACGGCAACACGGTCTGTGTCTCCACGCAGGTCGGCTGCCGCATGGGCTGCAAGTTCTGCGCGTCCGGTCTGTTCGGTCTCAAGCGCAATCTCAGCGCGGGCGAAATTCTGGACGAGGTGCTCTTCATTCAGAAGGAATCGGGCGAACCGGTCAGCAATATCGTGCTGATGGGCACGGGCGAACCGCTGGATAACTATGATAATGTGCTCAAATTTCTGCATCTGGTCTCCTGCGCCGGCGGAATCCAGATCGGACAGCGCCATATCTCCTTGTCATCCAGCGGATTAGCTGATAAAATAGAGATGCTGGCCCGGGAGAAGCTCCAGATTACCCTTTCGATCTCGCTGCATGCGCCCGACAACGAAAGCCGCGGCAGCGTAATGCCGGTCAACAACCGCTATCCCGTGGAACGGCTCATGCAGGCCTGCAATTATTACTTCGATACCACCGGCCGCCGGATCTCCTACGAGTACATGATGGCGCGCGGCAAGAGCGACCGTCCCTGGCAGGCGGAGAAGCTGGCGGCGCTCCTGCGCGGGCGTCCGGCGCATGTCAACCTGATCCCGCTCAATCCGGTCAAGGAAAGTCCCCTTCAGCCCAGCTCACGGGACGCCGTCCGCCGCTTCCAGCAGATTCTGGAAAAGCACGGTGTGACCGCGACCGTGCGCCGCAAACTCGGGCCGGATATTGACGCGGCCTGCGGCCAGCTGCGCCGCAGAACCCTTGAAGAAGGTGAAGCTTAAAGTGTATGTTTCCGGAAAGACCCATCAGGGCATGGTTCGTTCCAACAATCAGGACACATTTCTGACCCGGCTTGCCGAGGATAAAAATGAGGCGCTTCTCGTCGTCTGTGACGGCATGGGCGGCGCAAAGGCGGGCAATATCGCCTCGTCTATCGCTGCGCACACCTTTGCAGACCGAATGGAGTCGCTTCTTGCGGACGGCGTGCCTGATACGCGCGCGCTGCGCATCGCGGTCGATTACGCCAACGAGGCGGTCTTCCAGCAGTCGATTAGCGACCCTGAACTGGAAGGTATGGGGACGACGCTGGTCGCCGCCCGCATCCATGACAAGCGCGCCGTGCTCGCCAATGTGGGTGACAGCCGCGCCTACCGCATCCGCGGCGATGAGATCATCCAGCTCACACGCGACCATTCCTACGTGCAGGAGCTGTTCCGTCAGGGCAAGCTGACGGCTGAGGAGGTACGCTGCCATCCCAACCGCAATCTGATCACCCGGGCGGTCGGTGTGGACGAATTCGTCAATACCGATGTTTTTGAGGGTGAGCTGGCGCCGACCGACCTCCTGCTGCTCTGTTCCGACGGTCTGACCAGTATGCTCGAGGACAGCGAGATCGTCGTCACGGTCAATACCTCGCACTCGCTCGAAGAGGCGACCGACCGTTTGGTCGAGCTGGCTTGTGAGCATGGCGGCAGCGACAATATCACCGTCATTCTGTTTACCGGCGCAGGCATTATGAAACAAGGAGAAGCTGAAAATGGATAAATACATAGGTAAGCTGCTCGATAACCGATATGAAATGCTCGAGATCTTGGGCGTTGGCGGCATGGCTGTCGTTTACAAGGCCAGAGATCGTGTGCTTGACCGCTATGTTGCGATCAAGATCATGAAGGACGAATTTGCGCATGACGAAGAATTCCTGCGCCGCTTTCACAATGAGTCGCAGGCGGTTGCCAAGCTCTCGCACAACAACATTGTGTCCGTTTATGATGTTTCGCAGGGCACGGGCGTGCAGTATATCGTCATGGAGCTGATCGAGGGCATCACCCTCAAGGATTATCTGCGCAAAAAAGGGAAGCTGTCCTGGCAGGAGACCCTGTTCTTCGCCCAGCAGATCTCGAAGGCCCTGTCCCATGCACACAGCCGCGGCGTTGTCCATCAGGACATCAAGCCGCACAACATCATCCTGCTGCGCGACGGCACAGTCAAGGTCACCGACTTCGGCATCGCCCGGTTTGAAAAGAATCAGGAGACCCGGGTCATTCAAGAGGCCATCGGCTCGGTGCATTATATCTCGCCCGAGCAGGCCAAGGGGTCGCGCATCAACCACTGCGCCGACCTGTATTCTCTGGGCATCGTCATGTACGAATGCCTGACCGGCCATGTCCCGTTTGACGGTGATTCCCCGCTTGCGATTGTCATGCAGCACATGAACGCGCAGGCGCCGCTGCCCAGTCAGGTCGTGCCCGGTATCCCGCGCGGCATGGACGACATCGTCATGCGCGCGATGTGTCCGACTTTAGCCAAGCGGTACCAATCCGCAGATGAAATCTACGACGATCTGGAACGGCTGAAAAACAATCCGCGTCTCCGGTTCTCAACGGCCGGTGCGGATTCCCGCGACCCCAATCAAGCCGCAACGGACGAAACCATCGCGATCCCGCGCGTGCCCCACACGCCGCCGCGTCCGCAGGCGGAGACCGACGGATACCGCCGCAGCGACCCGTACCGGGGCGACCGTGATCAGGTCTACCGTCCAAAGCCGTCCCGTCCCGCCGATTCTTACGACGTGGAGGATGAGGACGACCGCCCACGCCGGAAAAAGCGCAAGCGTTCTCTGGGTGAGCGGATCGCCGACTCCCCGGCGGCTATGGCCGGAATCGCGGTCGCGGTCTTCGCGGTCATTGCGGTCGGCGTCGCAGTCTTCATGCTCAAGGCCGGCGGTCTGTTTTCGGAAAAGCTGACCATCCCCAATCTGGTCGGCATGCAGCTCAGCGACGCGCAGACCCAGTACGGTGACAATTTCATCATCCTCGAGGATGGGGAAGAAGAAGACCCGAACGCGGAAGCCGGTGAAATCCTGCGGCAAACGCCGGATGGCGACACCAAGGCGTCCAAGGGTGCGACGATCAAAGTCATCGTTTGCGGCGCACCGCTCGAAGAGGATGAGGATTATCGGCTGCCCGAATCGCTGGAGGGCATGAACTACCAGACTGCCGAATCCATGCTGAGTGCGCAGGAACTCAAGGTTCGGATCGAGCGCAAGGATGACCTCGAGGTCGAAAAGGATCTGATTATTGAGACCGATCCGACGATCGGTATGCCCGTCAAAAAGGGTGACACCGTCACCCTCTATGTCAGCAATGGGCCGGATAATGTGGACGTAATCGTTCCACAGCTCATCGGCAAGACTTTGTCCGAAGCGGAGGCTGAGCTGAAGGAAAACCATCTGAATCTGGGCACGGTCACGGAAACCGACAGCGACAAGCCCGAGGGAGAGGTCATCGACCAGTCTGTTGAGGGCGGCACCACGACCAAGGCAAATTCCAACATCAAGCTGACGGTCTCCAACGGCAAGTCGCAGGAGCCTGACGAACCGGTCGAGCCGGAACCTGATTCCAAGCCGAGTGACAACAACAAGCCTTCCGCCAGCACACAGGGCACCTACGTCGTCTATGTGCGTCTGCCCGAGGACAGCGAAACACATCAGGTCTCGATCGACGGTCAGTCCGGCGCCAACAAGCACAGCAAAGCCTATTCAGCGGCGGACGGCAACCCGGTCGCCATCACCGTGACCGGAGAAGCCGGTTCCTCGGAAACGCTCTCGATCTATGTCGATGGCGGCACCTACAGCTCCGAGATCGCCCGGTATGAATGACGGAGAGTCTCAAATAAATGAATGGACGTATTTTGAAGGGCATCGGCGGTTTCTACTATGTAGATACCGCCGATGGCGTAATTGAATGCAAGGCGCGCGGCCGCTTCCGCAAGACGGTGGGCAAGCCGATCGTCGGTGACCGGGTCGAGCTGGACGTGCAGCCGGACGGCACCGGCTATCTGCTCGAGATTGCGCCGCGCCAAAACAGCCTGATCCGCCCGGCCGTCGCCAATCTGGATCTGGTCGTCGTCGTGGCGACCGAAGCGCCGCCGCAGACCGATCCATTTCTGATCGATAAGGTCATCGCAATCGCGGAAAATAAGGGCATTCAGCCCTGCGTCGTGCTGAATAAGACCGATCTGGATGCCTGTGACACCCTGTACGACACCTATCGGCTGGCCGGGATCGATGTGATGCGCGTCAGCGCGGCGACAGGGAAGGGCATGGATGATTTCCGCGCCTACCTGAAAGGAAAAACCGCCGCATTCGCCGGAAATTCGGGCGTCGGTAAGTCCAGCCTGCTCAACGCGCTGCTGCCCGGCTTCGGCGCGGAAACCGGCACAATCTCTGACCGTATCGGACGCGGCCGCCACACCACTCGCCATGTGGAGCTTGTTCCATATAACGGCGGATATATCGCGGACACGCCCGGCTTTTCCTCGTTTGATACCGAGCAGATGGACCTGGTCCTGCGGGAGGATCTGCAATATGCCTTCCGTGAGTTCGCACCGTATCTGACCGAATGCCGGTTCACCGGCTGTGCGCACGTGAAGGAAAAGGGCTGCGCCGTTCTGGCCGCGGTTGAGGCGGGTAAAATCGCGCAGTCGCGCCACGACAGCTATGTCAAACTCTATGAAAGTGTAAAGGATCTGAAGGAATGGCAACTTGGCAAGGAACTCAAACGCTGATCCTTTCGGGCGCGCCCGAAACCGATGTTTCCTATGTCCGCACCCTGCTGTGCGCGCATCCGGGCATGAAGATTGTCTGCGCCGACGCGGGCGTTCAACAGCTCGACCGGCTGCGGCTTTCTCCCGACCTCATCGTGGGCGACTTCGATTCCAGTGCGCGGCCCGATCTGCAATGCGAGTGCATCCAGCTCATTCCTGAAAAGGATGACACCGACACGATGCATGCTTTGCAAGTTATCATAGACCGCGGATGCACCGAGGTCTGGATCGCCTGTGCCACCGGCGGCCGGCTGGATCATCTGCTCTCCAACTTATCCCTGTGTGAATACGCGCACACGCGCGGCTGCCGGTGCACGATCGTGGACGCGCAGAACGAGCTGACCTTCCTCGCACCCGGCGAGACCGTATTGGAGCCGGATACAAGATATCGGTATTTTTCTTTGATCCCGCTCGATTTTACGCTGAATCATCTGACAATTACGGGTGCAAAATACAGCATTTCCGACGCTTCGGTCGAACGCACCCAGATCTATACCGTTTCCAACGAGATCGCTGGCTCATGCGCACGCATTGAACTTGGACAGGGCCGGGCCTTTTTGATCCGCTCAGCCGACCGACACTGACGATTTTGTAAAAAACGCCTTTATTTTTTAAAAATGAAGGCGTTTTTTTGTGTGTATTTTTTGCAACTTTTTTAACGGCTTCTTGCAAAAAACGAATTCCTGTCATATAATATGAATAGAAAATTTAGGGGGTCACAGATTATGTCGCAGGAATTAAAACCCATTTCCCGAATCGCATCCAAGGTACAGGCGTCCACCACGCTGGCAATTGACGCCATGTTTAAAGATATGAAGGCGAGCGGCGTCGATGTTGTCGGCTTTGGCGCGGGCGAACCGGATTTTCCCACGCCCGAGCATATCAAGCAGGCCGGTATCCTTGCCATTGAAAACAATATGACCAAGTATACGCCCGCATCCGGTCTGCTCGACCTGAAGAAGGCGGCCTGCTACCGGCTGAAGGCGGACAACAATCTGGACTATGAGCCGTCTCAGATCTGCGTTGCCTCGGGTGCAAAGCATGCGATCTACATCGCGCTGATGGTTCTGTGCGATCCGGGCGATGAAGTCGTCATTGCGGCGCCCTATTGGGTTTCTTACAGCGAAATGGTCAAGCAGGCGGGTGCGATCCCGGTGATCGTCGCAGCCAGCGAGGCACAGCACTTCAAGATCACGGCCGAGCAGCTCGACCGCGCGATCACGCCCAACACCAAGGTGTTCATGCTCAACTCGCCCTCCAACCCGACCGGTATGGTCTACACGAAGGAGGAGCTTCAGGCGATCGCCGACGTCTGCATCAAGCACAACGTCTACGTCATTGCGGACGATATTTACAGCAATCTGGTTTACGATGATCTGGAGTACAATTCCATCGCGTCCCTGAACGACGAGATCAAGCGCCGCTGCATCGTGATCAACGGCGTGTCCAAGTCCTACGCCATGACCGGCTGGCGCATCGGCTACGCGGCTGCGACCCCCGAAATCGCACGCGCAATGGGCAACTATCTCAGCCATTCGACCTCCGCGCCCAGCACGATCTCCCAGTATGCCGCCATCGAGGCGCTCAACGGCCCGCAGGAGGATATCGAAGAGATGCGCAAGGCCTTCCAGAGCCGCCGCGACCATCTGGTCGAGCGCATGAACCGCATCGAGGGCGTTTCCTGCATCAAGCCCCAGGGCGCGTTCTATGTCATGATGAACATGGAATCCTTCATCGGCAAGCAGATGTATGGCCAGACGATTACGAGCGACGACGACTTTGCCAAGCTCTTCCTCGAGAAGGGTCTGGTCGCGACCGTGCCCTGCTCCGCGTTTGCCGCACCTGGTTTCATCCGCTGGAGCTACGCGACCTCTATGCAAGAAATCGATAAGGGTCTGGATCGACTGGAGGCCTTTATTAAAAACGCCTAAAATCTCGCCGGAGCCGTAATTTTTCTTGCAGGCATATCAGAAAACTGTTAAAATAAAGACGGACGGCTTTTCGTCCGTCTTTTTTTCAATCCATACTCGTAAAAAATTAGAAATGCGAAAGGATGTCAAGCATTGAGCGCTGTATATGAAAGTCCGTTTTCGGCACGCTACGCTTCCAAGGAGATGCTGTATGTCTTCTCCCCGGATATGAAGTTCTCCACCTGGCGCCGCCTCTGGATCTCTCTGGCCAAGGCCGAGATGGAGCTCGGTCTGCCCATCACGCAGGAGCAGATCGACGAAATGGAGGCCAATAAGGACAACATCGACTATGAGGTTGCCCGCGCCCGTGAGAAGGAAGTCCGCCACGACGTCATGAGCCACGTTTACGCCTTCGGCAAGGTCGCCCCCAAGGCAGCCGGTATCATCCATCTGGGCGCGACCAGCGCATACGTCGGTGATAACACCGACATCATCCAGATGCGTGAGGGCCTGCTGCTCGTGCGCAAAAAGCTGGCCGCCGTGCTGGAAAAGCTGGCGCAGTTCGCTGATACGCACAAGGCACAGCCGACGCTGGGCTTCACTCATTTCCAGCCCGCGCAGCTGACGACCGTCGGCAAGCGCGCGACGCTCTGGATGAATGAGCTGCTCATGGATCTCGATGAGGTCAACTTCCGCATCGAAAACCTGCGGATGCTCGGCTCCAAGGGTACGACCGGCACGCAGGCTTCCTTCATGGAGCTATTTGACGGCGACGATGAGAAGGTCAAGGCGCTTGAAAAGAAGATCGCGGACGATTTCGGCTTTGCAGGCGTCGTTCCGGTCTCCGGCCAGACCTACTCCCGCAAGATCGACGCACAGGTTCTGGCGACCCTGTCCGGCATCGCACAGTCGGCCGGCAAGTTCGCGACTGACCTGCGTCTGCTTCAGCACCTCAAGGAGATCGAGGAGCCGTTCGAGGCTCACCAGATCGGTTCCTCCGCGATGCCCTACAAGCGCAACCCGATGCGCTCCGAACGTATCTGCGCGCTGGCGCGCTACGTCATCTGCGACAGTCTGAACCCGGCCTTCACCTCTTACGGCCAGTGGTTTGAGCGCACGCTGGACGATTCCGCGAACAAGCGCATTTCGATCCCCGAGGGCTTCCTCGCGGTCGACGCGATTCTGAACATCATGCTCAATGTGGTTTCCGGTCTGGTCGTCTACCCCAAGGTCATTCATCAGCATGTTATGAACGAGCTGCCCTTTATGGCGACCGAGAACATCATGATGAGCGCGGTCAAGCGCGGCGGCAACCGTCAGGAGCTGCACGAGCAGATCCGCACCCACTCGATGGCGGCCGGCAAGCGCATTAAGGAAGAGGGCTTGGAAAACGATCTCATTGACCGTATCGCCGCCGATCCGATGTTCGGCCTGACCCGCGAGGAGATCATGGCTGAGCTTGACCCGGCGCTTTATATCGGCCGCTGCCCGGCACAGGTCGACGAATTCCTCCAGAATGAAGTGTATCCGCGCATCAAGCCCTGGCTGGACGGCACCGACATGTCCGTCGAGATCAATCTGTAAACGCGTTTTTTCGGTTCAGATTGACAATTGTCAAAATGGGGGCTATAATACACTTTATGTGCAACAGTATAGGAGGTTAAAAACGTGAAGAAGAGCATTATCTCCTTCATTGCCGTTATGCTGATCATCCTTTTTATGACGACAGCAGCGGTAACAGGACTTACGATTCCCGGCGGCTTCGTTTCGCCGGTCAACATGTCCGCGGAAGACGCGGCAAGCGCCAAGGTGCTGATCCCCAGCATCCACGACGCGACAAACGGCATCCGCCGCGGTCTTGACCTGGTCGGCGGTTCCTCGATCACCTTCGAGGCGCAGCTTCCTGAGGGCTATGACATGGGCAACCTGTCCGATGACATGGCGACTGCGCAGGGTCTGCTGCGCGCCCGTCTGACCGCGGAGGGCTACACCGAGGCAAATGTCTCTCTGCAGGGCGAAAAGCGTCTGCTGGTCGAGATCCCGAACATCAAGAACCCCGAGGACGCTGTCCAGATGCTGGGCGCGACCGCAAAGCTGACCTTCATGGATATCACCGGCAAGGAATGGCTGACCGGCTCGGACGTTAAGAAGGCGACCGCGGTCTACGGCAAGCCCACCGAGGGCGCCATCGCGGACGAATGGTACATTGCGCTTGAGTTCAACTCCGCCGCGACCCAGAAGTTCTACGAGGCGACCAGCGCTATCTCCCAGATGGAGCAGGGGCAGAACCTGTTGGCCATCGTGCTCGATGACGAGGTCATCTCCGCACCGGGCGTCGCTCAGGCAATCAACAGCGAGACCTGCTCGATTTCTGGCTCCTTTACCGAGGATTCCGCCCGTGAGCTGGCAAACCTCATCAACGTCGGCCAGCTTCCGTTCTCCCTGTCTCAGGTTGAGCTGCGCGCAGTCGGCCCGCAGCTTGGCGCGGACGCGCTCAAGACCAGCGTTTACGCCGCTGCGATCGGCATTGCGCTCGTCTGCATCTTCATGATCTTGGTATACCGTCTGCCCGGCTTCGTTGCCTGCATCGCGCTCGGCTTCTACTGCGCGCTCGAGCTGCTGGTACTGGGCTGGCTGAAGGTCAATCTGTCGCTGCCCGGCATCGCCGGCATCATCCTGTCGATCGGTATGGCGGTCGACGCGAATGTCGTCATTTTTGAGCGCATCAAGGAAGAGCTTCGCATGGGCAAGACCGTCAAGTCTGCCATTGATTCGGGCTTCAAGCGCGCATTTACCGCGATCTTCGACTCCAATGTCACCACTCTGATCGCCGCAGGCGTCCTGTACTTCCTGGGCACCGGTACGATCGTCGGCTTTGCGACCACGCTGGGTCTGGGCGTTATCCTGTCGATGTTTACCGCATTGACCATCACCCATTTCCTGCTCAACCGCATGGTTGACTTCAAGATCCGCAATCCCAAGGTCTACGGCGCGTAAGAGAGGAGGCATTGAAAATGAAGCAGAAATTTCCTATTTTAAAGAATTTTAAGATCTTTGCGATCATCTCCGCTCTGCTCTGCATCACCGGCCTCGTCAGCCTGCTCGCACTGCCGTTCGGTATGAACCTGTTCAATTTTGATATCGACTTTGCCGGCGGCACGCAGATGGAGTTCCAGATGCACGACGTCGAGCTGAACGCGGATACCCTGAATGAGATTCAGGCTCTTGTTGAAGAGGCCACCGGCGTTAAGCCGAACGCGCCGCAGGCGATCGGTGACAGCAAGGATCAGGTCATGATCCGCTCCACCAGCCTGACCTCTGAGCAGCGCCAGGCGGTTTCGGACGCAATGAATGAAAAGTACGGCCTGACCGAGGACGACCTGCTTTCGAGCGAGGACGTCGGCAAGACGGTCGGCAACGACCTGAAGAAGGCGGCTCTGGTTTCCGCTGTCATCGCGGTCATCCTGATGCTGGTCTATATCACCATCCGCTTTGAGTTCACCTCCGGTCTGGCCGCTGTTGTCTGTCTGGTGCATGACCTGCTCGTTATGCTGACGGTTTACGTCATCTTCCAGATCCCGTTCAACCAGAACTTTATTGCCGCTGCGCTGACCATTCTCGGTTATTCGATCAATGCGTCCATCATCGTCTTTGACCGCATCCGTGAGAATCTGCACACGGCGCGCAAGGAGACCTTCGAGGAGGTCGCTGAGCGTTCGGTCTGGCAGACGATGGGGCGTACCATCAACACCACGCTGACCACGCTGTTCACCATCGGCATGATCTTCATTCTGGGCGTTTCGTCCCTGCGTGACTTCACGCTGCCGCTGCTGATCGGCATTCTGTCCGGCGCGTATTCTTCCATCTTCCTTGCCAGCTCCCTGTGGGGCTTCTTCCGCAAGAAGTTCAGAAAGCACGCCTGATCCGGTACAAACAGGGAAGGATACTCACACGAGTATCCTTCTTTTGTATTCTCAGAAAGGAGTCCTTCCATGCGTCTGGGTATTTCCACCGCTTGTTTCTATCCGCTTCCGCTGGAGGAAGCCGTTGACCGCATCGCCGCGCTCGGATTTGATCTGATCGAGATTTTCTTTAACACCGAGAGCGAATATGAGCCGGCGTTTCTCGATCTGCTCTCCGATCGGCTGCGCGCGCACGGGATCTCAGTCGTGTCGATCCATCCCTATACCTCGCTGATGGAGGGGATGCTGCTGTTTTCGCAGTATGACCGCCGCACAGAGGACGGGCTTCGACAATACCGCAGGTATCTGGCGGCAGGCCGCCGCCTTGGCGCGCGCTATCTGACCCTGCATGGGGAACGCAGCATGGCGCGGGAGACCGGCCCGGAGGATCTGGAGCGCCGCTGCGCGGTGTACCGCAGGCTCTGCGCAGCAGCAGCCGAGGAGGGCATGACGATCGCGCAGGAGAACGTTGCCTGGTGCAAGTCGAAAGAGCCGGCGTATCTGCGCGCCCTTTATGAAAACGTCCCTGAACTGCGCTACACGCTCGATATCAAGCAGGCCGGACGAGCTGGACATGACTGGCGGGAGTATCTCGATGTGATGGGCGACCGACTCGTCAACGTTCACATCAACGACTGGAGCGAGCAGGCAAACTGCCTGCTGCCGGGGCAGGGAGATATGGACTATCAGGCGTTTTACCGTGCGCTGCGCGCGGCCGGATACGATGGTCAAACGCTGATCGAGGTCTATTCTGCAAACTATACGGCCGACCGTGAGCTGGCGGACGCGGCTGATGTGCTGCGCCGGGCAATGCGGCTGGAATAATTTGCTTTTTTTCAAAAATTTTCTTTGCGTGGCTCTGAACCTGTGATAAAATAATATTAACCGAATTTGGATTTTTGTTTAAGCGAGTGATCCGTATGAAATGTCCATTCTGTAACTTTCCCGACAGCAAGGTCGTCGACTCGCGTCCTACGGACGAGGGGACCAGCATCCGCCGCAGACGTGAGTGCCTGAAATGTATGAAACGGTTTACCACTTATGAGACGGTAGAACGTCTGCCGCTTATGCTGGTCAAGCGCGACGGCACCCGAGAACCCTATGACCGTAACAAACTGCTCGCCGGCGTTATGAAGGCCTGCGAAAAGCGTCCGGTTCCGCAGGCGCGTCTGGAACAACTGGTCGACGCGGTCGAGCAGAAGCTGTTCGGTACGCTGGAGACCGAAATCTCATCGCAGAAGATCGGTGAGATGGTCATGGAGGAGCTCAAGCACGTGGACGAAGTCGCCTATGTGCGTTTCGCCTCAGTTTACCGTCAGTTCAAGGATATCAACACCTTCCTGGAAGAGCTGAATTCTCTGCTCAAAAGTCGGGAAAATAACTAAAAACGAAGAAAGCGGCCCGATCCGGCGCCGCTTTTTTGATCAGAGGTGAGAATAATCATGGCAACCGAAGAGACCGTCTGCGCGCCCGGCTGGGACGCAATCACAAAAGCGATGACCCGGCTGTATCCCGGGCAGACCGAGCCCGTCCATTATGCGCCCATCGTCGGCTACCGGCTGGGAGGCAGCGATCCGCTGGATGGCATCAGTATCTATGACGGCGGAGATTTTTACCATTTCGTGACCTATGGCTTTTCCGAACTGTACGAAAAAGAGTCGCGAAATGCGGAATACAGCGGGTACGGCTTTGAGCTGACCTTCAAGCTGCGCAAAAGCGGCATCCGCAAGCGCGAAAAGGAACAGAAGAATATTTGCGGCATCCTGCAAACGTTAGCCCGCATGTCCTTCGGTGACGGCGATGTTTTCCTGCCCGGCGAATATATCTACACGGGACAGCAGACCGGCATCGACGCCGACGGCGCCTCACCGATCACCGGCTTCCTGACGACAGCGGACGACGCACTGGGGGAGATCGACACACCGAACGGCAAGGTGCTGTTTGTGCAGCTCGTCGGCGCGACCGACGCGGAGCTGCGCGCGCTGATCGACGAGACCGAGACCGTCGAAGGTTTGCTGGACAAGCTCGGCAGCACCGTGACCGATTACAGCCGCGCATCCGTGTATTAAAATCAATCAACGTAAAAATAAACACCGCTCTGCTTCCATCCCGGAAAACAGAGCGGTGTTTTCTTTATGCCTGCTGGGCAGCCTTCTGCACGCCTTCCGGCGTTTCGACTGCGATGACCTGCAGCTCCTTGCTGATCTTGCGGGCAAAGCCGGTCAGGGTCTTGCCCGGGCCGATCTCGACGCCCGTGGTCAGACCGTCCGCCATGCCGTTGGCGACGAGCGTCTTCCAACGCACCGGCGAGACCATGTGCTGTTCGAGATAAGCCGGATAATCGGTCACAGCCAGTGCTTCTCCGGTCGCGTTGCTGTATACGGGGCACTTCGCCTCGTGAAAGGTCAGCTCCCGCGCGAAAGCGCGCAGGGCGTCAGCCGCGCCCGCCATCAGCGGGGTATGGAACGCGCCGCTGACAGCCAGCGGAACCGCGCGCCGTGCACCGGCTGCCTTGCAGCCTTCGATCGCCTGCTCGACCGCCGCGCGCTCGCCCGCGATGACGAGCTGCCCCGGGCAGTTGTAATTGACCGGAAGCACAACGCCTTCCGCTGCCCGGCAGGCAGCTTCGACCTGTGCATCCTCCAGCCCCAGAATAGCCGCCATGCAGCCATCCATCGAATCAGCAGCCTCCTGCATGAGCTGTCCGCGGCGGCGCACCAGCCGAACGCCGTCCGCAAGGCTCAGAACGCCCGCAGCCGTCAGCGCCGTATATTCGCCGAGGGAGAAGCCCGCGCACGCGCGGAAATGCACACCGGCCTCGTGCAGGGCCTCGAGACAGGCCATCGAATGGGTGAAGATCGCGATCTGGGAATTGATTGTGCGGTTCAGTTCCGCCTGTTCGCCCTCAAAGCAAAGCTTTGCCACGTCAAGCCCAGCCACCTCGGACGCGCTGTCAAACACGCGCCGCGCCGCTTCACTCGTCTCATACAGTTCCTTGCCCATGCCGGTGTGCTGCGCGCCCTGACCGGGGAAAAAAGCAAATCCATATTCCATAAAATCATGCTC
This sequence comes from Butyricicoccus pullicaecorum, assembly GCA_021531865.1. Classification (GTDB taxonomy): domain Bacteria; phylum Bacillota; class Clostridia; order Oscillospirales; family Butyricicoccaceae; genus Butyricicoccus. The sequence continues at coordinate 8,821 of JAFBIW010000003.1, read as the reverse complement.
CTTTGCATCACATAGTTTTAAAAACCACGTAATTATTCGTTTTTTTCCGAATTTCCGGAAAGAAATGGTTGACATCCCAGTTGCGTCTTATTATAATATTACCAGATTACTTTGTCAATCAAACTAATGTCGAATTTTTTCATCCGCTGGAAAATTTCGATTTTTGACGAAGTATCATTTTTTTGATCGAATCATTTAGGAAGACTAACTAACCAGTTTCTACATACGAGGGAGTGTGAACGACATCGGCATGATACTCATCGGTACGGGCAGCGCCGTGCCTGATTTTACATTGACAAACCAGATGCTTGAAAGCATGGTCGATACGAGCGACGAATGGATCGTCAAGCGGACCGGCATCCGGGAACGCAGGATCGCGAAGGGGAAGGCCACGTGGGAGATTGCGCTGGAGGCGGCACAGAACGCGCTGGCGGACGCCGGACTCGATCCGCTGGCGCTCGACCTGATCATCACCGGCACGGTCACGCCTGACTTTTTCACGCCGTCGGTCGCCTGTATGGTGCAGGGGAAACTGGGGGCGAAAAACGCCTTCGCGTTTGATCTGAACGCGGCCTGCTCCGGCTTTGTCTACGCGGCCGATGTCGCGGACAGCTTCATCCGCTCCGGAAAGGCCAAAAACGTGCTCGTCGTGTGCGCGGAGACGCTCAGCCGAATCATCAACTATCAGGATCGTTCGACCTGCGTGATCTTCGGCGACGGCGCGGGCGCGGCGGTCTTTCAGGCGTCGGATACTGAACCCGGCATTCTGGCCCGGTATATGCGCGCAGACGGCACGCTGGGCGAATGTCTCAAGGCACGTGCGCTGCCGGCAGAGACCGATCCCTTTGCCGCCGAACGGCTGGCACCGCCCGAGCTTCGTTTTCTCGAAATGTCAGGCAGCGAGGTCTTCCGCTTTACCGCGGCCGCTGTACCGGAAGCCATTGAGACCGTTCTGCGCGAGGGCGGCTGCACGGCGGGCGACGTCGACTGGTTTGTTCTGCATCAGGCAAACGAACGCATCCTGCGCATGATCGTGACCCGCTACGGCTTGGACCCCAGAAAGGTCTACATGAACATTGAGCGGTTCGGCAATACATCGAGCGCGAGCATCCCGCTTTGTCTGGCGGAAATGCGTAAAAACGGCCTGCTCCGCAAGGGACAGCGCATCGTCCTGTGCGGCTTCGGCGGCGGGTTGACCTACGGCGCGATCTTGATTCAGATTTGAGGAGGACATCATGAAAACCAGAATTACAGAACTGCTTGGCATTCAATATCCGGTCATCCAGGGTGCGATGGCATGGATCGCAAACGGCGATCTGGCGGCTGCGGTGAGCGAAGCGGGCGGCTTGGGCATCATCGCGGGCGGCGCGGCTCCGGCCGAGGTCATTCGCGCCGAGATTCACAAGGCGCGCGCCGCGACCCGCAAGCCGATCGGCATGAATATCATGCTCCTCAGTCCGAATGCGGATGATCTGGCAAAGCTGGCGGTCGAAGAAAAGATCGAAGTCATCACCACCGGCGCGGGCAACCCGGGCAAATACCTCGGCGACTGGAAGGCTGCCGGGATCAAGATCATTCCTGTCGTTGCGTCTGTCGCGCTGGCCAAGCGCATGGAACGCGCGGGTGCGGATGCGGTCATCGCGGAAGGCATGGAGGCGGGCGGACACATCGGCGAGACCACCTCGATGGCGCTGCTCCCGCAGGTTGTTGACGCCGTTGAGATCCCGGTCATCGGCGCGGGCGGCGTTGGAGACGGACGCGGCATGGCCGCGATGCTCGCGCTGGGCGCGGAGGGCGTTCAGTGCGGCACGATCTTCCTGACGGCTGCCGAGTGCCCGATCTCGGACAAGTACCGCGAGCTTGTCCTCAAGGCAAGCGATATTTCGACCGTCGTCACTGGCCGCGCAAATGGCCATCCGGTGCGCGCGCTCAAGTCTCCGCTCACGCGCAAGTGTCTGGTGCTTGAAAAGCAGGGCGACGACCGCTCGCTCGAGGAGATCGAGACCATGACCTCCGGCTCACTGCGCCGCGCAGTACAGGAGGGTGACTTTGCCGAGGGCACCTTTATGTCGGGTCAGATCGCCGGTCTGCTGAATGAGCCGACCACCTGCACCGCGATTCTGGACAAGCTGGTCGGCGGTGCGCAGGCGATCCTGGCCGACCGCGCTACACGATTTGGAAAGGAAGGCTGACCCTCATGGCAATTGCAATCGTAACCGGCGGCTCGCGCGGAATCGGCGCAGCCATCGCCGAAAAGCTGGCCTCACAGGGCCATGATATCGTCATCAACTGCGCGTCCTCGGTCGAGAAGGCCGAAGCAGTCGCGGAAAAGTGCCGCGCGTATGGTGTGCAGGCGGTCGCAAAGGCATGGGACGTTGCCGATTTCGCCGCGTGTGATGCCGCGCTCAAGGAGATCAAGGAAACGATGGGCGTGCCCGGCATTCTGGTCAACAACGCGGGCATTACCCGGGACGGTCTGCTCGTACGCATGAGCGAAGCACAGTTCGACGAGGTCATTTCGACCAATCTCAAGGGCGCGTTCAATATGCTCCGCCTGTGCAGCGCCATGATGCTGCGCGCCAAAACAGGCCGCATCGTCAATATCAGCTCGGTCGCCGGTGTCGCCGGCAACGCCGGGCAGGTCAACTACTCCGCCGCCAAGGCCGGACTCATCGGCATGACCAAGTCGGCTGCCAAGGAGCTTGGCGCGCGCGGCATCACGGTCAATGCGGTCGCACCCGGCTTTGTCGATACCGACATGACACAGAAGCTGCCGGAGGCGATCCGGGAGGGCGCACAGAAGCAGATTGCGCTCGGCCGATTCGGCAGACCCGAGGAAATCGCAAACGTTGTTGCGTTCCTCGCATCGGACGCCGCGTCCTATGTGACCGGTCAGGTCATCATCGCGGACGGCGGCATGGGCATTTAAGGAGGGTACAGCATGGAAAGAGTCGTCATCACCGGTATGGGCGCGGTTACGCCCCTGGGCAATGATGTTCCCACATTCTGGGCAGGTCTCAAGGCGGGAAAATGCGGCATCGGGCCGATCACCCACTTTGACGCCTCGGAATACAAAGCAAAGCTGGCGGCGGAGGTCAAGGACTTCGATCCGACCGCCTATATGGATAAGCGCGAGAGCAAACGCATGGATTGCTACTGCCATTTCGCCGTCGCTGCGGCGGCGCAGGCGGTCGCACAGGCCGGTCTGACCGAGGGTTCCTTCGATCCCTACCGTGCGGGCGTATTTTTTGGCTCGGGCGTAGGCGGTCTGCACGTCTTCGAGGATGAGTTTGCCAAGCTGCTGGAAAAGGGCCCGTCCCGCGTGTCGCCGCTGTGCGTGCCCGAGATGATCGCCAACATGGCGGCCGCGCACATTTCAATGGCGCACGGTTTCAAGGGTGAATCCATCTGCCCGGTCACCGCATGTGCAACCGGCAACCACGCCATCGGTGAGGCTTACCGCGCGATCAAGCACGGCTATCAGGACGTCATGATTGCGGGCGGCGCGGAAGCGTCGATCATCCGCATTGCGACCGCTGGTTTTTCCAATATGAAGGCGCTGCACACCGGGGAAGACCCGCTGGCGGCTTCGATACCGTTCGACGCGCGGCGCAGCGGCTTCGTCATGGGCGAGGGCGCGGGCGCGCTCGTGCTCGAGAGCCTGTCCCACGCGCAGGCGCGCGGCGCGCAGATCCTGTGTGAGGTCGGCGGCTACGGCGCGACCTCGGACGCATATCACATTACCGCACCCGATCCGGAGGGCGCAGGCGGTGCACGCGCGATGGAAATGGCCATCGCGGACGCCGGTATGACGCCGGATCAGATCAACTACATCAATGCGCACGGCACCTCAACGCCGGTCAACGACCGCATTGAAACGCTGGCAATCAAGAAGGCCTTCGGCGATGCGGCCGCGCGGGTACGCGTTTCCTCGACCAAGTCGATGACCGGACACCTGCTGGGCGCAGCCGGCGCGATTGAAGCAATCGCCTGCGTCATGGCCATCCGAGAGGGTATCATTCCGCCGACCATTGGCTACCAGCAGCCCGATCCGGACTGTGATCTGGATATTACCCCCAACCACGCGGTCGAGACGCCGGTGCGCGCCGCGATCAGCAATTCTCTGGGCTTTGGCGGCCATAACGCAACCATCCTCTTCCGAAAGGCGGACTGACCCATGGACGCAAAAGAACTCAAAACGCTGGCGATCGAGCTGATGGATGCCGTCCGACAGCGTGATCTGGGAGAATTTGAACTCAGCACCGATGATTTCAGCGTTCGGATCAAGGCCAAGGAAGCGCCGGTGATCGCTGCCGCCGCCATCCCGTCCGCAGCGCCCGTTGTTGCGCCCGCGCCCGACGCGGCTCAGCCTGCGCCCACCGCACCGGCAGAGGAACCGATTTCAGGCACGCCGGTCGAAGCGCCGCTCGTCGGCATCTTTTACAGCGCGCCTGCGCCCGAGGAACCGCCCTTCATCGAAGTGGGGCAGGAGGTCAAGAAGGGCGACACGCTGTTCATCATCGAAGCCATGAAGACCATGAACGAGATCGCCGCGCCCTGCGACGGCAAAATCAGCCGGATTCTCGCGCAGAGCGGCGATATGGTCGAGTATAAGCAAACACTTGTTGTGATCGAATAAGGAAGGGAACGCAATGCTGAACAAAGAACAGATCATGGAGATCATCCCGCACCGTCCGCCCATGCTGCTGGTGGACACGATCACCGAGCTGACCGATACCGGTGCGACCGGCGAACTGCATTTGACGGGTGAGGAATTCTTTTTCCAGGGCCATTTCCCCGGGAATCCGATCATGCCTGCCGTCTTCCAGCTCGAAGCATTAGCGCAGACCGGCGCGGTCGCGCTGCTTTCTCAGGAGGCGAACCGGGGAAAGACCGCGCTGTATACCAGCATCGACAAAGCCAAGTTCCGTCGCATGGTGCACCCCGGAGAAATCCTGACGCTCGAGATCGAACTGGTCAAGCAGCGCGGCCCGCTGGCCGTCGCGCACGGCCGTGCGCTGGTCGACGGCGAACTGGCTTCGGAAGCCGAGATCAAGTGCTTTATTGACCAGCAGTAAGGAATCCGGTGACCATTCATGTTTCAAAAAATTCTGATCGCAAACCGCGGTGAAATCGCGGTTCGCATCATCCGTGCCTGCCGTGATCTGGGCATCATTTCGGTCGCCGTGTATTCGGAAGCCGATCGGGAAGCTCTGCACGCGCAGATCGCGGACGAGGCCATCTGCATTGGCCCGGCCAACCCGCGCGACAGCTACCTTAACATGGAGAACCTGATCTCGGCCGCACTCGCGTCGGGCGCACAGGCCATTCATCCTGGCTTCGGTTTCCTTTCGGAAAATGCTGAATTTGCGCAGCTTGCAATTGACAACGGCGTGGCGTTCATCGGCCCCAAGCCGGAGACCATCCGCCTGTTGGGTGACAAATCCGAAGCCAAGCGTACGGCGATTGCGGCAGGCGTTCCGGTCGCACTCGGCTCGGACGGCGCAGTCGCAGATTTCGCGCAGGCCGCGCAGGAGGCTGACCGTATCGGTTATCCGGTCATGCTGAAAGCGTCTGCGGGCGGCGGTGGCAAGGGCATCCGCGTCGCATACCAGCCGGATGAGCTGCGGCAGGCATATGACACGGCTTCCTCCGAGGCGGCAGCCAATTTCGGTGACGGACGACTCTATATCGAACGGTATATTGAAAATCCGCGTCACATCGAAGTGCAGATTATGGGTGATACGCAGGGTCATGTCGTGCATCTGTTTGAGCGTGAGTGCTCGATCCAGCGGCGGCATCAGAAGCTCATTGAGGAATCGCCGTCCTGTTTTCTGGATGCGGATACCCGCGCGCGGATGTGCGCCGCAGCGTGCAGTCTGGCGCAGCGCGTCGGCTATGTCAATGCGGGCACGGTCGAGTTTTTGGTTGATCAAAACCGTGATTTCTTCTTCTGCGAAATGAACACACGCATTCAGGTCGAGCATCCGGTCAGCGAACAGGTCACCGGCGTCGATCTGGTCTGTGAGCAGATTCGCATTGCGGCAGGGGAGCCGCTCTCCTTTACGCAGGCCGACCTGCACCAGACCGGGCATACGATCGAATGCCGCATCAACGCGGAGGACCCTGCGCGTGATTTCGCGCCCTGTCCGGGACGCATCCTCGCGATGCACCTGCCCGGCGGCCCGGGCGTCCGGATCGACAGCGCCGCCTATCAGGGCTATCAGATTCCGCCCTTCTACGACAGTATGATCGGCAAGCTGATCGTATCCGGTGCGGACCGGACGCAGGCAATCGCGCGGATGCGGCGTGCGCTGGCCGAGACTCTGTTTGACGGCGTCACGACGAGCGCCGATTTCCAGCTTCAATTGCTGGAATCCAAAGCCTTTGTCTCCGGAGATTTCCATACCAATTCTATCGCAAACGGCGATTTTGATGTATAATGCAGAAAGGAGGGGACGTCCATGCTGATCGACCTATTCCAAAAAACCCGCGCCACATCCATGCGGATGAAGCAGGGGAACGATGCGGCAGAGGAAAAGCCGCAAATCGTCTGCAAGGCTTGCGGCGCACAGCTCCACGCGCGCAGCTATGGCAAAAACCTCTATGTTTGTCCTGCCTGCGGGCATTATGCGCGCCTGCTCGCGCGTACCCGCATCCGTATGACTGCGGATAAAGATACCTTCACGGAGCTGTTTTCCGAAATCCGTCCCTGCAATCCGCTCGATTTTGAGGGATATTCCGAAAAGCTCGAAACCTTGCAGAAAAAGACCGGCATGAACGACGCGGTTCTGACCGGCGTCTGCCAAATCGGCGGGACCGAGACCTGTCTGGGCGTAATGGACAGCCATTTTCTGATGGCTTCGATGGGCAGCGTCGTGGGCGAAAAGCTGACGCGGCTGTTTGAATATGCGACCGAACACCGCCTGCCCGTCGTCCTGTTCACCGCCTCGGGCGGCGCACGGATGCAGGAGGGCATGTTCTCACTCCTGCAGATGGCTAAGGTCTCGGGTGCGGCGCGCCGTCATTCGGACGCCGGCCTGCTCTATATCACGGTCATGACCGATCCGACCACCGGCGGTGTGACCGCGAGCTTCGCCTCACTGGGCGATATCATTCTGGCGGAACCGCGCGCGACGATCGGCTTCGCCGGCCGGCGCGTGATCGAAGGCACGATCGGGGAAGAGCTTCCGGACGATTTTCAGTCCTCTGAATTCCAGTTGGCGCACGGCTTTGTCGATCAGATCGTCCCGCGCAACCAGATGAAACACACCTTGGCGACGCTGCTCAAGCTGCATGCGCCGCGAATCGATCGAAAGGGCAGGTGAGCGCGGATGAATCAGGAAAAACTGCCGGTGCGCGATAAAATGCGCATCATCCATGACAGCAAACGGCCTACGATCGACGATTACATAAAAACGCTGTTTGATAATTTCATCGAGCTGCACGGCGACCGAGCCTATGGCGATGATTACGCCGTCTGCGCGGGCATTGCGACCTTTCAAGGTATTCCCGTGACCGTGATCGGCCATCGCAAGGGCAAGAACACCGAGGAAAATATCAAGGCAAACTTCGCTATGGCGCATCCGGAGGGCTACCGCAAGGCACTCCGTCTGGCGCATCAGGCCGAAAAGTTCCACCGGCCGGTCATCTGCTTTGTCGATACCGCGGGCGCGTTCTGCGGTGTCGGCGCAGAGGAGCGCGGTCAGGGCGAGGCAATTGCGCGCTGTCTGTACGACTTTATGGCGCTGCGCACCCCAGTCATCAGCATTGTCACCGGCGAGGGCGGTTCGGGCGGCGCGCTTGCGCTGGCTGTGGCCGACAAGGTGCTTATGCTGGAGCATGCGATCTACTCTGTCATTTCGCCGCGCGGCTGCGCTTCGATCCTCTGGAAGGACGCCAGTCGGGAATATGAAGCGGCGGAACGCCTGAAGATCACAGCGGATGATCTGAAATCCTTTCATATGATTGAAGGAATCATCCCGGAAAATAATGTGATGCGCGGCGTCAAACGCGCGCTGAGCGAATCGCTGCAGGAGCTGCTTGCAGTTCGGGATATGGATCAGCTATTACAAAACCGCTATGAAAAATTCCGAAAAATCGGAGTTTTCACAGAATAAAACAATATTTACAAAGGAGAAATTCATTATGTTTGAAAAGATTTGCGAGCTGCTGGCGGATAAGTTTGACGTAGATGCAGCATCCATGACCATGGATACCAAGATCAAGGAAGACCTGAATGCGGATTCTCTGGACATTGTCGAACTGATGATGGATCTGGAGGAGAACTTCGGCATCAAGATCGAAGACGAGGAAGCCATGCAGATGTCGACCATCGGTGATATCTGCAAGTATATCGAGGCGCACCAGTAATCTTCCAGTTTTTGATCGGTATATCGAGCCGCTGTCTGAGATTTTCAGGCAGCGGTTTTTTCTGCCTGAGCAGTGCAAAGGGAAATCAAAAAACAGATTATAAAAACAGGGAACCTGCAATACAGATAAATCCTATGTAGTGATTGGATTTTCATCGTTTTATTCCCTCCGAAATATCTCACATACAATTATACAAAATAAAGATTTTGTATAATTAAAGGGAGAGAAAAAGAGCAGCCCCTTTGAAGTGACCCCAAAAAGTTAGACAATATTTCGAAGTAAAAATTGTTCAAGCAGCCGAAAGGGCTTGTTGTCTGTGACGAGCAGGCGGCAAGCCCTTAAGCTTTGCCTTGATACGGTGGTTGTTGTAGTAATCGAGATATTCAACGAGCTCCTGTTTGAAGTGATCCATAGATTGGAATTCTTGCAGATACAGAAGTTCACTTTT
>JAFBIW010000036.1 GCA_021531865.1 Butyricicoccus pullicaecorum | reverse complement strand
GAGCAGGCGGCAAGCCCTTAAGCTTTGCCTTGATACGGTGGTTGTTGTAGTAATCGAGATATTCAACGAGCTCCTGTTTGAAGTGATCCATAGATTGGAATTCTTGCAGATACAGAAGTTCACTTTTAAGCAAGCCGAAGAAGTTTTCTATTACAGCATTGTCCAGACAATTACCTTTCCGGCTCATGCTCTGCCGGACGCCTTTCTTGCGAAGCATCCGCTGGTACTGCTTGTGTTGGTATTGCCAGCCCTGGTCGGAATGAAGGATTAGTCCGGTTCCATCCGGTATCTTCTCAAATGCCTTTTCCAGCATAGTCGTTACCATGCTCAGCACAGGCCGGTCTGAGATTGTGTAGCTGACCAGATCACTGCTGCACAGGTCGAGAATGGGCGAGAGATAGAGCTTCTTTCCAAAAAGGCTGAATTCCGTTACGTCAGTAACCCACTTTTGGTTCGGCTTTTCGGCATGGAAGTCCCTGTTCAGCAGATTTGGTGCGATCTTGCCGACTTCACCCTTGTAAGAACGATATTTCTTCATTCTGACACGGCAAACCAATCCAAGCTCCTTCATGAGCCGCTGGACAGTCTTGTGGTTCAGGGGGAAATTGCGGTTGCGAAGTTCTGTTGTGATACGGCGGTAGCCGTAACGTCCCTTGTTTTCGTGGTATATGGCTGTGATTTCTGCCTTGGCAGATTCATATTTGTCTGTGCGGTTCATCCGCTTTAGATGGTAATAGAAAGTTGCACGGGGCAATTGAGCGATTGAAAGAAGGATATCCAGAGAATGTCTTTGCCTCAGCTTTTGAACTACCTGTGTTTTCCACACTGGCGCCGCTCGTCTTCCAAAACCAAGGCTT
>JAFBIW010000035.1 GCA_021531865.1 Butyricicoccus pullicaecorum | reverse complement strand
TGGCCCGGAGGCCATCGCAAACTACACCATCACCTATTTTCCCGGCACCCTGACCGTCTCCCGCCGTTCCAGCAGCAGTTCTTCTTCCACTTCCGAAAAGACCTACGCCGTCTCGGCTGAGAAGTCCCAGAACGGCACGGTCAAGCTGTCCGACGCCAAGGCGGTTAAGGGCGACACGGTCACCATCACGGTCAAGCCGGAGGACGGCTATGTGCTCGACACGCTGACCGTCATCGATGCGGATGGCGACGAGGTCAAGCTGAAGGACAAGGGCGACGGCAAGTTCACCTTCACCATGCCCGCCTCCAAGATCACCGTTGAGGCGACCTTCGTTCTCGCATCCGAGGTGGAGCAGCCGACCCAGCCGACTGCGCATCCGTTTGCCGACATTGCGGCCGGTTCCTGGATTGACACGGCGGTGCAGTACGTCTACGCGAACGGTCTGATGACCGGCGTGAGCGAGACCGAATTTGCGCCGTCCGCCGCCACCAACCGCGCGATGATCTGGACGATCCTCGCCCGCCGCAGCGGTGCCGACACCACCGGCGGCGCGAACTGGTACGAAAAGGGTCAGCAGTGGGCGATTGCAAACGGCATTTCCGACGGCTCGAACCCGTCCGGCTCAATCACCCGTGAGCAGCTCGCCGTCATGCTATGGCGCACGGTCGGCTGTCCGCTCGGCGCGGGAGACCTGTCCGCGTTCACCGACGCGAACACGATCAGCGATTACGCGGTCACCGCGATGCAGTGGGCGATTGAGACCGGCCTGATGACCGGCAACGGCAGCGGCACCCTCGCGCCCAAGGCAGGCGCAACCCGTGCGGAAACCGCCGCCATGCTCATGCGCTTCTGCGAAGCCAATCAGTAATTCCATACCAAACGCAAAGGGCGAGCCCATCCGGGCCCGCCCTTTTCTTGTACTGGTCTGAGAACCTGATTTCCTGCCTGGCTCCGCCTAAACGCATGATCATCGAATATAATAAGCGCAATTGTTGACTGCTCA
>JAFBIW010000034.1 GCA_021531865.1 Butyricicoccus pullicaecorum | reverse complement strand
GGTGCTGTCAAGAGTTATGCGCAAATTAGTTTGCAGACTCCAGCTGAAAGAGGTCAGCCGGCAATAGAGACGTCTTCCAGAGTTGCCTCTAAGTGCTTCATATTCATGTACTTCTTGTTGCCCCACTGGGTACCAGCCACATGACGTAGCCGGGCACAGACCAGCATGAGGGCAGAGTTGCCGTCCGGAAAACTACCCACCACACGGGTGCGGCGGCGGATCTCTCGGTTCAGCCTCTCGATGACATTGTTGGTACGGATACGGATCCAATGCTCACTGGGGAAATCGCAGTAGGTCAGAGTCTCCTCAATGCCGTCCTCCACCTTCTTAGCAGCCTCTTTCAGTTTCATGGAACGCAGCTCCTCCACCACAGCTTTGGCCTTCTCCCGGGCGGCTTTCTTGCTCTCCTGAGCGTGGATCGCTTTGAGCATCTTGGCCACAAGATTAACCTTGGAACGAGGGGTTACAGAGAACACGTTGCGGTAAAAGTGGACGGTACACCGCTGGTATTTGGCATCAGGAAACACTTCGCCTACGGCTTCCAGCATACCAAGACACTTGTCACCAACAATGAGTTTCACGCCATCCAGACCACGGCTGCGGAGCCATTGGAAGAAACTGACCCAGCTGGCCTTGTCCTCCTTCATGCCCTCAGCAGCGCCCAGAACCTCGCGGTAGCCATCCTCATTTACCGCTATTGCTACTAAAATCGCAACATTTTCGTACTCTCCGCCCCAGTTGCGCCGCAGGTAGATACCGTCCACATAGACATACGGATATTTGCCACCATGCAAAGGGCGGTTCCGCCAATCCTCAATGTGGACATACGCCTTCTTGTTCAGTTCACTGATGGTAGAGGGGGACACTTTGCTGCCCCACAGGGCTTCGGTAATATCCTCCACACGCCGGACGGATACGCCTGCCAGGTACATCTCAATGAGAGCCTCTTCCACGCTGCTCTCCCGCCGGCGGTACCGCTCAATAATAGCAGTCTCAAATGAGATCCCCTTGAGTTTCGGAACCTTAAGGGCGACGTCTCCGGAAGTGGTGGTGAGGTTGCGGCTATAGTGCCCGCTGCGGTAGCCCTGGCGCTGCTCATTGCGCTCGTACCGGGCAGCCTGGGTCAGCATCGAAGCCTCCTGTTCTAGCAGCTCATTCAGTGTTTCTTCTACACTGCCTCGGACCAATTCCTTGATCTGCCCCTTGATAACTTCCTCGTTTAGCTGTACAATTTTCTCAGACATGGTTTGCTGTCTCCTTTCGGAATGGTGTGTCACGACTTCATTCTACCAGAGATCTGCAAACCATGTCTTTTTATTTTTGCGAAACTTATTGTACCTTATC
>JAFBIW010000033.1 GCA_021531865.1 Butyricicoccus pullicaecorum | reverse complement strand
TCATTTAATCGACTTTAGAGTCTGACGTTGTCGTCTTATTTTAAGTGGATTTACGACTTCCACCGATTTACTCTTGGGTAGTTCCCAAAAGGAATTTCAGGTTCGTCTTTTCAAGCTTTCTCGTTGTTTAATTTACAAGGTACAAATCCTCGCCGCCCTCAGCCTTTCGGCTTCATCAGTCAGCTTTATTAGTTTATCAGATTCAGAACCGTTTGTCAAGAACTTTTTTCGAAGTTTTTTGAACTTCTTTTTTCGTTTTTGATCATTTTCGATCCTTTTTCTGAGCCGCTCCGTGAAGCAGCTTGTATATAATACCACTCCCTTTTCCGATTGTCAACACCTTTTTTCAAATTTCTTTTCCGTTTTTTCATTTTCGTCTGTGCTTGCTTTTTCCTTTGCAGTTTTCCCCCAAACAGGCTATAATATGTAAGCAAGTTTGATTTTGGAGTGAATTCCCTATGCCCATTAAAATCGCTGACAGCCTGCCCGCCAGAGCCGTCCTCGAATCCGAGAATATATTCGTCATGACCGAGCGCCGCGCCATCACGCAGGACATCCGTCCCCTGCGCATCGGCCTGCTCAACCTCATGCCCCTCAAGATCACGACCGAGACGCAGATCCTGCGCTGTCTGTCCAACACGCCCCTTCAGATTGAGATCGACCTCGTACAGACCGAGACCTACAAATCCACCCACACGCCCGAGGACCATCTGCTGACCTTCTACAAGACCTTCAACGAAATCAAGGACAACCGCTACGACGGCTTCATCATCACCGGTGCGCCGGTTGAGATGATGGACTACGAGCAGGTCGATTACTGGCCCGAGCTGACGACCATCATGGAATGGACAAAGACCCACGTGCACTCCACCCTGCACATCTGCTGGGGCGCGCAGGCCGGTCTGTACTATCATTATGGGATTCCGAAATATATCCTGCCGGAAAAGATGAGCGGTATCTTTGAGCACCGCGTGCTCTACCCGACCGAGCCGCTTCTGCGCGGGTTCAACGACACCTTCTGCGCCCCGCACAGCCGTCACACCGAGATCCGTGCAAAGGATGTCCAGAAGCATCCTGAGCTCAAGCTGCTCTCCCTGTCCGACGAGGCCGGTGTTTACATCGTCGAGGCGCGCAGCGGCCGCCAGTTCTTTGTCATGGGACATTCGGAATATGATAAGGACACGCTCAAGCAGGAGTATTTCCGTGATCTGGGCAAGGGCATGAACCCGCAGATCCCCAAGCATTATTTCCCGAACGACGACCCCAAGCGCGAGCCGCCCGTCACCTGGCGCTCGCACGGCCACCTGCTCTACACCAACTGGCTCAACTACTACGTCTACCAGACCACGCCCTATGTCGTCAATGACGATATGCACAGCGATATCAATGTCGACCCCTTCGATGATTGGGATAAGTAAG
>JAFBIW010000031.1 GCA_021531865.1 Butyricicoccus pullicaecorum | reverse complement strand
GGCGGATGGTATGGCTGCATCCGGGAATGTCGCTGAAATCGGTACGACCGCATACGCCACGCTGACTGAGGCGATCGAACAGGCCGCACCCGGCGAGACGATCCATTTGCTCTCAGATATTGAACTGGATGCGCCGATCGAGCTGACCAAGTCCATCATAATCGACGGCACAAAACCCGGCATGTCCGGAAGAAACGGCGACGGATGTTATGCAATCCGCGCCGCGGGGGAATATTCCAATCGCGTCATCAATATTGATGGTTGTTGTGTGGAATTGCCGGAAAAACTGGATTTACAGCTCCAAAATGTGCAGATCATTGCGCTGTCCGGCGAGCCTTATACGCGCGCAGTCAGTGCGTACGCTGTGAAAAATCTGCATATCGAGCTGCAAAACGTGAGATTAGCCTGCAATTACTATGCCCTGAATATCGCGTCCGAGAATGAGAATGTAACCATACAGATCGATCGTTCCAAGCTGGAGGGCCTGACAGCCATCAATATCTGGAGCCCGATCCATGCGGAAATCTCTGACTCGATTCTGATTGGAAGAAACAGCGACGCCTGTGACGCGGACAGAGGCAACAGTTATGCAGCGATCGCCGTCAATCAAGACGGTACCGGCTCTGTGATGACGTTTCAAAACGATGAAATTATTGCAGAAACGGCAACTGGGAACGAGCAGAATATCGTTAATATTCAGGGCGTATCGTATGAACCATATGAATTGGAGTCCGTCAAAAATAGCATTCGTTTCTCTGACTGCAAATTTTCGGCAAGGGATGCGATCCATGACGAACCGCTGATTCCCATGTATTCCGTCGAGGGCGCGGCCGAGCTGTATGTCGATGGAAAGGCGATTTTTGTTTCCGCGGCTCCGGATGCACGAGTCTATGCGCCATTGGAGCCGGTGGCTGAGAAGGGTGAAGTATATTACGGCAATCTGTCGCTGGCCGTTTCGGATGCAGAGAGCGGCGATCAAATCACCCTGCTTTCCGATGTGACCGAAGACGTCACCATCCCGTCTGGCAAGACGATCACGCTTGACCTGAACGGCAAGACGCTGACAAACGTCAACGGCCACACCATCCGGAATGAGGGCAATCTGACCATTACCGGCGATGGCACGGTGGACAATGTGACCCACGGCAAGGCGCCGCTGTATAACACGACGACCGGTACGCTTACCATCGAAAACGGCACGTTTACCCGCAGTGCCGAAGCCAGTACCGATGCAGACACCAGCGGCGGCAATAGCTGGTATGTGCTTTACAACGCCGGAACCGTGACGATCGAAGACGGCGACTTCCGTTTTTCCGACAAGAACAACGGCCTGTTTTCCAGTCTGATTGTCAATGGCTGGCCGAGCCCGGGCGAAAACACAGGCAAGGTTTTTGCTGAACTGACCATCAACGGCGGTACATTTACCGGCGGCAAAATCACAATCAAGAATGATGACTACGGAAAATTGACCATTACCGACGGTACATTCATCCAGCCGACCGACAAGTATTACTGCGTATTGGACTGGAATGAGGCGACCATTCGCGGCGGCGTGTTCTATGGCGACATCTGTGCGACCGGTTACACGACGGACGGCAACTATGAATTGGGCAAGTTGACCGTAACGGACGGCTGCTTTAACGGTTTGGTTACCAAGGGTACAGGGGAAAATGACATTTCTACCCTTTCTATTTCCGGCGG
>JAFBIW010000030.1 GCA_021531865.1 Butyricicoccus pullicaecorum | reverse complement strand
AATCGAGCTTACTTGCCCGCCTTGGCGGCGCGGATGGCTTCGATCATCATCGGAACAACCTTGAACAGGTCGCCGCAGATGCCGTAGTCCGCTACGTCGAAGATCGGCGCAGACTCGTTCTTGTTGACAGCAACGATGCACTCGGAATCCTGCATACCAGCCTTGTGCTGGATCGCACCCGAAATGCCCAGCGCAACGTACAGCTTCGGATGTACGGTCTTGCCGGTCTGGCCAACCTGATGGTCGGCAGTCAGCCAGCCATTGTCGATCGCCGCACGGGAACCGCCCAGTACGCCGCCGAACTCAGCCGCCAGTTCCTCAGCCAGCTTGATGCCGCCCTCGACGTCCTTGGAGATACCACGGCCGACGGATACGACAACCTCAGCGCCGGTCAGGTCGACCAGCTCCTTGGCTTCCTTGACAACCTCGAGTACGCGGGTCTTGATGTCCGCGTCAGATACCGCGACAGGCAGCTTCTCAACGACAACCGCGTTTGCCTTGGCCTCGTTGTACTCGCCCTTCTTCAGAACGCCCGGACGAACGGTCGCCATCTGGGGACGGAAGCGCGGGCAGATGATGGTCGCCATCAGATGGCCGCCGAATGCCGGACGGGTCATCTTCAGGTTGCGGTCTTCCTTGTTGATGGTCGCGTACTGCGCCTCAGGCAGGGTGGAGTTCTCCTTCAGGAAGGCAACGTACTTGTCAACGTCGACGTCCAGATGGGTGCAGTCCGCGGTCAGGCCGGTGTGCAGACGGGCTGCGCAGCGCGGGCCGAGGTCGCGGCCGATGTTGGTCGCGGCGATCAGCAGGATCTCGGGCTTCTTGTCCATAACGACGTCGCAGATGACCTTGGCGTAAGCGTCGGTGGTGTAGGTCGCGAGCTTCGGATCGTCGCAGACGTATACCTTATCGGCACCGTAAGCGCCCAGCTCCTTGGCCATGCCCTCTACGTTCTCGCCCAGCAGCAGGCCGCAAACCTCGACGCCCATGTCGTCCGCCAGCTTGCGCGCTTCGGAGATCAGCTCCAGAACGGTCGGCTGCAGCTTGCCCTGACGCTGCTCACAAAATACCCATACGCCGGAAAAATCGGCCAGGTTGGTGTTATTAAAATCAGCCATTTTCAGTATTCTCCTTTCAATCAGATAATGTGCTTCTTCAGAAGCTCCGCTGCCAGCTCAGCCGCGGTGTTCTTGTCCGCGCCTTCCAGCATACGGCCCTTGCCCTTCTGCGGGGGGGTAAAGGACTTGAAGATATTGGTGGGAGAACCCTTCAGGCCGATGGTGTCAACCTCGATCAGCGGATCATCCTTCAGGGTGTTGTAGTCATAAACATCGACCGGCTTCTTGTAGCAGTCGAAGATGCCGCCAACGGACATGTAGCGGGGCTCGTTGAGCTCCTTGATGCAGGTCAGCAGGCAGGGGGTCTGGGTCTCGATGGTCATGTAGCCGTCCTCGAGCATACGCTTTACGGTAACGGTGTCGCCCTCGACCTTGACGTCAGCCGCGTAGGAGATCTGCGGGATGCCCAGCTTCTCAGCGATCTGGGAGCCGACCTGCGCGGTATCGCCGTCGATTGCCTGACGGCCGCAGAATACGATGTCGTCGTCCTCTACGCCGATCTTCTTGATCGCCGCAGCCAGGATCTGGGAGGTCGCGAAGGTATCGGAACCGCCGAACTCACGCGCGGAAACCAGAACACCGCGGTCAGCGCCCATCGCGAGCAGCTCACGCAGCATGCCCTCTGCCGGGGGAGGACCCATGGTAACAACAACGACCTCGCAGCCGGTGTTGTCCTTGAGGGTCAGCGCGGCCTCGACGGCGTTCTTGTCGTCCGGGTTGATGATGGTCGCCATGGAGGCGCGGTTCAGGGTGCCGTCCGGATTTACGGCAACCTTACCGGAGGTATCAGGAACCTGCTTTACACAAAC
>JAFBIW010000002.1 GCA_021531865.1 Butyricicoccus pullicaecorum | reverse complement strand
GTAATAGAAAGTTGCACGGGGCAATTGAGCGATTGAAAGAAGGATATCCAGAGAATGTCTTTGCCTCAGCTTTTGAACTACCTGTGTTTTCCACACTGGCGCCGCTCGTCTTCCAAAACCAAGGCTTACAAGTTTTTTAGGTAATCGTTCTCCGCGCGAAGTCGCTGTACTTCGGCCAGCAGATCTGCTTCCACCGCTTTGGGCAGTTTCTTTGGCCGGCCAGTGCTGCCGCGGCCTCGGCGTTCTATGGCAAAGCCTTCTGGTCCTTCTGTCAGGTAGATTCGTTCCCAGTCTTGTACTCGTTTGTGGCGAATTTCAAATCTCTCTGCCGTTTCACTATAGCTAAGTTTTTCTTTCAGCATAGTTTCTACCACCAGCTTTTTGAATTCTGGTGCGTATTTCTTGTTTGGTATTCCTTTTGGCATAACAAAACACCCCACTTGTTAGTTAGTATTATATCATACCGTCTAACAAATGGGGTGCAGTTCAGTTCCGCTGCTTTTTTGTTCCTCTTGATTAACGGTTTTTCTGGCTGCGCTGTTCGCGGTATTTGCCCGGGGCCATGCCGGTCTGCTTTTTGAAGATGCGGGTGAAATAGCTCTGGTCGTCGAAGCCGACGGCGCAGGCGATCTCGGCAATCGGCATACCCGTGCCGCGCAGCAGGGTCTTGCTGCGCTCGATGCGCAGACGGTTGACGTACTCGGTGAAGGTGCAGCCCAGCTCGTCCTTGATGATGCGGCAGAAGTAGGACTTCGAGAGGTAGACCTGCTCGGCGGCCTGATCGAGCGAGAGCTTGTCGGTCAGGTGCTCCTTGATATAGGCCGTCGTCTTGAAAATGACGTTCTGGTGCTTGATGTCGTTGAAATCGAAGACGAAGCTGATAAATTTGTGCAGAATCGCGCCAATCCAGCGGTTGAGCGCCTCGACGTTCCCGAAGGTATCGACCTCGCGCTCATAGCGGTAGCACAGGTTGAAGATTTCGTCGACATCGGCGCCGCCGTCGATGGCCGCCCGGCTCATGAGCACGAGCAGCTCACGCACGCGGGACTTGATGCGGTCGTAGTCGTTGCCCGCGTGGCTGTAGATGTGGACGAGCAGCTCGTTGAGCAGCTCCTGCGCGGCCTCCTTGTCGCCCGTGCGGATGTGCTCCTGCAGCTGGCGTTCGTTTTCGATGGGGTAGCCCTTGGACTGGGTGTCGGAGGACAGGTCGTACATCATTTGCAGCATGGCGGCCTGATTGCCCGAATCGACGTCGGGCGGGAGGGTGTCGAGCGAGAACGAGCCGACCGCCGCCGCGATCAGCTCACTGAGCGAGCGGGCCTGCGCGGTGGTCATGCGGGGGATGGCGGCGAGGGCGTCCGGGTCGCACAGCGGATCCTCGAAGGGGTCTTCGTCGCTGTTCGACATGACGATCGGACCGGTGACAATACAGTATTCCATGGCCGTGCCCGTGATGATGGGCGGGGTGGCGAGGAAGACCAGACCGCGCGGGCAGTAATAGATGTATTTGCCGTCCCAGCGCTCGGCTTCATACGCGCCATACAGGTGGGTGGTGTAGGCGTCGCAGCACACGCCGCCCAGGGAGCAGTCGGTCAGGAAGGGCGGCGTTGCGAAAATCTTGCCTGGCAGATCGAGCAGGGTGGTATGTACGCCGGTCAGGGTCGTGATATGTCGGCAGAGGTGTTTGCAGCGTTCCGCGAGCTCCATGTTGGACAGGCATCCTTTCTGAAAAAGTCATTGATAAGAAATAGTATACCAAATCCGGGCGAAAAAGACAATATCAGACCGGATCAGCCGTATGCTATCCATTATACCCGATTTTCCGTCCGGCGGCTTGCCATATCTTGCGGAAAACTATCACAAAATTGCGTTTTTTCGCGGACGGGCGGCGGGACGGTTGACAAAGGGCGGAAAGGTGGATACAATGAGAATATCCCCACCCGGGGGATGGGAAGGAGCAGACGGATGGAAGTCAGTCCGGCAACAAAAAAGCAGGTGCTCGACCGGCTGGGCCGCGCGGTCGGCCATCTCGAGGCAGTGCGCCGCATGGTCGAGGACGACCGCGACTGCGGCGAGGTGCTCACCCAGATCGCGGCGGTGCGCACGGCGGTCAACAACGCGGGCCGCATCCTGCTGCTCGACCACATCGAAGCCTGCACCCGGCAGGCGGCGGAAACCGGCGACATGGCCGCGCTCGAGGAGCTCGAAACGCTGGTCACCCGGTTTATGAAGTGAGGGAAGGCATATGGCACATACACACAAGCACGCGGGCGTGCGCGCGATCGACGCGTTTGCCTATGCCTCCGGGCTGAACGGCTGGAACCCGACCTTTAAGGTCGTTCTTTCGGTCGGCACGATCCTCGTCTGTCTGGCGGCCGACTGCGTGCCGGTCTCGCTGGCGGTCATCCTGTCGATGGGCGCGCTGATCGTCCGGCGGGGCGGTCTGCCCCTGCACGATTATATCGGTCTGCTGGGCGTGCCGCTGGCCTTTCTGCTGCTCAGCGGCGCGGCCGTCGCGGCGCAGATTACGTCCGGCCCGACCGGCGACTGGAATCTTGTTTTACCGTGGTTTTCGGTCTGCGTCACCCGCGCGTCCCTCCGGTTTGCGCTCGGGCTGACGCTCAAGGCGCTCGGCGCGGTCAGCGCCATGTATCTTTTGGCCCTGTCCACCCCGGCGGGCGAGCTGACAAGCGTTCTGCGCCGCGCCCATCTGCCCGGGATTCTGGTCGAACTCATGTATCTGATTTACCGCTTCATCTTCATCCTGCTGGATACCCATGCGCGGATGAAGGACGCGGCCGAATCGCGGCTGGGCGACCGGGATTTCCGCACGGCCTGCCGGTCGTTCGGCCAGACGGCGGGCAATCTGCTGCTGATTGCGCTCAAGAAATCGGGCGCGTACTACGACGCCATGACCGCGCGCTGCTATGACGGCGGGCTGGCGTTCTGGGAGGAAGAAAAACCGTTCCGTCCGGTGCAGGCGGCGGCCGCGCTGGCCTATTGGGCCGCGCTGGTCGTGCTGGCGCTTGCGGTACGGTGAGAGAGGGAAGGACAAGCATGGAAGAACCGATCCTACAGGCCTGCGGCCTTCAGTTTTCATACGACGGAAAAACGCCCGCTCTGCGCGGGGTCTCGCTCGATGTGCGGGCGGGGGAGCGCATCGCCGTGCTCGGCTGCAACGGCGCGGGCAAATCGACCTTTTTCCTGTGTTTAAACGGCGTGCTCACGCCCACGGGTGGCACGGTCTGCCTGCACGGGCAGCCGGTCGGGAAGAAGGATCTCACCCGCCTGCGCAGCAGCGTGGGCGTGGTGTTCCAGAACGCGGACGACCAGATCATCGCCTCGACCGTGCAGGCCGAAATCTCGTTCGGCCCGATGAACCTCCGCCTGCCGATGGACGAGGTCAAGCGGCGGGTGGACGGCGCGATCGATTACATGGCGCTCGAAGCCTACCGCCACCGCCCGCCCCATTACCTTTCGGGCGGCGAGAAGAAGCGGGTGTCGATCGCCGACATCATCGCGATGGAGAGCGAAGTGATCCTGTTCGACGAGCCGAGCGCCTCGCTCGACCCGGCAGGCGCGGCCATGCTCGAGGACGTGCTCGGACGGCTGGCGGACGCGGGCAAGACCCTGCTTATCTCCACCCACGACATGGATTTCGCCTTCCGCTGGGCGACCCGGGCGGTCGTCTTCGCGGGCGGGGAGATCATCGCGGACGACACGCCCGAGGGCGTCTTCCGGAACGCAGAGATTTTGAAACAGGCGCGGCTGGCCCCGCCGGCCATGCTGACCGTCTTCGACGCGCTCCGCACACGCGGCCTGTTCGGCGCGGATACGCCCGTGCCCCGCACGCCCGATGCGCTGGTGCGACTTGTCCAAAAAGTCTAGGAGAAATCTGTATATTTTTGGGAGAATCATAGCAAAGTCGTCCGACCGCAATTGACAGGCGGACGCGCTGTGTTTTATAATAGAGACAACATAAAAATTCCGGAGGGAACTGCTTCCCCCGGACGCAAAAGGGTGCCTGCTTGTTTTTCTCCGCAGGATAATAGGGAAAGAGGTGCGAATCCTCTGTGGTCCCGCCGCTGTAAGGGAAGAGTCCGAAATCATTTTTCTGGCCACTGGGAAACCGGGAAGGCCGATTTCGAGACGATGACGCCCAAGCCAGAACACCTGCCTTTTTGTGCGCGCGGACATAGCGGCTGCGAGTGATAGCCGGTGTGCAGCAGTCGCCCGAAAAGGGGGGACGTCCCCTCGGTCGGGTGGAATTGACTGAACGCCGGTCCCTGTGCGTGGGATGCACATGGATTCGGCGGCTTTTTTATGCCTCTGGTCGTTTGATCATGGGGGAAAGGAGAAAAACATGACAAAAAAAGAACGAAAACTGGTTTCACTGGCCGTGAGCCTTGCGCTGGCCGCAGGCACTGTCCCGGCGGCGGGCGCCATGCACATTATGGAGGGCTATCTGCCGCCTATGATGTGCGCCGTCTGGGGCGTCATCGCCCTGCCCTTCCTGATCGCGGGCTTCTTCTCGATCAAGCGCACGCTGGCGCATGACCGCCGCGCGATCACCCTGCTGGCCATGTCGGCCGCCTTTATCTTCGTCATTTCCTCGCTGAAGATCCCGTCCGTCACCGGCTCGTGCTCGCACATGACCGGCACCGGTCTGGGCGCGATGCTCTTCGGGCCTTCGGCGGTTTCCATTCTGGGCGTCATCGTCCTGCTGTTTCAGGCCATCCTGCTGGCGCACGGCGGCCTGACCACGCTGGGCGCGAACACCTTCTCGATGGCGGTTGCCGGCCCGTTCGTGTCCTACGGCATCTACAAGCTCTGTCAGAAGCTGAAGGTCAACCGCCATGTGTCGATCTTCCTCGCCGCCTGTCTGGGCGACCTGCTGACCTACTGCGTCACCAGCTTCCAGCTCGCGCTGGCCTATCCGGCCGCTGAGGGCGGCATGGCCGTTTCGGTCGTCAAGTTCCTCGGCGTGTTCGCGCCCACCCAGCTTCCGCTGGCCGTGCTTGAGGGCATCCTGACGGTCATCGTCATGATCGCGTTGGAATCGTATGCGCGCCCCGAGCTGCGCGCGCTCGGATTTGAGGAGGGCTGAACAAGATGACAAAGCAGAATAAGAAAACGATCGTTGTACTGCTCCTGCTGAGCGTGCTGCTCATTGTCGCCCCGGTGCTCGCCCTGCGCGGCGCGGAGTTCGGCGGCTCGGATGACGCGGGCAGCGTCATGGTTGAGGAGGTCACCGGTGAAGCCTACGAGCCGTGGGCCACTCCAATCTTTGAACAGTTTCTGGGCGGCGAGCTTCCCGGCGAGCTGGAGAGCCTGCTCTTCTGCGTGCAGACCGGCATCGGCGTCGGCGTCATCGCCTTCTTCCTCGGCCGCTTCGTAGAACGCAAAAAGATCGAAAAAGAGCGGGAAAACGAACAAAAATAATGAGCTTATGACCCTGAAAGCAGGCGGGATTCTCCTGCCTGCTTTTTCTTATTGGTGAAGCAAGGGAAGTGGAAGCATGGAAGAATTTGTGATACGCGGCCAGACCGCGCTCCGCTGCGGCTACACGACCGGCTCCTGCGCGGCGGCGGCCAGCCGGGCGGCGGCTGAGCTGCTTTTGACCGGACAGGCTCCGGCGGCGGTGCGGCTGAACACGCCCAAGGGCATGACGCTGACCCTCACGCCCGAGGATGTGCACTGGGAGAACGGTGCGGCGGTCTGCGCCATCCGCAAGGACGGCGGAGACGACCCGGACGCGACGAGCGGCGCGCGCATCTATGCCGCCGTGTCCCGCGCGGCGTCCGGCATCACGATCGAGGGCGGCGAAGGCGTGGGCCGGGTGACCCGTCCCGGACTGGCCTGCCCGGTGGGGGCGCCCGCCATCAACCCCGGCCCGCAGGCGCAGATTCGCGCCGCGCTGACTGAGACGGCGCGCGTGCACGATTACGAGGGCGGCTTTTCGGCGGTCATTTCGGTCGAAAATGGGGCAGAGCTGGCCAAGCAGACCATGAACGTCCATCTGGGCGTCGTGGGCGGCATCTCCATTCTGGGCACGAGCGGCATCGTCGAGCCGATGAGCGAGACCGCCCTGATGGACGCGACCCACATCGAGATCGACAGCGTCTACGCCGCGGGCCAGCGGATCGCCTTCCTCTGCCCGGGCAACTACGGCGCGGACTTCGCCCGCGACAAGCTGGGACTGGAGCTTGAAAAGGCGGTCAAATGCTCGAATTTCATCGGGGACGCCCTCGATTACGCGGTTTACAAGGGTTTTCCGGACATCCTGCTTGTAGGGCACGCGGGCAAGCTCGTCAAGCTGGCCGCTGGGGTCATGAACACCCACTCGGCGGTGGCCGACGGACGGCAGGAGGTCTTCACCGCCCACGCCGCCCTGTGCGGCGCGCCGCCCGAGACCCTGACCGGACTGATGGATTCGGTCACGGTCGACGCCTGCATCGCCCTGCTGGACGAGGCCGGCCTGCGTGCGCCCGTTCTGGCACGCATCGGAAACGAAATCGAAGCCCGGCTGTCCCGCCGCCTGCGCGGACGGGCCCGGATCGAATATATCATGTTTACCAACCAATACGGCGTATTGGCGCAGTCGCCCGGCGCGGCCGCGCTCTGCCGCAGATTACAGGAGAGCGTATGAACAAGGGAATTTTATATGGGGTGGGCGTCGGCCCGGGTGACCCCGAACTGATGACGGTCAAGGCCGTCCGCATCCTCAAGGCGTGTGACGTGGTCGCCGTTCCCGCCGCGGGCGAGAGCGAGAAGACCGCGATGAAGATCGCCGCGGGCTACATCGGCGACAAGCCGGTCATCCACTGCGATATGCCCATGATCCGCGACAAGGCCAAGCTGGACGCGAGCCACGACCGCGCGGCCGACCAGCTCTGCGCCCTGCTGGACGAAGGCAAGACGGTCGCCTTCCTGACGCTGGGCGACCCCTCGGTCTATTCGACCTATTGGTACGTCCACAAGCGGGTCTGCGCGCGCGGCTACACCGCGCAGCTCGTGCCCGGCGTGCCCTCCTTCTGCGCGGCCGCCGCCGCGCTCAACACCGCCCTGTGCGCGGGCAGCGAAATGCTGCACATCGTGCCCGCCTCCCACGGCGCGGCCGAGAACGGTCTCGACCTGCCGGGCAACAAGATCCTCATGAAGGCGGGCAAGTCCATTCTGGATGTGCGCGACCAGCTCGCGGCACGCGGTCAGCTCGACAACGCCGCCCTCGTCGAGCGGTGCAGCATGGAGGGCGAGCGCATCGTGACCGACCTGCGGGAGCTGGACGATCCGACCGGATATTTTTCGATCATTTTAGTCAAGGAGGATGGGGAATGATTTACTTTGTCGGCGCAGGATCGGGCGCGCCCGATCTCATCACCGTGCGCGGCGCCAAGCTGCTGGGCGAGGCGGACGTCATCGTTTACGCGGGTTCGCTCGTCAATCCCGCCCTGCTGGATTATAAAAAAGAGGGCTGTGAGGTTTATAACAGCGCGAAAATGACCCTCGAAGAGGTGCTGGACGTCATGATTCCGGCCTCCAAGGCGGGCAAGCTGGTCGTGCGCCTGCACACCGGCGACCCCTGCGTCTACGGCGCGCACCGGGAGCAGATGGACGCGCTGGACGCGGCCGGTCTCGACTACGAGGTCTGCCCGGGCGTTTCCTCCTTCTGCGGCGCGGCGGCCGCGCTCAAGGCCGAGTACACCCTGCCCGACGTGAGCCAGACCGTCATCCTGACCCGCATGGAGGGCCGCACGCCCGTGCCGCCCAAGGAGAAGATCGAGCTGCTGGCCGCGCACGGCGCGACCATGGTCATCTTCCTCTCGGCGGGTCAGCTCGAAGCCCTGTCCGACCGCCTGATCGCGGGCGGCTACCCGCCCGAGACCCCGGCGGCCATCGTCTACAAGGCGACGTGGCCGGATGAGAAGGTCGTCCGCACGACGGTCGCGGGTCTGGCCGGGGCGGCCAGGGACGAGGGCATCACCAAGACCGCGCTCATCACGGTCGGCGGCTTCCTCGGAGACGTGTACGACCGCTCCAAGCTGTACGACCCCAGCTTTACGACCGAATTCCGCGAGGCCACCAAGTGATCCGCGCAAAGCTCGTGTCCTTCACCGGACGGGGCGCGGCACTGGCCGAGCGGGTGGCGGCGGCGCTGCCCGACGCCCGCTGTGAGCGGTACGCCCGCACGGTCGACCCCTCGCTGCACGGCACCCGGCTCTCCCGCTTCGCCCAGCAGGCCATGGTCGACTGTGATCTGATCGTCTTCATCGGCGCGACCGGCATCGCGGTGCGCGCAATCGCCCCCTATCTGGCGGGCAAGGCCTTCGACCCGGCGGTTTTGGTCTTGGATGAAAACGGAAAATTCGTCATTTCCTTGATTTCGGGTCATCTGGGCGGCGCAAACGCGCTGGCCGAGCGGCTGGCCGGGGCGCTGGGCGCCCAGCCGGTCATCACGACGGCGACCGACGGGCGCGGCGTATTCGCGGTCGATACCTGGGCGAAGGCGCAGGGCTGCGTCGTGTACGACACGCCCGGAATCAAGTTCGTTTCGGGCGCGCTGCTGCGCAACGACCCGGTCGGACTGGCATCGGACTTCCCGGTGGACGGCGTTCTGCCCGCGTTGGTGCGTTTGAACGGCGCGTGCGAGGCCGGGTTCACGGTCGGCTTCGACGTGACCGCCCAGCCCTTCCCGCACACCCTGCACCTTGTCCCGCGCATCGTATCGCTCGGTCTGGGCTGCCGCCGGGGGACAACGCGGGAGACGATCGAACGGGTGGTCTTCGAAACGCTGCGCGCGGCAGGCGTGCCGATGGAAGGGGTGCGCGTCGCCGCCTCGATCGACCGGAAGGCCGACGAGGCCGGGCTGCTGGCCTTCTGCGCGGCGCACGGACTGGAATTTGTCACCTATCCCGCCCAAACGCTCGAAGCGGCGGCGGGGGACTTCACGCCCTCGGCCTTTGTGCAGAAAACGGTGGGCGTGGATAATGTCTGCGAGCGCGCGGCGGTGTGCGCGGCGGACGGCGGCAGACTGATCTGCCGCAAAACGGCCCGGGACGGCGTGACCGTCGCGCTGGCCATTCCCGACTGGAGGGTGAGGTTTTGAATCTGTATATGGCAGGCATCGACTTTCTGCGCGCGCCCATTGCGCGGCGTGAGCCGGTGTCCTTTGTGCGGGGGCAGGTCAGCGCGCTGCTGCCCCGGCTGGCGCAGGCGGCGCACGTGACCGGCTGCGTGCTGCTGGCCACCTGCAACCGCACCGAGCTTTATGTGCATACCGACGGCACGGCGGTCGATCCGCTCGTCCTGCTCTGCCGGGAGGCGGGCGTGGACGCCGATGCTTACCGCGCGATCAGCGTCGTGCGGACGGACGCGCAGGCCGCGTCCCATCTGATGGCGGTCGCGGCCGGGCTGGAATCCCAGATTTTCGGCGACGACCAGATCATCACGCAGGTGCGGGACGCGGCCGCGCTCTCGCGGGAGGCCGGGACGAGCGACAGCGTGCTCGACACCCTGTTCCGCCGGGCGGTGACCGCGGGCAAGCGGGTCAAGACCGAGGTGCGCCTGACCGGCGTGCCCGCCTCGGCAGCCGAGCGCGGCGTCGCCAGGGCGGCGGACTTCTTCGGTTCGCTCGCGGGCAAGCGCGCCGTCGTCATCGGCAACGGCGAAATGGGCCGTCTGGCCGCGACTGCGCTGCACGCGGCGGGCTGTCAGGTGACGGTCACCCTGCGCACCTACCGCCACGGGCAGACCATCGTGCCCGCAGGCTGTGCCACCCATCCCTACGAGGATCGGTGCGCCATCCTCGAGGGCGCTCATCTGGTCGTCAGCGCGACAACCAGCCCGCACTACACCCTGACCCGGGCACAGGTGGACGCGCTCGACCGTCCGCCCGTTTTGTTCATTGACCTCGCCATGCCGCGCGACCTCGATGAGGCCATCGCCGGACGCGAAGGCGTCGTCATGTGGAATCTGGACGATCTGGGCGACCTGCCCGGGCAGGACGACGGCGCGCGGCAGGCCGCGCAGTCCATTCTGGACGAAGCGATGGAGGATTTTACCGCGTGGTACGATTACCGGCAGTCCCTGCCGCTGATCGCCGCGCTCAAGGATACGGCGCTCATGCGCCTGCGATATGACCACGCGTATGCCGGTCTGTGCGAGGACAACGACCTCGACGGTCTGGCCGCGCTGGCGGTGCAGAAAACGGTCGACCTCATGCTCGGCGGCATGAAGGGGATCGTCAGCCCCGAGCGGCTGACCGCCTGCTTGGAACACATGAAGAAAGGAAGCGGCAAATGAAACTGTATGTCATTGGCATCGGCCCGGGCGGGGAGGAACAGATGACCCTGCGCGCCGTGCGCGCCCTGACGGCGTGCGACTGCGTGGCCGGTTACGGCTTATATCTCGACCTCATCGCCCCGCTCATCGAGGGCAAGGAACGCATCATGACCGGCATGACCCGGGAAGTCGACCGCTGCACGGCGGCGCGTGACCGGGCGCTTCAGGGACAGACCGTCGCGGTCGTTTCCTCGGGCGACGCGGGCGTTTACGGCATGGCCGGTCTGGTCTTTGAGGTTTGCGAGGGACATCCCGAAATCGAAATCGAGGTCATCCCCGGCATCACGGCGGCCTGCTCGGGCGGCGCGGTGCTCGGCTCGCCCCTGACCTGCGACTTCGCCTGCGTCAGCCTGTCCGACCTGCTGACCCCGTGGGAGGTCATCGAACAGCGTCTGCGCGGCGCGGCACAGGGCGATTTCGCGATTGCCCTGTATAACCCGGCCAGTAAGAAGCGCACCGACCACCTCCAGCGCGCCTGCGACATCCTGCTCGAGACCCAGAAGCCTGAGACCGTCTGCGGTCTGGTGCGCAACATCGGCCGCGCGGGCGAGACCTTCTCCCTGACGACGCTGGGTGCCCTGCGCGACACCCCGGTCGATATGCTCACGACCGTCTTCGTCGGCAATTCGCGCACCAAGATGGTCGACGGCCGCATGGTCACCCCCCGGGGGTATCGCGGCGTATGAGGATCGTCATTTTTTCGGGAACGAGCGAGGGCCACGCCCTCTGCCGCTTCCTTTCGGCGCGGGGCGTGCAGACCGATGTGTTTGTCGCGACCGCCTACGGGGAGCAGGTCATCGAGCCGCTGCCCGGCGTGACCGTGCACACCGGCCGCCTGACGGCCGAGGAGATGGCTGCCCGGCTGGACAGGGACACCCTGACGGTCGACGCGACCCATCCCTACGCCAGCGAGGTCACGGCCAACATCCGCGCGGCCTGCGAGACGGCGGGCGCGGAATACCTCCGCCTGACCCGTCCGCCCCTGCCGCGCGAGGGGGTTGTCACCGTGCCTGACACGGCGGCGGCGGTCGCGTGGCTCAACGCCCATCCCGGGCGGGTGCTGCTGACGACGGGCAGCAAGGAGCTCGATCTTTACACACAGGTTTCGGATTATAAGACCCGCCTGTTCCCCCGCGTGCTGCCCACCGCCGCCGTTTTGCAGAAATGCGAGGCACTCGGCTTCGCGGGCGCACAGATCATCGCGATGCAGGGGCCGTTCTCCCACGAGATGAACGTCGCCCTGCTCGAGCGCACGGGCGCGGATATTCTGGTCACGAAGGACACCGGCGGCGCGGGCGGCTTCGCTGAGAAGCTCTCGGCCGCCTGTGAGACCGGTGCGCAGGTGCTGGTCATCGCCCGTCCGACGAACGAAAACGGGCGCACGCTCGAGGAGATGAAGCGCTATCTGGCCGGACGGTTGGGACTGACCGAGGCCGCGCCCCGGTTTCCGCTCTTCGTCGATCTGCGCGGCAAGAAATGCGTGGTCTTCGGCGCGGGCAAGATCGCGGCGCGCCGGGTGGGCGTGCTGCACCGCTTCGGTGCGGACGTGACCGTCGTCGCGCCTGAGGCACGGGCGGAGCTGACCGTCGACCGGGCACGCGGCTATGAGAAAAGCGATCTTTCGGGCGTTTTTCTGGCAGTCGCGGCGACCGACGACCGGGAAGTGAACCGCCGCATCGGGGAAGACTGCCGCGCCGCCGGGATTCCGGTCAGCGTAGCCGACCGGGCGGAGGAATCGACCTTTTATTTCCCCGCCGTCTGTGAAGGCGGCGGGCTGATCGCGGGCGTGGTGTCGGACGGCACGGCGCACCGGGCGGTCGCGCAGGCGGCCGAACGCATCCGCGCGGTATTGGAGGAAACGCATGGAACCAATTAAAATTGGCAGCCGGGACAGCCGTCTGGCCGTCGTGCAGGCCGAGGAGGTCATGCGCGCGCTGGGCAGCTGTACGCTGATCACGATGAAAACAACGGGCGATATGGTGCTCGACCGCACGCTCGATCAGGTGGGCGGCAAGGGTCTGTTCGTCAAGGAGCTGGACCGCGCGCTGGCCGAGCGCCGGGTCGACCTGACCGTCCACAGCCTGAAGGACGTGCCGATGGAGCAGCCCGAGGGACTGCCCCTCGTGGCCTTCACCACCCGCGAGGACGCGCGGGATGTGCTCGTTCTGCCCGCAGGCGCGACCGAGCTTGACCGGTCGAAGCCGATCGGCTGCTCGTCAGCCCGCCGCCGCATCCAGCTCGCCCGGCTGTTCCCGGACTGCGAAGTCCGCCCGGTGCGCGGCAACGTGCAGACCCGTCTGCGCAAGCTGGACAGCGGGGAGTACGGCGCGCTCGTGCTGGCCGCCGCCGGACTGCACCGTCTGGGTCTGGAAGACCGCATTTCACGCTATTTTTCGACCGATGAGATCATCCCGGCGGCCGGTCAGGCTATTCTGGCCGTGCAGGGCCGGGAGGGTGAGCTGCCCGACGCGGTCAAGACGCTGGACGACCCGGCCTCCCGCGCCTGCGCACTGGCCGAGCGGGCGTTCGTCCGCGCCTTGGGCGGCGGCTGCTTCGCGCCCATCGCGGCCTATGCCGAGCTCGACGGCGGGCTGCTGCGGCTGCGCGGCCTGTATGTGACCGAAGATGAGACCCGCATGGCGCGCGGCACGCGCACGGGTGCGCCCGAGGAGGCCGAAGCCCTCGGCGCAGCGCTCGCCATGCAGTTGAAACAGGAGGCGGAGGAAGGAACATGACTGGAACCGTAACGCTCGTCGGCGCCGGCCCGAGCGGCAAGTGGCTGCTCACGCTCAAGGGCGCCGAGGCCATCCGCCGCGCCGACGCGGTCGTCTATGACCGGCTGGTGGGGGAGGACATCCTCGACCTCATCCCGCCGGACGCCGAACGCATCAACGTCGGCAAGGAGAACAACCACCACCCCGTCCCGCAGGACGAGATCAACGCCATTCTCGTGCGCTGCGCCAAGGCGGGCAAGAACACCGTCCGCTTAAAGGGCGGCGATAACTATCTCTTTGGCCGGGGCGGCGAGGAAATCGAATATCTGAAGGAAAACGGCGTGCCCTTCCGGGTCATCCCGGGTGTAACGAGCGCGTTGGCCGCGCCCGCCTTCGCGGGCATTCCGGTCACCCACCGGGACTACTGCTCCTCGGTGCATATCGTCACCGCCCACGCCCGCGCGGGCAAGCCGCTGGGTATCAACTTTGAAGCGCTGACCGCCGCCGGCGGCACGCTGGTCTTCCTGATGGGACTGACCGCGCTTGAGCGGGTCGTTTCCGGCCTGACCGGCGCTGGCATGGATCCGGCGACCCCGGCCGCCGTCATCGAAAACGGCACCCGGGGCAACCAGCGCAAGGTGGTCGCAACGCTGGCCGATCTGGCCGCGAAGGTGCGCGCCGCCAGTCTGCACAGTCCGGCGCTCATCGTGGTCGGCCGGGTGTGCGAGCTGAGCGAGGAGCTGGACTGGTTCACCCCTCTGCCGCTGCACGGCAAGACGATCGCGGTCACCCGTCCGCGCGCCCGGGCGGGCACACTGGCCGAGCGCTTGCGCGATCTGGGCGCGAACGTCATCGAATGCCCCTGCATCGAGACCCGGGAGCCGGAGGACGATACCGCGCTGGCACAGGCACTCGACGCGCACTGGAATTGGCTGGCGCTGACCAGTCCGGCGGGCGTGCCCGCGCTGGCGCACGCGCTGACCCGGCTGGGACGCGACCTGCGTGCGATTTACGGCATGAAGCTGGCTGTCATCGGCGCGGGCACGGCCAAGGCGCTGGCCGAATACGGCCTGACCGCCGATCTCTGTCCCGAAATTTACGACGGCGCCCATCTGGCCGAGGCGCTGGCGGACGCTATGCAGCCGGGTGAGCGCGTCCTGCTGGCCCGTGCCCGCGCGGGTGCGCCCGAGCTGCCCGAAATTCTGGCCGCGCGCGGCGTGGACTTCGCCGATGTGCCCGTTTATGACACCGTTTACCGCACCGACAAGGCCGACCTGCTCCGGCAGGAGCTGGCGGCGGGCACGCTCGACTGCGTGACCTTCACGAGCGTCTCCACCGTCGAGGGCTTCGTCCGCGCAGTCGGCGAGACCGGCCTGACCGGCTTCACCGCCCTGTGCATCGGCGCGTCCACCGCCGCCGCCGCGCAGAAATACGGTATGACGGTCAAAACTGCAAAAAACGCGACGATCGACGCCATGATCGCCTGCTTATTGGAGGAATAAATCATGTTTAACGATACCATTCGTCCGCGCCGCCTGCGCACGTCGGATTCCCTGCGCCGCATGGTGCGCGAGACCCGGATCTCGCCCGACAGCCTGATCTGGCCGATCTTCGTCGCCGAGGGCGAGCACATCTACCGCGAGATCGAATCCCTGCCCGGTCAGTATCACTACAGCCCGGACGAGCTTTGGCGCATGGTCGAGCAGGCGCGTGCGCACGGCGTGTCCCGCGTCATCCTCTTCGGCCTGCCCCTGCACAAGGACGAAGAAGGCTCGGGCGCGTGGGCGGCCGACGGCATCGTCCAGCAGGGCGTGCGCAAGATCAAGGAGCTCGCGCCCGAGATGTACGTCATCACCGACGTGTGCATGTGCGAATACACCTCGCATGGCCACTGCGGCATCCTGTGCGGACATGACGTGGACAACGACAAGACCATCGAAAAGCTGGCGCAGATCGCGCTGAGCCACGCGCAGGCGGGTGCGGACATGGTCGCGCCCAGCGACATGATGGACGGCCGTGTCGCCCGCATCCGCGAGACGCTGGACGAAAACGGCTTCCAGAACATCCCGATCATGGCTTATTCGGCCAAGTTCGCCTCCTATTTCTACGGCCCCTTCCGCGAGGCCGCCGGTTCGGCCCCGTCCTTCGGCGACCGCCGCTCCTACCAGATGGACCCGCACAACGGCCGAGAGGCCATGCGCGAGTGCGAGCTGGACGTCGAGGAGGGCGCGGACATCCTGATGGTCAAGCCCGCGCTGGCCTATCTCGACCTCATCCATGAGGCGCGTTACCGCTTCGACCTGCCCATCGCGGCCTACGCCGTTTCGGGCGAGTACGCCATGGTCAAGGC
This sequence comes from Butyricicoccus pullicaecorum, assembly GCA_021531865.1. Taxonomy (GTDB): domain Bacteria; phylum Bacillota; class Clostridia; order Oscillospirales; family Butyricicoccaceae; genus Butyricicoccus. The sequence continues at coordinate 242,889 of JAFBIW010000002.1, read as the reverse complement.
GGCGGCCAAGGCTGGCTTGATCGACGAGCACGGCGTGATGTGCGAATCGGCCATCAGCGTCTTCCGCGCGGGCGCCGACATCCTCATCACCTATTACGCCTGTGAGCTGGCGGACGCCATCCGGAAGGGGGAGATCGGATGAGCCGCGCACGCTCCGAAGCCCTCTTCACCCGGGCGCAGAACGTCCTCCCGGGCGGCGTCAATTCTCCCGTGCGCGCCTACCGCGCGGTCGGCGGCAATCCGCCCTTCCTCGTGCGCGGGCAGGGCTGCCGCGTCTGGGATGAGGATGGAAACGAATATATCGACTTTGTCGGCTCGTGGGGCCCGCTGATTCTGGGGCACAGCAACCCCGAGGTGCTCGAAGCAGTAGGGAAGGCCATGCAGAACGGCCTGTCCTTCGGCGCGCCGACCGCCATCGAGGTCGAAATCGCTGAGCTGCTCGTTTCGATGGTGCCCGGCATCGACATGGTGCGCATGGTCAACTCGGGCACCGAGGCCGTCATGAGCGCCCTGCGCGTGGCGCGCGGCGTGACCGGACGCGAGAAGCTCGTGAAGTTCGAGGGCTGCTACCACGGTCACTCGGACGCGATGCTGGTCGGCGCGGGCTCGGGCGCACTGACCCAGGGCGTGCCCGATTCGGCAGGCGTGACCCGGGGCGCGGCGCGGGACACCCTGCTGGCGCAGTACAACGATCTGGACTCGGTTTCGGCTCTGTTTGACGCCAATCCGGGCGAGATTGCTGCGGTCATCGTCGAGCCGGTCGCGGCCAATATGGGCGTCGTTCCGCCCGCGCCCGGCTTCCTCGCGGGTCTGCGCAGCCTGTGCGACAAGCACGGCGCCCTGCTCATCTTCGACGAGGTCATCACCGGCTTCCGTCTGGCGCGCGGCGGCGCACAGGAGTATTTCGGCGTGCGCGCCGACCTCGTCACCTTCGGCAAGATCATCGGCGGCGGGATGCCGGTCGGCGCCTATGCCGGACGGCGCGAGATCATGTCGCAGGTCGCCCCGACCGGCCCGATCTATCAGGCGGGCACCCTGTCGGGCAACCCGGTCGCCATGGCCGCCGGTCTGACTCAGCTCCGCATCCTGAACGACCACCCCGAATACTTTCCGGCGCTCGAGGAAAAGGCCAAGACGATGGCTGAGGCCATGCGCGCAAGCGCGATGAGGCACGGCGCGGCGCTGACGGTCAACCAGTGCGGCGGCCTGCTCTGCCCGTACTTCACCGACCGTCCGGTGCGCTCGTTTGCCGATACGAAAACGTCCGATCTGGACAAATTCAAGCGATATTTCAACAAAATGCTGGCGCGCGGCCTGTATATCGCGCCCTCCCAGTTCGAGGCGACGTTCGTTAACGTCAGCCACGGGGAGGCCGAGGTGCAGGCGTTCTGCGCGGCGGCGGACGCGGCTCTGGCCGAGCTGTAAAAAACAGGAGGTTTTGCAATGGAACGCCGTTTTACCATCGTGGGCGCGGGCATGGGCGCGCCGTCCGGCCTGACCGGTGAGGCGCGGGAAGCCCTGTGCGCCGCCGATCTGGCGCTGTCCACCCCTCGGCTGGCCGCCCAGCTTTCCGGCGTGCGTCCGGTCACGGCCTGTCCGGTCGGAGAGCTGGCGGAAACGGCGTGCCGGGCGGACGCGGCGCACGTCGCCGTCGTCGTGTCGGGCGACACCGGCTTTTTCAGCCTGACCCGCTCAATCGCGGACAAGCTGGCCGCCTGCGGCACGGTCGAAATTCTGCCCGGCCTCAGCTCGATGCAGACCCTCTGCGCCCGCTTGGGCGCGTCCTATGACGACGCGTTCATCGTCAGCCTGCACGGGCGGACGGGCGATCTCGTGGGCGCGGTGTCCTACCACCATAAGGTTTTCGCCCTGACCGGCGGCGACCGCAATGCGCAGACCCTGTGCCGGGAACTGACTGAGGCCGGACTGGACTTCGTCCGCGTCTCGCGCGGGGAAAATCTGGGCGGGGCGGAGGAGCGCGTGTGCACGGGCACAGCGGCTGAGCTGGCCGAGCGGCCCTGCGGCAGTCTGGCCGTCCTGCTGATCGAAAACGACCGTCCCGCCGACCCGCGCCGCGCCCTGCGCGACGCCGACTTCACCCGGGGCGGCGTGCCCATGACCAAGCAGGAGGTGCGCTGGACAGCGGTCAACCTGCTGGCGCTGCGCGAGACCGACGTGGTCTACGATGTGGGCGCGGGCACCGGTTCGGTCGCCATCGAAATGGCGCGGCACGCCTGCCGGGGACGGGTCTACGCGATCGAGCGCAACCCGGAAGGTCTGGCGCTGCTGGACGAAAACCGGGAAAAGCTGGGCGCATTCAACGTTGTGCCCGTGCCCGGTCGCGCGCCCGACGCGCTTTCCGGCCTGCCCGCGCCCGACGCCGTCTTCATCGGCGGCAGCGGCGGCGAGCTGCCCGCCATCCTGCGGTTGTTGAAGGAAGCCAACCCGGCCGTGCGGGTCTGCGTGAGCGCGATTGCGCTCGAAACGCTGGCGCTGGCGCAGCAGAGCCTCAAGGAACTGGGCTTTGCCGATGTTTCGGTCTGCCAGATTGCGGCCGCACGCGGGCGAAAGGTTGCAAATTATACCATGATGACCGCGAATAACCCGGTCTTTCTGCTGACGGGAGGGAGCGCGGACGCATGAGCCGGGCACGCATCCTGATCGGCGGCACGGGCAGCGGCTGCGGCAAGACCACCGTATCGAGCGCGCTGCTGCGGGCATGGCAGCGGCGGGGCGTGCCCCTGCGCGCCTTCAAGTGCGGCCCCGATTACATTGACCCCATGTTCCACACCGCCGCGCTGGGCATTCCCAGCCGGAATCTGGACTTATTCTTCGTAGATGAGGCGTGTGCCCGGGCACAAATTGCGCGTACCGTGCTCGAAGATGCGGTCGGCGTGATCGAGGGCGTCATGGGCTTCTACGACGGCGTTTCGGGCACGTCCGAGACTGCGTCCGCCGCCCATCTGGCACGCGCGACCGAGACACCCGCCGTGCTGGTTGTCCGCCCCAAGGGGCAGTCGCTCTCGCTGGCCGCGCTGGTCGCGGGCTTCCGCGATTTTGCGCCCAACACCCTGTCCGGTGTCATTATAAACGGCGTTTCCAAGGGAATGTATCCGTTTTACCGTGATATCGTGCAGAAAACCGGCCTGCGGGTCTATGGCTATCTGCCGCCCGTTCCGGCCGCATCCATCCCCGACCGCCATCTCGGACTGGTCACAGCCGGGGAAATCGCCGACATCGGCCGCAGGCTCGATCTGCTGGCGGACGCGGCCGAGGAAGGGCTGGACTTGGATGGCCTGCTGGCGCTGGCGCAGACCGCGCCCGAACTGCCCGACGCCGCGCCGCCGCTCACGCCGGTCACCGGCCGCCCGGTGCGCATCGCGGTCGCACAGGACAAGGCGTTCTGCTTCTATTACGCCGACAATTTCGACGTCCTGCGCGAGTTGGGCGCCGAGATCGTTCCGTTTTCGCCCCTGTCCGACCCGCACTTACCCGAAAATATCGACGGATTGTATCTGGGCGGCGGTTATCCCGAGCTGTGCGCGGGCACACTCAGCGAAAATGTTACGCTACGCAATGAACTCAAGGCGCGGATCACGGCGGGACTGCCGACGATCGCCGAGTGCGGCGGCTTCATGTACCTGCATGAGGTCATGGCCGACGAGGATGGCGGGGCGCACGAGATGGTCGGTGTGATTCCCGGAGCCTGCCGATTGACGAAAAAACTACAGAATTTCGGTTACGTAACGCTGACTGCCGCGCGCGACAGTCTGCTGGCCCGGGCGGGCGAAACGACCCGGGCGCACGAGTTCCACTACGCCGTTTCGGATGACTGCGGGGACGCGTTCGAGGCGATCAAGCCCAATGGACGGCGCTGGCCCTGTGTGCACGCGCACGAGACCCTGTATGCCGGGTATCCCCACCTGTTTTTTCGCTCCAACCCTGAATTTATCGCGCGCTTTGTCAAAAAGTGCGCGGACATGAGGTGACGATCATGAATTTGCAAGAGACCCTTTCTTCCATTCGGCCGCTCTGCGCGGAGAGCATGGAGGCGGCACGCCGCCGGTTTTCCAATATCGCGATTCCGCTGGGCAGTCTGGGACTGCTCGAGGACGCGATCATCCAGCTGGCGGGCGTGCGCAAGACGGCTACGCCCGAGATCGGCAAGCGGGCCGTCGTCGTGTTCTGCGCGGATAACGGCGTGGTCGCGCAGGGTGTGACCCAGTGCGGCCAGGAGGTCACCGCGACCGTCACCGAAAACATGAACGCGGGCAAGAGCACGGTCTGCCTGATGGCCAAGCACCTCGGCATGGATGTGTTCCCGGTCGATATCGGCGTGGCGCGTGACCTTGTGGGCGAGCGCATCCTCCGCCGCAAGATCATGTACGGCACAAACGACATGACGCAGGGCCCGGCGATGACCCGGGAGGACGCCGTCCGCGCGATCGAGGTCGGCATTGAAATGGCTGAGGCGCGCGCCAAGGAGGGCTACGAGCTGCTCTGCGTGGGCGAAATGGGCATCGGCAACACGACAACGAGCGCGGCGGTAACCGCTGTGCTGACCGGCGCGCCGGTCGAGACGGTGACCGGACGGGGCGCGGGGCTTTCGACCGAGGGCTTGGGCCGCAAGATCACGGCCATTCAGAAGGCCATCGAATGGAATCAGCCCGACCCGTCCGACCCGATCGACGTGCTTGCCAAGGTCGGCGGCCTGGACATCGCGGGCATGGTCGGCCTGTATCTGGGCGGCGCGGCTTGCGGCGTGCCGGTCATGATCGATGGCGTCATCGCGGCGGCAGCCGCCCTGCTGGCGGCGCGGCTGTGTCCGGCGGCGCGGCCTTACATGCTGGCCTCCCACCGCTCGGAGGAGCCTGCGGGCAAGCTGCTGCTCGAGGCGCTGGACGCCAAGCCCTTTATCGTCGCAGGGATGCGTCTGGGCGAGGGCACGGGCGGCGCGGCGGCGGTCGCCCTGCTCGATCTGGCGCTGGCGGCCTATCTGGGGATGCCCTGCTTTGAGGACGCGGGCATCGAAGCCTATCAGCCGCTGACCTGACCGCCATGCTGATTCTGGTGACCGGCGGCTCGGCCAGCGGCAAGTCCGCCCACGCCGAGCGCATCCTGTGCAGCCGCGCCCCGGGCGCGCGGCTCTATCTGGCGACCATGCAGCCCTTCGGCAGGACGGCGCAGTACCGCATCGAGCGCCACCGCAAGCTGCGCGCGGGCAAGGGCTTCGAGACGGTCGAACGGACGACCGACCTTGCCGGACTGCGCCTGCAAAAGCGGTACGACGGCATCCTGCTCGAGGACTTGTCCAACCTGCTTGCCAACGAAATTTACGCGCCCGAGGGCGCGGGCGACCGGGCGCACGAGGCCATCCTTTCGGGCATTGCCCGGCTGGAGCCGGCCTGTGAAACGCTGGTCGTCGTGACGAATGAGGTCTTTTCGGACGGTCTGCCGTATGATGCGCAGACCATCCGCTACATTGAAACGCTGGGGCGGCTGAACGCCGCGCTGGCTGAACGGGCGGACGCGGTGTACGAATCGGTCTGCGGGATTTTGTGTACGATCCGGGAGGGGATATGAGATGAAGTCGATCTGGACGGGGTTCTGCGTTGCGTTTTCCCTGTATTCCGCCATTCCGGTGCCCCAGGTCGCGTGGGAGAAGAAGACGATGCGCTGGGCGCTGAGCTTCCTGCCGCTCGTCGGCGTGCTGGTCGGCGGCGCCGAGCTGCTGTGGTTCTGGTTCTGCCGTTCGTTCGGCGCGTCCGCCCTGCTCTATGCCATTCTGGCCGGGCTGCTCCCGCTCGTCATCACGGGCGGCATCCACATGGACGGCCTGACCGACACCTGCGACGCGCTGTGCTCCTTCGGTGAGAAGGAGAAAAAGCTGGAGATTCTGAAAGACCCGCACGTGGGCGCCTTCGGCCCCATGTGGCTGATGGCCTTCCTGCTTGCGCAGACCGCGCTGTTCGCCCAGCTCTACGAAACGCCTGCGCTCCTGCCGCTGGCCGCATTGGCCTTCCCGCTGGCGCGTGCGCTGGGCGCGCGCAAGATCGTCACCATGACCTGTGCCAAGAACACCGGCCTGGTGCACCTGTTTGCCGAGGGCAGCGACAAGCACGCGGTCGCGCTGGCGACGGCGGTCGAGACCGTTTTGGGCGGCGCGCTCCTGCTGATGGCCTGCGTCCGCTTCCACGGGTCGATGCTCTGGGCGCTCATCTATCTGGCGGCGCTGGCCGTCTGGAACGCGGCGCACCGCAGGATGTGCATGAACATTTTCGGCGGTCTGACCGGTGATCTGGCCGGGTTCTTCATCTCGACCGCCGAACTGCTCGGACTGGCTGTGGCCGCGTTGGGAGGGCTGATCGGATGACAATTTTGATCATTGGCGGCGCGTACCAGAACAAAAACGAGGTCGCGCGCCGGTATTATCCCGACCTTGTGCGGGTGGAAGACCTGCATGTGCGGGTGCGCGAAACGCTGGCCGCCGGGGAAGACCCGATGGCGCTGCTTGACGGCCTGCGCGGCAAGGTCACGGTCTGCGATGAGGTCGGCTGCGGCATCGTGCCGCTGCGCCGGGAGGACGAGGCGTGGCGCGAGGCGGTCGGCCGCCTGTGCTGCGCACTGGCCGAGGAGGCCGACGCGGTCATTCGTGTGCTTGCGGGTGTGCCGCAGGCGATCAAGGGGGAACTGCCGTGTCTGTAATATGTTCTGTGCTGCTCGGCTTCGTGCTGGACGCGGCGCTGGGCGATCCGCCCGGCCTGTGGCATCCGATCTGCGCGATCGGCAAGCTGATTTCCGCGCTCGAAAAGGGGTTGCGGCGGCTGTTTCCCAAGACCCCGGCGGGCGAGACAGCGGCGGGCGTGTGCCTGTGGGTGCTGACCGTTGGGCTGAGCTTTGCCGTGCCCTTCGGCATCCTGTACGCCTTGCGCCGGGTCAATTTCTGGCTGGCGTTCGCGGTCGAGACCTTCTGGTGCTACCAGATTCTGGCGCGGCGCTGTCTGGCCGATGCAGGCGAGGATGTGCACGCCGCGCTCGGGCGTTCGCTGGACGACGGCCGCCGGGCGGTCGCGATGTACGTCGGCCGGGACACCGGTGCGCTCGACGAGACCGGCGTCATCAAGGCGACGGTCGAGACCATCGCCGAGAACACGACCGACGGCGTCATCGCGCCTATGGTTTATATGCTGATCGGCGGTGCGCCGCTGGCCTTCCTGTATAAGGCGGTCAATACGCTCGACTCCATGGTGGGCTATCACAACGACAAATACGAGCATTTTGGCAAGTTTTCGGCCAAAATGGACGATATTTTCAATTTTATCCCGGCGCGGCTGGCGGCGGTCTGCATGATTGCGGGCGCGGGGATGAGCGGCTTTGACAACCGCAGCGCCCTGCGCGTGTTCCGCCGCGACCGGAAAAAGCACAAGAGTCCGAACGCCGGACAGACCGAATCGGTCTGCGCGGGCGCGCTCCACGTGCAGCTTGCGGGCGACGCGGTTTATTTCGGCCGGGTCGTGCACAAGGCGACGCTGGGCGACCCTGACCGCCCGATCGAGCGGGCGGACATCGCGCGGGCGTCCCGGCTGATGACGGCGGCGTCCCTCATCGCCCTGCTGCTCGGCCTGTGCCTGCGGCTGCTGCTGATCTGGCCGGTATTCTGATCGAACCCAAGGAGGGAACTGCGATGCGATATACGCACGGCGGCGACGTCTACACCTACGCCGAACGGTTCGGGCACGAAGCGCTCGATTTCTCGGCCAATATCAACCCGCGCGGCATCCCGGAACGGGTGCGGCGGGCGATGCGCGCCGCGGTCGACGACTGCACGCGCTATCCCGACCCCTTCTGCCGGGAGCTGACCGCCGCGCTGGCCGCGCGCTGGCGGCTCACGTCCGACCAAATCTTCTGCGGCAACGGCGCAGCCGATATTTTCTTCCGGCTGGCCGATTGCATCCGCCCCAAGACCGCGCTCCTGCCCGCGCCCACCTTCGGGGAGTACGAGGCCGCGCTGACGCGGCAGGGCTGTGACATCCGGTATCATACGCTGTACCGGGCGGACGGCTTCGCCCTGACCGAGCGGGTGCTGGACGAGCTGACCGATGAGGTTGATATTTTCTTCCTCTGCAATCCCAACAATCCGACCGGGCGGACGGCTGACCCGGCGCTCTGTGAGCAGATCGTCTGGCGGTGCTTACAGCACGACATCTGGCTCGTCGCGGATGAATGCTTCGGCGATTTCCTGATCGACCAGCGGGCGCGCACCCTGCGTCCGTGGCTGGATACCTGGCAGAAGCTCGTCATCGTCCGGGCGTTCACCAAGATGTACGCCGTGCCCGGCGTGCGGCTGGGCTTCTGCATGACGGCAAACCGCGGCCTGATCGAGCAGCTTTACGCCGCCGGACAGCCGTGGCCGGTCTCGGTCATCGCGCAGGCCTGCGGCACGGCCGCGCTCTCGTGCGAGGACTGGGAGAGTGAGACCGCGCGGCAGATCGCGGACGCGCGAAAAACCCTTGCCGCCGGGCTTTCGGCCTGCGGGCTGACCGTCTTCCCGGGTGAGGTCAACTATCTGCTGTTTTACACCGACCGCCACGACCTGCGCGAGCGGCTCTTGCCCTACGGCATCATGATCCGCGACTGCGCGAATTACCGGGGTCTGGGGCCGGGCTATTTCCGGGTCGCGGTCAAGCGCGAGGCGGACAACAAACGACTGATCGAAACCATTCAGGAGGTGCTATCGGGTGGCTAAGGCGATCATGGTGCAGGGAACCTGCTCCAACGCGGGCAAGAGCCTGCTGGCGGCGGCGCTCTGCCGCATTTTCAAACAGGACGGCTACCGTGTCGCGCCGTTCAAGGCGCAGAACATGGCGCTCAATTCCTTCATCACGGCGGACGGCTTTGAAATGGGCCGGGCGCAGGTCGTACAGGCCGAGGCCGCAGGCGTCGCGCCCGATGTGCGCATGAACCCCATCCTGCTCAAGCCGACGAGCGACGTCGGTTCGCAGGTCATCGTCAACGGCGTGGCCCGGGGCAACCGGACGGCGCGCGAATATTGGAGCGACAAGAAAGGTCTGCTCCCGGTCGTGCGCGAGGCTTACGAAGGTCTGGCGGCCGAGTACGACATCATTGTCATCGAGGGCGCGGGTTCGCCCGCCGAGATCAATCTCAAGCAGGATGATCTCGTCAACATGGGCATGGCCAAGCTGGCCGACGCGCCTGTCCTGCTGGTGGGCGACATCGACCGGGGCGGTGTGTTCGCCTCGCTCTACGGCACGGTCAAGCTGCTCGACCCGGACGAGCAGGAGCGCATCCGGGGTCTTATTATCAACAAGTTCCGGGGCGACGTCGAAATACTCCGTCCCGGCCTGTCCCAGCTCGAAGAACTGACCGGCAAGCCGGTCGTAGGCGTCGTGCCCTACACCAGGCTGGATATCGACGACGAGGACAGCCTGTCCGAACGGCTGGACGCGGCGTCCGCGCCCGCTCTGCTCGATCTGGTGGTCGTGCGTCTGCCGCGCCTGTCCAATTTCACCGACTTCGCCGCCCTGTCCCGCATTCCGGGCGTGCGCGTGCGCTATGCCGAAAAGCCCGCGCAGCTCGAAGGAGCCGACCTCATCCTGCTGCCGGGCACCAAGAGCACAATTGCCGACCTTCGCTGGCTGCGCGAGAGCGGCATGGAAGCCCAGCTCCTCAAGCAGCACGCGGCCGGGACGATCATTTTCGGCGTGTGCGGCGGCTATCAGATGATGGGACAGACGATCTCCGACCCCGAAAACACCGAGGGCGGGGGAGAGGTGCGCGGCATCGGTCTGCTCGATACCGACACCGTCTTCCACACCGCCAAGACGACGACGCAGGCCAGCGGCGTCATCGGCACGCTGACCGGCCCGCTGGCCGGGCTTTCGGGCGTGCGCACGACGGGCTATGAGATCCACATGGGCGACACCTGCCTGCGCCCGGGTGCGCAGCCCTTCCAGACCCTCACGCGGGGCGAGACCGAAACGCCGGACGGCTGTCAGGGCGAGAACGCCTACGGCACCTACCAGCACGGCGTATTTGACGACGCGGCGGTCGCCTCCCGGCTGATCGGGCTGCTGGCCGCGCGCAAGGGCGTCACGCTGGACGCCGCCGCGCTCGACACGGCGCAGTACAAGGAAACACAGTATGATAAATTGGCCGATACCGTGCGGAATGCGCTCGATATGGACTTAATTTACCGGATTTTGGAGGGAAACGCATGAGCGATATCGGACTGATCCACATTTACTGCGGCGACGGCAAGGGCAAGACCACGGCCGCGATGGGGCTGGCTGCCCGCTGCGCGGGACACGGCAAGGGCGTCGTCATCGCCCAGTTCCTGAAGGACGGCACCTCGGGCGAGTGCAAGACCCTTGCAAGACTCGACAACGTGACCATTCTGGCCGCCAATCCGTGCGGCAAGTTCTCGTTCCACCTCCAGTCGGACGAGCGCGTTTCGACGGCCGACGCTATCGAGCGCACCTTCCGCGCGGCCTGTGACTACGCCGTGCGCACCGGCGCGCGCCTGCTCGTGCTCGACGAGGTCTGCACGGCCGTGGCCTATGACTTCCTGCCCGAGGAGGACGTTATCGGATTCCTCGACAGCAAGCCCGAGGGGCTGGAGGTCGTTCTGACCGGCCGCAACCCGACGCCCGATCTGATGGATCGCGCCGACTACATTTCCGAAATCATGAACCGCCGTCACCCCTATCAGAAGGGCGTCGCGGCACGGGAGGACATCGAATTATGAAAGAAATCATCCGACCCGCCGACATTGAAAAGCGCAGCTTCGAGATCATCACGCAGGAGCTGGGCGGCCGCACGTTCCCGGCGGGCATTGACCTGATCGTCAAGCGCGTCATCCACACGAGCGCCGATTTTGACTACGCGGACAACCTCTGCTTCTCGGAGGATGTCGTCGCGCGCGCCAAGGAGGCGCTGGCTGCGGGTGCGACCATCGTGACCGATACCAACATGGCGCTGGCGGGCATCAGCAAGCCCACGCTCTCGAAATTCGGCGGCAAGGCCGTCTGCTTCATGGCCGACCCCGAGGTCGCGCAGGAGGCCAAGGAACGGGGTGTGACCCGCGCAGTCGTCTCGATGGAGCACGCCGCCCGGCTGGACGGTCCCCTGATCTTCGCGATCGGCAACGCGCCGACCGCCCTCATCCGCCTGCACGAGCTGATCGAGGCAGGCGTGCTGTCGCCCGCCCTCGTCGTCGGCGTGCCGGTCGGCTTTGTCAACGTCGTCGAGTCCAAGGAGCTGTTTCTCGGCGGCGAGACCCCGTATATCATCGCGCGCGGCCGCAAGGGCGGCTCGAACGTCGCCGCCGCCATCATCAACGCACTGCTGTACCAGATGGTGCAGAGGGAGGGCTTTTAAATGAGCAAGAAAGCGCTGGTCGTCGTCAGCTTCGGCACGACCTACCCGGACGCACGCCGCGCGATCGAGCAGCTGGAAAACACGCTGCGCGCGGCCTTCCCCGACCATGATTTCTTCCGGGCGTTCACGTCCGGCATGGTCATCCGCAAGATCGCCCGCGAGGAGGGCGTGACCATCCCGACCCCGGAGGAGCTGATGGAGCAGCTCGCCGCGGCGGGCTATGACGAGGTGCTCTGCCAGAGCCTGCACGTCATTTTCGGTCAGGAATATGAAAAGCTGCTTGCGCAGCTTGCACCCTACCGCACGCGCTTTCGCCGTCTGGCGGTGGGCAAGCCCCTGCTGTGGGACACGCCCGATTATCTCGCGCTGACCCGCACCCTGCTCGCCCGGATGCCCCGCCTGGCCGAGGACGAGGCCTTTGTCTACATGGGGCACGGCACCGAGCATCGCGCCAACGCGGCGTACGCGCTGGTCGAGAACTCCTTCCGCTATGCGGGCGCCGAGCGGGTCTATGTCGCGACGGTCGAGGGCTTCCCGCACTTCGATTACGTCACCGCCCGGCTGCACCGGCGTCAGGTCGAAAAGGTCTATCTTGCGCCCCTGATGATCGTCGCGGGTGACCACGCGCAGAACGATCTGGCGGGCGAGGACGACGAGAGCTGGAAGAGCCGTTTGCAGGCCGAGGGCTATCAGGTCGAGACGATTTTGACCGGTCTGGGCGAGCTGCCCGCCGTCGGCGCGCAGTTCGTCGCGCACGCCCGCGCCGCCGAGTAAAACGGTACGGATACACAGACGATGAAACAGAAAAACCGGCGGACATGCGTGTCCGCCGGTTCTTTGTTTGTTCGGAACATCAGGGCTGGGAAGCCGGGTGGGTGCGCGCATAGGCCTGTCGGATGTCCTCGGGCATGTCCGCCGGGTTCAGATCGCGCAGCCGATCCTCATTGCCGTCCTGTATGGCCTGCTCATAGTACCAGCATTTGAAGCGCAGCAGGTCGAGCACCCGCTCCATGCGCGCCAGCTCGTCCTCGACCGCCGCCTTCTGCCGCTGAAACAGCATGAGGCGCTCGGGATAGGTCTCGCTGCCCGCCGCGCACCATCCCATGAACTGCTTGATGTCCTTGATCTCCAGCCCCGAGCGTTTCAGACATTCGATCATGCGAAGCGCCTCCAGCGCGCTGTCGTCGAACTGTCGGATGCCCGAGGTGCGCTGAAGCCCGGGGAACAGCCCTTCCTTGTCGTAATAGCGCAGCGTGGAGATCGGAATGCCGCACAGCTTGGAAACCTGTCCGATGGTATACATCATTTTCCCCCATTTTATTTCAAAAAAATATTGACCTGAAGTCAGGTTTAGGGTATAGGATGAGTATAACAGAGCAGCAACACGCTGTCAATCAATTTTGGAGGATCAAACATGGCAAAGCATGTACTTGTAATCAGCACGAGCCTGCGGCCGGGAAGCAATTCCGAGGCGCTGGCGGATGCCTTCCTTGCGGGCGCCCAAGCTGCGGGAAATATGGTGGAGAAGGTCACACTGCGGGGAAAGACGATCGCGTTCTGCCGGGGCTGTCTGGCCTGTCAGTCGGCCGGACGGTGCGTTATCCCGGACGACGCCATCGAAATCGCGGAAAAAATGCGGATGGCGGATGTGATTGCCTTCGCAACGCCCATTTATTATTACGAGATGAGCGGTCAGATGAAGACCCTGCTTGACCGGGCAAATTCCCTGTTCGCGTCCGACTATGCGTTCCGGGAGATCTATCTGCTGACGGCGGCGGCCGACGACGGGGCGGACGTGCCCGCGCGGGCGGTCGGCGGTCTGACCGGCTGGATCGACTGCTTTGAGAAAGCATCTTTGGCCGGGACGGTGTTTGCCGGCAGCGTGACCGGCACGGGAGAGACCGCGGGGCATCCCGCCCTGCAGGAAGCCTATGACATGGGAAACCAGCTCTGAGGGAGGAACGATCATGCTGGGAAATTTCACATACTGTAATCCGACCAAGCTCTGTTTCGGAGATGAACGCGGGCGCGGTCATGACCAACCGGGCGACCGGGCAGAAGATCGGTCACGTGTTCGCGGATGAGCAGTGGTCGACCGACGCGGAGACCTGCGCGAACGCCTTCCTCGAATCCACCCGGCAGTTTCGACATCGACATTGCCAAGAACTACGGCGTTTACAAGAAGTGACAGGACGAAGGTCGATTCGGAATCGAACATCAGATAGATGCAAAAACGTCCCCAAACGGGGACGTTTTTTTGCGTCTTTTATTCAGTTTTGATGGCGGACGAGGGCGTAATCGCCGCCGTCGCGGCGGTAATAGGGGCAGCTTTTGCCCTGCGCGAGCAGGCGGCAAAGCTCGTCCTCGTCGAGGGGCGCTTCGCAGAAATACGCGTCCATTTCCTCGTCATAGATGTTGTAGGTGCAGTCGTCACAGCTTGCGGCCATGCGGTTTTTCCTCCTTTGTTCGATTCTATCGGTATCGCAGCGTCAGCCGAGCGGCAGCTCGCGGAAGCGGCGGGGCGAGATGCCGATGCGCTCGGTGAAGGCGCCGGTGAAGCTCGATTCGTTGCCGTAGCCCACCTCGACCGCGATCGCCTTGATCGGCAGGGAGGTGGTCTTGAGCAGGTATTTCGCCCGATCCATGCGCAGGAGCACGATGTATTCATGCGGGGAATGGTGCAGCTCGGCGCGGAACAGGCAGATGAGGTGGGAGGGGCTGAGGTGCACGGCTTCGGCCACCCGCTCCAGACTGAGCTTTTCGCCCAGATGGGCCTCGATGAACCGCGTTGCCTGCCGGACGGGGCTGTCCGGCGTCTCCGCCGCGTCCGACCGGCTGCCCGGCATCAGGTAGCACAGGATGCTGTGCAGCAGACGGGAGTGTTCGGCGTCCGAAATGGTCTGGTGATTGGCGAACTGGGAGACCAGATCACGGATCAGGGTAGCCGCCTGCTCGTTGTTCGCCGTGCGGAAGAGGATGCCGCCACGCGCGCGGGACAGGTGCTCGCACAGCTCGAAGCTGTTGACCCCGCCCAGATGCATCCAGTAAAATTCGACGTAATCGCCCGTGTCGTAATACTGGGGGAAGGTGCCGTCCAGCAGGATGATGTCGCCCGGCAGGGCGGTGTATTTCTGGTTCTGGTAGTCCAGCCGCATCTCGCCCTTTTCGATCAGCATGAGCAGCAGGCTGTCCATGTGGCGGCGGTTGATCTTGTAGCCCCGCTCACAGTAATAGTGTCCGCAGCAGCCGACGTAGTAGAACAGCCGCTGGGTGACCGGGCCGACCGTGTTGAAAAAGATCTCAGAGCCGGAGAGCACACCGGTCTCGTTCTGACAGAGCATGGAACCGTCCTCCTTGCCGCTTGAAATAATTTATTTTATCATACTGGACGGAAAAACACAATGCGGATATTCGTGAAATACTTTCGGAAAATGATCATGTTTTTCAGCGGGGAAAAAATGATTTCGTGCGGTCGGCATAGGGGGGAAAAATGGATGCGCATTTTTCGAATGTATTTCCGGAAGGAATTGCATGTCCGTCAAAAGATGAGAAAGAAACGGATAAGAATTTGTTGAATTCAAACAATGTGATTGGGAAAGATCCGATGGTAAACCTGCACAAATCTACGGATATTGCGGTTTTTACAGATTTGTATTATGATTCGATTTATGATAAGATGCAGACATGGAATTCCAGGAAGAAAAGAAAGCAATAATCAAAACGAAATTTTCAAGGGGAGAATTTCGGAAAACAAACATTTTAGGAGGATGAAAGCATGTTCACGATCCTCACATTCGTGGGCTTTACCGCGCTCGTCGCCCTGATTTCCTGGTGGCGGACGCGAGACGACAATCTGGATACCAAAGAAGGCTATTTCCTTGCGGGACGCGGCCTGTCCGGTCTGGTCATCGCGGGTTCGCTCGAGCTGACCAATCTTTCGACCGAGCAGCTCGTCGGCCAGTCCGGTCAGAGCTACGCGACCAACATGGGCGCGATGAACTGGTCGGTCAGTGCCAGCTTCGCTCTGCTCTGTCTGGCGATGATCTTTCTGCCCCGCTATCTGAAAGCAGGCATTACCACCATTCCCGAGTTTCTGGAGCAGCGATATGATGCGACTGTCAAGCGCATCATCTCGTTCCTGTTCCTGCTGGGCTACCTGCTGACCTACCTGCCGACCGTTCTGTATTCGGGCGCGCTGGCATTCAACCGCATTTTCAATCTCGACGAGCTGTTCGGTCTGTCCCAGTTTGCAACCATTGCGATCCTCTGCTTCGGCATCGGTCTGGTCGGCGCGATCTACGCCATCTTTGGCGGCCTGAAGGCAGTCGCGGTATCCGATACGATCAACGGTGTCGGCCTGCTGGTCGGCGGCTTCCTCGTGCCGATTCTGGCGATCTGCATGATGGGCGGTGGCAATTTCTTCGCCGGTCTGGGTGATTTTGTATCCAATGTCCCGGCGGAAAAGTTCAATGCGATCAATCCGGCAGACGCGCTGCCGCCTATGGTGCCGTGGCCGGTTCTGTTCCTCGGCATGACCTTCAACAACCTGTTCTACTGGTGCACCAACCAGTCCATCATTCAGCGTTCTCTGGCCGGCAAGAGCCTGGCGGAGAGCCAGAAGGGCGCGATTTTCACCGGCTTCCTCAAGCTCGTCGATCCCTTCTTCATTACGATCTGCGGCCTGCTGGCCTATCGCTTCTTCGGCGACAGCCTGATGAACAACACCGACGCAGCGTATCCGATGCTGGTGGCCAAGGTTATTCCGGGCTGGCTGCTGGGCTTCTTTGCAGCCGTTCTGTTCGGCGCGATCCTTTCGTCCTTTAACTCGGCGCTCAATAGCTGCGTTATCCTGTATACGCTGGACTTCCACCGTCCGCTGATCAATCCGACCTGCGACGACAAGCATCTGGTCAAGATTGGCAAGTATTTCGGCACCGGTCTGGCGGTCATCGCGATCGTTGTTGCGCCGTTCGTCATCAACGCGCCCTCCGGTCTGTATGACTTCCTGCAGGACTGCTTCGGCTTCTATTCTATGCCCATTCTGGCGACCGTGCTGTGCGGCTTCTACTCCAAGCGTATTCCGGCGCTGGCGCCCAAGGTCACGCTGATTGCGCACGTCATCCTGTATGCGCTGAGCCACCTGCTGCCCTCGTTCGGCATCAATGTCCATTATCTGTGGATCCTGTCCGTCCTGTTCATCGTGGATATGCTCATCATGATCGCGGTCGGCAAGCTCAAGCCCCGCGAGACCGACTTCGAGCTGGAGGACGTCGGCGCGGTCGATCTGACGCCCTGGAAGTATGCCAAGCCGGCCTGCATGCTTTGCATCATCTGTATGCTGGCCGTTTACGCGCTGTTCTCTCCCCTCGGTCTGGCTTCGATGCTCTAAAAAGGAAGCAATAAAACAATACACAATACACAAAATCAGACCGCCCGCTCTGCGGGCATACGACAGAAAGGAATCGTGATCCAAATGAAAGTAGATGAATTTGTCGGTGTCAACCGAATCGACCAGGGTCAGGGCGGCAACCTGATGGTGCACGGCTGGCCGATCGAGCAGTGCGTGGTCTCCGACCACGACAAGGCCATCCTGCGGGAACTGGGTCTGCGCCTGCGCGCGCTGGCCGAGCGGCCCTATGAGCAGGAGAAGAAGGCGCTCTGGACGGCGCACAACGACCTCAAGACCGAGCAGCCGGTCATCTTCATCGACTGCGAGAACGGCTGGAACGAAATTTTCCCGTGGGACAAGACGATCGAGTGCGAGGGCGAAATGGCGGCCGACTGGGAAATGTGGCTGCGCAAGGAGATCTACTGGGCCGAGGTCATGAAGGACGACAAGGTCGTCGAGGCCAAGCTGTACCTGCCCTATCACGCGGTCGACACCGGATGGGGCATCGCGGAGGAGCGCATCGGCGACCCGACCAAGGGCGAAGCCTACGTCTGGAAATCCCCGCTGGCCGAGCTGGATGAGGACGAATTTGAAGAGCTGGATGTATCCTCGCTCATCAAAACACCCGAGATCCACGTCGACTGGGAAGCCTCGAACGCGGCCTTCCACGCGGCCGAGGAGGTCTTTGACGGCATTCTGAAGGTCGAATTCCGCCACAAGTGGTGGTGGTCGCCCGATCTGTCCCTGTCCTATTCCAACCTGCGCGGCATGGAAAACATGATGTGCGACTTCTACGACTTCCCGGACAAGGTGCACGAGATGATGCGCCGGTTTACCGACGGCTACCTCGCAAAGTTCGACTATCTCGAGAAAAACGGCCTGCTGCCGAACAACTGCGAGAGCATGTACATCGGCTCGGGCGGCACCGGCTGGACGAGCGAGCTGCACGGCACGCCCGGACAGGTCAAGCTCATGGATATGTGGGGCTTTAACGAGGCGCAGGAGACGAGCGAGGTCTCGCCCGAGATGGTCAAGGAGTTCCTGCTGCCCTATCAGCACGAGATCGCCGAGAAGTTCGGTCTGAACTACTACGGCTGCTGCGAGGGTCTCGACCGCCGCTGGGAATATGTCAAGGCTGCGATCCCGCGCCTGCGCCGCGTTTCGGTCTCCCAGTGGGCCGACAGCCGCAAGATGAGCGAATACTTACAGGGCGATTACGTGTACTGCTATAAGGTCAGCCCGACCGATATCGCCGTTCCCAACCCGGACGAGGATTATATCCGCCGCCGCCTGAATGAAGTCCTGACCTATTGCAAGACCTGCGGAAATAAGGTCGAGCTGCTGATGAAGGACAACCACACGCTGGGTCACCACCCCGAAAACGCGTCCCGCTGGGTACAGATCGCCCGCGAGGAGGTCGCCCGCGTTTACGGCTAACATTTGTCAGAAACGTTTCCGGACGTTTTTTGAAAACCGGGAGCGCCGGAGCGGTCGTCCGGCGTCCCCAAACCCCATTGGAACAGTGAAAAGAAAACAGGATCAAGGAGAGTATTCAACATGAAAAAACTGACTTCCCGCATCGCATCCCTTTTCCTTGCAGGTGTTCTGACCGCGTCGATGACCGCCTGCGGCGGCTCGTCCGACAAACAGGCGGCGGCTGATGCGCAGGCCGACGCCCAGACCACCACTGACGCGGCGCAGCAGCCCGAAGCGACGGGCGACAAGTATCAGGTCGGCGTCATCCTCAAGACGACCGCGTCCGAATACTGGGGCTACGTCATCGCAGGTGTGGAGGCCGCCGAGGCCGAGCTGGGCAACGTCGAGGCCGAGGTCTACGGCGCGACCGGCGACACCGATTTCGACGGTCAGCAGAACATCGTCGAGACCATCGTCAACGCCAAGTCCAAGCAGGCCATCGCGGTTGCACCGCTCAACTCCGGCATGATCAACACCACTGTCACCGGCGCGGAAATGCCGGTGCTCGCCATCGACACCAACTTTGACGCGGCTTCGACCTTCATCGGCACCGCGCACGAGGATGCGGCATATCAGGGCGGCAAGTATGTCGCCGAGCAGGTCGGCGAGGGCGCTGATGTGCTCATTCTGGCCAATATTCAGGGCGAGCTGACCTCGGAATCCCGTGTTGCCGGCTACACCAAGGCGCTCGAAGAGGGCGGCTGCAACATCGTTGCGACCCTGTATACCGACGGCGTGGGCGATAAGGCAGTCAATGTCATGGAGGGCGCGCTGTCCACCTTCCCCGAGTTGGACGCAGTCGTCTGCTGTGCCGATGACGTTGCGCTGGGCGCGGCCCGTGCGATCACCTCGGCCGGTGCGCAGGACAAGGGCATTCTGATCTGCGGCTTTGACGGCATCTCCTCAGGCGTGCAGGCCGTCGTGGACGGCACCATCTCCTGCACCGTCGCGCAGGATCCGTACAACATGGGCTACCAGTGCGTCAAGAGCCTGGTCGACGCGATCGAGGGCAAGGAGCTGCCTGAATTCATCGACACCGGCTGCAACGTCATCACCCCTGAAAACGCTGCGGAGTACCTCGCCAAGCTCAAGGAGCTGGTTCCGTAAGCAATTCTTTCAAATCCCCGGCGCGCCGCCGGAGCTGACCGGCCGCGCGGCGTATGATCCTCTTTTTTCAAATCCCCAACCACACAGCGTCAAACCAAAAGAGACCGCCCAAAACCGGGCGGTCTCTGCTTTTTTGTGTGGATGAAGGGCAAGCTCAGCGGGTCAGCTCCTCCAGCTCGCTGACAAGCTCGTCGAACAGGCGCAGCGCGTCGGCCGTCGGCGCCGGGGTCGCCATATCGACGCCCGCGCCGCGCAGCAGGGAAATCGGGTCGGCCGAGCAGCCGCCCTTCAGGAAGCCCAGATAATCGTCCACGGCGGGCTTTCCCTCGCGCAGAATACGCTGGGACAGGGCGATGGCGGCCGAGAAGCCGGTAGCGTACTGATAAACATAGAAATCGAAGTAGAAATGCGGGATGCGCGCCCATTCGAGAGCGATTTCGTCATCCAGCACGATGTCCGGGCCGTAGTAGTCGCGGTTCAGCGCGAGATACTTGTTCGACAGCGCTTCGGCGGTCAGCGCCTCGCCCTTCTGGGTCTGCTCGCTGCACCACAGCTCAAATTCCGCGAACATGGTCTGGCGGTACAGGGTCGCGCGGAACTGCTCGAGGAAGTAATTGATCAGATAGGCGCGGCGGCGCTTGTCGTCGGTCGTGCGCAGCAGGTGCTGCATGAGCAGGGATTCGTTGCAGGTCGAGGCGACCTCGGCCACGAAGATCGTGTAGTTCGCGTAGGTGACCGACTGGTTGGCGTTTGACAGGTAGGAATGGAGGGCGTGCCCCATCTCGTGCACCAGCGTGAACATATCGTCCAGCTTATCGGTGTAGTTGAGCAGAACGTAGGGATGCGCGCCGTAGGGGCCGGCCGAATACGCGCCCGAGCGCTTGCCCGGCCCGGGGTAGACGTCGATCCAGCGGGAGGAGAAGCCCTCGCGCAGAAGGGCAAGATAGTCCTCGCCCATGGGAGCGAGCGCGGCGAGCGCGGTCTGCTTGGCCTGCTCGTAATCGACCGAAATGTCCTGATCGGCCACGATCGGGGTGTAGAGGTCGTAGAAATGCAGCTCGTCCACCCCCAGCAGACGCTTGCGCAGGGAGACGTAGCGGTGCATGGCGGGCAGACCCTGCCGCACGGCGTCGATCAGGCTGCGGTAGATGCCGGTCGGCACCTCGTTGCCCGACAAGGCGGCTTCGAGCGCCGAGTCGTAATGGCGGGCGTCGGCAAAGAACTGGAGCTGCTTCATCTGTGCGCTCAGCACGGCGGCGAAGGTGTTGCGGAACTGGCCGTAGACCGAATAAAGCGACTGGAAGGCCGATTTGCGCAGGACGCGGTCGGGGTCGTGGAGCAGGGGAATGAAGGTCGCGTGGGTGACCGGATGGGTCTTGCCTGCGCTGTCCGCTGCGTCCGGGAAGGTCAGGTCGGCGTCATTTAAAAAGGAAAAGATGTCGTCCGGCGCCTGACTCATCTGTCCGGCGGCGGCCAGCAGGGCCTCGCACTCGGCCGAGAGGATGTGCGGCCGCTCGCGGCGGATGCGGGTCAGGGCCAGCCGGTAGTGTTCCAGCCCGGGTTCGGCCGCGTAGAAGGCGTCCAACGTTTCGTCCGGGATGGCCAGAATTTCAGGGGTCTCAAAGGCGGAAGTGCGGTTGACCTCGACCGCCAGATTCATATACTGCGCGCTCATCTCCTGATAGGCGGGCACGCGGGTGTCCTCGTCGTTTTTGCGGCGGGCGTAGTTGCCCAGCGCGTCGAGCGCGCGGGAGAGATCGTCGCCCAGCCGCAGGAAGGCGAGCAGGGTGGCGGCAGACTCGCCCAGACGGCCCTGATAGGCGGCCAGCGCGGGCAGCAGGCCGCGCACGCGGCTCAGCTCGGCGCGCCATGCGTCGTCGGTGGGGAAGAGGTCGGTCAGCGCCCAGGTCAGGGCGGGATCGCACGTGCGGCGATCGGCGGCGGATGAATTCATGGGACAAAACTCCTTTTCAGAGGATCATAATTATCTTTATTATATCACAGGTCGGGCACAAAAATTGAAGGGGCTGTGAATTTTTGCCGGAGCGGGCAAATCTTTACACAGTTTTACGCAGTTTTTTCGGAAGCACCGTTTTGGTCTTTACGCAGGGTCGGTATACTGAGAGCCGTAAACCAAAAAGGAAACATCCGAAGGGAGTAAACTGAATTATGAATCCGAAAAAACTGACTTCTCTTTTTCTGGCGGGCGTGCTGACCCTGAGCCTTGCGGCCTGCGGCGGCGCATCGAGCAACAATGACAGCGCGGCAAGCGCGAATGACGGCGCGGCGGACGCGGCGCAGGCGGAAAGCATGTCCGGCAAGGTCACGCTGGGCGGCTCGACCTCGGTCGAGAAGGTCATCGGCGCGCTGAGCGAGTCCTTCATGCAGGAATATCCCGACGTTGACGTGACCTACGACCCGACCGGCTCGGGCGCGGGCATCACGGGCGCACAGGAGGGAACGTTGGATATCGGCCTGTCCTCCCGTGCCCTCAAGGACGATGAGACCGGCCTGACCGCGACCACCTTCGCGCTGGACGGCATCGCCATCGTCGTCAATCCCGAAAACGCGGTCTCCGACCTGTCGCTCGAGCAGATCAAGGGTCTGGCCGACGGCACCATCACGAACTGGAGCGAGGTCGGCGGCGCGGACGCGCCGGTCGTCCTGATCGGCCGTGAGGCTGGTTCGGGCACCCGCGACGGCTTCGAGTCCATCGTGGGCGTCAAGGATGCCTGCGAGTATGAATCCGAGCTGACCTCGACCGGTGCGGTCATCGCTGCGGTCGCGTCCAACCCGAACGCCTTCGGCTACGCCTCCCTGTCCGCCGTCGATGAGACCGTCAAGCCGGTTACTGTCGAGGGTGTCGCCGCCAGCGAGGCGACCGTACAGGACGGCAGCTACAAGATCCAGCGTCCCTTTGTCTTCGTCACCAAGGAGGGCGCGGCGCTGAGCGAGGCGGCACAGGCCTTCATGGACTACGCGACCAATGCGCAGGTCAATGAGCTGATTCAGGGCGCGGGCGCTGTCCCGGTCGCCTGACGGAGGAAAATTTTATGGAACGGATCGCAGCGCGCACGGGGCTTCCCCGTGCGCAGTCCAAAGCGCAGCGCGCCGAGCGGACGGCACACAGAACCCGTCAGATCGCGCGGGTCATCGAGCGGGTCATGAACGCGGTGTTCGTCCTCTGCGGTCTGGTCTCGATCGCGGCGGTCGCGCTGATCACCGGCTACATCATCTGGGCCGGTCTGCCCGCCATCCGTGAGATCGGTCTGACCGAATTTCTCTTTGGCCGGGTCTGGGCTTCGACCGCCGCCGAGCCCAAGTTC
Organism: Butyricicoccus pullicaecorum; assembly: GCA_021531865.1. GTDB lineage: Bacteria > Bacillota > Clostridia > Oscillospirales > Butyricicoccaceae > Butyricicoccus. The sequence continues at coordinate 220,194 of JAFBIW010000002.1, read as the reverse complement.
GGCATCTTGCCCTTCATCCTGACCTCGGTCTGGGGCACGCTGGGTGCGGTTGTCATCGGCGTGCCGATCGGTCTGCTGACCGCAGTCTTTCTGGCGCGTGTCGCCCCCAAGGGGCTGCACCGGCTGGTCGCCCCGGCGGTCGATCTGCTGTCGGGCATTCCCTCGGTCGTCTACGGTCTGATCGGTATGATGGTGCTGTCACCCACCCTGATGCGCCTGTTTTCCCTGAAAAGCGGCTCATGCATGCTGGCTGCTGTGCTCGTGCTGGCCATTATGATCCTGCCGACCATTATTTCGGTCTCCGAGACCGCGCTGCGCGCCGTTCCGCCCGAATATGAGGAGGCCAGTCTGGCGCTGGGCGCGACCAAGATGGAGACCGTATTCAAGGTCACGATCCCGGCCGCCCGCAGCGGCATCGCCGCCGGCATCGTGCTGGGCGTGGGCCGCGCGATCGGTGAGGCCATGGCCGTCATGATGGTTGCGGGCAACGTCGCCAATATGCCCGGTCTGTTCAAAAGCGTACGCTTCCTGACCACCGCCGTCGCCAGCGAGATGAGCTATGCGGGCGGTCTGCAGCGGCAGGCGCTGTTTTCCATCGCGCTCGTGCTCTATATCTTCATCATGGCGATTAACCTTGTACTCAACACGATGCTGAAAAAGGAGGCGGACGCATGAATTACCGTACCCGTCGGACGATCTGCGACAAGGGGCTGTATGTGCTGGTCTGCCTGTGCGCGGCGCTGGTCGTCGGCCTGCTGGTCGGCCTGATCGGCTACATCTTCTACAAGGGTCTGCCGCATATCACGTGGGAGCTGCTCTCGACTGCTCCGTCCGTCCTGCGCGGCATGATCGGCATTCTGCCCAATCTGCTGAACACCCTCTATATCATCGGCTTTACCCTGCTCATCGCCCTGCCGGTCGGCGTGGGCGCGGCCATTTATCTGAACGAGTATGCGAAGAACCGGCGTCTGATCGCGGTCGTTGAGTTTGCGGCCGAGACCCTGTCCGGCATTCCGTCCATCCTGTACGGTCTGGTCGGCATGCTGTTCTTCTGCCAGATGCTGGGCTTCCAGACCTCGCTGCTGGCCGGTGCGTGTACGCTCACCATCATGATTTTGCCTACCATCATCCGCACGACGCAGGAGAGCCTCAAGACCGTCCCGGCCAGCTACCGTGAGGGCGCGCTGGGTCTGGGCGCGTCCCGCTGGCACATGATCCGCACGATCATCCTGCCGTCCTCGATCGACGGCATCGTCACCGGCTGCATCCTGTCGATCGGCCGCATCGTCGGTGAGAGCGCGGCTCTGCTGTTCACCGCGGGCGTGGGTACGGTCGTCGCAAAGAGCGTCATCAAGGCCTTTACCCGCGCAGGCGGCACCCTGTCCGTCGCGCTTTATATGTATGCCAGTGAACGTGCCGAGTTCGACGTCGCCTTCGCCATCGCGGCCATTCTGCTGCTGCTCGTACTGCTCATCAACGCAGCCGCTGGTCTGGCGCGCAAAACGCTGAAACGATAAGGAGATTCCGATGGAAGAAAACCCTATTTTACAAACCCAGCAGCTCGAGCTGTACTACGGCGGCTTTCAGGCGCTCAAGGGGATTGATATGGACATCCCGGCGCGCGCCGTGACCGCCTTCATCGGCCCGTCCGGCTGCGGCAAATCGACCTTTCTCAAAACGCTCAACCGGATGAACGACCTCGTCGAGGGCTGCCGGGTCACGGGCAAGGTGCTCTATCAGGGGCGCGACATCTACGCGAAGGACGTGGACGTGACCTGGCTGCGCAGCCGCATCGGCATGGTCTTCCAGAAGCCCAATCCGTTCCCTATGAGCATTTATGACAACATCGCCTACGGCCCGCGTTTGCAGGGCGTGCGCAAGCGCGCGGAGCTTGACCAGATCGTCGAGCGTGCGCTGCGCGGCGCCGCCATCTGGGACGAGGTCAAGGACCGCCTGAAAAAGTCGGCGCTCGGCCTGTCGGGCGGTCAGCAGCAGCGTCTGTGCATCGCTCGGGCGCTCGCGGTTGAGCCGGACATCCTGCTCATGGACGAGCCGACCTCGGCGCTCGACCCGATCTCGACCGCCCGCATCGAGGACCTCGTGAGCGATCTGAAGTCCGACTACACCATCGTCATGGTCACCCACAATATGCAGCAGGCCGCCCGCATATCCGACCGCACCGCCTTCTTCCTGCTGGGCGAGGTCATCGAATACGGGGAGACCGCGCAGCTCTTTTCCATGCCGCGCGACAAGCGCACCGAAGACTACATCACGGGGAGGTTCGGCTGATGCGCAATCAATTCGATCGGCAGCTTGAGCGGCTGCACGAAGCCCTCATCGAGATGGGCGGTCTGTGCGAGCGTGCCATCTCCCTGTCCGCCAAGGCCCTGACCGAGCCGGAGGCGGCCGCGCTGGCCGGGCAGGTCGGCGCGGTCGAGGTCGAGATCGACCAGATGGAGCACGAGATTGAAAACCAGTGCATGCGCCTGCTGCTCCAGCAGCAGCCGGTCGCGCGCGATCTGCGTGTGATTTCCGCCGCGCTCAAGATGATCTCCGATATGGAGCGCATCGGGGATCAGGCGGCCGATATCGCCGAGCTGGCGCCCTATCTGACCCAGAGCGAGTCGCCCGGCAAGGTGCATTTTGCCGATATGGCGCGCGCGACGGTGCAGATGGTAACCGACAGTGTGGACGCCTTCGTCCGCTCCGATCTGGCCTGCGCCTACCGCGTCATCGCGTCGGACGACGTGGTCGACGCACGGTTCGACCGGGTCAAGGAGGAACTGCTCGACCTCATCTACACCCGTGAGATCGACGCCAAGGCCTCGCTTGACCTGCTCATGGCGGCAAAATACCTCGAACGCATCGGCGACCACGCGGTCAATATCGCGGAATGGGTCATCTATTCGATTACCGGCTCCCACCCGAAGGCCGCACGCGACATGTCCGCCCAATAAAATTCCTGTCTCCTTCCTTTTTCTTTTCTCTTCATTACGGAACGATCGTCTGATTTTGGCAGACGATCGTTTTGTTTTGTCTTGTCTGCGCGGGCGGCGCGTGATATGATGAAGAAAAACAGGGGAAAGAAGGAAGCTTTCATGAAATATCTGGTGATCGGTGCGGGCGGCACGGGCGGCTGCATCGGCGCATATCTCGCGCGGGCGGGGCAGGAGGTGACCCTGATCGCGCGCGGCGCGCACGGCGACGCCATCCGGTCGCACGGCCTGACTCTGCGTCAGGCGCAGGGCAGCTTCACCGTCCGCCCGGCGGGCGTCGAGACGATGGAGACCTACGCGGACACGCCGGACGTCATTTTCGTCTGCGTCAAGGGGACGGGTCTGCCTGACGTCGCGCCCTTTCTGCGCCGCGCTGCGGGGAAGGATACGGTCGTCATCCCAATTCTGAACATTTTCGGCACGGGCGGAATGCTCCAGCAGGAGGCGCCCGACTGTCTGGCGCTGGACGGCACGATTTATACCTACAGCATGATTGCCGAACCGGGCGGCCGTCCGAGATCGACGGCCTGGTACACCGCGTGGTGCGGCTGGGACGGGAATACGGCGTGTCCCTGCCGTGGTACGAGAAGATCAGCGCGTGGGCAGACGGGCAGGGTATCGTATGAGCCGTGCCGCGCTTCTGAAACAGGAGCGCGGCATTTTTCATGCCTTTGGCCGATATGACCGGAAAACGGGGCGGTTTCCGATGAAAAAAGCGTGCAATCTGTCGCTTGCAATCGGCCACAGTCCGTTCTATACTGAATAAAGTTGTTTTTACCATTCACGAGACGGATTGAGGGAAGGAACGCAAATGAAGGATTTGACCAAGGGCAGTCCGCTGCCGCTGATACTCGGCTTCGCCGTGCCGGTTCTGATCGGCAACCTGTTTCAATTGTTTTACAATCTGGCCGATACGCGCATTGTCGGCAGCTTTCTGGGTGATCAGGCGCTGGCCGCGGTGGGTGCGACGAGTTCGCTGAACAGCCTGATGATCGGCATGATGAATGGCCTGTCGAACGGCTTCGCCATGATCCCCGCGCGCAACTTCGGCGCGAACGATCGCGAGCAGGTGCGCCGCTCGATCGGCGCGATCTTCGTGCTCTCCCTCCTGACGACCGCCGTGCTCACCGTGCTCACGGTCGGCTTCCTGCCGCAGATTCTGAGCATGCTCAACACGCCGTCCGACCTGATAGGGCAGGCAGCCGCCTACTTCCGCATCATCCTGCTGGGCATGACGGTCACGCTGCTGTATAACGTCAGCGCGGCCGTGCTCCGCGCGATCGGCGATTCGGTCACGCCCCTGCTGTTCCTCATTCTGGCCGCCGTGCTCAACGTCGGGCTTGACCTGCTGTGCGTTGGCGTGCTCAGGCTGGGCGTGCAGGGCGCGGCGCTGGCCACCGTCGCGGCGCAGACGGTCTCGGTCGTCTGCTGTCTGCTGTATGCGCGGAAAAAATACCCGATGTTCTGGCCGAAGCGGGAGGATTTCCGCGTTTCGGTGAATCTGGCCGGGCAGTTATACGGCGCGGGCGTTTCGATGGCGCTCATGCTGTCGCTCGTCAATTTCGGCTCGGTCTTTTTGCAGGGCGTCATCAACACCTTTGGCGTGAATATCATCGTGGCGCACACGGCGGCGCGCCGCCTGACCGAGCTGTTCATGCTGCCGATGGCCGTGCTCGGCGTGACGCTTGCGACCTATTGCAGCCAGAACTACGGCGCGAAGCGCCCCGACCGCATCCGGCAGGGCTTGTGGCAGGGGCTGCTGCTCGCCTGGGCGGGCTGGCTGCTGGCCGTCGTGCTCAGCTTTACCATCGTGCCCACGCTTGTGCGCATGGTCACGGGCACCGATAATCAGGAGGTTATCCAGACCGCCACGCGCTATCTGCGCATCAACACGATCTTCTATTTCGTCACGGACGTCATCTCGCTCGTGCGCAACTCCCTGCAGGGCGTGGGCGACCGCTGGACGCCGCTGGTCTCGAGCTCGATCGAGCTGTTCGGCAAGCTGGGCATCGTCATCTTCCTGACGCCCAGTCTGGGCTATTTCGGCGTGATGATCTCCGAGCCGATCGTCTGGTTCCTGATGGTCATTCCGCTGATCTGGCAGGTGCTCCGCCATCCGGCCTTCCGCAAGGATGGGGTCATTTGAATCAAAAATCCCGGCTTCGACAGCCGGGATTTTACTTTTTTCATGTTGTGAAAAGCCAGACCGTATACGGGCTTTTCAGAGGGGATTTCGCCCATTGCGACGGGCGACTCGGGGCGCCGCCCCGAGACCCCGCAGCCTTCGAGAAGGCTGGCGAAGCTTCCATCTGTTTGGTGCGCAGCTATTGTTTTCACTGGCCGAGCAGGTCGTTTATGACCTCCCGGACGGTTTGGATTTCGTGCGCGTCGCTTGCGCCCGCGCCGCAGAAAACCAAGCCCTCCCGACCCGAGACCGAATCAATGAGCGCCTGCGAAATGCAGTATTTGGTCTCGCTCGGCTTACAGTGCCCCATGCAGCCGTAGCAGTGCGCGACCGGAATCCGACCCTCCCGCGCGACCCGCTCGAGCAGCGGGCCGTCAATCGCCCGCGCCGCCAGTCCGACCGGGCTTTTGATGATATGGATGTCCTCTTTTTTGGCGGCGACATAGGCGTTTTTGAAGGAGTCCGCCGCGTCACACTCGACCGTCGTGACGAACCGGGTGCCGACCTGCACGCCCGACGCGCCCAGACCCATCAGCCGCGTCACATCGGCATGGGTGCGCACGCCGCCGCCCGCGATGACCGGAATCTGGACGCCATGCGTGTTCTCCAGCTCACGGACATAGTCCAGCACCTCGGTCAGACAGGCCTCGAGCGGCTTTTCGGTGCCGTTTATCACATCGTCATAGGCGAAGCCCAGATGTCCGCCCGCCAGCGGCCCTTCCACGACCACCGCGTCGGGCAGGCGGTCGACCTGAAGCCAGCGCTTGACGATCAGCCGCAGCGCCCGCGCCGAGGAAACGATCGGCAGGATGGCCGTCCGGCTCCCGGCCGCGAGCTTGGCGAGTCCGGTCGGCAGACCCGCGCCCGAGACGATGAAGTCCGCGCCCTGCGCGATCGCCTCGCGCACATAGTCGTCATAATGGTTCATGACCGTCATGAAATTGAAGCCGATCACGCCGTCGGGCGCGATCTGACGCGCCTTGGCCAGCTCCGAGCCGATCGCGCGCAGGTTGGCGCGCACCGGGTCGGCGGCAAAGTCCGGGTCGCGGTAGCCCGGATGGATGCCCGAGATCGTGCCCACGCCGCCGCACGCGGCGACCGCGCCGGCCAGACCGGACAGAGAAACGCCCACGCCCATGCCGCCCTGAACGATGGGCAGACGGGCGGTACAGGAACCGATAGAGAGCGGGGAATACATGATGAATGACCTCCACAGATATCAATTTAGTTAGCAAATCAAATTATATAGGCGGGAAAAAACTGCCGGTGCGCCCGGCAGCCTTTTCGGAACGTTTTACGGGTCTCAACCCCGGTTTTTTGCTTAATAGGACAGGATCAGGCCGGAATCCTCGGCGTAGTAGCTGGTCAGCGCATGGGTGGGGAGGATGGTGACCCGGATGCCCGGCACCTCGGCCTCGAGCAGATGCTGGAGGGTGAGGGCGAGCTTCTGGTTGAAGCAGTGGGTTATGACGACGTGGCGGGAGGCCAGATCGGGGCAGCTCTCCTTCATGTCCTTGATGAGGGTCATGAGGGTGGACTGGTCGCCCCGGCACTTGTGCACGACCGCGATGCGGCCGTCCTCCGCCGTACCGATGATGCGCATTTTCAGCTTCTTGGCCAGCACGCCGACGAGCTTGGGCATCCGGCCGTTCTTGGCCAGATTGTCGAACGAGGACAGGGTGAAATAGATGTGCAGGGTCTTGTTGTATTCCTCGACGGCGTGGATGATCTCCTCAAAGGACAGACCCTCGGCGATCAGCTCATTGATTTTGTAGGCCAGCAGGATCATCTGACCCGAGGTGGCGTAGGAGTCAATGACGGCGATCTTCTTGTCGGGGTATTTCTCCATAACGATATCGCGCGCGATCATAGCGGAGTTGTAAGCGCCGCTGAGGTTGGACGAGATCGTGATGGCGAAGGTGTAGTCGGCTTCTTCAAAGACCGAAACCCAGGCGTCGGGGGAGGGGCAGGCCGAGCTGGTCGCGCCCGAGGTCGCGCGCATGGCGTCCATCATGCTGCGGATGTCCAGACCGGGCGCATCGACGAAGCTCATGCCGTCGACCTGAATGGTCAGCGGAACGATCGAAAGGGAGACGCCGGGCGCGCAGTCCATGCCCTCCTGCAGGTCGCTCGAGCTGTCAACAGCGATTTTCCAATTCATATCAGCAACACATCCCATGCTCATATTGTTTGATGTAGTATTAAAAACCATATTATAAATTCAGTATAACAATATTTATCCCGATTGTCAACGATTTAGACAGACGCTTTGGAAAATTCTCCTTGCAATTGGCCGGGAAATACACCATAATGGAACAAGATACTGTTTTTCAAGGAGTCCTGATCGTTATGTCTGCATCCAATCGCCTGCGCGCCAACCTCATGCTGATCACGACCGCCCTGATCTGGGGCGTGGCCTTTGTGGCCCAGTCGGTCGGCATGGACTATATCGGCCCGTTTACCTTCAACTGCGTGCGCAGTCTGCTGGGCGGGCTGGTGCTGCTGCCCTGTATTTTCCTGCTTGACCGGCTGGACGGCGGCAAGACAGCGGCGCAGAAGAAGTGGCCGGTTCTGGGCGGCGTGTGCTGCGGCGTTGTGCTGGCGGTCGCCAGCTCGCTCCAGCAGATCGGCATTGCCCACACCTCGGTCGGCAAGGCCGGGTTTATCACCGCGCTTTACATCGTCATTGTCCCGCTGCTCGGCCTGCTGGGCGGCAAGCGGGTGGGCGGCCGCATCTGGGCGGCGGTTGCGCTGGCCGTCGCGGGCATGTACCTGCTGTGCATCACCGAGTCCTTCACAATCGGCCTCGGCGACCTGCTCGTGCTGCTGTGCGCCTTCTGCTTCTCGATCCACATTCTGGTCATCGACCATTTTTCGCCCAATGTGGACGGCGTGCGCATGTCCTGCATCCAGTTTTTCACGGCCGGTATCCTGTGCGGTGTGCCCATGCTGCTGTTTGAATCGCCCAACCTGACCGACATCTGCGCGGCCTGGGCGCCGATCGCCTACGCGGGCATCATGAGCTGCGGCGTGGCCTACACGCTGCAGGTCGTCGCGCAGAAGCACACCGATCCGACCGTGGCCTCGCTGCTGCTCTCGCTCGAATCGGTCATCTCGGTGCTGGCCGGATGGGTGCTGCTCGGGCAGGCGCTTTCGCCCCGGGAGCTGACCGGCTGCGCCCTGTCCTTCTGCGCCATCATTCTGGCGCAGCTTCCCGACCGTGCGTCCCGCGCCTGAAATATGTCGCGCGGGACATGAGGTTTTGTGAATGATTTACGTTCACAAGAGGTCGAATTGTAAAACTTATTTTCGTGTGGTAAAGTAGAAATAACAGGAATGGAACAGGAGGCGCGCGCATGGACGGAAAGCGGAGGATCTGGCTGACGGTCGTATCCGGTGTCGGTCTGCTCGCCGGTCTGCTGGCCTTTGCGCTGTACGCCCTGCTGGGCGGATACACGGGCGGGCGCACCTTCGGCGCGGTCTACATGACGATGAGCGCCCCGTATTATGAAATTCTGAGCGACGAGCTGCGCGCCGCCGTCGAGGAACGGGGCGGCCGTCTGCTCTCCCGCGACCCCGAGGGCGATCCCGATCTGCAGGTGCAGGAGATCTATGACCTGATCGGGCAGAAGGTGGACGGTCTGTTTTTGGACGTGCTCAACACGCCCGCGGTGGACGCGGCTGTCGACGCCGCCCGCGCGGCCGGGATCCCGGTCGTCGCGCTGGACACGCCCCGCGCCGACAGCCGCATGGTTGACTGCACGGTCACATCCGATAATCATATGCTGGGCGCCCAGTGCGCCCGCGATCTGCTCAGCCGCCGGACATCCGCCCGCGTGCTCGTCCTGTCCCAGAACGATTCGGTCAGCATGGCACAGCGGGTTTCCGGCTTTGCCCGCACGCTTAAGACGCGGGAGAACTATGCCGTCGTGCGGACGATCTGCTGCGACGATTCCATGAGCGCGGCGCGCGCGGAGACCCTCGCGGCGATTGACGGGGGACTGGAGTTTGACGCGGTCTTTGCGGTGAGCGATGAAATGGCCATCGGCGCGATGACCGCGCTGACCGAGCGCGAACGGCTGGACAGTGTGCTGACCTACGGCGTCAACGGCTCGCCCGACGCCCGCCTGCTGATCGACGAGGGTCTGATGGCGGGCACCGCCGCCCAGCGGCCGGGCGTGCTGGCCCGTTCAGCCGCCGCGTGCATGTATGAGCTGCTCGAGGGCCGGCGGCCCGAAGCGCAATACCAGATCGAAGGCGTGATGATCCACAGGGACAACGTCGGACAGTTCGGCCTGAACGACTGGCAATAGAAGCGGGACGGGCGAAGGCGTCCGGAAAGGAGGGGATTTGATGCCGGAGGATCAAAAAAACAGGCGCCTTGGCGTGCTCTGGGGTTTTATCTGCCTCATCAACCTGCTGGCAATCCTCTTTCTGACCGGTACGACCACCCTGACAGCCGTGCGCATCTGCCGGGCGGGGGAGGCGCGTGCCTTTCTGGATACCCTTTCCGCCCTGCCGGCCGCGCCCTGGGTCATGCCGGTGTGCGCTGTGACCGGCTATGCCGCCCTGCTCACCGCCTCGTTTTACCGCAGGCTCCTGCGGCGGCACGAGCTGGGCTGCTGTGTCATCGAGGTCGCCCTGTGCATCTTCATTACGCTGGCCATGCACATGAGCTATAAGGGCGTTATCCTGCTCGTGCTGGCCGACCTGCTCGATTATCTCGATTCGTGGAGCAAGCGCAGCGCGCTCATTGCGCTGATGGCCGGGCTTTATGTCGCGGCTGACGCCGACCTCGTCCAGCTCGTCTGGCCGATGGTCACCTTTGAGCATTTCGCCCGCTATTATCCCGCCCGGCAGGCGGTCATGCTGCTGGGTGTGCGCAACCTGATCGCCTCGGCGGCGGTCATCTCCTTCGTCCTGTTCAGCATGCTGCTCGTGCGCATCCAGAGCGCCGAGACCCGGCGCATCCAGCGGCTGAACACCGAGCTGGCGCAGGCGAACGACCAGCTTCACCAGATGGCGATGGAGCGCGAGCGCATGGCCGAGACCCGAGAGCGCAACCGTCTGGCGCGCGAGATCCACGATACGCTCGGCCATTCGCTGACCGGCATCTCGGTCGGCCTGGACGCCTGCATGGCGCTGCTCTCGGTCTCGGTCGACGCGGCGCGGCAGCAGCTCGAGCTGGTGTCGCAGGTCGCCCGGCACGGGCTGGAGGATGTGCGCGCCTCGGTCGGCGCCCTGCGCGCGGACGACGCGCCCCGCCACGTTTCGATCACCGAGGCAATCCAGCGGCTGGCGGCCGATTCGGCCGCGGCCTCGGGCGCACAGATCCCGATGGAGCTTGCGCTCGACGGCGTGACCCTGACGAACGACGAGGAAAACGCCGTCATCCGGCTGGTGCAGGAGGGCATCACGAACGCCCTGCGGCACGGCCGCGCGAGCCGGATCGAGGTGCGCATCGCGCCCGACCCGGCGGGACGGGAGCTTGCCCTGCGGGTGCAGGACAACGGCGTGGGCTGCGCCGCGATCACGCCCAACTTCGGCCTGCGGCATATGCAGGAGCGCTTCGGCCTGCTGGGCGGCTGGGTGCGGTTTGATGGAAGCAATGGTTTTTTGATCGAGGCGGCGCTGCCGCTTCGGAGGGAGGAAGAAGCATGATCCGCGTATTAATCGCTGACGATCAGGAGCTGATCCGCCAGAGCCTGGGCATCGTCCTGGGCGCGGAGGAGGATCTGGAGGTGACCGGCATGGCCAAAAACGGCCGCGAGGTCATCTCAATGGTACAGAAAAACCGGCCAGACGTCATTTTAATGGACATCCGCATGCCGGAAATGGACGGCGTGCAGTGCACCCGGGTGCTCAAGGAGTACGACCCGACGCTGCGCATCGTCGTGCTGACCACGTTCGACGACGACCGCTATGTGTTCAACGCGCTCAAGTACGGCGCGTGCGGCTATCTGCTCAAGGGCGTCTCGATGGAGGAGCTGGTCGCGGCCGTGCGCACGGCCGCGGGCGGCGGCTCGATCATCGCGCCCACGGTCGCGGCCAAGGTGCTGCGCCAGTTCGCGCGCATGGCCCAGAGCGACCTGCGGGTCGAGGTCGACGACGAGCAGGTTGCCCAGCTCGGACGCACCGAATGGAAGATCATCGGTCAGGTCGGCTGCGGCCTGTCCAACAAGGAGATCGCCGCCAAGCTGAACCTGTCGGAGGGCACCGTGCGCAATTATCTCAGCACGGCGCTGGGCAAGCTCGGTCTGCGTGACCGCACGCAGCTTGCCATCTGGTCGGTACAGACCGGCGTGGCGGCGGGCGTCAAGCGATGAAGCCGCGCGTCCGGTGGGCGGCGGCCGGTCTGTGCGCGCTGCTGCTCGTCTGCGTGTGCGCCGCCTTCCGCTGGAGCCGCCCGGTCACCCTGACCATCGGCGTCTTCGCCGGTTCCAACTGGGACGTGCCCGATCCGGACTGCTATGCGCCCTATCACGACGCCATCGACCGCTTTCGGCAGCTCCATCCGAACGTCCGCATTGAATACGTCAGCGGTATCCCGCGCGAGGATTATTCCGAATGGCTGGCCGAACAGATGGTGCTGGGTCAGGAGCCCGATCTGTTCCTGCTGCCTGAGGAGGATCTGGCCACGCTGGCTGGTCTGGGCGCGATGATGGATCTCGATCGGATGATCCGGGCGGACGAGCAGGTCGACGCGGCGGCCTATTATCCGGCGGCGTGGGAGGCCGGTCAGGTCGAGGGCACGACCTACGCGCTGCCCTATGAGTGCGTGCCCAAGATGATGTTCGTCAATGAGACCCTGCTGGCCGAGCACGGGATCGAAACACCCGGGCCGGACTGGACATGGGACGACCTCTACCGCATCTGTCAGGCGGTCACGCAGGACGCGGACAGCGACGGACACACCGACGTGTACGGCTGCATCGGCTATACCTGGCTGGATGCGGCGGTCTCGAACGGCGTGACCCCGTTCGATCCCTCCGGCAAGCAGTGCGCCTTCGACGATCTGCGCCTGCGCACGTCGATTGAGTTTTACAGCCGTCTGGACGCGCTGACCGACGGCCGCGTGCCCGATCGGGACGCCTTTCGCAAGGGCAAGGCCGCGATGCAGCCCATGCGGTTCTCGTCCTATCGGGCGGATGAGCCCTATCTGCGCAAGATCCGGCGGTACGGCGGCTTTGAATGGGACTGCCTGCCCATGCCCGCCGGGCCGCAGGGAGACAACGTGTGTGAGCTGAGCACCCTGCTGTTCGGCATGAGCGCGCGCACCGATTCTCCCACGATGGCTTGGGAGCTGCTGCGCCTGATGACGGCGGACACCGATTACCAGCGCAGCGTGTGCGCCGAATCAAGCGGCCTGTCCGGCCTGCGCGCGGTCGTGCGCGACTACACCGCCCGGGCGCAGACCGACGCCCAGCTTGCGCTGGGACAGGTCGATGGCGCGATGGAAAAAGCCGTCGCCCGCCCGACCTTCCGCGGCTATGACAGCGTCAAGCAGTACGCCGACAGCGCGATCCAGAGCCTGCTTGCGTCCGGAGAGGACCTGTCCGGCGGACTGCTCGGCCTACAGCGCGAGCTGACCAAAATGCTGGAATAACAGGCCCGGGAGCATTGTCATATCTGTTTCTGACGAAAATATGACATATGTCATATTTTTTGTAGAAAAATACAATATAGATAAAACGAAGAAGAAAAACATCGTCTGCATTGTGCATTGCGCATGAAAAAGAGGGCCGTTATAATAGAAATCAGAAAAGAGATAAGCGTTTCAGAGGCACAGTAAAACAACCCCGCTATCCAACTTCCAACTTGACGGAAAACATATAAGGGGGTCTGGTCGTGATCTGCGAAGTCATGTTCTTCTGCGGACATGTGCGCATGGTCAATGTGACAGGACAAACGGACGATCGAAAACGCAAGATCGCGCGTTACAACAAAATACTGTGTCCGGATTGCCGTTGCCATCAGACCACCGGCGGATATGTGCCCTCATCAGATTCTTCCCGGGCGGAGCCCCGGCGTTCCTCTCGATCATAAAGATTCCCTTTTCCCTCCTTTTTGGACGACAGTCCACCCTTTACCGTACAGACCATCGTTCTTCTTACTTCTCAATACCCTGACAAACCGGCGCCCCAAACGAGTCTCCCTCCCGTTTGGGGCGCCGGTTTGCGCGCATTTTTGTGCATAGATATGCAGAAAGCTCCCGCGCAGGCGGGAGCTTCTTTTTTCGCTTTAACCGGCCAGTGCGCGGCGGAACAGGCGGCGCATGGTCAGATAAACACACTGGCTCATCTCGCGGGACGCGACGACCTTGTCGGCCGCCGTTAAGATCCATGCCTCGCGCGTGCGCGGCAGGACGGGCGAGAGGGGGAACATATGGGCGGCGATCGCGTCGCACTGCCGGTCGCTCAGCGCGAAATACCGGGACGCGCGCCGCGCGGCGGTCAGGCCGTGCATGAAGGCGTGCATGTGGGTCAGGCGGCGGATGCCGCGGTACCGGCGCAGAGACCGGCGGTAGGACTCGTCATGCCAGTCGTAGCCGAAAAAGTCATGCAGCAGGGCGGCGCGGGTGATCGAGATGACGTCCGCGTCGGACAGGCCGAGCGCGCAGGCCATGTGATAGGCCGTCCGTGCCGTCGCGACCGAGTGATCATAGACCGAGTTGTCCGCACCGTGGTGCTTGAGCCGCCGGGTGTCCTGAAACAGCGGATGTGCCAGAATGTCCTCGGTGGCCGCCGAAAAGGAAGGGCCCATCGGAATCGCCTCCTGTTTGTTTGATACCTTTATTGTAGAACCTTTTTTCCCGTGCCGCAAGGGGACGGCGCAGAAATATTTTCGGAAAAATATGGATGAAAAAGCGCGGAACGTGTATAATAAAATCGGAAGAATGTGATTTCGGAACGATGGAAAGGAGAGATTCCATGCCTTTTTTACGCAGGGCGCTCGCGCTGCTGCTGACGCTCGGGCTGCTGACCGGCTGCGGCGCGGCCGAACCGGCGGCGGAGGACGGCGCGCCGGACACGACAGATGCGCCCGCGGCGGCTGAGCCTGCGCCCAGCGCCGAGCCGCTGCCCAAGATCACGGCGACGCTGGCCGTGTGCGGCGACGCGATGAGCCACATGCCCCAGACCCGGGACGCCTACAACAGCGAGACCGGCGCTTACGACTACATGCCCATGATCCGGGCGGTCGCGCCTTGGGTCGGACAGGCGGATTACGCCGTCGTCAATCTGGAGACCACCTTCGCGGGCGGGGACGATTACTCGGGCTTCCCGACCTTCAACACGCCCGACGCGCTGGGCACCGCCCTGCGCGACGTGGGCTTCGACCTGCTGAGCACGGCCAACAACCACTGCATGGATCGGGGCTATGACGGCCTCTCGCGCACGCTCGACGTGCTGGACGAGCTGGGCGTCGCCCACACGGGCACCTACCGCTCGGAGGAGGAGCGTTCGCACGGCGACGGCGTAGTGCTAGCCGACGTGGGCGGCATCCGGGTCGCGTTTCTCGCCTATACCTACGGCACGAACGGCATCCCGGTCAGCCGGGAGCACCCGAACACGGTCAACCTGTTTACGACCGATTCTATGTCGGACGGGGTGACGCTGGACACCGAACGGCTGGCGGCCGACCTTGAGACCGCCCGGGCGCTCGAGCCTGACCTCGTCGCGGTCATCATGCACTGGGGCGTGGAGTATCAGCGCAGCCCGAACGACTACCAGAAGGCGGCGGCTGATTTCCTGTTTGAGCATGGGGCCGACCTCGTGCTGGGCAGCCATCCGCACGTGCTCCAGCCGATGGAGACCCGAACCCTGACAAATCCGGACGGCACGACCCGCACCGGCTTTGTCTGCTGGTCGCTCGGTAACTTCATTTCGTCCCAGAACGACGAATACACCGACACAACGGTCGTGCTCAACCTCGAGCTGACCAAGGACCCGAACACCGGCGTGACCGAGGTCACCGACGTCAATTATGTGCCGCTCTATATGCTCGACCGGGAGCAGGAGGTCAAGGGTGAGCGGTTCACCCTGCTGGACGCTTACGCCTCGCTCGATGCGTATGAAGCGGGTGGTCAGGACTACATCACCGACGCGACCGCCGAAAAGCTGCGCAAGTGCATCCATGACTGCCGCGAAGTTCTGGGCGAAAGCTGGGACGTGCGGAACGGAACGGCGCAGGCCGGTGAGATCGAAGTGCCAGCCGCATAAACTGTATGAAAAAGCGCTGTAAACCATCGTTTACAGCGCTTTTTGGTTTAGACTTTTCGGTCAATGATCATCTGACGGTATTCAAGCGGCTCAAAGCCGAGCGCCCGGTAGAGCGCGGCGGCGCGTGGGTTCTCGTCGGTCACTTCCAGACGGAAGCGGGCGGCGTCCGGATATTTTGCGCGCGCGGCGGCGATCATCTGCCGTCCGATGCCATGCGAACGAACCGATTCCTCCACCATCAGCTCCTCGAGCCAGACGCACAGACCGCCGGCCTCGTTCGACCAGGTCAGGGCGAGGAGAAAATAGGCGCAGGGCGCGCCGGTGTCGTCCTCGGCGATCAGGCAGTCGGCGTAGGGCGTACCGCGCATGAGCAGGTCGAAGGTGGCCTGCGCGTTGCGCGCCGGAATCTCGTGGCAGACGGCGGGGGAGTGGTAAAACGCGTCCACAGCCGCGAGGAAGTAGTCGCGGTCACGCGCTTCGATGGTGCGGATCTTCATATCACTCACACCTGTGCGAGCGCCTGATCAAGATCGGCGAGGATGTCCTCGATGTTCTCCAGACCGACCGAAACGCGCACCAGACCCGGGTTGATGCCGGCGGCGACGAGCTGCTCGTCGGTGAGCTGGCGGTGGGTCTCGGAAGCCGGATGGAGCACGCAGGTGCGGATATCGGCGACGTGCACCTCGTTCGAGGCCAGCTTCAGGCTGTCCATGAAGCGCATCGCCGCGTCGCGGCCACCCTTGATCGTGATGGCCAGCACGCCTGAGCAGCCCTTGGGCAGGTACTTCTGCGCGCGCTCGTGGTAGGGATCGGTGGGCAGGGTCGGATAGCTGACCGCCTCGATCTTGTCCGACTGCGCCAGATGCTCGGCAACGGCCTCAGCGTTGCGGCAGTAGCGGTCCATGCGCACGGGCAGGGTCTCGAGACCGACGTTCAGCAGGAAGGCGTTGATTGCGCCCGGGTACACGCCGAAGTCACGCATGAGCTGGACGCGCGCCTTGGTGATAAAGGCGGCTGCGCCGAAGTTCTCAACATAGCGCACGCCGTGGTAGCTCTCGTCCGGCTCGGTCAGCTCGGGGAACTTGCCGTTCGTCCAGTCGAACTTGCCCGCGTCCACGATGACGCCGCCGACCTGCAGAGCGTGGCCGTCCATGTACTTGGTGGTCGAGTGGGTGACGATGTCCGCGCCGAAGTCGATCGGGCGGCAAAGCGCCGGGGTGGCGAAGGTGTTGTCGATCATGAAGGGAACGCCGTTTTTGTGCGCGATATTCGCAAATTTCTCAATGTCGAGCACGCAGATCGCCGGGTTGGCGATGGTCTCTCCGAAGACCAGACGGGTGTTGGGCTTGAAGGCCGCCTGAATTTCCTCCTCGGAGGCCTCGGCGTCAACAAAGATGCACTCGATGCCGAAACGCTTGAAGGTGACGGCGAACAGGTTGATCGTGCCGCCGTAGATCGTCGAGGTGGCGATAAAGGAGTCGCCCGCCGAGCAGATGTTCAGCACAGCGAGCAGGTTGGCCGCCTGACCCGAGGTCGTGCACAGCGCGCCGATGCCGCCCTCCATCTCGGCGATCTTCTTCTCGACCGCGTCTACGGTCGGATTGCCGATGCGGGAGTAGAAGTAGCCGCTGGCGGACAGGTCGAACAGGGCGCCGATGTCGGCGGTCTTGTCGTATTTGTAGGTGGTGGACTGGTAAATCGGCAGGGCGCGCGGTTCGCCGTTTTTCGGCTCATAACCGGCGTGCAGGGCCTGTGTTTCGATTTTCATAGGGTATCCCTCCGCATCAAAATCTTTTTTCATATTTCTTTTTCTATTTTAGCATGACAGCAGAGTGCGGTCAAGCGCGTGCGGCTCGGTGTTTTTACGCGATATGACTTAAAATTTGGGAAAAGATATGCTATAATGATTCCATTGCTGAAAAGACAAAGGAGATTGGATTTCGATATGACCGATGAAAAGATCGCGCGCATCAACGCGCTGGCCAAGAAGGCCAAGGCCGAGGGGCTGACCCCGGACGAGCAGGCCGAGCAGAAGAAGCTGCGCGAGGAATACATCGCGGGCTTCCGCGCCAGCCTGCGCGCCCAGCTCGATAACACCGTCGTCCTGAACCCGGACGGCACCTCCTACCGGCTTTCGCCCAAGGGGAAGAAGCATTGATCGCCCTGCCCGCCGCCGTCCGCACCGCGATCGACCGGCTGGAGGCCGCCGGGTACCCGGCGTGGGCGGTCGGCGGCTGCGTGCGGGATAGTCTGCGCGGCCTGCCGCCCCATGACTGGGATCTGACGACCGCCGCCCGCCCAGAGGCGGTCTGCGCGGTCTTCGCCGGGGAACGGGTGCTCGAGACCGGCATCCGGCACGGCACCGTGACCGTCCTTCTGGACGGGATGCCGCTCGAAATTACGACCTACCGCGCCGAGGGCGCGTATTCGGACGGTCGTCGGCCCGATCGGGTGATCTTCATCGACCGGATCGAGGACGACCTTGCCCGGCGGGATTTCACGGTCAACGCGATGGCATACAGCCCGGTGCGCGGCCTGTGCGACCCCTTCGGCGGGCGGGCGGATTTGGAACGTGGTCTGCTGCGCGCGGTCGGCGACCCGGACGCACGCTTTACCGAGGACGGGCTGCGCATCCTGCGGGGCGCACGTTTTGAGAGTAAAACCGGCTTTTCGATCGAGCCGGAGACCGCCCGCGCCATGCGGCGGCAGCTTGCCCGGCTGGACGGCGTCGCCGCCGAGCGGGTCTTTACCGAGCTGACCGGCCTGCTGACCGGCCGCTGGGTCGGACGCGCCCTGCGCACCGAGCGCGACGTGATCGCCCGGGCGCTGCCCGAAGTCACACCCATGTTCGGCCTGTGCCAGCACAACCCGCACCACCGCTATGATGTGTGGGAGCACACCGTCCGCGCGGTCGAGGCCGCTCCGGCCGAGCCTGCCCTGCGCTGGGCGATGCTGCTGCACGACAGCGGCAAACCGGCCTGCTATACGATCGACAGCAAGGGCGTCGGCCATTTCAAGGGGCACCCGGCGGTCAGCCGCGCGCTGGCGGAGCAGGCGTTTGAACGTTTACGCGCTGGGCACGCCCTGCGGGATGAGGTGCTCGACCTCGTCGAGCTGCACGACTACCCGCTCGGGCAGGACGAAAAGACCGTCCGCCGTCGTCTGGCCCGGCTGGGCGAAGCCCGGGTGCGCCGCCTGCTGCTTGTCAAAAAATGCGACTGCACCGGGCAGGACACCTATGACGTCCATCTGGCCGAGCTTCAGCAGACCGAACGGCTGGTGAACGCCGTGCTCGCGGCGGACGCCTGCCTGAGCCTGCGCGATTTAGCTATTTCGGGACGTGACCTGACCGCCCTCGGCCTGCATGGCCGGGCGGTCGGTGAGACCCTCCGCTGGCTGCTCGCACAGGTGGTGGACGGCGCGCTGCCCAATGACCCGGAAACCCTGCGCGGTGCAGCCGCGCAGCGGAAGGAGGAACGTTTATGAGTGACAAAAAAGAAGAATTTCTCAGCCTGTTCCGGCAGAACGTCACCCGCCGCGGGGCGGATAAGCTGCTCGAATGGGTCGAATCGACCGATTTCTTTCAGGCGCCCGCCTCGACCCGCTTCCACGCGGCCTACGCGGGCGGCCTGCTCGAGCATAGCCTGAACGTCTACCACGTGTACATGGACAAGCACTTTGACCCCGAGACCGACAACATCGAGAGCGTCACGCTCTGCACCCTGCTGCACGATCTGTGCAAGGCCGGGTTTTACGATGTGGAGTACCGAAACCGCAAAAATGAGCAGGGAAGCTGGGAAAAGGTGCCCGTTTACGTCATCAACGACCGCTTTCCGTATGGACACGGCGAAAAATCGGTCTTTCTGATCGAACGCTTTCTCAAGCTCAGCACCGAGGAAGCCATCGCCATCCGCTGGCACATGGGCGGCTTCGACGATTCGGCCAAGGCCGGTTCGTTCGCCATTGCGCACGCCTTTGAACGCTGCCCGCTGGCCGTCAAGCTCCACCTGTCCGATCTGGAAGCCACCTATCTGTGCGAATCGCGCAGCGAATGAGGAGGGAATACCATGAAAACCCAGACCTTTACCCTGCACACCGAACGGCAGGGCTATTATAACATCACCGCCGCCGTGCGCAAGTGCATCTCGGAATCGGGCGTGCAGTCCGGCCTGTGCGTGGTCTTCTGCCCGCACACCACCGCCGCCATCACCATCAATGAAAACGCCGATCCCGATGTGCGGCACGATCTGACACTGGGCATGGACGAGGCCTTCCCCGACCGCCGCGAATTCCGGCACGGCGAGGGCAACTCGGACGCCCATCTCAAGTGCATGAACGTCGGCGCAAGCGAGACCCTCATCATCGAGGACGGCAAGCCCCTGCTCGGCATGTGGCAGGGCGTGTACTTCGCCGAGTTCGACGGCCCGCGCACCCGCCGCTACTATGTCAAGATCCTGCCCGAGGGGTGAGACCGGTATGGAGGAACTGCTGCACCATCTGTACCGCATCGGCCTGCCGGACGGCGCGTGCGCCTATCTGCTCTGCGCCGACGGGCGCGGTCTGCTGATCGACTGCGGCCCGAACACGGATGAAGCGGAGCAAACTGTGCTGGATGCCGTATTTGCCGCCGGGCTTTCGACCGAACGCACCGACGTGTTCCTGACCCACGGCCATGCCGGGACGGCCGGGCTGTGCGCCCGGCTCAAGCGCCCGGAGAACCGGGTTTTCGTCCGTCCGTGCGACGGGGCGTACTTAAACGCCGCCCGGTCGGAGGCGTTCTGGGAGGATCGGCTCGCGCTCTGCGTCCCGATGGGCGTGCCGCAGGCTGAAATCCCCGATTTTCACGATTTTTCCGCCTATCGGGAGCGGTTTTCCGACTCGGTCGATTTCACCGACGTGCGTGACGGCGACCGCCTGCCGCTGGGCGGCTACCGGCTCGAATGCGTCGAGCTGGCCGGACATACGCCGGGACAGCTCGGCCTGTGGGACTTTGAAAAGGGTCTGCTGTTCGGCGGGGACGTGCTGGGCGGAGACGAAACGGTCTGCGCGTGGGACAGGGAGAGCGACGGGCTGCGCATCGGTCTGCGCAATCTGCGCAAGGTACGCTCCATGCAGCTCGAGACCGTCCTGCCCACCCACGGCGCGCCGGTCGAGCAGGTCTTGCAACGTGCGGACGCCGCCGCCGCCCGCCATCAGGCCGGGTGCGACGCGGTCTGCGCCGTGCTCGATGCGCAGCCCGGGCTGACCGTCTGGGAACTGATGCAGGCGCTGGATGAAACGGATGCGTTCACCCGGCTGGACGGCGCGTCGCGCTGGGACGCCCTGCGTGCGGTTTTCGCTCAGACCGAATATCTGCGCCGCTGCGAAAAGCTCTCCTGCGACCCAAGGACGGACGGCTGGCGGTATCGCGTCAATCACTGAACCAAACAGGCACCAAAGCCCACCTTTTCGCATATGCTGGCGTGAAAGGTGGGCTTTTTTATGATGATTCATGTGGTGAAGCCGGGCGATACCGTGTATTCGATCGCGCGGCAGTACAATGTGCCGATGGAGCGCGTCATTTCGGACAATGAGCTGGCCGACCCCAGCCGCCTCACGCCCGGGCAGACGCTTGTGATTCTGTTCCCAAAGCGGGTGGTGACCGTCCGGCCGGGCGACACGCTGGCGCGAATTGCGGCGCAGAACGGTACGACGGTCATCCGGCTGATGCAGGACAATCCGCAGCTCGGCGGGAGCGGCGCGATCGTGCCGGACCAGCAGCTTGTGCTGGCCTATGAGGAACCCAAGCTGGGTACATTGGCGGTCAACGGCTACGCCTATCCGGGCATTGACCGGGCGGTTCTGCGCAAAACGCTGCCTTATCTGACCTATTTGTCGGTCTTTTCGACCGGCTTCGGGCCGGATGGCCGGGTCACGCCCTTAAACGACGGCGGACTGCCCGACGAGGCGCGGTGGTACGGCGCCGATCCGCTGCTCGTCCTGTCCACACTGGGGCCGGACGGCCGGTTCTCGGGGGAGCGCGGCCACGTCCTGCTGCAAAGCAGCGCGATGCGGCAGAACCTGATCGACAGTCTGGCCGAATATCTGCCGGCGCACGGCTACGCCGGGGTCGATGTGGACTTTGAATACCTGCCGCCCGAGGACGCCGAGGCGTATGCGTCGTTCATCCGTGAGCTGACCGCGCGGCTCAATCCGCTCGGACTGGTCGTGTTCGTCGCGCTCGCGCCCAAGACCTCGACCACCCAGCGCGGCGTGCTGTACGAGAGCCACGACTACGCCGCCCTCGCCAATGCGGCCAATAACGCACTTGTTATGACTTATGAATGGGGTCATGCGGGGTCGGAGCCGATGGCGGTCGCGCCGCTCAATCAGGTCAAGCGGGTGATGGATTTCGCGGTCACGCAGGCGCCGCCCGAAAAGCTGTTCATGGGCGTGCCGAACTACGGCTACGACTGGACGCTGCCCGTCGAGCCGGGCACCCGGGCACGGTCGATCAGCAACGTCGCGGCGGTCGATCAGGCGATCGACGTGGGCGCGTTCATCGACTACGAGTGGCCCCAGCAGGCGCCGACCTACACCTACTGGCAGGACGGTCGGCAGCACGAGGTCTGGTTCGAGGACGCGCGCTCGATCCGCGCCAAGCTCGATCTGGCGTCCTCGCTCGGCCTGCGCGGCGTGAGCGTCTGGAACATCATGCGCTGGTTCCCGCAGCTCTGGAGCGTGCTCAACGCCATGTTTATTCTCGAAAAACGGCGGTAATATTTGAAAAAGCAGGCGAAATGCTGGTAATTCGCCTGCTTTTTTGTGACTTTCCGGAAGGCAAACCATCCATTCCCATTGCAATCGGGGGAACAAAATCCGTATCATGTACGTAGGCCGAAACTGGCTGAAAACGACACGAATGGAGGTTCTTTCGTATGAAGAGAAAGTTTACTTACCTGACCGCCGCGCTGCTGTGCACGGCGATGATTCCGGCCGCGAGCGCAGCCGAGGCTCCTGCGGCGCAGGCTGAGCCGGCTGCACGGGCGGCTGTCATTCAGATTCGTCCGGGCGCGGGCTGCGGGGCGGACTGGGAGGTGCTGCTGGGGCAGCTCGGTCTGCCGTGCGGCCCGAACGGCTGCGTGGATACGGGCGCGGGCAATCCCGGCGCGGATAACGGCGCGAACGGCGGCGCGGACGCCGGTTCGGATGACGCGGTCTCGGACAACGCCGGTTCGGACAATGGCGGCACGGCTGAACTGTCCGCCGCCGCGCAGGTGGCGGCGCTCGTCAATGAGCAGCGCGCAAAAAACGGCCTGTCTCCGCTGACGCTGGACGCGGCGATGTCCCGCGCGGCGCAGACCCGGGCAAATGAGCTGCGGCAGAGCTTCTCGCACACCCGTCCGAACGGCACGCGCGGCTTTGACGCGATGGCGAACGAGGGCGTCAGCTACCGCGCGGCGGGCGAGAACATCGCCTATGGCCAGAAGACGGCTGAGGCGGTCATGAACGCGTGGATGAACTCGGCGGGTCATCGCGAGAACATTCTGGGCGCACAGTTCGGCCGCATCGGCGTGGGCGCGGTCACGATCGGTGGCACGACCTACTGGGTGCAGCTCTTCGCGGACTAAGCCCGAAGTTCGGATCAAACCGCTTTCTGACGGGGCGCACCGGCCGGTGCGCCTTGTTTTTTACCCATATTCGGACGAGAAAAACAGAGAAAACGGGAGGAAAACAGGCGGCTGAGGGAGATCACGCAATATTCGCATGAGATACACAAATAATTTCGGAGAAAACCAACTTTTTTCGCGGTTTTTATTGACTTTTCGGCAAAATAATTATACTATGAAAGATGCGAAATTATCGTGTATCTTCAGACAGGGGGTGTATCGTGGTTGAGTAAACATTTGATCGACCTCGTAAACATCAGAAAAGAGTTTGACGGTGAGCCGATCCTGAAGGGCATCAATCTGTATATCCGCGACAGGGAGTTTATCACTCTGCTCGGCCCCTCGGGCTGCGGCAAGACCACCACCCTGCGCATTCTGGGCGGCTTTGAAAGCCCGACCTCGGGCGAGGTGCTGTTCGAGGGACGGCGGATGAACGACATCCCGCCCTATAAGCGCGAAATCAATACGGTTTTTCAGCGTTATGCGTTGTTTCCGCATCTCAATGTGGCGGAAAACGTCGCCTTCGGCCTGCGCATCCGCAAGCTGCCCGAGCAGGAGATCCAGACCAAGGTCTCCCGGATGCTCGAGCTGGTCGGCCTGCGCGGCTTTGAAAAGCGTGACGTGACCTCGCTCTCGGGCGGCCAGCAGCAGCGCGTCGCGATCGCCCGTGCGCTCGTCATGGAGCCGCGCGTGCTGCTTCTGGACGAGCCGCTGGGCGCACTCGACCTCAAGCTGCGCAAGGAGATGCAGATCGAGCTGAAACGCATCCAGCAGTCGACCGGCATCACCTTTATTTATGTCACGCACGATCAGGAGGAGGCCCTGACGATGTCGGACACGGTCGTCGTCATGAACCACGGCCAGATCCAGCAGATCGGCACGCCGACCGACATCTACAACGAGCCGGTCAACGCCTTCGTCGCCGACTTCATCGGCGAGTCCAACATCATCCCGGGCGTCATGCGCCGCGACCGGCTCGTGCACTTCTGCGGCCGGGACTTCGAGTGCGTGGACGAGGGCTTCGGCGAGGACACGCCGGTCGATGTAGTCATCCGACCCGAGGATCTCAAGATCGTCGAGACCGACCGCGCCCAGCTCACCGGCCGGGTTGAGTCGATCGTCTTCAAGGGCGTGCATTACGAAATGATGATCCGCTCCGAACAGTTCACCTTCATGGTGCACTCGACCCTGTGCGAGCCGGTCGGCAAGACGGTCGGTCTCGCGGTCGTTCCGTTCGATATCCATATTATGCAGAAGTCCGCCCCGTCGGCGGACAGGATGGAGGCTGAAAATTGAAAAAATACATGGCTTATCCCTACGGTGTGTGGATGGTCATTTTCATCATCTGTCCCATTCTGCTCATCGTATTGTATGCCTTTTCTGACGGCGCGGGCGGCGCGACACTCGCGAACTTCGCCGGGATCGTCGAATACTGGCCGATCTTCGTCCGCTCGTTCTTCCTGGCGTTCGTGTCCACTGTGATCTGTCTGGCGCTGGGCTATCCGCTGGCCTACATCATGTCCCGCCAGCCGCCCCACCGGCAGCAGCTCTATATGACGCTCATCATGCTGCCCATGTGGATGAACTTCCTGCTGCGCACCTATGCGTGGATGTCCATTTTGGAGAACAAGGGCTTTATCAACCAGTTTTTGAACCGGATCGGCTTCATCGGCTTTTTGCAGAGCGCCTTCGGCTACACGCTCGACTATATCCCGCTCATCAACACCTCGGGTGCAGTCGTCCTGGGCATGGTGTATAACTTCCTGCCCTTCATGGTGCTGCCGATCTACACCGTGCTCATCAAGCTCGATCCCAAGCTCATCGAGGCCGCGCAGGATCTGGGCGCGCCCGCCGGGATCGTCTTCCGCCGGGTCATTTTCCCGCTTTCCCTGCCCGGCGTCATCTCGGGCATTACGATGGTCTTTGTGCCGTCGGTGTCCACCTTCGTCATCTCCAAGCTGCTGGGCGGCGGCAAGTACATGCTGGTCGGCGACCTGATCGACCTGCAGTTCATGGGCAACGCCTACAACCCGGCGCTCGGCTCGGCGATCGCCCTCGTTATGATGGTGCTCATCTTCCTGTGCATGTGGATCATGAACAAGTTTGACGACGGCTCCTCCGAGGAAGGAGGTCTGATGCTCTGATGAAGAAGTTCTTCCAGAATTTCTATATGGCCTTCATCTTCCTGCTGCTGTACGCGCCCATCTTCGTTTTGATGCTCTTTTCGTTCAACGACAGCAAGAGCCGCGTCGTCTGGCACGGCTTCACGCTCGACTGGTACGTCAAGATGTTTCAGGACAGCCGCATCCTGCATTCGCTCTGCGTGACCATTCTGGTCGCGGTCATCTCGGCCATTCTGGCGACCGTCATCGGCACGGCTGCCGCCATCGGCATCCACCAGATGCGCCGTCGCACCCGTACCGCCTATCTGACGATCAACAACATCCCGATGTCGTCCTCGGACACCATCATGGGCGTGTCGTTCATGCTGCTGTTCGGCTTCATCGCGCTCGATAAGGGCTATCTGACCCTGATTCTGGCGCACGTGACCTTCTGCATCCCCTATGTCGTGCTCAACGTCATGCCCAAGCTGCGCCAGCTCGACCGCAACGCCTATGAGGCCGCGCTCGATCTGGGCGCAACGCCCCGGCAGGCGCTCTGGAAGGTCATCATCCCCGAGATCATGCCCGGCATCGTGACCGGCGCGATCATGGCCTTCACGATCTCGGTCGACGACTTCGTTGTTTCCTACTTCACGGCGGGCAACACCAGCCAGCCCCTTTCGGTCGTCATCTATTCGATGGTGCGCCGCCGCATCAGCCCCAAGATCAACGCGGTCTCGACCGTTCTGTTCCTCTTTGTTCTGGTGCTGCTCATCATCGTCAACCTGCGCCAGACCCATCCCAAGAGCAGCCGGGCCGCGCACGCCTTCCGGGCGAATCGCCGCCCGGCGGGCAAGATCGCGATGGCCGTCGTGCTGTGTGTCCTGTTGATCGGTCTGCCGACCGCCGGTCTGCTGGCCGCGGGCGGCGCGAACGAGAACACCACGGTCAACGTCTACAACTGGGGCGAGTACATGGACGAAAGCCTGCTCGCCGAGTTCGAGGCGCAGACCGGCTATAAGGTGGTCTACACGACCTACGACGCGAACGAGAGCATGTACGCCCGCCTCAAGACCGAGAGCTATGACGTCATCATCCCGTCCGACTACATGGTCGCGCGCCTGATCGACGAGGACATGCTCCAGCCGCTCGACTATGACAACATCCCGAATTTTGACCTGATCGACGAGAAATACACCCATCTGGAGTTCGATCCCGACCAGCAGTATTCCGTGCCCTACACGTGGGGCGTTGTCGGCATCGTGTACAATCAGAAGTACATCGACCCGGCCGATCTCGGTTCGTGGGATCTGCTCTGGAACGAGAAATACGCCGGACAGGTCGCGATGTTCGACAACCCGCGCGACGCGCTGGGCGCGGCGCTCAAGTTCCAGGGTCACAGCCAGAACACCGAGGACCCGGACGAGCTGCGCGCTGCCGCCGAGCTGGTGCGCCGGGGCAAGGAGACCACCTTCCAGGGCCTGTTCATGGATCAGATCCTGGAAAAGCTGCCCAATGAGGAGCTGTATGCCGCGCCGTACTACAACGGCGACGCGGTCACCATGATGGAGGAAAACGAGGATCTCGCGTTTTACGTGCCCGAGGAGGGCTCGAACCTCTTTGTGGACGCCATGTGCATCCCCAAGAACGCCAAGAATGTCGAGGGCGCCGAGGCCTTCATCAACTTCATGTGCTCGACCGAGGCCGCCGCGGCGAACGCCGACTACATCGGCTATTCCAGCCCGCAGCGCGAGGTCTACGAGATGCAGCCGGACGAGATCAAGAACGATCCGGTGCACTATCCGGACGCCGCGATCACCGAGAAGTGCGATACCTTCCTCAACCTGTCCGACGAGACCAATAAGCTCTACACCGCCCTCTGGGCTGAGCTGCTCAAGTAAATTCCAAACCCATCGGAAACACCCGGACGGAGCGCCGCTCCGTTCGGGTGTTTTTTCGAATGACCGATCGGCTCCGATTTTGCTGGACAAGCCCGACCCGGATAGGATATAATGAGGGTAACAAAAGCAGACGGATCTCGACAGGAAAGGGAGCGGAAGCATGACAGAGAAAAAGGTGTTTCGGGTTGGCGACACGGCCAGCTTTTCCAAGACGATCTCCGAGAGCGACGTTTACGCGTTTTCGGGTATCACGGGTGATTTTAACGGCCTGTTTGTCAACGAGGAATTTGCACGCCATACCCGGTACGGACGCCGGATCGTACCCGGCAACCTCCCCGCGAGCTTTATTTCCACCGCGATGGGCATGTCCATGCCCGGCCCGGGCGCGATCTTCATGGATCAGAGCACGAAGTACGTCAGCCCGGTCTATCCCAACGACACCATCACTGCCACGATCCAGTTGATCGAGGTGCGCGAAAAGGCCAACTTCTACGTCTGCACGATCAAGGGCGAATGCCGCAACCAGAACGGCGAGATCGTCATCGTCAGTCTGTGCCATGAGATGGCCTCCAAAAACGACGTTGAGATCCTCCCGCGTGAGGACGAGGACGACGAATAAGGACGAAAAAAGCCTGTCTCCAAAGAGACAGGCTTTTTAAACAAAATTCAGTCGACAAGCTGGTCGGGCAGCATCGCGACCTCATCCTTGATCGTTTTCAGGACAAAATGGGTTTTGGTGGCCGAGACGCCCGGCATGCTCTTGATCGTGCGGTGGATCTGCTCCAGACTGTTGGAGGAGTCGGTCACGATCTTGAGCAGGAAATCGAATTCGCCGGTCAGGTAGTGGCACTCGGCCACGTTCGGGTGGCGGCGAATCATTTCGACCAGATCATCATAGTATTTGGGATGCTCCAGACTGACCTCCATCAGGGCGGTCAGGTCGTTGCCGACCTGCTTGGGGTCAATCAGCACGGTGTACTGCCGGATGACGCCGGACGACTCCATGCGGCGGATGCGTTCGATGACGGCTGAGACCGAGAGGTTCACCTTTGCGCTGATATCCGACGCCTTGCAGCGCGCGTTTTCGCGCAGGCAGCGCAGAATATCCAAATTGATACGATCCATCATAAAATAACAGTTTCCCCCTCGTGCAGATACAGGATATGAAAATTCTTCCATGTCATTATATCACATCCGGGGCGCAAATACAAAGCAGAAAGAAAAATTTTTTCGCTGACAGCCGTCCGGAACGGAAAAATTTTCGGTCAGAAGAAGCGTTCGGGCAGGCGCAGGTCGTCCTGTGGCAGCCTGTCCCACGAAAAATCCGCGATGAGCTCGCGCGGAGTGACCGGGACAGGCGTGTCGATCAGCCCGGCGGCGAAGGCCAGCGCGCCGGTCAGCTCGGCGGGGGAGAAGCGGGTGCGCAAAACGCCCAGATCGAGATCGGCGTCCCGCTTGGACAGGCGGCGTCCTGCGGCGTCGTTCAGCAGGGGAATGTGGACGAAGTGCGGCGGCGTGAAGCCCAGCAGACGGTGCAGCCAGATCTGCCGCGCGGTCGAGCCGAGCAGGTCGCGCCCGCGCACGACCTCGGTCACGCCCTCGCGCCCGTCGTCCACCACGACGGCGAGCTGGTAGGCAAAGACCCCATCCGAGCGGCGGATGATGAAGTCGCCGCACTCGGTCGGCAGGTGCTCCCGGCAGACGCCCGCCAGCCCGTCGGTGAACACAACCGTCTCGTCAGGCACGATCACCCGGGTCGCCGCCCCACGGCGCTTCCGCTTTTCCGCGATTTCTTCCGCGGTCAGTCCACGACACCGTCCGGTGTAGACCACCCGCCCGTCCGACAGATGGGGCGCGGAGGCCGCATGCAGCTCGGCGCGGGAGCAGAAGCAGGGATAGAGCAGATTTTGCGCCGCCAGCCGGTCGAAGTAGGTCTGGTAGATGGCCGTGCGCTCGGACTGATAGTAGGAGCCGTCCGGCCCGCCCGACGAGCCGCCCTCGTCCCAGTCCAGCCCCAGCCAGTGCAGATCGTCCTCGATGAGGTCGGCGTAGCTGCGCGGACAGCGTTCGGGGTCGAGGTCTTCGATGCGCAGGATGTATTTGCCGCCCTGATGACGGACGGACAGCCAGGAAAGCAGGGCGCACAGGACGTTGCCCAGATGCATCCGGCCGCTCGGCGAGGGCGCAAAGCGCCCGACGACAGGTTCATACATGGTTTTGATCGGTCTCCTTTGGGAAAAACAGGTAGTATGAAATGATTATAGCACGAAACCGCGCGCCGCGCGCGGATTTTCGTCCGGTTTGGCAAAAAAATACCGCCGGGAAAACCCGGCGGCGGAGGACGTTCCGCCGAACACCTGCATTGGGAATGGAGGAATGTGTATATGAAAAAATGGATCTTGGCGCTCTGCGTGGTCGGACTGGCTGCTGTGAGCGTGGTTTTGTTCCGCGTTGTCCGTCCTGCCGATGAACCGGCACAGCCGGACGGCTCGGCTGCGGCTGCTGCCGAGGACGTACCCGCTGCGCCCGACCCTGAGATCGTGCGGGCGCGTGCGCTGGACGCGCTGGTCGATGCGATGCCGGTCGAGGAGCAGGCCACCCAGCTTTTTTGGGTGCGCTGTCCGGAAAGCGGCGGGGCGGCGCTGGCCGAGACCTACAGCCCGGCAGGATTCATCCTGTTCACCCGTGATTTTGAGGGCAAGACGGCGGATGCAGTGCGTGCAGACATCCAGTCCTACCAGCAGGCTACGTCCATCCCCATGCTGATCGGCGTGGACGAGGAGGGCGGCAAGGTCGTGCGCGCCAGCAGGTTCCTGCGCGATACGCCCTTCCGGTCGCCGCAGCAGGTCTATGCGCAGGGCGGGCTGGACGCGATTGCGGCGGACGCCCATGAAAAGGACGCCTTTCTGCACGCGCTCGGTATCAACGTGAACCTTTCGCCCGTCGCCGACGTTTCGACCGATCCCGATAATTTCATCTACCCGCGCACGCTCGGACGGGACGCGGCGCAGACGGCGGACTTTGTCCGCACCGCTGTGTGTGCGATGAAAGCGGACAACATGGGCGCGGTGCTCAAGCATTTCCCGGGCTATGGGCCGAACGCGGACACGCACACCGGCTCAGCGACCGACGAGCGTCCGGCGGAGACCTTCCGTACGTCCGATTTCCTGCCTTTCTCGGCCGGCATCGAGGCCGGCGCCGGGGCGGTTCTGGTCAGCCACAATGTCGTGACCGCCTTTGACGCCGAGCGTCCGACTTCGCTCAGCCCGGCGGTGCACGCGCTGCTGCGGGAGGAACTGGGCTTTGACGGGGTGATTGTGACCGACGATCTCGTGATGGACGCGATCCGGACGGCTTTCGGCACAGAGCACGCCGCCGTGCTGGCCGTGCAGGCGGGCAATGACCTGCTGATCTCATCCGAATTTGAGACGCAGTACGCGGCCGTATGTGAAGCGGTGCAGAAGGGCGAACTCTCCGCGCAGACCGTCCGGGACGCGGCGCGCCGGGTGCTGGCATGGAAGGCCGATCTGGGGCTGATCGAATTGGAAACGGAGGATGAAGGATGACGAGAGAGGAGACCACTGCGCGGCTGACCGCCCTTGCGGACGAAAAATACCGCGATTTTCACACAAAACTCGTGCCCGGTTTGGACAATATGCTGGGTGTGCGGATGCCTGCTTTGCGCGCGCTGGCCAAGGAGCTGGCGAAAGAGGACTGGCGGGGCTGGCTGGACGATCCAACGCCCGACCGCTGGTATGAGGAAACCATGCTGCGCGGCATCCTGATCGCTTCGGCGCGGATGCCGGACGAGGAACGGCTGGCGCGGACGGCGGCGTTCGTGCCGCAGATCACGAACTGGGCAGTCTGCGACTGCGTCTGTTCGACCTTCCGCTTCCGTGACCGGGCGCGGCTGTGGAACTTTCTCCAGCCCTACCTGCACAGCCCGGACGAGTTCCCGGCGCGCTTCGGCGCGGTCATGCTGCTGCATGATTTCGTGACCGAGGCCGAGCTTGACCGCACCCTGTCCGCGCTGGCTGCCATCCCGGCGGCGGGCTACAACGCCCGGATGGGCGTGGCTTGGGCGGTGGCTGAGTGCGGCGTGCGGTTCCCGGCGCATACGCTGGCCTTCCTGCGCACGGGTGCGCTCGACGATTGGACGCACAACAAGGCGCTGCAAAAGATGCTTGAATCGCGTCGCCTGCCGGGTGACCTCAGGGACACGGTGAAAGCCATGAAGCGGCGGAAATGAGAAAAGTCCGGCTCAAATGAGCCGGACTTTTTGGCGTCTTTTGTACAAAAATTAGTACGCAATACCCTGCCAGATCATGGCGTCGCAGACCTTCTCGAAGCCCGCGATGTTGGCGCCGGCAACCAGATTGCCCGGCATGCCGTAACGCTCGGCCGCGTCCTTGCAGGACTTGTAGATGTTGACCATGATGTCATGCAGCTTGGCGTCGACCTCTTCAAAGGTCCAGGACAGACGCTGACTGTTCTGGCTCATCTCGAGACCGGAGGTGGCAACGCCGCCCGCGTTGGCAGCCTTGGCCGGGCCGAAGGCAACGCCCGCGCTCTGGAACGCGGCAACCGCCTCGGGGGTAGAGGGCATGTTCGCGCCCTCGGCAACCGCCTTGACGCCGTTGGCGATCAGGGTCTTGGCCTCGTCGCCGTTGAGCTCGTTCTGGGTCGCGCAGGGCAGCGCGATGTCACACGGAACAGACCAGATGCCGCGGCAGCCCTCGACGTACTTCGCGGAGGGAACGTACTCAACATAGGTCTTGATGCGTGCGCGCTTGACTTCCTTGATCTCCTTGATGACCTTGTAGTCAATGCCGTTCTCGTCGACGATATAGCCGTTGGAGTCGCTCATCGCAACGACCTTGCCGCCGAGCTGGGTGGCCTTCTGGCAGGCGTAGGTCGCAACGTTGCCCGAGCCGGAGATGACGACACGCTTGCCCTCGAAGGAGTCGTTCATGTCGGCCAGCATTTCCTTCATATAGTAGCATACGCCGTAGCCGGTGGCCTCGGTACGGGCCAGAGAGCCGCCGTAGGACAGACCCTTGCCGGTCAGAACGCCGGTGAACTCATTGCGCAGGCGCTTGTACTGGCCGAACATGTAGCCGATCTCGCGTGCGCCGGTGCCGATATCGCCGGCCGGAACGTCGGTGTCCGCGCCGATGTGCTTGGACAGCTCGGTCATGAAGGCCTGGCAGAAGCGCATGATCTCGTTGTCAGACTTGCCCTTGGGGTCGAAGTCGGCGCCGCCCTTGCCGCCGCCCATGGGCAGGCCGGTCAGGCTGTTCTTGAAGATCTGCTCGAAGCCGAGGAACTTGATGATGGACTGATTGACAGAGGGATGCAGACGCAGACCGCCCTTGTAGGGGCCGATCGCGGAGTTGAACTGGATGCGCCAGCCGCGGTTGACCTGCACCTTACCGGCGTCGTCTACCCACGAAACGCGGAAATTGATGATGCGCTCAGGCTCAACGATGCGCTCCATGATGCCGTTGGCCTCGATCTCGGGACGTGCCATAACGACCGGCTCGAGGGACTCGAAGACTTCCTTGACGGCCTGCAGGAATTCCGGCTCGTGCGCGTTGCGCTGCGCCAGACCCTCATATACTCTGTTCAGGTATTCGCTTTGAAACATTTGTTTCGACCTCCAGAAAATATTGTGGAATTGAAAAGATAGATCCCTTGTGGGGGTGAAAGCCCCAGCGTATTTATTTTAGCATGGACGGACGGGCGAATCAATGCTTTGGCTTGATAAACAGGGAAAGACGGAGAAAAATCGGGGCGTCCGGAGGGGTCTTGTTTCGTCAAAATGCACAAACTAAATGAAAAATGCATGAAGTCCATCATTTTTCAGAAGAATATGCGCGGTCAGATGCAAAAAATCGGGACGGCTGAGCCGTCCCGATCCTGCATTTGAAATGTTTTTTCACAATATGAAACTGCGCTTGACAGAATGGACAAGGCAGAGAATCATATGGCGCTGCTTTAGTGCCGCTTCTGCATGAACTCGGGCAGGGGCTTGCCTTCCTTACGCCACTGGTGATACTCGGCGGTGGCGGCGAACAGGACGTCGCCTGCGGAGTTCAGCGCGGTCTCGACAGAGTCCTGCACCACGCCGATGATGAAGCCGACGCCAACGACCTGCATGGCGATATCGTTCGAGATACCGAACAGAGAGCAGGCCATGGGGATGAGCAGCAGCGAGCCGCCGGCGACGCCGGAAGCACCGCAGGCGCCCAGCGCGGACATGACAGACAGCAGGATGGCCGCGGGCAGGGAAACCTCCAGACCAAGGGTATTGGCGGCGGCCAGCGTCATGATCGTGATGGTGATGGCCGCACCGTCCATATTGATGGTCGCGCCCAGCGGGATGGAGACGGAATACATATCCTTATCCAGACCCAGACGCTCACACAGCGCCATATTGACCGGGATGTTGGCTGCGGAGCTGCGGGTGAAGAAGGCGGTGACGCCCGATTCCTTCAGGCAGCGCAGAACCAGCGGGTAGGGATTGCAGCGCAGGTAAACGGCCACGATGGCGGGCGCGACGACCAGAGACATGAGCAGCATGGTGCCGACCAGCAGCAGAAGCAGCTTGCCGTAATCGGTGAAGATGGACAGGCCATTGGTGCTGATGTTGGTGAACATCAGGCCCATGATGCCGAACGGCGCCAGATTGATGATCCAGCGGACGACCTGCGAGACCGCGTCCGCCGTATTGGCCAGAAATGCCTTGGTGCCGTCCGACGCGATGCCCTTCATGGCCATGCCGAACAGGCAGGCCCAGAGCAGGATGCCGATGTAGTTGCCCGAAATGATGGATGCGAGGGGGTTGGTGACCAGATTGTTCAGCAGGTTGGTCAGAACCTCGCCCAGACCCTGGGGGATGGTATCGGCCTGCGCAGCCTCAGCCAGCACGATGGTCTGGGGGAAGAGACGGCTGGTGATGACGGACAGCGCCGCGGCCAGGAAGGTGGTGAGCATATACAGCCAGATGACCGTGCCGAAGCGGCGGTCGAGCTTGGAGCTGCCCTGCGCCAGTGCGCTGGTTACGATGACGAAGACCAGAACGGGGGCGATGGACTTGAGCGCACCGACGAACAGGCTGCCCAGCACGCCGATGCCGGTGACCTGCGGAACCGTCAGACCGAGCACGGTGCCAAGCGCCAGACCGCAGACGATGCGAAGGATCAGGCTGACGCTGTTGTACTTCGCAGCGATGGATTTGAGAAACTTCAAACGAAACACTCCTCTTCTTTTTGTCCGCCGTGCCGGTGCGGCGGGCTGTCTTTTTTACAGGGACAGGTCATGTCCTCCGGCGAAATCGTATGAATAAAAGTATATCATAGATTGCCGCAAAAAGATAGCTGTAATCGGCACAAAATCCGAATTTTTTTGAGGACTTCCGGCGGTTTCTGCTGCATTTTGCGTTCCCAGCCGGAGTGTTTGAGGCACGGCGGACGGCGTGTCGGACGTTTGATCGGTGAGGTGTGCGTGGCAGAAGGACATTTAAAAAAACAGTGCGGTTCAGGCGGACGCATCACTCGGGATGCCGCTGGCGGTACCAGACGAAGCTCATGACGGTCGGGATCAGGGTCGCACAGATGAGCGGGACAAAAAGGACGACAAACATGATGACCTCGTTCGGGATCAGCACCGCGAGCATCCCCACAAGACCGGCGGCGAACATGAGCCGGCCGCCCAGCCGCTGGGTGCGCGTCCATACGACCTCGTCGGCATACGTCCAAGGGGTCTTGAAGCCGAAGAAGTAGTTCTGGCGGAATTTGGGCATCATGTTGCCGACCGACGCGATGAGCAGGCCGACCAGCAGGCAGACCACCCGGGACACCCGGAGCGTGCCCGGACGCAGGCTTTCGATCAGCACGATGCCCACCATGACGGTCAAAAAGACCATCATCATGCCCTGAAAGAACAGATAGGGGCGGCCGAACTTGTCGTAGCTGCGGCGGCGCGGGTCGATCTTGGGCAGGATGGGGAACAGAACTGCGAAAAACGGCGCCATGCACGCCACGATCCAAAGCTGCCACTTGGGTTCATAGCGCACAACGCCGTCGAAGCCCCACGACATCGGGATATTTTCGGGCAGGCGGGCGTAAAACAGCGCGGTCAGAGCGACCGGGAGCAGGGCGAGCAGCCAGACCAGCACCTGTACTTTTGGGATTCGTTTCATTTCTCCTCTTCTCCTTTCAGGGAGGTGAGCCAGCCGAGGATTTCGTCCACGACCGACACATTCAGCTCGTAATAAATGAATTTTCCACGTTTTTCGTCCAAAACCAGCCCGGCGTCGTGCAGGATGGACAGGTGATGCGAGATCGTCGCGCCCGAGACCGGGAACCGCGCCGCGATATCGCCGGCCGCCATCGGGCCGTCCCGCAGCAGCCGGAGGATCTCGCGCCGGGTGGGATCGGACAGCGCCTTGAAGGTCTGTTGAAAGCCCATCGCATTTCCTCCTTCATTTTGATTTCTATCTAAATGATAGCGCATACCTTTCGTGCTGTCAATAGATATTTAGAAATTCATCTAAATGTTTTCGCGTAAAAAAACGCCTTCCCGAGCGGAGGGCGGGAAGGCAGAGATTACAGACCGTCCGCGGCGCGCGCGTCGATGATCTGCTGGCACAGCCGCTGCATATAGGTAGAGGCGGCCGAGAGCGCCAGACAGAAGGTGAGCACCTGATTGGGGTCGGTCAGGTCGGTGTCCGGATAGGACTGGAGCTCGGCCGGGATGACCTCACGCAGGCGTTTTTTCATGGCGAGATAGTCGTTGAAGCAGGCCTCAAAGTCGACGTCATCCCGCCCGGTCAGGGCCTTGACGTCGCTCAGCGCCAGCGTCTGCTTGAGCTGGTAGATGCAGAGCATCTGAATGATGTGCTGATGGGTATATTTTTTGCCCTTGACCGGCATGAGTAGCTTTTCCTTGGAGTAGTTGTTGATCATGGTTTTGGTCAGCAGCTTGTCCTCGGGATGCCGCTTATTTTCGCGCAGACCCTCGTTGAACAGGGTCAGAACCTGATCCATGTAGAGATCGAGCGCGGGCACCTGGTCGGGGCGGATATCACGGTCCTGCATGACGGCTTCAATGATTTCCGGCAGATCCTTCATGGAGCTCCCCCTTTCGTATTAACGAATCTATTTTAGCGCATTCGGAAAAAAGTTGCAAGTGGATTGTTGCAATTTCTGCGAGATGTGGTATTATAATAATCGTGATGTAGTTTTTAAAACTATATAGAAGGAAGGAGCGTTGATTATGCCAAAAACATTTTTAAAGGCGAGGGAGCCTTTTTCAAGCTATTCCCACTTCATCGGCGCGGTCGCGGCGGGCGCGGGCCTGCTGATCATGCTGCTGCGCGGCGTGGCGGACGGTGTGAGCCTGCAAACCGGGCTGTCCGTCCTGCTGTTCTGCCTGTCGCTCATCGCGCTGTATACCGCGAGCGCGGTTTATCATTACTCGCTGCGCGGGGAGCATGTCATCCGCGTGCTCAAGAAGCTCGATCACAGCATGATCTATGTGCTCATCGCAGGCAGCTACACCCCGGTCGTCCTGCGGTACATGGATGCACCCGACGCGTATGTCTTTCTGGCCGTGATCTGGGGCATCGCGCTGTTCGGCATCGGGGCCAAGCTGCTCTGGATCGACGCGCCCCGGTTTCTGGGCACGATCCTCTACCTGCTGATGGGCTGGGCCGTTGTGTTCCGGTTTGACGTCGTGCTCGCCATGCCCGCGCCCGCGATTGCGCTGCTGGCGGCGGGCGGTCTGGCGTACACGGTCGGCGGCGTGATTTATATTCTGAAAAAGCCCAATCTCTCCGCCGTCGTCGGTTTCCATGAGCTGTTCCACCTGTTCGTTTTGGCGGGCAGCCTGTGCCACTATCTCATGGTTTTCCTCTACGTGCTGTAAGCGTGCATAAAAAAACCGCCGTTTTCGCTTGGAAAACGGCGGTTTTGTTCGTTTTTAATCCTCGGTCAGATCGCGGATGTCCTTCAGCCGTCCCATGAGGATGAGGGTCTCGTCGGCTTCGAGCACGGCGTCCGGGGCGATCGCGGGGTAGATCATCTCGCCCCGCTTGGTGGCCAGTATGTTGACCCTGTAGCGGCTGCGCACATCGAGCGCACGCAGGCTCTTGCCGACCCAGTCGGACGGGATGCGGATCTCGACGATCGAGTAATCGTCGCCCAGATTGATGTAATCGAAGATATTGTCCATGCTGTACTGCACGGCGGCGTTCTCCGAGGTCTCGCGCTCGGGGTAGATGACCGCGTCCGCACCCGTGCGCAGCAGGAACTTTTCGTGCACCTCGCTGTGCGCGCGGCAGACGATGCGCTGCGCGCCCAGATCGTGCAGCAGGGCGACGACCTCAAGCGAGGCCTGGAAGTTGTCGCCGATCGCGCAGACGCACAGATCGAAGTCACGCACGCCCAGTGAAGTGACGTAAGGCTCGCGCGTGCAGTCGCCGATCTCGGCGCGGGTGACATAGGGCGCGAGATCGTTGACACGATCCTCCTTGGTGTCGATGGCGAAGACCTCGTCGCCCAGATCTATGAACTTGAGCGCCATGTGACGGCCAAAGCGGCCCAGACCGATGATCAGGATGGATTTCATAAGCAGAACGATCCTTTCAAGCAGAAATATCAGCCGACCGCGATCTTCTCAAGCGGCTGGCGGCCGAGACCGGCGTTGGTGCGGGACTCAGCGTAGGCATAGATCATCGTCATGCAGCCGACGCGGCCGAAGAACATGAGGAAGATCAGAACGATGCGGGAGGCGACGGAAAGAGAGCCGGTCACGCCCAGAGACAGGCCGACGGTCGCGGTGGCCGACGCGGTCTCGAACAGGGCGTCCAGCATGGAGATGCCGTCAAAGGCGACCAGCAGGAAGCCGCCGCCCAGAAAGAGGGTCAGATAGCAGACAAAGACCGTGACCGCGCTGCGCAGGGCTTCCATATCAATGCGGCGGCCGAAGGCGCGCAGCTCGGATTCGCGCGTCAGCGAAGCGCGGACGCAGAGCAGCAGCACGACGAGGGTTGTCGTCTTCATGCCGCCCGCCGTCGAGCCGGACGAGCCGCCGATCAGCATGAGCAGGATCATGGTGAGCTGGCTGGCGTGGCTCATATTGTTGAGGTCGATCGAGTTGAAGCCGGCGGTACGCGCCGAGACCGACTGAAAGAGCGCGGCAAACACCCGCTCGTGCAGGGATAGCTGTGCCATACCGGGCGCGTTCCAGTCAAAGTAGAGCATGAGCGCGGCCGGTACGAAGATCAGCATGAGGGAGGCCACGACGACCAGCTTGGTGTGCAGCTTCCAGCGGGCGAAATGCAGGCGGCAGCGGGAGAGATCCTCCCAGACGAAGAAGCCCAGACCGCCGATGACGATGAGCAGCATCAGGACGATGTTGACGAGCGGGTCGCCCACAAAGCCGCTGACCGAACCGGCCGGGCCTGAGCTGCCGAACAGGTCGAAGCCCGCATTGCAGAAGGCCGAGACCGAGTGGAAGATCGCATAATACAGCCCGCGGAAGAAGCCCATGCCCTCGATCGGGATGAAGCGCAGGGCAAGCAGCAGGGCGCCCGCGCCCTCAAACAGCAGCACGCCGCGGAAGATGAAGCGGGTCAGACGGACGATGCCGCCCAGATTGGGCGCCGAGATGGACTCCTGCATGGAATACCGCTGGCGCAGGCCGATGCGGCGGCGGGTCAGAATGGTGATCATGATACCCATGGTCAGAAAGCCCATGCCGCCGATCTGGATGAGGACGAGCAGGATGAGCTGACCGAAGAGCGACCAGTGCGTCACCGTGGGCACGACGATCAGACCGGTCACGCAGGTGGCCGAGGTCGCGGTGAACAGGGCGGACAGGAAGGGCGTCCACTCCCGGGCGCGGGACGAGACCGGCAGGCAGAGCAGAAGTGCGCCGATCAGGATGATGGCGGCGTAGCCCAGCAGAAGAATGCGGGCCGGGGTCAGACGGGAAAGCGAAAAACGCTGTTTCAGCGGTTGTTTGGGTTCATTCTGTACCATAATAATGATATCCTCGTTGTCATGCAGCGGGCGGACATCTTTGTCCACGTTGCGATATACCCATATCATATTCTCTCCGTTTGGAAAAGTCAAGTGCGGCGGGCTGGACAAACCGGTTTGGCACGTTATATAATAGGGTACAGTTTCTGATGAGGGAGGCGCGGCAGGTGAAGTATATCATTGCGATTGGTGACGGCATGGCCGATCTGGCGCAGCCGTCCCTGCGGGACGAAACGCCGCTTTCGTTCGCACACACGCCCTGTCTCGACCGGCTGGCGCGGCGCGGTCGGGTGGGCAGCACCTGCCTGATCCCGCCCGGCTGCGCGCCCGGCAGTCTGCCTGCCCAGCTCACCCTGCTGGGCTGTCCGCCCGCCGTCTGCGGGTGCGGCCGGGCGGCGCTCGAGGCGCTGGCGCATGGGCCGCTGGCCGACGGAGAATCGGCCGTCCGGTGCAATCTGGTCGCGCTTTCGGACGGAAGGCTGCTCGCGCACGACGGCGGCGGACTGACGGCAGACGAAGCCGACGCGCTGTTTTCCGCCCTGCGTGATACGCTGACCGACGAGACCCATCGCTTTCTGCCGGGTGCGGGCTATCGCGGTCTGCTTGTGCGCCGGGGCGCACCCATGCCGGTCGGGATTTCGCCCGACGCCCTGCTGGGTCAGCCGCTGGCCGGCGCGCTGCCGGAGGATGACGATCTTGTCCGCCTGTTTTACGCCGGACAGGCCGTTTTGACAGACCATCCGGTCAATCAGGCGCGCGCGGCGCGCGGACAGCACCCGGCGAACGGAATCTGGTTCTGGGGCGGCGGCGCAGCACCGGTTTTGCCCGATTTTGAAGCGCAGACCGGTCTGTGCGGCGCGGTCGTGACCGGCGTGCCCCTGCTGCGCGGCATTGCGCGCGGAATGGGGCTGACCGTTCTGCCCGTCGACGGGGCGGACGGCAGTCTGCACACGAACTGGGAGGGTAAGGCCTTCGCCACGTTCGACGCGCTGACCCGGGGCGGCTTCGACTTCGCGCTCGTACACGCCGAAGCGCCCGACGAGGCCGGGCACGCGGGCAGTCTGCCCGAAAAGGTGGCCGCGATCGAGTATTTCAGCGAACGGCTGCTCGACCGCCTGACCGGCTGGCTGGACGAGGCCGGAACCGATTACCGCCTGCTCGTGCTGGCCGACCATCCGACGCCGGTCTTGCTGCGGGTGCACACGGCCGGGCCGGTGCCCTGGCTGCTGTACGACCGGACGCGGGAACGAACGACGGGCGAGCCGTATCGGGAGGACAACGCCGGGCCGCGCGTGCCCGGGGCGCAGATGCTCACGCTGCTGCTGGGGGAGGAATGACATGGGACTGCTGTGCTGCCCGGTCTGCGGAAAACCGCTGACGATGGGCGAAAAGACTGCAAAATGTGAAAACGGACACTGTTATGACCGCGCCGCGCGGGGCGGCTACATCCATCTGCTCCGCCAGCACCGGCGGGGGAGCGCCGACCCGGGCGACAGCGCCGAGATGTGTCAGGCGCGCACCCGCTTCCTGTCGGGCAACTGGTACGCCCCGCTGCGGGATGCGGTCGCTGAACAGGCGCGCGCGCTTGCGCCGCGCGACGTGCTGGACGCGGGCTGCGGCGAGGGCTGGTACACAGCGGCGGTCGCCGCCGCCCTGCCGGATGCGCGCATCGCGGGCATTGACCTGTCGTGCTACGCGCTGCGTCACGCGGGACGGGTCTGCCCCGCGGTCGAGCTGGCCATCGCAAGCCTGTTCGAGCTGCCGCTGGCCGATGCTTCGGTCGATCTGGTGCTCCACCTGTTCGCACCCATGTGCGCGGACGAATTTGCCCGCGTGCTCAGGCCGGGCGGCCGCCTGCTGACCATCACGCCGGGCGCAAAGCACCTGTGGGGCATGAAGGAGATCCTCTATCCGAAGCCCTACGAGAACCCGACCGCCGTGCGGACTTTGCCCGGCTTCGTCTTTGAGCACGAGACCCGGATCGCGGATGAGATCACCCTGACCGATCCGGCCGATATCCACGCGCTCTACCAGATGACGCCCTACGCGTGGAAAACCGGCAGGGAGGCTGCCGCGCGGCTGCTGGCGCAGCCCGTGCTCCGCACGCCGATCGAGTTCCAAATTCATCAGTACCGCAAAATATCAGAATAAATTCACACAAAACCCGGCTCGAATGAGCCGGGTTTCCTGATTTTATCAGATTTTCAGACCATTTCCGGCGTGATGACGGTGGTATGCACATACTTGACCGGGTTGCGTGGACGGCGGTCGTGCACGAGCAGCTCCTGCAGGAGCATGATCGCCTCGTAGACCTGCGCCGAGAACTCCTGCTCAAGCACGAAGTCCAGCCGACCCGACCGCAGCATCTTGCGGTTGAGCGGAGTCAGGTCGTTCGCAATGACGTGCACCGGACGGCGCACGCGGGACTGCGACAGGCCGTGCATGCAGCCGAGCACGCTCTCGGTGCTCATGTAGATGCCGGAAACAGATGCGTGCTCACGCAAGTATGAAGCGACGGTCTCGCAGGTCAGGTCGTACCGCTCGTAGCACTCGATGATCTCGAAGCGGTCGGCGGTGTAGCCCAGCTCGACCAGACGGCTGCAAAAGCCGTCCACCCGGCGGCGGTGGAACTCCATGTTGCCCGTGATGATGAGCAGGCTGCCCTGTCCGCCGGTCGCCATGTGCATCAGTCCGCCCGCGATGCGGCCGCACTGGATCTCGTTCTGGCCGACGAAGCAGATGCGGTCGGAGCCGGGGATATCGGCGTTGTAGGTCGTGACGGGCACACCCGCCGCCGTGATGCGGGCGACCTCGGCCTGCATGACGACGTTGTCGG
The DNA here is from genome assembly GCA_021531865.1 of Butyricicoccus pullicaecorum. GTDB lineage: Bacteria > Bacillota > Clostridia > Oscillospirales > Butyricicoccaceae > Butyricicoccus. The sequence continues at coordinate 178,258 of JAFBIW010000002.1, read as the reverse complement.
GCGCGTTGATGACCATGCCGCGCACATCCTGAGAGAGCAGGGATTCGCAGCGCTTGACGTATTCCTCGGTCGAGCGGCTGCCCAGTTCCTCCACGACCAGCCGCACCTCGTGCGCGGCGAGCAGGCGGGCGGCGCGTTCGATGCCCTGCCGGGTCTTCTCAGTGAAATAGGAGACCTCCCACTGGGGCACGAGCACGCCGATGCGGATGGCAGTGCTGTCGCTCGTGATGGCCGCCGGACGGTAGCCCATCTCCTGTGCGATGCGCTGGACGCGGGCGCGCACGGCCGGGCTGACATTCGGACGGTTGTTGATGACGCGGTCGACCGTGCCGCGGGACACGCCCGCCGCCGCAGCGATGGATCGGATGGTCGGTTTCATGGACAAACGCTCCTTTGCGTGGGATATGTTTTATTATAGCATAAAATTCCGCTTGTCACAAGGCACAGAAAAAATGAGGCTAAAATGTCCCGTTCTCTTGTGGGTTCGGACAAAAGGCGGGGGAAGAAAACGGCAGGTTAAACGAAGATTGCAAGGGATGTTGACAGGCCGATGAAAAGCGCATAAAATAAAACCATGGAAAGCGAAAAACCGCTCGATTCAAACGAAAAACACAATTCACAGGAACAATATATTGGAGGTATACGCATATGAAGAAGATCAAAGTCGGTATCGCCGGTCTGGGCCGTCTGGGCAAGGTTCACGCCAACAACATCGCATTCAAGATTCCGAACGCCGAGCTGACCGCCGCCTGCTCGATCGTTCCGGCTGAGCTGGAATACGCCAAGGAAAAGCTGGGCGTCACCGACGTATACACCGATTACCGCGAGATGCTGGCCAAGGCCGACATCGACGCTGTCGTCATCGTCACGACCTCGTCCGAGCACTGCTGGCAGATCGAGGCTGCGCTGGACGCGGGCAAGCATGTCTTCTCCGACAAGCCGCTGGGCGTTGACGTTGCGCAGTGCAAGCAGGCCGAGAAGGCGGTCGAGCGCCATCCCGAGCTGACCTTCATGCTGGGCTTCATGCGCCGCTATGACAAGTCCTATGCGTATGCCAAGCAGAAGATCGACGCGGGCGCGATCGGCACGCCCTACATGGTCAAGGCGACCGGCATCGACCCCGAGGCACTGGTTGAAGGCTCCATCAAGTTCGCGGCCACCTCGGGCGGCATCTTCCTCGACATGGCCAGCCATGACATCGACCTGATGCGCTGGTTCATGGGTTCGGATGTCTGCGAGATCTACGCCACCGGCGCGACCTTCAAGCATCCCGAGTTCCGCGCCGCGGGCGACGACGAGACCGGCGCGGCCATGTTCAAGTTCAAGAACGGCGGCATCGGCATCGTGCACGTCGGCCGCACCGCGCCGCATGGTTACCATGTAGAGACTGAGATCATCGGCACCGAGGGCACCATCCGCGTATCCGGCGTACCGCGCAAGAATCTGGCCGATATCTATGACGCAGAGGGCGCACGCACCGAGTGCGTTGGCTCTTTCCCGGAGCGCTTTGACGAGGCGTATCAGCTCGAGATGCAGGAGTTTATCGACTGCGTCTGCGAGGGCAAGCAGCCGGGCGTCAACGTATACGACGGCACCAAGGCCACCGAGATCGCTTACGCGACCACCGAGGCGTGGAAGACCGGCAAGATCGTCAAGCTCTGATCCGTACATCATTCTTTTCTCTCTTTTTGCAAAGCCGAACGGAAATCGTCCGTTCGGCTTTGCTATTTTCGGGAAAACGTGGTATGCTGAGCATGAAAAACCAAAATGAAACTGCGAGGGAAGCAATGATGGATGAGATCACGAAGGGCGTACGGGAAGCGTTTGCCTTCCTGTGTGAAACGCCGCACGGCTCGGGAAACGAGGCCGCGCTGTGCGGCAGACTGGCCGACCGGCTGCGCCGGGACGGTTATGCGCCCGACTGCGACGAAAAAGGAAACCTGTACTGCGACCTGCCCGCCTCGGACGGCCGCGCGGACGCGCCGCGCGTGCTGCTGCAGGCCCACCTCGATATGGTCTGCGCGGTGGGGTCACCCGATTATCACCCGGAAACCGACCCGATCCGCCCGATCGAGCGGGATGGCTGGTTGTGCACGGCGGGAGAGTCCTCGCTGGGCGCGGACTGCGGCGCGGGTCTGGCGGTCATGCTCTGGCTGGCCGAGCACCCGGCGCCCGGCCGTCCGCCCATCCGGCTGATCTGCACGGTCGAGGAGGAGATCGGTCTTTTGGGCGCAAGGGAGATCCCGGCCGAACGGCTGGCCGATGCGGCTTACCTCATCAATCTGGACGGCTTCCGCTTCGGACGGATGGTCGTGGGCGCGGCGGGCGGCCTGCGGGAGCATTTTACCCGTCCCTGTCCTTCCGCACCCGCGCCCGAAACGCCCAACGGCGCGGCCTACCGGCTGACCTTTTCGGGCTTCGCGGGCGGTCATTCGGGCTTTGATATTGGCAAAAAGCGGGCAAACGCCGTGCTGCTGATGGGCGAGCTGCTGCGCGAGCTGCGCATGGAGGTGCCCTTCGCGCTGGTCTCCTTCACGGGCGGCACAGCGTTCAACGCGATCCCGTATACCTGCACGGCCGAGCTCGTGACGATCGCGCCCGCCCGGGATGTGATCGAATCGCTTGCGGACAAGCTGTGCGCCCGGTACGCGGAGACCGAGCCGGAGGGACGGTTGACGGTCGAGGAGATCGCGCGGCCCGCGCAGGTCATGGACGGCGGTGCGGCGAGCGGCCTGCTGACCGCGCTGGGCGGCTTCGCGGACGGCGTGTACGCCCTGCACCCCGAGACCGGCGCCGTCGCCGATTCGTCCAATCTGGGTCACGTGTATCAGGCGGACGGACAGCTCTGTCTGGACGCGATGATCCGCTGCGTGGACGGGCAGGCCGAGCAGGCGCTGCACCAGAGCCACCAGCTTGTCTGCGGCATGTGCGGCTTTACCGGTCAGATCACCAGCCGCTATTCGGCGTGGCCGGCGGAAGGGGACAGCAAGCTGGTCAGCCTGCTGGCGCAGGCCTACCGGGCGCGGGTCGGGCAGGAGCCCGAGATCAGCGTGCAGCATGTCGGTCTGGAGCCGTCCTTCCTGCGCGAGAAAAACCCGAACCTGCAATGCGTCTGCATCGGCATGGAGCTGGCCGACTGCCATTCGCCGCAGGAGCGGTGGAAGCTGGACACGGTCGCGCCGTTCGTTTCGATGCTGTCCGATACGCTGACCGCGCTGGGCGCGGATTCCGCCGAATGAGCCGTCAGGGCTGATAGGGCGGGGCGAGGAAGAGATCGTCCAGATATTGCGTGCCCGTGCGGGTGCGGAAGAGCCGCGTCCGCGCGGTGCGGCAGGCCTCGGGCGGCAGCGCGTCCTCGTAGGCGTTGACCAGAAAATCGGCCTCGAGCAGGATGCGGAAGGGGAGCGCGTCGGACGCGCCCGGGCTGTGGTGATGGGCGATCAGCCAGCAGACCTGTTCGCATGCCGCTTCATCCGCGCCCGCCTGTTTGAGCAGGGGCAGGGCGGCGGATGGGCCTTCGGCCTCCTGCAAGGGGCCGCCGCAGGCGCCGAATTTACGCTCGGCGGTGTGAATGCCAATGTCGTGCAGCAGGGCGGCAGCGTCCAGAATTTCCTGTGTTTGTTCATCCAGCCCCTCGGCCTGACCGATCAGGCGCGCGAAGGCATAGACCTTCATGAAGTGGTGGACGCGGCGCGGGTCGCCCGCGTCATAGGCGGCCGCCAGCGCGGCCAGCTTTGCGATATCCATAATTATGTCCTCCTGACATGAAAAGAAGAGGCTGTTCCTGCGCGGAACAGCCTCTTTGCTGTGTTTTTTGCGGTCAAAGCTGGGAGAAAACCTCGCCGATCGCGCCGTGGATGACCAGATCGGCGCGGCGGTCGGCCGGGGTTGCGGTCTTGTTGACGAGCACCAGCTTATCACCCCGGTAATAGTCGATCAGACCGGCGGCGGGGTAGACGGCGAGCGAGGTGCCGCCGATGATGAGGATGTCAGCCGCAGCGATGTATTCGACGCTCCGGCGCAGAATATCGCCGTCCAGCCCCTCCTCGTAGAGCACAACATCGGGCTTGATCGTGCCGCCGCAGGCGCACTTGGGCACGCCCGTGCCTTTCTGAATGTCGCGCACATCGTAGGGCTTGTGGCAGCGCATGCAGTAGTTGCGCAGCACCGAGCCGTGCAGCTCGAGCACCTCTTTCGACCCGGCGGCCTGATGCAGGCCGTCGATGTTCTGGGTGACGACGGCGCGCAGCTTGCCCTGCTGTTCCCATTCGGCCAGCTTGCGGTGGGCCGCGTTGGGCTTTGCCGTCAGACAGAGCATTTTATCCCGGTAGAACCGGTAAAATTCGGCGGTCTGCGCCATGAAGAAGGTGTGGGAGAGGATGGTTTCGGGCGGATAGCGGTAGTGCTGGTTGTACAGGCCGTCGACCGAGCGGAAATCGGGGATGCCGCTTTCGGTGGAGACGCCCGCGCCGCCGAAAAAGACGATGTTATCGGATGCGTCGATCCACTGCTTCAGGGTGGAAATGGCTTCATTCATGACAAAGACCTCCTTTTTCCGGTCGGAAATCGGCTTATTCGACGATGGTGATGACGCCCTCGCGGCGAGGCTTGGCCGGGGTCTCCTTCGCGCCGTAGCCCAGCGCGATCGAGCCGATGACCACGTGATCTTCCGGGATGCCCCAAGCGGTCAGCAGGGCGCGCACGCCGGGATCGTCGCAGGTCGCGCGGATCTGGTTGATCCAGCAGGTGGACAGGCCGAGTGACTGGGCGGCGAGCAGCATGTTTTCGAGGGCGGCCGAGCCGTCGAGGAAGGCGTGCTTCTCATCGCGCTGGTTGGAAATGATGATGTGGCAGGGCGCGCCGTAGAAGTTGTATTCGGGGCCGCGGTTATCGGCGGCGGCGACGGCGTGTGCCAGCTCGAGCACCTTATCGGCGTTGCGGATGGCCGAGAAATGCCAGAGATATTTGCCCATGCCTGAGGGCGCCCACGCACCGGCTTCAAGGATGGCTTCGAGGTCTTCACGGGAGACCTGACGGTCGGTAAACGCGCGGGTCGAGCGGCGTGCGCGGATGGTTTGTAACACTTCGTTCATAATAACTGCCTCCTGACGGAAAAACTATGGCTGAATAAATACAGTATAGCCCTTCATCCGCCGCATTTCAAGCCAAGATGCACAAAAATGCACGGAAACACAAAACCGCTGGTGTTTCGCGGGCGGTTATGCTATAATATATTTTGATTCGTCATATCAATTGGAGGCAATATGATTACTGTCAGCAACGTAAGTTTGAATTTCAGCGGAGAGCCGCTCTTTAAGGACGTCAACGTCAAGTTCACCGAGGGCAACTGCTACGGCGTCATCGGCGCAAACGGCGCGGGCAAGTCCACCTTCCTGCGCATCCTGTCCGGCGAGCTGGACTCCACCACCGGCGATGTCTCGATCAAGCCGGGCACCCGTATGTCGGTGCTCAAGCAGGACCACTTCATGTACGACGACTGCACCGTACTCGATACCATCATTCAGGGTAACCAGCGTCTGTACCAGATCATGAAGGAGAAGGACGAGATCTACACCCACGATCCCTTCACCGAGGAGGACGGCAACAAGGCCGCCGAGCTGGAAGCCGAGTTTGCCGAGCTGGACGGCTGGAACGCCGACACCGAGGCCTGCCAGATGCTCGAGGGTCTGGGTCTCGATTCGTCCGAGGTGCTCTACCGCCAGATGCGCACCCTGCAGGACTCGGACAAGGTCAAGATCCTGCTGGCGCAGGCGCTGTTCGGCCGTCCGGACATCCTGCTGCTCGACGAGCCGACCAACCATCTCGACGTCGACGCGATCCACTGGCTCGAGGACTTCCTGCTCGAGTTCGAGGGCACCGTCATCGTCGTATCCCATGACCGTCACTTCTTGAACAACGTCTGCACCCACATCGTCGATATCGACTACGGCAAGGTGCAGATCTACGTCGGCAACTACGAATTCTGGTACGAATCCTCCCAGATGGTGCAGCGCATGATCCGCGACCAGAACCGCAAGAACGAGGAAAAAATCAAGGAGCTGCAGAGCTTCATCCAGCGCTTCTCGGCCAACAAGTCGAAGTCCCGTCAGGCGACCAGCCGCAAGAAGCTGATCGAAAAGCTGACCGTCGAGGAGCTGCCCGTATCCTCCCGCCGCTATCCGTGGGTGGGCTTCACGATGGATCGCGAGGCCGGTAAGGACATTCTCGAGGTCAAGGGCATTTCCAAAACCATCGCGGGACAGAAGGTACTGAATAACGTCTCCTTCATCGTCCGCAAGGGCGACAAGATCGGCTTCATCTCGGAGAATGAGCTGGCCATGACCACCCTGTTCCAGATCCTCATGGGCGAGATCGAGCCGGACGAGGGCAGCTTCAAGTGGGGCGTTTCGACCTCCCAGTCCTACTTCCCCAAGGACAATTCGGCCTTCTTCAACGGCCATACTGAGAACATGCTCGACTGGCTTGCGCCCTACTCCAAGGACACGCTGGAATCCACCCTGCGCGGCTTCCTGGGCCGGATGCTCTTCTCGGGCAACGATGTGTACAAGCAGGTCTCCGTCCTGTCGGGCGGCGAGAAGGTGCGCATGATGCTCTCCCGCATGATGCTGTTCGGCTCCAACGTGCTCGTTATCGACCAGCCGACAAACCACCTCGACCTCGAATCCATCACCGCGGTCAACAACGGCGTCGCCGCCTTCCCGGGCAACGTCCTGCTGGCCACCCATGACCACGAGTTCATGAACACCATCGCAAACCGCATCATCGAACTGCGTGAGGACGGCGTGCTCGACAAGCCGTGCACCTACGACGAATTCCTCGAATTCCGCGCGCAGTACAAGAAAAAGCTGTAAAGGAGGCGGGCAATATGGCAAAAGCGATCATCGAGTGCCCGCATTGCAAAAAAGAGTGTGAGCGCAGGCCGCTCTCCCGCATCAGCCCTGACCGCGATCCGGCCGTGCGGCAGAAGGTGCAGGATCTTTCCCTGTTCCGCTGGAAGTGCCCGAACTGCGGCACGACCGTGCTGGTCGAAGATCCCTGCCTGTATCACGATATCGCAAATCAGTTCATGGTCTGGCTCGCGCCCGACGGCAAGAAGCCCGAGGCCGGGCACTTCGACCCGCTTGCGGGCTACGCCCTGCGCTACGTGGACGATCTGAACGCCTTCCGCGAGAAGATCAACATTCTGGAGCGCGGGCTGGACGACCGCGCGGTCGAAATCATGAAGCTCATCCTGTTTCTCCAGCTCCAGCACGATCTTGACGTGGTTGAGCTGGTCTTCCACGATCTGGATGAGCGCACCGGCGATTTCCGCTTCGCCGCCGTCCTGTCTGACGGCGCGGAGCAGTACGCCGCCATGCCCGGGCAGACCTACCAGCGGGTGCTGCTCGACGTTTCCGAGCGGCTCTATACCCCGCACGATTTCGTCAAGATCGACATGCAGTGGGCGGCCGACGCCCTTGACCTGCTTCGGGCGGAATAAGACGCAAAATAAAAAGAGGACGGCTTTTGCCGTCCTCTCAGACTGAAAATCAACCGAACAGAAGCTGCGCGGCCAGACCGCCGCAGACCGCGAGCGCCCAGGTCGCGAAGATGATGCGCGGCGCGCGCTCCCGACCGTTTTCGCTGCCCAGCAGGATCATATAGCCGAAGCCCGCGCCGGTCGAAAGGCCGGCGATCAGACCGCCGAAGCCGATGACGCCGCTGGTGTAGAGCTGAGTCAGCAGCACCGAAATCGCGCAGCTCGGGATGAGGCCGATGCAGGCGCAGACGACCGGCTGAAGCAGACTGCCCGTCAGCAGCAGGGAGGAGAGCCGATCGGCGCCGACAAGGTGCACGGCCAGATTGATCGCCGCGCAGATGACGAGAAGGAAGCCCGCGGTCTTGAGCGTGCGGCCGAGGATGCCGGAGACCGGCCCGTCACAGCCGCAGCCGCAGCCGCCCTCCATGTCCAGCTCGATCTCGTAGTTCCGGTTGGCCTTGCGGCCCCACAGGAGCTTGAGCACGTAGCCGCCGGCGACGGCGAGCACGAATTTGAACACGAACAGCCGCAGGATCTCACCGCCCGAGGCGTTTTCCGAGAGCAGGATGGGTAGGGCCTCGTCCGAGGTCGAAAGGAAAACGGCGACCAGCGTCGCAGGGGCAAGATACCCGTCCACAAACAGGGCGGAAGCCGCGGCGGAGAAGCCGCACTGCGGCACCAGTCCGGCCAGCGCGCCGACCACCGGCCCGAATTCTGCCGATTTTTCGAGCAGGGCGGGAGTGGTGCGCAGCCGGTTCTCGATCCAGTACAGCAGCGCGTAGACGAGCAGCAGGATCGGGATGGCCTTCAGGACGTCGATGAGCGCGTCCAGTAAAACGTCTGTCATACAGGGTTCACCTCACAAAAGCATTGGTTTGTCGTAGGGACTCATTATAGCATACCCAGCGCGCCCGATACAAGAGGGAACCAAAAATTTGAAACATTCTGCCGAAAAAACGGCATTGATTATAGGAGTATTCATGAGATTTCAAGATTTGAAGATCGACGAAGCGATCTTAAAGGCGATTCGCGAGATCGGCTATGAGGAGCCGACCCCGATCCAGGAGCAGGCGATCCCGGCGGTTCTGGCCGGCCGCGACCTGCTGGGCTGCGCGCAGACCGGCACCGGAAAGACGGCGGCCTTCGCCATTCCGATGCTGCAGCGCATGGGCGCGCCCGTACCCGGCGAGGATCGTCCGGTGCGCGGCCTGATCTTAACGCCCACCCGTGAGCTGGCGCTCCAGATCTACGAAAACCTGTGCCAGTATGGCCGCTACACCGGCCGCGTTTCGGCCGTCATTTACGGCGGCGTGTCCCAGAATCCGCAGGTCGAGGCCCTGCGCAGCGGCGCGGACATTCTGGTTGCAACGCCCGGCCGCCTGTGGGATCTGATGGGGCAGAAGCTGCTCGACATCGGCAAGGTCGAGTGCTTCGTACTCGACGAGGCCGACCGGATGCTTGACATGGGCTTCATCAACGACGTCAAGAAGATCATCGCTTATCTGCCCAAGAAGCGCCAGACCCTGCTTTTCTCGGCCACCATGCCCGAGGAGATCGCCGAGCTGGCCGAGAGCCTGCTGCACAAGCCCAAGCACGTTTCGATCGTGCCCGCCGCCACGCCGGTCGAGCTGATCGCGCAGGGCGTTTATTTCACCGAGAAAAAGGCCAAGCGCGAACTGCTGCGCGCCGTGCTCGAGGAGCGCAGCCTGCCGCAGACGCTGGTGTTCACCCGCACCAAGCACGGCGCAGATCGGGTTGCGCGCGACCTGTCCCGTGCGGGCATTCAGGCCAAGTCCATCCACGGCGACAAGTCCCAGAACGCCCGTCAGACCGCGCTCAAGCAGTTTAAGGACTATAAAATTCCGGTGCTCGTCGCGACCGATATCGCCGCGCGCGGCATCGATATCAACGAGCTGCCGCTCGTCATCAATTTCGACCTGCCCAACATCCCCGAGACCTATGTGCACCGTATCGGCCGCACCGGCCGCGCGGGGCAGGAGGGCACGGCGCTGTCCTTCTGCGACCCGTCCGAGCTGCCCTACCTCAAGGATATCGAGGCGCTGACCCGGGTGGCCATCCCGGCGCTTGAGCCGCCCGCGGGCATTGAAATCGCTGAGGCACAGGCAGCGGCGCGCTACGTGCGCCATGACCCGACCCTGCCGCCCGAGCAGCCCGCGAAGCCGTCCCGCCGGGGCCGCAAGGCCAAGGCCGACGGGGCGCAGGTCACCGAAAAACCGCAGCAGGCGCGTCCCGCGCAGGCTGAAAAGCCGGCGCGCAAGCGGACGAAGAATCAGACGCGCGGCAAGACCGAAGCGAAGAACGCGCCCCTCGCCGCCGTCAAGGCCGCGCCCGCCGCCGAGATCAAGGCGCCGTCCCGCCCCCGGAACGAGCTGCCCCGTCTGGTCAAGGCCGCGCCCAAGGCGGCCGAGCCTGCCGCGCAGAAGTCCGCATCCGCCCGCAAGACCGCGCCGTCTGCACGGGGCGGCAAGCGGAGCGCCCCGTCCGGTCGGGGAAAGGCGGTGCGCCCGGCACGCGGCCCGAGCCGCCGCGAGGACCGGGAGCCGCGCGTCGACGTCATGACCCCGCCCTCGGGCCGTCCGCTCTCCGAGAGCACGGCCGCACGCATCCGCGCCAAGGTCGAGGCCAAGCTGGCTGAGCGCCGGGCTGCGCAGGCCAAGGGCGCGGCACAGCCGCACACGGCCAAGCAGGGAAAGGTGCAGAGAAAGCCGCAGGCCCGCCGGGGCCGCGCGCGCGGCTGACGCACATGGTTTCAGTTGAGAAGAAAGAGAGGATCAGGATATGAGCGTCGGACGGCGGATCAAGCTGCTCTTCACCGTACTGCTGCTGTTGCTGCTCACGGTGTTTTATCCGTTTATTGTCTATACCACAAATCCCTTCATCAGCGAGCTGCGCACCCTGTGGATCGCGACCGCGATGGAGACCATGACCCATCAATGGCTGGCCACCGCCTTCTTCCCGGAGGAAATGGTCGCCGACGTCGTCAATGCCCGCGCGAACATGTTCAAGGAACAGGCCGATATCGAGTCGATCTGGGGCAAGACCGAGACGACGACGGTGCAGAAGGCGGAGAACGAAACGAACGAGAAGGATCGGTTCTACACCCTGTTCGAGGAGCTTGACCGGGAGAGCTGCGAGGCCTTCTTTGAGGCCCATCCGAACTATATCGAAAAGGGCTATGACAAGGTCAATCTGGACTGGTGCGAAAAGCGCGACCCAACCGGAATCAAGACCAAAAACGGCGACATGGTGCAGGCCATCAATGCGCAGAAGAGCCTCATCGTCGTGCGCATCGAGCGGGAGACCTCGCTGGGCACCGAGTACACCGGCAACCTTGCGATCGTCAAGGATCCGTCCCGGGTCAGCCTCGGTCTGTGCCGGGGCATGGGCCGCCGGGAGGGTCAGCGTCTGGTCGATTTGGTCGATTATAATGATGCCATTCTGGGTATCAACGCCTCGGGCTTCATTGACAACGGCGAGGCTGCCGAGGGCGGCACGCCCTACGGCTACGTCAAGAAGGACGGCGAGCAGCTCTCTTCGGTCTTCGGCAGCGGCTACAAGATCATCGGCTTTGACGCCGAGCACCGCTTCCAGATCGGCGGCACCCGCACGGCGGAGGAGCTGGTGGACGCGGTCGAGTTCGGCCCGGCGCTCATCCTGAACGGGGAGAAGCTCACGATCGACACCTGCACCAGCCTCCAGCCGCGCACGGCCATCGGTCAGACCGAAGACCTGACCGTGCTCATGCTGGTCATCAACGGCCGCAATCAGGACGATTCGATGGGCTGCCGCGCGGCCGACTGCCGCGATATCCTGTGGGATTACGGCGCGGTGCAGGCCTGCAATCTGGACGGCGGTTCCTCGACCGCGATGGTCTATCAAGGCCGCACGATCAATTCGCCGACCACCTCGACCGGCAACCCGGACGGCAGACGCCTGCCCAATGCCTTCATCGTCAAGTAACTACATAAAGAAACCGCGTTCCCGATCGTGGGAACGCGGTTTCTGCGTTTTCTTTGCCTTATTTGTTCGCGGGCACGATCTCGAGCCAGTAGCCGTCCGGATCGTTGATGAAATAGATGCCCATGGCCGGATTTTCAAAGCAAATGCAGCCCATTTCGGCGTGCTTCTGATGGGCGGCGTCAAAGTCGTCGACGCGGAAGGCCAGATGAAATTCGTTGTCGCCCAGGTTGTAGTCGCGGTTCATGTCCCGCATCCAGGTCAGCTCAAGCTGGAAGGGTGTGACCCCGTCGCCTAAGTAGACGATGATGAACGAGCCGTCGGGCGCGACAATGCGGCGCTGCTCGGTCAGGCCGAGGGCGTCCCGGTAAAAGGCGAGCGAACGGTCAAGGTCGCGGACGTTATAATTCTCGTGATAAAAGGAAAACTGCATGATCTGGCGCCTCCCTGCGCAAAAAAGGATTGGTTTTTCTTTAAGATAACATATCCTGCCGGAAAAGACAAGTTATCGTTTACATTCGATCGCGATTTTGTTATACTGTATCTGTATAATTACGCGCAACAGGAGGCGGACCGATTTGGATAAGCGTCTGAAAAAACTGTTACAGCCCGGCCACTATTTTTATTTTGTGGTCTTTTTGCTGTTCGCGCTTTCGTGCGCCTTCGTTTCAATCCCACTGGCGGTCGCGGGCGTCGCGGTGGACGCCATGCTCTTCCTGATCTATCAATATAATGAGCGTGTCCGCCGCCGCGAGATCATCAAGTATATGCAGTCGGTGACCCTGTCGATCGGCGACGCCAGCCGGGCGTCCATCACCCGCTTCCCAATGCCGACCGCTATCGCGCTGGCCTCGACCGGCGAGATCGTCTGGACGAACGATTCCTTCTGCGAGGCCACCGGACACTATGATTCGGCGCTCAACGAAAAGCTGACCGACCTCGCGCCCGGCTTCGACACCCGCTGGCTGGCCGAGGGCAAGCCCCAGTACCCGGGCGAGGTGCGCATCGGCGATAATATGTTCTGGGTCTTCGGCAACCTGCTCTCCGACACGGGCGAGCACGCGGGCGATATGCTCATGCTCATCTATTTCGTGCCCTGCACTGAGCTGATCCGCCTGCGCGAGGCCTACTCCCGCAGCCGTCCGGTCGTTGCGATCATCTCGATCGACAACTACGAGGAGCTGACCAAGGAGGCGACCGACTCCGAAAAGTCCAGCATTCTGGCCGATATCGACAAGCGTTTGGGCGAGTGGACACGCGACAGCCGCGCGCTGCTGCGCAAATATGACCGCGATAAGTACATTTTTGTACTGGAAGAGGTCGATTTCGACAAATTACAGCAGAAAAAGTTCAGCGTGCTCGAGGAAGTCCGCAAGATCCAGAGCCGGGCGGGCGTGCTGGCTACCCTGTCGATCGGCATCGGCAAGGACGGCGAGAGCTATGAGGAGAACTTCCGCAACGCGGGCGTGGCGCTCGATATGGCGCTCTCGCGCGGCGGCGATCAGGCCGTCATCAAGACCCGCTATAACTTTGATTTCTTCGGCGGCCTGTCCAAGGAGCTGGAAAAGCGCACCAAGGTCAAGTCCCGCGTGGTCGCCAACGCGCTCGTGCAGCTCATCCGGGATTCGTCTCAGGTCATGATCATGGGTCACCAGATGAGCGATATGGACGCCTTCGGCGCGGCGGTCGGCATGGCCTGCGCCGTGCGTCACCGCGAAAAGCCGGTGCACATCGTCATCAATCAGGACAAGACGATGGCGGGCGAGCTCATCCGCCGCATACAGGACGTGCCCGAATACGAGGATATGCTGATTTCGCCCGATGAGGCTATGGTGCGGTGCGATTTCAACACCCTGCTGATTGTCGTGGACACCAACCGTCCCGACTATGTCGAGTCCCAGTCTCTGCTGGAGTCGATCAACAAGGTCGCCGTCATTGACCACCACCGGCGCGCGGCCAGCTATATCGAAAACTTCGCGCTCAACCTGCATGAGCCGTATGCCTCGTCCTCGTGCGAGCTGGTCAGCGAAATGCTGCAATATATGGTTCCGACGAGCGAGATCCTCAAGGTCGAGGCCGAATGCCTGCTGGCCGGTATCTATCTGGATACCAAGGGCTTCGCCGTCAAGACCGGCGTGCGCACCTTTGAGGCGGCCGCTTATCTCAAGCGGGCGGGCGCGGAAATGAGTGAGGTCACCAAGCTGTTCCAATCCAGCTTTGACGAATATATCGCGCAGCAGCGGATCATCGCGGGCGCGAAGGACTGCGGGGACGGCATCGTGCTCGCGGTCACCGCCGAAGATGTCGACCGCGTATCCGCCTCCAAGGCGGCGGATAATATGCTCAACATCAACGGTGTCCGGGCATCGGTCGTCGTGTTCCAGTGCGGCGAGAGCGTCATCGTTTCGGCGCGCTCGAACGGCACGGTCAATGTCCAGCTCCTGATGGAGCGTCTGGGCGGCGGCGGCAACCACTCGTCCGCCGGCGCACAGTTCCCGCACGGCAGCGTGCGCGAGGTCGAGGCGCAGGCTCTCGAGGCCATCAGCCTGTACCAGCGCGAGAACGAGGGCGTGGATAAAACCTGATAAACCAAATCTTTTCAAATAGAAATTGGAGGAAACAAATCATGAAAGTCATTCTGAAAGCAGACGTAAAGGGCCAGGGCAAAAAGGGCGACATGATCGAGGTCAGCGAGGGCTACGGCAGAAACTTCCTGCTGCCCCGCGGTCTGGCCGAGCTGGCGACTGCCGACAACATCAATATGAAGCGTCAGGCCGATGAGGCGGCGGCGCACCGCGCGGCGGTCGAGAAGGCGGCGGCGCAGGAGTACGCGGCCAAGCTCAAGGAGGTTCGCGTTCGCGTGGCCGCCAAGGGCGGCAAGGGCGGCCGCCTGTTCGGCGCGGTCACCGCGAAGGAGGTCTCCGAGTGCCTCAAGTCCCAGCACGGCATGGAGATCCCCAAGAACAAGATCGTCATGGAGCAGATCAAGACCTTCGGCACCACCATCGTCAAGGCCAAGCTCTATCCCGAGATCGTCGCTGAGATCACCGTCGATGTGGTCGAGGCTTGAACCGCTTCCGTCACACCGTAACGCTTCCGGAAGGAAAAGGGAGGAACCCGAGTGGCAGATGAACTGCTGACGCGGCAGATGCCGCAGAGTCTGGAGGCCGAGCAGGCCGTCATCGGCTCGATGCTGATCGACCCGGCGTGCATCGCCGAGGTCATCGAGCAGCTCCGCCCGGAGGATTTCTACGCCGAGGAGCACCAGCGCATCTTTGAAACCATTTATTCGATGTTCAACGGCGCGCTCAAGATCGACCCGGTCACCGTGCTCGACCGCCTCAAGGCGCAGGGCTATTATGACGAGTCGGGCGGACGCGCCTACCTCATGCAGCTCATGGAGGTCACGCCGACCTCGGCCAACGTGCGCGAATACGCCTCGATCGTGCGGGACAAGAGTATGCTCCGCGCCATCGCGACGGCTGCTGCTGAGATCGAGACCATGGCCTTTTCGGGCGCGGGCGGCGCGAGTGAGATTGCCGAGCTGGCCGAGCAGAAGATCTATAACGTCCGGCAGGGACGCGAGATCAAGGGCCTGTCCCACATCAAGTCGGTCATCATGGATCTCTACGCCCAGCTCGACGAGCGCAGCCGGTCGGACAGCGACATTCCCGGTCTTTCAACCGGATTCCGCGAGCTTGATCAGGCGCTGACCGGCCTGAACAAATCCGACCTCATTCTGGTCGCCGCCCGTCCCGGCATGGGCAAGACCGCCTTCGCCCTCAATCTGGCGCTCAACGCGGCCAAATCCTCGGGCAAGGACGTCGCGGTGTTCCAGCTTGAGATGAGCAAGGATCAGCTCGCCGCCCGTTTTTTGTCGAGCGAGGCGCTGCTTGATTCACAGAAGCTCAAAACGGGCAATCTGACGCAGGACGACTGGGTCAAGATCGCCCGCGCGACCAGCGTGCTGGCCAAGACCCACATCTATGTGGACGACAACCCGGCGATCACGGTCGCCGAGATCAAAGCAAAATGCCGCCGTCTGGGCGAGAGTCTGGGTCTGATCGTCATCGACTATATCCAGCTCATGCAGACCGGCGGGCGGCGCAGCGATAACCGCGTGCAGGAGGTCGCCGAGATCTCCCGAAGCCTCAAGATCATGGCCAAGGAGTTGAACGTCCCGGTCGTCTGCCTGTCTCAGCTCTCCCGTGCGGCCGAGCAGCGCGCAGACAAGCGTCCCATGCTGTCCGACCTGCGCGAATCGGGCGCGATCGAGCAGGACGCGGATATCGTCATGTTCATTTACCGCGACGACTATTATGACGCGGAGAGCGAGGACAAGAATGTGGCTGAGATCATCATTGCCAAGAACCGTCACGGTGCAACCTCGACGGTCGAGCTGCAATGGATCGGCCAGTATACCACCTTCTCCTCGCGCGACCGCATCCATTCGTAAGAAATGATGCTCTTAGATACCGTAAGGGAGACCATCGCCCGGGAGGCCATGCTTCCGTCCGGCGGGCGGGTGCTCGTCGGTCTGTCGGGCGGCGCCGATTCGGTCGCGCTCGTGCGCGCCCTGTGCGCGCTCGGGTACGAGGTGCACGCCTTCCATCTGAATCACTGTCTGCGCGGCGCGGAGTCCGATCGGGACGAGGCGTTCGTGCGGGCGCTGTGCGACCGTCTGGGGCTTGCCCTGACCGTCCGTCGGGCGGACATCGGACAGGCTGCCCGCGAGACGGGGGAGAGCGTCGAGACGGCGGCACGCCGCCTGCGCTACGCCGCTTTTGACAGGGCGGCGGACAAGGTGGGCGCTGCGCGCATCGCGACCGCCCACACAGCGGACGATAATCTGGAGACCATGCTGTTCCACCTCATCCGGGGCACGGGCACGCGCGGTCTGGCAGGGATTCCGCCCGTGCGCGGGCGGATCGTACGGCCCCTCCTCGACGTGACCCGGGAAGAGGTCGAGGTCTATCTGGCCGAGCTGGGACAGGACTATGTGACTGACAGCTCAAACCTGTGTGCCGACTACACCCGCAACCGCATCCGGCAGACCGTCGTGCCCGCTTTGCGGGCGCTGAACCCGTCGGCCGCGCGGGCGGCAGGGCGTGCAGCCCGACTTGCGCGGCAGGACGACGCGGCGCTTGAGGACATGGCCGCGCGGGCGCTGGCCGAGGGCGGCGCGGACGGAAACGCCTGTCCGCTCCACGCGTTGGAAGCGCCGCCCGCCGTGCGGATGCGGATGCTCCGCCTGCTGCTTACGCGCGCGGGCGTGCCGATGGGCCGGGTGACCGCCCGGCACTACGACCAGCTCGCCCGTCTGCTGGACGGCACGGCCGACGGCCGGTGCGTCCTGCCGGACGGCTTCACCGCTTACCGCGAGGGAAGCGTCCTGTGCATCCTGCGGGAGCCGCCCCGCCCGCCCGTTCCGGTCTTTGACGGCTTCTCCGCCCGGCTGTGGGATACCTCCACGAAATTAACTGTAAACAGACGAAAACAAGGCGAAGTTTTTAACAATACGTTCAATACTTTTTTCGCAGATTGTGGTACAATACACTTTGGTACGCTTGGCGTTCGCACGCCCGCCCCGGGGGACCGGCTCTGCCTGCCCGGCGCGCGCGGCGCGCGCAGCCTCAAGCGGCTGATGACCGATCTGCGGATTCCGATCTCCGCGCGCGCCCGTCTGGCCGTGCTGTATGACCGGAACGGCGTCATCGCCGTCCAGTCGGTCGGGATCGACGTCAGCCGTGCCGCGCACGGCCAAACCTGTCTAGAAATCCGTTTTGAGGGGTAATAAAGATGAAAAACGACATCCAGGAAGTTCTGTTTTCCGAAGCGCAGCTCGACGCCAAGGTCTCTGAGCTGGGCGCCCGCATCAGCAAGGACTATGAAGGGAAGAACCCGCTGATCGTCAGCGTGCTCAAGGGCTCGTATGTCTTCATGGCCGACCTGACCCGCAAGATCACCATTCCCTGCAACATCGACTTTATGGCAGTTTCGAGCTACGGCAACGGCACCAAGACCACGGGCGAGGTGCAGATCATCAAGGACATCGGCAGCAAGATCGACGGCCGCGACCTCGTCATCGTCGAGGACATTCTGGACTCGGGCGTGACCCTGAGCTTCCTGATGAAGATCCTCAAGGCGCGCGGCGCGAACTCCATCCGCCTGTGCACCCTGCTGTCCAAGCCCGAGCGGCGGAAGGTCGACGTGCCGATCGACTATCTGGGCTTCGAGATTCCCGACGAATTTGTCGTCGGCTACGGCCTGGATTATGCTGAAAAGTACCGCAATCTGCCCTATATCGGCATCCTCAAGCCGGAGATCTACGGCGGAAAATAAGACGCTCCCGGGCGTTTTCTTGAAAGGAGATTAGGTAACCAATTTGAAAGGAAAAATGAAAGGCTTTGGCCTTTATCTGATCATTATCCTTCTGCTGCTGGCCGCGGTGAGCTATATGCTCAGCATGGGTGCAAAGTCGCAGGAGATCAACTATTCGGACGTCGTTTCTCTGTTTGAACAGGAGCAGGTCTCCGAATTTGAGTACAACGACGGAACCCTGACCATGCGCTTGCAGGATCAGTCCATGGTGACGGCCAAGGTGCCCTATCTGTCCATCTTCGTCGATGATCTGGGCGAGCTCATCCGTGCGCAGCGCGAAGAAGGTATTCTGAAGAATTATACCTATAAGACGGTCGAAATGCCGTGGTGGGCGAATTTCGTGCCCTATCTGGTCGTTCTGGTGTTGTTCGGCCTGCTCTGGTACTTCATGATGAACAAGCAGGGCGGCGGCTCGGGCAACCCGATGCAGTTCGGCCGCGCCCGCGCACGGCTGGCCTCGGATGACAAGAACAAGGTCACCTTTGCCGACGTCGCCGGTGCGGACGAGGAGAAGGCCGAACTGCAGGAAATCGTCGAGTTCCTCAAAAACCCGCAGAAATTTATCCAGATCGGCGCGCGTATCCCCAAGGGCGTGCTGCTGGTCGGCCCTCCGGGCACCGGCAAGACCCTGATCGCCAAGGCGGTCGCGGGCGAGGCCGGCGTGCCCTTCCTGTCGATCTCCGGCTCGGACTTCGTCGAGCTGTATGTCGGCGTGGGCGCGTCCCGCGTGCGCGACCTGTTTGAGCAGGCCAAAAAGAATGCGCCCGCCATCGTCTTCATCGACGAGATCGACGCGGTCGGCCGCCAGCGCGGCGCAGGTCTGGGCGGCGGCCATGACGAGCGCGAGCAGACCCTGAACCAGCTCCTCGTCGAGATGGACGGCTTCGGCGCGAACGAGGGCGTCATCGTCATCGCCGCGACCAACCGCAAGGATATTCTGGATCATGCGCTGCTCCGTCCGGGCCGCTTTGACCGTCAGGTCTACGTGGGCGAGCCCGACGTCATCGGCCGCGAGGCCATCCTCAAGGTGCACGCACGCGGCAAGCAGTTCGATCCGGACGTGAACTTCAAGTCGATCGCCCAGACCACCGCCGGCTTTACCGGCGCCGATCTGGAGAATCTGCTCAACGAGGCCGCGCTGCTGGCGGCCCGCCGCAACAAGAAGTTCATCACCCTCGAGGAAATCGAGCAGTCCCTGCTCAAGGTCGTCATGGGCGTGGAGAAGAAGACCCATGTCATCAATCCGGAGGACAAGAAGCTGACCGCCTACCACGAGGCCGGTCACGCGATCGCCTTCCACGTGCTGCCCACGCAGGATCCGGTGCACCATGTGACCATCATTCCGCGTTCCAACGGCGCAGGCGGCTTCACAATGCCCCTGCCCGAGGAGGATAAGGCCTACCGCACCCGCCGCTATATGGAGGAGTACCTGATCGTCTGTCTGGCCGGCCGCGTAGCCGAGCAGCTTACGATGGACGACATCTCGACCGGCGCGTACGGCGACATCAAGCAGGCCACCGCGATGGCGCGTGCCATGGTCATCAACTACGGCTTCAGCGACCGGATCGGCCCGATCGACTACGACGTACAGGGCGGCGAGATCTTCCTTGGACGCGATTTCGCGGCCGGAAAGGGCTATTCGGACGCCAAGGCGGCCGAGATCGACGAGGAAATCCATCGCCTGATCAACGAGGCCTACGAACGCTGCGTCAAGCTGCTCGAGGAGAACCGCGAGCAGATGACCCGGGTGGCCGAGTACCTGATCCGCAACGAGACGATCGACGGCGAGACCTTCAAGAAGCTGTATGACGGCGAGGACGTGCCCGACCGCACGGCGGCCTCCGAGGATGAGCTCAAGCGCGTCGGTCAGACGGCCGAAGCGCCCGCGCCGCGCTATGAAAGCCCGACAGACGGGCAGCCGTCGAACGGGACGCAGCCGTAAATCAAAACTCAATACGGGACGCGGACAGTGTCCGCCCCGCATCCGAAACGGTCTTCCTCGCGAAGACCGTTTTTATTTTTCCGCCCCGGAAGGAACGGGCTTTCACGCGGGAAAACGGAGAAAATCAGGCGAAGCCAGCTTGCAGAAGGTGGAAAGAGAGGAAAACAAGGTGCGCTTTTGTATGGATATACCAAATCCTGTGTCGGAAACAGGATGATTTTATCACTTTGGTGCTTGCAATTCCCGCCGCACTGTGGTACGATAATGAAGCGCGAAAAAGACAGTTGTATTTGCATGGAGGACAATCATGAACACAGAACCCAAATACTATCTGGTGGAGCGCGCGCTTCTGCCGGAGGTTTTTCAGAAGGTCGTCCGGGCAAACGCCGCGCTGAAGGCGGGACGTGTGCGCACCGCCAGCGAAGCGGCGCAGAGCGTGGGCCTGTCGCGGTCGGCATATTACAAGTACAAGGACGGCATCCGTCCCTTCTACGAGGCGGCGCACGACCGGATCATCACCTTCCATCTGATGCTTTCCGACCGGCCGGGCGTGCTGTCGAGCATCCTCGGGCTGTTCGCCCGGGTGGGCGCCAACCTGCTGACCATCAACCAGAGCATCCCCATGAGCGGTCAGGCCGCGGTCACGATCGCCGCCCGCACCGAGGAGATGAAGTGCACGGTCGATGCGCTCATCCAGCGCGCCGAGGCGCTGGACGGCGTGCTGCACATCGAAGTCGTCGCAAGCGAATAAACACAGTAAATCAAGCGGCGGCCCGCCGGGCCGTCTCTGAGGAGGATATATCACATGATTCAAGTTGCTATCATGGGTCACGGTACCGTCGGCTCGGGCGTATACGCGGTGTTCGAGATGAACGCACGCGAAATCTCCCGTGCGGTCGGCCAGCCGGTCGAGGTCAAGTACGTGCTCGACCTGCGCGACTTCTCGTCGCTGCCCTACGCGGATAAGTTCATCACCGATTTCTCCGTCATCGAGAACGATCCCGAGGTCACCGTCGTGGCCGAGGTCATGGGCGGCGTCGGTGCGGCGTATGAGTTCACCAAGCGCTGCCTCAAGGCGGGCAAGAGCGTGTGCACCTCGAACAAGGAGCTGGTCGCGACCCACGGCGAGGAGCTGCTCGCGCTGGCCAAGGCGCACAACGTCAACTACCTGTTTGAAGCGTCGGTCGGCGGCGGCATCCCGGTCATCCGCCCGATGATGCAGTGTCTGGCGGCCAACCGTATTGACGAGATCTGCGGCATCCTGAACGGCACCACAAACTACATTCTGAGCGAGATGATCCACAAGGGCGTCTCCTTTGAGGACGCGCTCAAGCAGGCACAGGCGCTGGGCTATGCCGAGAACGATCCGACCGCCGACATCGAGGGTCACGACGCCTGCCGCAAGATCTGCATTCTGTCCGACCTCGCCTTCGGCGACAAGATCGACCCGAACGAGGTCTCCTGCCAGGGCATCAGCAAGATCACCCTTAAGGACGTCGCGCTGGCGGATGAGCTGGGCTACGTCATCAAGCTGATCGGCCGCGCCAAGCGCGCCGAGAACGGCAAGATCTACGCCTTCGTCGCCCCCCATCTGGTTGCCAAGAGCAGCCCGCTGGCCGCGGTCGAGGAGGTCTTCAACGGCATTATGGTCACCGGCAACGCGGTCGGTGAGGTCATGTTCTACGGTCAGGGCGCGGGCAAGCTGGCGACCGCTTCGGCTGTCGTTGCCGATATGATGGACGCCATCGCGCACGCTGACAAGCGCCGCCCGGTCGAATGGGGCGACGGCTCCGAAAAGCTCCTGCTGCCGCTGGATGCCCTCGAGAGCGCGTGGTATGTGCCGGGCGAGGCGCCTGAAGCGATCGTTGACCGCAAGATCGACGGCGCGGTCATTACCAAGCCGATGACGGCGAACGCGCTGCATGAGGCCGTCGGTGAGGCGGCGGGCGCGATGCGCGTGCTCTAAGGTCAGGCAAAGGAGAAAACCAATGGGCGTCAAAGTAAAAGTACCTGCAACCAGCGCCAACATGGGCTCGGGCTATGACAGCATCGGCATTGCGCTGGATCTCTATAACGTCATCACGATGGAGGAGTCGGACGTCATCGACATTTCGGACGTCAACGGCGAGAACGTCCCCAAGGACGAATCCAACCTCATCTATCAGTGCGCCAAAAAGGTGTACGAAATGTGCGGCAAGCCGCTGACCGGCATGAAGATCGTCGAGGACTGCGCGATTCCGCAGACCCGCGGTCTGGGTTCGTCCTCGGCCTGCACGGTCGCCGGCATTCTGGGCGCGAACGCGCTGCTGGGCAACCCGCTCAATCAGGAGAACATCATCGACCTGGCGGCCTCGATCGAGGGTCACCCGGACAACTCGACCCCGGCCATTCTGGGCGGCTTCTGCGTCGCTCTGCTGGAATACGGCAAGGTCTGGAGCGTCCGCGTGCCGATGAACGGCACGGTCGATTTCATCACCTTTATCCCGGATTTCGAGCTTTCGACCGAGAAGGCCCGCGCGGCCCTGCCCCGGCAGGTCGCGCACCACGACGCGGTCTTCAATCTGGCGCGCGCCGCCCTGCTGGCCGGTTCGCTGACCACCGGCAAGCTCGAAAACGTGGGCGTGGCCGTGGGCGACTGCCTGCACCAACCCTACCGCTTCGACCTCATCCCGAACGGCCGCGACGTCATGCACGCGGCCAAGTGCATGGGTGCGCTGGGTTCGTTCATTTCGGGCGCAGGCCCGTCCATTATCGCGATCGTGGACGCCGAGGACAAGACCTATCTGTCCCGCGCGCAGATGTACTGCGAGCAGCACTTCCCGCACTGGAAGCCCATCCGGCTGACCTGCGACGAGGTGGGCGCGACGGTCACTGCCTTTTGACATTTGTGAGTAAGGGCGTCAGCCCCGAAGGAGGATACAAAGAATGAGTTTAATTGTACAGAAGTTCGGCGGCACCTCGGTCGCCAACACGGAACGTCTGATGAACGTTGCGGACATCGTAACGAGCACCTACAAGGCGGGCAACCAGGTCGTCGTCGTTGTTTCTGCACAGGGCGATACCACCGATGATTTCATCGAGAAGGCGGCCGAGCTGAACGACCGTCCGTCCAAGCGTGAGATGGACGTGCTGCTGTCGGCGGGCGAGCAGATCTCGATGGCGCTGCTGGCCATGGCGATCCAGAAGCTGGGCTATCCGGTCATCTCCCTGACCGGCTGGCAGGCGGGCATCGAGACCGACATCAACTATTCCGAGGCGCGCATCCGCAAGGTCACGGGCGAACGCATCCGCTCCGAGCTGGATCGCAACCGCATCGTCATCGTTGCGGGCTTCCAGGGCATCAACAAGCAGGACGACATCACGACGCTGGGCCGCGGCGGCTCGGACACGACCGCTGTCGCGATCGCGGCTTCACTGGGCGCCGACCTGTGCCAGATCTACACCGACGTCGACGGCGTTTACACCGCCGATCCGCGCATCGTCAAGGACGCGCGCAAGCTCGACGAGATCACGTATGACGAAATGCTCGAGCTGGCGACGCTGGGCGCGCAGGTTCTGCACAACCGTTCGGTCGAGATGGCGAAAAAGTACAACGTCGATCTCGAGGTCGTATCCAGCTTCTCCCGCAATCCGGGTACCAAAGTCAAGGAGGGTTCTGACATGGAAAAGATGAATGTAAGCGGCGTAGCCCGTGATAATAATTGTGCGCGCGTAGCGATTATCAACCTGCCCGACGAGCCGGGCGTAGCCTTTAAGGTATTCTCTCTGCTGGCCAAGCATAAGGTCAACATCGATATCATTCTGCAGTCGGTCGGCCAGAAGAACAAGAAGTCCATCACCTTCACGATCCAGCAGGATAAGGCCGAGGAGGTCGGCAAGATCCTGGCGGCGAACAAGGAGCAGCTCGGCTTCGAGGACGTTTCGATCAACACCGGCGTTGCCAAGGTCTCGATCGTCGGCGCGGGCATGGCGTCCAACCCGGGCGTCGCGGCCAAGATGTTCGAGGCGCTGGCCGGCGCGGGCATCAATATCCGCATGATCTCGACCTCTGAGATCAAGATCTCCGTCCTCATCAACGAGGAGGACAGCGAGAAGGCGGTCAAGGCGATCCACGAGAAGTTCTTCAACGTATAACAGATATCCGGATCGGACACACGCGGAACAGGCGGTTTGCCTGTTCCGTTTTTTTATGGAATCTGCAAACAAAAGCCGGTAACAATTTGGTGAATTCGGCGGAACGACGTTGAATGGGCGCCTGTCCCTGTGCTATAATAAAAAAGAAGCTGGAAAAACAGGTTTTGAACTGGATGGGAGCTGAAACATGCAGGATCATAGAGAGAAAAAAGGCCGTGCGCCGCATGCGGAGGAGACCGAGACCACCCTGCTCGAGGGCAGGAACGCGGTGACCGAGCTGCTGCGCGCCGGACATGACTGCGATAAGGTCTTCGTGGCGCAGGGCGCGCGCATGGGCGATATCATCGCGCTGGCGCGCCGCGCGGGCGTGCCCGTAGTCGAGTGCGACCGGCGCAAGCTGGACGGTATGAGCCCGACCGGCAATCATCAGGGCGTCATCGCGCAGGCGGCGGCTCATGCTTACGCTACACTGGATGAGCTGTTTGCCCGCGCCGAGGCGGCGGGTGAGCCACCTCTGTTCGTCATCTGCGACGGCATCGCCGACCCGCACAATCTGGGCGCGATCATCCGCTCGGCTGAGACGGCGGGCGCGCATGGCGTCATCATCCCCAAGCGGCGGGCGGCCGGCCTGACCGCAGTTGCGGCACGCGCTTCGGCGGGCGCGATCGAGCACATCCCGGTGCATAAGGCGGTCAATCTGCCCAGCCTGATCGACACGCTGAAGGCGCGCGGCGTCTGGCTGTTCGGCGCGGAGGCCGACGGCACCGTCGGTCTGTACGAGGCCGACTTCGCCGGGCCGACCGCCATCGTCATCGGCTCGGAGGGCGAGGGCATCAGCCGTCTCGTCCGCGAAAAGTGCGATTTCATCGTCAGTATCCCGATGCGGGGCAAGGTCAACTCGCTCAACGCGTCGAATGCGGCGGCTGTGCTGCTGTTTGAAGCGGTGCGCCGCAGAATTTGTGAGAAGAAGTGAGGAGAGACATGAGCAATAAATTCGATACCGCTGAGCTCAACGACATCCGCCGGATGCTCGGTGAGGACATCCCTGAGCCTGCGCCTGTGCAGAAGGCCGCGCCTGCGCCGTCTGCCGCGCCCCGGCAGGAAGCGCCCCGACCGGCGGCCAAGCCGTCCGCCGCGCCTACACCGGGCAGCTACAATCTGGACGATATTCTGGCCGAGGTCAGCGGCGTTGTGGACATGACCCGCGCCGAGCAGGAGGCCCGCAAGCCCGAGCCGCCCCGGTTCACCGACGCGGCCAGTCCGGCCGCGCCGCCCGCACGTCCGGC
The DNA here is from genome assembly GCA_021531865.1 of Butyricicoccus pullicaecorum. Lineage (GTDB taxonomy): Bacteria > Bacillota > Clostridia > Oscillospirales > Butyricicoccaceae > Butyricicoccus. Next base: position 152,997 of record JAFBIW010000002.1, on the reverse strand, counting down.
ACGCGAGCCTGCGCCCGCACAGAAGGCCGCGCCCGCCCGCGCCGCCGCGACTGCGGCGGACGACAGGGAAGCAGAAGCGTCCGAACCGTCCGCACAGCCCGCCCGCCGCGCCGCGCGCCGCCGTGCCGACGAGGATGAGGAGATCGTCGTGCGTGACCCGGTCAAGGCCATGCACGCCGCTCAGAAGCGGGTCAAGAGCCTGTCCGGCCGCTGCATCCCGGTGCTGCTGCTCGGTCTCGTCGCCCTGTATCTGACCGTTGCTGAGGGTCTCGGTCTGCCGATCCCGGCGCTCATCCGCTTTGCGGAAAGCCCGCGCCTGTTCGTGCTCGTTCAGATCGCCTGCCAGATCATCGCCATGCTCATCGGCATCGACGTGATCGGTCTGGGCTTCTACAATCTGGTCTCCGGTCACGCTGACCGGGCGTCTCTGGTTGCGCTGGCCAACATGGCCGCCATCCTGCACTGCATGTCCTTCATCATCGCGGGCTGGGGCGGCGTGCTGCCCTATTCCTCGATCTGCATTCTGCTGCTCTTCGCCGCGATGTGTGAGGAAAAGAACCGCTTCGCGGGTCGCGCCCGCGCCTACAAGGCGGTCACCCTGCACGAGACCCCGATGGGCGTTTACTGCCACGGCGACAGCACCGACCATGCCCGCCGCACGGTCAAGTGCCGCATGACCGACCGCACGGCCTTCCTGCGCGAGCTGGAACGCCCGGATTCGACCGAGCGCTTCGCGAAGGTCTACGCGCCGCTGGCGCTGGCCGCTTCGATCGTCCTGTCGGTCGTTGTTGTGGCCGCCAATAAGAGCTATACCGACTTTTTCTGGGCGCTCAGCGCGATGCTGACCATCACAACACCCCTGCCCATCCTGTGCGCCTTCGGCAAGGCGTATCTGAACGTCTCCCGCCGCCTGCTCTCGGAGGGCGCGGCCATCGCGGGCGGACGGAGCGCCTTCCACATCCGCAAGGCGCGCCGCGCTGTTCTGCAGGACGGCGACCTCTTCCCGAGCGGCACGGTCTCGATCACCGAGGTGCGCGCCCATACCGGCTATACCCCGGAGAAGCTGCTGTCCTACGCGGTCGCTGTGACCGACGGCTATGGCATGGAGATCAGCAAGGTGCTTGCCGAGGCTCTGCGGGAGCAGTACGGCCGTCCGGCACGCGCCAGCGACATCCGCGCCTATGACATGGGCGGCCTGTCGGGCGAGATCGGCGGGGATACCGTTCTGGTCGGCACGGCGGCGTACATGGCCCGCATGGGCATGCCCGTGCAGGAGGTGGAAGCGGGTAAGGGCACGCAGAGCGGTGTTTATGTGGTCATCAACGGTCAGCCCGCCGGCGTCATCCTGCTGGCTTACCACGCCAACGCGCAGACCTTCAGCGCCCTGCACGCCCTGATTCGTCTTGGCATCCGGCCTGAGCTGGCCGCGCGCGATTTCAACGTCTCGCCCGAGATGATTCAGAAGATGTTCGAGATCCGGCGCGGACAGGTGGGTGAGGTCGCGGCCGACCGGCTCGATCAGGTCACCTCCTCGGCCTATGTCGAGGGCGACGCGCCCTGCGCCATCCTCTCGCGCGACGGCGTCGCGCCCTTCGCGCAGGTGCACCAGTCGGCCGACAAGCTGTCGGGCGCGATGCGCTCCAATCTGATCCTGGGCGCGATCGGCGGCCTGTGCGGCCTGCTCCTGATCTTCTATCTGGCGTTCCAGCAGCAGCCGCAGGCGGTCACGCCCCGAAATCTTTTGATTTATATGATCCTTTGGTATATTCCGGCCTTTTTTGTCACTTTTCATACCAGAAAGGGACTGTAAACCGGTAGATTTGTGCAAGAAGAACAGTGTTCTGTCGAACGCTGTTCTTCTTTTTTTCACGAAAACGTGCATTTTGCACAAAAAAGTATTTGCATTTCGACCGAGCATGGGTTATAATTACGAACAAGGAGTATTCGACTCCGATGTGCGCAAAGCGAATACCAAATTGGCAGGAGAGTGTAATTATTATGGCGACTTATCCGGTAAATCAGATTCGAAACGTATGTATCATGGGCCATGGCGGCGACGGCAAGACCTCTCTTGTCGAGAGCCTGCTGTTCACCGCGGGCGTGGCTGACCGCGTCGGCAAGGTGCCCGAGGGCACCACGGTCTGTGACTTTGACCCCGAGGAGATCAAGCGCCAGTTCTCGATCTCGACTGCGGTTGCGCCGCTGGTCTGGAACAACTGCAAGATCAATCTGCTGGACACCCCGGGCTTCTTTGATTTCGAGAACGAAGTCAATCAGGCGCTCCGCGTTTCCGAATCCGCGCTGATCGTCGCGACCGGCAAGGCCGGCCCGGGCGTCGGCACCGAAAAGGCCTGGAAGCGCGCGGAAGAGCGCAAGATGCCCCGCATGTTCTATATCTCCAAGATCGACGAGGAGAATTCCGATTACTACAGTGCGTTACATAAGCTGCAGAAGCAGTTCGGCGTTTCGGTCTGCCCGATCGTCGTGCCGATCTTCGAGGGCAACCGTGACACCGTCGGCATCGTCGACTGCGTCATCCGCAAGGCCTACAAGATGGAGGGCACCAAGCGCGTCGAGATCCCGATCCCCGAAAATATGAAGGACCGCATCGACCAGCATCGCGCCGCGCTCTGCGAAAACGTCGCCGAGCTGTCCGAGGATCTGATGGAGCGTTACTTCGCGGGCGAGGAGTTCTCTGACGAAGAGCTGATCGCCGGCATCCGTCAGGGCGTCCGCGATCTGGTCATCGCGCCCGTATTCTGCGGCACCGCCGCCACCGGCATCGGTTCCTTTGCTCTGCTCAAGGGCATCGCGGACTACATGCCCTCGCCCGACGAGGCGCCGGTTGAGGTCTGCGAGGATGAAAAGGGCGAGCTGATCGAGATCAACTGCACCCCGAACGGCTCCACCGTCGCGATGGTTTTCAAGACCGTTGCCGACCAGTATGGCCGCTTCTCCTACTTCAAGGTCTTCTCCGGCTCGGTCAAGCCCGATATGACGCTGGTCAACAAGCGCGCCGACGCCAACGAAAAGATCGGCCACATCTACACCGTCTGCGGCAAGAAGACGACCGAGGTCGACGAGATCGGCTGCGGCGATATCGGCGCGGTCTCCAAGCTCGTCACCACCAAGACCGGCGACACCCTCTCGATGTCGGTTCGCCGCGTCCAGCTCGATCCGGTCGCCCTCCCCAAGCCGTGCTATACGCAGGGCATCGCGGCCAAGACCAAGGGCAACGAAGAAAAGATGGCCACCGGCCTGAACCGTCTGCGCGATGAGGATCCGTCCTTCTCGACCGAGTTCAACGCTGAGACCAAGCAGATGACCATTTCGGGCATGGGCGACATCCATCTGGATGTGATCTGCTCCAAGCTCAAGAACAAGTTCGGTGTGGACGTTGAGCTGTCCAAGCCGATCATCCCCTACCGCGAGAAGATCCGCAAAAAGGTCTCCGTCGAAGGCAAGCACAAGAAGCAGTCGGGCGGTCACGGTCAGTACGGCCACGTCAAGATGGACTTTGAGCCCTGCCTCGATCAGGATTTCGTCTTTGCTGAGAGCATCTTCGGCGGCTCCGTTCCGAAGAATTTCTGGCCCGCAGTTGAAAAGGGCATCCGCGAGGCCATGGAGCACGGCGTGCTCGCTGGCTATCCGCTGGTCGGCCTGAAGGCCACTCTGACCGACGGCTCCTATCACGACGTCGACTCCAACGAGCTCTCCTTCAAGATGGCGGCTCGTCTGGCCTACAAGGCCGGTATCCCGCAGGCCTCTCCCGTCCTGCTTGAGCCCATCTGCTCGCTCAAGGTACTCATTCCCGATTCCTACATGGGCGACGTCATCGGCGATCTGAACAAGCGCCGCGGCCGCATCATGGGCATGAACCCGGTCGAGGGCGGTCAGGAGATTCTGGCTGAGGTGCCGATGGCTGAGCTGTCTGATTACGCGATCACGCTGCGCTCGATGACGCAGGGCCGCGGCTCGTTTGAGTCCGAGTTCATCCGCTACGACGAGGCGCCCGCTCCGGTACAGGAGAAGGTCATTGCCGAGAACAAGGCGCGCATGGAGGCTCTGAACGACTAAAAATTTTGTCCCCCCTGATTCCGTGCGGGCAGCGCACGGCCTGTACGGGATTTGCATTCAAAAAAGAGAGGCTTCGGCCTCTCTTTTTTTGCGCCGACGACCGGTTTCGCGGTTCTATCCGGCCCGGCCCGTCCATAATTTAGTATCAGACATGGACAGGAGGGAAGGACATGGTAGTTTATGCGACCAAACTGACGGGGCGGAAGATCGCGGCCGGTCTGCTCGTGCTCTGCGCGCTGGCGCTGGGCGTGGGACGGCTGGTGGTGGGCGGCGAGCCGGAGACGGTCAGTGTCTCGGCGGGCGATTCGATTGCCTGCAAGCTCAAGACGAACGAGGATCGGGTGAACTTCCTGCGCGGCTACGGCTGGGAGATCGACGAGACCCCGGTGACCGAGCAGGCGGTGCGGATCCCGGACGTGTTCGACGCGGCGTATCAGAGCTACAACGAGCTGCAAAAATCGCAGGGTCTCGATCTGACACGTTATCAGGGCAAAAAAGCGACGCTCTACATCTATACCGTGCGCAACGATCCGAGCGGGGAGGAGGGCGTCACGGCCAGTCTGGTGCTGTACCGCAACCGGCTGATCGCGGCTGACATCTCCTCGGCTGCCGCAGATGGCTTTGTCCGCCCGGTGACCGAGCGGCCGGCGGCGCAGACCGAACCGGACGAATGATCCTGCCGACGCGCGTGCGCCGCCTGCGAAAGCAGCGCGGCCGCACGCGTTTTTTTGTTTTGGAGTAAAATGGAATAAAATACCAGAGAAAAACAGGGAAAAAGAGCCGGACGGAAGGCTGGATGTTTGGAAAAACAGGCAAATCCGCCGGTTTGCAACCCGGCAGAATGTTTAAAAAAAGTGTGCATTTTTGGTTATAATCACGAGGAGAATCCGGATCTGTTGTCAAAAACTGACAAGGGCAAGCGAAAATTTCTGCTTTTTTTGCAATTGCTATTGTGCAAATTGCAAAAAAGTGGTACGCTATCTTTAACTGATGAAACGGAGGAGATCGAGATGGCGCGCGAGCGGCTGGATAAAATGCTTGCCGGACGGGGCGCGGGCTCCCGGCGGGAAGTGACCGGGATGATCCGCGGCGGTCTGGTGACGGTTAACGGCGTGCCCTGCCGCGACCCGGCGCAGAAGGTCGACCCGGACGCGGACACGGTCTGTCTGGGCGGCTGTGCGCTGCGCACCCGGCGGGAGCGGTATGTGATGCTCAACAAGCCGGGGGGCGTCATCACCGCGACCGAGGACGCCGCGCAGGAAACCGTGCTCGACCTCCTGCCCGCCGCTGAGCGGCGGGGACTGTTTCCGGTCGGGCGGCTGGACAAGGACACCGAGGGCCTACTCCTGCTGACCGACGACGGCCCGATGGGCCACGCACTGACCGCGCCCCGGCGGCATGTGGACAAGCTCTATCTGGCCCATATCACGGGTACGCTCCGGCCGGACGCGGCCGCGCAGTTCGAGGCGGGTATCGTGCTGGAGGACGGCACGGTCTGCCGCCCGGCCAAGCTGTGCGTGCTGGAGAAACCGCCGGACGACGGGCTGACCGCCGTGGAAATCACCCTGCGCGAGGGCAAGTTCCATCAGGTCAAGCGCATGGTCGCCGCGATGGGCGGCCGGGTGGTCTGGCTCAAGCGGCTGTCCATGGGGCCGCTCACACTCGACCCGGAACTCGCGCCCGGCGCGTGGCGGGAGCTGACCGATTCTGAAATCGAGGCGCTCCGGCATGCGATAGAGCCGTGATTTTGACGAAAAAACAGCGTTTTTTTTGAAGCGAAGAAAATTTCACAAAGAAATGTAAAAATTTTTGTGTAAAAATCTCCGAATCTGTGGTATAATTTCTTAAAATGAACATGAATCCCTTGGGTTTGTTGTGTACTATGCCGCATGGGGGTGGCATGGGACGCAGCGTTCATTTCATCCCACGAATGAATTCTTGAAGAGATTTGATTTTTCAATAAAGGGAAAGGTGATGGATAATGGCTTCCAGATTGTTCCAGTCGATCATTCTGCAAATGAAGGATACGGTGGATCGTACGATCGGTATCGTTGACGCAACGGGCGCGGTCGTCGCATGCACCGATCTGCCGCGCATCGGTGAAATGCGCGAGGATGCAGTTACCGAGCTGGGCTACGCGGGCGATATGATTCGTTTCGGCGGATATACCTACCGCTCGGTCGCCGACCGTTCGACCCGCTTTGAGTATGCGGTATTTGTACAGGGCGAGGATGAGCTGGCCCGGTCGATCTGTTCGCTTGCCGCAGTCGCGGTCAACAATATCAAGACCCTCTACGACGAGAAGCACGACAAGGCGACCTTCGTCAAAAATATCATTCTGGACAACATCCTGCCGGGCGATATCTATATCAAGTCCCGCGAGTTGCACTTCGGCAGCGACGTGCCGCGCGTGGTCTTTTTGGTGCGCCAGCTCGAGCGCGTCGATATCGCCGCGATTGACGTTGTTTCGGGTCTGTTTCCCGATAAACAGCGCGATTTCGTGCTGCATATCAGCGAATCCGACATCGTCGTCGTCAAGGAAGTCAAGGCAAACAGCGAGATCAAGGATCTGACCAAGATCGCCAAGCAGATTGAGGACGCCCTGTCCTCTGAGCTGCTCGTCAAGTGCATCATCGGCATCGGCTCGATCTCCTCCCAGATGAAGGACATTGCGAAGTCCTTCAAGGAGGCGCAGAGCGCCATTGAGGTCGGCGGCGTGTTTGACACCGAAAAGTCGATCGTCAGCTTTGAAAATCTGGGCATCGGCCGTCTGATCTATCAGCTCCCGACCACCCTGTGCGAGATGTTCCTGACCGAGGTCTTCAAGCGCGGCTCGATCGACTCGCTCGATCAGGAGACCCTGTTCACCATCCAGAAGTTCTTTGAAAACAACCTCAATGTTTCTGAGACCTCGCGCAAGCTGTTTGTGCACCGCAACACGCTGGTCTACCGTCTTGAGAAGATCAAGAAGCTGACCGGCCTCGATCTGCGTGAGTTCGACCACGCGATCGTCTTCAAGGTCGCGCTCATGGTACGCAAGTATCTGGCCAGCCGCGAAGAAGGCAATTTCTAACACCTTCGTGAAAATTTTTGCCCGGATTTGGGAACAAAATCCGGGCAACTCACGTCTAAGGGAAAGGAGCCGTCCGGGCTCCAAGGAGGGAACCATACCGTGATAAGCATGAAAGAGGCCAGCATGGTCTATGAGAACGGCTGCCGCGCGCTCAATAAGGTCACGCTGCGGATCGAGGAGGGCGAGTTCGCCTTTCTGGTCGGCGCGTCCGGCTCGGGCAAGTCGACCATCATCAAAATGCTGACCGCCGAGGTGCGCCCGGTCGAGGGCCGCGTCATGGTCAATAACTTCAACATCGGCAAGATCAAAAAGCGCGAGATCCCCTATCTGCGCCGCACATTGGGCGTCGTCTATCAGGATTTCCGCCTGATCGAGAACAAGACGGTGTACGAAAACGTCGCGTTCGCCATGCGCGCCATCGGCACCTCGGGCAAGGCCATCAAAAAGCGCGTGCCCTACGTGCTCGAGCTGGTCGGCCTGATCGGCAAGGAGGACTGCCGCCCGATCGAGCTGTCCGGCGGTGAGCAGCAGCGCGTCGCGATCGCCCGCGCGCTCGTCAACAACCCGCGTCTGATCATCGCGGACGAGCCGACCGGCAATCTGGACCCCGAGCGTTCGCTCGAGCTGATGGTCCTGTTCGAAAAAATCAATGAGCTTGGCACGACCGTCCTGATCGTGACCCATGAGAAGGAGCTGGTCGACCAGTTCGGCAAGCGCGTCATCATGATCGACAAGGGCGAGGTCGTCAGCGACCAGACAGGTGGGTACTATACATATGAAGAATCGGCTGAGTAGCGGCGGCTACTTCCTCCGGGAAGGCTTCCGCAATGTGTTTCTGCACGGCTTTATGAGCTTCGCGGCCGTCAGCGTCATCGTCGTCTGCCTCATCATCACGGGCAGCGTCGCGCTGGTGTCCTATAACATCAATCTGAATATCGTCAAGCTGCAGCAGGAAAGCGAGATCGTCATCTACATTGACGAAACCATGACGACAGAGGAGTCCAAGACGCTGCATGACACCATCATGCAGGTGGACAACGTCGCACAGGCCGACTTTGAATCCCGCGACACCGCGCTTGAGGAATACCGCGAGCGTCTGGGCGAGAACGCCAGCCTGCTCGATGGCTTCGATTCCACGAATAACCCGCTGCGCGACGCCTTCCACATCACGATGAAGGACCCGGGCAAGGTCAGCCAGACCAAGGCTGCGCTCGAAAAGGTAGAGGGCGTCGCCAATACCGTCGCCAACGAGGAGATCGTCGCCCGCCTGATCCAGATTCAGCGTATGTTCCACGCAATCGCGCTGACGCTGGTCGTGGCGCTCGGCCTGATCTCGATCTTCATCATCTCCAATACGGTCAAGCTGGCCATGCTGGCCCGCCGCGAGGAGATTTCGATTCAGAAGATGGTCGGCGCGACCAACTGGTTCATCCGCTGGCCGTTTATCATCGAGGGTCTGGTGCTCGGCGTCGTGGCCGGCGGCATCGCCTTCGGTCTCGAATGGCTGATTTACAACCAGCTCACCGGCGTGATCTACGCCAATCTGCCCCAGTTCACGATTTATGATTTCCATGAACTGATGTGGTATGTGCTGGGTGTCTTCGGCGGCGCGGGCGTTATTGTCGGCGTGGGCGGTTCCTCTCTGACGATCCGCAGATTTATGAACGTTTAACACAGAATATTGAGGATTTTCTGCATGAATTGTAAGAATTTTGCACGAAAACTCTCGGCGACCGGCCTGCTGGCAGCAATGCTGGCAGGCGTGCTGCTTTCGGGACAGGCGCCGGGTGGTGAAGCGCAGGCGGCGTCGAAGAGCCAGCTCAAGAGCCGTCTGTCCGAGCTGAAGGCCGCGCGCGCCGAGGCGGACGCGGCGGTCAAGGCCCTGCAGGGCAAGTCCGCGCAGTACAGCGAGAAGATTGCCGCGCTCGATTATCAGGTCCAGACCACGCAGGACGAAATTTCCGCGACCGAGGACATGATCGAGGCGCTGGACGGCGATATCGAGGAAAAGACCGTCGAGCTGGACAAGACGACCCGGACGCTCGAGGACAAGAAAGACCTCTTTTCGACCCGCATCCGCGTCATGTATGAGAACGGCGACACCTCCTATATGGAAGTGCTGCTCAATTCAGAGAACTTTTCCGATATGCTCTCCAACATGGAGATTGTCAGCCAGATCATGGACTATGACAAGCGGGTCGTGCAGGAATACACCGACCTGAAGGCCAGCATTGAGGTGCAGAAGGCCGAGCTGGAGGGCGCGCGCGCCGAGAAACAGGACTATGCCGACGATCTGAAGGCCAGCAAGCGCAAGCTGGAGGATCAGAAGAGCGAATACAAGAAGCTCAAGGCCAAGGTTGACGGCGACATCAAGCTGCAGAAGGCCGAGGCCGAGCGAATGCTCGCCGAGCAGGAGTCCATCAACGCCGAGATCGAACGGATCTCGCGGGAGGAAGCCGAGGCGGCGCGCAAGGCGGCGGCAGCCGCTGCGGCTGCGGCCAAGAAGAAGAACCAGCAGAGCAGCACGTCGTCCGGTTCGTCCTCGTCCTACGCCTCGACCGGCAAGGTCTACACCGGCGACCTGACCTGGCCCTGCCCGCAGTACAAGCGCGTGTCCGACTCCTACGGCTGGCGCATCCATCCGATCTCGGGCACCCGCAAGTTCCACAAGGGCACCGACATTTCGGCCAGCAAGGGCGCGCCCGTGCTGGCGGCCAAGGGGGGTACAGTCGTCAAGAGCTATTTTTCCTCGTCCTATGGCAACTACATCGTCGTCAGCCACGGCGGCGGTCTGATGACCGCTTATGCCCATCTGACCCGCCGCATGGTCTCGGCCGGTGATTCGGTCTCGGCCGGACAGCAGATCGGCACGGTCGGCTCGACCGGCAACTCGACCGGCCCGCACCTGCATTTTGAGGTCTATGTCAACGGTTCGGCGGTCAATCCCCTGAACTATTTTAACTGACAAACCGACGGTTTACGGAGGCGATTCCCATGTACAACAGCAAACGGAAACGGATCATCGCGGCCATCATCGCGGGTCTGCTGGCTGTGCTGATGCTTGGCTCGACGATTTTCGGCGCGATCGGCATGGCTTCGGCCGCGTCCAAGAGCGAGCTGAAAAGCCGGCTCGCCCAGATCAAGGAGCATAAGGCCGAGATCGAGCGTAATCTGGAAAGCTACAAGGCCGATCAGGCCGAATACGCCGGTCAGATCGGTACGCTGAACAACAAGATCGCGCTGACCGAAGAAGAGATCGACGCGACGCAGGACATTCTGGACGAGCTGGACGCGAACATCGCCCAGACCGAGCAGGAACTCGAGGAGACCACGCAGGAGCTGGAGAACAAGAAGGAGCTGTTCGCCACCCGCATCCGCGTCATGTACGAGAACGGCGATACCTCCTATATGGATGTTCTGCTCAATTCGGAGAACTTTTCCGATATGCTCTCCAACATGGAGATCGTCAGTCAGATCATGGACTATGACAAGGGCGTTGTGGCCGAGTACACCGCGCTCAAGGAGAGCATCGAGCAGATGAAGGCCGAGCTCGAGTCTGACCGGGCTGACAAGCAGGACTACATGGATTCGCTCGAGGATCGCAAGGAAGAGCTGGAATCCGACCGCACCGACCTGAAGAAGCTGCTGGCCAAGCTCGAAAATGACATCGAGTACGCTGAGAAGACCGCCCGCCAGATGCAGGCGGATGAGGATAAGGTCAACGCGGAGATCGAGGAGCTGTCCCGCCAGGAGGCCGAGGCCGCGCGCAAGGCGGCGGAGGCCGCCAAGAAGGCCGCGCAGTCGAAGAGCGCTTCGTCCTCGACCTCGACGAGCACGGTGCGTGCGTCCGGCTCGATGGTCTGGCCCTGCCCGTCCTATAACTACATCAGCTCGAACTACGGCTATCGCACCCATCCGATCACCGGCAAGGTCTCGTCCTTCCACAAGGGCATTGACATCGCCGCCAGCTCGGGTAATCCGGTGCTGGCCGCGGCGAGCGGCACGGTCGTCAAGAGCTACATGTCCTCGTCCTACGGCAACTACATCGTCATCAGCCACGGCGGCGGTCTGATGACCGCCTATGCGCACCTGAGCCGCCGTCTGGTTTCGGTGGGCGATACCGTCTCGGCCGGACAGCAGATCGGCAAGGTCGGCTCGACCGGCAACTCGACCGGCCCGCACCTGCATTTCGAGGTCTATGTCAACGGCTCGACCGTCAACCCGATGAACTACGTATAAAATTTCATCAAAAAGGGGGAGCGTCCTGAGACCTCCCTCTTTTTCTGTTGCGTCAAAAGGAGTGTGTTTCCAAATGAGCAAAAGCGTTTCCCGGGGCACGGCGGCCGCGCTGTGCGTGCTGACCGCCGTCGCCTCGTTCAATGTGTCCTATGCGCTGATTCAGCGTCAGAACGAGGCTGCGCTGCCCGGCTACGAGGCCAACAACGCGATCTACGGCAAGCTGGGCGAGATCCGCGGAAAGGTCGATTCGCTGTATGTGGGCGAGTATGATGCACAGGACGCGGTTGATATGGCCTGCGTGGGCTACATGGCCGGGGTGGGCGACCGCTGGAGCGGTTACCTGTCCAAGGAGGAATATGAGGAAAACCAGCTATCCTTCTCGGGGCGCTCGTCCGGCATCGGCGTATATACCGCCTACGACGCGGCAAACCAGCGCCTGCGCATTCTCGAGGTTTACGAGGGCTCGGGCGCGGCTGAGGCCGGGATGCGGAAGGGCGACGAAATTCTGGGTGCAGAGGACAAGACCCTCGCGGCGGACGGCTACGACGCGGTCATTGACACGATCCGTGGCGAGGAGGGCACCGATGTTTCGGTCACCTTCCGGCAGGCGGACACCGGCCGCACGGTCACCGCGTCCATGACCCGCCGGGAGGTGGATGCTACCATGGTCAGTGGTCGAATGCTGGACGAAACGACCGGATATATCCGGTTTTATAACTTCCGCCAGCATTCGGAGGAGCAGTTCCGGAAGGTGCTGGACAGCCTGCTCGCGCAGGGCGCGGAAAAGCTGGTGTTCGACGTGCGCAATGACCCGGGCGGCGCGGTCGACAGCCTGTGCAAAATTCTCGATCCGCTCCTGCCCAAGGGGAAAATCATGACGCTGCGCACCAAGGCGGGCGCGGAAAAGGTCTATGAATCGGACGCGGATTGTCTCGAGCTGCCCATGGTCGTGCTGGTCAATGCCGATTCGATCTCAGCGGCTGAGTTCTTTGCCGCCGCCCTGCAGGAGTACGGCAAGGCGACCGTCGTGGGCATGCAGACCATCGGCAAGGGCTATTCCCAGCGCACCTATCCGCTTTCGGACGGCTCGGCGCTCCGCCTGTCCGATCAGGCCTACTATACGCCCAAGGGTAAGAGCCTGATCGGCACCGGCGTCACGCCCGACGTCACAGTCGAGCTTTCGGATGAAAAAACCGCCCGGTTTTATTTCCTCTCCGACGAGGAGGACGACCAATTGGCGGCCGCGCGGGCGGTTTTGGAGGAAATGTCGCTTTCAAACTGAAAAAAGCTGAAAAAGTTCACGAATGTGCGCTTGACATCGCCGTTTGCACTACATATAATAAAGTGTGACTGTTTGTGCACTGAAAAACACACAATACTTTTATGATAGAGAGGGATTTATCTCATGGCGAAGGAATTTAAACTGACACAGGAAAGTCTGGATAAGCTGAAAGACGAGCTGGAATACCTGAAAACCGTCCGTGAGAAGGAGGTTGCCGAGCAGATCAAGGAGGCGCGCTCCTTCGGCGACCTGTCCGAGAACTCCGAGTACGACGAGGCCAAGAACGAGCAGGGCAAGGTCTACTCCCGCATCGCAGAGCTGGAGAACATCCTGGCGCACGCCGTCGTCATCACCGACGATATGTACGGTCAGGACGAGGTTTCGCCCGGCTGCCGCTTCAAGGTAGAGGACGTCGAGTTCGGCGAGGTTGAGGAATATCATTTCGTCGGCTCGCAGGAGGCCAACCCGATGGAGGGCAAGATCTCGGACGAGTCCCCGTTCGGCAAGGCCATGCTGGGCAAGAAGGTGGGCACCATCGTCGAGGTCGAGGCCCCGGCCGGCACCATCCAGTACAAGATCGTAGAAATCAATAAATAAGGGTGAAGATAGAAATGGCGAACGAGGTAAACAACCGGCCCGCGGCAGAGCCGACGCAGGCCGAAATGAACGAGCTGCTGCGCATCCGCCGCGAGAAGCTCAAGGAGCTGCAGGACGCGGGCACAGACCCCTTCCAGCAGGTTCGCTTCGAGCGAACCAACTACACGACCGATATCCGGGACAAGTTCGACGAGATGGAGGGCAAGACCGTCCGTCTGGCCGGCCGCATGATGTCCAAGCGCATCATGGGCAAGGCATCCTTTGCCGACCTGTCCGACCGCTACGGCCGCCTGCAGCTTTATATCAAGCGTGACGCGCTGGGCGACGAGGCCTACAAGGGCTTTAAGAAGCTGGACATCGGCGATCTGATCGGCATTCAGGGTGAGGTCTTCCGCACCCAGAAGGGCGAGATCTCGGTTGCGGTCAACGAGCTGACCCTGCTGTCCAAGAACCTCATCCCGCTGCCCGAGAAGTGGCACGGCCTGAAGGACACCGATATGCGCTACCGTCAGCGCTACGTCGATCTCATCATCAATCCCGAGGTGCGCGACGTCTTTGAAAAGCGCTCGGCCATCGTCCGCGAGATCCGCCGCTTCATGGACGGCCGCGGCTTCATGGAGGTCGAGACCCCCTGCCTGAACACCATCCCGGGCGGCGCGGCGGCTCGTCCCTTCATCACGCACCACAACGCGCTCGACATCGACATGTATATGCGCATCGCGACCGAGCTGCACCTCAAGCGCCTGATCGTCGGCGGCTTTGAGCAGGTCTACGAAATCGGCCGCATTTTCCGCAACGAGGGTATGGACACCAAGCACAACCCCGAGTTCACCACCATCGAGCTGTATCAGGCCTACACCGATTATCAGGGCATGATGGACATTACTGAGGATATGGTCGTCCACGTCTGCCAGACTGTTCTGGGCACCACCCACGTGACCTATCAGGGCACCGAGCTGGACTTCTCCAAGGGCTGGAAGCGCATGACCATGGCCGACGCGGTCAAGGAATATTCCGGTCTGGACTTTATGACCATGAATCAGGAGGAGGCGCTCGCCGCCGTCAAGGCCAAGGGCCTCGAGGTCGAGAAGAACAAGGAGAGCTGGGGCGATCTGCTCGCGCAGTGCTACGACGAGTATGTCGAGGCCAACCTGATCCAGCCCACCTTCATCACCGATTACCCGGTCGAGGTCTCGCCGCTGGCCAAGCGCAAGCCCTCCGACCCGCGCCTGACCGAGCGCTTTGAGTGCTTCGTCTACGGCCGCGAGCTGTGCAACGCTTTCTCCGAGCTGAACGACCCGATCGACCAGCGCCAGCGCTTTGAGCGTCAGGTCGAGCTGCGCAACGCCGGTGATGACGAGGCCAGCATGATGGATGACGATTTCGTCACCGCGCTCGAGTACGGTATGCCTCCCACAGGCGGCATGGGCATGGGCATCGACCGTCTGGTCATGCTCCTGACCGACTCGGCCTCCATCCGCGACGTCCTGCTCTTCCCGACGATGAAGCCGCTGGACTGAGATCCATACGCTGAAAAGAAGAACATACAGAATCAAACCGCAGAGAGGCGCTGTGAGAACAGCGCCTCTCTTTTTTTGCTTCATCCGCCGCAGAAGGTGTGATATAATATCCATTTTATGGGAGATATGCACGCGTATACGGACAAAAACGGCGGAAAATGCTCGGACAGTTTCGACCGTTTTTTTACGATCTGACCGCCTGTCATCCGGAAAAAGTGCACAGGACAGGGCGCGGATCATCCGGCAGAATTTCACGGCACGCGTCTTGAAAATCGGAAATGTCTATGCTATACTATTGTGGTCTTAGTATGCTCCTGCCGCAAGGCAAGGGATCTCCGCCGTGAAACCGCAGCCTGCGGAACAGTGCATCAGAATTCAAAGCCTGCGTGTTTGAAAAAATGCGCAGGCTTTCGGCATATTGCTTTCATTTGTGAGGTAAGATGGAATTTAGAACGATCACGAGCCGCCAGAACGCGGCTGTCAAGCATCTGGCGCGGCTGGCGCGCGAAAAGAAATACCGGCTGACCACGGGAGAAATGGTCTGCGAGGGCGAAAAAATGCTCTTTGAAGCCCTGTCCTCGGGCGTGCGCGTCACGTCCGTTCTTCTACGGATGGACGGCAGAACCGAGCAGACGGCTGATCGCGCCCTGTTGGCGCGCGCGGCCGAACAGGGCGCGCGGCTGTATCAGGCCGGGGAGGCGGTCTTTTCCGCCGCCTGCGATGTGGAAACGCCGCAGGGTCTGGTGTTCTCCTGCGTCCGCCCGCTCCGGCGGCAGGCGCTGACCGGCGTGAGCCGCGCCGTCCTGCTGGACGGGATTCAGGACCCGGGCAATCTGGGCACCATCCTGCGCACGGCGGACGCGTTCGCGCTCGATGCGGTCATCCTGTGCGAGGGCTGCACCGACCCGACCGCGCCCAAGGTCGTTCGCGCCACGATGGGCGCGGCCTTCCGCCAGCCGGTCTGGCAGCTTCCCCTGCGTGAGGCGGTCGCCGCCCTGCGGGGCGGGGGACTGACGGTCTATGCCGCCGCGCTCGAGCCGGACAGCGTTCCGCTGCCGCCCGCCGGTCTGCCTGCCCGTTCAGCCGTCATCATCGGCAACGAGGGCAACGGCGTGACGAAGGAAGCGCTTGCGCTCTGTGATCAGAAGCTCATCATCCCGATGGCCGGACGGGCCGAGTCGCTCAATGCGAGCGTGGCCGCATCCATCCTGATCTGGGAGATGACCCGACAGGGGGGACGCGCATGAGTCTGGCACATTGGATCTGGCTGGCCGAACGGCCCCGGATCGGCCTGCGTGAGAAGCACCAGTTGCTGGAGCGGTTCGGCGCATCGCAGCATATTTATATGATGGATGAGGACGCGCTGCTGCGCGCGGGCTGCAGCAAGCAGGCCGCTGCCTCCCTGTCCGAAAAATCACTCGATCCCGCCTATCAGATCCTGCGCACCTGTGAGCAGAAGCAGATCACCCTGCTGACGCTCGAGGACAGCGGCTATCCCGAGCTGCTGCGGCAGATCGCCGACCCGCCTCTGACGCTGTACGTCCGGGGCCGTCTGCCCGATTTTGACCTCAACCCGGCGGTCACGGTCGTGGGCACCCGGCACGCCTCGCCCTACGGCATGCGCATGGCCGAGCGCTTCGGCGCGGGACTGGCCAAGATGGGATTCACCGTGGTCTCGGGCATGGCGCTGGGCGCGGACGCCGTCGCGATGAAGGGCGCTCTGTACGCGGGCGGCCGAACGGTCGCCGTGCTGGCCGGCGGCGTAGATCTGTGCTATCCGCCCCAAAATAAGTATCTCATGGGCGACATCCTGCTGGGCGGCGCGGTCATCAGTGAGAACCCGCCCGGGACCGGCAGCGAGCCGCACCGGTTTCCCATCCGCAACCGCATTTTGAGCGGTTTATCACTGGCGACTGTAGTCGCCGAAGCGCCCGAGCGTTCGGGCGCGCTCATCACCGCGCGCACCGCCTTTGAGCAGGCGCGCGAGGTTTTTGCGATCCCCGGGCCGATCGACGTGCCCGCTTCGGCCGGCTGCAACGCCCTGATCCGTGACCGGGTCGCAACGCTGGTCACATCACCGGTCGAGATCGGCCGGACGCTCGCGCCCCAGCTTCGCGAGCCGCCGAACATGGCCGAGGCGCGCGCCGAATGGCGGCGCACCGCGCAGGAGGCCGCATCCACGGCTGAGTCTGCACCTGCGGCTAAACCTGAGTCCAAGCCCGCGGCTGCACCGGCGCCCAAGCCGGAACGCAAGCCCGCCGTTCCCGACCATCTGGAAGGGGAGGAACGCGCGATCGCACAGGCCCTCCTGACCGGCGCGGACACGGTCGACGCCATCGTCATGCAGACCGGCCTCTCCGCTGCGACCGTCAACGCGCGTCTGACCATCCTCGAGCTGGAGGGTACGGTCGTGCTGCGCGCCGGACGCTACTGCCTGTGCGGCGAATCATTCAGCATCCAAAGCGGGGCCAGCGCGCCCCGATCATCATAGAACAACTGTTTCTGGAGGAATAACATGTCGAAACTGGTAATCGTGGAGTCTCCTGCCAAGGCGAAAACGATCGGCAAATATCTCGGCAGCGATTATGTCGTCAAGGCCTCGATGGGACATCTGCGCGACCTGCCCAGAAAGACGATGGGCGTCGATCTGGAGCACGATTTCGCACCCGAATACGTCCCCATCGAGGGCAAGGACAAGATCATTGCCGACCTGCGCCGCGCGGCGAAGGAATCGGATTATGTATATCTCGCAACCGACCCGGACCGCGAGGGCGAAGCCATTTCGTGGCACCTGAAATCCCTGTTGCACCTGAAGGACGCCGACTCCAAGCGCGTGACCTTCAACGAGATTACGAAGAATGCTGTGCGCTACGGCATCGAGCACCCGCGCGACATCGACATTGATCTGGTCGACGCGCAGCAGGCCCGCCGCATTCTGGACCGCATCGTGGGCTATCGCCTGTCACCCTTCCTGTGGCGCAAGGTCAAGCGCGGCCTGTCCGCAGGCCGCGTCCAGTCGGTCGCGACCCGTCTGGTCGTTGACCGGGAAAATGAGATCCGCGCCTTTGTGCCGCAGGAATACTGGACGATCGAAGCCGCGCTGCGCACGGCGGCCGACGGCACCTTTTCCGCCCGCTATTACGGCGAAGCCAGCGGCAAGGTCGAGCTGAAGACCGAAGCCGAAGCCAAGCAGATCGTCGACGACGTGGCCGGCAAGCCCTTTGTCGTTTCGGCGGTCAAGAAGGGCAAGAAGAAGAAATCGGCTGCGCCCCCGTTTACCACCTCAACCCTCCAGCAGGAGGCCTCGCGCAAGCTGAACATGGTGCCCCGCCGCACGATGAGCGTGGCACAGGAGCTGTATGAGGGCATTGATCTGGGCGGCGAATACGGCCTGACCGGTCTGATCACCTATATGCGTACCGACTCGCTCCGTCTGTCCGACGAGGCGACTGCCGCCGCCGCGCAGTTCATCCGCCGCCGCTACGGCGAATCGTTCTACCCGGGCAAGCCCCGCGTCTTCAAGACCAAGGGCGACGCGCAGGACGCGCATGAAGCTATCCGCCCGTCCAACGTCGAGCTTGACCCCGAATCCATCCGGGACAGCCTGACGCCCGACCAGTACAAGCTCTATAAGCTGATCTGGTCGCGCTTTGTCGCCTGTCAGATGGCTGACGCGATTCTAGACACCATCTCGGCCGATATCACATCCGAGGGACACGTCTTCCGCGCGTCCGGTCACACCGTCGCCTTCCCGGGCTATACTGCGGTTTACGAGGAGGGCACGGACGACGAGAAGGCGCAGAGCGAATCGGGCCGTCCGCTGCCCGCCTTCGGCGAGGGCGACGTGCTTTCGGCCGATAAGGTCGAGCCGTCCCAGCACTTCACCCAGCCGCCCGCGCGCTACACCGAGGCCTCCCTCATCCGCGCGATGGAGGAAAAGGGCATCGGCCGACCCTCAACCTATGCGCCGACCATCGCAACCATTCTTGACCGCGATTACGTGGTCAAGGAGAACCGCAGCCTGCGTCCCACCCCGCTGGGCGAGGGCGTGACCGGACTGCTGGTCGATAAATTCAAGTCGGTGGCCGATTATGAGTTCACCGCCAACATGGAGCATCAGCTTGACGAGGTCGAGGCCGGTAAGGTGTCCTATGTCCAGCTTCTGCATAACTTCTACGACGGCTTCGAAGCCGCGCTTGCGCAGGCCGAGCAGGATCTCGACAAGACCCGCATCAAGATCCCGGACGAGGAGACCGACGTCATCTGCGACAAGTGCGGCCGCAATATGGTCATTAAAATGGGACGCTTCGGCAAGTTTCTGGCCTGCCCGGGTTTCCCGGAGTGCACGAATACCAAGCCGATCACCGAGGACACCGGCGCGTCCTGCCCGGTCTGCGGCGCAAAGGTGGTCAAGAAGAAGTCGGCGCGCGGCTATGTTTATTATTCGTGCGATACCTTCCCGACCTGCCAGTTCATGACGTGGGATAAGCCGCTCAAGACCAAGTGCCCGGTCTGCGATTCCTCGCTCTTCCGGCATACCGACCGCGACTCCAAGGAGGTCACCGACGTTTGTCTGCGCGAGGGCTGCACCTATAAGGAACTGGTCAAGGAGGGTCTGCCGCCCGAGGAGGCCGAGAAGAACCGACAGCGCCGGGAGGCGCGCGCGGCCAAGGCAGCCGAGCGTGCGGCGCAGAAGGAAGCCGAGGCCGCCGAGGGCAAGACCGAGAAAACGACCAAAAAGACGGCGGCGAAGAAGACGACCAAGAAAACGACGACGAAAAAGGCGGCTGCCAAGGCGGAGACGGCAGACGAGACCGAGAAGCCGAAGAAGACAGCGGCCAAGAAGACAACGGCCAAAAAGACGGCTGCAAAGAAGACCACGGCGGCCAAGACGACGACTAGGCGGACGAAAAAGGCCGCAGCAGAAACGGAGGCGGAGGAATGAGCGAAGTCACAGTCATCGGCGCGGGCCTTGCGGGCTGCGAAGCGGCTTGGCAGCTTGCCGAGCGGGGCATTGACGTGCGCCTGCACGAGATGAAGCCCGAAAAAATGACCCCGGCGCACCATTCGGTCGACTTTGCCGAACTGGTCTGCTCCAACTCGCTGCGCTCGAACGAGCTGTCGAACGCCTCCGGCCTGCTCAAGGAGGAGCTGCGCCGTCTGGGCGGTCTTGTCGTATCGGTCGCGGACGAGACGCAGGTCGAGGCGGGCGGCGCGCTCGCGGTCGACCGTGAGGTCTTTGCCAGCCGGATTACCGAGAAGATCCGGAACCATCCGCATATCACCGTCGTTCCGGGCGAGGTCACCGCGCTGCCTGAGACGGGCGAGGTCATCGTTGCGACCGGCCCGCTGACCTCGGACGCCCTGTTCGACGCGATCCACGCCAAGGTCGGCGGGGATTTCCTGCACTTTTTTGACGCGGCTGCGCCCATCGTCACCTTTGAATCGGTCGATATGGACAACGCTTATTTCGCGTCCCGCTACGACAAGGGCACACCCGATTATATCAACTGCCCCTTCACCCGGGAGGAATTTGACGCGTTCTGGGAGGCGCTGACCACGGCGGAGGAGGCCGAGGTGCACGGCTTCGAGGACAAGCTGGTCTTTGAGGGCTGTATGCCGATCGAGGTCAACGCCCGTCGGGGACATGACACTCTGCTCTTCGGCATCCTAAAGCCGATTGGCCTGCCTGACCCCAAGACAGGACGCGATCCCTACGCCGTTCTGCAACTCCGCCGCGACAACGCGCAGGGCACGCTGTACAATCTGGTCGGCTGCCAGACCCATCTCAAGTGGGGCGAGCAGAAGCGGGTGTTCTCGATGATTCCGGCGCTTAAAAACGCTGAATTTGTGCGCTACGGCGTCATGCACCGCAACACCTTCCTCGATTCGCCCCGTCTGCTCGACCATAACTTCGCGCTGCGCGCCGAGCCGCGCATCCGCTTTGCCGGACAGATGACCGGCGTCGAGGGCTACATGGAATCGAACGCCTCGGGCTTTCTGGCCGGATTGTCCACAGCCTGTGCACTGCTCGGCAAGCCCACGCCCGATTTCCCGCGCACGACGGCCATCGGCGCGCTGGGACGGTATATTTCCGACCAGACGGTGACCAAATTCCAGCCGATGAACGTCAATTTCGGCATCATCGACCCGCTGGGCTACAAGATCCGCGGCAAGCGCGAGAAGAACGCCAAGATCTCCGAGCGCGCACTGGCGGTCATTGACGAGATCAAGAAGGGGATGGACGTATGAAAATCGCAGTAGACGTTATGGGCGGTGATAACGCGCCCAAGGCGCCCGTTCTGGGCGCGGTACGCGCGGTGCAGAAGTTCGGAGAGGAGATCATTCTGGTCGGCCCTGAGGACACCATCCGCGCGATTCTGAAGGAGAACAACGCGGCGGATATACCCGGTCTGTCGATCGTGCACGCGCCCGATGTGGTCGATATGCACGACGACCCGGCGACCGTCCTGCGCGCCAAGCCCGAGTCCTCGATGGCGGTGGCGCTCAAGCTGGTTAAGGACGGACAGGCGGACGCGATCGTGGGCGCCGGTTCGACCGGCGCAATGCTCTCGGGCGCGACCCTGTTCTGCAAGCGTATCCGCGGTGTGCGCCGGGGTGCGCTCGCGCCCCTCATGCCCTGCAAGGGCGGTCAGGTACTCCTGATCGACTGCGGCGCGAACACCGAGTGCACGCCCGAATACCTGCTTCAGTTCGCCTTCATGGGCTCGCTGTACATGCAGCGGGTCATGGGACTGAAAACGCCGCGCGTCGGTCTGGTCAACAACGGCGCGGAGGACACCAAGGGCGATCCGCTCCGCCGCGAGGCCTACCGGCTGCTCAAGGAGGCGGGCGACGCGGGCCGCATCCACTTCGTCGGTAACGTCGAAGGACGGGACGTCCCGCTGGGCGCCTGCGACGTGGCCGTGTGCGACGGCTTCGCGGGCAACGTCATGCTCAAGACGATCGAGGGCGTGGCCATGTTCATGGCGGGCGAGATCAAGAAAGTATTTACGAAGAATCTGGCGACCAAAATGGCCTATCTGGCCTGCAAATCGGGCATGGACGACTTTAAGAAGCTCTTCGATCAGGACGCCGTCGGCGGCGCGCCGTTCATCGGCATCTCCCGCCCGGTCATCAAGGCGCACGGCTCCTCGAACGAGGTCGCCTTCATGAACGCCATCCGGCAGGCCATTGAATACAAGAAGAGCGGCATGATCGAAGCAATCACAGAAAACGTGGAATATATGACAGTCCGCGCCACGGCGGGAAAAGATTCCTGAAAATTTGTCCGAAGGGCTTGACAAGTGCGCCCGCGCTTACTATCATCGAAGTATCCCGAGATGAAGAGGAGGCGAACCCCTGCATGGTATTCGACAGACTGGTTGAGCTGCTGAGCGAACAGTTCAGCGTGGAGCCGGAAACGATCACGCTCGAGACCTCTTTTGAGGAGGATCTGGGCGCGGATTCTCTCGATCTGGTCGAGATGATGATGGCTCTCGAAGAGGAATTCGACGTGGGCGAGATTGACGAGGAAACTGCCAGAAAGCTCAAGACCGTGGGCGATGTGGTCGAACTGATCGGCGCACAAGACTGATGCAGAGCGAATGGTAAGAGCCAGCGCAGCCGCTGGCTCTTATTTTTCCAAAGGCATGATTTAAGAAAGGAAGTTTTATGTTACAGGAACGTATTGGCTACCAGTTCCGCAACCCCACCCTGTTCCGCAAGGCGATGACCCACTCGTCCTACGCCAACGAGCAGCGGATGCGGCATCTGCAGAACAACGAGCGGCTCGAGTTTCTCGGCGATTCCGTACTCGGCTTTGTGACAGCCGATTATCTTTACAACCACTTTCCCGAGCTGCCCGAGGGTCAGCTGACCAAGCTGCGCGCGGCGGTGGTATGTGAGCATGCGCTGTACGAAATCGCCAAGGAGCTTGGCATCGACAAGGAGATCTGTCTGGGTCACGGCGAGGAACAGGGCGGCGGACGGCAGCGGCCCTCCATTCTCGCGGACGCGGTCGAGGCCCTGCTGGGCGCAATCTATCTGGACGGCGGCATCGAGCCGGCGCGCGCCTTCGTGCTCTCGTTCATCCCGCGCAAGGCCGAGGAAGCCCGGCGCGGCGGCGCGTTCACCGACTACAAGACCCAGCTTCAGGAGATCGTGCAGAAGAACCGGCAGGAGACGCTCGAATACCGTCTGTCCGGTCAGTCCGGCCCCGACCACGCCAAGGTCTTCACGATGGAGCTGTTACTCAACAGCAACGTCTTTGCTTCGGGCACCGGCCGGAGCAAGAAGGAGGCCGAGCAGATGGCCGCCAAGCAGGCGCTCGAGCTGATGGGCGTCAAGTAAAGAACCCCTCCCCAAAGCGAAACAGACAGCGGGGGCGAACCGGATGACCGGCTCGTCCCCGTTTTTTTCGTCCGTTTTTGACTTTCTGGCGGAAAACGCGGCCTGCCCGACCGTGTTTTATGAACAAACCGCAAAATCTGTTGTTTCCTCGTTGCCTGTTGCGAAGATTGGTGATAAAATTACAATATCTGAAATTCTGCCTTTACGGGGTTTTTACATGATATTAAAGAGCTTGATCCTTCAGGGCTTCAAATCCTTCCCCGACCGCACCGAGATCCGCTTTGCCGGCGGTCTGACTGCGATCGTGGGGCCGAACGGAAGCGGAAAATCGAATATTTCGGACGCCATCCGCTGGGTCCTGGGAGAGCAGTCCACGCGCAGTCTGCGCGGCGCAAAGATGGAGGACGTCATCTTTTCGGGTACGCAGAAGCGCCGCCCGGTCGGCTTTGCCGAGGTCTCACTGATCCTCGACAACGCCGAGGGCGTGTTCCGCTCCGACTTTACCGAGATCATGGTCACCCGGCGCTATTACCGCTCGGGTGAGAGCGAATATTATCTCAACAAAAAGCCGTGCCGCCTGCGGGATATCCACGAGCTGTTCATGGACACCGGCTTGGGACGGGATGGCTACTCGATCATCGGACAGGGCCGCATCGACGAGATCCTCTCGCTCAAGAGCGAGGATCGCCGCGAGATTTTTGAGGAAGCGGCGGGCGTGACCAAGTTCCGCTACCGCAAGGAGGAGGCCGTCCGGCGGCTTGCGGCCACCGAGGAAAATCTGGTGCGCATCCGCGACCTGTACGCCGAACTCGAAAATCAGGCCGGGCCGCTCGAGAAACAGGCCGAAAAGGCGCGGGAATACCTGCTCCTGCGCGACGAGCTGCGCGTGCTCGAGGTCTCCCTATGGCTCGAGAGTCTGAACCGTATCCGGACGGACACCGAGAAGAACGCGGCGGACGCCGCCGCCTGCGCCGCCCAGCTCGATGACGCGCGGCGGGAACAGGATGATTTGTATGCTCAGTCCGAGCGGCTGACGAACGACCTGCGGCAGGCCGAGGTCGAGGCCGACGAGCTGCGCCGCCGCCTGCGCGAAGCCGAACAGCAGCGGGCCGACTGGGCCAGCCGGTGCGCCGTGCTCAAGGCCAATCTGAAAAATAATGCGGAAAATATCGAACGCGCCCGGCAGGATCGTGCCCGGCAGGCCGAGCAGGCGCAGGCGCTCGACGCGCAGCTTGCCGAACAGGCCGCGCGCAGTGCCGTGCTGGACGCCGAATATCAGGGGCTTTGCGATACGCTGGCCGCGCTCGAAGCGCGCGCCCGGGACGAAGCCGGGGAGGAAGCCCGGCAGCAGGCCGGGGACGCGGCGCAGGCCGAAGCCCTGCGCCAGAATGAAGCCGCACGCTTTGCCGCCGAGCTCGAACGCACGGCCGCACAGACCGGCCTGTCCGGCATGGACGCGCGTCACGACACGATTGACAGCGATATTCGGGAAGCCGCCGACCGGCTGGCAGAAGAAGAAGGGGTGCAGCGGACGCACGAAGCCGAGCTCGAAGCCTGCCGCCGCACGCTGGCAGGTATGAAAAACCAGCTTGCGGGCGTGCAGATGAAGGCTGAACGCCGCCGCGCCAAGGTCGAGGAACAGACCGCCGCGCTTGCCTCTTTGACCGCCCAGTGCACCGATCTGGCGAACCGCATCCGAATGCTGCGCGAGATGGAGCGCGATTACGAGGGCTTCTCCCGCGCGGTCAAGCGAATCATGCAGAAGGCCGAGGGCGGGGGATTGTCCGGCGTGCACGGGCCGGTCTCGTCCCTGCTGACCGTCGACGACCGGTTTATCACGGCGATCGAGACCGCGCTGGGCGCGGCGGCATCCAATATTGTCGTTGATACGCCTGCGGCCGGTAAGGCCTGCATAGAATACCTCAAGCGCACCGACGGCGGCCGGGCGACCTTTCTGCCGCTCGACACCATCCGACCGGCCGAGCTGCGTGAGAGCGGGCTGGCCGACTGCGCGGGCTTCTGCGGCACGGCGGACACGCTGGTGCAGAGCGAGCCGCGCTACCGCGCGGTCATGCAGAACCTGCTGGCCCGCACGGTCGTAGCCGAGGACATGGACGCGGCGCTGGCGATTGCCCGGCTGTACCGCAACCGCTTCCGCATCGTCACGCTGGACGGTCAGGTCATTCAGGCGGGCGGCGCGATGACCGGCGGCTCGGTCTCCAAATCGACCGGCGTGCTGGCCCGCGCGGCTCAGCTCCGCACGCTCGAGGAAAAGGCCAAGCGGGGCGAGACCGCCCGCCAACGGGCGGAGACCGCGCTGTCCGCCGCCAAGGAAGACCTCGCCGCAGCCGAATATGACCGCCGCGCCATCGAGGCCGAGCGCGCCCGCGCGCAGGAGGACGAAGCACGTCTGACTGCGGTCGTCTCCCAGCACGGCGCGCTGGTCGAGAGCCTGCGTGCCCGGCATGACGGGCTGGCGCTCGAGCGGGAGAATCTGTCCGCCGCCCGGCGGCAGTACGAGGACGGGGTCGCTCGCGCCGAGGAAACGCTCCGGCAGCTTGCCGAAGCGGCGGCTGCGCTGCAAAAGACGATGGACGCGCGCAAGCAGGCCGGGGAGGCGCGCGCGGCGCGTCAGGCCGAGACCGCCCGCCTGCTACAGGAAACCCGCACCGCGCAGGCCGAAAACCGCTCGGAAGCAGCGGCCGGACAGCGTGCGGCCGAGAATCTCGAACGGCTGCGCCGGGAGATGGAGACCGGACTGACCGGCAGCGCGGACACCGTGCGCGCCTTCGAGAAGGAAGCCGAACGGATGCGCGCGGCGCTGGTCGAGGCCGAGCGCAGCGCGGACGGCGGCGGCGCCGAAATTACGTCTCTGCAAAAGCTGATCGAGGCCAAGGGCGCACAGCGCCTGCGCATCGAGGGCGAGCGCACCAGGATCGACCGGGCGGCGCAGCAGAAAAACGATGAAATTCTAGCCCTCGAACGGGAGAGCGGCCGCCTGTCAGCCGCCGGTGTGCAGCTCAAAAACGAGGAAACGCAAATCCTCGATAAAATGTGGGAAAGCTATGAATTAACGCCTACGCCCGCGCAGGCGGTGCGCATCCCGCTGCCCGACCCGACAGCCGCCCGCAGCCGCGCGGCCGCGCTCAAGGAGCAGATGCGCGCGCTGGGCAACGTCAATCTGGACGCGGTCGAGGAATTTCAAAAGCTGACCGAACGCTTCACCTTCCTTGGGGAGCAGAAGACCGACCTCGAGACCGCGCAGCGGGAATTGCAGGGCGTCATCGACGAGCTGACCGTCCGTATGAAGGAGATTTTCGCCTCTGAGTTTGCCAAGCTCAACCGCTATTTCGGAGAGACCTTCCGCGAGATCTTCGGCGGCGGCCACGCCGAGCTGCAATTGGCCGACACCTCGGATATCTTGAACTGCGGCATCGACATCAAGGTCTGCCCGCCCGGCAAGGCGGTCAAGACGATCACGCTGCTCTCGGGCGGTGAGAAGGCCTTCGTCGCCATCGCACTGTATTTCGCCATCCTCAAGGTGCGTCCCACGCCCTTCTGCGTGCTCGACGAGATCGAGGCCGCGCTGGACGACGTCAACGTCCTGCGGTACGCCAAGTACCTGCGCCGTCTGTCTGGCCAGACCCAGTTCATCGTCATCACCCACCGCCGGGGCACGATGGAGGAGGCCGACATGCTCTACGGCGTGACGATGCAGGAGCAGGGCGTATCCCGCCTGCTGATGCTCAATCTGGCCGAGGCCGAGAAGACCTTCGGCCGCGACCTGCAATAAGAGAAATTTCATTCCAAAAGGAGTAAACATATGGGATTTTTTGATAAAATCAAGCAAGGACTGAAGAAGACCACTATGGCGGTCACCGAGCAGTTCAACGACCTGATGTCGAACTTTGTCGAGATCAACGCGGACACGCTCGAACAGCTCGAGGAAACGCTCATCCTGTCCGATCTGGGCGCGACCGTCGCTGCCCGCGCGACCGAGCAGGTCGAGGACATCGCCAAGCATCAGCGCGTCGATACGCCGCTGGCGCTGCGCTGCGTGCTCAAGGATGTGCTCTCCGACATGATGGAGGGCGACGTCGCCCTGCATCTCGACACAAAGCCGGCGGTCATTCTGGTCATTGGCGTCAACGGCGTCGGCAAGACCACCTCGATCGGCAAGATCGCCTCGCGCTATGTTGCGGAGGGCAAGAAGGTCATGCTGGCCGCGGCCGATACCTTCCGCGCGGCGGCGGCCGATCAGCTCGAGATCTGGGCCAAGCGCGCGGGCGCGGACATCGTCCGCCATGGCGAGGGCGCAGACCCGGCGGCGGTCGTCTTTGACTCGATCGCGGCGGCTAAGGCGCGCGGCTCCGACCTCATCATCATCGATACGGCCGGCCGCCTGCACAACAAGCAGAACCTCATGAACGAGCTGAACAAGATCGACCGCATTATCGACCGGGAGCTGCCCGGCGCGGCGCGTGAGACCCTGCTCGTACTGGACGCGACAACCGGACAGAACGCCGTCCATCAGGCCGAGGAGTTCAACAAGGTCGCTAAGCTGTCGGGCATCATCCTGACCAAGCTGGACGGCACCGCCAAGGGCGGCATCGTCGTGGCGATCTCGGCCGGACTGGGCGTACCGGTCAAGCTGGTCGGCGTGGGCGAGGGCATCGACGACCTGATGGATTTCAACCGCTCGGAATTTCTGGAGGCTCTGCTGCCTCCGCTGGAGGAGATGGAAGCATGACAAGACCAGACGGAAGACAGCCGGACGCCTTGCGCCCGGTCACCATTACGAAGGATTTTACGATGCACGCCGAGGGCTCTGTTCTCATCACGTGCGGCAACACCAAGGTCATCTGCAACGCGACGGTCGAGGAAAAGGTGCCGCCCTTCCTCAAGGACACCGGACTGGGCTGGGTGACCGCCGAATATGCGATGCTTCCGCGCGCGACCAATACCCGCTCGCCGCGTGACATCTCCAAGCTCAAGCTCAACGGCCGTTCGGCCGAGATTCAGCGCCTGATCGGCCGCGCGCTGCGCGCTGTGGTCGACCGCAAAGCGCTGGGCGAGCGGCAGATCGTCGTGGACTGCGACGTCATTCAGGCCGACGGCGGCACCCGCTGCGCCTCGATCACGGGCGGCTACGTCGCGCTCTGGCTGGCCTGCAAGCGGCTGGTCGAGCAGGGCGTGATCGAAAAAATGCCCCTGACCGACACGGTCTCGGCGGTTTCGGTCGGCGTGTATGAGGACGTGCCCGTGCTCGACCTCAACTACGCCGAGGATTCCCACGCCATTGTGGACTGCAATGTCATCATGACCGGCGCAGGCGAATTCGTCGAGGTGCAGGGCACCGGCGAGGGGCGTCCCTTCCGCCGCGACGAGCTGGACGCTCTGCTGGCGCTGGGCGAAGCCGGAAACGCCGCACTGGCCAAGTGCCAGCGCGAGGCGATGGAGGCCTGATCCCCATGCAATTTGTTCTGGCATCCCACAATCAAAAAAAGCTGGCCGAGCTGTCTGATATCCTGCGCGGCCTGAACCTTTCCATCCTTCCGCTGCCCGAGGGCGCGCCCGAACCAGTCGAGGACGGGGACAGCTTCGAGGCCAACGCCCGCATCAAGGCGCGTGCCGCGTTCGAGTACACCGGTCTGCCCGCCATCGCGGACGATTCCGGGCTGGTGGTGGACGCGCTGAACGGCGCGCCCGGCGTGCGCTCGGCGCGCTACTGCCCGGGCTCGGACGCCGACCGCAACGCCTTCCTGCTGGAAAATCTGGCCGGCGTGGATGACTGCGAGCGGCAGGCGCGCTTCGTCTGCGCGATCTGCTGCGTCCTGCCCGACGGGCAGGAGATCACCGTGCGCGGCGAGTGCGAGGGCGAAATTCTGGATGAGCCGCACGGCACGGGCGGCTTCGGCTACGACCCGCTGTTCTACGTGCGCGAGTTCGACTGTACCTTCGGTGAGCTGCCGCAGACGGTCAAAAATCATATTTCCCACCGCGCCCGCGCGCTTGAAAAGCTTAAGGCGGCGCTCGAAAAACATCTGAAAACGACAGGAGAATCTGCAAATGCTGACAAGTAAACAACGCGCATATCTGCGCAAGCTGGCCAACCCGCTCGCCGTCACCCTGCACATCGGCAAGGACGGCGTGACCGAGGGCGTCGTCGAGCAGCTCAATGTACTGCTCGAAAACCACGAGCTGGTCAAGGGTAAGGTGCTCGAAAACGCCATGCTCACGCCCAAGACGGTCTGCGAGGCCCTGTGCGAGGAGACCGGCGCGGACGGTGTGCAGTGCATCGGCACCAAGTTCGTCGTGTACCGGCAGTCCTCCGATCCCGACAAGCGGAAGATCGTGCTGGAGAAATGAGTACGAAGACCGGTATTTTGGGCGGCACCTTCAATCCGCCCCATAACGGCCATCTGTCCGCCGCCATGCGTGCGCGCCGCACGCTCGGGTTGGATCAGGTGCTGTTCATCCCGACCAACATCCCGCCCCACAAGCAGCTCCCCGCCGGTTCGGCGACGACCGAGCAGCGGTGCGAGATGGTGCGCCGGATGACCGCGCCCTACCCGTGGGCTTCGTTTTCGGACATCGAGGTCTCGCGCGGCGGCCCGAGCTACACGGTCGACACCCTGCGCGCCCTGCACGCGCGCGGCTATGACGACCTGACCCTGATCGTGGGCACCGACATGCTGCTCTCGTTCGACCGCGTCTGGCGCGCGCCCGATGAAATCGCGCGGCTGGCCGCGCTGGCCGTCGTCGCCCGGGGCGCGGACGACCGCGAGGCCCTGGCACAGAAGGCAGACATGCTGCACCGCACGTTCGGCGCGCAGATCACGCTGGTCGAAGGGCCGGTTCTCGAGGTCTCCTCGACCGAGCTGCGTGAAACGGGCGATTTCGCCCGCCTGACCCCGCCTGAGGTGGCGGAATATATTCTCGAAAACCGATTGTATCAGCAATTGTAAATACAAATTGACATTTGAAAGGCGGTTTTTGTTATGTTATGTACAGAACTCGAGCGTCAGTCCATCCTGTCCCGGCTCTCCGGCTATCGGTATACGCATACGCTGGGCTGCGAGAAAGCGGCCATCGAACTTGCGCGGCGCTTTGGCGGCGACGTCGAAAAAGCGGCCTTCGCGGCCATCCTGCATGACATTACAAAACGACTTTCTAAAGAAGAACAGTTGTATTTGTGTGAAAAATACGATATAATACCCTGTGATGTCGAAAAAATCGAGTGGAAAATGCTCCACGGCAAGACCGCCGCGGCCATCGCCCTGCATGAGTACGGCGCGCCGCAGGACGTCGTAGACGCCATCGCCTGCCACACCACCGGCAAGGCGGGCATGACCCTGCTCGATAAGATCATTTATCTTGCCGACTTCATCGAGGAAACACGCGACTTTGACGGCGTGGAGCCTGCGCGCGCACTCGCCAAGCAGGACATCAACGAGGCGCTGCTCTATTGCTATGACAATTCGCTGTTTGATCTGCTCCGCCGGGGCAAGCTCATCCATCCCGACACGATGGAAGCCCGCAATGAGCTGATCCGGCAGGGCGTACCCCACACGAAATGCGCGGAAGGAAGCGAAGCACACACATGAAATTATTCGGCGGTAAGGCAAGCCACCGCAGCAAAACCGGAAAAAAACAGTCCCGCCGTCGTGACCCGGACGATTTCGAGGTCTACACCCCGTACAGCGACGACCCCGCATACGACGTGATGCGGGACAGAGACGGGTTTGCCGATCCCAAAACGGGTAAGAATGGAAAGAAGAAGGGGAAGGGAGACAAAAAGGGCAAGCTCCTGCTTGTCGTGGCGATCATCGCCTTCGTGCTGGCCGGCACGGCCTTCGCCCTGACCCACTTCATCCGTCCGCCCGATATCTCGGGCAGCAAAAACGACGCGACCATCGTCGATCCCGAAAACGGCGACGCGGTCACGATTGATCAGGGTCAGCGTATCAGCGACTATTTCACCTTCCTCGTCTGTGCGACCGACATCGAGGAGACCCGCACCGACAACATCATGCTGGTCGGTTTTGACACCAAGAACCACAAGGTCAACGTCCTCAACATCCCGCGCGATATCATGTGCTCAAACAACCGCAAGGGCGCGAGCAAGAAGATCAACGCGGCCTACGGCCAGAAGCATGATATCGAAAACACCATGCGGGAGATCAAAAAGGTGATCGGCTTCACGCCCGATAAGTACATCGTCATGAACTTCAACGGCATCGCCGAGATCGCTGACGCCATCGGCGGCGTGGACTATGAGATCCCCTTTAAAATGATCTACAACGACCCGGTGCAGGATCTGCACATCTATTTTGAACCGGGTGCACAGCATCTGAACGGTAAGCAGGTTGTCGAATTCCTGCGCTGGCGCCATAACGATCCGGGCTACACCCATCTGCAGACCAAGGGCTACGACGGCGGCGACGAGAGCCGCATCAAAAAGCAGCAGGAGTTCCTCAGATATCTTGCGGGTCAGATTTTGAAGCCGGCCAACATCCTCAAGGCCAAGCCGATCGCGCAGGCCGTGTTCAACAACGTGCGCACCGACCTGACCATGGGCGAGCTGGTCTGGATGGCCAATCAGGCCATGCAGGTCAAAAACGAGGACATCCAGATGTTCACCGTGCCTGGCTACGCGGCCAGCTCCTATGCGGGCACGAACGCCTTCCTCTCGTTCTATTTCCCGAACGAGAGCGAGACCCTGAAGCTCATCAACCAGTATTTCAATCCGTTTGACAAGGAGATCACCTCGCTCGATGTGATCTCGTCCCCGCCGGACGGCACCCGCCGCACCGAACCGTCTCCGGAGGACGATCCGGACGTGACGGACGATGAACCGGCGGACAGCGGCACGAATGAAGAAGACCCGGAGCCGTCGGACGGCGGCGCGGTCGATCCCGAAACCGAGAACGGCGGCGGGGAAGCGAACGACGACCCGATGGACTTCGAGCTGCCCGACGATCCGGGCGGCGAGAGCATCGAGCCCACGCCCGAACCCGAGCCGGAACCGGAGCCCGCGCCCGAACCCGAGCCGCCGGCTGAGGATTTGATCGCCCCCGACCTGGTCGATCCGGAAGCCTGATCTCACACATGAAAAGGAGACCAAAATGAACGCACAGGAAACCGTAAAATATATCTGCGAGGCCCTGCTCGAACGCAAGGGCCGGGACATCGAGGTGCTGCATGTCGAGCAGCTCACCTCGCTGACCGAGTATTTCGTCATCTGCTCCGCGACCTCGACCACCCAGGTCAAGGCGCTGGCGGACAGCGTCGAATATCATCTGAAATACGACCACGACACCATGCCGCACCACATCGAGGGCTTTGAGTCCTCGACCTGGATCCTGCTGGATTACGGCTGCGTGCTCGTGCATGTCTTCGTGCCCGAGGCCCGCTCGTTCTACAATCTGGAGAACCTGTGGAAGGACGGCACGCCCGTTTCGCTGGCCGAGCTGGGCGTGGAAGACGCGGACAAACAGTAATTTTTTTCGGCGCGCCCGGAGCGCCGGGACGCCGCACACAATTGGGGGTTATACCGTTGAACAAATACGATCATAAGGCCGTCGAGGCCAAATGGCAGCATATCTGGGACGAGAAGGAATGCTTCGTCGCCCCGCAGGACTTCACCAAGCCCAAGTTCTACGCGCTGGTCGAGTTCCCGTACCCGTCTGGCATGGGTCTGCACGTCGGCCATCCGCGCTCCTACACCGCGCTCGATATCGTCGCGCGCAAGAAGCGCATGCAGGGCTATAACGTCCTTTATCCGATGGGCTGGGACGCATTCGGCCTGCCGACCGAGAACTTCGCCATCAAGAACCACATCCACCCGGCTGAGGTCACCAAGAAGAACGTCGCCCGCTTCAAGAGCCAGCTCAAGGCGCTGGGTCTGTCCTTCGACTGGTCGCGTGAGATCAATACCACCGACCCGAACTACTACAAGTGGACCCAGTGGATCTTCCTCCAGCTCTTCAAGAAGGGTCTGGCCTACAAGAAGGAGATGGCGGTCAACTGGTGCACCTCCTGTAAGTGCGTTCTGGCCAACGAGGAGGTCGTCAACGGCGTGTGCGAGCGCTGCGGCTCCGAGGTCATCCGCAAGACTAAGAGCCAGTGGATGCTCAAGATCACCGATTACGCCGAGCGCCTGATCGAGGATCTGGACGACGTCGATTACATCGAGCGCGTCAAGACCCAGCAGAAGAACTGGATCGGCCGCTCGACCGGCGCGGAGGTCGATTTCGATACCACCGAGGGCGACAAGCTCACGATTTACACCACCCGTCCGGACACCCTGTTCGGCGTCACCTACATGGTCATCTCGCCCGAGCATCCGGCGATCGAGAAGTGGGCGGACAAGCTCGCCAATCTGGACGCGGTACGTGCGTACCGCGACGAGGCGGCGCGCAAGTCCGACTTCGAGCGCACCGAGCTGAACAAGGAAAAGACCGGCGTTCGTCTGGAGGGCGTCGCGGCGATCAACCCGGTCAACGGCAAGGAAATCCCGATCTTTGTTTCCGACTACGTTCTGATGAGCTACGGCACCGGCGCGATCATGGCCGTTCCGGCACATGATACCCGTGACTGGGAGTTTGCCAAGGTCTTCGACCTGCCGATCATCGAGGTCATTGCGGGCGGCGACGTCCAGCAGGCCGCTTTCACCGACGTCGAGACCGGCACGCTCGTCAACTCCGATTTCCTCAACGGCCTGTCGGTCGAGGAGGCCAAGAAGGCCATCATCGACTGGCTGACCGAGAAGGGCGTGGGTCATCAGAAGGTCAATTACAAGCTGCGCGATTGGGTCTTCTCCCGTCAGCGCTACTGGGGCGAGCCGATCCCGCTGGTCTACTGCGAGAAGTGCGGCTGGGTACCCGTACCCGAGGATCAGCTCCCGCTGACCCTGCCCAACGTCGATTCCTACGAGCCGACCGAAAATGGCGAGTCCCCGCTGGCCAAGATGACCGACTGGGTCAACACCACCTGCCCGCACTGCGGCGCGCCCGCCAAGCGTGAGACCGATACCATGCCCCAGTGGGCCGGTTCGTCGTGGTACTTCCTGCGTTACATGGACCCGCACAACGACAAGGCCATCGCGTCCAAGGAAGCCCTTGAATACTGGAGCCCGATCGACTGGTACAACGGCGGCATGGAGCACACCACCCTGCATCTGCTGTACAGCCGCTTCTGGCATAAGTTCCTGTACGATATCGGCGTCGTGCCCACCAAGGAGCCTTACGCCAAGCGCACGAGCCACGGCATGATCTTGGGCGAGAACGGCGAGAAGATGTCGAAGTCCCGCGGCAACGTCGTCAATCCGGACGAGATCGTCGATCAGTACGGCGCGGACACCATGCGTCTGTACGAGATGTTCATCGGTGACTTTGAGAAGGCCGCGCCCTGGTCTTCGACCTCGATCAAGGGCTGCCGCCGCTTTGTCGAGCGTGTTTGGAACCTGTTCGATCAGGTACAGCCGGGCGACGCTTACTCCGAAGCGCACGAGATCCTGATCCACAAGACGATCAAGAAGGTGGGCGAGGACATCGAGACCCTCAAGAACAACACCGCGATCGCCGCGCTGATGTCGCTGGTCAACGCCTTCTACGACAAGGGCGTCAACCGCGCCGAGTACGAGACCCTGCTCAAGCTGATCAATCCCTTCGCGCCCCACGTCACCGAGGAGCTGTGGCAGCTTCTGGGTCATGATACCGTGCTCTCGCTTGAGAACTGGCCGGCTTACGAGGAGGAGAAGACCGTCGAGTCCTCGATCGAGATCGGCGTACAGGTCAACGGCAAGATCAAGTCGACCGTCAAGCTGCCGATGGACTGCGATCAGGAGACCGCTGTCGCCGCCGCGCTGGCCGACGAAAAGGTACAGAACGCCGTTGCCGGCAAGAATATCGTCAAGACCATCGTCGTCAAGAATAAGATCATCAACCTCGTTGTAAAATGATCGGTCTGAATGCCAAATTCCTGAAAAAAGGGGCTTGACTTAGCGCCCGGAAACAGGTATAATAATCTTACGGTTTTATTGGGCCGGTATGCCCTTTTCCAGGTATATCCTTATGTCCGTCCAATGGAAGCGCAAGCGTTCCGGATTCAGCCGAACGCGCGGAGGGAGGGAAAACGATGTCGGAAGTCCATATCAAGGAAAACGAGTCTCTGGACAGCGCGCTGAGACGTTTCAAGCGCTCCTGTGCAAAGGCTGGTGTGCTTTCCGAGCTCCGCAAGCGTGAGCATTATGAGAGCCCGAGCGTAAAGCGCCGCAAGAAGTCTGAGGCTGCTCGCGCGAAGAAGCGTAAGTTCAGATAAGCATCAAAATTGTTAAAAAAACACCGAAGAATTTGTTCTTCGGTGTTTTTTTATTCCGTTTACAGAATCTTCATAGAACGTTAAAAAATCGTCCATAATTCGGACAACATTCGGACACAAACATCGGGTACAATAGAGACAGTTAAGAGAAAGGGATCCCCCATCCCGAGTAGCTTAACCGATTACCCCAATCCCCCTACTTTTTTCTTACCCCTTCAAAACTTGCCTGCCGGACGCGCCTCCCCCGCGTGTCCGGGGCAACAGGCAGGGGACAACAGCAGGAGTGTTTTCATCCTCCTTTTATCTGATATCTCCCTTTTTCTTTCTAATCCCCCTTCTTTTTCATCCTCTTTTGTGAGTAACGCCCGAGCCGAACGGTTCGGGCGTTTCTCTTTCTCCCGGCCTTTCCGAAGCAATGGGGAAAAACGGTGGAAAATCCGGCACTTTCCGCACACAGGATTTGACGCGCGGCGCGATTTTGTATATAATAAAACTAATTGTGAATCAAATGGAGTCGTGTACAATATGGCGAAAGCAAAAAATCAATACGGAAATGACAGCATTTCCTCCCTGAAGGGCGCTGACCGCGTGCGCAAGCGCCCGGGCGTCATCTTCGGCTCGGACGGCATTGAGGGCTGCGAGCACGCGGTCTTTGAGATTCTGTCCAACTCGATCGACGAGGCGCGCGAGGGCTACGGCAGCCGCATCACGGTCACCCGCTACGCGGACGGCTCGATCGAGGTCGAGGACATGGGCCGCGGCATTCCGATCGAGTGGAACCCGGCCGAGCAGCGGTACAACTGGGAGCTGGTCTTCTGCGAACTGTACGCGGGCGGCAAATACAAGAACAACGAGGGCGAGAACTATGAGTTTTCGCTCGGCCTGAACGGTCTGGGCACCTGCGCGACCCAGTACGCGTCCCAGTACATGGACGTGACCGTCTGGCGCGACGGACAGGAATACAGCCTGCATTTCGAGCGGGGTGAGAACAAAACGGGCACCGAGGAGGGCTTCCGCAAGCAGCCCGCCAAGAGCAAGCGCACCGGCACCCGCATCCACTGGAAGCCCGATCTTGCCGTGTTCACCGATGTGAACATCCCCCGGGAATACTATCTGGACGTGCTCAAGCGGCAGGCGGTCGTCAACGCCGGACTGGTCTTCCTGCTGCGCGACCAGCAGGGCAAGGAGTTTGAGACGACCGAGTTCTGCTATCAGAACGGCATCGTCGATTATGTCACTGAGCTGGCGGGGGAGCAGGCGCTGACCGGCGTGCAGTTCTACCAGAGCGAGCGCACCGGCCGCGACCGCGCGGATAAGGACGAATACCGCGTCAAGCTGTCCTGCGCCTTCTGCTTCGCGCGGGCGGGCGCAGTCACCGAATATTACCACAACTCGTCCTGGCTTGAGCACGGCGGCGCGCCTGACAAGGCTGTCCGCTCCGCGTTCGTCTCGGCCATCGACGGTTATCTCAAGCAGAACAACAAATACCAGAAGAACGAAAGCAAGATCAGCTTTCAGGACATCGCGGACGCGCTTATTCTGGTCACAAACTGCTTCTCGACACAGACCTCCTACGAAAACCAGACCAAAAAGGCCATCACGAACAAGTTCGTGCAGGAGGCGACGACTGAGTTCCTCAAGGAAAATCTGGAGATTTATTTCATCGAGAACAAGGATGAGGCCGAAAAGATCGCCGAGCAGGTGCTCATCAACAAGCGCAGCCGCGAGCAGGCCGAGCGCGCC
The DNA here is from genome assembly GCA_021531865.1 of Butyricicoccus pullicaecorum. GTDB lineage: Bacteria > Bacillota > Clostridia > Oscillospirales > Butyricicoccaceae > Butyricicoccus. The sequence goes on along the minus strand of JAFBIW010000002.1, from coordinate 115,790 downwards.
CGCCTGAACATCAAGAAGAAGCTCTCGGGCAGTCTGGACGTGGCCAACCGCGTGCAGAAGTTCGTGGACTGCCGCACCAAGGACGTCTCCCGCCGCGAGCTGTATATCGTCGAGGGTGATTCGGCGCTGGGCTCGGTCAAGCAGGGACGAGACGCCGAATTTCAGGCGGTCATGCCGGTGCGCGGCAAGATTCTGAACTGTCTGAAGGCTGATTACGATAAAATCTTTAAAAACGATATCATCACCGACCTGATCCGCGTGCTGGGCTGCGGCGTCGAGGTGCGCACCAAGGCAAATAAAGACCTTTCCGCATTTGACCTGTCCGCCCTGCGCTGGAACAAGGTCATCATCTGCACCGATGCCGACGTAGACGGCTTCCAGATCCGCACGCTGATCCTGACCATGATCTACCGTCTGATGCCCACTCTGATCGAGCAGGGATTGGTCTACATCGCGGAATCGCCCCTGTACGAGATCACCTATAAGGACAAGCCCTATTTCGCCTTTGATGAGACCGAAAAGGCCGCCATCCTCAAAAAGCTCGAGGGTAAGAAGATCATGATTCAGCGATCCAAGGGTCTGGGCGAGAACGAGGCCGACATGATGTGGGAGACCACGATGAACCCGGCGTCCCGCCGCCTGATTCGGGTCAATCCGGACGAGGCTGCCGCCACCGCTGAGATGTTCGACCTGCTGCTGGGCGACAATCTGGCCGGCCGCAAGGAATACATTGCGGAGAACGGCGCGCAGTACCTCGATTTCGCAGATATCTCATAAAGGAGGCCCGTTTTTGTGGCGAAGAAACAAGAGAAAGCGCCGAAGAAGCCGGTGATGGAGCCGCTGGAGCCGACCAACCAGACGATCACCGACACGCTGCGCGTCAACTATATGCCCTATGCGATGAGCGTCATCGTCTCGCGCGCCATCCCCGAGATCGACGGCTTCAAGCCCTCGCACCGCAAGCTGCTCTACACCATGTACAAAAAGGGCCTGCTGACCGGCCAGCGCACCAAATCGGCCAATATCGTGGGCGAGACCATGAAGCTCAATCCCCACGGCGATGCCGCGATCTATGAGACCATGGTCCGCCTGACCCGGGGCAACGAATCCCTGCTGACGCCCTTCGTCGATTCCAAGGGCAACTTCGGCAAGGTCTATTCGCGCGACATGGCCTATGCCGCGCCCCGATACACCGAGGCCAAGCTGGACGCCTTCTGCATCGAGCTGTTCCGTGACATCGACTGCGACGCGGTCGATATGATCGACAACTATGACGGCACGATGAAGGAGCCGACCCTGCTGCCCACCACCTTCCCGAACATTCTGGTCTCGGCCAACACCGGCATTGCGGTCGGCATGGCCTCGTCCTTCTGCGGCTTCAATCTGCATGAGGTCTGCCGCACGGCGGTCGCCTGCATCAAGAATCCAGAGCACGACGTGCTTGAAACCCTGCCCGCGCCCGATTTCCCGACCGGCGGCGAGATCATCTTCGACGAGGCCGAGATGCGCCGCATCTATGAGACCGGCCGCGGCTCCTTCAAGGTGCGCGCCAAATGGCAGTACGACAAGAAGGAAAACCTTATCGAGATCACTCAGATTCCGTATACCACGACGATCGAGGCCATTATCGACAAGGTGGCCGAGCTGGTCAAGGCCGGTAAGCTGCGCGAGATATCGGATATCCGCGATGAGACCGATCTGGGCGGCCTGAAAATCGCGATCGACCTCAAGCGCGGCGTCGATCCGGACAAGCTGATGGATCGTCTGTTCCGCATGACCCCGCTGATGGACTCGTGCTCGTGCAACTTCAACGTCCTGATCGGCGGTATGCCGCGTGTGCTGGGCGTGCGCGCCCTGCTCGAGGAATGGACGGCATGGCGCACCGAATGCGTCCGCCGCCGGGTGTACTTCGACCTGAATAAGAAACGCGAAAAGCTCCATCTGCTCGAGGGTCTGCGCACCATCCTGCTCGATATCGACCGGGCGATCCGCATCATCCGCGAGACCGAGGAGGACGCTGAGGTCATCCCCAATCTGATGATCGGCTTCGGCATCGACGAAAAGCAGGCTGAGTTTATCGCGGAAATCAAGCTGCGCCACATCAACAAGGAATACATCCTGAAGCGCACGCAGGAGACTGACGCGCTGGCCGAGGAGATTAAGCGGCTGGAGGAGATCGTCAAGAGTCAGGCCAAGATCCGCGCGATCATCGTCAAGGAGCTGGAGACCATCATCAAGAAATATCCCGCGCCCCGGCATTCTGAGATCATCCGCGCCGAGGAGGTCAAGGCCTTCGACGAGAGCGACCATATCGAGGATTATCCGGTGCACATCTTCCTGACCCGTGAGGGCTATTTCAAGAAGATCACGCCCGCCTCGTGGCGCATGGCCACCGAGCATAAGCTCAAGGACGGCGACGCGGTCGTCTGGGAGGGTGAGGCCACCAACAAGGCCGAGATCATCTTCCTGACCGACAAGCAGCAGGCGTATAAGGCGCGTCTGCACGACTTTGACGATAGCAAGGCCTCCGTACTGGGCGATTACCTGCCCGCCAAGCTGGGCATGGACGAGGGTGAGCTCCCGGTCTGCGCTCTGCTGCCCGGGGACTACAAGGGCACGATGGTGGTCGTCTTTGAAAACGGCAAGGCCGCCCGCTTCTCGCTTGAGAGCTTCGAGACCAAGACCAACCGCCGCCGCCTGACCGGCGCGTATTCCGACCGGTCGCGCGCCGTCGCCTTTTTCTACCCGGTCGACGAGGAGACCGAGCTGACCCTGTTCTCGACCGCCAACCGTGCGATGACCTTCCGCGCCGGGATGCTGGACGTCAAGGCCACCCGCGCAACGCAGGGCGTGCAGGTCATGGTGCTGCGCGCCAAGCACACGGTGTGCCGCGCCGTCCGCTGCGAGGACGCCGGCCTGAGCGACAACGGCCGCTACCGCTGCCGCGCCATCCCCTCGATCGGTGCGCTGCTCAAGGAAGAGGATCTGCCCAATCCGCAGCTAACTCTATAACGCGGAACCCAATGACCATCCCACGCGGGATGGTCATTCTTTGTTTATATTCCATAAGAACATCATGAAAAATTCAGCAAAGATGCGCAAGACTGCGGCTTCAATTTCTCGAAAAGCTGTGGTACACTGTTCAAAGGTAAATGAAGAGCATTTCTTGAGAAAGTTGAGGGAAATTCCTTGTTGAAATATGGAAAGTTTCATATCGGTCTGCGCGCGGTCAAGACCGCGTTGGCCGTCGGTCTGGCGCTGCTGACCGCCCACCTGCTGGGCTCCAGCCTGCCGATCTTCGCGGTGATCGGCGCGATCTCGGTCATGAGCCGCAACCTGAACGACAGTCTGCACGAATGCCTGATCCAGCTCACCGGCACGGTCATCGGCTTTGTCGTGGCGACAGTGTTCGTGCGCGTGCTGCCCGATCCGTCCTTTTTCCTGTGGATGGGGCTGGGTACCCTGCTCGTAATCGCGCTCTGTCTGCGGCTCAACGTGCAGTTCGCCGTGCCGCTGGCTTCGATCGTGTTCGCCGACATCTGCCTGTACGGCGGCGGAAACGATCAGGTCTGGTACGGCTTCCACCGCTTCACCGACACGGTCATCGGCCTGCTGGTCGCGCTGGCTGTCAATATGGCGATCAAGCCCTATAACAATCAGGCGCGCATCGTGCGTGTGCTGGGTGAAATCCGGGACGCGATGCCGTCCTATCTGGATACCCGCGTGCTGTGCGGACGGTATCCCGACCTCGCGCCGCTGCACCGCCAGCTTAAGCAGCTTGCCGGGGAGATTGAGATTTATGAGGGACAGTTTGTTCGCCCGGGCCATGCGCAAGACGGTCAGCGCGCGCAGGCGTCCTACCTGCGCGGCTGTGAGCAGCTTGCCGTCCGCATGGAGCAGGAGCTGTCCGCCCTGTGCTGTATGGACGTCATGGGTGCGCCGGACAGCGAGAATCTCGCCCGCCTGCGCGCGCTCGGGCTGAATATCCCGGTCATTCAGGGAAAGTGGTATTCCGAGCAGGACAATCTGGTGCTCAATTACCACCTGAAAAACCTGCTGGACGCACGGGAGTATCTTTCCGGTCTACTGGAAAATCAAACCGATGAAAAAGGACAGAAAACGGCCTGAGCACGCGTGCTCAGGCCTCTTTTTTCTGAATTTGTTCGGTGCTCAGCTAAATCTGCTTGCGGATGCGCTCGAGCGCGCCTTTTTCCAGACGGGAGACCTGCGCCTGCGAGATGTGAATCTCCTCAGCAACCTCCATCTGGGTGCGTCCCTCGAAGAAACGCATCCGGACGATTTTCCGTTCCCGATCGGTCAGTGAGCCGATGGCCTCCTTGAGCGCGATCTGCTCGAGCCAGTGCTCATCGGTGTTGCGCGTGTCGCCCACCTGATCCATGACGCAGAGTGCATCGCCCTCCTCGCCCCAGACCGGCTCGTACAGAGAGACCGGGTCAAGGATGGCGTCCAGCGCGAAGACGACGTCCTCCTTTTTCATATTCAGTGCCTTGGACAGCTCGGTGATCGTCGGCTCACGCTGGTGGTCACGGAGGAACGCCTCCTTGGCCTGCAGGGCGCGGTACGCGGTGTCGCGCATCGAGCGGGAGACCCGGATGGCGCTGTTGTCGCGCAGATACCGGCGGATCTCGCCGATGATCATGGGTACGGCGTAGGTCGAAAACTTGACGTTGAGATCGCAATTGAAGTTGTCGATGGCCTTGATGAGGCCGATGCAGCCGACCTGAAACAGGTCGTCGACCGATTCGCCCCGTCCGCCGAAACGCTGGATGACCGAGAGCACCAGCCGCAGATTGCCCCGGATGAGCTTGTCCCGCGCGGCGCGGTCGCCCGCGTGCGCCTGCCGGAGCAGGCCGGTCATTTCCGCCTGCGGGATCACGGTCAGCGAGGATGTATTGACCCCGCAGATCTCGACTTTCATTTGCATGAGAAAACCCTCCTGCCGTTTGTCTGATATAGGAAGTTTTCCCGTGTGCAGCGGTCGAATATACCGGCTATATTTTTTCCAATGTGCGCGGAAACACGGGTTTTCGACCCGGGATCTGTGTTATAACGGCATGGAGTTTCCAGGAGTTTCAGCTCTCCTGATGAAAATGAAAGAAAAAGGTTTTTGAGGTTGGATTTTGTGTATACTGATCAAGAAACAAAATGAGGCAGACTGCGGAGGCCGGAAAAGAGGGGGCGTATGATACAAAAGCTGAAGGATTTGGCGGAAAGGCTGACGATTGATAAACTTGTAATCAGTACTTCTGTCTACTGGTTTGACACAATTGTCTACTTTTTTAGAATACATCCACGCGCCAAGACTGTGCTTTCAGGCGGCACGGGTAGCCCGATCGAAGTGGAGCGATTCATTTACGCCGGTGCAGATGAGATCCGAAAAGTTGAATTTTCTGTTCGGCCCCTCAATCCCTGAGCGACTATTTCCAGCACAAAAAAAACGGCTCCGCCGACGTTGCGTCGGGGAAGCCGTTTTTCTCTTTTGCGCGCGGTTATGCGTCGGAGCCGTTCTGGAAATAGATGTGCTGTCCCTGAATGAGCGGGTAGCAGACCGGTGCGTCGCCGTCCAGATCTTCCCGGTTCATATCGACCGCCGTGATCTGGCTGTTTTCATAGGTCGTGTAATAATAAATACCCTTGTCGGTGTTGCAGCACGAACTGTAAATCGTGATTTCATACTTGCCGCCGCCCATGTGCACGCAGCCGCGCTGCTGCGCGACCGAGCCGAGGATGTGGAAGAACTGGCTGATGCTTTCGGATTCCGAGTCGCCCGAGAGGGAGTTGAGCTTGGTAAAGGCGGCCTTGACAAAGCGGGACGCCGAGGACAGGTCACCGGGCAGACCCATGCCGCCCATACCGCGGCTGTACGCCGTCAGCGGCAGATCGGGCGCAAAGGTATTTTGGGGCGCTTCGCGCGACAGGCTCATATAGTTATTCAAATTGAACATCTGGAAGGGGAAGGGAGGGTTATTTGTCAGCAGGCCGATCGGGTTGTCGTAGATCATCAGACCTTCGCGCACCGATTCGACCGTAATGGAAGCGTCCCGGTCGGAAATGATCCAGTGCAGGGTAGCAATGGGAAGGGAATCGCTGAAGGGGATGTCTACAAGGTTCATGTGCGAGAGCTTTTCGCGGGCTTCGGTCAGATTGGCGCACTGGCCGAGAATCCACGGAATGAATTCAAACGTCGTGATGTTGTCCACGCCCTCGGCGACGGGCTTGTAGTCCGCATTGCCCGGGAAATTCAGTCCGGCCATGCTCAGACCTTTTTCGTTGGTCGCCTCGTAATAGAGCGGGCAGCCGTCCATGACGGTTGCCATGCCGATCATGGCGTAGTGGGTCTCGAGCGTGGGCGCCTTCCGGAAACGGAAGGGGAAGTTGCGGGGCGTGACCGTAATGGTCTCGTTGTAGGAGTATTCGAGGTCGAGATTTCGTCCGAAATAATGATCCCTGGTTTTATAAGTCGCTGCCGTACACATATTGGTACATCTCCGTTTCCTGTATTTTTTTACGCCGAATGTGCGTGTTTGATCGCTCTGTGTCTATTATAGCACAATGCCGACGGAATCTGTGAAATAAGCGTAAACACCTCCCGCGAAATTCGCGCATCCGCGCTGTCCGATTGACTTTCCGCCCGCAGGCGCTTTATAATAAGGTATCATTTGAAAAAGAGGATATTGCTATGCAGACATTCAAATTTTCGATCGGCCGCGTACCTGCCGTCCTGTACGGAGAAGCGGCCGACCGTGTGTTTCTGTTCATCCACGGCAAATGCGGCTGCAAGGAGGAAGCGGCCGGGTTGGCGGAGCAAGCCGTATCCTGCGGCTGGCAGGTGCTCGGCGTCGACCTGCCCGGCCACGGCGCGCGGGCGGACGAGGCCGACCGCTTTGTACCGTGGGAGGTCGTGCCCGAGCTGCGCACCGTGCTGGCCTATGCGCGGGAACGCTGGCGGCAGGTGGCTTTGCGTGCGACCAGCATCGGCGCATGGTTCAGCATGCTGGCGTTCGCGGACGAGCCGCTGACGCGCTGTCTGTTCGTTTCGCCCGTGCTCGATATGAACCGGCTGATCGGGAACATGATGGCCGGGGCGGGCGTGACCGAGGACGAGCTGGAAGCCCGGCAGACAATAGAAACTGATTTCGGAGAGACCCTGTCATGGAAATATTATCAATACGCGCAGGCGCACCCGGTCACGCGCTGGCCGTGGCCGACTGCGATCCTGTACGCCGGGCGGGACGAGATGACCAGCCGCGCGCAGGTCGAGGACTTCGCCGGACGCTTTGGCTGTGCCTTGACCGTCATGGAGGATGGGGAGCACTGGTTCCACACACCCGAACAGCTCGACGTGCTGCGGCAATGGACGGCGCGGCAGCTTCGACCGGTGACCGAGGTAGTCGCCGCGCTGATCTGGGACGGCGACCGGTTCCTCGCCTGCCAGCGCCCGGCGCACAAGGCACGCGGTCTGCTGTGGGAATTTGTCGGCGGCAAGGTCGAGCCGGGCGAGACCCGGGAGGAAGCCCTCGTCCGGGAATGCCGGGAGGAGCTGGGCGTGACCGTCGCGGTGCACCGCGTTTTCATGGATGTGACGCACGCTTATCCTGACCTGACCGTTCATCTGACCTTATTCAACGCGTCCATCGCACAGGGCGAGCCGAAGAAGCTGGAGCACAACGACATCCGCTGGATCACGGTCGATGAGATCGACCGCTACCCATTCTGCCCGGCGGATGAAGCAATTTTGGAACGTCTGCGCGCACAGGGCGCGCCCGATCCCGACCAAATGAGGTGAAAAAATGATCCAACCCATTATGAAAGACCCGGCGTTTCTGGCGCAGAAGTCCATGCCCGCTTCGCCCGAGGATGTGCAGGTCGCGCACGATCTGCTGGATACGCTGACCGCTCACGCAGACGGCTGCGTCGGCATGGCCGCCAACATGATCGGCGTGGCCAAGCGTATCATCGCCTTTGACAACGAGGGAACATATATGGTGATGTTCAACCCGGAGATCATCAAGCGCACCGGCCGCTATGAGACGCAGGAGGGCTGTTTGTCTCTGCCCGGCGTGCGCCCGGCGGTGCGGTACCGCTCGATCAAGGTGCGGTATCAGAACGAAGCATTTCAGGAGCGCTTCAAGACCTTCACCGGCTGGACGGCGCAGATCATCCAGCATGAGATCGACCACTGTGAGGGGATTCTGATTTGAGCCGGGCGGAAGAACGGTCTGTCGTGCTGGACGGCCGCACGTGTCACATCCTGCGCAATGGGGACGCGCCCGGCGCGATGCTCTATTGGGGCGTGATGGCGGATGCGGCTGAGGAAAGACGCGTCTTGGCGGCGCAGCTGCCGTCCGAACAGCCTTGGACACTGGCGGTTTTTGAAGCGGCGGACTGGAACCGGGATTTTTCACCGTGGCCCGCGCCCGCCGCGTTCGGCGCGGCCGATTTCGCCGGCGCGGGCGGGGAGACGCTCGACTGGCTGCTCCGGGTCTGCGTGCCGTATGTCGAGGCTGACTGTGCAGGGGAACGGCCCCGGTTTCTGGGCGGCTATTCGCTGGCCGGGCTGTTCAGCCTGTGGGCGTTCTATGAGAGCGGCGCGTTTACCGGTGCGGCGAGCTGTTCCGGTTCGCTCTGGTATCCGGACTGGGAGGAATATGCGCGGAACCGGTGCACACCGGCGCACAGCCGTGTTTATCTGAGTCTGGGCACGCGGGAGGAGCACACACGGAACGCGGTCATGGCGCGGGTGGGCGGCGCGACCCGGGCGCAGTACGACCGGCTGCGGGCTGACCCGAATCTTGACCGGTGCACGCTCGTATGGAATCCGGGCGGACACTTTCACGACCCAGTCGGACGCATGGCACGCGGCTTTACATGGCTGCTGTGCGATGGAGCGACAAAAGCAGAATCATAAAATAAGGAGAGAGAATCATGCCTTTTTCGATTGTACGGGCAGATCTGACCCGGATGCAGGTGGACGCGGTCGTTAACGCGGCCAACAGCCGCCTTGCGCCCGGCGGCGGGGTCTGCGGCGCGATTTTTGCGGCGGCCGGGTATACACCGCTCGACCGCGCCTGCCGCGCCATCGGCCATTGTGACCCGGGGCAGGCGGTTATCACGGACGGCTTCGCGCTGCCCGCTCGGTTTATCCTCCATACGGTCGGCCCGATCTGGCAGGGCGGCACGCAGAATGAGCCTGTGCTGCTGCGCGGCTGCTACGAAAACACACTCCGGCTGGCAGCGGAGAACGGCTGCCGCTCGGTCGCGTTTCCATTGATCTCGGCGGGCATTTACGGCTATCCCAAGGCTGAGGCGCTCACGATTGCGGTCGAGACGATCCGCGCGTTTCTGGAGTCGCACGAGATGCAGGTCTATCTGGCGGTCTTCGATCCGGAGGTCGCGGCGCTGAGCGCCGCGAGATACCCTGAATTGATCGCAGACACAACGATATAAAGCAAAAAGCGCCCAAGCGGACGCTTTTTTGTCAATTGGATGCGATTAGATGGGCGAACAGGCCGCGGCAGCCGTCCAGCACGTCCTGCCAGGTGGCCTCAAAATCCCGGGTGTACCACGGGTCGGCCACATCGCCTGGCCGGTCGGTGTAGTCCATCAGGAGGGTCAGCTTGCCGTCCGGGTCGCCGCCCAGCAACCGGCGCATATTGCGCAGGTTGGCCTGATCCATGCCGATCAGCAGGTCATACGCGTCGTAGTCGATGTGCGTAAGCTGCCGGGCTGTCTTGCCCGTACAGCCGATGCCGTGCTCGGCCAGCTTGCGGCGGGCGGGCGGATAGACCGGGTTTCCCAGCTCCTCGGTACTGGTCGCGGCCGAGTCGATCTGGAATTCGGACGCCCGTCCAGCTTTTTTGACTATGTCCTTCATCACAAATTCGGCCATTGGGCTTCGGCAGATGTTGCCGTGGCAGATAAAAAGAATGCGAATCAATGGATTTTCCTCCTGAAATGCTGAGTTATTTTCTGTATTGCGCGATCGTGCGGATCAGCTTGGCGATATCCAGCGGCTTGGTGATGTGCGCATCTATGCCCGCGTCCAGGCTCTTCTGTATGTCCTCCGCCAAGGCGTTGGCCGTCATTGCCGCGATCGGCAGGATCGCCGTGTCCGATCTGCCCATTTGGCGGATCTGCCGCGTCGCCTCGTGGCCGTCCATGACCGGCATCATCACGTCCATGAGCACCAGATCGAAGGTTCCGGGCGGATGATTGCGCACAGCCTCCACCGCTTCACTGCCGTTGACCACCGATGTGCCCTCGGCGCCCTCTTCCGCAAGGCGTGTTTCAGCGATGCCGCGATTGAGCTCGTTATCCTCCGCCAGCAGGATCCGCATGCCGTGGATGGAGACCGCCTCAGCCTTCTCGGTCGGTACAATCTCCCGTTCGTCGGCCAGCGCAAAGGGAATCGTCACCACAAACGTGCTGCCGACGCCCAGCTCGCTGGAGATCTCCAGTGTGCCGCCCATCTGCTCGATGAGCGCCGCCGTTTTTTCGCGAGTGTTGAGCAGGAGCACGTCCAGATAATTGCTGCTCAGCGTCTGAACGATGCTGACCTGCGTTTCGTAGGCCTCCCGGTCACGGGTCACGTCCATGCCAAAGAAAACGCCCTCGAGATGGTTGTTGGTCGGATTGGCAAGCAGGCGAAGGGTATAGCGCGACCAGCGGGCGATAGGATCATCGTAATAGCAGCGGGATTTCCGGATGATTTCCACCTTGCCGGCCTCGTAATCCCGCTTCATCGACTCCAGATTGTAGGTGCGCGGGAAGTCCTGACGATCCTGCTCTGAGAGAATGTAGGCTGACATGTTCTGCATCAGCGTGTCAATGGGGCAGTCCCTGTCGAGAGAATCGACGAACGCTGAGGTGCCGCCGACCTTGCGGATGCGGTTCCCGGTAATATCCAGATGGAAATAGCCCGCCGCGTGGGAAAGGGAGGAGATCAGGGAGTTGAGCTGCTTTTCATAGATGCGCTTGCTGGTGATATGATCATCCTCGCCGTTGCGTGCGATCAGCAGATAGTAATAGTGCACCCCGTCCTGCAAAATCCTGCAATGCACCTTGAAGGAGGCGGCTCTGTTCAGCCGTTCCTGCACCTTCTCGAGGATGAGCATGTCCCGGACGGAGCGGCGCTCTTCCGGGTGCATGTACTGCGTCACGATCAAATCGAGCGCATCGTCGTAGTCCATGTTGTCGACCGGACCGGGATCGCTGCTGCCGAACAGGCTCTCGGAACGGAACACAGAGACCTTTCGGGACTGCATATCCACGCCGAACACCGTCGAATACTTCACGGCAAGCAGGTTGATCGCGCCCAGCAGGCGCAGGGAGCCTTCTCCGGTGGGGATGGCGCTTGACAGCCGTTCGCCCGCGAAAAAAGGCGGCAGGGGAAACCTGCCGCCGTGACGGAAAGCTGTTGTCAGAAATAGGTGTAATTGCAGGGTTTTTCGTCCCAGCCGATCGCGCACTGGATATCGTGTAGATAGCTCGCGTCGCCCAGACGGGCGCGGCCCAGACGGACCAGCTCTTTCAGCGGCGCAGCGCCGATGACGAGCGAGGACAGATCGGAAATGTCGATCTGCAGCGCAACGTCGGGCGTGCCGTCCTCCACGAGCGCGACCTGACTGCCCTCGATGCGCAGCAGGAAGACGCTGTTGTTGTGGGGGAGGAAGGTGTCGGTCACGTCGAGCGCCAGCGTAAACGGCCGCGAGACCGGATACTGGCAGTGGGTCTGCACGGCGAAATATCCCGGAATATCGAACAGGCGGATCATGTTGCCCATCGTGCGGCGGCCGATCTCGTGGATGCAGCCGTCGTGCGCGCGGTTTTCGCCGCTGTCCGGATTGAGGAACATATGGTGCAGATACGGGTCGGGGGAGTAGATGCGGACCCGGTCGATCTGATCGACCTGAGAGGCGAAGAAGGACATGAACTGCTGCAGAGTGTCGAGATCGTCGTAGATCATCTCGCGCACGCACAGATCGTGATACATATCCGTATAATGATCGACCTCCACAAATTCAAAGGTCAGATAACCGGTGATCCGGCCGCCCTTGCGGCAGACGACCACATAGGGCATATCGAAGATGCGGTGCGGATCCATATAATGATGGACGGTCGCGCCGTTGGTGCGCGCGGCATACGCGCGGTAATAGTCCAGGATCTCCTCACGGTCGGCTGCCTCGGCATAGGATAGATCCGACTTTTTGCCGAAGGAACGGATCGCGGAGGCCTTGGGCATATAGAAGTAGGCCTCCATGCAGTGGCCATAGCCCATTTTGCGGTAAAACGCCGGGTTGAACGGGTGCAGGCAGCCGACCGGCGTGCCCAGCTTACAATAATAGCCCATCAGAACCCGGAGCAGATTGCGCGCAATGTGCTCCTTTTTGTGCAGAAAATTGGTTGAAACATAGGCGGCAGCCCCCATGGGCATCATCACGCCTCTGACGTTGAGGGTGAAATCCATCATTAAGATGGAGCCGATCAGCGTTCCGTTGTCGTCGAAACACCCGAGGTAGCGTCCCTCGTCCGGCTGGCGCAGCTCGCTTTCCATGTTCCGAAGCAGAGAATCGGGCGTTTTGGAGGGGAACGCTGTCAGCACATTCCGCTTCAATTGCTCGACTTCTTCCGGGAGGACAAAGCGAATCTCCATATTTTCACTCCTTTTGCTGAATCTGAAGGGACCGGCTGGAAACAGCCCCTGCACGCACCAGCTTACTTCTATTATGGCGGATTCACCCAAAAAGTCAAGACGCTTTTCTGGCGAAATAGTGAAAATGCCGAGAAAATTGCAAAAAGTCCCTTGACGGATGGGAGAAAATGATTTATGATAAGAACATGGTAAATTTGGAATGCGATGGAGCATTTTGATCCTGTATTGTGACTTGTGGTGATAGTAAAGGTGCGGCGTAGCGTCTTGGATTCTCGGAAGAATAGGGGTTCAAGGCGCCTTTTTGTATCCAAATCCGTCTGAAACGGATCAGCGGTCAGGATAATCCCGCCGGACAAAGCAACGTTTTCCAGATCGAAAAGTAGGTGCTTCCATGGATCAATTTAATTTCTCTACCAAGATCCTCATCGGCGGCGACGCCCTGCGCGCCATGCTGAAAAACATGCGCCGTGTGTTCATCGTGACCGATTCCTTCATGGCTTCCAGCGGCCGCACGGCGTACCTCACCGAACCGCTTCACGCGGCCGGCGCCGAATTCCGGATCTATTCCAAGGTCGGGCCGGATCCCGACACCCAGATGGTCACCGATGGCGTTTCCGTCATCCTTGACTTCAAGCCCGACGCGGTCGTTGCGTTCGGCGGCGGCTCACCGATCGACGCGGCCAAGGCGATCATGTATTTCGCCTCCCGCCAGTTCGACCTGCGCGACTGCCCGTTCATTGCCATTCCGACGACGAGCGGCACCGGCAGCGAGGTCAGCAAGTTTGCTGTCATCACCGACCGGGAGCGCGGCGTCAAATATCCGCTGGTCGACGAGAGCCTCCTGCCCGATTACGCCGTGCTGGACGCCGCGCTGACCTGCTCGGTTCCGGCCAAGGTTACGGCCGATACCGGTCTCGATGTTCTGACCCACGCGATCGAGGCATATGTTTGTACCGAAGCCAACTCCTTTACCGACGCCTTCGCCGAAAAGGCGGTCAAGCTGGTCTACAAGCACCTGCTGACCGCGTACCGCGAGCCCGGTAATATGGAGGCCCGGCAGGGCATGCACGACGCTTCGTGTATGGCCGGCGCGGCCTTCTCCAACGCGGGTCTGGGCCTGTGCCATTCGATGGCGCACGCGCTGGGCGCGCAGGCGCACCTGCCGCACGGGCGGGCCAACGCCATCCTGTTGCCCTATGTCATGAGCTTCAACGCGGGCTGCGAGACCGCCCTGACCGAGACGGCCGGGCGCTACGCCGAGCTGGCCGCGCTGATCGGCCTTGAAAACGCCAGCGTCCGCCAGAGCGCGATCAACCTCATCCGCACCGTCCGCCAGCTCGCCAAGCACATGGGCGTGCCGCATACGATTAAGGAAGCGGGCGTCGATGAGGCGCAGTTCCGCGAGATGCTCGAGCCGATGGCCGAAGCCGCGCTGGCCGACCGCTGCACGGGCACGACGCCCAAGAAGCCCACAAAGGAAGATATCATCCGCCTCTATGAGCAGGCGTACAGCGGCACGAACCGCATTATGCTGCGCTGAGCACCGTGAGCACGGGATGGAGGGATTTGCGTGATAGAACTTGACGAAAAACAGCGAATCATACAGGAATTCGTTCCCGGCAAGCAGGTGACCCTTGCGCATGTCATTGCAAGCCCGGTCGAGCAGCTTTATGCCAAGCTCGGCCTGATCGACGGGGAAGGCGCGATCGGGATTCTCACGATTACGCCGTCCGAGGCCGCCATGATCGCGGCTGATGTGGCCAGCAAGGCGGCCGATGTCTCCATCGGCTTTGTTGACCGCTTCAACGGCTCGCTCGTCATCACCGGCGACGTCGCCGCCGTCGAAGCCGCTCTGCACGACGTTCTGAACGTGCTGTGCGACAAAATGGGCTTCTCTTCCGCACCGATGACCAAGACCTGACGGAAAGGATGCGGCAGATGAAAAAAGAGCCCACGCGCAGGCAGAAGCGCATCATCCTGATCGGCCATTCGGCCGCGGGAAAGACGACGCTTTGTCAATACTTGAATCATGAGGCGCTGCGGTACTGCAAAACGCAGACCGTGCAGATTATCAATCAAAATATGATCGACACCCCGGGTGAATACGTCGAGCGCACCTATATGCGCGGCGCGCTGATGGTCACGGCGACTGACGCCGACCTCATTGTGCTCGTGCAGGATGCGACCGACAATTCAACGATCTTCCCGCCCGCTTATGTCAGCCAGTTCGCCAAGCCCTCCATCGGCGTGGTGACCAAGGCCGATCTGGTCGACGAAAACCAGATTGAAAACGCGAAAAAGTTCCTCAAGCTGGCAGGCGCGCAGAAGATTTTTGTGACGAGCAGCGTCGCAGGAACCGGCTTTGAAGAGCTGGTCTCGCTTTTGGGGTACGAATAAACCGCAAATACACTTTTTTCACCCCAGGGGGGATACGTTATGAACATACCGGCGCTCCGGGTCGTTATCGCGGATGACGAACCGATTACACGCATGGATCTCAAGGAGATGCTGGAGGAAAAGGGATATCAGGTCGTCGGTGAGGCGGCGGACGGGTTCGACGCCATCGAGCTTTGCAAGAAACAGAAGCCCGACCTCATCCTCATGGATATCAAGATGCCGCTGCTCGATGGACTTTCCACCGCGCGCATCATGATGGAGGAGGATGTGGACGCCGCGATCGTCCTGCTGACCGCGTACAGTGAACGCGAGTTCATCGACAGCGCCAAGGAGCTGGGCGTCAGCGGCTATCTGGTCAAGCCGATCGACGAAAAATCCCTGATTCCGAGCATCGAACTTGCAGTCGCCCGGCATCAGGAGGTGCGGCGGCTCCAGCGCGATATGGCCAAGGTATCTGAGCGGCTCGAAAACCGCAGCATCATTGAAAAGGCCAAGGGGCGCATCATGGAGCGGGACGGCTTGAGCGAGCAGCAGGCATATGATTTCATCCGCAAGCTCAGCCTGACCAAGGGCGTATCCATGCGCAGAATCGCCGAGATCATCCTGATGCAGACCGGGAGCTGACCCAATGGACGTCATCGAAGAACTTTGCAAACGATATACCGACCTGACCGACGAGGAGATCCAGATCATCCGGGGCATGAGCGCGGTGCTTCAGCCACTCGCGAATCTGGAGGATGCGGATATCTTCGTCGATTGTCCTGCCGCTGACGACGATGCGATCGTCGTGGCCGAGGCCAAACCGCAGAGCGTGCCCTCTTCCTATAAAAAGACGGTCGTCGGCCTGCTGGCCAAGCCGGAAAACGAACCCGCCGTTGCGCGGACCTTCAAGCTCGGCATTGCGACCAAGCAGATGAAGGCGGTCACACAGGAAAAAACACACGTCATCCAGACGGTTGAGCCGATCAAAAACGGCGACCGCGTCATCGGCGTGCTCATCCGGGAAAAACGCGCGGATGAACAGCGCACAGTCAGCGAACGACTTCATTTCTCGGCGCAGAGCTACGAGCAGATGGCCAAGGCGATCACCCACATGGTCGATGAGAACAACTGGCTGCCCGAGTGCATCGACGAGGCGCTGATTCTGGTCGGACACGACGGCAGGGTCACCTTCTGCAACTCTCTGGCGCGTGAGCTTTACACCCGGCTGGGCTTCATTGAGGACATCCGGGGTCAAAAATATGAAAATATCCGCCTGCTCGACACCGATCAGGCTGAAGATACCGTGGGCGGCTACTCGGCCGTCGAAACGCTGGTGGGTAAGTACTCGCTGGCCATCAAACGCATTCAGATCAGCTCGGCTGACATTGATTTCGCCATTATTGTGCGCGATATGACCGCCATGCGCGAGCAGGAAAAGCAGCTGATCCTGAAATCGGTGGCCATCAAGGAAATGCACCACCGGGTCAAGAACAATCTGCAGACCATCGCCAGCCTGCTGCGGCTCCAAACCCGCCGCACCGAGAGCGAGGAGACCCGGCAGGTCTTATATGAAAGCATGAACCGCATCCTCTCGATCGCAGCCACCCATGAGCTGCTCGCCCAGAGCGGTGTGGATCAGGTCAAGATCGGCGAGGTCATCGCGAACATCAAGTCCAATGCGGTACGCTATTTTGCGCGGCCGCGCTTCGACGTTTCCATCACGCTGGAGGGCGACGATTTCGAAGTCGATTCCGAAATCGCGACCTCGGTGGCGCTCATCATCAACGAGCTGCTGCACAATTCGCTCAAATATGCGTTTCCAGATGAAAAATCCGGTCAGATCCGGATCGTTATCACCGCCGGGGAGCTGTATTCCCGAATTGAGGTGATCGACAACGGCTGTGGCTTCGATGTCGAAAAGGTCGACCACGACCGGCTCGGGCTTTCGATCGTCCGTTCGCTCGTGCAGGATAAGCTGCGCGGCAAGCTGACCCTTCGCTCCGGCCCGGAGGGAACGTACACGAGCTTCGACTTTAAAAACCAAATACTCGACGAGATCGGCGTGACGTAACACCGGTCGGAGACAAGATCCGTACGACGCAGTCCGGAAGACAGGAAAGATTTTTTCCTGCGCTTCGGACTGCGTTTTTCTATGAATTTATCGGAAGGCTGGTGAAAACATGCAGGAAATCGTGAAAAGCGTCGGCATTGACATCGGTACATCAACGACCCAGTTGGTCTTCAGCCGGCTTGTGGTGGAAAACCTGGCCGGCAGCTACGCGGTACCCCGTGTGTGCATCGTAGAGAAGGAAGTCGTTTATCGCAGCGATATTTACTTTACACCGCTTATTTCCACGACCGAGATCGACGCTGAGGGCGTCAAGGAGATCGTGCGGAGTGAATACAAAAAAGCGGGCATGCACCCGAGCGACCTGCAGACCGGCGCGGTCATCATCACCGGTGAGACCGCGCGCAAGCAGAACGCGAATCAGGTGCTCGAAGCCCTGTCCGATCTGGCGGGCGACTTCGTCGTCGCGACCGCCGGTCCCGACCTCGAAAGCGTGCTTTCGGCGCGCGGCGCGGGCGCAGATAAGATCTCGGAGGACGATCGCACGACGGTTGCAAATGTCGATGTCGGCGGCGGTACCTCCAACATCGCGCTTTACCAAAAGGGCGTGCTCAGAGGCGTCAGCTGTCTGGATATTGGCGGCCGCCTCATTAAAATACAGGACGGGAAGATCAGCTATATCTTCCACAAAACACAGGAGCTGGCCGCAGCGCACGGCATCCGCATCCAGGTCGGCGACAAGGCCGACGTGAGCATGCTCACGCGGGTGTGCGAGCTGATGGCTGAGCACCTGATGCAGGCCCTGTATCTCAAGCCCCAGGACAGTGAGCACGCGGGGCTTTATACCAACGATGGCAAGCCCATACCGGCTGAGCCCGCTGTCAAGGGCGTGACCTTCTCGGGCGGTGTGGCTGACTATATCTATAAACCGACGGCGGATAACGTCTTCCGCTACGGGGATATCGGCGTACTGCTCGGGCGAGCCATACGCAACCATCCGGCTCTGGCACAGTGCACGCTGTATCAGGCCGCGGAAACCATCCGGGCGACTGTAGTCGGTGCGGGCACACACACGACTGAGGTCAGCGGCAGCACGATCAGCTACGCGCAGGATCGTCTGCCAATCAAAAATATCCCAATACTCAAGGTGTCCGAGGAGGACGAGGCGGAGCTGGAAACGCTGGCGTCTTCCATTCGAAATCAAATGCCGCTGTACAGGCCGGAGGGCAAACCGGAACAGATCGCGATCTCGTTCACGGGCCGCGGGCGCACCAGTTTTGCGGAAGTCCAAAAGCTGGCAGAGGCGATCATTGAGGGGGCAAAGGAGGCGATCGAATCTCAATTTCCCTTGGTCATCGTGGTCGAAAACGACATTGGCAAGGTGCTGGGCAATGCACTGAAGGTCAAGCTGAATCACGAGAAAGACGTGATCTGTATTGACGGCATCCGCACATTGAGCGGAGACTATGTCGACATTGGCGAGCCGCTCGCAGGCGGCCACGTCGTACCGGTGGTGATCAAGACCCTGATCTTTAATTCCTGAGGAAATCAAAAATTAACGTGAGGTGAGTGAATGTGATACTGAAAACAAAGCTGTTTGGCCACACTTACGAGTTTAAGTCGCTCCGAGAGGTCATGGCTAAGGCCAACGAGGAAAAGTCGGGCGACAAGCTGGCTGGCATCGCGGCCGAAGACGCGCAGGAGCGCGTTGCTGCGAAGGTAGTCCTGTCCCATATCACGCTCAACGAGATCCGCAATTGCCCTGCGGTTCCGTATGAGGAGGACGAGGTCACCCGTATCATCCAGGATGCGGTCAACGAGACCATTTTCAGCGAGTTCAAGAACATGACCGTTGCGGAGTTCCGTGAGTGGCTGCTGTCTGAGACCACTGACGGCGCGATGATCCGTCGTGCATCCCGCGGCCTGACCTCCGAGATCGTTGCTGCGGTCTGCAAGCTGATGAGCAACCTTGACCTGATCTACGCGGCCAAGAAAATGCGAGTATCCGCCCACTGTAATACAACGATCGGTCTGCCGGGCACCTTCTCCTCCCGCCTGCAGCCCAACCACACCACCGACGATCCCAAGGGCGTTATCGCTTCCGTTATGGAAGGCCTGTCCCTTGGCTGCGGCGACGCCGTCATCGGTATCAACCCGGTTGACGACTCCCTTGAGAGCGTATCCCGCCTGCTGAAGATGCTCGACGAGTTCAAGCAGAAGTGGGAAGTTCCGACCCAGATCTGTGTTCTGGCGCACGTAACCACCCAGACTGAGGCCGCCGACAAGATGGGCGCACCCCTCGATCTGATGTTCCAGTCCATCGCGGGCTCCCAGAAGGGCAACGAGGCCTTCGGCCTGACCGCGCAGATGCTGGACGAAGGCCGCGATATGATGCTCCACAAGGGCACCTGCACCGGCCCGAACGTTATGTACTTTGAGACCGGCCAAGGCTCCGAGCTGTCCTCGGAAGCGCACAACGGCTGGGATCAGGTCACCATGGAGGCCCGCTGCTATGGCTTCGCCAAGCGCTACAATCCCTTCCTGGTCAACACCGTTGTCGGCTTCATCGGCCCCGAGTACCTGTACGATTCCAAGCAGGTTATCCGTGCCGGCCTGGAGGATCACTTCATGGGCAAGCTGACCGGCATCCCGATGGGCTGCGACGCCTGCTACACCAACCACATGAAGGCCGACCAGAACGATATCGAGAATCTGGCGACTCTGCTGGTCGCTGCGGGCTGCAACTACATCATGGGCGTTCCGCAGGGCGACGACTGCATGCTGATGTACCAGTGCACCGGCTTCCACGAAGCGGCTGCGCTGCGTGAGGTCTTTGGCCTGCGTCCGATCAAGGAATTCGACGAATGGCTGGAGAAGATGGGCTTCTCGGAGAACGGCAAGCTGACGCCCAAGGCTGGCGACGCTTCCGTCTTTATGGCAAAGTAAGGAGGTGCAGACTGAATGGAGCAGAAGGATTTAAAGGCGATCATCGAGCAGGTACTCGCTGAAATGAATATTCAGGGCAACACCGCAACGGCGGCTGCATCCGCTGTGGAAGCAGCTTGCAGCTGTGGCGCCCCCGCCGTCGAGGATGGCTGCATCCCCGATGTCACTGAGGTCGATATCCGCACTCAGTATCTGGTCAAGAATCCGGAGCACGGCGAGGAATACGCCGAGCTGAAGGCAAACGCACCCTGCCGTCTGGGCATTGGCAAGGCCGGCGCGCGCTACAAGACCGATCCGCAGCTGCAGTTCCGCGCAGCCCATTCGGCGGCGCAGGACGCGGTCTTCAACGATGTTGACCACGACTTCATCGAAAAGGACCTTGGCCTGTTCATCGTACAGACCCAGTGCGACAGCAAGGACACCTATCTGACCCGTCCTGACCTGGGCCGTAAGCTCAGCCCCGAGGCCGTCGCGACTCTGAAGGAAAAGTGCAAGAAGAGCCCGACCGTACAGATCTACGTCGCGGATGGCCTGTCCGGCGCTTCTGTTGCGGCCAATATCCCCGATCTGCTGCCCGCGATCCTGCAGGGCCTGCAGAGCTATAAGATCGACACCGGCACCCCGTTCTTCGTCAAGTACGGCCGCGTCGGCGTTATGGATGAAATCTCCGAGCTGCTGGACGCGGACGTCACCTGCACTCTGATCGGCGAGCGTCCCGGCCTGATCACCGCGGAGTCCATGTCGGCTTATATCGCGTACAAGGCGACTGTCGGTATGCCTGAGGCGCGCAGAACGGTCGTCTCCAACATCCACAAAAACGGCACCATCCCGTCTGAGGCGGGCGCACACATTGCCGAGATCATCAAGATCATGCTGGAGAAGAAGTGCAGCGGCACTGATCTGAAGCTGTAATAGGGAGGAAACGAACATGAAAAGAGATCCCGTAAAAGCAAGCGTATTGGCGTCCAAGATCATCCCGAACGTATCTCCGGACCTCGCAAAGGAACTGAATCTGGCTCCTGACCAGAAGTCCCTCGCTCTGCTGACCACCGACTGTGATGATGTCGGCTACACCGCGATCGATGAAGCGACCAAGAAGGCTGACGTCAAGGTCGTTTATGCAAAGAGCTTCTACGGAGGCGCTGCAAATGCAAACACCAAGCTCGCCGGTGAGTTCATCGGCATCCTGGCAGGCCCGAACCCGGCTGAGGTCAAGGCCGGTCTGCAGGCAGCGGTCGACTTTGTAGAGAACGTCGCGTGGTTCATTTCCGCCAACGACGACGACACCATCGTTTACTATGCACAGTGCATCTCCCGCACCGGCTCTTACCTGTCTGAGGGCGCCGGCATTGCGGAAGGCGAAGCGCTGGCTTACCTGATCGCGCCTCCGCTGGAGGCCGTATACGGCGTTGATGCTGCGCTGAAGGCAGCCGACGTCAAGATGTGCGTTCTGTACGCACCTCCGTCCGAGACCAACTTCGGCGGCGCGCTGCTGACCGGCAGCCAGTCCGCGTGCAAGTCGGCCTGTGAGGCATTCGCATCTGCGGTCGAGTTCGTTGCTGACAACCCGCGCGTTGAGTAATCTTCGTAATGCCTCCCTTTATCGTTAGAACGGAGGGATGACAGTTGAATGCTCTGGGTATGATCGAAACCAGAGGGCTTGTCGGCTCGATCGAAGCGGCGGACGCCATGGTCAAAGCGGCAAATGTGTCGCTGGCCAGTAAGACGCACGTCGGCGGCGGGCTGGTGACCGTTATGGTGCGCGGCGACGTCGGCGCGGTCAAGGCCGCGGTCGACGCGGGTGCGGCGGCAGCCGAGCGTGTGGGCGAGCTGGTCGCGGTTCACGTGATCCCTCGTCCGGCGGATGAGGTCGAATACATCCTCGATCCGCTCGTCCCACCGCAGCCGACTCCCGAACCCGAGCCGCCGAAGACGCCCACGCTTCCGGTGGAAGCTGAAACCACGGAAGCGCCCGCGTCTCCGGCTGAGCCGGAAGCCCCGGAAGCGTCCGAACCTTCGGAGGAACCCGCGCCGGAAGTGTCGGAGGAGTCCGAACCACCGGAGGAATCCGAATCGGAAGCATCGGAGGAGTCCGAATCGCCGGAAGCGGCTGAGCCGGAACCAGTGGAATCATCCCCTGAAGAGGAAGAAGACCCAGAATCGGCGGAGGCGGAAGCAGCGGCTGAGCTGCTCCGCAATCCGGCCGCGCTGACAAAGGAGCGCCTGCTCAAGATGCGGGTCGTCCGTCTGCGTGAGCTGGCGCGGAAACTCTGCACTGCAACGATGACGCGCCGCGAGATCCGTTTCGCCAAAAAAGAGGAACTGGTCGCACGGATTCTGGAAGCACTGGAGGAATAATCTATGCAGCTTTATGATAAGGACCTGCTCTCCATGCAGGAAGTACGCGAGCTGGTCGGCGCCGCGAAAAAGGCGCAGCAGGAGCTTGCGGAAAAATCCCAGGAAGAAGTAGACCGCATTGTGCGCTCAATCGCCAATGCGGGCGTACGCAACGCACGCCGTCTGGCGCAGATGGCACATGAGGATACCGGCTTCGGCGTCGTCGAAGATAAGGTCATCAAGAATGTGTTCGCCAGCCGCGGCGTATATGAGTACATCAAGGACATGAAGACCATCGGTGAGCTGGGCCGCGATGAGGAGAAGAAGCTCCGCATCATCGCTGTACCGGTCGGTGTCATCGCCGGTCTGATTCCGTCCACCAACCCGACCTCGACCGCGCTCTTCAAATCCGAGATCGCGATCAAGGCGGGCAACGCAATCGTTTTCTCGCCCCATCCGAGCGCACTGCGCTGCATTCAGGAGACCGTCAAGGTCATCCGGCAGGCCATCGCTGAGGCGGGCGGAAACGAGAATCTGGTCTCCTGCATCAGCATCCCCACCATGCAGGCGACCGACAACCTGATGAAGCATCCGGACACCGCGATGATTCTGGCGACCGGCGGCAGCGCAATGGTTCGCGCCGCTTACTCGTCCGGCACCCCGGCGATCGGCGTCGGCCCCGGCAACGGCCCGGCCTACATCGAGCGCACGGCGGACATCCCGCTGGCTGTCAAGCGCATCATCGACTCCAAGACCTTTGACAACGGCACGATCTGCGCCTCCGAGCAGTCGGTCATCTGTGACGCTGACATGCGTCCGGCCATTCAGGCTGAGATGGAGAAGCAGGGTGCTTACTTCCTCAATCCCGAGGAGCGCGCGAAGCTGGGCAAGTTCATCCTGCGTGCTAACGGCACCATGAACCCCGAGATCGTGGGCCGCAGCGTACAGACCATCGCCGATCTGGCCGGTCTGGACATTCCTAAGGGCGTGCGCGTTCTGGTTGCCGACGAGGACGGCGTTGGCCGCGGCCATCCGTATTCGAACGAGAAGCTCGGCCCCATCCTTGCTTTCTTCACCGGCACCGATTACAAGGACGTCTGCGATATCTGCTGCACCGTCCTGCGGTATGAGGGCAAGGGCCACACCTTCTCGATGCACACCAAGGACGAGAAGATCGTCGATTACTTCGCAAAGCGCATCCCCGCGTCCCGCTTCCTGGTCAACACCCCGTCCGCGCTGGGCGGCATCGGCGCTTCGACCGGTCTGATGCCCTCGCTGACGCTGGGCTGCGGCGCGATCGGCGGCAGCGCGACGAGCGAAAACGTCGGCCCGATGAACCTGCTCGACAAGCGCTACGTCGCCTACGGACAGCGCGAGATCGAGGAGATCCGTGCGTCCATTCCGGATTGCTCGGACGGCGTCTGCTCGACCACCGAGATGGACATGAGCGCGGCGAATGTCGATCTGATCGTTGCGAAGATCATCGAGCGTCTGCGCGAGATCAATTGATTTTTGACTTTTTTCAAGATTCCGGCAGCCACGGGGCTGCTGCAAGGAGGAATACATTATGGCAGCAATGCAAGCACTGGGTATGATCGAGACCAAGGGTCTGGTCGCTTCCGTTGAGGCGGCCGATGCAATGGTCAAGGCGGCAAACGTCACCCTGATCGGCAAGGTTCATGTAGGCGGCGGCCTGGTTACCGTTATGGTACGCGGCGACGTCGGCGCAGTTAAGGCTGCGACGGACGCGGGCGCTGCGGCGGCTGAGCGCGTTGGCGAGCTGATCTCGGTACACGTCATCCCGAGACCGCACGAAGAAGTGGAATACATCCTGCCGAGCCTCGACATCAAGTAAGGCACGGAACTGATCCGAAAGGAGTACGACTATGGCAGTAATGCAAGCATTGGGCATGATCGAGACCAAGGGCCTCGTCGCTTCCGTTGAGGCGGCTGATGCAATGGTCAAGGCGGCAAACGTCACCCTGATCGGCAAGGTCCATGTCGGCGGCGGCCTGGTTACCGTTATGGTACGCGGCGACGTCGGCGCGGTCAAGGCTGCGACGGACGCGGGCGCTGCGGCGGCCGAGCGCGTCGGTGAGCTGATCTCCGTCCATGTCATCCCGAGACCGCATAATGAGGTCGAATACATCCTGCCGAGCCTGGACATCCCGGAATAATCGCAGGAGCAAGCGATCCAAAAAGCGGCCTTAGGGGGTGAATTGTTTGAAGGTAATCACAGAAGCGGCCCTGCGGGTCGAACTCAAGGCCACCGAACCCGAGGTTTACTACATCCCGGAGGGTAAGATACTGTCGCCTGCTGCGCGGGAGTATCTACAGCAGCGTAAAATCAAGATTTCCAAAGACAAGCCGCCCGCTGTCGCTGAACCCGAAGCCTCTCCAAACGCGACTTCAAACGCCCCGGCAGCGGCATCTGCACCGCAGATGCCGCCGACCGCCAAATTTATCGACGAGGAGACCGGCGCTTTCTTCTGCGAAAAGCCGGAGCATATGACCCATCTGCACGGCAATGTGCTCGTCGGTAAAAACGATCCCCGCATCCTGTTCCGCGGCAAGCTGGACAGTTTGCAGGCACAGATCGTGTTGACGCAGGCCACCATCCACGAGGAGGGCGGCAGCATCAAGCTCATTGACGATCTGGGTGATATTCTGGGCGTCCTGCGCGAAATGATGCGCTGTGACGTATTGGACGAGGAATTCAAAAACGAACGCATCATCGGCCTCAATCATGCCGAGCTGCGCGAGCGCTCCCATGACCCGATGAAATTCTACAACATCAAGCAGATGCTTCTGCCCGATTACACGATGGGCAAGCACTACGCGATGCTCAATCAGCTGCGCACACAGATCCGTGAGACCGAGGTCGCCGCGAATCAGGCATTCCGGAACGGACGCAAATGCACCCGCCCGGACATCGTTGAGGAGCTGAACCGTCTGTCGAGCGCCATGCACATCATGATGTGCATGTATCTGGCCGGCGTATATAAATAAGGAGGGAAGAGCGTATGGAACCGATGGAAAAAGTGATCCAGATGGTGCTTGACGCGATCCCGCGCGCCGGACTCGTCGAGGTGGAGGTCTCCGCCCGCCATGTGCATCTGACGCAGGAGGATCTCGATGTGCTGTTCGGCAAGGGCGCCAAGCTGACGCCCAAGCGTCCGCTTTCCCAGCCCGGACAGTTCCTTTCTGAAGAGCGTGTTACGCTGATCGGCCCCAAGGGCAAGAAGGAACGCACCGCGGTTCTCGGCCCCATCCGTCCGGCGACGCAGATCGAGCTGTCCAAGAGCGACTGCGTGGATCTGGGCGTCAAGGCGCCGATCCGCGAATCGGGCGACGTCAAGGGTTCGGCTCCGATCACGATCGTCGGCCCCTGCGGCACACTCGAGTGCACCGAGGGCGCGATCATCGCCAAGGAGCACGTCCATCTGACGCCCGATGTGGCGCAGATTATGGGCGTTGTCGATAAGCAGCGCGTCAGCGTTGAGGTCTTTACCGACCGTCCGGTCGTATTTAAGGACGTCATTGTTCGTGTCAGCAAAACGTCCAGCTGCCGGATGCATATCGACTTCGACGAGGCGAATGCGGCGTTTGTCAGCGGTTTTACGCTGGGCAAAATCATTAAGTAATTAAAGCAAAGCAAAGCAAAGGATGGCTTTTATTATGATGGATCTTACCCGTGTTAATGCATATATGGAACGCGTTTCCCGATCTGAGCACGAGACCTTCAAACCGGTCGGCTCCAAACTCAAGGTGGGGCTTGATCTGGGTACGGCGTACATCGTGCTTGTCGTGCTCGACGAGGAAAACAACCCGATCGCCTGCGAAAAGCGGGCGGCGAACGTGCTCAAGGACGGCGTCGTCGTCGATTATTCCGGTTCGCTGCGCATCGTGCGCGAGCTCAAGGCCAAGCTGGAGGAACGGCTGGGCGTCGAGCTGACGAACTGCGCGATCGCCATGCCGGCCGGCACCGAATCGAGTGTGCGGACGCACCAGTATGTTGCAGAGGGCGCGGGCTTTGAGGTCACCAACGTGCTCGATGAGCCGTCGGCGGCCAACTCCATCTACCAGATCGATGACGGCGTGGTCGTCGATATCGGCGGCGGCACGACCGGTCTGGCCATCCTCAAAGGCGGAAAGGTCGTCCAGATCGAGGATGAACCCACCGGCGGCACCCATGTGACGCTGGTGCTCGCGGGCAATTACCACATCCCCTTCGACGAAGCCGAGAAGATCAAACAGGATTATTCGCGTCACCGTGAGATCCTGCCGGTCGTCAAGGCGGTGCTCGAGAAAATGGCGTCGATCGTCAAGCGGTATGTTGATCCGAATGAGGTCGATACCATTTACCTGTGCGGCGGCACCTGCTGCCTGACCGGGATCGAGGGCATTTTCGAAAAGGAGACCGGGATTCATACGGTAAAGCCTGCCGATCCCTTCCTGGTGACCCCCGCCGGTATTGCGATGAACTGTATCATCTGATCGATACTTTAACATGCAGAAAGGAGGGGAGAGAATGGATTTCAACGCTTTGGTGGAGGAGATCGCCGCGCGGGTCGCTGCGAAAATGGAAGAAAGCGCCTGCGGCGCGGGCTGCGCGTCTGCGGACTGTGACGACGGAAGACCCGGTCTTCTCGTTCTGACACAGGAGCACGGCACCGTCTGCCATCAAATGCTGGAAAGCCCGCGGCTGCAGGAGTGCTACCGCACCGACTGCGCGCTCGTCAAGGAATATCAGTGCGATATCACCGACTACGAGGCGGTCATTCTGTTCGATCTGACGATTGACGCGATGACGCGGCTGGCTGGCGGCATCTGCGATACGCCGTTTACGGCGCTGGCGCAGAAAGCGATCCTGTGCGGCAAGAAGATTTTCGTGCCGCAGGAAGCGGTCGAGCTGTTCCGCTATGTGGAAACCGTTCCGTCCGCCTACTATCAGATGCTGCTTGACAAGCTGACCCTGCTGAAGCAGTCGGGGATGGTAGTTTGTCCGGCGGCGGCTCTGGAGGACGCGATCCTCTCGGGCGAGACCGAATCTGCTGCACCTGCCGAAGCACCGGCAGCATCGGCGCCTTCGGTCATAGAAACGCCGATGGCGGCTCCGGTTCCGACCGGCGCCGGCAAGGAGGCTTCGATCTCCAAGCGCGTCATCACTGAGCGCGATATCGCAGCGGTCTATGACCGCACGGTCACGTCGGTGCACGTCGGCGTACGCTCGATCGTCACCGATCTGGCGCGTGAATACGCGGCGGCGCGCGGCGTTTCGATCATCAAGGATTCCTAATATGCGTTCCCGGCCTGTGGAAATGGGCCGGGCGCATCCCAAACAAAGCAGGTGGATGAACTATGAGAGTTGCAAAAGTGATCGGCAATATCTGGTCGACGCGAAAGGAAGAGAAGCTCAGCGGTTTCAAGCTGCTGATCGTCCAGCCCATCAATGTGTTGGACGGATCGCTGGACAAAGCGCCGATTGTGGCGGCCGACACCATTGGAGCCGGCGTCGGTGAAACCGTGATCGTCGTCGGCGGCAGCTCGGCGCGCAGCGCGGCGGGCGACATGAGCGTTCCGGTCGACGCAACGGTGGTCGGCATTGTGGACGATCAGGAGATCGACCCGGACGTGCTGCAATAAGGTGGTGAAAGCAGAATGAATCTGATCGAAACGGTCAAGAGCGCGGGCATTGTCGGCGCGGGCGGCGCGGGCTTCCCGACACACATCAAGCTGAATACCAAGGCTGAGTGGTTTATCGTCAATGCGGCCGAGTGTGAACCGCTGATCGAGACCGATAAGTACCTGTGCCGCACGTTTGCGGACCGTATCGTCGTCGCGGCGACGGCAGTAGCCGCCCATCTGGGCGCGCAGCACATCGTCATCGCGCTCAAGCGAAAATACGAACCCGAGATCGCAGCCCTGCAGGCGGCGATCGACAAGGCGGGCGCGGATATCCGACTGTTCCCGATGGCGACCTTCTATCCGGCGGGCGACGAGCAGACGATGGTTCAGCTCGTCACCGGCAAGACCGTGCCTGAGCGCGGTCTGCCGATCGACGTCGGCGCGGTCGTCGATAATGTGGGCACGCTGCTGAACATCTACAGCGCGCTGACCGAAGGCGCGCCGGTTTCGTCCAAGTTCCTGTCTGTGACCGGCGAGGTGCGGGAACCGATCATGCTCCATGTGCCGATCGGTACCGCGATCACCGAGTGCATCCAGGCCGCCGGTCCCAGAATCAGCGATTACGCAGTCATTCTGGGCGGCCCGATGATGGGCAAGGTGGTCTCCGATCCGGAGGCGATCCGGGCGGCCGTCGTCACCAAGACGACAGGCAACCTGCTCGTCCTGCCGCGCGATCATTACTTGATCACGCACGCGGAGCGTCCAATCGACCGGATCCGGGTGCAGGCGCGTTCGGCCTGTATCCAGTGCCGGATGTGCACCGATCTGTGTCCCCGATATCTCATTGGCCATCAGATCCGGCCCAATCTCGTCATGCGCAACCTGTACCGCGAAAACTTTATCGAGGATAATGACGAATTCCTCCGCGCCTTCGGCGATGCGGCAAATTGCTGCTCGTGCGGCGTCTGCGAGATGTTCGCCTGCCCGATGGGCCTGTCCCCGCGTAAGGTCAACGAGTACATGAAAACGCAGCTGCGGGAGCGCGGCATTCAGGTGCCGCGAAACACCGACTGTCAGGCGCACGAGGATATTGACCTGCACCGCATCCCGACCGGACGGCTGGTCACCCGGCTGGGTCTGGCGGAGTATTACGGCCTGCATGCGCACGAATGCCGAGAGCTGACGCCGGATACGGTTTTCGTACCGTTCTCGCAGCACATCGGCAAGCCGGCCGTGCCGGTCAAAGCCGTCGGAGATCCGGTGGAGGCGGGCGAACTGCTCGCGGCAGCGGCCGAGGGCGGCCTGTCGGCCAACATCCACGCCAGCATCACCGGCGTGATTTCGGAAATTACCCCGGCAGGCGCTCGTATCGCACGCCGGAAGGAGGGATAAAGCGTGGCACTTGCAATTGGTATGATCGAGTTATCCAGCATTGCCCGCGGGATCGAGACCTGTGATGAAATGGTCAAGGCGGCGCAGGTCGACCTGCTCCGTGCATCGACTGTTTGTCCGGGCAAGTACATCATCATCGTCGCAGGCGAAACGGGCGACGTCCGTGCCTCGATGAATGAAGGCCGCAAGCGCGGCGCACAGTTCGTCGTGGACGAACTGATGATCCCCAACATCCATGAGCAGCTGATCCCCGCGATTTCTATGACCAATCAGGTCGAGACACGCGGCGCGATCGGTGTGCTTGAGTTCTATTCGATCGCTTCGGCAATCATCGCGGCGGATGTGGCGGCGAAGGCGGCCAACATTACGCTGATCGAAGTGCGCACGGGCTACGCCATCGGCGGCAAGGGCTTTGTCACCCTGACCGGCGATGTCGGCGCGGTGCGCGCGGCAGTAGCAGCAGCGTCTAAAAATGCGGAGCTGCTGGTCGGTACGACGGTCATTCCGCGTCCGGCCAAGCAGGTATTCGACGCACTGCTTTAATGCCAAGGGGGAACAGATGGCTGTTCCATTGTTCTCACAGAAAAAAAGGAGGATAGCAAATGAGCGTTTTTACTGAAAGCTTACAGGCCTGGATCTCGGGCATTTCGATCAACTCTGTTATCATGCTGATCATGATGATCTTCATGGTTGTCGGTGCGGTTGACAAGATCATGGGCAATAAGTTCGGCTACGGCGAAGAGTTTGAAAACGGCTTCAATGCGATCGGCCCGCTGGCGCTGTCTATGGCAGGCGTCGTTGCTGCGGCTCCCGTACTGGCCAAGATCCTTGGCCCCATCATCACCCCGATCTACACCGCCATCGGCGCGGACGCTTCTATGTTCGCAACTACTCTGCTGGCGTGTGACATGGGCGGCTACCCGCTCGCCATGCAGCTGGCTTCCGATCAGGCGATCGGCAGCTTCGCGGGCCTGATTCTGGGCACCATGATGGGCCCGACCATCGTATTCACCATTCCCGTTGCGCTGGGTATCATCTCCAAGGAAGACCGCTCTTACCTGGGCGCCGGTGTTCTCGCCGGTATGATCACCATTCCGCTCGGCTGTATCGTCGGCGGTCTGGCGATGTCCGCTATGACCGATTATAAGCTTTCGATCGGCACCATCCTCATCAACCTCGTTCCCGTTATCGTTATCGCTGCCCTCATCATTCTGGGTCTGTGGTTTGCGCCCGCCAAGATGATCTCCGGCTTTAACGTATTCGGCACCGGCGTTACCATCGTCATCACCGCGCTGACCGCGATCGCCGTTTTCGAGCAGATCACCGGCATCATGTTCCCGCTGTTTGACGTTATGGCGACTCCCGCAGCCGACACCGGCACTACGCCTCTGAACGACGGCCTGCTCGTCTGCGGCCAGATCGGTATCGTTCTGATCGGTGCGTTCCCGATGGTCAAGTGGATCACCAAGACCTTCGGCGGCGCGCTGAGCAAGGTCGGCGGCGCACTGGGCATCAACGACAAGGCTTCCGCCGGTATGGTTGCGAACCTTGCGAATAACATCGCAATGTTCAACATCATGGGCGAAATGGATCCCAAGGGCAAGCTGCTGAACGTTGCGTTTGCAGTATCTGCCGCGTTCGTATTCGGCGATCATCTGGGCTTCACCGCTGGCGTTGACCAGAGCATGGTTACCCCGGTTATCATTGGTAAGCTGGTAGCCGGTATCACCGCAGTTATCGTTGCCAATCTGCTGGCTCCCAAGCTCCTGAGCAAGATCCAGAGCGCTGAGAAATAAGAAAGGTTTGTGGCCCTATGAACATCAGTGAAGCTTTGATTCGTGAGATCGTAGAAAAGGTGCTGTCTGAAACCGCGCAGAAGGCCGGCCCCGGCTTTGAAAAGCAGGTCGACCCGAGCGGTATTATCGGCATCAAGACCAGCACGGTCCCGCTGCAGCCCTTTGAGGGCCGCTCGGACGTTCTGCTGAACGACGTGACCACGCTGGAAGAAGCGCCCCGTATGGGCTGCGGCGTCATGGAACTCAAGGACGGCGCCAGCTTTGAATGGACGCTGACCTACGACGAATATGACATCGTACTGGAAGGCAATCTGGAGATCGAGATTGACGGCCGTATTGTCAGCGGCAGCCAGGGTGATATCATTTATATCCCCAAGGGCAGTCACATCCATTTCCAGACGCCCGACCACGCGAAATACGTTTACACGGTTTATCCGGCGAACTGGCAGGAGGGCTGATCCGCCCTTTGGCAAGAGCCTTCGCATGCCGCGGTGTTCCGCGGCATGCGGGGGCGTTCTGCCTCTGCGGCTTGACCCACAGAAACGGCTGTACCTCTTTTGTGGGTGCGGCATTTTTTGTTTTCCGGTTCGGAGAGACGCGCTGTGTGCGCAGCGCGGTTGTCCGAAACGGAAAATCGAGGCAGATGAGCGAGATTGCAGCCTGTCTTTTTTGAATCGAAACCCGATTGAAGCGGCGGAAAGGTGGAGAATGGCATGGAATATCAAACCGAGGTTCAGGTTCGGGAGATTTCGGTGCAGCGTTTGCTGGATACCTATTATGATCCGGTCACGTTTCATGCCTGCTGCCGTGGCTGCCCGGATTACGAAAAGCGTTGGTCGTGTCCGCCGGGCACACCGCAGACGCGGATGTGTTTCGCCCCGTTTTCGCGCGCGTACCTGATCGGCGTCAAGGTCGTCTATACGGACGCCTGCCGGGCGTTGTCCAAGCGGCCGGAGCTGCTCGAGCCGGTGCGTCAGCGTACCTACGGCGCAGTCAAAAAGATCGTGCATGAGCTGATGCTCCAGCTTGAAACCTGCGTTCCCGGGTCGGTCAGTATCGCCGCCGGGCGGTGCGAACAGTGCGAGACCTGTACGCGCGTCCTGGGTACGCCCTGTGTCAAGCCGGAGCGGATGCGGTATTCCTTTTCGGCGTTTCGGTTTGACCTGAGCAAGATCGCCGAGCAGGAGCTGGGCATGCCGCTGCTTTGGAGCATGGACGGCCTGCCTGCGTACAATGTGGCGTTGACCGCACTTCTCGTGCCATAAAAATGCAGAAAAAAGGCGTCAGCCGACGGGCTGACGCCTTTTTATGTATCCTTTATGATTGTGTGATCGGTGTGCAGGGCAGGGAAGCAACGGCGGTCGGGACGGCATTCTGATTCAAATATGCCGCGATTGACGCGGTGGCGCGGGCGGTCGAGCCGTAATGCCCCATGCGGATGACGACTGTACCCGAAGTCCGGCCGCAGGCGTCGATCACATTCTGCGCGGTCTGCGCCGCACCCAGCGAATGATCCCGACTGTCCAGCGCTGCGTCCCAGACACGGAATCCAGCGGCGGACAATCCTTCACGCTGCGCGGCAGACAGCTTGGCTGAGCCGTCCGAGATGCAGAGCAGGTGCGAGACCGTTCCGGTCTCGCGGAAGAGCACGTCGTTCGCGGCGCGCAGCTTGCCGGTCATATCCTGCGCCGAGGACAGCAGCAGGAAACCGACCGCGTGTCCCCGCCCGACGATCTCACGCAGCAGCTCGCCGTCGAGGGGCGTGCCGTCCGCCGTCAGGAAGAAGGTCGCTGAGATCCCGGCGGATGCAAGCGCGTCCAGGATTTCCCGGGTATTTTTACCGGGTGTGCCCAGATAGGTCAGATAGGCTGTGTTAGGCTTGACCGTGGGTTGTTCGACCGGTTCTCCGGTGACCGGATCGACAGTTGTGGTGGTAGTCTGGCTGTTTGTTGACGGCTTAGAGGTCGCTGCATTTCCGTTGTAGTTGTCCAGCATCCGCCGGATCGTGGCGGCGGAGGACGAAACGAAGGCCGAATCGGACTGGCTCGCGTTGTCGTTGCAGATGCGCAGGATGGGTGCGGCGGCCGAAATATTGGAATACGTCAGACCGAACTTGCCGCAGACCAGCTTGACCGGAACATAAACCGTGCCGTTCATGGAGTAGGCCGGTGTGTTGTAACTGGTCATGTTCTGGTCGTAAACCGTGCCGCGGTCGAGCTGGAACAGCAGGCTGGTCGCGCCTGCGGACAGGGTCAGGCTCTGATCGGCGGAACTGTACGAAGCGGAAACGCCGAGCGTGCCGGTAAAGACCGAATAGGGGACGTACTGCGTGCCGCCCACGCGAACCGGCATGGTCGAAGCCGAAAGGGGAAGGAAGGAATCATTGATCGCGGTCAGCATGGTCGTCGCTGCGGCTGAACCGGACGGAATGCAGACCAGACAGAGCACAGCGCAGAGCAGCAGGCAGAGCAGCCGGCGCAGCCGTAATTTCATGCAAGTTCCTCCTTCCAGATCGGGTGTGCTTTCATTATACCATCCGGCGGCGCGAAAAGCAATGTGCGGCGGCGTTTCGCGTTCCGGGGAGCACGGAAGGGGACTGTTGTGTGCTGTCTTCCAATTTTGCATAAAAATTGAAAAAACAGTGAAAAGAGTCTTGAAAAAAAGAGTTGCCTGCACTAAAATAGAATCAGTGCTTTATCTTAGTTTAATAGAAAAGAGTGAAATTACCCATGCTCAACATCAAGTATGAACTGACGCAGAACAAGAAGACGAAGCCGGACGAAAGTTCTCTGGGCTTCGGTATTTACTATACTGACCATATGTTCATTATGGATCATACCGAAGGTCAGGGTTGGCATGACGCGCGCATCGTGCCCTACCAGCCGATTTCGATCGATCCGGCCGCGATGGTGCTGCACTATGCGATGGAATCCTTCGAGGGCCTGAAGGCGTACCGCCTGCCCGACGGTTCCATCCAGCTGTTCCGCCCCGAGAAGAACGCGCAGCGCATGATCAACACCAACAAGCGCATGTGCCTGCCCGCGCTCGATGTTGAGGATTTTGTTCAGGCCGTCAAGGCGATCGTCAAGACCGAGGAGGACTGGGTTCCGCATCAGGAGGGCACCAGCCTGTACATCCGTCCCTTTGTCATTGCGACCGAGCCGCATCTGGGCGTTCGCACCTCTAAGACCCATCAGTTTATCATCATCTGCTCGCCTGTCGGCGCATACTACTCCACCGGCATCAACCCGGTCAAGATCTTCGTCGAGGACGAGTACACCCGCGCCTGCCCGGGCGGCACCGGCTTCACCAAGTGCGGCGGCAACTACGCCGCGTCCCTGATCTCTCAGGTCAAGGCGCACGATCTGGGCTATGAGCAGACCCTGTGGCTGGACGGCGTCGAGCACAAGTATGTTGAGGAAGTCGGCTCGATGAACTGCTTCTTCAAGATCGACGGCACCGTTTACACCGCGCCCACCGTCGGCACTGTTCTGCCCGGCGTCACCCGTATGTCCTGCATCGAGCTGCTGAAGAAGTGGGGCATCCCGGTTTCCGAGGATCGTCTGCCGATCGCCGACGTTATGAAGGCGTCCAAGGAAGGCAAGCTCGAGGAAGTATTCGGCACCGGTACCGCGGCGGTCATCTCTCCGGTCGGCGAGCTGCGCTATGAGGGCGACGTTGCCTACATCAACAACGGCGAGATCGGCCCGATCACCCACAAGCTGTATGATACCATCACCGGCATCCAGTGGGGCAAGCTCCCGGACGACATGGGCTGGACCACCAAGATCGACTGATTTCCCGTCAATGTAACACAAAACCCGCTCGAAAGAGCGGGTTTTTCGTTGCCGGAAGGTTGAAGCTGTGATAAAATCAGGATAGAGCAACAGAGCGGTTGGCTGTCTCCCAGAACATTTTGCGAAGGGAGGTGGTTTTATGGAACTGGTGTACATCTTTCTGATCCTTGTGGTCACGCTGGAGATCATCCGGGCCATAAAGAAATAAACCGCTCTTGGCAGAGAGCGGCTTATTTTTCATAAAAAGATAATTCGCATTTGGCCAACCGTAAACGGTTTGCTTACATTTTTATTATAAGGGTGGGGAAGGGCGCTGTCAAGAGACAGCGTCTTTCTTTTTGCGTGGGTTATGACTCCTGATCCTCTTGCAGGCAATGCTCGATCATGCTGACGACCACACTGTTGAAGCTCAGGTTGTTTTCTTTTGCGATTTGCGTAACTCGGTCGATCAATTCTTGCGACATATATAACGTTTTATAGCCTGCTTCGACCTTCTTGCGAGGTTCTTTCGGGATAAAAGCCATGATCGACCCTCCTTTTTCTAATATTATACGAGAAAACTCTGGTATATAGTACAACAGAAATTTCTATTGTAAAAATACATGAGAAATGTTAGTATAAAGAAAAAGGAGGCGGATAACCGTGAAAAAACTGACGGCGCAGCAGCGGCAGAAGGCCAAGCGGATCATCGAGCAGATCGCCCGGCAGGAGGGGAAGACCGTCGAATATGTCCGGTCGCAGATGGCGCTTGCGATCCGCGAGGGCTGGAAAAATGCGCAGGATGACCCGGACGGCGTCGCGCTGTGGGGTCAATTCATGCACGACGTGCAGCTTCCGACTCCGGAGGAATTCATTCTGCGCAGCGCGGACGATGAAAAAACCGAACAAAAAAGAGCCGCTCAGTTGAGCAGCTCTTGCATTTGTGCTGAAATCGGAGACTTACTTGAGCGCCTCGGCAACAGCGACAGCAACAGCGACGGTCGCGCCGACCATCGGGTTGTTGCCCATGCCCAGGAAGCCCATCATCTCGACGTGCGCCGGAACGGAGGAAGAACCCGCGAACTGCGCGTCGGAATGCATACGGCCCATGGTGTCGGTCATGCCATAGGAAGCGGGGCCAGCCGCCATGTTGTCCGGATGCAGGGTACGGCCCGTGCCGCCGCCCGAAGCAACGGAGAAGTACTTCTTGCCCTGCTCGATGCACTCCTTCTTGTAGGTGCCGGCAACCGGATGCTGGAAGCGGGTCGGGTTGGTGGAGTTACCGGTGATGGAAACGTCAACACCCTCGCTGTGCATGATGGCAACGCCCTCGCGGACGTCGTCCGCGCCGTAGCAGCGGACAGCCGCGCGCTCGCCGTCGGAGTAAGCGATCTCGCGGACGACCTTCAGCTCGCCGGTGTAGTAGTCAAACTTGGTCTGTACGTAGGTAAAGCCGTTGATGCGGGAGATGATCTGCGCCGCGTCCTTGCCCAGACCGTTCAGGATAACGCGCAGCGGCTCCTTGCGCGCCTTGTTCGCGTTGCGGACGATGCCGATCGCGCCCTCAGCCGCCGCGAAGGACTCGTGACCGGCCAGGAAAGCGAAGCACTTGGTGTCGTCGCGCAGCAGCATGGCGCCCAGATTGCCGTGACCCAGACCAACCTTGCGGTCTTCCGCAACAGAACCCGGGATGCAGAAGGACTGCAGGCCGATGCCGATGGCTTCCGCCGCCTCAGCCGCGTCCTTGACGCCCTTCTTAATGGCGATGGCCGCGCCGACGGTGTATGCCCAGCAAGCATTCTCAAAGCAGATCGGCTGGATGCCCTTTACGATCTCGTAAGGGTTGAAGCCCTTCTCGACGCAGATGTCCTTGCACTCCTCAACGCTGCTGATCCCGTACTGGCTCAGGACGGAGTTGATCTTGTCGATTCTTCTTTCGTAACTTTCAAACAAAGCCATTGTGTTTCCTCCTCCTTGCTTATTCCTGACGGGGATCGACGTACTTGACAGCGTTGTCGAACTGGCCGTAGTGGCCCTTGGCCTTCTCCATCGCGGCGGCCGGCTCGTCGCCCTTCTTGATGAAGTCCATCATCTTGCCCAGATTGATGAACTCATAACCGATGATCTCATTCTCGGCGTTCAGCGCGATGCGGGTGCAGTAGCCCTCGGCCATTTCGAGGTAACGCGGGCCCTTCTCCTTGGTCGCGAACATGGTGCCGACCTGAGAACGCAGACCCTTGCCCAGATCCTCGAGGGACGCGCCGATCGGCAGGCCGCCTTCGGAGAACGCGGTCTGGGTGCGGCCGTAAACGATCTGGAGGAACAGCTCACGCATCGCGGTGTTGATGGCGTCGCAGACGAGGTCGGTGTTGAGCGCCTCGAGCAGGGTCTTGCCGATGAGGATTTCGGAAGCCATCGCGGCGGAGTGGGTCATGCCCGAGCAGCCGATGGTCTCAACCAGAGCCTCCTCGATGATGCCCTCCTTGACGTTCAGGGTCAGCTTGCACGCGCCCTGCTGGGGAGCACACCAGCCGATGCCGTGCGTCAGGCCGCTGATGTCGGAGATCTGCGTGGCCTGTACCCACTTACCCTCTTCGGGGATCGCAGCCGGGCCGTGATACGCGCCCTTCGCGACGGGGCACATACGCTGAACTTCGGTCGAATAGATCATAGTATTCACCTTTCCTTTGTTTATTTGCCGTGGCACAAAAAAAGCCGCGTTTCCGGCGCTGGCTGGAAACGACAGCTCACGATTCCGGCGGCCGGCAATCCGGCGGGGAAGTCAGCCGTCAGGCTTTGATTTGCCAGGGATTACACCAATAGTTAACAATTTTAAAACAAAACCGGAACAAAAATGGTTAAATTTTGGTATATTCCAGAAAAAACTCAATATATTGACTCTTTCCGATTGCATTATAGCATGAAAAAAGCGGAATTGTCAATTTTTGCGGCCCAAAAAATCCACAGATTCCCTGGGTTTTCCGCGGGCGTTTTTGTGGAATGCGAACAGGGACAGACGGTGAACCGGGACGGATGGCTGAGCACGGGACTGAGTACGGCACAGCAGCTGAGCACCATGCTGAGCACGGAGTCGGGCGCGGTGCTGGCGCTGAGCATGCTCAGTGAGCACGGCGGGGGATAAGCCACTCAAAAGAAGCTCAACTGACGATCGGCAAGATTAACAATATGACAGCCCTGTTTTTGGGCATACTGGTAGGTGTATTGGGTGCCGCCGGGCGCGCCGGTGTACCAGCAGATGACACGGTCGGACTGCTCGACCATGTGCCGGTCGCGGGCGTAATAGCAGCCACGCTCGTATTGGTCGAACAACACCTGAATCTCGTCGGCCTGCCGCAGCACTCGGCTGAACAGGTCGCGCCATTCGGCGTCCCAGTGGTGCGCCTGCGCCTTGAACGGAACGGCGCAGATCAGGCGGACGTCGGGGTGCGCTGCACGGGCATCGAGCACGGCTTCGGCCGCCCAGAGGTCAAAGCCCCGGCTCATGCCCGAGATGAAGTTCACATAGCCCGCGTTGATTGCGTGTTCGACCGCGCTGCGCAGGTCGCGGCGCAGCGCGTCCAGATAATACGGCTCGCGCCGGTAATCAAAGGTCAGCTTTTCGGGACGGCTCCCGGTGAAACAACAGGTGTGTGCGCGGTCAGCCATGCCGTCGCCTCCTTTCAAAAGTCGCGAAACTTTGTTCGATATCTGTATGATACCATACTCCGTCTCCAATTGCAAGAGGAAAACACGCGCCGTAACAGGATTTCGCCGGTCAGCCGCCGGGTGCACGCCGTGCTTGCCAAGCGGACAGAAAACTGATAAAATAAAATGAGGTAACACAGCATGCGCATGGCGCCCGCGCGGCGTTCAAACGTGCTGTGTGCTCCCGGGAAAGGCGGTGGACAGATGAAAGTGGATCTGCGCGGCCGGTCTCTGCCCTTCTGCCTGATCCGCCGGTACTTTACCGACGGCGTGGGACACGCGGCGGCCGAGCTGGCCTTCTTCCTGCTCTTTTCCGTGTGTCCGCTGCTCATGGTGCTCAACTCGCTGCTCGGATTGGCGCACATCCCGGAGGACGCCCTGCTGTCTCTGACCCGGCTGCTGCCCGACGATGTGCGCGGCATTATTCTCAGTTATCTGGAATATCTCGGCATGACCGATTCGCTGCGGCCGCTGCTGCTGGGCGCGGCGATGACGCTGTATTTCCTCTCGCGGGTGGTGCGCTCCATGATGTACGCCATGAACCGGATCTACGGCCACCCCAACCGGAGGGGCGCGGTTCGAAATGTGATCGTTTCGATCCTGATGACCGCCGGATTCCTGCTGCTGCTCGCGGCCAGCCTGTTCCTGCTCGTTTTGGGCGTCGAGCTGGTGGCGCTGGTTGAGCGTTGGTTCCCCATGCTCGCGGACGGTCTGGCGACGGCGCGGATGCTGGGTTATCCCCTCGCGCTCGGGCTGGTGCTGTTTGTCCTGCTCATGATTTACTGGCTGCTGCCGCCCACCCGGGTGCGGTGGCGCGATGTGATGCCCGGCGCGGTCTTTTCACTGGCCGGGTGGATGCTCCTGACCCGGGCCTTTTCGTATTATGTCGACCATATGGCGCGCTACAGCATCCTGTACGGCTCGATCGGCGCGATCATTGTGCTCATGCTTTGGCTGTACCTGACGAGCACGACCCTGCTCATGGGCGCTGTGCTCAACGACGCGCTGGCCGACCGGAAACGAGATCACCCCGCGACGCGGGAGATTCATAATATTAACTGAGGATTTGGAGGAAACGTACATGAAAGTGGTTGCGATCAACGGCTCGCCCCGCAAGGGCGGCAATACGTCCCAGTGTCTGGACGTCATGGCCAAGGAGTTCGAGCGCGAGGGCATCGAGTTTGAGGTGCTCCAGCCGGGCGCGAACGTCAAGCCCTGCATGGCCTGCTATCACTGTCTGGACAACGGCACGCTGCGCTGCGTGCAGACCGGCGATATGGTCAACGAGATCATCGAAAAGTGCATCGCGGCGGACGGCATCATTCTGGCGTCCCCGGTCTATCACGGCGGCATCGCGGGCGGCATGAAGTGCGTGCTCGACCGTCTGATGCTGGCGGCCGGCTGCGGCGACAACCAGCTCCACCACAAGGTCGGCGCGGCTCTGTGCACCCTGCGCCGCTCGGGCGGTATGGAGACCTACCAGCAGCTTCTGGGCACGATGGACGCGATGGAAATGGTCATCGTCACCTCGGATTACTGGGGCGCGGTACATGGCGCGGAAAAGGGCGAGGTTCAACAGGACACCGAGGGCCTGGAGGTCGCGGCCAAGATGGCGCGCAACGTAGCCTGGATGGTCAAGCTGATCGACGCGGGCAAGGGTAAGATCGACCCGCCTGAGACCCACAAGCGCACCTTCACGAACTTCATCCGCTGATTCAAAATTCGAACGCAGAGTCGGGAGCCCGGCTCTGCGTTTTTTTTCTTCCGCTCAAAAAAATGCGGCGGGAAAATCGGGAAAACCGCTTGACTCTGCCACTGTGGCAGGGACTATACTCAGCTCGTGCACAGGAAAAACCGGCAGATCTGCAAGGAGACAGACTATGTTGAAAATCGGTGAATTCTCAAAGTTATCCAGAGTCAGCGTCCGCATGCTGCGCCATTATGACGAGATCGGCCTGCTCCGGCCCATGCGGATCGACCGCGCGACCGGATACCGCTACTATACCGCCGAACAACTTCCGGTGGCCGGACGGATCGCGGCGCTCAAGGAGATGGGCTTTGCACTGGGCGAGATCGGCGGGCTGCTCGCGATTTATGACGATCGTGCGGCGCTCGACCGGCGGCTTGCCGCGCAGGAGGAAGCGCTGTGCGCACAGGCCGGACAGATTGCGCGGCGGCTGCGGCTTCTGGAGACGGCGAGAGACCGGATGCGAAAGGATGAACATGCGATGGAATACAATGTGACCTTGAAGACCCTGCCCGAGCGCAAAGTTGCCAGCGTGCGAATGACAATCCCGTGCTATGAGCAGGAGGGACTGCTCTGGGACACGCTGATGCGGGAGATCGCGCCGCTGCGCATCG
This sequence comes from Butyricicoccus pullicaecorum, assembly GCA_021531865.1. Taxonomy (GTDB): domain Bacteria; phylum Bacillota; class Clostridia; order Oscillospirales; family Butyricicoccaceae; genus Butyricicoccus. The sequence continues at coordinate 74,729 of JAFBIW010000002.1, read as the reverse complement.
TCCCGGACGAGCCGTGCTATTGCAGCGTGACCTTACACGACTGCGAATACAAGGAGCATGACGTGGATGTGGAGGCGCAGAAGACGGTGCGCGGCGACTATCCGGACACGGCGCACGTGCATTTTCGGACAGTCCCCGCCGTGACGTTTGCTTCGACCACCTTTCAGGGGCCGTATGACCGGATCGACGGCGCGATGGTCGCGGTCGCGCAGTGGGTGCAGGACAACGGCTTTGTGTTCGACGGCGCGGCGTTCTGCATTTATCATGTCAGCCCGCATGAGACCGACGACCCGGGTGAGTTCGTGACCGAGGTCTGTTATCCGGTCAAAAAGGCGGAAGCAGGAGCAATTTGATCGTTCAAACAGAAAAAAGGCTGCCGAACGGCAGCCTTTTTGGTGTGTGTGTGGGAAAAATTACTCCTCGATCTCGAGGTAATCCGCCAGATCCTTGAACAGGGCGGTGGTGTCGACGTCGTCCTCAACGACGAGCTGCAGGGGCTCGTTCAGAGAGAGCAGGAACATGCCGAGCAGGGACTTGGCGTCTACCTGACCGGACTTGCCGAAGATCCAAATGTCATAGCTGTACTGAGAAACAATGCGGTTAATCTTCTGAATGTCTTCCGTGTTTTTTACCTTGATTTTTCTGGTCATAACACAATGCCTCCTAACAAAATCCATGGTTTTCTTATCTGCCTTCATTATATCATGGAACCGAAAAAAGGAAAGCATTTTTTTACGGAAATCGCATTTTTGGCGACTTGACAGGATGCCAGAAGTCTGTTTCACTTTTTTCGGTCAAATTCACGAAGCTGCGTCCGGAGCACGGAAAAAGCACAGATTCCGAGGCACAAGGCAATGTTTTGTGAAAAGCGGTCAGTTTGAATTCATGAAATTTGTGGAAGAATCACTTGACCGGTGTGCTTTGAACTGCTAAAATGAAAAAGATGAAGCAGTTAAAAATGCTTTGTCATAAAAGTTCAAAAAAGGGTGAATTAGAATGAAGAAGTCCAAGAAGCTGCTTTCTATGATGCTGGCCGGCACGATGCTGTGCTCTCTGGCTGCCTGCGGCGGTAATTCCGATTCTGCTGCCGATTCGGCTCCGGCTGATACCGGCGCGGATGCGGCGCAGTCCGAAAGCACCGACGGTAAGGTTTATCAGATCGGCATTATCCAGATGATGGATCATGTTGCGCTGAACGGCGCGAAGGATGGCTTTATCCAGGCGCTGGCGGACAACGGCTATGTTGACGGCGAGAATATTCAGATCGACTGGAAGAACGGCAACGGCGACACCAACAACCTGACCACCATCGCGGAGCAGTTCGCGAACGACAACAAGGATCTCGTCCTCGCGATTGCGACCCCCGCGGCGCAGGCCATGGCCTCCAAGACCACCACCATCCCGATTCTGGCGACTGCGGTCACCGACTTTGAGGTCGCGGGTCTGGTCGAGTCCAACGAAAAGCCGGGCGGCAACATTTCCGGCACCACCGATATGAACCCGATCAACGAGCAGATGGATCTGCTGTTCCAGCTCTGCCCGGACACCAAGACCGTCGGCTTCCTCTATAATTCCTCTGAGGATAACTCCCGCCTGCAGATCGAAAAGGCCAAGGAGTATCTGGACGCCAAGGGCGTCGCTTACACCGAGAAGACCGTCTCCAGCCAGAACGAGGTTCAGCAGGCGACCCAGTCCATCATTTCCGAGTGTGACGCGATCTACCTCCCGACCGACAACATCTTCGCTTCCTCGATGCCGATCGTAAAGGATATCACCGTTCCGGCCAAGATCCCGACCTTCTGCGGCGAGTCCGGCATGGTTGAAAACGGCGGCTTCGCAACGCTGGGCATCACCTATCCCGGTCTGGGCTATCAGGCGGGCGAGATGGCCGTACAGATCCTCGAGGGCAAGGCCAACATCTCCGAGATGCCGGTCGTTGGCTCCTCTGAGTTCGAGTACTGCATCAACAAGGAAGTTGCTGAGGCGCTGGGCATTGAGATTCCGGCTGAGCTGCAGCAGTACATGATCGAGCCCGCTGCGTAAACAGCACACGATCTGTCACAACAGAACGATCTATACCAGAAAAGAATGGCCTTTTCGCCATTCTTTTCTTGGTTTCTGGGAAATTTTCCCGCATTAAATCATAAAACCAAGAATGAGGGTTCCAAATGTCTAGTTTCTTCAACGGCCTCGGGCCGATTATTCTGGGCGCGATCTCCCTCGGCCTGCTCTGGGCGGTCATGGTCATGGGCGTTTACCTGACCTACCGTATTCTGGACGTGGCTGACCTGTCGGTTGAGGGCACGATCACCCTGGGCGCAGCGGTGGCTGCCCGACTCATTACAGAGGGCGTCAATCCGTGGGCCGCGACGCTGGCCGCGCTGGTCGCCGGTCTGCTGGGCGGCGGCATCACCGGTATCCTGCATACCGTGCTCAAGATCCCGGCGCTGCTCTCGGGCATCCTGACCATGCTCGCCATGTGGTCGATCAACCTGCGCGTCATGGGCGGCTCGGCCGGCCGTTCCAATATCCCGCTGCTCAAGACCGAATCGGTCTTTGATCCCTTCCGCAATCTCGGCCTGTCCAAGAATATGTCCGCGCTCGTGCTCGGTCTTCTGGTCGTTCTGGTCGTCGGCGTGCTGATCTACTGGTTCTTCGGCACCGAGATCGGCTCGGCCATCCGCGCCACCGGCACCAACCAGCAGATGGCCCGCGCGCAGGGCATCAACACCGGCGTCATGATCACGCTGGGTCTGGTCATTTCGAACGGTCTCGTCGCCCTGTCGGGTGCGCTCATCGCCCAGTCCCAGAGCTTTACCGATATCCAGATGGGCGTCGGCTCGATCGTCATCGGTCTGGCTTCGCTCATCATCGGTGAGGTCATCTTCGGCACCAAGTCCTTCAAGCGTTCGCTGATCTCGATCACGCTGGGCGCTGTCCTGTACCGTATCATCATCGCGCTGGTTCTGAAGGCCGGCATGAACACCAACGATCTGAAGCTGTTCACCGCGATTACGGTTGCGATCTTCCTGGCAATGCCTGAGATCCGCACCCGGGTGGATCGGTTCCGGAGCCGCTCCAAGGGAGGTGTGTGACCATGCTGACGATCACCAATATTCACAAGACCTTCAACAAGGGCACAATCAATGAGAAAAAGGCGCTCAATGGCGTCGATCTGCATCTGGACGAGGGCGATTTCGTCACGATCATCGGCGGCAATGGCGCGGGCAAATCGACGACGCTGAACGCGGTCGCGGGCGTGTTCCCGGTCGACAGCGGTAAAATCGAGATCGACGGCGTGGACGTTACCAACCTGCCCGAATACAAGCGCGCCGCCTATCTGGGCCGCGTGTTCCAGGACCCGATGATGGGTACGGCGGCCAATATGGGCATCGAGGAAAACCTCGCGCTGGCCCTGCGCCGTGGTGAGAGACGCACCCTGCGCTGGGGCATCACCGGCCCAGAGCGCGAGAACTACCGCCATCTGCTTGAACAGCTCGGACTGGGTCTGGAGGATCGTCTGACCTCCAAGGTCGGCCTGCTCTCGGGCGGCCAGCGTCAGGCGCTGACCCTGCTGATGGCGACGGTCAAGAAGCCCAAGCTGCTGCTGCTCGACGAGCATACCGCCGCGCTTGATCCCAAGACGGCGGCCAAGGTGCTCGAGCTGACCGACAAGATCATCGCGCGCGACCACCTGACCGCCCTGATGGTCACGCACAACATGCGTCACGCCATCGAATACGGCAACCGCCTCATCATGATGCACGACGGCAAGGTCGTCGTCGACATCCGGGGCGAGGAAAAGAAGCACCTGCAGGTGCGCGATCTGCTCGAAAAGTTCAACATCGACAACGACCGCATGCTGCTCAGCGAATAAGAAAAAAAATCAGGCTTCGGCCTGATTTTTTTTTGCGTCAAATCTGATTTTCATATAAAAAAGACCCGCATTCCGGAAGAAATACGGGTCTTTGACGTATCGAAAGGGGATTACGGTACCAGACGGGTCATATCGCGCGGGAACATGGAGGCCTCGCGAATGTTCTGCTGCTGGAGGATCTGCATGGTCAGACGCTCCAGACCGATGCCCAGACCGCCGTGCGGGGGCATGCCGTAGCGGTGCATCATGATGAAGGACTCGAACAGGGAAACATCCATCTTGCGGTCCTCGAGCTTCTTGACCTGCTCGTTGTAATCGTGGATGCGCTGGCCGCCGGTCGTGATCTCCAGACCACGGAACAGCAGATCGAAGGACAGGGCGAACTTGGGGTTCTCGGGATCGTCCATCGCGTAGAACGGGCGCTTGGCGGAGGGGAAGTGGGTGACGAAGACGAACTCGGAGCCGTGGGTTTCCTCGGCCCACTTGCACATCATGACTTCCTCGTCCGGGTTGAGGTCATAGCGGTTCTTGGACTTGTGGCCGAACTTTTCGAGCATGATCTCCTTGGCCTCGGTGAAGGTGACGGTCGGGATCTTGCCGACGGTCGGGAGCTTGACGTTCAGCAGCTCAAGCTCGGGCTTGCAGTGCTCGCGCAGGTAGTCCATGACGTAGGCCAGCATACCGGTCTCCATCTCCATGACATCGTACATCGAGTCAATATAGGCCATCTCGAAGTCCAGACCGATGTACTCGTTCAGGTGGCGGGAGGTGTTGTGGCGCTCAGCGCGGTATACATTGCCGATCTCGAAGACGCGGCCGAAGATACCGGCGGTGTACTGCTTGTAGAACTGGGGCGACTGGGCCAGATAGGCCTGCTGACCGAAGTAATCGAGCTTGAAGATGTTCGCGCCACCCTCGGCGCCAGCCGAGACGATCTTGGGGGTGTGAATATGGGTGAAGCCCTGCTTCATCATATATTCGGCGAAGCCGTCCGCGATTGCGCCCTGAATGCGGAATACGGCGCGCTTGCGCGGATGGCGCAGGGTGATCGGACGGAGCGGCAGGTCGACGTCCAGCGTCAGGCCCATATACTTCTTGCCCAGCGGTACCGGCATCTGCTCAGCCGGACGGGACAGGATCTTCACGGCGGTCAGAACGACCTCGAAGCCGTGCTCGGCGCGGGCTTCCTCGCGCACATTGCCGGTGACCTCAACGACCATGCCGTCCTTCAGGTCGGCCTTGGTCAGACCGTCGATCTCGCCGGAGAACATGCACTGGATCAGGCCGCGGTCGACGCGAACGACAACGAAGGCAAAATCGGACATATCGCGCACGCGGTGAACGGTGCCGCGGAAGGTGACGGACTGGCCGATCGAGGAAGCGGCCTGTTCGACCGCGTCGATATACTGCTTGGGGGTGCTGATAAACTCCATGGTGTTTACGCCTCTCTATTTAGAATTTTAATTTCATGCGAAACCATTACTTACATATTATATCGGCAAAGACCGGTATTATCAAGCCTTGCGGGCGAGAAATTTCCATAAAACCGGCTGAAGCGCATAAAAAAGACGCCCACAGGCGTCTTTTTCGGAGTCTGTTACGTATGGTCGGGGGCAAAGACGATGCCGTTTGCGTCCATGGAGGCGATGGTCGCGAGGGACTCGACCCGGATGCCCTGGCTGCGCACGGCCTGACCGCCGACGTCGAAGCCCTTTTCGATGCAGATGCCCGCACCCGCGATCGAAGCGCCCGACTGCTGCACCAGAGAGATCAGGCCGAGCAGGGCGCTGCCCTTGGCGAGAAAATCGTCGATCAGCAGAACGCGGTCGGACGGGTCGAGGAAGCGTTTGGACACGATGACGTCGTAGTTGCGCTGGTGCGTGAAGGAGGTGACCTGGGTGGTGAGCACCTCGCCGTCGATGTTGCGCGACTGGGTCTTCTTTGCGAAGACGACCGGCACGCCGAAATACTGCGCCGTGATGCAGGCGATGCCGATGCCCGACGCTTCGATCGTCAGGATCTTGGTGACGCCCGCATCCGCGAAGCGGCGGTGGAATTCGCGGCCCAGCTCGTTGATGAGTCCGACGTCCATCTGGTGATTCAGGAACGCGTCGACCTTGAGGACCTCGCCGTCTTTCACGCGGCCTCGCTCGAGAATGGCCTGTTCTAATAACTGCATCTGTGATTACCCCCGGAAAGTCTGGAACGCATGGGGCGCTGCGCGTCGGATGCGTCCGAATTTTGTCGAATATTTTATGAATACTATGATACCATTCTGTCTGACGGTTTTCAACTGGAAATCAGCGGCGGCGCAGCTTTTTTGTGAGCTGGGCGGCTTCCTCGCGCGCCTCGCCCGAGATGAGCAGGCACAGGACGTAGACCGCGCCGCCCGCCGCGATGGCCAGCGCCAGCCGGAGCAGGTTGGAGAGGGGCAGGAGGGTGCAGGCGTAGGCGGCCGCACCGCACAGAGCGGCAGAGCCGAAGATGCGAATGAAGGTCGGCATAGGCACCTTCCACATGAAGTAGCGGCGCACGCGGATCGAGGTGATGAGGAAATAGGAGGCCAGCGCGATGACCGAGCCGACCGCACCGCCCAGAAAGCCCATCGTGCGGATGAGCACGACGCTCGAGACGATCTTGACGAGGGTGGCCAGCGCGCTGTTCAGGATGACCGGGCGGGTGTTCTGCTCGAGCTCGAAGCCCTTGTTGGCGTACTCGGTCAGACCCATGAAGACCATCGTGAAGGACATGAGGCCGATGGCAGGCGCGCCCGCGTCATAGCCCGCGGCGAAGAAGACCCGCGTGAAGGGCAGAGCCACCGCAGTCAGGCCGAAGGCCGCCGGGAAGGCGACCAGCATATAGAGCCGGACGCCCGCGTTGAGCAGGCCGCGCGCCGCGTCCCGTCCGCTCTCGCGCCACGCCCGCAGAACGGCGGGATAAACGCCGCGCAGCACGCCGACCGAGAGCATATTGAAGATGGACGAGGGAATGGACACGTTATTGGAATAGACCGCGAAGACTTCGTCGCCGTAGATGCCGAGAACGAGGAACCGGTCGATCAGGTTCAGCAGGGCGGTGCACAGTGCGACACCCATCAGCGGTACGCCGAACTTGAGCAGCTTGCGCAGCATCTCGCCCGAGAAGAAGCGGGGACGCACAACGCGGGGCATGCCCAGACAGAAGACCGCGCCGATCGCGCCCACGCCGTCCGCGATGATGTTGGCCAGAATGGCCGGGGTGGGCGAGTTGAAGCCCGCCTTGCCGCCGACAAACAGGAAGGCCATGATGAGCTTGAGCGAGGCCGAGGTCAGCGACAGCAGGATGGCCGGACGGATGATGGATAACTGCACCATCGTATTGTTCAGGATGGTGAAGGCGGTGTACGTCCAGAACATGACCGCGCCCAGCAGGAAATAGGTCTGCCGGGTCATGCAGAACAGACCGGCGCAGACGACGGTCACGACCGCACACAGCAGGAAATAGATGGGCGCGATGGTGGAGAACAGGCGGGAGGCCCGATCTTTTTTGAACTCCTCAGCTACATAGCGGGTGTTGGAGTTGGACATCCACGCCGCGATGAGCAGGAAGGTGAAGTTGACCATCATGTTGGTCGCATTGAACAGGCCGACCGCCGATTTGGTCAGGATGTGGGAGTAGAGCGACGACATTGCCATGAGCAGCACGCCCTCCGCGATTTTTGCGGGGAGGAAGAGCATGGCGTTGCGCGTCATCGTGGATTTTTCTGACATATGGGTTCCTTTCGATCTGTTTCTTTGTTTAAACGCTCAGCCGGTAGTGGTCGATCCCCAGACTGCGGCCGAACTTAAAGGCCACGTCGGGGACGGTGCCGCAGAAGGTGAAGCCGAATTTCTCGTGCAGGTGGCGGCTGGCCTCATTGCCCGAGGTAATGACCGAGACGACCGCGTGGGTGTCCGGGTCCTGCCGGGCCAGCGCGAGCAGTTCGGTCATCAGGGCGGCGGCGACGCCCTGTCCGCGCCGGTCGGGCGCGATGTAGACCGAAAGCTCAACCGTTGTGCGGTAGGCATCCTTGGGCCGGTAGGAGGACAGGCTGGCGTAGCCGACGACCACACCGTCCACCTCGGCGACCAGCAGGGGATGGTTGTCCACATTGTGCGCGTCCAGCCAGACCCGGCGCTCGGCCAGGGTGCGGGGGGTGAGATCGAGCGTGGCGACGCCGTGCTCGACCTCGTAGTTATAGATGGCCGTCAGCGCTTCGAGGTCACGCAGCGCGGCCGGACGGATGGTCAGCTCCATAGGTCTGTGTTCCTTTCTGCCGGGCGGCGGCGCGCCGCGTTTTTTCCGGTTTCTCCAAATTACAAGATTATTTTTTAGTATAACACCCCTGTGTGTAAATTGCAATCGGGCGGAATTTGTGTATAATAAGGAATAGACAGAAGAAACATAATAATGGAGGCATTCCATGAGAATTTTGCAGATGATGGGCGGCGGCGACGTCGGCGGCGCTAAGACCCATATCATGACCCTGATTCAGGCTCTGCGCGCGCGCAACGAGGTCATGCTGATCTCCTTCCGCGACGGCCCCTTTCCGCGCGAGGCCGCCAAGAACGGCATCAACGTCAAGGTCATCCCCAGCTTCAACCCGATCTACTGCGCGGGCGAGGTGCGCCGCATCGCGGCCGAGTTCAAGCCCGACGTTATCCACTGCCACGGCGGCAAGGCCAATCTGGTCGGTGCGCTCGTGCGCGGCAAGACCCACGTTCCGGTGTTGACGACCGTCCATTCGGACTACCGCTACGACTATCTGGGCAGCCCGTTCAAGCAGTGGACGAACGGTCTGGCCAACACGATCGCCCTGCGCTTTCTGGACTATTATCAGGCGGTTGCCGACCGCATGGCGCGCACCCTGATCTCGCGCGGCTTCCCGCCCGAGCGGGTGTGCAAGATCTACAACGGCATGAACTTCGGTGACCCGGTCGAGGGGCTTGACCGCGCGGCCTATTGCCGGGAGCAGTGGGGGGTGGAAATCGCGCCCGATGACATCCTCTGCGGCATCGCCGCCCGCCTGACCGCTGTCAAGGACATCGCAACCTGCGTGCGCGGCTTTGCGGGCGCGGTGCGGGAGGTGCCCCAGCTTCGCCTGTTCCTCGCGGGCGACGGCGAGGATGAAAAGATGCTGCGCGACCTCGCGCAGGAGTTGGGCGTGGCCGACCGTGTCACCTTCTGCGGCTGGGTCTCGCCCATCAACAAGTTCTTCGCCTGCATGGACATCAATCTGCTGACCTCGCTGTCCGAGACCTTCCCGTATTCCATCCTCGAGGGCGTGCGCGAGCGCTGCGCGACCATCTGTTCGGATGTCGGCGGCATGAGCGAGCTGATCGACTCGGGCGAAAACGGTTATATCTTCCAGCCGCGCGACTATGAGGAATTGACAAAGTGCTTGCTTGCGTTTGCGCGCGACCCTGAAAAGCGCCGGGTCTTCGCCGACCGGCTGTATGAAAAGGCGGTGCGCGACTTCTCGCTTGACACCATGTGCCGCACGCAGGAGGAAAACTACGAAAAGATCATCCGCCTGTACAAAAAGCCCAAGAACACGCGGGACGGCATCGTCATCTGCGGCGCTTACGGCAAGGGGAACGCGGGCGACGATGCGATTCTGCGCGCCATTGTGCAGGAGATGCGAGTCTTTGATCCTGACCGGCCGATCACGGTCATGTCCCGCCGCCCGATGGAGACCAAGCTGCTCTACCGCACCGATTCGGTCTACACCTTCCACATTGGGTCGGTGCTGCGCCGGTTCCGCCGCGCGGCGCTGTATATCAACGGCGGCGGCAGCCTGATGCAGGATGTCACCTCGACCCGTTCCCTGAAATACTACCTCTTTACGCTGGACGCGGCCAAGAAGCTGGGCTGCAAGGTCATGATGTACGGCTGCGGCATCGGCCCGATCCGCCGTCCGGGCAACCGGCGGCACACCGCACGCACGATCAACCGCGCTGTCGACCTCATCACCCTGCGCGATGACCTCTCCCGGGGTGAGCTGACCCGCATGGGCATCGTCGAGCCGGAGATCCGGCTGGCGGCCGACCCGACCATCATTCTGAAGCCGGCGCATGACGCCCAGATTGATCAGGCGATGGAATCGCTCGGCATCCCGCTGGACGGCCGTTATCTGGGCTTCGGCCTGCGCAATTGGAGCGGCCTGACCTCGGTGATCGACGAGATTGTCAAGGCGGCTCAGTATGCCTACGACCGCCACGGCCTGATCCCGGTCTTTGTGCCGATCGAGTTTCCGAGCGACCTCGAGCCGGCGCGTGCCGTGGCCGGAAAGCTGTCCTGTCCGCATTACGTCATCACCGAGCGCCTGCCCATTGAGGTCACGATCGGCTTGCTTTCCCGCATGAAGACGGTCATCGGTATTCGTTTACATTCGCTCATGTTCTCGGCCGGGCGCGGCGTGCCCGTCATCGGCATGAGCTATGATATCAAGGTGGACGGCTTTTTGAAATACATCGGCAGCCGCACCTGCATCCCGCTGGCCGAGGTCACGGCGGACAAGCTCGCGCCCCTGATCGACGAATGCGTTTCGGGACAAATGGACGCCGAAGTCCGTGCGACAGCCGCCCTTCTGCGCGAGCGGGAGCTTGAAAACAGCCGCGGCGCGGCCATGCTGATCGGGCAGGTCGAGGCTGCCGCCAAACGATAAGCAGAATGGCATAATCCGTTCGCCGTTCGCGGTGGTAAATTTGGTGATTTACACGATTTTTACGAACCTCCCTTGCAAATCAGGCCGGGAACATAGTACAATAGGGACAGGATGGAGCGGTATTGCCGTTCCATCCGCCCGAATTTTAACCAGAGAAAGGATGTTTGGATATGCTTTCGGTTCTGCGGATCGGTTTATGTCAGTCCTGCGGCCGCGCAGTCGTACCCAAAAGTACCGCGTTCTGGAACGGCGGCTCGGTTTCTCTGGGTCAAATTGCATACTTTTAACAACTTGCAGGAAGGGGAGGAAACCCACTCCTGCATTTTATTTTTTAGTCCAAAATAAATTTTAGATGATATCAGGAGGACGTTATGAAGAAGGTTTGTATCGTCATGGGCTCGGACAGCGATCTGGGCGTGATGGAGGGCTGCATGAAGCGCCTCGGCGCATTCGGCGTGCCCTATGAGGTGCGCGTCGTTTCGGCGCACCGCACCCCGGCGGCGGCTGAGACGCTGGCGAAGAACGCCCGCGCGGACGGCTTCGGCGTCATCATCGCGGCGGCGGGCAAGGCGGCCCATCTGGGCGGCGTCATCGCGGCCTATACGACCCTGCCGGTCATCGGCGTGCCGATCAAGACCTCGATGATGGGCGGCTTGGACAGCCTGCTGTCCATGGTGCAGATGCCCAAGGGCATTCCGGTCGCCTGCGTGGCGGTCGACGGCGCGGACAACGCGGCCATTCTGGCTGTGCAGATGCTGGCGCTGTCCGACGACGAACTGGCGCAGAAGCTCGACGATTTCAAGGCCGAGATGGCCGCTGAGGTCGAGGCCAAGGACGCCAAGGTACGCGCGCAGTTCGCGTAAATTCCGTTTTGTTTGCAAAAAAAATAAACCATAGATAGACACACAAAGGAGCGTATGAACATGCAGAAGAAGGAACAGCTTTACGAGGGCAAGGCCAAGAAGGTATTTGCGACCGACGATCCGAACATCGTAATCGTGGACTACAAGGACGACGCCACCGCGTTCAACGGCGTCAAGAAGGGCACCATCTCGGGCAAGGGCATCATCAACAACCAGATGACGAACCACCTGATGCGCAAGCTGGAGGAGGCCGGCGTGCCGACTCACTTCGTTGAGGAGCTGTCTGAGCGTGAGACCGCTGTCAAGAAGGTCTCCATCGTCCCGCTCGAGGTCATCATCCGCAACATTTCCGCCGGTTCCTTCGCCAAGCGCTACGGCGTTGAGGAGGGCATCGTATTCGACGAGCCGACCATCGAGTTCTCCTACAAGAACGACGATCTGGGCGACCCGCTGATCAACGACTACCACGCGATCGCGCTGAAGCTGGCGACCAAGGAAGAGATCGAGCTGATCAAGAAGTACGCCTTCGCGGTCAATGATTTCCTCAAGAAGACCCTGCTCGAGTGCGGCATCACGCTCGTTGACTTCAAGCTCGAGTTCGGCAAGCTGTCCGACGGCACCATCGTGCTGGCCGACGAGATCTCGCCCGATACCTGCCGCTTCTGGGACGTCAAGACCGGCGAAAAGCTGGACAAGGACCGCTTCCGCCGCGACCTCGGCAACGTAGAGGGTGCGTATCAGGAGATGGCGCGCCGTCTGCTCGGCAAGTAAGTTCAATCATTCCAAATTTCCAAAATCATTTTAAGGAGGGCCTATGGGCGGCTTTTTCGGCGCAATTTCCAAGCAGGACTGCGTCATGGATATCTTTTTCGGAGTGGATTACCACTCCCATCTGGGCACCCGCAGGGGCGGCATGATCATCTATGATGAGGAGTCCGGTTTCCAGCGACAGATCCACAACATCGAGAACACCCCCTTCCGCACCAAGTTTGAGAACGACCTGCGCGACTTCCACGGCTGCAGCGGCATCGGCTGCATCAGCGATACCGATCCCCAGCCGCTGCTCGTGCGGTCCCACCTCGGCCTGTATGCGCTGACCACCGTCGGCATCATCAACAACGCCGAGGAGCTGGTCTCCCGGTATTTTTCCGACCACGGCCATCAGTTCATGGCCATGAGCTCGGGCAAGGTCAACTCGGTCGAGCTGACCGCCGCGCTCATCAATCAGAAGGAGGATCTCGTTTCGGGCATCCTGCACGCGCAGGAGCTGATCGACGGCTCGGCTACCATTCTGGTGCTGACCAAGGACGGCATCTACGCCGCGCGCGACCGTCTGGGCCGCCTGCCGGTGCTCATCGGCAAGAACGAGGACGGCTGCTGCGTCTCCTTCGAGTCCTTCGCTTATCACAAGCTGGGCTATGAGGACGCCTACGAGCTGGGGCCGCGCGAGATCGTCAAGGTCACGGCGGATGGCTACGAGACCGTTTCGCCCGCCGGGAAGGACATGAAGATCTGCTCCTTCCTGTGGACGTATTACGGCTATCCGAACTCCAACTATCAGGGCGTTAACGTCGAGGTCATGCGCTACCGCAACGGCGAGATCATGGCGCGCGACGACAAGGCGCGCGGCCTGGCGCAGGACGTCGATTATGTCGCGGGCGTGCCCGATTCCGGCGTCCCGCACGCGATCGGCTACGCGAACAAGTCTAATATCCCGTTCGCCCGTCCCTTCATCAAGTACACCCCGACCTGGCCGCGCTCCTTCATGCCGCAGAACCAGAAGATCCGCAATCAGGTTGCCAAGATGAAGCAGATCCCGGTGCCCGAGCTGATCGAGGGCAAGAAGCTGCTGTTCGTGGACGACTCGATTGTGCGCGGCACCCAGCTTCGCGAGACTGTTGAATTCCTCTATGAGAGCGGCGCGAAGGAAGTCCACATGCGCTCGGCCTGCCCGCCCATCATGTATGGCTGCAAGTACCTGAACTTCTCCTCGAGCAATTCCGAGATGGAGCTGCTCGCCCGCCGCACCGTGCAGGAGCTGGAGGGCGACGAGGGTCAGAAGCATCTGGACGAGTATGCCAACGCCGACACCGAGCGCGGCCAGTGCATGCTGCGTTCGATCTGCGAGAAGTTTGGCTTCAGCTCGCTGGGCTACCAGTCGCTCGACGGCCTGCTCGAGGCCATCGGTCTCGACCGCGATCAGGTCTGCACCTACTGCTGGAACGGCAAGGAGTAATTCCAACCGGTTCCGCTGCCTTTTTTCCATTTTCTTTTCGACTTTCCATCCCCGGCGCGGGCGCGGCCTTCCACTCCGCCGTCCGCTCCGCACCCTTTTTCCAGAGGTTTTATCAGAATGAAATATAAAATGAAGCATCTGCCGCGCACCCCGTTCGACGGGGACGCGGTGCATGAGGAATGCGGCGTTTTCGGCATTTATGTCCCCGAGGGCGAGGAGATCAGCCCGGCGCATGAGGCCTATACCGCGCTGTTCGCCCTGCAGCACCGCGGGCAGGAGGCCTGCGGCATCGTCGTCAACAAAAACGGCGTGTTCAAGTGCCACAAGGACGTCGGTCTGGTCAGCTCGGTCTTCTCGCAGGAGATTCTGGACGGGATGCCGGGCAATATGGCCGTCGGCCATGTCCGCTATTCGACCACCGGCCAGCCCTCCCGTGAGAACGCGCAGCCCCTGTCCATTACCCATGTCAAGGGCAATCTGGCCGTTGCGCACAACGGCAATCTGGTCAACGCGGGCAAGCTGCGCCGCGAGATCGAGCTGGGCGGCGGCATCTTCCGTTCGTCCTCGGACACCGAGGTGCTGGTCTACACGATCGTGCGCGAGCGTCTCAAGTGCGGCTCGATCGAGGAGGCCGTGCTGAACGCGATGAACGTGATCGAGGGCGCGTACAGCCTGTGCATCATGTCGCCCCGCAAGCTGATCGCCGCGCGTGACCCGCGCGGAATGCGTCCGCTGTGCATGGGCCGTCTGGGACGCTGCATCGTCTTCGCCTCCGAATCCTGCGCGTTCGACGCACTGGGCGCGGAGTTCGTCCGCGACATCGAGCCGGGCGAGGTCGTCGTCGTGGAGGACGGCGAGATCCGTTCGCTCCACTGTCCCCAGAAGCCCGAGACCGCAGCCTGCGTCTTCGAGTATATCTATTTCTCCCGTCCCGACTCGGTCATCGACGGCGCTTCGGTCGAGCGCGCCCGTCAGGAGGCCGGCAAGTACCTGTCGATCGAGCATCCGGTCGGCGCGGACGTCGTCATCGGCGTGCCCGATTCGGGCATTCCGGCCGCGATCGGCTACGCCAAGTGCTCGGGCATCCCGTACGGCGTGGGTCTCATTAAAAACCGCTATATCGCCCGCACCTTCATCCAGCCCGGGCAGTCCAAGCGCGAGCGTTCGGTGCGCCTGAAGCTCAACGCTCTGCGTGAGGCCGTCGCGGGCAAGCGCGTCATCATGGTCGACGATTCGATCGTGCGCGGTACGACCTGCGCCCGTCTCGTCAAGCTGATCCGCGACGCGGGCGCAGCCGAGGTGCATATGCGCATCTCCGCGCCGCCCTTCCGTCATCCCTGTTTCTTCGGTACCGATATCCCTGACCGCAGCATGCTGCTCGCCCACAACCGCACGGTGGAGGAGATGCGCGAGATCATCGGCGTGGACTCGCTGGGCTTCCTGTCCCTCGAGGCCGCGCACCGCATCGCCATCGGCTGCAAGCTGCATTTCTGCGACGCCTGCTTCTCGGGCACCTACCCGATGGAGGTTCCCGAGCAGGCCGAAAAAAATATCTTTGAAAGTGAGATTTGATTATGAGTGAGAGCCGTTCTGAAAGCTACAAGGCAGCCGGTGTTGACGTAGTCGCCGGTTATGAGGCCGTCAAGCTGATGAAGCCCCATGTCGAGAGCACCTTTACCAAGGGCGTTATCGGCACGCTGGGCGGATTCGGCGGCCTGTTCGCACCCGATTTCAAGGGCATGGAGGAGCCGGTGCTGGTCTCCGGCACCGACGGCGTGGGCACCAAGCTCAAGCTGGCCTTCCTGATGAACAAGCATGACACCATCGGCATCGACGCGGTCGCGATGTGCGTCAACGACATCGCCTGCTGCGGCGCCAAGCCCCTGTTCTTCCTCGATTACATTGCGGTTGGCAAGAACGTGCCGTCCCGCGTCGCCAACATCGTCATCGGCATCGCCGAGGGCTGCCGTCAGGCGGGCTGCGCCCTGATCGGCGGCGAGACCGCTGAGATGCCCGGCTTCTATCCGGTGGATGAGTACGACGTCGCAGGTTTCTCGGTCGGTATCGTCGATAAGCCCAAGATGATCGACGGTTCCCGCGTGCAGGAGGGCGACGTCATCATCGGCGTGGCTTCCTCGGGCGTCCATTCCAACGGCTACTCTCTGGTGCGCAAGACGCTGGGTATCAATGAGAAGTCGGTCACCCGCTACATCGACGAGTTCGGCAAGACGCTGGGCGAGGAGCTGCTGACCCCGACCAAGATTTACGTCAAGACCATCGAGTCTGTCACCGCTGCGGCCGACGTCAAGGCCATTAGCCACATCACCGGCGGCGGCTTCTACGAGAACATCCCGCGTATGCTGCCCGAGGGCATCTGCGCCGACATCGAGATGAACGCCGCGCCCGTTCTGCCCATCTTCAACCTGATCCAGAAGACCGGCGACATCCCGCTGCGCGATATGTACAACACCTTCAACATGGGCGTCGGTCTGGTTATGGCGGTCGCCAAGGAGGACGCCGACAAGGCGGTCGCCGCGATCGAGGCGGCCGGTCAGAAGGCTTACATCATGGGCGTTTGCCGCGCCGGCGAAAAGGGCATCTCCCTGCGCTGAACAGAGTTTTGAAAAGGCCGGTCATTTTCGGCCTTTTCCCCGTTGAGGTATGAAAATTATGACGAATATTGCTGTTTTGGTTTCGGGCGGCGGAACCAATTTACAGGCGCTCATCGACGCGAAGAGCCGGGGCGAGATCGCCCGCGGCCGCCTGTGCTTCGTGCTTTCCTCCAATCCGGATGCGTTCGCGCTCGAGCGCGCGGCCAAGGCCGGTATCCCGACCGGCGTGCTGCGCCGCAAGGACTTTGCGGATGGGGAAGACTACGCCGCGGCGCTCTCTCAGCTTCTGGAGGAGCGCGAAATTGACCTGATTGTGCTGGCCGGCTTCATGACCGTCCTGCCCGACTCCTTCTGCAAGCAGTGGGAAAACCGGATCATCAACGTCCATCCGTCGCTGATCCCGTCCTTCTGCGGCGAGGGCTATTACGGCCTGCGCGTGCATGAGGCCGCGCTCGCCAAGGGCGTCAAGGTCACCGGCGCGACCGTCCACTTCGTTTCCGAGGTGGTTGATGGCGGCGCGATCATTTTGCAGAAGGCGGTCGAGATCGAACCGGGCGACACGCCCGAGGTGCTCCAGAAGCGCGTCATGGCGCAGGCCGAGCATATCCTGCTCCCGCGCGCCGTCTCGCTGTTCTGTGACGGCAAGCTCCGCGTGGCGGACGGCCGCGTCATGATCGAAGCCTGAGAGAACTGAAAAAGGAAGGGGTAACACCATTATGTCCAATATGTTTGTATCCAACATGTCGAACGTCCTGCGTATGACTGACGAGCTGCAGTCGAACGCCTATCCGGGCCGCGGCCTGATGCTGGGCTGCTCGGAGGACGGCAAAAAGCGCGTGCTCGTTTATTTCATCATGGGCCGCAGCGAAAACAGCCGCAACCGCGTCTTTGTTGAGACCGAGGACGGCATCCGCACCGAAGCGTTCGATCCGTCCAAGTGCTCCGATCCCTCGCTGATCATTTACCATCCGGTGCGCACCGTGGACGGCAAGACCATTGTCACGAACGGCGACCAGACCGATACCATCCGTGACTATCTGGTCGAAGGCAAGAGCTACATTGAGGCCCTGCGCACCCGCGAATTTGAGCCGGACGCACCCAATTTCACCTCCCGTATTTCGGGCGTTATGAATGAGGACGGCTCCTACGCCATCTCGATCCTCAAGAGCTTCCACTCCGACCCCGAGGCCTGCAAGCGCTACTTCTTCGAGTACGACAAGCCGGTCAAGGGCCGCGGCCACTTCATCCACACCTACATGTGCGACGGCGACCCGCTGCCCTTCTTCCGCGGCGAGCCCAAGTGCGTTCTGGTCGGCAACCAGCCGATCGAGGAATACGCCGAGTCCCTGTGGCAGTCCCTCAATGAGCAGAACAAGATCTCGCTCTTCGTGCGCTATATCGACGCCGCCACCGGCGAGACCGAGACCGTCATCAAGAACAAGCACGTCAAGTAACACCCGCCGCTTCGCGGAAAGAAAGGAACCGACATGACTGAATTCGCTTTAAAGTATGGCTGCAACCCCAACCAGAAGCCGTCCCGTATCTTTATGAAGGACGGCTCCGACCTGCCGATCACTGTGCTCAACGGCAAGCCGGGCTATATCAACTTTCTGGACGCCTTCAACTCCTGGCAGCTCGTGCGCGAGCTGAAGGCGGCCACCGGCCTGCCGGCCGCCGCTTCCTTCAAGCACGTTTCCCCGGCGGGCGCGGCAGTCGGCCTGCCCCTGAGCGACGTGGATAAGAAGATCTACTTCGTCGAGGAGGACGCCGCGCTGTCTCCGATCGCCTGCGCCTATATCCGCGCGCGCGGCGCGGACCGTCTGTGCTCCTACGGCGACTGGGCGGCGCTGTCCGACGTGTGCGACGCGGCGACCGCGAACTACCTGAAGGGCGAGGTTTCCGACGGCGTCATCGCGCCGGGCTACACCGACGAGGCGCTCGAGATCCTCAAGACCAAGAAGAAGGGCAACTACAACGTCGTCCAGATCGACCCCGACTATGTGCCCGCCGCCAAGGAGTGCAAGGACGTCTTCGGCGTCACCTTTGAGCAGGGCCGCAATGATCTGGCGATCAACGCCGAGATGCTCGGAAACATCGTGACCGACAACAAGGAGCTGCCCGAGGCGGCCAAGATCGACATGATCGTCGCGCTCATCACCCTGAAGTACACCCAGTCGAACTCGGTCTGCTATGTCAAGGACGGTCAGGCCATCGGCGTCGGCGCGGGTCAGCAGAGCCGCATCCATTGCACCCGTCTGGCCGGTCAGAAGGCCGACAACTGGTATCTGCGCCAGCATCCCAAGGCGCTCGGCCTGCAATTCGTTGACGGCATCCGCCGTCCCGACCGCGACAACGCGATCGACGTTTACCTGTCCGACGAGTACGAGGACGTTCTGGCCGAGGGCGTTTGGCAGAACACCTTCAAGGTTCGCCCCGAGCCGCTGACGGCAGAAGAGAAGAAGGCCTGGATCGCAACCCAGTCGGGTGTGACCGTCGGCTCGGATGCGTTCTTCCCGTTCGGTGACAACGTCGAGCGTGCGCGCAAGTCGGGCGTGCAGTATATCGTTCAGCCGGGCGGCTCGATCCGCGACGACCACGTCATCATGACCGCCAACAAGTACGGCATCGTCATGTCCTTCACCGGCGCGCGTCTGTTCCATCATTAAAATCGAAATCGCGGGCAGGGCGGGGGATACGCCCGCCCTGCCGCTGACCGAGGAGGATCTGACAGATGAACGATAAATCCGGCCTCTACGCCTGTCTCGCCGGCTTTGTGCTGCTGCTCATCACGCCGTTTGCCGGCGGGTTTGGGTGGATTGCCCGGCTGCTGGGCTTCATCGGCGTGGCCAACGGCGCGGCAAAGTACGAAAGCGTCTGGTTCCGCGCCGTGCACTGGATCGCGGTGGCCGCCGTCGTGCTCTTCGCGCTGATCGAGATCTGCACGCTGACCGGCCTGTACGCCCTGTCCGCCGCCGCGCTTTCCCGGATCAATCTGATCGTGACGCTCCCGCTCGTCGTATGCCTGCTCATCGGGCTGCGCAAATAAAATCTGGAGGAAATGAAATCGCATGAAGGTTTTAGTTATCGGCTCGGGCGGCCGTGAGCACGCGATCTGCGTGACGCTGGCCAAGAGCCCCAAGGTAGATCATATCTGGTGTGCGCCCGGCAACGGCGGCATCGCGTCCGTCGCGGAATGCGTGGACATCAAGGCGACCGACATTGAGGGCGTCGTCGCCTTCGCAAAGGAGAACCACCCCGACCTCGTCATGGTCGCGCCCGACGACCCGCTTGCGCTGGGCATGGTCGATGCGCTCGAGGCCGCCGGCATCCGCGCCTTCGGCCCGCGCAAGAACGCGGCCGTCATCGAAGGCTCGAAGTCCTTCGCCAAGGATCTGATGCAGAAGTACAACATCCCGACCGCGGGCTACACCGTTTTCGAGGATTCGGCGTCCGCGATCGAATACATCAAGCAGAACGGCGCGCCCATCGTCGTCAAGGCCGACGGCCTGGCGCTGGGCAAGGGCGTGACCGTCGCGATGACCGAGGACGAGGCAATCGCCGCCGTCCGTGACGCGATCGACGGCGGCGCATTCGGCGGCGCGGGCGCCCGCGTGGTCATCGAAGAATTCCTGACCGGCCCCGAGGTCTCAGTACTCGCCTTCGTTGACGGCAAGCACCTCAAGACCATGCCGTCCGCGCAGGATCACAAGCGTGCCTACGACCACGACGAAGGCCCGAACACCGGCGGTATGGGCGCGTTCTCGCCCTCCCGCTTCTACACCGAGGAGATCGCAGCCCAGTGCATGGAGACCATCTTCAAGCCCACCGTCGCGGCGATGGCCGCCGAGGGCCGTCCGTTCAAGGGCGTGCTCTACTTCGGCCTGATGCTGACGCCCAAGGGCCCCAAGGTCATCGAATATAACGCCCGCTTCGGCGATCCCGAGACGCAGGCCGTTCTGTCCCGTCTGGACTCCGACCTGTACGATATTTTCAACGCGGTCATTGATGAAAAGCTCGAGGAGACCGACATCCGCTGGAAGGATGACGCGGCCTGCTGCGTCGTCATGGCGTCCGGCGGCTATCCCAAGGCCTACGAGAAGGGCAAGGTCATCTCCGGTCTGGACGATGTGACCGATTCCTTCGTCTTCCACGCGGGTACCGCCCTCAAGGACGGCCAGATCGTCACGAACGGCGGCCGTGTACTGGGCGTCACCGCGACCGCGCCCACGCTGGACGAGGCCATTGCCAAGGCCTACGGCGACGTGAAGAAGATCTCGTTTGAAAAAGCGCATTACCGTACCGATATCGGCATCAAGAAGGGGTAAGCAATGGACGCAAACAAGCAAAAGCAGATCCTTGGCTGCATGAACGATGTGCTCTGCCAGAACGGCTTCCGTTCGCAGATGCTCGAGCCCAAGGACGGTGCGCCCCTGATGCTGCGTGCTGAGTCCCAGCGGCTGGGCAAGATCGCCAAGGAGGCCACGATCGAATGCTGCTTCATTCCGATCGCTCTGCCTGACGAAAACAACGGTCTTCTGCAGTTCTTCGTGACACTGTTCAGCGACGCGCCCGCGCAGAACAAGCCGCTCATCAAGCAGACCTGCGAATACTGCAACGATTTCTCGGCGCTCGGTTCGTTCGGTTACTTTGAGCCGGCCGGGCAGATCTATCTCAAGCATAACACGCTGGTCGACGCCAGCTTGGAGCTCGAGAAGGTCGTCACCTTCGTGGCCGACAATATCTCGTTGCTGATCGCCTCGGCGACTCGCTTCATCGACGCGTTTGCCGCCGCAGGCTTTTCTGGCATGCCGCTCGAGAGCCTGATCGAGCAGGAGCTTCTGCCCCGAATGTAAGGTGTAAATTCACAGAAAAAACGTCCCGATCTTGTTCGGGACGTTTTTTTCATCGTCTTTCGCACGGGCCGTCCGGGTCGCCCCAGTCATTCATGCGGGACTCCGCGCGGCTCATCGGTTCGGCGGGCAGGGTGTCGTCCGGGCCGGTCAGGGCAGGGTAGAGGCCGGAGAAAAAGTCGTCCAATTCCCGGGTGGCATGTCCCAGATGATACAGGTATTCGGTCGGCAGATTTTCCGGCCGGATTGGATGGGATTCGCGCATACAGCGTCAGCTCCTTTCTTTTTCTTTAGCTTACGCTGAAAAAGGATGAAAATACGGCGGAAAAATGCTATAATATTTCAATCAGGAAAATGATAAATTTCGGGAGCAAAGGAGCCTTTCTATGGCGTTACAGAAGAATAAAATTTACCGCGCGGAGATTGTGGACTACACGGCGGACGGCAGCGGCGTCGCCCGGATCGACGGCATGGCGGTTTTCGTCCCGCGCGCGGCGGTCGGTGACCAGTGCGATATCCGTATTGTCAAGGTCAACCGCAATATGGCCTTCGGCCGGCTCGAACGGTGTATCATTCCCTCGCGCGACCGTATCGAACCCGCCTGCCCGGTCGCGGAAAAGTGCGGCGGCTGCTGCTTCCAGCACATCTCCTACGAGGCCGAGCTGCGCGCGAAGGAGAAGAAGGTAGCCGACGCGCTGCGCCGTCTGGGCGGCGTCGAGAACGTGCTGACCGGCATCACGGGCGCGCCCGAGATCACGCATTACCGCAATAAGGCGCAGTATCCGGTCGGGCAGGACGAAAACGGCACGTTTACCGGCTTTTATCGTCCGCGCAGCCACGAGATCGTCCGCACCGGCCGCTGCCTCATCCAGAACGAGCGCGCCGACCGGCTGGCTGCCGCAGTCTGTGCGTGGATGGATGAATTTCACATCCCAGCCTATGATGAGTACACCGGCAAGGGGCTGATCCGCCATATTTACGTGCGCACGGGTGCGGTCAGCGGGGAAACCCATCTCTGTCTGGTCGCGACGCGTGCCAAGCTGCCTGCGTATGAAGCGCTGATCGAGCGGCTGACCGCCGCCGAGCCGTCTCTGACCGGCATCGTGGTCAACGTCAACAAGCGGACGGATAACGTCATTTTGGGCGAGCGAACCATACCGCTCTGGGGAGAGGAAACCCTGCAGGACAGCCTGTGCGGGAATGTGTTCCGGCTCTCGCCGCACGCGTTTTATCAGGTCAATCACGACCAGACCGAGCGGCTGTACGCCTGCGCGCTCGAATTTGCCGGGCTGACCGGACAGGAGACCGTCATCGACCTGTACTGTGGCGCGGGAACGATCACGCTGGCGCTGGCCGCGAAAGCCGGACGGGTCATTGGCGTGGAGATCGTGCCCGAGGCCGTGGAGAACGCACGGGAGAACGCGGCGCGCAACGGCTGTGAAAACGTGGAGTTTTTGTGCGCGGATGCGGGTCAGGCCGCGATGCTGCTGGCCGACCGGGGAGAAGCGCCCGACGTGCTGACCGTCGACCCACCGCGCAAGGGGCTGGACGAACAGACCGTTGAGGCCATCGGCCGCATGGCGCCGCCCTGCGTGGTGTACGTCTCGTGTGACCCGGCCACCTTGGGGCGCGACATCAAGCGCTTGTCCGCCTTCGGCTACCAGGCCGTCACCGCCCGCGCCTTCGACCTTTTCCCGCGCACCAAGCATGTGGAGACGGTATGTTTATTGTCCAAACTGAAATCGACTCAGCATATTGAAGTCGAGCTGGATATGGACGAGTTGGATTTGACGGCAGCAGAGAAAAAGGCAACCTATGATGAGATCAAAGCGTATGTGCTGGAGAAGTACGGTTTGAAGGTGTCCAGCCTGTATATCTCCCAAGTCAAGCGGAAGTGCGGGCTGGATGTGGGACAGAATTATAACCTGTCAAAGAAGGAAGATGCAAAAGTGCCACGGTGCCCGCCGGAAAAGGAAGCAGCAATCATAGAAGCTCTAAAACATTTCCAGATGATTTCGTAAAAGTTGTGGTTTCAAATTAGGGTTTGATTGCACAAAATAGCCAGGTCCGTTCTCTACTTATAAAAGTAGTACGGGCCTGGCTATTTTATAATATTACACCTTCACTATACTGCATCAATTAATTATTGAAAATTCGTTGTAATTAGTTGTGATCATTAGCTGCTAAATATTTGACCCATACAATCACCGCATTGCCATACCGTATTCTTGATCCGCTTTTCCATTTTTTAGTAAACTTCTCTTCCAGTTTAATCCCCATTTCGTCACTTTTCATGGATGGATTGTTTTCAAGCAAAGACTTTGCAAACACAATTGTATCCGATTGTTCAATATTAGCAAATGCTTGGGGGAGGCTACAAATAGTATGGACCTCGTCGCCACTTTTTCTTATTGCACGAGCTGCTACTAAAGCTTCTATCGCATTTCTATAGCCATCTGATTTTAGCTCATTGTAATTTGTTCGCCCAGAATCAATCAAATTGTATGCACAAATCATTTTTTCAGGAGAAGTTTGCCCCCAAAACAGGTTTTGCCCGCCGCTTTGATAACGGCCTCTGCGGCTTCTTGTATCCAAGTTAAATGCAGCAGTTTTAGCACTTGGCGCGCTAATTAAATGTGTCTGGCCTTGAACCTCTTCAAACAAACCTAAGCAAACAAACCAATTATACAGTTTGCTACAATATGTTGCCTTTGTTTTGCCATTGATGTTGTTATCGGTATAAATCGTATGAAATATTTTCGCAAAATGTGAATAATTAAAATATTCAAGTCCCAACTTTTTTATTTCCACATATACAGTATGCTTCTTAAAAATAGCTTGGAGAGTGGAAAAAAGCGCCTCTTTAGAGTCCGGAATTATATGTATGGTATTTGAATTTCTTTGTGCAACACCAAACATAACTGCGTCAATCATTATATTATCGATTGTAGCCGTACTTACAGATAATTCTTTTCCCAATTCCGAAGATGCCAAATCTCCTTTGTCTATTAGGCACGCAAATGCTCGCATATCTGTTCTAAATTGCTGCTGAGGGATATAATCCAGCATAAGTTCTGGAACAGTCTTATTTAAAACATAATCTCGGAAAATATCCCAGTACAATGTCAACTTTGATGCACGTCGGATTACAATTCTTCCGTTTATCAGAGTTTGCACCATATCGCTACCATATGTTTCTGTAATTGAAAAATAATCTGCCGGCGAAGATTTAGCAATTTCTATTACGCAAGCGTGCTGGTCTGGCGTTAGTTCAGAAATATCTCTTTCAAATAAGTCTACTATATTAAGCCTTTGACCAATAACATAGTCCTGGCTATTTCCGTCGTGTATCAACTTGAAAACATGAATGCACAACTTTTTTAACAACCAAGGGTATCCTTGACATTGTTTGGTCAAGTAATTGTTTAAAATCGGATTAACAGGCTCTTGCAAATGCCTACCAAAAAGCTTAATAGCGCTTTTAATTTCTGTCGCCTTAAATTGCGACAACTCAAATTCTTTACGCCTATCTGCCAAATTCGACCACATATAGTATGCCGGATGATCAGCAGGAATCGTTAAATCTGTTTTCCATGCAAATCCTAAAACTAGTGGACCTTGTAGCGCATCTATCTCATTGCAAAGGACACGCACATTATCAAAGAGTGGATACAACCCCTTTTGAGAGAACAGCTCTTCAAATTGATCAAATACAATTACTATAGTTTTACCTTGTTGTTTTAAATATTCTAATGTCTTTTGAATTGAACTATCATTTAGGTACTGACTTACAGTAGTTGAATTGATGTCCCTCGTTGTAACATCTGTAAATCCTTGTGAATCAGCTTCAGAAAAGCAAGATCTAATTGCCATCTCTGCATATCGCGCTGACATAGCGGTACGAACATCTACCGCATACACAAAAAATTTTTTGGAATACTTTCGGCTTGTTGTCACCTGAGAAGCCAACTTCAATACAACAGAACTTTTTCCCATACCAGATGGTGCCTTTATGGAAAACAACCTCGTTCTTGAATTTCCATTGTTAACACTTTCTAAAAAATCCAGTATATCCGATAAGATCTTCTTCCTACCGACAAAATCCTC
Organism: Butyricicoccus pullicaecorum; assembly: GCA_021531865.1. Lineage (GTDB taxonomy): Bacteria > Bacillota > Clostridia > Oscillospirales > Butyricicoccaceae > Butyricicoccus. The sequence goes on along the minus strand of JAFBIW010000002.1, from coordinate 49,499 downwards.
TGGTCTAGCTGGGCGATAATCGCTCCAATCATCACCACTTATTACCGGAACAATATTCCTATATTCTTCGGCAAGCAGTTCTGTTTGCTTAGAGTCGATACTTTCGCTCCCTAGCCACTGAAAACTACTAAAACTATTTCTATGGGCCTTCAGATTGTTAAGCTGCTCGGTTGATGTTACTCTTTGGCCATGAACAGCATCAAATGCAAGAACTGTTGAAGAAATTCCCAGAGCAGGATCAACAATCGGAATAATCCAGAACATACCGGAGGATGTGCACATTAACATTGCATCATCTCCAGGTACAAATTCACTTGAAATTAACCCAAGAATCTTGTCCAATGGCTGAATTTGCCTAGATCCAACTAATAAATCTAGAATTCTGTCCTGTGTATAAAAACACAGTTTTCCTCTTTCGCTATTTGATTCTTGCTCCCATTCAATTCGTGTGCCTTCTGCATCCTTAGACAAGGGCCCTGTCGTAACGAGCCAACAAGCATCAGCTTTGCGCAGCATTATGTTTCCTAACAATTTAGTTATGACATCCGCTGGTAAAGCATTCTCATGAGCCTTACACTCAACAAGAATCACTTGATTTGTGATTTTGTGTTTTGCATATACATCTATTTCCATCCCGGTTACACGCACTGTTTGGGTAACTTCAAACTGCTGAACCGTCAATATTTGCGCCACCAACCGCTCTAAAATACCGCCTTTAACAGTTGTGGATTCATCTTCCTTTGTACAAATTTCGATTCTAGTGTTCATGTGTTCCTCCAAATATATCTGGAAAATTATAATCCATTCACGATCTCCATAAACCGCTCCAGAGAGTACGCTCCCGGATAGTCCGGCTGCTTGGTCTCAAACACCATGTAATACTTGTACTGTTTTCCGGCCAGCTTCGCCCACTGGTCACCGATTTTGGCTTTTTCCTTAGATTCATCGTTGTCCAGGTGGTCGCCCTTGGTCTCTACCATCAAAATCTTCCCACTGTGGAGCATCACGATGATGTCGGGATAAGCATGAACAGGGCCGTTAATCTGGAATCCCAATCGGGAAATATTACGATGCCACCACTTGACGTTGGCCAGTTCTGACAGCGCCCACACCACCTTGAACTCGTACTCGTTCATATCTTCTTCGGCGGTATAGAGCGATTTCGGCACCATCGAGGTAAATGCCGTTGGGGAGATCACCGCAGGCAGCGTATAGTTGGGCAGGCAGGAAATCTTGTCCTGCTCCAGCCAGGTATCAAAGACGCTGGAGCGATGCTGGGCAATCAATTCCTTTACCTTCCCCTGAATTTTCACGACATAGGGATACGGCGACTGCTCCAGCTCGGAGAGCTGATCTTCGGTCATGGTGCCGATCACCCGGTCGATGTACTCATCCAGTTCCCGGTCATTGACGCAGTTCATCTTGGAGAGCTTTTGCTTGATAATGCCCTTGCACAGTGAGAACCGCTTTTCCGAGGGCTGGGTGTTGAACCACTCCCGGAAAAAGGCGCTGTCGCCACCAGACAACCGCCATGCCTTTGCGGTGCTGTCTTTGCTATCGTCTACATCCACCCGCGCCATCTCAGCGTTGACGGTAGTGAAATCCACATGAGCGTCTTTGTCCCGCAGAGAGAAACCACCCTCTAAATGTTCCAGTTCCAGGGTTTCATGAGCTTCCGAAAACAGACTGGGGCCAGTCTCCAGCATAAATTGGGGGAAGCGCAAGGCAGCGGCTTCATCTGCAAATTCCTCATTCATTCGGAACTGATTCATTTTGTCGCGCACCTCCGATGGAGCCTGGCTCAAAGCAGTGTTATCGGCCTGGTTGATCTCGTCCTCATAGGTTTTATTCTGTTGCAGGGCCTGTGACAGCATGGGATCGGACTGCATAGTTCCATCCTGCACGGATTGCTCTGCCTCATGTGTTGCCGCTTCAAAACGCGCCTTCAAATCCGAGCCGTCTACCTCCGGCAGATCTGGTTCGTCAGCGGGAGGGGGGACAATGGGAAGCTGCTCCGGTTCCTGTGTGGGTGCAGCTGTAATGGGAACGTCCACATCCTGTGCCCGGTAGTCACGCCTGCTGAAACCGGCGCTGTTCAGCCCGGCCACAACCTTCTCCAGCGTTTGGTGGAAGTCTGCGGAAGATGTGATGACATAGGAGAGATTCAGCACTTCACTGCTGTTTTTCTGCGTGTATGGCAACCGAAGTACACGCCCCAAAATCTGCTCCACATCCACGGTAGAAGTGCGGTTTGCCACCGTGGCCAACACATAGGCAAAGGGGCAGTCCCAGCCCTCTTTCAGGGCGTTGACGGTAATGATGTACCGGATGGGGCAGTCTGGGGACAGCAAGTCCACATTTTTCAGCTCGTCTTTATCGCCGGTTTTGATGGCGATTTCCTTTTCGGGAATGCCGCCATCCACCAGCGTTTTCTTGATTTTTTCATATGTGGTGCTATCCGCATTGTTGCGGGGCTGTGCCTGGAACAGAACGATGGGACGAATATAGCGCCCGCTGGTTTCCTGCTCCCGTTTGGCCTGTGCCTCCAGCTTGGCACGAATGGCGATAGCATCCCCATATACATCTGCCTGAGACTTACGGTTATAGACAATGACCGGCAGCTTGACCATGTTGGCCTTTTTCAGCCGTGCGGCGTCTACAAAAGAGATGATGTTGCTTTTCTTCTTGGGTGTGGCGGTCAGGTCAAACACAAAGCTGGGATTGAAGTTTTGCAGCATTTCCACGCTCAAATCCGAAGTGGCATGGTGGCTCTCGTCCACGATGACCATCGGATTCAGATAGCGGATTACCTGGATCAACGCCGTCTCATCGGTATCGGCCAGCAGAACGGACGGATCATCCATCCACTTTGCAAACTCGGCCAGATAACCGTTCTCCTGATAGGCTTTGCGCCCCTCCTTTTTGCTGGTGCGGAAGGAATCATAGCTGAGCACAAACAAAGAAAGCTGTTCTGTCACGGCGGAAGGGGTGAAGTTCTGCCCCATGAGAGCCTGCTCCTTGGAATATACCTGTACCCGCCCGCCAAAATCCACATCCAGCCGCTGGCGGTAGGGATGGTCGGGATTTTCCAGCGCCTTGCGTGTCTGAGTCAGAATGGCATCGGAGGGCACCAACCACACCACGGCTTTGGCCCGGCGCTGGGGCATGGCGTCAAAAATCGTCCGCAGAGAACTGGCGGCAATATAGGTCTTGCCGCCGCCGGTGGGCACCTTGGCGCACACATGGGGCACACCGGGAAGTACATTCACATAATTCGGCATACCGCCGAAGCCCACCAGAACATTCTTTTCGTTCCAGAGGGTTTGATACGCCTTTGCCGGGCTTTGCAGCTCCACCACCAGCTCCAGATAGCGTGCAAGATCGGCAATGACTTCTTTCTGATAAGATTTCAGTTCCATTTCTTCACGCTCCTTTACAGCCTGGCAATGTCCCGAGGAATTTTCTTAAAGGTGATGTTATGCTTGCGCAGGGTCTCCTGCGGGATGGCGCATAGGTCGGCATAGATGGTGTAGCCCTCGGCTTTTGTCTGGACGGTAGCCAAAAAGGCATGGTCCAGCGTGGTGACGCTTTCCCGCTCATAGTAGAAGTAATAGGCGGTGTTGCGGCACAGGCCCATGAAGTAAGGCTCGTCCGTGGGCTGTTCGGCGGGCAAGGGCTCTTTAGTCTCCATATAGTAGACGTATTCCCGGATTTTTTGCGGGCCTACTTCTTCGTTGAGGTTGCCGTTCGGCAGTAGAAGCACAAGCCCCAGCTCATAATAGCTGAAATTGCCGCCGGTGCCTTCCACGGCTTTTTTGTCCTCGCCGTAGCCGTCAATTACTCGTTTGACACGCTCGGCGGTAATACTGTCGGCGTAGTCCATCGTTTCCACCAGAATGAATTTGCGGTTGCCGCCATCTGCCTTGTTCATGTTCAGAACCGCATGGGCAGTGGTGCCAGAACCGGCAAAGGAGTCGAGGATGATGGAATCAGGATCAGATGCAATTTGTAAGATTCGCTCAATTAAGCGAACAGGTTTGGGAGTGTCAAAGGGAGTCTCACCAGTAAAAATAGTCTTAATTTCTTTTTTGGCGTCTTGAGTATGGCCAACTTCTTCATATGACCAGAAGGTTTGTGGGACTACTCCATCTGCTACCTCAGATAGAAATATTTTCGGAGCTGGGACATTATTTCCATCTTTTCCCCACCAAATTCTTCCGTCACGGTCCATTTCCCAGAATTTTTCTTCCGAAACGCGCCAATACGATCCCGCTGGTGGGCCTTTGATAACTCGTCCACTGGGACATGTTATAGAGTAAGTTCCTTTGCTATAAAAATTTCGAGCAGCCAAATTGTTGGGTCGCCATAATCCACGGGGGTCATTATCTGGGTTTTTGTATGCTTTATTTTGTTTTTCTGTTCTTGGCATTTTATGAGGAATCCATTGTTCTGCGCTTTTTCCATATACAAGAATATAATCGTGATCTTCAGAAAAATGTTTTGCGGTTCCTTTAGGTGCGTAATTTTTTCTCCAAATAATAGTGGCTATAAAATTGTGATCGCCAAAAATCTCATTGCATATTAAGCGCAAATTATAAAATTCCACATCATCAATACTGATGAAAATAGCTCCATCTTCAGCCAACAGCCGTTGCAGCAGCTTCAAACGGGGGTACATCATACACAGCCACTTATCATGCCGGGAAAGGTCCTCGCCCTCTTTGCCAACCACTTCTCCCAGCCACCTTTTGATCTTGGGGTCATTGACGTTATCGTTGTATACCCATCCCTCGTTGCCGGTGTTGTAGGGAGGATCGATGTAGATGCACTTCACTTTGCCCTCGTACCGGGGCAGCAGGGCTTTCAGTGCCTCCAGATTGTCGCCGTGGATAATCATGTTTTCGCTGCCGTTGTCCTCGGCGTGCTGTCCGGCTTCATCATAGCTGTACTGGCGCTCCAGCACCCGATAAGGCACCTCCTGGTGGTGGTTTACCACTTTATCTTTTCCAATCCATTCAAGTGTTGGCATGGGGTGTATCCTCCTTGACCCAAACAATTTGCTTTCTTTTTACTATCCCCCATGAATATACAAAAACCACCTTATCACATGAGGTCAAATCTCCACGCACAAATACATGGATGTTTTTTGTAGTGCTTGATTTTGAAGCAACATCAATATATCGAAGTTCATCATATTTATGGGTTCCTGAGCTTTTCCTGCTGGTGTCTTTATCGGCACAGGAGCACACGGCAATTCTGTTTGAACCGCTGTATAATTCGCAAGCAATTTTCTCAATAATCAACGATTTATTTTTCTTGTTGAGAATCGAAGCCCTAAAATTTATCCACGAACCATCATATCCGCCTTCACCGTCTGGTTTGCCCGTACCGAACCGCACATCAATATCGGAAATAACAAGCAGTTTGCGTCCAAAGCCACTGCACAGGTACGGAAAAACAAGACCAACAATGGTCCCTAACAGTGTTCCCCCTACGCCAATCAGCGCACACAATACATTTTCCGTCATACTTATTTTGTCTCCAAGTTCACTTCGGTTGTTTGGTTGGTCGGCAGAAAGTCCACGATGTCTCCAATATTTGCATTCAATATTGCGCAAATTTTCCCCAGTGTTTCCAAGGTCACTTCTTCATCGCGGTTCAGTTTTGTCATGGTGTTGGGGGCGATTCCCGCCGCACGTCGTAAGTCTGCCTTGCTCATTTTGCGATCAATGAGCAGTTTCCAGAGCTTATTGTAAGAAATGGCCATATGGGTACCTCCGGTCAGAAAATTCGACACTTTTATTATACCAGATACAGGAATTCAGAACAACAGATTTTCGCATCTCAATACGAAAATATCCAACTCAAATTTATCAGTCAGCAAGGCTTTCCGTTCACCTTTCCCAGCCGCTGCTGACCAAAACAGGCACAGAGATTTACCCGCTATTTGGGCAAACCTCTGGGCCTGTTTTACCTGTTCCGGGCAGGAGCGTATCTATCGTGTGGGAGCAGGATGGATCGCCACTGCATGGACAGGCGGGACGTCCAGAGGGGAAAATCCCCTTGGCTCTGGGTTTCCAATAGGGGCGAGCAGCATCCCTGTTGGCATAGGGTATCCAAAGGGAAACAGCGTTGCCCTTGGCAGGGGCATCCAAAGGGGACGGAGTTCCACTTGGCACACGATTTTCCGTAGGAAAGTCTAGTGTGTTATACCTTTTGCGACCGCTGACGCTGGAAAGGGGCTGTCCCACGCCAGACAGACCGTTTTCAGTGGCAGCAGAACAGGCGGATTTTGTGGGCTGTAAGATACACAAAATGAAGGATTTGCCATGAGCAAAATCCGGCTGTTCGGGTGTAGGTGGCGCAGAAAACCTTGTAGCTGTGCGAAAAGTTTTTCTGTGTCAACGGGGGCGCAAGAGGTATATAAAAACCCGCCGCAGCGACACGCTTAATTTTCCCCATCCAAGGGGAGCTCAAGAACTTGCTTGGCAAGCTGCTGGAACAGTTCTGAAGTATTCTCGTCCATTGTGATCATCGTTCCTATGTAGGCAGTAATGGCTGTTGACACATCATCGGCTGTCAATTCAGATTGTGGCTTGTCCGGTAATGCGGCACGAATCCCCTTTACTGCTTCTGCTGTAGCAACCGCTCCACTGGGTTGCTCCTCTGCCATGTTCTCTTTTACATCCCGAATGATCTTCATCAATATGTTTTTGATTTTCTCTATGTCTGCTTCATTACTCTGAATTTTGCTGGAGTTCAGAAAACTCAGGTCTTTTATCATTTCCGTTTGCTTTGAAGGATCGGCGCTCATCAGCTCTGCAAGCGGATCAGTGGCAAGGTCAATAATCTGGTTTCTTGCCATGATGCCATTTGCAACGGTATTGCTGAAATAGTTCTTCATCAAAGCACAAAGTTTTGGGAACTGGTCATGCTCCAAAAGTCTGTTTAACACATCAGGGTCAATCGTTTTCAAAATCAGCCTGCGGATTACTTCCTCTGATAATCCCAGCTGGGAAATATCATAGCTTTTCGGTACGCTAATGGGCGTAAGGCAAAGTAGATAATCTGCTGAAACATGGAATACCTTAGCCAGCGAGACTAACAAAGCGCTGCCGATATTTGTGGTTTCTCCACTTTCCAATCGGCTGATTTGGGAGTGGGCAACAAATATTTTGTCTGCCAGTTCCTTTTGGCTCCATCCCCTGTCCTGGCGTAATAGGCGGACACGGTACGCAGTGGTATTTTCCTGCTCATCGTCATAGTTCTTCTTCATGTACAACGCCTCCCAACCTACTATTATTATAAACCACCCTGTGCAAATTTGCAATTTTTCAAGTCTATACTTCCGACATTTGCGGCTTTCGTGCATAAACGAAGGTCGCTTATTTTTTGCAGTAAACTTGGCTCACGATCGATCGAAAAGACGCCTTGAAAATCGAATGACCGTCCAGACCGAGATAAACCGCCATGACTTCTGTAAAAGGGACGAGCGCTCCACAAAGGAGACGACACAGCGCCGAGCAGGGTTGCCTGTCAGGAAACGGAATGGGTAGAACGGCTTAACCAAGAGCAAGCAGGAGGATTATTGCTATTTGAATATTTTTGAAACTGTGAAAGCGGCAGTTCCTGTAAGACAAGCCGCCGAACACTACGGGCTGAAAGTCAACCGCAACGGCATGGCTTGCTGCCCATTCCACAATGACAGGCATCCCAGCCTGAAGCTAAACGAGGAATATTTCTTCTGCTTCGGCTGTGGAGCTACCGGGGATGTGATTGAATTTACGGCAAAGCTGTTTGATTTGGGAAGCTTGCAAGCGGCGCAAAGGCTGGCTGTGGACTTCGGTATCAGCACCGAACAGGGACAAGCTGTGGCAACTTCCCGCAAGCCCAAACATCCCCACATCCGACAGTTCCGAGAAGATGAAATGTTTTGCTTCCGTGTGCTGACGGATTATCTGCATCTGTTGGAAGATTGGAAGGTGCAGTATGCCCCCAAAACACCAGAGGATGACCTGGATGACCGGTTTGTGGAGGCCTGCCAGATGCTTGAACGCATCGAGTATCTGACTGACATTCTGACCGTGGGCGATTTGGAAGAACGTGTTGCTGTGGTGGAGGAGCTGATGAAGGATAGCACGGTTGCGTTCCTCCAGGACTACACCGCAAGAAAGAGAGAGGAGGATGTACGGTTTGAGCGAGGAAATGACGCAGGCCACGCACTTTGAAAATCCGGCGTGGTTTGACGGCAAGAAAATCAACGAAGCCCTATTCTGCGAAGAATTTCTCCGGGAATATCCAATGGTCACGGTAAACGGAGCATTTTTCACGGTCAACGGCAGAGTACACGATGAAAACCGCCTGAAAAAGGTGATCTATGACCGCATCAAGTATTATGTGACCAGCGGCATTGCAAAGAAGGTCACAAACCTGTTGGATGTCATGCGGATGGAGTGCTGTACCGAAAAGCTGCCCCTGTATCAAGACCGCATCCATGTGGCGAACGGCACCTATTATCTGAACGGCACATTCAGTCCGGAAAAGGATTTCTGCCGGAATCGTTTGCCTGTCTCCTACAATCCAGAAGCTCCGCAGCCAGTGACATGGCTGCATTTTTTGTCTCAGCTTTTGGAGCCGGAGGACATCCTGACTTTGCAGGAATTTATGGGATACTGCTTTATTCCCTCCACTAAAGGACAGAAGATGCTTTTACTGATCGGCAAAGGCGGCGAGGGCAAAAGCCGCATTGGTATTGTCCTTCGTGCGCTGCTGGGCAGCAACATGAACACAGGCAGTATCGCAAAGGTGGAGACAAGCCCCTTCGCTCGGGCCGATCTGGAACATGAGCTTGTGATGCTGGATGATGATATGAAGCTGGAAGCCTTGCCTCAAACCAATAACATTAAGGCAATCATCACCGCTGAATTGCCGATGGATCTGGAGAAAAAGGGACAACAGAGCTACCAGGGAGATTTGTATGTGCGCTTTATCGGTTTGGGCAACGGTGTCCTGCAATCTCTCAATGACCACAGCGTGGGCTTTTTCCGCAGACAGATTATCCTTTCCACCAAAGAAAAAGACCCGAACCGGAAAGACGACCCGTATATTGCGGAAAAGATGTGCACCGAAGCAGAGGGTATTTTCCTATGGGCACTCATGGGCCTGCATCGCCTGATCGCCAACGATTACAGGTTTACACTCAGTCAGTCGGCGCTGGACAACATGGATGCTGCGGTATCGGACGGCAACAACATCATCGAATTTTTAGGCTCCGAGGGGTATATCTGCTTCAAGGCAGATTACGAAGTCAGCTCCAAAGACCTGTACGCCGTTTACAAGCTGTGGTGTGACGATAACGCCATGAGCAGCCTTTCACAAAAGCGCTTTTGTTCCTTCCTCAAACAGAATGAGAGCCGTTATAACCTTGAATACACCAATAAGGTCAATATCGGCGGCGGAAAGTTCGCCAGAGGTTTTGTCGGCATTGAGCTTTTGCAAAGACCGTTTCTGTAAAAACGAAAGTGACCCAAAAATACATGTACCACCCGTACCAAACGTACCACGGTACGGAAGTACGCTTGGTACATGTACTTTCCAGTCCACCCCACTTCTTTTTGGCAAAAGCATCCGTAATGACCTGTTTTGGGGCATGGATTTTCAAGGGTAGTGAAAACAGGCAAATTTTTGACCGTAGGACGAAATGATTTCATGAAATCGTGCTTCTCTGAACCGTGTACCGTGTTTATGGAATGGTGGGTGTTTTCACTGTTCCAACCCAAATCACACGGAACAGTAAAGTGGGATATGGTCAGATGGGGACAGGACATCACAGGAGAAATTCTGTACGGATTTCAGAGATTACTTTTTTTCACGATTCGGTATATCTGTTCTACTTTGAAGCGCAGGGTGTTCACCGAACCAACAATGAAATTTTATGGAGGATTTTTTGATATGAATGTACGCAACGAAATCAAGGCACAGATTGTGCGTGCCGGAATGACGATGCAGGAAGTAGTTGACCTGCTACATGATGAATACGGCTGGTCGGACAGCGTTTCCAACCTGTCTGCCAAGTTGCAGCGGGAGAGCATCCGCTATAAAGAGGTTTTGGAACTGGCTGATGTGTTGGGCTACGACATCGTGTGGCAGAAAGGTCGGGAAAAATAATGGAAAAGGGACAGTTTGCTATTTTGAGATTTGCCAAGTATAAAGGGCCGGAGATCGGGCGTATTGAAGCCCATAATGAGCGCACCAAAGAAGAATACGCAAGCAATCCGGATATTGACATCAGTCGGAGTCATTTGAATTTCCACCTTGTTAAGCCGGAAAGAAAGTACCGGGCAGAGTCCGAACGGCAGATTGCTGCAGCCGGATGCCGCACTCGCTCTGACAGTGTTCGTGTGGTGGAAGCGCTGATCACCGCAAGCCCGGAGTTTTTCAAGGGCAAGAAGCGGGCTGAGATCAAGGAATTCTTCAATGAAGCGTTGGAGTTTATCCGACAGAACCAATCCCCCGAAACCATTATATCCGCCGTGGTGCATATGGACGAGAAAACGCCCCATATGCACCTTTCTTTTGTCCCGTTGACAGAGGACAAGCGGCTCAGCGCCAAGGAGATCGTGGGCAACAAGAAAAAGCTGACATGGTGGCAAGACAAGTTCTGGGAACACATGGTCAAGAAGTATCCGGTATTGGAGCGTGGTGAGAGTGCCAGCGAGACGGGCCGTGACCATATCCCGCCGAGAGTGTTCAAACAGATGACCCGTCTGACAAAGCAGATGGAAAAGCTGGATGCAATGCTTTCCGATGTGAAGTTTACCAACTACAAGGAGCGGACAGCGCAGATCGCAGCGTTTCTGGAGGAATATATCCCGGATGTGGCGGCGATGGAAACACAGATGAAGAAATATCAGAGGTGCTTTACTACGGCTGAGTCCGAGAAAAAGGCGCTGAAAAAGAAAAATGATGATCTGACGGTTGCTCTGGAAAAGAGCCAGCAGCAGAGCACCGTCAAGAAGTTACAGGAAGCAAGGCTGCAAAGCGATTATGAACAGGTAAAAGGGATTCTTGACCGTATCCCTCCAGAGATCACCCGGGCGTACACACAGCGTGGCAGTAAGAAACAGGAGGTAAACCATTATAGCGGATTGGAATAAGGATGAGTGGAGTGGCTTTGCTGATTTGCTTGCCAACTTAATAGAAAAATATGCGGCGGTTCTGGATCTTGACAATCTTCCAGAGCCGCCGAATTGTTTGGGAAAAGAACCTGCCGGAGCTACAAATATCCCCGAACAGCCAGAGGACACTATTGAAAAAGCTAAAACGGCATGATATAATAATCGTGTGATAAGTGTCCAAACTTACTCCGAAAGAACTTCGGAGTAAGGATACATAAAGGTGCCATGGCTGTGGCACGAATGAGGATCGTGAGATGAAAAAAGAAAAGACAAAAGTATATATCTACACGAGGGTATCCACCGCTATGCAGATTGACGGGTACTCTCTGGATGCCCAGAAGTCCAGAATGAAAGCCTTTGCCGAGTACAATGACTATGAGATTGTTGGCGAATATGAGGACGCCGGTAAATCTGGTAAATCCATTGAGGGCAGAGCCGAGTTCAACCGCATGATGGAGGATATAAAATCCGGGAAAGATGGTGTATCCTTCGTGCTGGTGTTCAAGCTGTCCCGCTTCGGCAGAAATGCGGCGGATGTATTGTCTACCTTACAGGTCATGCAGGATTTTGGTGTCAATCTGATCTGCGTGGAGGATGGGATTGATTCCTCCAAGGATGCCGGAAAGCTGATGATCTCTGTTTTATCTGCAGTTGCGGAGATCGAGAGAGAAAACATCCGGGTCCAGACAATGGAAGGCAGAATCCAGAAAGCCCGTGAAGGCAAATGGAATGGCGGGTTTGCGCCCTATGGTTACAAGCTGGAAAATGGACAGCTTATTATCAATGAGGAAGAAGCGGTTGCAATTCGGGTGATCTTCGATCAGTATGTGCATACCGACATGGGTGCAAATGGTCTTGCCAAATATCTTGACCAACATGGTATTCACAAAATCCAGCGACAGAACGGAAAAAATCCGCTGTTCGATGCGGCCCTTATCCGGAGAATACTGAAAAACCCTGTGTATTGTGGGAAAATCGCCTATGGCAGACGCAGAACAGAAAAGGTGCATGGCACCAGGAACGATTACCGGCTTGTGGAGCAGGATGATTATCTGCTGGTGGATGGCCAGCATGAGGGGATCGTGTCGGAAGAACTCTGGCACGAAGCACAGGTGAAGCTGCTGGCTCAGGCTGAAAAGTATGAACACGTGAATCGTGGTAAGGACACCAAGGTGCATCTTCTGTCCGGTATCGTCAAATGCCCAATCTGCGGAGCCGGGATGTATGGTAACAAGAGCATTAAGCATAAGTCGGATGGAACAAAGTACAAGGATTTCTTCTATTACGGCTGCAAGCACCGCACTATGACCCGTGGGCACAAGTGCGATTATCGAAAGCAGATTCACGAGGAACTGTTGGACAGTGCTGTGGCAGAGGTTATTGTGAAGTTGGTCAGCAATCCCAAGTTTGCCGCCATGATGCAGGAAAAAATCAACATGAAGGTGGACACGGCGGCCATTGAGCAGGAGATTGCCAATTACGAAAAGCAGCTCCGGCAGTGTTATGCCGTGAAATCAAAGCTGATGGAAGAAATAGATTCCCTTGACCCGGACGATAAACACTACTACAAACGCAAAGCAGACCTTGATGATCGGCTTTACAAGATGTATGATAAAATCGAAGATACGGAAAATCTGCTGATCGCCGCCAGAGCAAAGAAAATGGCAATCGAAGCAGAAAAGCTCACCGGAGATAATATTTACAAGGTGCTGATTTACTTCGATAAGCTGTACGCCGTCATGAGTGAGCGAGAAAAGCGGCAGATTATGGAATCTCTGATTTCCGAGATTCAGATTTATCCGGAACGTCAACCCAACGGACAGTGGCTCAAGTCCATCAAATTTAAGCTCCCGATTATTGAGGAAGATATGAGTTTTAGTTTGGACAACGAAACACAAGTTGAGACGGTTGTCTTGCTTTCCAAGGGTGAGGTCAACTCGAAAAAGATTCGGGTTGAGTTCTCTTTGGAAGATATGGATATGTCTGAATTTCAAGATGGAGCAACCTATCCGCAGATCAAAGACTATGTGTTGGAACATAGCGGATTAAAGGTATCCAACCTGTATATCTCACAGATTAAACGGAAATGTGGGATTGAGGTCGGTAAAAACTATAACCTGCCGAAGTTCGAGGATTCCAGACAGCCACAGTGTCCGCCGGAAAAAGAGAAAGCAATCCGAGAAGCATTGAAATATTTTGGGATGATTTAATATCCCGGATTACGGAGGTTTCTTATGGATAGATTGATTTCTTGTGAGTTTAACATGGATACAGCCTGTGTGGAACTGAAATTTGCTGACGACAGCATGATTGCGATTGATACGATTGCGGTAGAGAATGAGGTTGCCGACAATATGTATCAGCGGTCAGAACTGGACTATCTGATTTACAATGCACCGCTTGAATACGCAGATCTTATTCTGAATGGTGATCCAGCAATGTATTTGAAAACCGTCACAGAGTATAAATCTTTAGATAATTGATTGCGATGCCGCCTGTGGGGATTAACCTACAGGCGGCTTTTGCACCCCAATAGCCGGATGTTAACATCGGTTGCTTGAATGCAACGGGCTTCAGCGGTAATATGTTCCCATGCAAAGGAGGGATAATCATGCTAAACGAAAATATGAAAGCACTCCGAAAGGCTAAGGGATTGTCTCAGGAGGAGCTTGCAATCAAATTGAATGTAGTTCGTCAGACCGTTTCAAAATGGGAGAAAGGTTTATCGGTTCCTGATGCCGGAATGGTAATTCAAATTGCGGAGGTTCTTGATACCACGGTTAATGTTTTACTTGGAGAGGAAATCCCCGTGTCTGAGGAACCGGATTTTACCAAAACGCTGGCGGCCAAATTGGAAGTATTAAACGAGCAGTATTCTAAACAGAATGAACATCGTCGTAAAATTTGGAGAGTTGTGTTCGCAGTAGTTTGAATTGTTTCAGCGATTTCGCAGATTCGGTATTTACTTTTCTTCGCCTCAATATCCGCAATATATCATATGAAAAATATAGGAGATGCGTCCGCATCTACAAGTGTAACTGTAATCGGTGGCGGTGATGTTCCTGCATACATTCCGATTTGGTATGATCTCTCGGTATTGAAGCCTGTACTGCTTAGTGTACTTGCGGCAGTTGCATCAGCTATTGGACTTTATCGTACCAGAAAAAAATAATATATCGAAAATGCCCACGGCTGTTTCTGATTTCGGAACATAGCCGTGGGCTTCGTTTTTACTTCATTTTTTTCTTGGAATACACCAACAATACAGCCAATAGTTCGATCGGATACAATGCGCAATATGCAGTAGTAATAAAATTTGACAGGCGAGCAGCAGCTCGGTAGTCACCAATATGAATTACTTGAATAGGCAATATAGTACCGTCTTTGGCTGAATACCGGACATTAGAGACTGTCTGTCTGCTGGTTCGGGGATGATGCGAGTGCGGCATTTTTCCAAACCGAAGATATTAGAAGATATAGAATTCAAGATTCCGAAAGCCGTTTGTTCAAATAACCTTTTTAGCAGTGCTTGTGATTTTGTTCGAGGGGTGTTTACAGCAGGATATGTGAACGAGTCCTTGACACGGATGGTTATACAGCGCTGCCTTTCAAAAAAAACGTTTCCGAGACGGGCGCCTGCGCATATTCTGTTACAGAGACTGTGTGGATGCGCTGACATTGCGCGTGATCACTGCGAACTGTGCCGGACAGGGAGGGCAGACGATGGAGACAGAGGCCAGATATTTAGGCGTTGCGAATTACGGCAGCGAGGAGACGAACAAGGACAATCGGGATCACTTCGCGTACCGCTTTGAAATCGACGGCAAGGAACAAATGCTCAAGATCGAGAACGGGGAAGGGGAGACGGCGTACGTCATCCAAAACGTCCTGAAAGAGGGCTGCGATTACGATGTGACGATCGAGGACGGCGTTGTGACGCAGGCGGTCGAGCGTCCGGCGGACACTGTTGCCTACGAGCCGCCGGTTTCGGGCGTACCGGGAGAGCGCACGCTGAAAAATTTCCTGAAAACAGCGATGGAGCCGGTCGGCACGACGCTCTATATTTACGGCGGCGGCTGGGACTGGCAGGACGAGGGCTCGGCCATCCAGACGCGGACGATCGGCGTGTCGCCCGACTGGGTGCGATTCTTCAACGAGCAGGACGAGAACTTTACCTACCGGGACAAGGACAGCGACGAGGAAAACAAGGACGCGGCGACCAGCTTTTATCCCTATGGCGGGTTTAATGAATACTACTACGCCGGTCTGGACTGCTCGGGCTATCTGGGCTGGACGCTGTACAACACGTTGAACACCGAAAGCGGCGGCGCGGGTTATGTCGGCGGCTCGACCGGCTTCGCCAAGCGGCTGGCCGAGGAGATGGGCTTAGGCGATTGGACGCAGGACGTCGTCAAGCCGGACGGCACGGCGGAGACCGTGATGAAGCCGGGCGACATCATGAGCATCAACGGCCATGTCTGGATCTCGCTCGGCACCTGCGACGACGGCAGTGTTGTGATCACCCACTGCACCGCCAGCCCCAGCCGCACCGGCCAGCCGGGCGGCGGCGTGCAGCTCGGCGCGATCGGCGCGGAAGAGAGCTGTGAAGCCTACCAGCTTGCCGACTGGTACATGTCGACGTATTATCCCGAATGGTACCGCCGGTACACGGTCTGTTTGAAGGACCCCGAGGTCTATTTCACCTTTGCGGGCGAGCCGGCAGGTAAGTTCACATGGCGCACCGACGGCACGGGCGGCGGCCTGACCGACCCCGAGGGCATTCAAACCTGTATGCCCGGGGAAGTGCTCGCCATGCTGTTCAGTGAATGAAACGCTGCGCGCGGCGGTGGACTGCTTTGACACTTGTAAATGATTCGCAAATTCCTCTTGAACTGTGAAAAAAGCGTGCTATACTATAAATAGTAAGCATTCGCTAACTGACAGCGCGCTTATGACTACATTCTACATACGGAGGGAATAAACGATGAACGAAAAGGTCGCATCTCTGCTGAACGATCAGATCAATAAGGAGTTCTATTCGGCGTATCTGTACCTGGATATGGCCAATTTCTATGCTAGAAAGGGTCTGGACGGCTTCTCGAACTGGTATGAGATTCAGGCACGCGAGGAACAGGATCACGCGATGTTGATGTATCAGTACCTGCATAACAACGATGTTCCGGTGACGCTCGAGGCGATTGCCAAGCCGGACAAGACCTTTGAAACGCTCATGGATCCGCTGAAGGCCGGTCTGGAGCACGAGAAATACGTGACCTCCCTCATCAATACCATCTACGCGGCGGCGCAGGAGGCCAACGATTTCCGCACCACGCAGTTCCTCGACTGGTTCATCAAGGAGCAGGGTGAGGAGGAGAAGAACTCCACCGACCTCATCACCAAGATGGAGCTGTTCGGCGACGATGCGCGCAGCCTGTATATGCTCAACAGCGAGCTGGCCGGACGGGTCTATTCCGCCCCTTCGCTCGTTCTGTAAGCACGGAAACGAAAGCACCCTGTTCGATTGTAACAGGGTGCTTTTTGTTTTATCCGGAGAAGATGGGGCGGAGCCACTCGTATTTTGCCGGAATTTGTGATAAAATAAGAAGCATGACGGGAACATGCGGAAAGGCTTTATGAACGTCCGTGCGGCTTGACGCATGCAGGCGCGTTTGCATTCGATTTCGTTTGCAAATCCTCTCGGAGGAACATCAGAGAGAAGCTGATGAACAGCAGCAGGCAGGAAATCCAAATGGTGCGCATGCCCAGCCGCTCGATCAGATGGCCGCCCAGTGCGGCGCCCAGCGCGAACAGGGAGATCAGACTCAAATACAGCAGCACCTTGTTCCAAACCGTCTTGTCGTGCGTTCTGTGGTAGATGCACAGTGACTCCATAGCGCTGCGGATATTGCCGATGCACATGGTGCTGGCAAAGACATAACCGTTGACCTTCCGGAACGACTGCACCTGCATTGCGCAGGCGAAAGAGACCATCGTATTGGCCAGAAGATTCCATTTCTCGGGGAGAAAGCCAACACAGAACAGCAGCAGAATCTCGATGAGCAGCACAAGCTGCCGCCAGTGGAGCCGCTGCGCGTTCCGGCAGGATTGACGAATTTCTTCTGCGACTGCGATCCCAAGGGCGAAGAACAGGATGGGAACAAAATACCGCAGGACGGCGAGCCAGTTTTGTGTGCAGAGGCCCTGGCTGAGCAGAATGATATTGCCCGTTTGCGCGTTGGCAAATACGCCGCCGCGTGCGATATAGGTATAGACGTCCTGTAAGCCGCCCGAAACGGACAGCAATGCGGCGGTCAGAAAGTATTCGGACATTTGCTTGTGTGAGTGGATTGCGAGGCGCATCCTGATACCTCCCGGTAGGGTGTGTGAAACAGCGGTCTGTCCGCGCGGAACGCGGACAACTTTTGTTTCTATGCGAAGCACCGTGTAAATTTTTAAAAATCTGCTTGCAATTGTAACATGAATCGGGCATCCCGTCAATCGGATCAAGTGATAAAATTCGCGCCGTTCGGAGCGGCGTATCAGGGAAAGGTGAATCCATTGGAACAGACAAAACAAAAAAATCCGTTGGGTACAGCGCCGGTCGGCGAGCTGCTCCGGAAATTTGCCGTTCCCAGCATCGTTGCCATGCTGGTGGGCGCGCTCTACAATATTGTTGACCAGATTTTTATCGGCCACAGCATCGGCGAGCTGGGCAACGCTGCCACCAACGTGGCCTTTCCACTGACGACGAGCTGCACCGCGATTGCTCTGCTGTTCGGCATCGGCGCGGCTTCGGCGTTCAACCTGTCTATGGGACGGGGCGATAAGAAGCGGGCGCTCTACTACATTGGCAACGCCGCCGTGCTGCTGTTCGGCTGCGGTCTGGTGCTGACCGTGATCGCGCAGCTCTTTCTCGAGCCGCTGCTCGTCTTTTTCGGCTCGCCCGACAACGTGCTGGGACTGGCCCGGGAATATGTGCGCATCACGTCGCTCGGCTTTCCGTTTCTCATCCTGACCACGGGCGGCGCGCACCTGATCCGTGCGGACGGCAGCCCGCAGTATTCCATGCTGTGCAACCTGACCGGCGCGGTCATCAACACCATTCTCGATCCGCTGCTGATCTTCGGCTTCGGCATGGGCATGACGGGCGCGGCGCTGGCGACCATCCTCGGCCAGATTGCGTCGGCTTACATGGTCTTCCGCTATCTGCGCCGGTACAAGGCAGGCCCGCTGACGCGGGAACATCTGCGTCCCCAGTTCCGGTACGCCGGGTATGCGATGAGTCTGGGTCTGGCGCAATGCTGCAACCAGCTCGCCATGATGGCGGTGCAGATCATCATGAACAATTCGCTGACCTATTACGGCGCGCAGTCGGTCTACGGTGAGGCGATCCCGCTGGCCTGCGCCGGTATCATCAACAAGGTCAGCTTTATCTTCTTTGCCTTCTGCATCGGCATCGCGCAGGGCATGCAGCCGATTTCGAGCTTCAACTATGGCGCAAAGCAGTACGACCGGGTCAAGCAGGTCATCCGCATGGGTATGATTGCCGGACAGGTGATCTGCACGGTGGCCTTCCTGATGTTCCAGCTGTTTCCCCGGCAGATCATCAGCCTGTTCGGCGGCGGTTCGGAGCTGTATTTCTCGTTTGCCGAGCGGTATTTCCACATTTATCTGTTCTTTACCTTCCTCAACAACATTCAGCCGATGTCCTCTACCTTTTTCTCCTCGATCGGTAAGCCGGGCAAGGGCACGTTTCTGGCGCTCACGCGGCAGATTTTGTTCCTGCTGCCCCTGCTCGTCATTTTGCCGCTGTTTCTCGGGATCGACGGCATCATGTATGCCGGGCCTGCCGCCGATCTGATGGCCGCGCTGATCGCGGCGGTGCTGCTGGTGCGCGAGCTGAAAACGATGGGCAATTGAGCCGCTTTGCGGGAGCCGGAAACGGCTCCCGTTTTTGTTCACATTGAAAAGATGAAATTATGGAACAATAATGAATTATAATATTTGCTTTTCGATGAAATGGGTTGCGACGGGGAAAAAGCAGCGGTATAATGAGGGTAACAAGAAACAGAAAACCACTTTGAAACGGAATCTGGAATGGAGAATTGACGATGAAGGAATGCAATCAGAGCGCGGCACTGACGCCGGAGGATATCAAGCGCGTGAAGGCACTGGGCTGCCTGCACGATAAGCGCACGGGCGACCGGTTCAACGTCCGCGTCATTACCCGCAACGGCAAGATCACGACCGCTGAGCACAAGGCCATTGCCGAGGCCGCTGAGAAGTTCGGCTCGGGCGAGATCGCGATGACCGTCCGCATGACCCTCGAGATTCAGGGCGTGCCCTATGAAAACATTGAGCCGCTGCGCGCCTTCCTGGCGGAGTACGGCCTGGAGACCGGCGGCACCGGCGCGAAGGTGCGTCCGGTCGTTTCGTGCAAGGGCACGACCTGCCAGTACGGCCTGATTGACACCTTCGACCTGTCTGAGGAGATCCATGAGCGGTTCTACAAGGGCTACGGCGCGGTCAAGCTGCCGCACAAGTTCAAGATCGCGGTCGGCGGCTGCCCGAATAACTGCGTCAAGCCCGACCTGAACGACGTCGGCGTCATCGGTCAGCGTATGCCCACTGTTGACCTCGAGAAGTGCCGCGGCTGCAAGGTCTGCCAGATCGAGAAGGCCTGCCCGGTTCATGTACCGCACGTCGTGGACGGCAAGGTCGTCATTGACGACAGCCTGTGCAACCACTGCGGCCGCTGCCGCGGTAAGTGCCCCTTCCAGGCAGTCGGCGATTACATCGACGGCTACAAAATCTACATCGGCGGCCGCTGGGGCAAGCGCGTCCAGCAGGGCCGTGCGCTCGAAAAGCTGTTCACCAGCCGCGAGGAAGTGCTGAACGTTGTTGAAAAGGCTATCCTGCTGTTCCGCGAGCAGGGTCAGCCGGGCGAGCGCTTCGCCGATACCGTCACCCGTCTGGGCTTTGAAAACGTGCAGGCGCAGCTGCTGGCGGACGATCTGCTGGCGCGCCGTGAGCAGATTCTGGCGGACTGATCCCATTTCCGTATGTCAAAAGACCGGCCGAAGGGTCGGTCTTTTTTACTTTTGCAGTCCGGTCGGAAATAGGGATTTACAAAACTATACCGCTGTGGTATAATATGGAAAAAGAAACAGATCGACCGCAGTTCCGATAGGATGATGAAAAATGGGACAACCTATCGGAGAACACGCGGAACGAAAAGCAAAGCAGGTGATTCTATGGAAAATCTGGTCATCATCGGTTCGGGCCCGGCCGGTATCTCGGCCGCGCTGTACGCGGCGCGCGCCGGACTGTCGCCGGTCGTTCTGACACAGGGGCCGGGTGCGCTCGGCAAAGCCGGACAGATCGACAATTATTACGGTGCACCGCTGACCGGCCCGGCGCTGCACGCGGCGGGTGAGGAACAGGCGCGTGCCTTGGGCGTGCGGATCCTTGAGACGCAGGCGGTCGGCGTCGTCGGCTTTGACACCTATACTGTCCGCGCGGTCAGCGGAGATTTCGATACGATCGCCGTGCTGCTGGCGACCGGCGCCAAGCGCGCCGCGCCGACCATCCCCGGACTGAAGGAACTGGAGGGCGCGGGCGTGAGTTATTGTGCAGTCTGCGACGCGTTTTTCTATCGCGGTAAGCCGGTCGCGGTGCTGGGCAGCGGTGATTTCGCCCTGCATGAGGCCGATGAGCTGGCGCCGCTGGCCGGGTCGGTCACGATCCTGACGAACGGCGAACCGGAGGCCTTCACGAAGCCCTGTCCCTATCCGATCGACCGGCGGCCGATTTCCGCTCTCGTCGGGGATAAGGCGCTGGCGGGCGTGCAGTTCGCGGACGGCGGCCTGCTGCTGGCAAACGGCTTGTTCGTCGCACTGGGTACGGCGGGCAGCGCCGAGATCGCCCGGCAGACCGGTGCGGAACTGGGCGCGGACGGCAGCGTCGTGGTGGACGCGGCCATGCAGACCACTCTGCCCGGGCTGTATGCCGCGGGCGACTGTACCGGCGGTCTCAAGCAGATTGCAAAGGCCGTGCACGAGGGCACGCAGGCCGGTCTGTCGGCCATTCAGTACATCCGGGACTACCGGAAGACCCATCCCGACCTGTAAACAGGTCAAACCGATATCTCAATCGTAAAGGAGTCATGCGATTATGGCAAAAATCATTACAAGTGCGAACTTTGAATCCGAGATCGGACAGGCGAAAACGCCGGTGCTGGTCGATTTCTGGGCGACGTGGTGCGGTCCCTGCCAGCGTCAGGGCATCATTCTGGAGGATATGGTGAAGGACGGCTTCCCGATCGCCAAGATCGACGTGGATGCTGAGCCTGAGCTGGCCCGCCGCTTCCGCGTCATGAGCATCCCGACCCTGATCGTCTTCAAGGACGGGCAGGAGGTCAAGCGTCTGGTCGGTCTGCACAACCGCACGCAGCTCGAGGAAGCACTCGCGCAGGCGTAAAACCGAACATTCCCCAAAACGCCGCAGCTTTTGCGGCGTTTTTTATGTTCCGGGGAATACAGGGAGGTTTCCGGGACAAAAAGCTGCCGCTTTGCCCCTTTTCAGTCCGTCCGCTCTATGCTATACTACGTTTTGACAGAAAATGCGCTCGCTTTCGGGCGGGGGAAAGGGGAAAGATATGAATGACAAAACGCTGCGCGGCATACTCATGACAATCGCTTCCGCGCTGCTCTTCGGCGTCACGCCTGTGCTGGCCAGCCTGACCTACGACATGGGCTCGAACGCCAATACCTTAACGTTTTACCGCAATCTGCTCGTCGTGCCCGTGCTGCTGGCGGTCATGCTCGTCCGGCGCATTCCGTTCGGGCTGACCAAGAAGCAGGTCGGGCTGATTCTGCTCGTGGGCGTTGTATTCCGCGCGAGCACCACCCTGATGCTGTACAGCGCCTATCCCTTCGTCGGTATCGGCACGGCGACGACCCTGCATTTTATGTACCCGGTCTTTACCGCGCTCATCTGCTTTGTGTTCTTCCGGGAGCGGCTTGCACCGGTCAAGCTGGCGGCATTGGCCGTGGCCAGTCTGGGCGTCTGCCTGTTCGCCGAGCGGGGAGCGTCGGACGCGCTGCCCGGCGTGGCGCTGGCGCTGACCTCGGCGCTGACCTATTCGTGCTACATGACCGGCATGGGCAAGACCGAGCTGTGTCAGATGAACGCGACCAAGGTGGCCTGCTACATGGGTCTGACGAATGCCGCCGCCATGCTGGCGGTCGATGGCTTCGCCCACCGGATTGTCTTCCGCCTGCCGCCGCTCGCCATGCTGTACACCTTCATCATCGCAATGTGTACCTCCTTCCTTGCGGTCTTTCTACTGCAAAAGGGCATCGCCTGTCTGGGCGCGCCGACTGCCGCAATCTTTTCGATGTTCGAGCCGCTGACGAGCGTGATTTCGGGCCGCGTATTTCTGGGAGAGACCATGTCGCTCCGCACGGCAATCGGCTGCTGTGCGATCCTGGGCGCGGTCACCCTGCTCGTCGCCAGCGACCGCCTGACCCCGCCCGCGCGCCGCTGAAGGCCGTCTGCTGCGACTTTGACAAGAACGGCAGACCGGAAAAATTGAATTTTGTCGGGTTATTTTGTCTCAGCCTGTTTTGCATTCGGGAAAAATGCGGTATAATGTATAAGAATTATGAATTCCCGCGCGGCGGGACGCAGAGAACCGGCCGTGCGCGCAAATCCAACTGGGAGTGAAAAACGATTATGAGTATTCGAATTGGTATTTTGGGCTATGGCAATCTGGGCCGCGGCGTTGAGCTGGCGCTTCGCCAGAACCCTGATATGGAGCTTGTCGGCGTATTCACCCGCCGCGATCCGGCCACGGTCAAGATTCAGACCGCCGGTGTCCCCGTTTACCACACCGATGACGCCGAAAACATGCAGGATCAGATCGACGTCATGATCATCTGCGGCGGCAGCGCGACCGACCTGCCCAAGCTGACGCCCAAGTACGCGGCGATGTTCAACGTCATTGATTCCTTCGACACCCATGCGCATATTCCGGAGCACTTCGCCGCGGTCGACGCTGCCGCCAAGCAGGCGGGCAAGATCGGCATGATCTCCTGCGGCTGGGATCCGGGTATGTTCTCGCTGAACCGCGTTTACGCCAACGCCATCCTGCCCGAGGGCAAGGACTACACCTTCTGGGGCCGCGGCGTGAGCCAGGGTCATTCGGACGCCATCCGCCGCATCGAGGGCGTCCGCGACGCGCGTCAGTACACCTGCCCGGTCGAGGCTGCGGTCGAGGCCGTCCGCAAGGGCGAGAATCCTGAGCTGACCACCCGTCAGAAGCACACTCGTGAGTGCTATGTCGTCGCGGAGGAAGGCGCGGATCTGGCGCGCATCGAGCGTGAGATCAAGACCATGCCGAACTACTTCGACGAGTACGACACGACCGTTCACTTCATCTCGGAGGAGGAGCTGCAGCGCGACCATGCCGGTTTGCCGCATGGCGGCTTCGTTATTCGCGCGGGTCAGACCGGCCCGAACGGTGAGCGCAAGCACATCATCGAGTACAGCCTGAAGCTGGATTCCAACCCCGAGTTTACCGGCTCTGTGCTGGTTGCGGCGGCGCGCGCGGCGTTCCGCATGAATCAGGAGGGCCAGACGGGCGCGAAGACCATGCTGGACGTGCCGCCGGCATACCTGTGCGCACAGTCGGGCGAGGAGCTGCGGGCACACCTGCTGTAAGACAAAAACGACTACAAAACGGCATGGGCATCCATGCCGTTTTTACATCAAACAGAAAGGATGTTTCAAGTGGAACTGGGCAGAAACGATCCGTGCTGGTGCGGCAGCGGACGAAAATACAAGAAATGCCACGCCGATTTTGATGAAAAGCTGTTCGAAATGCAGGCGGCGGGTCATGTGATTCCACCGCATTCGATTATCAAGACCCCGGAGCAGATCGAGGGCATCCGCAAAAGCGCCAAGGTGAACATTGCCGTGCTCGATTACGTCGCGGCGCACATCCGCGCGGGCGTTTCGACGGCTGAGATCGACCGCTGGGTGGATTCTGAGACCCGCCGCATGGGCGGTATCCCCGCGCCTCTCGGCTTCGAGGGGTTCCCCAAGAGCGTATGCACCTCGCTCAACAATCAGGTCTGCCACGGCATTCCGGACGAGGAAACCATCCTGCAGGAGGGCGACATCATCAATGTCGATGTTTCGACGATTGTGGACGGCTACTATTCCGATTCCTCCCGCATGTTCTGCATCGGCAGGGTGCTGCCCGAGTGGGAAAAGCTGGTGCGGGTCGCGAAGGAATGCGTTGAGCGCGGTCTGGCGCAGGTGCGCCCGTGGGGACTGCTGGGCGACGTCGGACAGGCGGTCAACGATCATGCCAAGGAAAACGGCTATTCGGTCGTTCGCGAGATCGGCGGACACGGCGTGGGTCTGCAGTTCCATGAAGACCCGTGGGTCAGCTATGTGACAAAGGCGGGCACCGGCATGGTCATGGCACCGGGTATGGTCTTCACGATCGAACCGATGGTCAACATGGGCGCGCCCGGCATCTTTCAGGACGCGGACAACGGCTGGACGATCTACACCGACGATGAGCTGCCCTCGGCACAGTGGGAGATTCAGGTGCTCGTGACCGAGGACGGCCACGAGGTGCTGGCCTATTGAGGGGTGTGCTCATGATCCGACACCTGATCTGGGATTTTGACGGCACGCTGTACGATACCTATCCGGCGATTGCTACGGCCTATGCGCAGACGCTGGAGGCGTGCGGTTTTTCGGTGGATTTCGATGAGATTATGGCGCAGATTACGGTCTCGATGGGGCATGCCCGGTCGTATTTCGACGCAAAGTTCGGCTTGCCCGACGGCTTTGACGCCCGGCTCCAGTCCCTTCGCCGGTCGGCTGAGATGTCGCTTGCCCGTCCCTTTCCGGGCGCGGAGGAGACCCTGCGTGCATGGCTTGCGCAGGGCGGGACGAATGATATCCTGACCCATCGAAGCCGCTCGATCCACGCGCTGCTCGAAAAGCACGGGTTTGACAGCTTGATCCGCGCCTGTGTGACCTCGGATGACGGCTTCCCGCGCAAGCCTGACCCGGCCGGTCTGCGCTGGCTGCTCGAGACCTACGCCATGCGTCCGGACGAAACGCTCATGGTGGGCGACCGGCCGCTCGATATCGAGGCCGGGAAGAACGCGGGGGTACGCACCTGCTTCTTCGACCCGGCAGGGAAGGGCGGCGCGGACGCGGATTTCACCGTTCGCGATTTTACCGGTCTGCGCACCCTGCTGAACATAGGATCAGAATGAAAAACAGCCCCGGCTCGATAAGCCGGGGCTGTTCTGTATGCAGAATTGGGATTACTGCTTATTCTTGATGTATTCGTCCATCGCAGCGGCTGCGCGTTTGCCCGCGCCCATCGCGAGGATGACGGTTGCCGCGCCGGTGACCGCGTCACCGCCTGCAAAGACGCCGTCCTTGGAGGTGATGCCGTGCTCGTCGTCCGCGACGATGCAGCCGCGCTTGTTGGTCTCCAGACCCGGGGTGGTCGAGCGAATCAGCGGGTTGGGGCTGGTGCCGATGGCGACGATGACCGCGTCCAGATCGAGCGTGAACTCGCTGCCCTCGACCGGCACCGGACGGCGGCGGCCGGAGGCGTCCGGCTCACCCAGCTCCATCTGCTGGCACTTGAGACCCTCGACCATGTAGGTGTCGGGATTGCCGATGACCTCGAGCGGGGCGGTCAGGAACTTGAAGACGATGCCCTCTTCCTTGGCGTGGTGGATCTCCTCCAGACGGGCGGGCATTTCGGCCTCGCCGCGGCGGTAGACGACATAAACCTCGTCCGCGCCCATGCGCTTGGCGCAGCGTGCCGCGTCCATTGCGACGTTGCCGCCGCCGACAACGGCGACCTTCTTGGCGCGCAGGATTGGGGTGTCGGCGTTCTCCTTGTAGGCCTTCATCAGGTTGACGCGGGTCAGGTACTCATTGGCCGAGTAAACGCCGTTGTAGTTCTCGCCCGGTACGCGCATGAAGGTGGGCAGACCGGCGCCCGAGCCGACAAAAATGGCCTCGTAGCCGTCGGCAAACAGATCGTCGATGGTCTCGGAGCGGCCGACAACGAAGTTCAGCACGAATTCAACGCCCAGCTCCTTCAGGGTGTCGATCTCCTTCTGGACGATCGCCTTGGGCAGACGGAACTCGGGGATACCGTACATCAGAACGCCGCCCGCGGTGTGCAGCGCCTCGAAGACGGTGACCTCGTAGCCCATGCGGGCCAGATCGCCCGCGCAGGTCAGGCCGGCAGGGCCGGCGCCGACGATGGCGCACTTGTGGCCGTTGGGCTGGGGACGGGCGGCCTTGGCCTGTTCGTGCTGCATGGCGTAGTCGGCGACAAAGCGCTCCAGACGGCCGATCGCGACCGGCTCGCCCTTGATGCCGCGCACGCACTTGCATTCACACTGGCTCTCCTGCGGGCAGACACGGCCGCAGACGGCGGGCAGGGAGGAGGTCTCCTTGATCTTGGCGGCGGCCTCGAGGAACTTGCCCTCAGCGACGAGCGCGATGAACTCAGGAATCTTGACGCCGACCGGGCAGCCCGATACGCAGGGCTTGTTCTTGCAGTTCAGGCAGCGCTGTGCCTCTTCGAGCGCCATTTCGGCGGTGTAGCCCAGCGCGACTTCCTCAAAGTTCTTGTTGCGGACGTTGGGGTCCTGCTCGGGCATCGGGCACTTATTCAGACTCATATTCGGCATCTTTACTTGACCTCCATTTTATACAGGTTGCAGTGATCCTCGCGGCGCTGGACGGCAGTCTTCTCCTGCGGCTTGTAGATGGCGGCGCGGCGCATGGCCTCGTCGAAGTCGACCAGATGGCCGTCGAAGTCGGGACCGTCGACACAGGCGAACTTGGTCTCGCCGCCGACCGTCAGGCGGCAGCCGCCGCACATGCCGGTGCCGTCAACCATGAGGGTGTTCATGGAGACGATGGTCTTGATGCCGTAGGGGCGGGTGGTCTCGGCGACGAACTTCATCATGATCATCGGGCCGATTGCAATGACCGCGTCATACTGGCTGCCCGCGTCGATCAGCTCCTTGAGTACCTGGGTGACGAGCGCCTTGCGGCCGTTCGAGCCGTCGTCGGTGACGATGTGCAGGTTGGTGCAGGCGTCGCGCATCTCGTCCTCCAGGATGATGATGTCCTTGGAGCGGAAGCCCGCGATCAGGTCGACCTCGCAGCCCATATCGTGCAGCGCCTTGGCCTGCGGATAGGCGATCGCGCAGCCCAGACCGCCGCCGACAACGGCGACCTTCTTCATGCCATCGAACTCGGACGCACGGCCGAGCGGGCCGACGAAGTCGTGCAGGCAGTCGCCCTCGTTCAGAGTGCCCAGCGCCTGCGTGGTCGCGCCGATCTCCTGGAAGATGATGGTGATATAGCCCTGCTCACGGTCATAGGCTGCAATGGTCAGCGGGATGCGCTCACCGTCCTCGGTTACGCGCAGGATGATAAACTGTCCCGGCTGAGCCTTCTTCGCGACGTGGGGCGCGTCGATGACCATCAGCTTGGTATTGGCATTTAATGTCTTTTTTTCGATGATTTTGTACATTCCTGTCCACCTCCGTATAATTCCGTAGCACTTGTTATTATACGACGTACCTTATTCTTTTGCAAGCCGCATTCTTGCGGAAGAATCGGTAAAACCTGCGCTTTGGACGGTTTGCACGGCTTTGCGCGGCGGAAAGCGGGCATATGCTGTGCGGAATGATGGGACGGACGGCGGAGAATCCGTGTCAGGCGGACGAACGGCAGGAACTGTCTGTCAGGAATAATTGAGGGTGACGTATTCCGAGCGGACAAAGCCCTCGATCGTGCCGTATCGCACGACGTACCAGCCGTTCCATTCGCCCAAAACGGTGAGCTGCGCGCCGTCGGGCGCCTGCCCTGCGATGGGCGCGTCCAGCGCGGGACGGGCACGGATGTTCAGGTTGCCGCCCGCAATGTCGACCGTCGCGGTGCGGATCGGCTCAGGCTCGAGAAACGGCAGGCCGAAATAGTCAGACAGACCGTGGACGACCGCCCGGGCGATCGTTTCGATGTTGCTCCGAATCCACTCGGCATCCTCCGGGTTGTCGTGGTAACCCAGCTCGAGCAGGACGGCAGGCGCACGCGTGCGGGTGACCTCTCCGATCGACTGGGCGGGCAGGGCTTGCACCTGCTCGGGCAGGGGATAGATCGTGCGGAGCTGAGAGACCATCAGGTCGGCCAGCGTGCGGCTGCGCTGGGAGCCGGGGTAATAGTACACGTCGATCCCGCGCAGGCGGCCCGACAGCGCGGGCGGCGCGGCGTTGGAGTGCAGGGCGACGTGCGCGTCGTAATTGCCCGCATTCGAGGCGCGGATCGAGGATGCGGCCGTCATCTCGGGCGTGTTCCGGGTGAACTCGATGCCGGACGCGGTCAGATACGGCTCCATCGCGTCAGCGATCAGATTCATGTAATACTCCTCGCTGCCCGCGCCGTCGTAAAACAGGTTATATTCCTGCGTGGAGGGGGAGAGATAAATGATGGGCATAGAATCAGCCTCCGTTTCCGATAAAATTGTCATTCCAGTGTATGCGGACGCGGCACATTGCGTGCTGGAGAAACGGAGAAGAATTTGTATATATTGAATAATTGTATACTTAAAAATTGGGCAATTTCACGACTTTGATTGGCATGTATCACAGACCTCAAAAATGCAATACGCAAAATCATGATAATTTCCGTGCGAATCCGGGGCGATTTTAGAGAAATTGAAGGTTGTTGTTTGCGGAGAAGGTGCTATAATATTCCTTCGGAGAAATAGACTGTGCGCCGTCCCGGGGACGGCGGCCGGGCGCAGAGAGGCGCCCGCAATTGGGAGGCAGAAAGCTGTGTTAGCGTTCATTCGAGGATTCAATCTGCTCATATTTGCTTTATTCACTTTGCTCTACGTCTACCAGATGGTTTACGTCGTCGTCGCACTCTGGCATGACCGCAGGAAGCATCCGACGCCTCCGGCTCGCAGAGACCACAAGTACGCGGCGGTCATCTCGGCCCGCAACGAGCGCGCCGTCATCGGCGAGCTGGTGCACAGCATCAAGAAGCAGGAGTACCCGACTGAGCTGCTCGATGTGTTCGTTGTCGCGGACAACTGCACCGACGATACGGCAGCGGTCGCCCGCGCGGCCGGCGCGATCGTTTTCGAACGCTTTGACCGCAAGCAGGTCGGTAAGGGCTATGCCCTCGATTATGTCTTCAGGCGCATCGCCGAAGAATACGCCGATGCAGGCTATGAGGGCTATTTCATTTTCGACGCGGATAACCTGCTCGACCCGCATTATGTGGCCGAGATGAACAAGGTCTTTGACCGCGGCTATCGGGTCGTGACCAGCTACCGCAATTCCAAGAACTACGATTCCAACTGGGTCTCGGCGGGCAGCGCCCTCTGGTTCCTGCGGGAAGCCAAGTTCCTGAACAACGCCCGCATGATTTTGGGGACAAACTGCGCGGTCTCTGGCACCGGTTTTCTGGTTGCCAGCGATGTCATCCGGGAACGCGGCGGCTGGAAATATCATCTGCTGACCGAGGATATCCAGTTCTCGATCGACTGCGCCTGCGAGGGGGAGCGCGTGGGCTACTGCGGCACGGCTGTCTTTTATGACGAGCAGCCGGTGACGTTCGCACAGTCCTGGAATCAGCGTCTTCGCTGGTCTAAGGGCTTCTATCAGGTCTTCGCCCGTTATGGTAAAAAGCTCGTCCAGGGCGTCTTCCGCCGGGATGGATTCTCCTGCTATGACATGCTGATGACTGTCTGCCCGGCCATGTTGCTGACTCTGTTCTCAATCGCGGTCAACGGCTTCCTGTTCGTCAGCGCGGCCCTGTCCACCCCGGTCTCTGTGGCGCTCATGCGTCTGACGCTGGGTTCGCTTTTCGGCTCGATCTTCGGCTTTTATCTGACCCTGCTGTTCTTCGGCGCGGTCACCACTGTGACCGAGTGGAAGCACATCAATACCATCCCAGCCAAGAAGCTGTGGTATGTGCTGACCTTCCCGGCCTTCATCTTCACCTATATCCCGATTGCGATTGTCGCACTTTTCCGCAAGATCGAATGGAAGCCCATTCAGCACACGATCAGCAAGTCGATCGAAGAATTTCAGTGATCTTTGTCCCTGTCCGGCCAGACGCCCCGGACAGGGAATTTTTTTGCCCATTCGACCGGTATGCACCTGTGCTTTTTCGGAAAAACTGAGCGGTATGAGAAAAAATTTACAAAATAGCGCTTGCTGTTTTTCATGAAATACGGTATAGTAATATACTATTACTGTCGATTGAAAGAGAATGGAGGGCTTCCATGCTGAATGAACTGCTGGGGAAATGCAATGATCTGCTGTACTCTTATGTGCTGATCTTCCTGCTTGTGGGCGCGGGCGTCTGGTTTACCATCCGCACCGGCTGCGTGCAGCTTCGCAGACTGGGCGACGTGATGCGCATTCTCAAGGAGAAGAATGGGGCGGAGGATGGAAAAAAACCGGTTTCGTCCTTTCAGGCGCTGATGATCTCGACCGCCTCGCGCGTGGGTACGGGCAACATCGCGGGCATCGCCGCCGCCATCGCAACCGGCGGCCCGGGCGCGGTGTTCTGGATGTGGCTGATGGCGGTCATCGGCGGCGCGTCCGCTTTTGTCGAGTCCACGCTGGCGCAGATTTATAAGGTGCGGGACGGCGACAGCTTCCGGGGCGGCCCGGCATACTACATTTCACGCGCGCTGGGCAAGCGTTGGCTGGGCTGCGTGTTCTCCGTGCTGCTCATCATCTGCTTTGCCTACGGCTTCAACAGCCTGCAAACCTATAATATCGCGACCGCACTGTCTCACTATATTCCGAACTACGCGGGCAGCCGCTGGCCGATGGTGATCGGCCTTGTCGTGGCCGCGCTGACCGCCGCAGTTATCTTCGGCGGCGTGCACCGCATCGGCTTCATCACCTCGGTCATCGTCCCGATCATGGCGGGCGGCTATATTCTGATCGGTCTGATCATGATCGTAACCCATCTTTCCGCCGTGCCCGGCGTGCTGCGTGAAATATTTGCGCAGGCGTTTGATTTCGCGGCGATTCGGGGCGGATTTGCGGGCAGCGTCGTCATGATCGGCGTCAAGAAGGGCTTGTTCTCCAACGAAGCCGGTATGGGCTCCGCGCCCAACGCGGCGGCGACCGCTGCCGTTTCGCACCCGGCCAAGCAGGGTCTCATTCAGGTGCTTTCGGTCTTTCTCGATACGCTGGTCATCTGCTCGACCACCGCGATGATCCTGATGGTCTCGGGCGTTCCCGCATCCAAGGACATCACCTACGTCCAGCAGGCGGTCAGCTCGACCTTCGGTGAGGCCGGCATCGCCTTCGTCACCGTGGCGATCTTTTTCTTTGCCTATTCCAGCCTGATCGGCAACTACTATTACACCGAATCCAACCTGCTGTTCATTCAGAATGATAAGCGCCTGCTGAACTTGTTCCGCTGCACCTGCCTTGTCGCGATCTTTCTGGGCGCGCAGTCCGGCTTCGACACGGTCTGGAATCTGGCGGATATCACGATGGGTCTGATGGCGATTGTCAACATTCTCTGCCTGTTCGCGCTGAACGGCGTGGCCATGCGCACGTTGGCTGACTATGACCGGCAGCGCAAGGCCGGAAAAAATCCGGTCTTCCACGCGAAGGATATCGGTCTGCACAATACCGACTGCTGGCAGTAAAAAGCCCGTTTTGTTTCGATCGGCCACCAAATATAAAAAGCCACCCGAACAAGGGTGGCTTTTTTGGTACGCCCGACAGGATTTCCCGCCTGCGGGCGGGCCACGCGCCGGAAAACATGCCACAGGCATATTTTCTTGGACGGCGCTTTCAAATCCTGCCGTTTCAAAATAAAACACCACCCGAAGATGGGTGGTGTTTTGGTACGCCCGACAGGATTTGAACCCGCAACATTCAGAACCGGAATCTGACGCTCTATCCAATTGAACTACGGACGCATAGGGATCGGAATTCCCGATTGCGAAATATAGTATACCAAACTTTTCGTCATTTGTAAAGTCCCTGTCGCCAGACTTTTTTCAGCAGAAGCCGAGCGGGCGGGAAAATTGGGCGCTATGCGAAAGCATGGCGTTTTTTCGCGCCGAAGAGGGCATACTGACGGAAAAAGGGAGTGGATGCAAATGAAGCTGCGTCGGGAGGGATGGACGGCGGCCGATCTGGCCGCCGATGTGCTGGGCGGGGTGCTCTATGCTGCCGGGTTAGTCGTCTTCGCCCAGCCCGCCGGATTCGCGCCGGGTGGTATTTCGGGCTTGGCGCTGATCTGCCGCCGGCTCTGGGGACTGCCGGTCGGTCTGACGTCGCTCGCGCTCAATATCCCGATCATTCTGTTCAGCGGCCGTTTGCTGGGCGTTTCCTTCCTGTGCCGCAGCCTGCGCAGTATGTTATTCTGCACGGTGTTCGTGGATCTGGTCTTCCCGCGTCTGCCGGTCTACACGGGCAGTCCGTTTCTGGCCGCTTTATACGCGGGCGCGCTGCTGGGCGCGGGACTCGCGGTGTTTTATCTGCACGGTTCTTCCTCGGGCGGTGCGGACTTTCTGACCGTCTCGATCCAGACGCTGCGGCCCCAATGGTCACTCGGCGCGGTCACGATGGCGCTTGACCTGTGCGTGATCCTGCTGGGCTGGCCGGTATTCGGCAATGTAGACGCGGTGCTGTACGGCTTGGCCGCAACCGCCGTGACCTCCTTCGTGATTGACCGGGCGATGTACGGCGTGCGCGCCGGACGGCTGGCCATCATCATCACGACCCGGGGACAGGCAGTGGCTGATCGGATCGCCGCCGAGACCGGGCGGGGTGCGACTGTGCTCGCGGGCGCGGGCGCGTACACCGGACGGGCGCGGCAGACCCTGCTGTGCGCGTGCAGCCGGGCGCAGGCGCACAAGGTGTGCGCGGCGGCGCATGTGTCCGATCCGGCCGCCTTCGTCATGCTCGTCGAGACCCGCGAGGTGTTCGGCGAGGGCTTCGCCCGTGCGGCTGAAAACAGGAAAACGCCCGGGCAGCACAGGCCGTCCGGGCGTCTCCGTGGAAAAAGGTAGAATATAGAAAAAAAGTGGAAAGCAAATAAAAGTGGAAAGGAAAGTGGAAAAGACGGGATCAGAGCGCGCGCACGCACTGCTTGAAGCGTTCCGCCGCCTCGCGGGTGCGCTGCTGATCGCCGAAGGCGGTCAGACGGAAGAAGAAGCTGCCGTTGCGGCCGAAGCCCGCACCCGGCGTGCCGACGACATGCGCATTCTCAAGCAGATAGTCGAAGAAGCGCCATGCATCCATCTCGCTCGGGCAGCGCAGCCACAGATAGGGGCTGTTCTTGCCGCCGGTGTACCAAACGCCCAGCTCGTCCAGCATTTCGGACAGGACGCGTGCGTTCTCGCGGTAGTAGTCGAGCGCCATCTGGATCTGTGCCTGACCCTCGGGGGTGAAGGCTGCCGCCGCACCGCGCTGTACCACATAGGGCACGCCGTTGAACTTGGTGGTCTGGCGGCGCAGCCACATTTTATTGACCGACTGTTCACCGTCGGTCAGCGCCTCGGGCACGACCGTCCAGCCGCAGCGGGTGCCGGTGAAGCCGGCCATCTTGGAGAAGGAGCAGAACTCGATCGCGCACTCCTTCGCGCCCTCAATCTCGTAGATCGAGCGGGGCAGGTTTTCGTCCTGAATAAAGCACTCGTAGGCCGCGTCGAACAGGATGACCGCGCCCTGCGCCTTGGCATATTGAACCCAAGCCTTGAGTCCTGCGCGGTCATAGGCCGCGCCGGTCGGGTTGTTGGGCGAGCACAGGTAGATGAGGTCGGCCTTGACCGACGGATCGGGCAGGGGCAGGAAGCCGTTTGTCTCGTTCGCGTCCATGAAGAGGATACGGCGGCCGGCCATCGTGTTGGTGTCCACATAAACCGGGTAGACCGGATCGGGCACGAGGACGGTGTTGTCCTGCGCGAACAGGTCGAGAATATTGCCAAGGTCACTCTTCGCGCCGTCCGAGATGAAGATCTCATCGGCCGCCAGCGTGACGCCGTGGCCCGCGTAGTAATCGCGGATGGACTCCTTGAGGAAGTCATAGCCCTGCTCGGGACCGTAGCCGTGGAAGGTGGCCTGCGCGGCCTGCTCGTCTACAGCCGCGTGCATGGCGGAAATGACGGCCGGGGCCAGTGGCAGGGTGACGTCGCCGATGCTCAGCTTGATGATGTCGGCCTCGGGATGTGCCGCGGAAAACTCGCGGGTCTTGCGGGCAACGGTGGAAAACAGGTAGCTTTCCTCCAAATTTTGATAATTTTTATTCAACTGCATGAGAATTTCTCCTTTCCGCCGCAGCGACGAACGCCCGGAACAGCGGGTGCGCGTGGTTGGGACGGGATTTGAATTCGGGATGGAACTGGACGCCCAGATAGAAGGGATGGCCGGGCAGCTCGACGGTTTCGACCAGCTCGCCCGAGGGGGAGGTGCCGGTCACGCGCAGTCCGGCGTCCTCGAGCACGGCGCGGAACTGGTTGTTGAACTCATAGCGGTGACGGTGGCGTTCGGCGATCACCTCGCGGCCGTAGGCAGCCGACATGATCGAATCGGGCGCGATCTTGCAGGGATAAGCGCCCAGACGCATGGTGCCGCCCTTGCGCTGGATGCCCTGCTGGCTCTCCATCAGGTCGATGACCGCATGCTCACAGTCGGGGTCAAACTCGGACGAATTGGCGTCCGGCCACTGGAGGACGGCGCGCGCATAGGCCATGACCGCGATCTGCATACCCAGACAGATGCCGAAATAGGGAATGGCATGGGTGCGGGCGTAGTTGGCCGCGCAGATCATGCCTTCGATGCCGCGCTGGCCGAAGCCGCCCGGCAGGATGATGCCGTCCGCGCCTGAGAGCAGCTTGTCCACCGTGGACTCGTTGATCTCCTCCGAATCGACCCAGTCGATATCGACGAAGCAGCCGGTCTCGTAGCCGCCGTGATGCAGGGCTTCCGCGACCGAAAGGTAGGCGTCGTGCAGCTTGACATATTTGCCGACCAGCGCGATCTTGACCCGTTTGTTCCGCGCGTCGATGCGGTGGAGCATCTCCATCCAGCCGGTCAGGTCAGGTTCCCGCGCGTCGATCGAAAGCTCCCGGCAGACGATCTCAGACAGGCGGCTTTCCTCCAGCATGAGAGGCGCGCGGTACAGGACGGGCACGGTGCGGTTTTCGATGACGCAGTCGGGTGCGACGTTGCAGAACAGGGAGATCTTGGCCTTGACCGCATCATCCAGCGGCTGATCGACGCGGCAGATGATGATATCGGGCTGGATGCCCATGCCGCGCAGCTCCTTGACCGAGTGCTGGGTGGGCTTGGACTTGGGTTCGTCCGAGCCCGAGATGAAGGGCACCAGCGTCACGTGCAGGAACAGGCAGTTGCGGCGGCCGACCTCGGCCGCGACCTGGCGGATGGCCTCCAGAAAGGGCTGGGACTCGATATCGCCCGTGGTGCCGCCGATCTCGGTGATGACGACGTCGGCCCCGGTCTTCTTGCCGACCGAATAGATGAAGGATTTGATCTCGTTTGTGATGTGGGGAATGACCTGCACGGTCTCGCCCAGATATTCGCCCGCGCGCTCCTTGTTGAGTACGTTCCAGTAGACCTTGCCGGTGGTCAGGTTGGAGAACTTGTTCAGATCCTCGTCGATGAAGCGTTCGTAGTGACCCAGATCGAGGTCGGTCTCGGCGCCGTCCTCGGTGACGTAGACCTCGCCGTGCTGGAAGGGGCTCATCGTGCCCGGATCGACGTTGATGTAGGGATCGAGCTTCTGCGCCGCGACCTTCAGGCCCCGGCTTTTGAGCAGACGGCCCAGTGAGGCCGCCGTGATGCCCTTGCCCAGGCCGGAGACAACGCCGCCCGTTACAAAGATGTACTTCGTCATTGCTTTTTTACTCCTCTTGTGTCTGCAAAATTTCCATAGCGGCTTCGCGCTTGGTCTGCCGCCGGTCCATCGCACGTTTTTCGAGATAGGCGTGGGCTTCGGGCTCGGTCATGCCGCAGCATTCGATCAGGATGCACTTGGCACGGTCGACCAGCCGGGTCTCCTCGAGCTTGCGGCGCAGCTTCTGGTTTTCCTGCATGACCGCGTTGAGCTGCACACGCACCGCGTGCGCCAGACGGACGGCGGCATAGAGCAGCTCGCGGTTCAAAGGCTTGGGCAGGACGAGGATGCCGTCCTGCTCGACCTTGGCCGAAATGTCGTCGGCGATCTCGGCCTTGACCAGCAGAAAGACGCTGGCCGAGGTCTCATGTGCTGCGCGCTGTGCCAGCTCGCCGCCGAATTCGTCCGACAGGGGTGCGTTGAGGAAGATCAGATCATATTCGCTCTCGTGCAGTCTGCGCCGCGCTTCCGCGCCGCTCGAGGCGAAGGTGGGCGGCGCAGTCAGACCGCAGCCCGCCAGGAACCGCGCCAGAGTCGGCCCGGCCTTCTCGCCGGACGCAATGATGAGCGTGCGTTCCATCCGTTCGCCGCCTCCTTTCCGAAAAATGCCTGTGTCTGGGGTGTCGTCATATCAGTATCGCACGAAATACAGGTCGTTTTCCATCCGGTCGGCGTCCGAGGATTTGCGCACCAGCTCCCATTCGTGCTGCTTGACGGCGATATAGTCGGCCAGCGTTTCGGCCGGGAGGACGCGGCGGATAAAGTCGCTCTCCTGTGCGGCAGCCAGCGCCTCGCCCAGATCGGCGGGCAGGGTCTCGAGCGTGCGGCACAGCTCCGCCGGCGCGGTGAACAGGTCGGCGTTGCACGGCTCGGACAGGGTCAGCTTCTGCTCGACGCCGTCCAGACCGGCGTGGATGAGCAGGGCAAAGGCGATATAAGGATTGGCCGAAGGGTCGGGGGAGCGCAGCTCCATGCGCTGAGCCTCGCCCTGTGCCGCCGGGATGCGCACGAGCTGAGAGCGGTTCTGGTGCGACCAGGTGACATAGCGCGGCGCTTCAAAATGGCCGAAGCGGTGATAGGAATTGGTCAGAGGATTGAGGAAGGCCGTGATCTCGCGCACGCGGGACAGGATGCCCGCGATGAAGGCTTCGGCGGTCTCGGAGTGGGCACAGCGGCCGGTCTCGAAGATGTTGCGCCCGCCCTGATACAGCGAGATATTGATATGCAGGCCGTTGCCCGGTTTATTCTCGATCGGCTTGGGCAGGAAGGAGGCGAACAGGCCGTTGCTGAAGGCCATCGTCTTGACGACCGCCTTGAAGGTGGTCAGGTTGTCGGCCGCCGCCAGCGCGCCCGCGTATTTGAAGTCGATCTCGTTTTGTCCCGGGCCATGCTCATGGTGGGAACGCTCGGGCTGGATGCCCATTTCCTCGAGCGTCAGGCAGATCTGCCGCCGTACGTTTTCGGCGCGGTCGAGCGGGGCGATGTCGCAGTAGCCCGCGTGATCCTGCGGGATGCGGGTCGGCTCGCCGTTGGCATCGCGCTCGAACAGGTAAAACTCACATTCGGTGCCGAAGTTGCAGGAAAGCTCCATGTCCCGCGCCCGGCGCACCGCCTGCCGCAGCAGGTAGCGCGCATCGCCCTCGAAGGGGCGGCCGTCCGGGTGGCGGATGTCGCAGTAGAACCGGATGACCTTGCCCTGCGCCGGACGCCAGGGCAGAATTGCCAGCGTGCGCCAGTCAGGGAAGAGCATCAGGTCGGATTCGTGCGAATGCACAAAGCCCGGGAAAGCCGATGCGTCAAAACTGATGCCCTCGGAAAAGGCCCGGGACAGCTCGCCCGGCATGATGCTGATATTCTTTTGTACGCCGAAGATGTCACAGAAGGCAAGCCGGATGAACTTGACGTCGTTTTCCTCGACGAAGTCCATTGCTTCCTGCATGGTGAACGTCATGAACATAACCTCCGTTTTCCGGTGCGCGGCCGGTCAAAAAATTCTCGAATCAACCTAAAAAAGGCGTCCGCAAACAAGAGCGGGCTCTTTCCTTCAAGCTCCCTCTGCTGCGGACGCCATTGTCCGTCTTTATTTTATGCCGTCCTGCGCAGTCCCGTCAACCGAAAAATACAGGAAAATTGCAGATTTTTACATTTTGACAGTTTCACACCCGGCGGACGGAAGGGGATTTGTGAAATTTACGAAAGCCGCCGCCCGGCTGTCCGTCCGTCCCGCGGCCGAAAAAATTTTTTCAAAAAATATCCGGACAGGTCTTGACTTTTCGGGTGGATTTGGATATAATAATTTGCGTCGCCTGATGACGATGCTGATAGCCGGATTGTGTAATGGTAGCACGACAGACTCTGACTCTGTTTGTCTGGGTTCGAATCCTTGTCCGGCTGCCACTGAAAAGACCGCTGAGTTTTTCTCGGCGGTCTTTTTCTTTTCTCCCGTATCGGAAACGCTTGCGGAAACCGGCTCTGACGGGTATAATTGTCGTGAGAGGTGAGAATATGGACGAAAAAACGATTATTTTTGCGCCCCATCCGGACGACGAGATTCTGGGCTGCTACCAGATCATCAAGGATTATCCCGAGGCGGCGTACATTGTGTATCTGACAAACGGCGACTACGAGGGGCGGGACATGGCCCGCATCCGCTGGGCGGAGAGCCGGGCGGCGCTGGCGCATCTGGGTGTGCCTGAGGATCACATGATCGCGCTGGGCTATGCCGACACCGGCATGGCGCCTGAGATCAGCTTTCTGTGGCGGCTCTGGCACGACGAGACGGGCGTAGTTCTTCCGTCCGCCAACGCGGCGGAGACCTGGCACCCGGCGGACGGGCAGGAATATGCGCTGACGCGGACGGGGGCGCACGCGCCCTATACCCGGCAGTCTGTGCTGGACGACCTGACCGCCCTGCTGACCGAGCTGCGGCCGGGGACGATCTACATCCCGAACGAATTTGAAGCGCACGGAGACCACGCCGCTGCGGCGGTCTTCGTCAGCACCGCGGCCGAGGCCATTCCCGATTACCACCCCATGACCTTCCGCTACCACCTGCACGGCGGCGACGATGCGCGCTGGCCGGCGCGCACGGGCGCGTACTTCACCCAGCCAATGAACCTGCCGGACAGCCAGTGGGATATCCGCCTGTCCGTCCCGGTCACCGACCGCGTCGATCTGGAATACACCCTGCGCCTGTTCGCATCGCAGGTCGCGGAGGACGAGCCGTATATGATGTCCTTCGTCAAGGACGAGCAGCTTTACTACCCGCCGGTCTTCCACTGCGAGCCGGACGAGGCGTAATCAAACGCGCAGACTGCGTATAATAAAAGAATAGGATCCGCCCGATCAGACGGATCGAAGGAGGAATGTTTATGGATCAGACCAATCTGCTGCGGGTGACGGTGGACGGCGCGGTCTGCGCGTATCCGGCCGGCACGTCCTTCCGGGAGATCGCCGCGGATTTTCAGAAGCAATACGCGCACGACATTCTGCTGGCCGAGCGGAATGGTAAGCTCTGCGAACTGAATCATACGCTTGACCGGGACTGCACCCTGCGCTTTCTGACGGCGGCGGACAAGCCGGGCATCCAGACCTACGAGCGCAGCGTGGTGCTGCTCCTGCTCAAGGCCTTCCGCGACGTGGCCGGGGCGGACGC
The DNA here is from genome assembly GCA_021531865.1 of Butyricicoccus pullicaecorum. Lineage (GTDB taxonomy): Bacteria > Bacillota > Clostridia > Oscillospirales > Butyricicoccaceae > Butyricicoccus. The sequence continues at coordinate 9,689 of JAFBIW010000002.1, read as the reverse complement.
ACGCCTGACGGTCGAGTATTCGATCAGCCACGCGCTCTTTATCCGGGCGGAAGGCGTACCTGCTATCAATGGGGATTTGCTCGGCCGGGTTGAGGCCCGGATGCGGGAGCTCGCTGCGCAGGCCGTCCCGATCCGCAAGCGGGTGCTCGAAACGGATGACGCGATTGCCCTGTTTGAGCAGACCGGTATGGCGGACAAGGCGCAGCTTCTGCGCTTTAACATTCGTTCTCAGGTCAAGGTGTATGCGCTCGACGACCTGACCGACTATTTTTACGGCTATATGCTGCCCGACACCGGCTATCTGAAGTGCTTCGCACTCGCGCCGTTCGAGGACGGCTTCATCCTGCGTCTGCCCAGCCAGCACGACCCCGAGCAGCTTGCACCCTTCGAGCCTTCCATGAAGGTCTTCCGCGAGATGCACAACGCTGTACTGCGGTCGGAGGCGCTCCGCGTGTCTGACGTCGGCCAAATGAACAAGGTGATCTCGCAGGGGAACGCCGTGCAGATGATCCTGTCAAATGAGGCGCTGATGGAAAAACGAATCGGTGATATTGCCGCCGAGATTGCCGCCCGTCCGGGCGTGCGCTTCGTTATGATCGCCGGGCCGTCCTCCTCGGGCAAGACCACCTTTTCTCATCGCCTGTGCACACAGCTTCTGGCATGCGGGCTGCTTCCGCACGCGATTTCGACCGACAACTATTTCAAAAACCGGGTCGACACACCCCGGGACGAGAACGGTCAGTACGACTTCGAGAGCTTGGGCGCAATGGACGTTGAGCTGTTCAACGGAGACATGAACCGGCTTCTGGCAGGCGAGACGATTGCGCTGCCCCAGTTCAACTTCAAAAAGGGCGTGCGGGAGTATAACGGCGACGAGCTGACGCTGGGCGCGAACGATGTACTGGTCATCGAGGGCATCCACTGTCTGAACGACAAGTTCTCCTATGCTTTGCCGGAGGAGAGCAAGTATCGAATTTATATCAGTTGCCTGACCACGCTGAATGTCGACCGGCACAACCGCATCCCGACGACCGACGCCCGGCTGCTGCGGCGGATCGAGCGGGACGCCCGCACCCGGGGCTACAGCGCGGAAGCGACCATCCGGATGTGGCCGTCCGTCCGGCAGGGGGAGGAGCGCAACATTTTCCCCTATCAGGACAGCGCGGACGTGATTTTTAATTCGGCGCTGCTTTATGAGACCGCTTTGCTCAAGCCCTATGTCGAGCCGCTGCTCTTGGGCGTGCCCCGGGACAGCGAGGCTTATCTCGAGGCCAAGCGCCTGCTCAAATTCCTCAATTATTTCCTGCCCGTTCCGGCGGACAGCGTGCCCCAGACTTCGCTCCTGCGTGAGTTCATCGGCGGCGGCTGCTATAAGCTATAAGAAAAGCGGATACCACACGGTATCCGCTTTTTTTTATTTAATTTTCGTCCTTATTCCGGGATGATCCGGCGGGCTTCCATGTAGTAGCGCTTCTCCTGCGCCTCGCCCATCGAGAAGGTCTTGCGGGGCAGGACGCCGTCCAGAATGACGCCGCGGAACAGATCCTCCTTGGCCGGGTCGGGCAGGAGGAAGCCGACGTTGTGCGCGTCCTGCGCAAGCTGGCGGACGACGTCGGGGCCGTGGATGTAGTCGATCTTTGCATCCGGATGGTTCGCGGTGAAGTCGTCGAGAAAGTTCTGGAGCGTCGCGACCGGCAGCGCCCAAGGCGAATGCTCGACGCACAGCACGCCTTCTACGCCGCCGCAGCAGATCGGGAAGACCTGCGCGTCGTCCGATGCCGCTGTGCCGCCGTAAGCCTTGCCGCCGCGCGCCGAGAAGAAGGCGTTCGCCGCCGCGATGACCTCGTCCGCCGTCGCGCCGAACAGCACGCGATGGATGCCCTCGATCAGCAGGCTTTCGTCGTGCACGTTGACCACCTCGGCCAGCACGAAGCGCGCCGGATGGGTCTCACGCTCGGCCTCGGTCAGACCGGCCTTGATCTCGTCCCACGCCGCCTTGGCGGTCGCCATCGAGTGGTTGCCATCACCCGAAGCGAAGGGCAGGACGGCGTGTTCTCCGGTCAGATTGTACTTGGCGCGGAAGACCTCGGGATCGGACAGGCGGGCCATACGCGTGAGCAGCGCGTCGGTCTCCGCACCCTCGGGTACGAACCAGCCGGACAGATGGCCGCCGTTCAGCATCAGGTCGGTGTCATAGGCCTGCTCAAACTGCGCCTTCTGCGCAAACAGCGGCTCAATAATCGCGCGGTCGGGATCGTCGATCAGCAGCATGATGTGGGGCAGCTCGACCGGTGCGCCACGGCGGACGGCCAGGCGGGGCGGGATGCGCTCGGGCACGGTCTTCTCGGTCGGGCGGATGAGGGACTGGGAGCCGGGCTTGTAATCATAGGCTTCGAGGTCGAAGGCCAGCATGACGCCCCGGCGCACGCCCGACTGGGTGGTGCGCTCGACCAGCATCAGGCCGGGCTCACGCTCGACCAGCGTGCCGTCGGCCAGATACTGACACATGGTCTGCTGGATCGCCGCGACGCGGTCGGAAACGCCGTCCTGCTCCAGATAGATCTCGGGCAGGGTCAGCCGCAGGGTCGAGGGCGCGCCGCCGACAAAGGCGTCCGCCGCCGCCCAGTAATCGGGCTGTGAGGTGTACTGGTCGCAGGCGACGACCGCCCACTTGGACAGGTCGGTACCCGGGCGCGGCATCAGCAGCTTGGGAAGTCGAATGGGTGTATTCATAAGTAAAACCTCCAGAAATATGGAAAAATTTAAACAAATTAAAGGTTATGCGCGGCTTTCGTCCCGGTTGAGCACCAGAACATCGCCCGCGCGCACGTGGGTCTGACCGCTCGGAATAACGGTGTCCTCTCCGCGCCGGATCAGTACGACCAGCTCGCCCTGCGGCAGACTGAGGTCGTACAAGCGGTGATCCGCCCACGGATGATCCACGCTGACGGAGACCTCATACAGGCCGATGTGCCGTTCGTCCTCGAAGCCCTGACCGCACAGCACAGCTACATCGCCCGCGCACAGAACGGTGTCGCCGCCCGGCGTCAGGGTTTCCGCGCCGCGCAGCACCATGACGAGCAGGATACGGGGCGGCAGGCTGAGCGCGCGCACCGGCTGACCCGCCCAAGGGTGTCCCTCCTGAATCCGAATCTGGATGAACCGCACGGCGGTCTCCTCGACATAATCGTTGAAGGTCTTCATGACGTTTGCGCTGTCGTCGATCATGTCTGTTTTCCGGGCGGCCAGCGGGAGCAGGGAGCCCTGCAGCGCGATCGAGAGCAGGACGACCGCGAAGACGATGTGGAACAGGTCGCCGGTCAGATGAAGCCCCGAGACCGTCACGGTGACCGCGAAGACGATCGAGGCCGCGCCGCGCAGACCGGCCCATGAGATCAATAGCTGCTGGTTGAGCGAGCAGCGCAGCGGGGTGAGCAGCAGGGCGCAGGCAATCGGGCGGGCAACCAGCGTCAGGAACAGGGCGACCGCGCAGGCCATCGGCAGGACGGCGGGCAGGCGGGAGGGCAGGGACAGCAGGCCGAGCAGGAAAAACAGCAGCATCTGCGTCAGGCTGGTCACGCCGTCGAAGAAGTGTACCAGATTGTTTTTGTGCGGGATGCGGGTGTTGCCCAGCAGGATGCCGGCCAGATAGGCGCTGAGGTATCCGTTGCCGCCCAGCACACCGGCCGCCGCGTAGGACAGAAAAGCGATCGCAAAGACGAAGATCGAGCCGACGCTGTCGCTCGAAAGCCGGGAGCGGCGCAGGATCACGCCCGAGAGCACGCCGGTCACGATACCGGTCAGCACGCCGACCGTGATCTGCGTCACCAGCATGACGGCTACCCCAGCCGGGGTGGCGCGCTCTCCACGCAGGGCGGCGAGCAGCACGACGGTCATCATATAGGCGAAGGGATCGTTCGAGCCGCTCTCGACCTCGAGCAGGGAGGCGGTGCCGTATTTCAGGTTGAGCTGCTTGGAACGCAGGATCGAGAAGACCGAGGCCGCGTCGGTCGAGCCGAGCACCGAGCCGATCAGCAGACCCTCAAGCAGGGGCAGGCCGAGCACGACATGGCAGAACAGACCGGTCAGACCGGCGGTCAGTACGACGCCGAGCGAGGACAGCAGCAGCGCCTTGACGGCGACCGGCCGGGCCGCGCGCCAGTTGGTGCCGAAGCCGCCGTAGAACATGATGAGCACAAGTGCGGCGGAGGAGACATTCTCAGCGAAGGCATAGTTGTCGAACGGGATCTTGAACAGGCCGTCCGAGCCGAAAACCATGCCCAGTACGATGAAAGCGAGCAGGGTGGGGACGCCGAAGCGCTGTGAGACCTTGCCGGAAAGGATGCACGCCAGGATCACGCACGCCCCCAGAAGCAGGGTGATAGTCAAACAGGATCCTCCTTTTCCGAAAAACAACAATACACGTTCATTTTATCAGGTCAGCGCGGGAAATGCAATCACTCCCGGACGCTTTCCTTCTCACACGGACAAAACAGACCGGCTGTGTCCGGTCACGGACGGTTTGACGGCGGGACACGGGCATGATAAAATAATACTGATTCAAACATTTTGACATGGGACAAGGAGGAGATCGGTATGACCATCGCGGAGATCGCCGCGCGGGCGGGCGTGTCCAAAACGGCGGTATCGCGTTACCTGAACGACGGCTATATCAGCGAAGAAAAACGGGAGGCCATCCGCAGGGTCATTGAGGAGACCGGATATGTGCCTTCGCGGCAGGCGCAGATGCTGCGCACCGGGCGCAGCCGCCTGATCGGGGTCATTCTGCCCCGCATTGATTCGGAGTCGGTCAGCCGGATCATGCGCGGCATTTCGCGCGCCCTCGACGGTACGGAATTCCAGCTCCTGCTGGCGAACACCGAAAACAACGCCGCACGCGAGCTGGAATATCTCGAGGTTTTCCGTAAGGGTCATGTGGACGGCGTGCTGCTCATTGCGACCGTCCTGTCGCCCGCGCACCGCAAGGCCATCCGGGAGTCACAGGTGCCCATCGTTGTGATCGGGCAGCATTCGGTCGACTGCTCCTGTGTCTTCCACGACGACGAAGCCGCCGCCCGCGCGCTGACCGCCCATCTGATCGAGACCGGCCGGCGGCGCATCGCCTATATCGGCGTGACCACGCGCGACCATGCGGCCGGCATGCTGCGCAAAAAAGGCGTGCAGAACGCGCTGGCCGCGGCCGGTCTGCCGTGGGACGACGCGCTGACCGAGCAGACCCCGTTCTCGTTCGAGGGCGGGCAGGAGGCCTGCGCGCGCCTGCTCAAGCGGAACATGAAATTTGATGGGCTGTTTTGTGCAACCGATTCCATTGCGATCGGCGCGATTCGCACGCTGCAGGCGGCGGGAAAAAGGGTGCCGGAGACGGTCGGCGTCGTCGGCGTCGGTCACTCGCGCCTGTCCGAGCTGGTGCGCCCGACCCTGACCACCGCTCACTATTATTATGAGAAGAGTGGGGAGGAAGCCGTCCGGATTCTACTGGGCATCCTGAACGGTCAGGCCGGGATGCGGCAGGAGATTCGGCTGGGATATGAGATCATTTGTCAAGAATCCACTGGAAAAATTGGATAAAAAGCCAGAAAACAAGAGCGGAGACGAGGGAGTCCGCACGGCACATTTTGCCGTGCGGACTTTTTTATATCGAAAAGCCGGCCATATGGAATAGTTTCTTCACAGAGTCGGGCAAAGTGCTCAAAAACGCGGTGGAAACTTTGGGTGAGATGCCGTATTTACAAGTTGTCTGGACGTGCTATAATAAATACAGAAAGTGAAATCGATTTCACATAAGAGAAAGACAAAAAACAAGGGGCATCCAAAAAACGAAAGGGGAATTTTCAATGGATTATCAGAAGGCCGCGCGCGAGGCGCTTGCCTGCATCGGCGGCGGCGAGAACGTCGTTTCCGCCGCTCACTGCGCGACCCGCCTGCGGCTGGTCATCGCGGACAATGGCAAGGTCGACAAGACGAAGCTCGAAAACGCCGAGGGCGTCAAGGGCGTCTTTGAGGCGCAGGGACAGCTCCAGATCATCTACGGCACCGGCACCGTTAACAAGGTGTATGACGCCTTCCTGGCGGCGGGCGGTCTGGGAGCGGCATCCAAGGAGGAGGCCAAGGCTGCGGCGGCTGCCCGGCAGAACCCGCTGCAGCGCGCCATCAAAACGCTGGGTGACATCTTCGTACCCATCATCCCGGCGATCGTTGCATCGGGCTTCCTCATGGGCCTGATGGAAGCGCTCAACTTCATGGTCTCGAACGGCTTTGTGAACCTCGACACGAACGGTTCGCTCTATGTCTTCGCCAAGCTGTTCTCCAACACCGCGTATGTTTTCCTGCCCATCCTGATCGCCTTCTCGGCGGCCAAGGTGTTCGGCGGCAATCCGTTTTTGGGCGCGGTCATCGGCATGATCATGATTCATCCCGACCTGCAGAACGCGTGGACGGTCTCGCAGGGCGTCGAGGTCATGCAGCCGGTTTTCGGCGGGCTGTATGAGGTTCCGCTCGTCGGCTATCAGGGCCACGTCATCCCGGTCATCATTGCCGTTTGGCTGATGTGCCAGATCGAAAAGCGGCTGCACAAGATCGTGCCTGCCATGATCGACCTGTTCGTCACCCCGCTCGTTTCGGTCTTCGTCACCGGTTATCTGACCATGGCCGTTATCGGCCCGGTCTTCACGACGGTCGAAAACGCCGTCATCGGCGGCGTGCAGCAGCTCATCACCCTGCCGTTCGGCATCGGCTCCTTCGTCATGGGCGGTCTGTATGCCACGACCGTTGTTTCGGGCATCCACCATATGTACACCATCATTGATCTGGGTCAGCTCGCCCAGTACGGCCTGACCTATTGGCTGCCGCTCGCCTCGGCCTGCAACGTCGCGCAGGGCGGCGCGGCGCTGGCCGTCGCCCTCAAGACCCGTGACCGCAAGCTCAAGTCGGTCGCCTTCCCGGCCGCGCTCTCGGCCTGCATGGGCATCACCGAACCCGCGATTTTCGGTGTCAACCTCCGCTTTTTCCGTCCTTTCCTGTGCGGTTCGATCGGCGGCGCGTGCGGCGCGCTGTACGCTTCGATCGTCGGTCTGGGCGCGACCGGTACGGGCGTAACCGGTATCTTCGGCATCCTGCTCCACCTGCATCGCCCGGTGCAGTACATCATCACCATGCTGATCGCGGCCGGCGCGGCCTTCGTCCTGACCTGGCTGTTCGGCCTGCCGGCGGACAAGAAGACTGACGCGCGGAAAGCACCCGAGGAAGCGCCCAAGGCGGATGCGGAAGCAGCTCTTGCCGCGCAGACCGGCACGATCGTCCTGCCCGCACCGCAGACCGGCATGGTCAAGTCCCTGAAGGACACCGGCGACGAGACCTTTGCCTCTGAGGTGCTGGGACGCGGCGTCGCCATCGAGCCGGACGAGGGCAAGGTCGTCGCACCTTGCGACGGCGTGGTCGAAACCCTGATGGGTCACGCGGTCGGCCTGTCCTGCGCGAACGGCGCCGAGCTGCTCATCCACGTGGGCGTGGATACCGTCAAGCTCGAGGGCAAGCATTTTACATCCCATGTCACCGAGGGACAGGCCGTCAAGGCGGGCGACACCCTCCTGACCTTTGATATCCCGGCCATCCGCGCCGCCGGTTTTCCGGTCATTACCCCGGTCATTGTGACAAACGCAGATGATTTTCAGGCGATCGACCCGGTTTCCGGCACGGTTCGGGCGATGGATTGCCTGATGACTCTCACACGCTGAGAAAGGAGCTCATTTCCGTATGAACGCACTGCATCGTGACCTGAAACGTTTGGTTTCGCGGGTCGAGCAGGCTGACGGCCCGGCCGTCGCCGCCGACCTGGCCCGGCAGCGGTTTCACCTCATGCCGCCCGTCGGCTGGATGAACGACCCGAACGGCCTGTGCCGCTTCGGCGAGGATTACCACGTCTTTTATCAGTACGGCCCCTTTGACCCGAACGGCGGCGTCAAGCACTGGGGACATTACCGCAGCCGAGACCTCATCCACTGGGAGCAGCTCCCCGTCATGCTCTATCCTGACCAGACTTTCGACCTGCACGGCGTGTACTCCGGCTCGGCCTACATCGAGGACGGGACGATGTACCTGTACTATACCGGCAACGTCAAGCATCCGGGCGATTACGACTACGTGGTCACCGGGCGGGGACACAACACCTGTCTCGCGGTCTCGCGCGACGGCGTGACTGTTGAAAGCAAGCAGTGCCTGATGGAAAACCGGGACTACCCCGAAAACCTGACCTGCCACGTGCGCGATCCCAAGGTTTGGAAGCAGGACGGCGTCTATTATATGGTGCAGGGTGCGCGGACGAAGGACGACGTGGGCGAGGTGCTCATCTTCGCGTCGGACGACAAGCTGCACTGGCGGGTGATCAATGTCATCACGACGCCCATGCCCTTCGGCTACATGTGGGAGTGTCCCGACCTGTTCGAGCTGGACGGACAGTGGTTTCTGGCTGTCTCGCCGCAGGGACTTGCGCAGGACGGGCTGAAGTATCAGAATGTCTACGCCTGCGGCTATTTCCCGCTGTACGGCGATTTCCGGGGCGATTGCACGCTGGGCGAGTTTCAGGAATTTGACCACGGCTTCGACTTTTACGCACCCCAGTCCTTCGAGGACGGCGCGCGCCGCATCCAGCTCGGCTGGATGGGGATGCCGGACGCGGATTACGGCAATCCGACCGCCGCGCACGGCTGGCAGCACTGTATGACCGTGCCCTGCATCCTGACCGCGCGGGACGGGAAGCTGCTGCGGTATCCCGTGCCCGAGCTGGAAACACTGCGCGGGGCAGGGGAGACCTTCACCGCTGCGCCCGGGCTGGAAAAGCGGGCGCAGACGTTCGACCTGTGCTGGCAGGCACCGGGCGCGTTCTCCCTGACCATCCGGGACAGCCTGAAGCTTTCGTGGGCGGACGGCGTGCTGACGATGATGCTCGAAGAAGGCGGTGCGGGACGCACCGTGCGCCGCGCGGCGGTTGAAACGGTCGATGCCCTGCGCGTGCTGGCCGACCGGTCTTCGGTCGAGGTCTTTGTCAACGGCGGCGAGACCGTCCTGTCCACCCGGTTCTACCCGGCGGACGGCTGTGATACCCTGCGGTTTCATCAGGGCACGGGCGCGGCTGTGCTCTACCCGATGTGTGAAAAATGAGGATACAAAACGTCCGTCCCGGTTGAACTGCACCCCATTTGTTAGACGGTATGATATAATACTAACTAACAAGTGGGGTGTTTTGTTATGCCAAAAGGAATACCAAACAAGAAATACGCACCAGAATTCAAAAAGCTGGTGGTAGAAACTATGCTGAAAGAAAAACTTAGCTATAGTGAAACGGCAGAGAGATTTGAAATTCGCCACAAACGAGTACAAGACTGGGAACGAATCTACCTGACAGAAGGACCAGAAGGCTTTGCCATAGAACGCCGAGGCCGCGGCAGCACTGGCCGGCCAAAGAAACTGCCCAAAGCGGTGGAAGCAGATCTGCTGGCCGAAGTACAGCGACTTCGCGCGGAGAACGATTACCTAAAAAACTTGTAAGCCTTGGTTTTGGAAGACGAGCGGCGCCAGTGTGGAAAACACAGGTAGTTCAAAAGCTGAGGCAAAGACATTCTCTGGATATCCTTCTTTCAATCGCTCAATTGCCCCGTGCAACTTTCTATTAC